>NZ_SLXA01000005.1 GCF_004340975.1 Frisingicoccus caecimuris
TTGGAAATCGGCATTTCTGGGCAGAGGGATATTATGTTAGTACAGTGGGATTAAATGAAGCCACTATCAGGAAATATATCCAGGAGCAGGAAAAGCATGATATTGCAATGGATAAGTTAAGCGTGAAAGAATATGAAGACCCTTTTAAGGGTTAAGGCTAAGTAGTATCAATACCCCTTAAGGGGTGGCGACGAGTCAAGAGCAGTATGGCTTGAACGGAGCTGTGGGAAAAATGCGTAAGCAGAATTCCCACAGTCGAAAGAGAAAGCTAGCGCCTTGAGACGCTGGCCTAGTATCATGGGCTTATAGCCCTGGAACAAGCCACCCGTTTTACGGGTGGTCATGACTATGAAAATCATACCTCCGAGACGGTGACGGTGGGTGGCAAGACGGTGGATGTGCAGACGCCTTTTGTTTTGATGTCTGTGATGTTTCTGCCTTCGGATACATTTTCAAATATTAAGGTATCCAATGGAAAGGTGATGACCAGTGGAGATGATAATATTGTGATCGGCTATGCCAGTCCGGGGCTGGCTGCCAGTTTGAAACTGGAAAGTTATGGTCCAACGGAGGATATATCTGTGCCAGAATATGTGGAAATCACAGCGGATGCGTCCGAATTTGAATTGGAATTTACAGCCACTGTGGTTACACCGGGAGTTTTTGCTGATATGGATACGGAGGACCTGAACGATGTGAATGAGCTGATTGATGATATGGGGGCGCTTACCGATGCTTCCGGCCAGCTCGTCAGCGGCACATCCGAATTTTTTTCAGGAATGAAGACTTTTGAAACCTATATGGCCAAGTATATCAAGGGTGTTGGTGCGGTAAAGGATGGCTCGAATGCACTGACAGAAGGATTGGCGACCTTGAATGAAAATAAAGAAGCTTTAAAAACCAGAGCAGAGGCGCTACAGAGCGGGCTGGAAAGCCTGAATGGAGCATATGCCTGCCGACGGAAGAAGGAATAGATAATACGGCTGTTACTGAAGCAGCCAAAGCACTGGCAATGGATGGCGAGAAACTTGCCGGACTTTTAACATCCATTCAGGAAAGCCTGACTCAGATGCAGGCCTTTACAGAAAATGCATCGGCCTATGTTACGGCTGTCAGGGAAAATATTGGGGCGGCACAGAACAATTTATCGTTAGTGAATTTATCCGACATGGAGGCAGCCGCCAATGCATCGGCAAGGGAGCAGGCAGTGCGCTGGATGCGGCGCTTGCAGCGATTCCGGATGAACAGCTTTCCGCAGAGGAAAAGGCGGGGATTCGGGCAGCAGTTGTCGGTGGTATTGATGTGAGCGGTACAGCCTCTGAAGCTCAGGGATATGTTGATGCTGCCGCCGAAAAGCTTGCCAGAATTCCGGATTTTGAGGTGCCGGAGCTGACGGTTAATGCTGCCGGAATCGAAGGGGTGGTCAGTGACATGACAGCCAAACTGGAAATTCTCAAATCCTATTCGGACAGCCTGTCCGGTGTGAAGGAAAAATTTGCCGCTATGGGCAGTGCATTGGAAACAATGAAATCCAGCGTAGCCCAGTTGGAAACCGGAAGCAGACAGCACACAGAAGGCATTACGACGTTTAACGAAGGCATTGCACAGCTCTATGAAGGGGCTGCCGCACTTAGCAACGGTGCTTCCGAACTGACGACGGCAGGAGAGTCCTTAAATACCGGTTTCAGCACATTAACTCAGGGTGCTCTGACTTTGAAAGAAGGTGTCGCGGCCTTTGATGAGGAAGGTATACAAAGTCTCGGTGATTTGGCAGGCAGGGATCTTGAAAACATCCTGACACGCATTCGGGCTTTAAAAGAAGCGGATAGCCGGTATGACAATTTTGCCGGAATCCGGGAAAACCAGACGGGCAGCGTAAAATTCATTATTGAGACAGCTGAGATTGAAAAATAGGATGTGTCGTTTTATGGCCGCAATTTTTCCAATACATCATAAGGAATGACCAGATTTCCTATGCCCTTTCCAATCCGGATGTGGGGTTTTACGGAACCGTGAAAGTCAGAACCACCGGACCAGAGTAATTGGTGCCGGTCTGCCAGTCGTTTCATATTTCGTTCATCTGCCGGAGAGTAAGTGCTGTAGTAGGTTTCTATGCCACGCAGACCATAGCTTTTTAAGTCTTCAATGCAGGTGTCAAGCTGAGCCGGAGTGAAACCATAAAGAAGGGGATGGGCCAGAATGGCTACACCACCGTCGTCGCAAATGGTACGAACGGCGTCTTTTGGGGTCACGCCGGTTTTCGGGACATAAAAAGGCATACCGGGAGAAAGATATTTATCAAAGACTTCTTTGATAGAAGCCGCATAGCCTGTATACACAAGATAGTGGGCAAGATTTGCTCGGGTGATGACGGCATCGCCTTCAAGAGCCCGGAGTTTTTTCATGGAAATATCCACGCCGGCTGCCTGCATTTTTGCAATCATTCGTAGATTTCGCTCTTCTCGAATTTGTTGAAAAGCATCAAGGCGCTGTGCCAGCAACGGGTCCTTCGGGTCAAGAAAAAGGCCGACGATATGGATTTCCCGGTCACCGCCGTAAACAGCGGACAGTTCTATGCCGGGGATACATTCAATATTTAATTTTTTTGCAGCTTCAAGGGCTTCGGGTATGCCCTTCATCGTGTCATGGTCAGTTAAGGCTACGGCGGCCAGTCCTGCAGCCGCAGCGGCTTCCATAACTTCTGTCGGTGTACAGCTTCCGTCGGAGGCTTTGGAGTGGGTATGCAGATCTATTTGTTTCATAAGTAGCTTTCCTTTCTGTCATGGGCCGGACTTTGGGGCCAGCGTAATATCTGTATAATAGTATAGCATTTTCAGAAAGAAAAAAACATATAGTTAAAAAAAGGTTTATGGACGGGATATATTTTGAGGACCTATACGATTTCGATATTAAAGGCGTTGATCATTAGTTATGTAATCTCTGCGGCTTCGCTGCTGGCACTTGCCGGACTTCTCTGTTGGCTGGACATTGCGGCAGCCCAACTCCAGATCGGTATGATAGTCACCTATATCGGCTCCTGTGCCGTTGGTGGATTTTATGTGGGGAGGAAGATAAAAAAAAGAGAGTTTCTATGGGGATTGATCGTTGGAGTCCTTTATTACAGCATTCATATTGCGGCGGTCATCGCCGTGGAGGGTGTGCAGCCGGAACGTATTGTGCCGGGAACGGCGTTGGCATTGCTGTGCATGGGAAGCGGCATGATGGGCGGTATGTTGAGTTGACAGGATAAAATAAAAAAATAGCTTTTAAAATAAAAACAAGTATGATATACTGTTCGTGAATGCAATGTATTGCGAATAAAAGAAAAAGGAGGCTTTCCAATGAAACATATTAAATCTTTAAACACACGTTCTTTAAAGGATTCTATGGTTAAAGGCGGATGCGGTGAATGTCAGACATCCTGCCAGTCAGCCTGCAAAACTTCCTGTACAGTGGGAAATCAGAGCTGTGAAAATAACAAATAATACATAAGCAGCGATTTAGTCAGCTAAGTCGCTGCTTATTAAATGTAAGGAGTATAAAACGTGGTTCATCAGTATAAAAATAATGGTTATAATATTGTACTCGATGTGAACAGCGGGTCGGTCCATGTGGTGGACGACCTGGTATACGACATTATTGCTTTATATGAGACCGCTTCTGAAGATGAGATCGCAGAGAAGCTTGCAGGGAAGTATTCTCCGGAAGATATTCGGGAGGCTTATTCCGAAATCAAGGAGCTGGTTAAAGAGGAATGTCTTTTCACCGAGGATATTTACAAAGATTATATATTTGATTTTAAAAAGCGCCCGACAGTTGTTAAAGCTTTATGTCTGCATATTGCCCATGATTGCAATCTGGCATGCAAGTATTGTTTTGCCGAAGAGGGTGAATATCATGGACGCCGGGCATTAATGAGTTTTGAAGTCGGAAAAAAAGCATTGGATTTCCTCATTGCAAATTCCGGTTCCCGGAGGAATCTGGAAGTGGATTTCTTTGGCGGCGAGCCTTTGATGAATTTTGATGTGGTAAAACAGTTGGTGGCTTATGGACGGGAACAGGAGAAGCTTCACGACAAGCAGTTTCGGTTTACGTTGACGACCAACGGCGTGCTTTTAAATAAAGAGGTTCAGGAATTTGCCAATAAAGAAATGGCGAATGTGGTCTTAAGCGTGGACGGAAGAAAAGAGGTTCATGACTTTATGCGTCCATTCCGGGGCGGACAGGGAAGTTATGACTATATTATTCCGAAATTTAAGGAGATGGCGGAGAGCCGGAACCAGACCAATTATTATGTCCGAGGGACATTTACCCATTATAATACGGATTTTGCTTCCGATGTGCTGAGTCTGGCGGATGAGGGCTTCAAGCAGATTTCTGTTGAGCCGGTAGTGGCACCGGAGACGGAGGATTATGCGATTAAAGCATCAGATCTGCCGAAAATTATGGAGGAATATGATTATCTGGCAAAGGAAATGCTGAAACGGGAGAAAGAGGGCCGCGGCTTTAATTTCTTCCATTTTATGATTGACCTTTCCGGCGGCCCATGCGTTGCCAAACGTCTTTCGGGCTGTGGTTCGGGGACAGAATATCTGGCAGTGACACCATGGGGCGATCTTTATCCGTGTCACCAGTTTGTCGGGCAGGAAGAATTTCTTATGGGCAACGTGGATGAGGGCATTGTGCGGACAGATCTCCAGGAAGAATTCAAATGTTGTAATGTCTATGCCCGCGAGAAATGTCAGGACTGTTTTGCAAAATTTTATTGCAGCGGCGGCTGCGCTGCAAATTCTTACAATTTTACAGGCAGAATAACAGATACATATGACATTGGCTGTGAGATGATGCGTAAGCGTGTGGAATGTGCGATCATGCTGAAAGCAGCCAGAGAAGGAGAGTTGTAAAATGAAGAATAATAAAGGAAAAAGTCTGATTGGTCTTTTCCTTGTTCTGATCATCATCGCTGCCTGCGGGTTTGTATCCTGGAAAGGTGTGGATGAGAGCGGACAGGGAAGTGCCAAAAATATAAAGCTCGGTCTGGATTTGGCCGGCGGGGTCAGCATTACCTATGAGGCTGATGAAGAAAATCCTTCGGCGGAGGATATGAATGATACAGTTTATAAGCTTCAGAAGCGTGTTGAAAGTTACAGTACAGAAGCCGAGGTTTATCAGGAAGGAACCAACCGGATCAACGTTGAAATTCCGGGTGTTTATGATGCGGAAAGGATTCTCAACGAATTGGGTAATCCGGGAACAGTTGCGTTTTATGAGGTGACGGATGCTTCTGCCGTCGATATTTCTGATGAAGAAAAGGCTGAGGCAAAGAAAGCTGCAGAAGCCGCTGGTCTGTCGGACAGTTCTACATTTAATCTGGTCATGGACGGTAATGATCTTGTTGATGCCCAGGTGATGACCCAGAATGACAGTTATGGTAACTCCCAGTATGTGGTAGAACTGACAATGAATGCGGAAGGATCGGAAAAATTTAAAGAAGCCACCGCACGGAATATCGGAAAGCCAATCTACATTGTTTATGATAATGAAGTGATCAGCTATCCAAAAGTAAATACGACCATTGAAAATGGACAGGCGATCATCGAAGGGAATTTTACTTATGAATCTGCCAGTTCTTTAGCAACTTATATTCGTTTGGGAGCACTGAAACTGAATCTGAATGAAATCCGTTCCAATGTGGTCGGTGCCAAGCTTGGCGAGGAAGCTCTCGCCACCAGCTTAAAAGCTGGTGCCATTGGTCTGGCGATCATTATTATCTTTATGATCATTATGTACCTTGTACCTGGTCTTGCGGCTGGTCTTGCACTTGTTCTCTATGTTGCGGTAATGCTGTGCCTGCTGAATGGTCTGGATGTGACCCTGACCCTTCCGGGAATCGCAGGTATTATTTTGTCCATCGGTATGGCGGTAGATGCCAATGTCATTATCTTTACCCGTATTCGTGAGGAGATTGCCGGAGGTATGAATGTGCGGAATGCGATTCAGACTGGATTTAAAAAGGCACGTTCTGCCATCTTAGATGGTAATATCACAACATTGATCGCAGCTGCTGTCCTTTATATTAAAGGTTCAGGAACTATCAAAGGTTTTTCCGTCACATTGGCATTAGGTATCGTTTTGTCCATGCTTACAGCCCTTGTTGTGACTCATTTTATCGTCAATGTGCTTTACGGCCTGGGATTTACCGATGAAAAATACTATGGAAGACAGAAAGCGAGAAAGGCTATTCCATTTGTTCAGAGGGCAAAAATTTTCTACATTATTTCTGCCGTTGTAATTATTGCAGGCTTTGTGGGCATGGGATTAAATCATTCCAATGGCAAAGGTGCGATGAATTACAGTCTGGACTTTACCGGCGGTACTTCTATGACGGTGCCGTTTAATGAAAATATTGATGTTACCGGTGAAAATGGTGCGGAATTGCTGAAGACGATTACAGAAACCATAGGTACTGGCGATGTGCAGCTTCAGAATGTTCAGGGATCCAATGATATTGTCATCAAGACGCAGGTATTGGATAAGGAGACTCGGGGTGATTTAAAGAATACTCTTGTTGAAAAATACGGTGTGGATGAAAAATCCATCGAAGAGCAGAGTATCAGTGCGGTAGTCAGCGGTGAAATGCAGAAAGATGCGGTCATCGCAGTTGTCATTGCCGGTATATGTATGCTGATTTATATCTGGTTCCGGTTCAAGGATATTAAATTTGGCGCCAGTGCTGTATTTGCGCTGTTGCATGATGTACTTTGTGTATTAACCGTTTATGCATTAGTCCGTATTCCTGTCGGCAACACATTTATCGCATGTATGCTGACCATTGTTGGTTATTCAATCAATGCAACGATTGTTATTTTTGACCGTATCCGAGAGAATCGTCAGATGATGTATAAGGCATCTCTGGAGGAAATTGTAAATTCCAGTATCACTCAGACATTGTCGAGAAGCATCAATACATCTGTGACAACCTTTATCAGTGTGTTTGTACTGTATATTATGGGGGTCGCTTCTATTCGTGAATTTGCCATGCCGTTGATGGCCGGTATTATAGCCGGAGCATGGTCTTCTATCTTTATTACAGGCACACTCTGGTATTTGCTGAAAAAGATTGGAAAAAAGAATTAAAAACAAGGATGTCAGAAACTCTGCCGGAGAAGAAATTTTCCTGTGGAGTTTTCTGCATTTAAAAAGAACTTTATAGGAATGAGTGGAGAAACTATGGAAAAATGGATGGTTGCTGCGAAAAAAGCGAATTTTAATCGCTTGGCAAAAACTTTTTCAATCAGCCCGGTTCTGGCTCGAATCATGGTCAACCGGGGATTAAAAACAGATGAGGAATTTCAGCAGTTTTTATATGGAGACTTAAGTGCGCTCCATCGACCGGAAAAAATGAAGGATATGGAGCGGGGAGTTGAATGTATCCGACGGTCTGTTGATGGCGGGCATCTTATCTGTATTGCCAGTGATTTTGATGTGGATGGTGTGTTCTCCGGCTATATTCTCTGGCGTGGTATCCATCGGGTTGGCGGACAGGCTTATGTGGTGGCTCCGGACCGGATACAGGAAGGGTATGGCTTAAACAGCCGGATTGTACGGGAAGCCTATAGAAGAGGGGCCGGGTGTATTCTGACTTGTGATAACGGAATCGCGGCCATGGATGCGATCGGCATGGCAAAAGGGTTGGGAATGGATGTGGTCGTCACTGATCACCATGAGCCAGTCTATGAGATAGACACGGATGAGGATGGGACAGAAAAACGAATATATAAGCTGCCCCCGGCCGATGCGGTCATCGATCCAAAGCGGGAGGATTGTGGATATCCCTTTAAAGGGCTTTGCGGTGCCGGAGTGGCCTGGAAGTTTGTAGAACTTTTATATGAAACTTATGGTGTGCCAAAGTCGGAATTTTATGAGCTTTTACCTTTTTCGGCGGTGGCAACAGTGGCTGATGTGATGGATTTGGTGGATGAAAACCGAATCATCGTTAAATACGGGCTGCATGGGATGGCAAAGACAGAGCATCCGGGGCTGCAGGCTGTGATTCGTCATAGCGGTTTGAATAAAAATTATATTTCGGCATATCATATCGGTTTTGTGATTGGTCCCTGCTTTAATGCGGCAGGGCGGCTGGACAGGGCGGATATGGCCATCCGTCTTTTACAGACAACCGACAGGGAAGAGGCGGAGCGGCTGGCGGCGGATTTGGTTGCCTTAAATCAGAGTCGGAAGGAAATGACGGCCCTGGGCTATGAACGAGCTGTTGAACAGATTGAAAAAGAGGGGCTGTACAAGGATAAGATCATTCTTATCTGTCTGGAAAACTGCCATGAAAGTCTGGCGGGAATCATTGCGGGAAGATTAAAGGAAAAATATCACCGGCCGGTCATTGCCGGTACAGAAAAAGACGGGATGATCAAGGCGTCCGGCCGTTCCATCGAAGCTTATAATATGTATGAGTCCCTGAGTGCATGCAGAAATTTGTTTGAACGCTTCGGTGGACATGCGATGGCGGCCGGAATGAGTTTAAAAAAAGAAAATTTTTCGGTATTGCGAGAGCGGTTAAATGAAAACTGTGGTTTGTTGGAAGAGGATTTAATACCAGTCGTACATATCGATGTTCCAATGCCTTTGGATTATATCAGTGAAGGGTTTATCCAGGAGCTGGACTTACTGGAGCCCTTTGGAAAGGGAAATCCGAAACCAATATTTGCGGAAAAGCATTTTAGAATACTTCGGGCTTCTGTTATCGGAAAGAATCGGAATGTTCTCAAAATGCAGGTGTGTAACGACAGCGGTGTCCGTATGGATGCTCTGTATTTTGGAGATATCCGGGAGTTTGACGACTATGTGGAAAAGATGTACGGTGCAGACGGGAAAAATCGTATGTATGCGGGCCTTTCAAATCCGGTAGATATGGCATTTACCTATTATCCATCACTGAATGAGTACGGCGGACGGCGGATCTTACAGATAATTATACATAATTTCCAGAGAATTCCCCGTTAAATGTTGTTTTTTTAGAGTAACCTGTGGTAAAATGGTTGGTATCGATTATTCCAGAAGAGAGGGAGAAAAGTATGAAGAAATTAGAGGATTACGTTGTCAGTATACCAGATTTTCCGGAGCCCGGGATTATTTTCAGAGATGTTACCAGTGTTTTGCAGGATGCGGATGGTTTAAATCTTGCCATACATTTATTGATGGAAAAGCTGGAAGGTCTGGACTTTGATGTGATTGCCGGAGCCGAATCCAGAGGTTTTATCTTTGGTATGCCATTGGCTTATAATCTTCATAAACCGTTTATTCCTGTGCGTAAAAAAGGAAAACTTCCGAGAGAAACGGTATCTGCTTCTTATGAACTGGAATATGGAACTGCGGAAATAGAAATTCATAAAGATGCGATTTTACCGGGACAAAAGGTCGTTCTTATCGATGATCTGATCGCTACCGGAGGAACTTCTAAAGCTATGATCCAGCTGGTGGAAAGTCTGGGCGGAATTGTAGTGAAAAATCTTTTCCTGATGGAACTGGCCGGATTGAACGGACGGGCAAAGCTTGAGGGATACAACGTAGATTCTGTTATCGTATATGATGGAAAGTAGGGGATTTGATGGATAAAGTCATTGATGTGGACATTATCGAGGACGAAAGGGATAAGTCCGAGAAAAAAGATTTTATACCCCCGGAGATTCTTTATGATGAACTTATTGAAAAAGTAAAGAAATATCATCCGTCAGCGGATGTGACTCAGATTGAGAAGGCTTATCAGATTGCGTTTAATGCCCATAACGGGCAGGTGCGTAAATCCGGCGAGCCTTACATCATTCATCCAATCTGTGTGGCAATGATCCTGGCGGATCTGGAATTGGATAAAGAGACGATCGTGGGCGGTCTTCTTCATGATGTGGTGGAAGATACGGTGATGACGCGGGAAGATATTGAGGCGGAGTTTGGTTCAGAGGTTGCTTTGATCGTGGATGGTGTAACCAAGTTGGGACAGTTATCCTATTCTTCCGACAAGGTCGAAGTTCAGGCGGAAAATTTAAGGAAAATGTTTTTGGCCATGGCAAAGGATATCCGGGTTATATTGATCAAACTGGCAGACCGTCTGCACAATATGCGGACATTAAAATATATGAAGCCGGAAAAGCAGAGGGAAAAAGCGAGAGAGACGATGGATATCTATGCGCCGATTGCTCAGCGTCTTGGTATTTCTAAGATTAAGATTGAGTTGGATGACTTGGCGCTCAGATACCTGGAGCCGGATGTGTATTATGAGCTGGCCAGAAATATTGCGTCAAAGAAAAGCGAACGAGAAGCTTTCGTGCGTTCCATTGTAGACGAAGTCAGCCAGCACATGAAAAATGGCGGTATCAAGGCAGAGGTCAGCGGCCGTGTAAAGCATTTTTTTAGTATTTATCGTAAGATGGTCAATCAGGATAAAACACTGGATCAGATATATGATTTGTTTGCAGTACGTATTATCGTGGACTCGGTGAAGGACTGCTATGCGGCCCTGGGATTGATTCATGAGATGTATAAGCCGATTCCGGGACGTTTCAAGGATTATATTGCTATGCCGAAGCCGAACATGTATCAGTCGTTACATACGACGCTGATCGGACCGTCGGGACAGCCTTTTGAAATTCAGATTCGCACTTTCGAGATGCATAAGACTGCGGAATATGGTATTGCTGCTCATTGGAAATATAAAGAAGATCCGAATGGAAAGAATATAGAGAATAATGAAGAAGCTAAATTGACCTGGCTGCGGCAGATTCTGGAGTGGCAGAGGGATATGTCCGACAATAAGGAATTTATGAGCCTGCTGAAAAACGATCTGGATCTGTTCTCAGAAAGTGTTTATTGTTTCACGCCGGCCGGTGATGTGAAAAATCTTCCGAACGGTTCGACGCCGATTGATTTTGCCTACAGTATCCACAGTGCGGTCGGCAATAAGATGGTTGGCGCCAGAGTGAACGGCAAGCTTGTGACGATTGATTATCAGATTCAGAACGGGGATCGTATTGAGGTCATTACTTCCCAGAATTCCAAGGGCCCAAGCCGGGACTGGCTGAATATTGTTAAGAGTACTCAGGCAAAAAATAAGATTAATCAGTGGTTTAAGACCCAGTACAAAGAGGATAATATTCTTCGGGGAAAAGAGCAGTTGGATAAGTACTGTAAGACAAAGAGCATTGTGCTGAGTGAGATTCTTAAACCGGAATATATGGAAAAAGTTATTCGCAAATATGGTTTCCGGGATTGGGATGCCGTATTGGCGGCTGTCGGACACGGAGGTCTGAAAGAGGGCCAGGTTGTTAATAAACTCGTTGAAGAGGATAACAAAAAGAAGAAAAAAGAAGTCACAGATACTCAGGTACTCAAAAACATTTCGGAGATCAGCAAGAAGACTACAGAAGATAAGCGGGAGAAAAAGGGTAAGAGCGGCATTATTGTCAAAGGGCTGGACGATGTGGCTGTGCGTTTTTCCAAATGCTGTAATCCGGTACCAGGGGATGAAATCGTTGGCTTTGTTACCCGTGGGCGTGGTGTGTCCATTCACCGGACAGACTGCGTCAATATGATTCACATTTCTGAGGAAGACCGGGCACGGATTCTGGAAGCCGAATGGATGGCTTCACCAGATGAAGTGACAGGAAAAGCCTATAAGGCAGATATCAATATTTACGTGGAAGACCGTATGGGTGTTCTTGTTGAAGTGGCCAGAGTGTTTACGGAAAATGAAATTAATGTAACGGCCATGTCCAGCCGTTCCGGCAAAAATAATACGGCGACGATCAATGCGGCATTTGACATACACAGCGTGACCCAGTTGAATAAAGTCATTGATAAACTGCGAAATCTGGAATGTGTTTACGATATTGAACGAACAACAGGAGGCTGATATCCATGAATCTTGCAATTCGAATGATGGTCCTTGGACCAGTCCAGACAAACTGCTATTTTTTGATTAATGAAGATACCAAAGAGGTTTTGATCGTTGACCCGGCCGACCGGGCACAGAAAATTATTGAGTGGATCAACAGTGAAGGTCTGAAACCGGTGGCGATTCTCCTGACTCATGGTCATTTTGACCATATTATGGGGGTACAGGGAGTTAAAAAGGAATACGATATTCCGATTTATGCCAGCAAAGACGAAGTGGAAGTTCTTGCAGAACCTCAGATTAATGTCTCAACTATGATGGGGGCATATCTTTCGATGAAAGCGGATGAGCTTTTCTCTGACGGAGATGTATTGGAACTGGCAGGAATGAAGTTAAAAGTTATTTCCACGCCGGGACATACGATCGGAAGCGTATGCTTCTATATGGAAGAAGAGAAGGTATTGATCAGCGGCGATACCCTGTTTGAAGCATCGGTGGGACGCTCGGATTTTCCTACAGGAAGCAGTCGTCAGCTGATTGAGTCCATTAAGACACGTCTGTTTGTGCTTCCGGATGATACGGATGTATTTCCAGGACACGGCGGAACAACGACCATTGCCTATGAAAAGGCACATAATCCATTTATTTATTAAAAGAAACGATGATTGAATTAATATTAAACGAAGAAAGATATGAAAATGATATTCGGGCTCTCCTCATGGCATTTTACCATGGGGAGAAAATTTTGGCCCGGAAACCGGAAAATGCATGTGTATCCGGGAGGACAAAAGACCGGGAACAGGTTTATCAGACGATGGAAGCGATGTATGTCGCAAATCATCTGAATCTGACGTTGAAGAACAATGAGGGACAGGTTTTAGGGAGTAAGTGGATCGAAGATTTCCCGAAAGACCATACGGCCGGGAAAAACTGCCTGAAAACAGCTCTCTATGAGCTGCTCAGTGAAGTGACAGGCCGGACACTGCCCTGGGGGACTTTGACTGGGATACGTCCGACAAAAATCCCCATGGCCTTTTATGATAGCGGTCAATCCAGAGAAGAAGCTGCTGAACACCTGCGGCGGACTTATAAGGTGTCCGAAGAAAAGATTTGTCTCTGCACAAAGGTGGCAGCCAATGAAAAACGGATTTTGGAGGGAATCGATAAGGAACGTTCCTTTAGCCTCTATGTGGGGATTCCTTTCTGTCCAACAATCTGTCTGTATTGTTCCTTTTCATCCTACCCACTGGATGTGTGGGCGAAGGAAGTGGATCATTATCTGGAAGCTCTATTTAAAGAAATTCGTCAGGTCAGCCGTATGGTCGATCAAAGCTGTCTGACGACAGTCTATATGGGCGGCGGGACGCCGACTTCTTTAAATGCAGAGCAGATGGACCGACTGTTGTGCACATTAGAAGAGAATTTTGATTTGAATATTGCCCGGGAGTTTACCATTGAGGCGGGGCGTCCGGACAGTATCGATCTGGATAAACTCAGGGTTATGAAAGGTCATGGCATTGAGCGGATTTCTATCAATCCTCAGACATTGAATCAGAAAACACTGGATGTCATCGGGCGCCGGCATAGTGTAGAAGACGTGGAGAGGGCTTTTAATATGGCGCGTCAGGTCGGATTTTCCAATATCAATATGGATTTGATTCTGGGACTTCCGGGTGAAAACTCCGGGGATGTGGAGAGAACTTTGGAGGGAATTCGGCGGTTGGCTCCTGAGAGTATGACAGTCCATTCTCTGGCAGTGAAGCGGGCATCCCGACTGAATCAGAATCTGGAACTCTATCCGCCGGCTCAACAGGAAGAGGTGAACCAGATGATCAATATGGCCTGGCATGAAGCCGAAGCTATGGGGATGGAGCCTTATTATCTGTATCGTCAGAAAAATATGGCCGGCAATCTGGAAAATGTAGGCTATGCAAAACCGGGAAAGGAATGCCTGTACAATATTCTTATTATGGAGGAAAAGCAGAGTATTGTAGCCGTCGGCGCCGGCGGCTCGTCAAAAATCCTCTATCCGGCCGAGAACCGAATCGAGCGGGTGGAGAACGTGAAAAGTGTGAAAGACTATATTGAGCGCATCGATGAAATGATCGAAAGAAAGCACCATAATTTTCCAAAAAATGGAATATTTGAAAAAAGGACTTGAAAAAGTAAAAGGGTTGTGCTAATCTACATTAAGACAAGGAAGTCGAAAGAGGCTATCCTTGTCTTTTTTTATTTGAATTTGAAAGAAAGGAATGATCATAGATGAGCAAAGAGACCACAGGAATCCCTGTTCAGCCGCCTTTATACAGACCTGAATTTGAACATGACAATTGCGGTATCGGAGCAGTTGTAAATATTAAAGGTATCAAAACTCATGCGACAGTGGAACAGGCGCTCACTATCGTTGAGACATTGGAACACCGTGCAGGAAAAGATGCGGAAGGAAAGACCGGAGACGGTGTTGGTATTTTGCTTCAGATTTCCCATCGCTTTTTCAGCAAAGTGACGAAGGAACTTGGTTTCGAAATCGGCGGCGAGAGAGAATATGGAGTCGGTATGTTTTTCTTCCCGCAGGATGAGCTGGAAAGGAACCAGGCGAAAAAGATGCTGGAAATTGTTGTGGAAAAAGAAGGACTGGAATTCCTGGGATGGCGTACAGTGCCAATTGTTCCGGAAGTTCTCGGGCATAAAGCTTTAGACTGTATGCCATATATCATGCAGGGATTTATCAGGAAACCGGCAAATGTGAACAAGGGCATCGACTTTGACCGCAAGCTTTACATAGCTCGTCGTATTTTCGAGCAGTCAAATGAAAATACCTATGTGGTTTCCATGTCCAGCCGTACGATTGTCTATAAAGGTATGTTCCTCGTCGGCCAGCTCCGCCAGTTTTTTGCGGATCTGCAGGATCAAGATTATGAATCTGCGATCGCAACGGTCCATTCGCGTTTCAGCACGAATACGACACCGAGTTGGATGCGTGCCCATCCAAATCGTTTCATTGTCCATAATGGTGAGATTAATACCATTCAGGGAAATGCGGACCGTATGTTGGCCAGAGAAGAAACCATGTGTTCACAGATCATGCGTTCAGAAGATATGGGTAAGGTCCTTCCGGTCATCAACAGCTCGGGCTCTGATTCAGCCATGCTTGATAATACGCTGGAATTTCTTGTCATGAATGGTCTGGATTTGCCGCTGGCAGTCATGGTCCTGATTCCGGAGCCCTGGATCAACAACCGGAACATGAGTCAGGCGAAAAAGGATTTTTATCAGTATTATGCGACCATGATGGAACCGTGGGATGGACCGGCATCTATCGTATTCTCCGATGGCGATCTGCTCGGCGCGATTCTCGACCGGAACGGTCTCCGGCCTTCCCGGTATTATGTGACGGATGATGATACATTGATTCTTTCCTCCGAAGTGGGTGCACTGGAAGTTCCGCCGGAAAAGATCGTCTTAAAAGAACGTCTACATCCGGGGAAAATGCTTCTCGTAGATACGGTTCAGGGAAAACTGATCGATGATGATGAATTAAAAGAGTATTATGCGTCACGGAAGCCTTACGGTGAATGGGTTGATAAAAACCTTGTAGAGCTGGAGAAATTAAAAATCCCGAACAAACGGGTGGAAAGTTATACAAAAGAAGAGCGGATTCGTCTCCAGAAAGCTTTTGGCTATACATATGAAGAATTAAAGACTTCCATTTTACCGATGGCTCAGACCGGAAGCGAACCAATCGCAGCCATGGGTATTGACAGTCCGCTGCCTGTATTATCCGAAAAGCATCAGCCCTTGTTCAAATATTTTAAACAGCGTTTTGCGCAGGTAACAAACCCGCCGATTGACGCGATTCGAGAAGAGGTGGTCACCTCCACATTTGTCTATATCGGACCGGAGGGTAACCTTCTTGAAGCAAAAGAAGAAAATTGTAAGGTTGTTAAAATTAAAAATCCGATTTTGACAAACACAGATTTACTGAAAATTAAAAATATGAATATTCCGGGTTTTAAAGTTCAGACCATTCCGATCATTTACTATAAAAATACATCTCTTGAGAAAGCCATTGACCATATGTTTGTAGAAGCTGACCGGGCTTACCGGGACGGCGTGAATATGTTGATTCTCTCTGACAGAGGTGTGGATGAAAACCATGTGGCTATTCCGTCACTACTGGCTGTTTCTGCATTGGAACATTATCTTGTGCGGACAAAAAAACGAACTGCACTGGCTATGATTCTCGAAAGCGCGGAACCGAGAGAGGTGCATCATTTTGCAACACTGCTTGGTTACGGTGCTTCGGCCATCAACCCATATCTGGCTCAGGAATCCATTAAAGAACTGATCGATTCCAATATGCTGGATAAGGATTATTATGCAGCCGTTGATGATTACAATGACGCGGTGCTTCATGGTATTGTCAAAATCGCTTCCAAGATGGGGGTATCGACGATCCAGTCCTATCAGGGTTCTCAGATTTTTGAGGCCATCGGTATTCATAAAGATGTTATCGACAAATACTTTACAAACACAGTCAGTCGTATCGGCGGCATTGGTCTGGAAGATATTGCAAAAGAAGTTAATTTCCTTCATTCCAAAGCCTTTGACCCCTTGGATCTGGAAATTGATCTGTCTCTGGACAGTTCGGGCAGCCATAAATTCCGCAGTGGTAAGGAAGAACATCTTTACGATCCGAATACCATTCACCTTCTTCAGGAATCGACTCGCCGCGGTGATTATGATCTCTTTAAAGAATACAGTGCCGCCATCAATGATGAGTCCCGTACGATGAATTTACGGGGATTGATGGATTTCAATTATCCGGAAACCGGCGTGCCGATGGAAGAAGTAGAGAGTGTGGATTCCATTGTTCAGCGGTTTAAGACAGGGGCCATGTCCTATGGTTCCATTTCCCAGGAGGCCCATGAGACCCTGGCCATTGCCATGAATAAGATTCATGGTAAATCCAACAGCGGTGAGGGCGGTGAGAGCCTGGAACGTTTGACGATCGGTAAGGATGGATTAAATAAATGTTCCGCCATTAAGCAGGTAGCGTCCGGCCGTTTTGGCGTGACGAGCCGTTATCTTGTGAGTGCCAATGAAATTCAGATTAAGATGGCTCAGGGGGCAAAACCGGGTGAAGGCGGTCATCTGCCGGGAGGCAAGGTATATCCCTGGGTTGCAAAAACAAGGCATTCCACACCGGGAGTTTCTCTGATCTCGCCGCCGCCACACCACGATATTTATTCCATCGAGGATCTGGCCCAATTGATCTATGACCTTAAAAATGCCAATCGGGAGGCAAGGATTTCTGTTAAACTGGTATCTGAAGCCGGTGTGGGTACGGTTGCTGCCGGTGTAGCGAAAGCCGGTGCTCAGGTTATTTTGATTTCCGGGTATGACGGTGGCACGGGTGCTGCCCCGAGAACGTCTATCCATAATGCGGGCCTTCCGTGGGAGCTTGGTCTGGCTGAAACCCATCAGACACTGATCATGAATGATCTGCGTTCGAAAGTCCGTCTGGAAACTGACGGAAAATTGATGACCGGACGTGATGTAGCCATTGCTGCGATGCTTGGTGCGGAAGAATTCGGTTTTGCCACAGCGCCGTTGGTAACAATGGGCTGTGTTATGATGCGTGTGTGTAATCTGGACACTTGTCCGGTGGGCGTAGCCACACAGAATCCGGACCTTCGGAAGCGTTTCAAAGGAAAACCGGAATATGTCATTAACTTTATGTACTTTGTGGCTCAGGAACTTCGGGAGTATATGGCAAAACTGGGCGTGCGTACCGTGGATGAACTGGTTGGTCGAAGTGACCTGCTGAAAGTGAAAGAATGTGCGGCAGGAAAATGGGCAGATAAGATTGATCTGTCAGCGATTATTAATAATCCATATCTGGATACGGACAATGGCATGAAATTTGATCCGGCTCAGGTTTATGATTTTGAACTGGAAAAGACATTGGATATGCAGGTGCTGATGAAAGAATTTAAATCGGCCCTTCATAATAAGAAGAAAAAGAAAATTGAAATCAATGTAAAGAATACGGACCGTTCCCTTGGAACAATTTTTGGTTCGGAGATTACAAAACGGTATCAGGATACGTTGGAAGATGATACATTTGTTGTTAAATGTAATGGCAGCGGCGGTCAGAGCTTCGGCGCCTTTATTCCAAAGGGACTGACGTTGAACCTGATCGGTGACAGCAACGATTATTTCGGTAAAGGGCTGTCCGGCGGTAAGTTGACACTGGCTCCGCCGAAGAATGTGAAGTTCAAACCCCATGAAAATATCATCGTCGGTAATGTGGCCCTCTATGGAGCGACCAGCGGCAAAGCCTTTATAAATGGTATAGCCGGAGAACGTTTTTGCGTTCGTAATTCGGGCGCTCTGGCGGTTGTTGAAGGCGTCGGCGACCATGGATGCGAATATATGACTGGCGGGCGGGTTGTCATTCTCGGTGGTACAGGTAAGAACTTTGCCGCCGGTATGAGCGGCGGTATTGCCTATGTATTGGACGAAAAGAGTGACTTCTATACGAGAGTAAATAAAGAACTTGTTTCTCTGGAGGCTGTTACTTCCAAATATGATGTTCAGGAATTAAAAGAGATGATCACGGAACATGTGGAGGCGACTGGATCGGAGATGGGTAAAAAGGTACTGGATAATTTTGTAGATTATCTGCCGAAATTTAAAAAAGTCCTTCCGCATGACTACAGCAAGATGCAGACAGCCATCGCCCATATGGAAGAAAAAGGTTTAAGCGTTGACCAGGCACAGATTGAAGCATTTTATGCCAATAAGAGAGGATAGGAGGTAAGGCGTCATGGGAAAACCAACAGGATTTATGGACGATGAGAGACAGAGCAGTACGATCATTGCCCCTGAAGAGCGGATTAAAAATTTTGATGAATTTCACATTCCTCTGAGCAAAGAGTGCCAGCAGACACAGGGTGGTCGCTGTATGGACTGCGGCGTACCGTTCTGCCAGTACGGACAGATGATCGGTGGCATGACCTCCGGCTGTCCTCTGAACAATCTGATTCCGGAGTGGAATGACTTGATCTACAGGGGAAACTGGGAGCGGGCTCTCAAACGTCTGAAAAAGACGAATAATTTCCCGGAATTTACATCCAGAGTGTGTCCGGCTCTTTGTGAAGCTGCCTGTACCTGCAATATTAACGGACTTCCGGTTTCTGTTAAGGAAAATGAGCATGGTATTATTGAATATGGTTACGAAAAGGGCCTGATTCAGCCTGAGCCTCCGAAAGTACGTACCGGAAAACGGATTGCGGTGATTGGTTCCGGTCCATCCGGCCTTGCTGCTGCCGACCAGCTGAATCACCGTGGACATTATGTGACTGTCTTTGAGCGGAATGACCGGATTGGCGGCTTGCTCCGTTATGGAATTCCGAATATGAAGCTGGAAAAACAGGTCATTGATCGGCGTGTGGATATTATGAAAGCCGAGGGCGTGGCGTTTATGACAAATACAAACGTGGGTGTTGATATAAAACCATCCCGTATCCTGCGGGAATATGACGCGGTCATTCTTGCTTGCGGTGCTTCAAATCCGAGAGATATCAAAGTACCGGGTCGGGAAAGCAAAGGCATCTATTTTGCTGTTGATTATCTGACCAAAGTCACAAAGAGTCTTTTAAACTCCGGCCTTCAGGATGGAAAGATTCCGGTGGTCAAAGATAAGAAAGTGATGGTCATCGGCGGCGGCGATACAGGCAATGACTGTGTCGGAACGTCTATCCGCCTTGGAGCCGCGTCGGTCATCCAGCTGGAGATGATGCCGAAAGCGCCGGATACACGGGCGGATAATAATCCGTGGCCGGAATGGCCGAAAATCTGCAAGACAGATTACGGCCAGGAAGAGAGTATCGCGGTCTTCGGTCACGATCCCCGGGTTTATCAGACCACCGTTAAAGAATTTATTGCGGATGAAAAGGGTAATGTATGTAAAGCCGTACTTGTGAAACTGGAATTCAAAAAAGACCCGGAGACGGGACGGATGAATATGTGCGAGGTTCCGGGCAGTGAATATATTGAAGATGTGGATCTGGT
Organism: Frisingicoccus caecimuris; assembly: GCF_004340975.1. Lineage (GTDB taxonomy): Bacteria > Bacillota > Clostridia > Lachnospirales > Lachnospiraceae > Frisingicoccus > Frisingicoccus caecimuris. The sequence continues at coordinate 19,982 of NZ_SLXA01000005.1, forward strand.
GCTTATTGCTGCCGGATTCCTCGGAAGTCAGGAATATGTTACCAGAGCATTTGGGGTGGATGTGGATGGACGGACCAATGTAGCCACCGTACCGGGAGAGTATAAGACAAGTAAGGAAAAGATTTTTGTTGCTGGAGATATGCATCGGGGGCAGTCCCTTGTCGTCTGGGCTATTCGTGAAGGACGAGATGTGTCGAAAGAGGTCGACAAATATCTGATGGGCTATACAAATCTTTAATATTTTGATAAAATGAAGCAAGAGGGATTGAAAAATTGCCCTGCCACATAAAACTGTTCTCTGTCGTTCCCTAGGCGCTGATGCGCGGGCAGAGAACAGTTTTTTTGTCGAAATCCATCAACGGATAATGATTGAATTTACTATTCTGTATGCTATAATAATAACATCTTTTATGATATATCATTTTTAGATACATTTCCAAACGTTTCAGATCAGAAACGGATTCCAAAGTTTATAAATACAAAAGCAGTAGTTTTTTCCGAAAGACTGTCATACAGAAAGGAATGAATGATAACGAAAAATAATTTTATTGTACAGGTAGAAAATTATGAACGACATAAGGAAGTCCTGGAGGAGGGCCCCTACATACGACAGATGGATCTGGCTTTAAGCTGTAGCCTGCTGGTGAATCTGACACCGCGGGAAATGATGACAAATCGGGTGACCTGGAACATGTTAAAACAGTGGGACATGTCGCCGGAAGAGCTATTTCGGAGGGCAGGTGATGATTCCAGAGAACAATTGTCGCCAATTGTGGAGCCGATGAGCGATGTGATCAAAGGTTTTTTAATGGAAGAATTTTTGGAGTCGGCAAAAGATAACATGGAACAGGCTTTGGATAATGCCGAAAAAAACTATCAAAAACTTTTTGGGAATCAGGCGGATGCCGTGCCGGAGATATATGTGATCAGTAATGAACTTCGAATTCAGGGAGCGGCTGTTATTTTTTATACGGATGTTCTGGAGCATTTTGCGGCGGAAAAAAATTCGGATTTAATTTTACTTCCAAGCAGCATCCACGAGTGGCTCGTGTTGACAGAAGCTTCGGCCGGAGAGATTCGTGAGTTGGAAGCCATGATTCGAGATGCCAATCGTCAGGTGGTACTGCCAGAGGAAATTTTATCAGATCATGTATATAAATACATATTGAAGACACGAGAATTTAAAATTGTCGATTCCGGGGCGGTATAATGTGCGGAATACGGTCTTGATATGCCGATTTTCTTGCGATATAATAGAACGTATCTGATGAAAAGGAGTAAAAACGATGAAGTTTATTAAAACACCTGTTAAGGGAATGTGTGATATGCTGCCAGCGGATATGCGTATGCGGGAGCATGTGTTAGGCATGATCAAGGAAAGCTATGCCAAATATGGTTTTATGCAGATAGAGACACCTGTGATGGAGCATATTGAAAATCTGACATCCAAGCAGGGCGGAGATAACGAAAAGCTTATTTTTAAAGTAATGAAGCGAGGCGCTGATTTACAGCGGGCCATTGATTCTGGAAATCAGGAATTTGCGGACAATGGTCTGCGTTATGATCTGACCGTGCCACTTGCCAGATACTATGCGAATAATAAGGAGAATCTTCCAACACCGTTTAAGGCATTGCAGATCGGCAATGTCTGGAGGGCAGATAAACCGCAGAAAGGCCGCTTCCGTCAGTTTACCCAGTGTGATATTGATATTCTCGGCGACGATACCAATCTTGCTGAAATTGAGCTTATTGCCGCAACTTCAGATATGTTGTCCCAGATTTTTGCTGAAGTCGGTATTTCCGAATTTACGATACACATTAATGACCGTCGGATTTTATCAGCGATTGCATTGCAGGCCGGATTCAAAGAAGAAGAAATCCCATCGGTTTTGATTTCCCTGGATAAGTTTGATAAGATCGGTCTGGATGGTATTCATGCGGAACTGGTTGAAAACGGTTACGGAGAGGATATTGTAGAGTGCTATCTTTCTGTATATAAGGCAACGGAATCTGTTGATTGTGCGGCGTTTTGCAGCAATATCAGTGAAAAGTTCCTGGAAAGATCGGTGATTCAGAACGTCGAGGAGATTATCTCCTGTGCCAAAGCGATGATTTCTGATCAGGTGACGATATCTTTTGATCCGACCCTTGTCCGGGGGATGGGCTATTATACCGGGCCGATTTTTGAGGTCAGCATTAACGGTTATAATTTTTCCATTGCCGGCGGCGGAAGATATGATAAAATGATTGGTAAATTCAGTGGACAGGATGTCCATGCTACAGGATTTTCTATTGGATTTGAACGAATCATTACGATCTTAAAAGATAAAATGGACAATGGAGCCAAACTCGGCACAGATAATCTGGCTATTTTAATCGCAAAGGATGTGCCGTTGGATAAAAAGATTGCTTTATTTAAGGAAGCAAAGACTCTGCGTGAAGACGGAACGGTCGTTACGATCCAGCCGATGCGCAAGAATGTCAAACAGCAGATTACAAAGCTTGAAAATGAAGGCTTTAATAATTTCAGAAAAATCTATAAGGATTAATCATAAGGAGAGAATAACAATGTCTGAATCAATGAAGGGATTAAAGAGAACCCATCGCTGTGCGGAGCTGGACAGTGCCAATGTGGGCAAAATTGTTACCGTGATGGGATGGGTGCAGAAAAGCCGGAATAAGGGCGGTATTATTTTCGTCGATTTAAGAGACCGCTCCGGTCTTCTCCAGATTATTTTTGAAGAAGCAGATGCCGGAAGTGAGAACTTCGCTAAAGCCGAAAAACTTCGGGCTGAATTTGTTGTGGCTGTTGTCGGCCGTGTTGAACAGCGGGCCGGCGGGATCAATAAAAATCTGAAAACAGGAGAAATTGAAATCCGTGCGACAGAGCTTCGTATTTTGTCTGAATCGGAGACACCACCGTTCCCGATTGAGGAGAACAGTAAAACGAAAGAGGATCTGCGTCTGAAATATCGTTATCTGGATTTAAGACGCCCGGATTTGCAGAGAAATATTATAATGCGCAGCAAAGCTGCGGCGGTTATTCGGAATTTTCTTTCGGAAGAAGGATTTCTTGAGATTGAAACGCCGATTCTCGGAAAGAGTACGCCGGAGGGTGCCAGAGATTATCTTGTGCCGAGCCGTGTACATCCGGGAAATTTTTATGGTCTTCCTCAGTCACCTCAGTTATTTAAACAGCTTTTGATGTGCTCCGGATACGATCGTTATTTCCAGATTGCAAAATGTTTCCGGGATGAAGATCTGCGTGCGGATCGTCAGCCGGAGTTTACTCAGGTGGACATGGAGTTGTCTTTTGTGGACGTGGATGATGTTATCGAAGTGAATGAACGTCTCCTGGCCCGGCTTTTTAAAGAAATTATCGATCTGGATGTACAGCTTCCGATTCCTCGGATGACCTGGCAGGAAGCCATGGATCGTTTTGGCTCAGACAAGCCGGATACTCGTTTTGGCATGGAGCTTCAGGATGTGAGCGATGTGGTAAAAGACTGTGAGTTTGTCGTATTCAAGGGAGCTCTTGAGGACGGCGGTTCTGTCCGTGGTATCAATGCCAAGGGGCAGGGCAGCATGCCTCGTAAGAAGATTGATGCTCTTGTGAAATTTGCCCGGGATTATGGCGCCAAGGGTCTGGCTTATATTGCCATTCAGGAAGACGGCACTGTGAAATCTTCTTTTGCCAAGTTTATGAAAGATGAAGAGATGAGGGCTCTTATTAAGGCTATGGGCGGTGAAAACGGCGATTTACTTCTTTTTGCAGCAGATAAGAATAAAGTAGTTTATGATGTGCTCGGTGCTCTGCGTCTGGAACTGGCAGAAAAGATGGAATTGATCGACAAGAATAAATTCAATTTCCTCTGGGTAACCGAATTCCCACTGTTAGAATGGTCCGATGAGGAAGGCCGTTATACAGCCATGCATCATCCGTTTACAATGCCAATGGAAGAAGATCTGCAATATCTGGACAGTGATCCGGGCCGGGTTCGTGCCAAAGCTTATGATATCGTTTTAAACGGTACGGAGATCGGCGGCGGCAGCGTCCGTATTTTCCAGAACCATGTACAGGAAAAAATGTTTGAAGTTCTTGGCTTTGAAAAGGAAGATGCCTATGAGCGTTTTGGTTTCCTTCTAAATGCCTTTAAATATGGTGTTCCGCCCCATGCCGGTCTGGCTTATGGATTTGACCGATTGATCATGATCATGGCCGGTATGGACAGTATTCGTGATGTTATCGCCTTCCCGAAAGTGAAAGATGCTTCTTGTCTGATGACAGATGCGCCGAATGTGGTAGATGCGGTTCAGTTAAAAGAACTTGGAATTGATATTGCCGAAGAAGAACAGATGTGATATTCTGTTACGGTAAAGTGCTATTAATAATAAATCATGGAGGTACAAAATGTATTCATTAGATGAGTTGAGAAACACAGATCCTGCGATTGCTCAGGTGATTGAAGACGAATTGGCCAGACAGAATTCTCATATTGAGTTGATTGCATCTGAGAACTGGGTAAGTCATGCGGTTATGTCGGCCATGGGAAGCCCGCTGACCAATAAATATGCCGAGGGTTATCCCGGAAAACGCTACTATGGCGGCTGTGAATGCGTTGATGTAGCTGAAAATCTGGCAATTGAGCGGGCAAAAGAACTTTTTGGCTGTGACTATGCAAATGTTCAGCCTCATTCCGGCGCACAGGCGAATCTGGCTGTATTTTTTGCCATGTTAGAGCCTGGAGATACGGTTATGGGGATGAACCTTGACCATGGCGGTCATCTGACTCATGGAAGCCCGGTAAATATATCTGGTAAATATTTTAAGATTGTACCTTATGGTGTTAATGATGAAGGCTTCATTGATTATGACGAATTGCGTCGTATTGCTTTGGAAGCAAAACCAAAGTTGATCGTAGCCGGTGCCAGTGCTTATGCGAGAACTATTGATTTCAAAAAATTCAGAGAAGTAGCCGATGAAGTGGGCGCTTATTTGATGGTGGATATGGCTCATATTGCCGGTCTTGTCGCAGCAGGACTTCATCCAAGTCCAATTCCCTATGCAGACGTGGTAACCACAACGACTCACAAGACACTGCGCGGACCTCGTGGCGGTCTGATTTTGGCTAATGAGGAAGCAGCAAAAAAATTTAATTTTAATAAAGCTGTATTCCCTGGTATTCAGGGTGGCCCGCTGATGCATGTCATTGCTTCAAAAGCTGTATGTTTTAAGGAAGCTCTTACAGATGAATTCAAAGCTTATCAGAAACAGATCATCGACAATGCGCAGGCATTGGCGAATGGCCTGATGAAGAGAGGCGTGGATATTGTATCCGGCGGCACGGATAATCATCTGATGCTGGTTGATTTAAAGAGTTTGAATCTGACTGGAAAACAGGCTGAAAAGATGCTGGATGAAGTGAATATTACATGTAATAAAAATACGATTCCAAACGACCCTCAGTCTCCGTTTGTTACAAGCGGTGTTCGTCTTGGAACACCATCAGCGACGACCCGTGGGTTAAAAGAAGAGGATATGGATCAGATCGCAGAGGCCATTGCCTTGACGTTGAAAGATTTTGAGGCGAATAAAGAGAAGGCAAAAGCAATCATTGATGGAATTACAGCAAAGTACCCATTAAACTGAATGGAAGTGATTTAAATGAAAGTATTGTTGATTAACGGAAGCCCTCATGAGCATGGATGTACAAATCGTGCATTGGAGGAAGTGGCAGCGTCCTTAAAGACCAATGGTGTGGACAGTGAAATTTTCTGGATTGGCAAAGGCGCGATTCATGGCTGCATTGCTTGTGGTCAGTGTGGTGGAAACAGCAATCACTGTGTGTTTGATGATACGGTCAATGAAGCTCTTGTAAAAATGCAGCAATCGGACGGCCTGATTGTAGGTTCTCCGGTCTATTATGCGTCTTTAAACGGTGCTTTGAGTGCTTTTTTGGATCGAATGTTTTGTGCCGGAGCTTGTTTTCATCATAAACCGGCAGCAGCCGTGACCTCCGCACGTCGGGCAGGAACGACAGCGACTTTGGATATTATTCAGAAGTATTTTACGATCAGTCAGATGCCGGTTGTATCTTCCCAGTATTGGAATATGGTTCATGGTTCATGTCCGGAGGATGTGGAGAAGGATTTGGAAGGACTTCAGACGATGCGGACCCTGGGAAAAAATATGGCATGGATGCTGAACTGTATTGAGGCCGGTAAAAGGGCAGGTATTGGCATTCCGGAAATTGAGGCCAAGATTAAAACAAACTTTATCCTTTGACAGTTTCCTTTGAGTGTAGTATTATAAAAATAATATAATCTTTCTTCGGAAATGAGAATTTCTCTACTGGCGGTAAAGCCCGCGAGCAAAAGCCAATCCGGTGTAATTCCGGAGCCAACAGTTGGTCTGGACGGGAGAAGAGGATGTATCATAATTACTGGATATAATCTTCTGTTTCTGTGCAGCTGAACAAGATAAAAAATAAACATGACATCCAGTAATCAAACCTGTGTTCAGGTTTTTACTGGATGTTTTTGTATGTATAGAAGATTGTGAGGTTATATCCCTGAAAATCGTTTTTCAAAGAAAGAGAGGAAGAGTTTTATGGATCAATTAAAAGAAAATCAAAACCCGTTGGGAACAGAGCCAATCAGTCGATTGATTTTTAAATATTCCGTACCGACGGCCCTGACGCTGATGGTGAATTATCTCTACAATATTGTCGACCAGATGTTTGTGGGCCAGGGCGTCGGAATTACAGGAATGGCGGCGACGAATGTGGCTTTTCCGCTGACGATCATTGCGACGGCTTTAGGGCTCCTGATTGGGGATGGCGGGGCTGCCAATATCAGTCTGTGCCTGGGACGGAGAGAACAGGAAACAGCAGATAAAATAGCCAGCCATGCTGTGACAATGCTCATACTCTGCGGTGCGGCGCTGTGGCTTGTGTGCAGCCTGTTTGCACCGGGAATTGTTCAGCTCTTTGGGGCAACAGAGACGGCTTTTCAGGATTCTCTGATGTATACCCGGACGATTGCCTGGGGATTGCCATTTTTAATGGTGTGTACATCGCTGACGGCGATTATCCGTGCCGATGGCAATCCACAGTACACGATGAAATGCATGATGGCAGGCGCGGTCATTAATATCGTGTTGGACTGGCTGTTTATTTTTCCATGCCATATGGGTGTGTTTGGCGCCGGACTGGCCACGGTCATTGGCCAGATCGTTTCCGGAAGCCTTTGTTTTGCCTATCTTAGAAAGTTGAAAACCGTACATATTCGAAAAGATGCGCTAAAATTGACCAGTTCACTGGCAGGGAAAATATTGTCCCTGGGTTTTCCGAGCCTGATTACTCAGATTATGACAGCAACTGTGCAGATCATTATGAACAATCTGATGACGATTTATGGAGCGCAAAGTGTCTATGGCAGCGATATTGCGCTGTCTGTCTATGGGATGATGATGAAGGTTTACCAGATTGCCCATGCCATGTTTGTCGGTGTTTCATCAGCTACTCAACCAATCAATGGATATAATTTCGGGGCAAAACATTATGACCGGGTACGAAAAACCTATAAGACGGCTGCAGTAATCGGGATTATTATTTCTGTGATATGGTTTACTGTTTATCAGCTGCTTCCGGGACAGATTGCCGGACTTTTCGTATCAGGAAATCCTTTGTATAAGGAATGTGCGGTCCACTGCTTCCGGATTTATATGCTGGCTTTTTTCCTCTATGGTCTTCATATGACAACAGCTTCATTTTTTCAGGGGATTGGAAAGCCGTCGAGAGCCCTCATCATCTCGCTTGTCCGCCAGGCCGTATTGATGATTCCGTTATCTCTTATCTTATCCGGAAGATTTGGTCTGGACGGTGCGTTGATGGCAGCGCCGGTGACCGATACACTGGTGTTTATCCTTGCACTTACTTTGGCGGTGATTGAGTTTCGTCAGTGGAAGAAAAAAGGATTTTAAGAAAAAAAGAGATATTATAGTTGACTGAGTCCACTTGTTTTGATATAATTGAGGACAAATACAACATGTTTGTGAAAGAGGAATAAGTGGATGAAAGAGAAAATTGATTTAATTACAGAGATACGGGGCTTTAATCGGTTTTATACGAATATTTTAGGATTGCTGGATCAGCATATTTTAGATTCGGGTTATTCCCTGACAGAGGCCCGGGTATTATTTGAAATCAGTAAAACAGAGCGGTGTACGGCCAATCAGCTCTGTTCCTCCTTAAAGGTTGACCGGAGTTATATGAGTCGAATGATAACAAAATTTGAGAAAAGGGGGCTGCTGACCAGACATCAGAGTCCGACAGACAATCGTCATATGGAAATTCGTTTGACAGAGGAGGGAATGAAACTTTTTCACGAGTTAAACAATCGGTCAAACAGGCAGATTGGCGAGCTTCTCACAAAACTGGATGATGAACAACAGAAAAAAATCTGGGAAGCCATGAGGACAATTAAGAAATATCTGACTGTGGCCACATCAAATATCGAAATTCGTCCTTATATAGAGGACGATGTCGAGTATGTCATTGACAGACAGTTATCTTTATATGAATCGGAACGTCATTTTACATCAGAAATATGGAAAAAATATCTCGTTAAAGGTGTCATGGCGTTGATTGAAAAATTTAATCCGGAAAAAGACTGTATGTATATTCTGGAGTTTAACGGAAATCCTGCCGGATGTGTGGCGATTACCCATACCCGGGACGATACAGCCCAGTTTCGTTACTTTTTTCTGGAACCTGAACTGCGTGGATTGGGAGCTGGTCATAAATTGATGGATATGGCTTTGAATTTCTGCCGGGAGAAAAACTATAAACATATTTTTCTGTGGACCGTCAGCGCCCAGGAAACAGCCAGGGTATTGTATAAAAATGCCGGGTTTGAAATAACTCAAACAAGCAAAAACGAAGACTGGGGTGTTCCGGTTCTTGAAGAAAAATGGGAATTGGATCTTTAAAATTTGTCGTAAAGTAAATACGTTTCTACATGATGTTTCGACAGGCTTTTCATGGGTTTTATGGTAATCTTTTATTGTGACGCAAGATAACTTATGTTACAATGAAGGAGGAAAAATTCGAATGGGGATTGCTGAAAAGACTCAGGAGCCGTTTTATGATTCGAGGGCGGTACGGATGGATTTGCTGGCCATTGATGATAATGATGTCATTTATGATGCGGAAGCACAGAAGGAGAATAAGGGAAAACGTTTTTTGCTGAGACGTAGTCGTCTGTATCAGTCTGCAATTGATGTAAATCTTTTAGAGCCGGGGGAAATTGATTTTGGTAAGATGAATGATGTCTATGTTATTTTTATTGCGCCATTTGATTTGTTTGGAAAAAGCAAGTATATGTACACGTTTCGTATGACTTGCGATGAAGTGCCGGGGCTGTCCATGGAAGACGGAGCGGTAAGAATATTTTTAAATACTCATGGCAAGAATGATATTGAGGTGCCGGCTGGATTGGTCGAGTTCCTTAAATATGTGGAAAATCCTGACCGATATGAAAAAAATATTCAAGATAGTCGTGTACGAAAACTTGCAGACCAGATTGAGATGTTAAAGAACAGTCAGGAAGTAGGTGTTAAGTATATGCGGTTATGGGAGGAACTGGATGAGGCCCGTCGCGAAGGACATGAATCTGGAGTGGCAGAAGGATTTGAAGCGGAACGCATGGAATCTATAAAGAATTTAATGGAAACGATGGACTGGCCTGTGGAGCAGGCGATGAATGCTCTGAAAGTGCCGGAAGCCGAGAGACAAAAATATTTGGATATGATAAAGAACATGAATAAATAATACCCGTGCGGTATGTCCGAATGAGCATATGACAAACAGGTATATTCCGAAGAAAAGTGTCAAATAAATTGGCGATATTTCGAAAGAAAGCCTGATAAAAACCCGCCATATTCTGAAAAAAAGCGTTTCAAGCTTTATGAAAGAATATGGCGGGTAGTTTTTAATAACCCAGTTCTTCGCCGACAAGAATAATTTTGATTCTTCCGGCCGGAGCACTGCGGCGTGTAACGACAAATTGATTACAGATGCAGTCCGCACTCATGCAGTTACAGCAGCGGCCCACCTGAGTACACGGTGTGTTTTTATCCAGACGTATGGTATTCATCGGAGCTGCGGTGTTGCGGGCACGAGCAATAGCAGCTTCAAGGTTATCGGTCACTTTGTTCATACCAGCGATGACAATGACGTTGGATGGTCCGAAAATGAGAGAGGCTACCCGGTTGCCGTTGCCGTCGATATTGACCAGTTCACCGCCCATGGTCAGAGCATTGGTACTCATAAAATAGTAATCACAGACAGCCACCTTGCTGAAAAATTCTTTCTTCTCTTCATCCGTCTTGGGCACTGTGCGGTCCAGAACGACACAGTCGGAGGCTTTTAATGCCGGAATCAGGCCGATTTCATTAATGGACATGGAGCCGCCCCAGGATACGCTGGAGCCAGGAGTTACAAAACGGAGAGCCATTTTCAGGGCTTCTTCTCCGTTATCCACATAGTAGGCTTCCATGCCGCGTTTGTCCAGATTTTTAATCAGAGTTTCTGCAGCAGCTTCGTAAAATTTTTTCTTCGGGTTCATCAGATCACACTCCGTTCTATTTTTTGATAATAGTATACCATCTTTTGTTTTGGCGGTACAGAAAAAAGTCAGACTTTCGTGCCAATCAAAATCATGGTATACTGTGAACAGTTATGAAAAGTTTTTAAGGAGAATTTATGTCAAAATCATTATATATTGCGGAAAAACCGAGTGTGGCCAGAGAGTTTGCCAGGGCATTAAATATTAAAGGCAAAAGTTATGACGGTTACATGGAATCAGCAGATTCGGTGGTCACCTGGTGTGTGGGTCATCTGGTGACGATGAGTTATCCGGAAGTTTACGATCCGGCGCTGCGGCGCTGGTCACTGGACACGCTGCCCTTTATTCCAAAAGAATTTAAATACGAGGTGATTGACTCGGTAAAAAAACAATTTGATATTGTCAGTCATCTGTTAAACCGGCCGGATGTGGATACGATTTATGTCTGTACCGACTCAGGACGGGAAGGGGAGTATATTTATCGCCTGGTGGATCAGATGGCCGGAGTGAAGGGAAAGATAAAAAAACGGGTTTGGATTGACTCTCAGACGGAGGAAGAGATTATGCGGGGCATCCGGGAGGCAAAGGACATTTCGGCCTACGATAATCTGGCGGCTTCCGCTTATCTGCGCGCCAAGGAAGATTATCTTATGGGGATTAATTTTTCACGGCTGCTCACTTTGAAATACGGACCTTCCATTTCAAGCTTTATGAAATCAAAGCGGACTGTACTCTCAGTAGGGCGGGTAATGACTTGCGTTCTTGGCATGGTCGTCCGAAGAGAACGGGAGATCCGGGCTTTTGTTAAAACGCCATTTTACCGGGTATTGGCCAAATTGGAAGTTCAGGGAAGGGAGATTGAGGCAGAGTGGCGGGCAGTGGAAGGCTCCCGTTATTTTGGAACACCGGCGCTTTATAAAGAAAATGGTTTAAAAAATGAAGAGGATGCAAAAGCACTTATTGCTATGTTGGAAGCCGAGCCGCCGCGGGCTATGACAATTGAAGAACTGACAAAGAAAAAGGAGAAAAAAAATCCGCCTTTACTATTTAATCTGGCGGAGCTTCAAAATGAATGTTCCCGGCTCTTTAAGTTAAGTCCGGATGAGACGTTGAAGGTGGTCCAGGAACTTTACGAAAAGAAGTTGGTGACCTATCCGAGAACGGATGCCCGCGTCCTTTCTACAGCAGTTGCAAAAGAGATTTATAAAAATATCCGTGGTCTGCGGAATTTTCAACCTGTGTCGGATTTTGCTGCTGAAGTTCTGGAGATGGGAAGCTATAAAAATATCGCAAAAACACGGTATGTGAATGATAAACAGATTACGGATCACTATGCCATTGTACCTACAGGACAGGGACTTGGTGCTTTAAAATCTGTCAGCAGGATCGGATTGAGTGTATATACGGTCATTGCAAAACGGTTTTTAAGTATTTTTTATCCGGCGGCTGAATATCAGAAAGTCAATCTGGTCGTAAGTAAAGATAGGGAGCGGTTCTTCGCCGGCTTCAAAGTGCTTCTTTCCGAAGGGTATTTGAAAGTGGCAGGAAAACCGTCGGACAGAGGCGTGATCGGAAAGACGGTAGATAAACCATCGGATACTTCTGTGGATGAGAGCGAAAAGATTGACCTGGGCTTTTTAGAACTTTTGAAAACATTGAAAAAAGGCATTTCTCTTCCGGTGAAAGAATTATATATAAAAGAAGGGGAAACGACCCCGCCGAAGCGTTATAATTCAGGAAGTATGATTCTTGCCATGGAAAATGCGGGACAGCTCATTGAAGATGAGGAACTGCGGGCAATGATCAAAGGCAGCGGTATCGGAACAAGTGCGACACGGGCAGAGATTTTAAAAAAGCTGGTGACGATTAAATATCTGGCTTTGAACAAAAAAACTCAGATTATCACGCCGACAAAACTTGGAGAGATGGTGTATGATGTGGTGGACAGTTCACTGCGGCCACTTTTGAATCCGGAACTGACGGCCAGTTGGGAAAAAGGCCTGAATTATGTGGCGGAGGGCACCATCACACCGGAGGAATATATGGAAAAGCTGGACCATTTTGTGACTGTGCGTACCGAATACGTGAAACGGCTGAATAATCAGTGGATGCTTCGGGAGAAGTATGAGACAATTTCTAAGCACTATGCATAAAAATGAAAAAAGATGGACTTTGTTATTACAGAGTGTTAAAATGAGAGTATTTAGTGAATCAATATATAGTATGGAGGTAGATTATGTGCGGCATTGTTGGATATATTGGTAAAGCTCAGGCGGCGCCGATTCTTTTGGACGGCCTGGCAAAACTCGAATACAGAGGTTATGATTCGGCAGGAATTTCCATTTTTGATAGTGAAAATATTCAAACAGTAAAAACAAAAGGAAAAATTAAGGATTTGCGGGAATTGACCCATGACGGCGCAGATCTGGCGGGAACGGTGGGTATCGGCCATACCCGCTGGGCGACTCACGGCGAGCCTTCCGATGCAAATTCCCATCCTCATGTAAATGCCAGTGAGACAATTGCCGTTGTTCACAATGGTATCATTGAAAATTATCTGGAATTAAAAAAGCGACTTTTAGCTAAAGGTTACATATTTCAGTCCGAGACAGATACGGAAGTTGTTACATTGCTGCTGGATTACTATTTTGACGGTGATTTATTAAAAACATTGTCGAAGGTTATGAGCCGTATCGAAGGTTCTTATGCTCTTGGAATCATTAATAAAGATAATCCGGACGAGATCATTGCAGTAAAAAAAGACAGTCCGCTCATTGTCGGACTTTCCGAAGACGGTAATTATATTGCTTCTGATATTCCGGCCGTACTGAAACATACACGAAAGATTTATATTCTTGAAGATGGTGAGATTGTCAAACTGACCCGGGACAACGTGACGGTTTATAATCAGGATCTGGATGTCGTTGAAAAAGAAGTAACAGAAATCCAGTGGGATGTATCTGCAGCAGAAAAAGGCGGTTACCAACATTTTATGATGAAAGAAATTCATGAACAGCCAAAGGCTGTAAGGGATACCATTTTCCCACGGATAAAGGAAGACGACGTATTCATCCATGAACTTCGTATGACGGATGAGCAGATTAAAGATTTGAAAAAAGTTTTTATTATTGCCTGCGGCTCTGCTTATCATGCCGGTGTGACAGGAAAATATGTCATTGAAGAACTGTCCAGGATTCCTGTGGAAGTGGACTTGGCTTCTGAATTTCGTTATCGGAATCCAATTCTCGAAGATAATACCCTGGCGATCATCATCAGTCAGTCCGGCGAAACAGCTGATACCCTGGCGGCTATGCGGGAAGCAAAACGTCATGGCGTCCGGACACTGGCCATCGTCAATGTGGTCGGAAGCTCCATAGCCAGAGAAGCGGATGACGTTTTATATACATGGGCTGGACCGGAAATCGCCGTGGCAACGACAAAGGGCTATACGAGTCAGTTATCCGCACTCTATCTGCTTGCCCTTCATTTTGGAAAGATTCGTGAAAAGATTTCCAGAAGTGATTATCTGGAAATGATTCAGGAGCTGAAATCCCTGCCGGATAAAATTGAAAAGATGCTTCAGGATAAGGAAAAAATCCAGTATCTTGCCAACCAGTATATCGGCTTGAAGGATGTATTTTTCCTGGGGCGGGGAATTGATTATGCCAGTGCGTTAGAGGCGTCTTTAAAGTTGAAAGAGATTTCCTATGTTCATTCAGAGGCTTATGCGGCCGGGGAATTGAAGCATGGCACGATTTCTCTGATTGAAGACGGAACTCTTGTTGTGGCTCTGGTAACCCAGGAGCAGCTTTACGGTAAGATCGTCAGCAATATTGTAGAAGTAAAAACCCGCGGGGCCTTTGTGCTGGCTGTGACCAATGAAGATAACAAAGACATTGAAAAGAATACGGATTATGTATTCTATATACCGAAAACCAATAAAAACTTTACCGGATTAATGGCAACGATCCCGATGCAGCTCTTTGCCTACTATGTGGCTGTAGCCAAGGGATGTGATGTGGACCAGCCTAGAAATCTGGCGAAATCCGTAACGGTAGAATAGGAGAGAATCATGGAAGGTTTAATGATTAAAAATTTATATAATCTGGAAGAGACTATTGCCGCTGATTTGTTTGACGGTTTGGATTATCCGTGGCAGGCGCTCCCGAAAATCGGAGAATTTATTTTAAAGTTAGGACCGACACTGCCGAAGGACGCGTATGACCAGATTGGCGAAGATGTATGGATTGCCAAAAGCGCCACTGTATTTCCTTCGGCCTATGTGCATGGACCGGCTATTATTGGCAAAGAGGCGGAAGTCCGTCATTGTGCTTTTATCCGGGGCAATGCCATTGTCGGTGAAGGCGCTGTAGTGGGAAATTCCACAGAGCTTAAAAATGTCGTGCTGTTTAATAAGGTTCAGGTGCCTCATTATAACTATGTCGGCGACTCTGTTTTGGGCTATAAAGCGCATATGGGTGCCGGTTCCATTACTTCTAACGTAAAAGCCGATAAAACGCTTGTAAAGGTTTCGGTCGGCAGTGAGCGGATTGAAACCGGATTGAAGAAATTTGGGGCCATGCTTGGCGATAATGTAGAAGTTGGATGCAATGCAGTACTGAATCCGGGAACAGTCATTGGACGTGAATCCAACGTATATCCGACGTCGATGGTGCGTGGTTTCGTTCCGGCCCGGAGTATTTTTAAGAATACGGGCGAGGTTATTCAAAAGAAATTTGTATAATAAAATTGTATCAAAACGCTGGACGAAATCTGGGTTTTGTGAGACAATAAATATAACTATGATATCATTTTAACAATAAATACTCACCGTATATTGAAAGGAGTTCTAAAATGATTTATTCACATGAAGTAGAAATGATGTGCCCGGTAGCCCAGGGTGTTGCCCACGGCGCAGCGCCGATTCCGGAAGAAGCGAAATGGGTAAAAGCAAAGGAGATTAAAGATATTTCCGGGTTTACACACGGCATCGGCTGGTGTGCACCTCAGCAGGGAACCTGTAAATTAACATTGAACGTCAAAGACGGTATCATTCAGGAAGCACTGGTAGAGACTATCGGATGTTCCGGTATGACCCATTCGGCCGCTATGGCTTCCGAAATCCTTCCTGGATTGACTATCCTTGAAGCATTAAATACAGACCTGGTTTGTGATGCCATTAACACAGCCATGAGAGAACTGTTTTTGCAGATTGTTTATGGACGCAGCCAGTCTGCTTTCTCAGAGGACGGATTAGCTGTCGGCGCCGGACTTGAGGATCTTGGAAAAGGACTTCGTTCCCAGGTTGGTACGATGTACGGTACATTGAAGAAAGGTCCGCGTTATCTCGAAATGACCGATGGTTATGTGACAGGCATCGCCTTGGATGAAGAAGACCAGATTATTGGTTATCAGTTCATCAATTTTGGTAAGATGATGGATTTTATCAAAGCTGGCGACGATGCAAATACGGCTCTGGAAAAAGCAAAAGGTCAGTATGGTCGTGTCGATGACGCAGTTCGCATTATCGACCCTAGAAAAGAATAATTCGAGGAGGAAGAGAAATGGCTTTATTTGAATCATATGAAAGAAGAATTGATAAAATCAACTCTGTGCTGAACAGCTATGGTATCGCTTCCATCGAAGAAGCAGAAAAGATTACAAAGGATGCCGGACTGGACGTTTATGCACAGGTTAAAAAAATCCAGCCGATCTGTTTTGAAAATGCTTGTTGGGCATATACAGTAGGTGCGGCTATCGCAATCAAAAAAGGATGTAAAAGAGCAGCAGATGCCGCAGCAGCTATTGGTGAAGGACTTCAGGCATTCTGTATTCCAGGTTCCGTTGCCGATCAGCGTAAAGTAGGTCTTGGACATGGTAACCTTGGAAAGATGCTTTTGGAAGAAGAAACCGAATGCTTCTGCTTTCTTGCCGGACATGAGTCTTTCGCTGCTGCAGAAGGCGCTATCGGTATTGCCGAAAAAGCAAACAAAGTTCGTCAAAAACCATTACGAGTTATTTTAAATGGTCTTGGAAAAGATGCAGCTCAGATTATTTCCAGAATTAATGGTTTTACATATGTAGAAACAGAAATGGATTATTATACAGGCGAAGTGAAAGAAGTATTCCGCAAGGCTTACTCCACTGGTCTTCGTTCCAAGGTAAACTGCTATGGTGCCAATGATGTTACTGAGGGTGTTGCCATCATGCACAAAGAGGGCGTTGATGTTTCTATTACAGGAAACTCTACCAATCCGACCCGTTTCCAGCATCCGGTAGCAGGTACATATAAGAAAGAATGTATCGAAATGGGCAAAAAATACTTTTCCGTTGCTTCTGGCGGCGGTACCGGCCGTACCCTTCATCCGGATAATATGGCAGCAGGTCCTGCTTCCTACGGTATGACAGATACCATGGGACGTATGCATTCTGATGCTCAGTTTGCAGGCTCATCTTCAGTACCGGCTCACGTTGAAATGATGGGTCTGATCGGCATGGGTAACAATCCGATGGTTGGAGCTACAGTAGCCGTAGCTGTTTCCGTTGAAGAAGCAGCCAAAGCTGGTAAATTCTGACATTGAGCACTTAATGAGAACAAGCCGTCAGGCGAAGTTCGAATTTAGTGCGAAAGTCGTTCCCGACCCTTAGCGAGGCCGAGCCGACAGGTGACGGCAGAGGTTAGTGGAGGGAACATACCCGTGTCACTTAATGAAAAATAAAAATGTAGGGCGTCCGAATCGGGCGCCCTTGTTTTGCACCATCCTTTCGATATTAGGTTGGATGAATCTTAAAAAAATATACCCGTTTGGGTATGCCTGATTCAACTACATTTATTGTGATAAAGGATCAGGTAGATATAGCTGATAAAAATTTGTTGGAAATCACCTCTTTTTGTCGTATAATAAGACAAGGGAAATGGGAGCGATGAAGGATATCATATAGCAAATATAGTGGTAATATTATAGAGACTATGATTGAAGCGGGGGAGAGAATATTTTGGAACATGAATCCGGTGCAGTAAGCAGGGCGAAGGCCAGCCTGATTTTTTCGATGCTCATGTTCGGCACGATCGGAATTTTTGTTCGATACATTCCGTTGCCATCCAGTGTCATTGCGTTGTCGAGAGGCCTTATCGGTACGGCATTTTTGGCAGTTGTAATCTTAAAAAAAGGGCCGGGGATTTCATGGGGAGCTATAAAAAGAAATCTGCGAAATTTGTGTTTATCCGGTGCCTTTATAGGAATCAACTGGATATTACTTTTTGAATCTTATCATTATACAACCGTTGCAACAGCAACGCTCTGTTATTATATGGCGCCTGTGTTTGTCACACTTTCAGCGCCTTTTATGTTTAAAGAGCGATTGACTCAGAAAAAAATATTCTGTATTACTGGAGCCCTGGTTGGCATGGTTCTTGTATCAGGTATTTGGAATACAGGAATATCGGGCACTGGAGAACTTTGGGGAGTTTTTTATGGAATCGGGGCCGCGGTGTTTTATGCCAGTGTTATTTTACTGAATAAAAAGATTCAAGGTATTTCAGCCTATGATAAGACGATGATGCAGCTTGCGGCATCATCTATTGTATTATTGCCTTATACAGTTTTAACAGAAAAAGTATCTGTTCTGTCTCTGACACCAATGGCTGTGATCTTATTGGCGGTTGTTGGCATTTTGCATACGGGGATTTCTTATACCCTATACTTTGGCTCAATGAAGAATCTGGAGGCACAGACAATCGCTATTTTCAGTTATATTGACCCGATTGTCGCAATTCTTTTATCGGCCTTGTTTCTCAAAGAGCCATTTGGAATCAGAGGGATTGCAGGAGCGATTATGGTACTGGGAGCCGCTTTGATCAGTGAGCTGCCAGATAAATCATAGAATACAGGAGGAAAAGAAGAATGAAAAAGATATTAAGTCTGCTGCTGGTATGTGCCATGTGTTTGACGGTGGCTGGCTGTAGCAATGAGAAAAAAGAGACAAAGATACCGGAAACGGAGACCCGGACCGATGCGGAAGCCTCTGGGGCTGTTGATGAAGAAAGTGAAGAGATGGGACCAAACGGCCTTAAATTAGTTGCTGTTGGCGAATCATTTCAGGTTGATGCCAAGTATGGAAGCTATCTTATTACGATTACAGGTATTGAAAAAACAGACTGGTGGGAGAGAAAATACAACAATCAAAAAAAGTCAGTGATACTTCTGAATTATGAGGTTGAAAATATTAATTTTTCATCCATTCTTTCTGAGGGTGTGAAAGTTGAAAGTGATTTGTTCAAAATTCTGGATAGTAAAAAAGGAGTATTGAGTCCTTTTTTGTGGTATTTCGATGATGTCAGTAAGGCAGAAACTGTGAAACCAGGAGAAAAAGCAAGCGGAAGCATACCTTATGTTTTGGAGAGGGATTCAGAGTATTTTGATGTAATATTTACCAGGGTTACAGGGGATGTGGCAGAAGTCAGAGTGGATATGTAATGGTCAGGGCGTCCGTATGGACGCCCTTCTTTTGTTAAGTGATATAAGATGTTTAGTCTTCACATATCGGATTTTCAATCAGAGTTGCGGCGATGAAGTCGTGTTTGTGTCCTTCTTCGCGAGTTGTCGTTCCTTTGATGAAATGGACGTGGCGTCCACATCCTACTTCGATGGCCGGGCCGGAAGTGCCGCAAAATTCATGGTCATGGCCATTGCAGGAATCCGTAGTAAATTTAATTTCATGGACATGACTGCCATCACAAGGAATGGCGTCGCCTGAAACAGTTGCAAATCTATGGTTATGCGCATGATCACAGCAGCCGGAGATGCGGACACTTCCTAAAACTTCGTGATTATGCTGTTTTGGTGGGCAGGGTCTGCGATTAACATTTTCTTCCATGATACAAATTCCTTTCGAGATTTAATTTTGTCTGGTTACATTACCAGTTTATGCAAAAATTCGAAAAAGGAAACAAATTAATCCTCCCGCTCAAAAGAAAAGATATAGTCTTTGGTCACAGGCCCCATGCATGTTTCGACATGGGTCAGTTCAAATTCTTCTTTGTCGAATGCATCCCAGGAAGTTATGGACGATAAAAAAATTGGCGCCCGGTTCTATGTAAAAGTATCATACATTTTACCAATGGGGCATGCCCGAAGGGGTATGAGCAGGAATTGGAGGTTTGCTCTTGACGGCAAAAATTAAAATATAGTACAATATTGTAAAATAGTGGAAATAAAGAGGGGCGTATCATGAAAATTTCAACAAAGGGGCGTTATGCATTGCGTACAATGTTGGATTTGGCAATGCACGATGAAGGAACTTTGATTCCATTAAAGGATATATCCAGTCGTCAGGAAATTACGATTAAGTATCTGGAGCAGGTGATGAATCTTTTGAGCAAAGCGGGATATGTTCGGAGCGTCCGGGGAGCCGGAGGCGGTTATCGCCTGGCAAAAGCGCCGTCTGCTTATACGGTCGGGGATATTCTTCGGACGGCTGAAGGAAGTCTGGCACCGATTGCCTGTTTGGAGGATGATATTAATCAATGTCCAAGGGCCGCGGAATGTTTGACACTGGGGTTTTGGAAGGGGCTGGCAGATGTGATCAATGATTACGTGGATGGTGTGACGTTGGAGGATCTGATTCAGAGAGCCCAGGAAAATAATTTTTCAATTTAAGAATTTATGAACAAAATCACCTTTTCAATGATATTTTACGGAAATCATGGTATACTGTAGGTATTATTTGGAAAGGTGATATTTTTATGTCGTTAATAGAATGGAATAAGAAAAAGATAATTCTATTTGACCTGGACGGTACTTTGACGGATCCGGGAGTTGGAATCACAAACTCAGTGATGTATGCCCTCGAAAAATATGGAATCACTGTATCGGATAAAAGTGAACTTTACAAATTTATCGGACCGCCCTTAATGCAGTCTTTTGAGAAATATTATGGATTTGATCAAAATAAGGCAGAGCGGGCCGTAGCTTTGTACAGGGAGTATTTCCAGGACAGAGGTATTTTTGAAAACGAGATTTATGATGGGATTCAACAGCTTTTGGATGCGTTGAAAGTACAGGGAAAGGTCATCGGCCTTGCCACATCAAAACCTGAAATTTATGCGAAGCAGATTTTAGAACATTTTGGACTTGATGACTATTTTGATTTTGTTTCAGGAAGCATGTTGAATGGAGAACGGACCGATAAAGGAGAGGTTATCGCCTGGGCGATTCAGCTTCTGGGAGAAAGAGCGAGGTATACGTTGGAAGAAATGGTGATGATCGGTGACCGGGAGCATGATGTAATTGGCGCCAGGAAGAATGGGCTGGCCTCCATCGGTGTATTGTTTGGATATGGCAGCAGAGAAGAACTGACAGGGGCTGGTGCAGATGTGGTAGTATCGTCCGTTTGTGAATTAACTGAAATGCTGACAGGAGAGGCTGCCGGGGAGGTATTAGGATGAAGATAAAAGGGATTTTGCAAAGGGGATTAGTATGTTTGGGGGCTTGCCTGCTCTTCGCAGGTATGGCAGTCTACGCTGATGAGACGGGCAGTGAGCCGGAGAGCAGGACGACTATGGAAGCAAGTGGTGTGACGAACACTATGGTAGTCGATGAAACCTCTGGAAAAAACGAAACTCTGGCAAAGCCGTCGGACGGAGTGTTGTGTTCATTGTATGATGTTGAAGTGGAAAATTGGAAACGTCGAATTTACAAGATCAAATGTAAAGTTGATTCTGAGGATTCCAAAAACGGAGATATCCGGATATATTCAGGAAAGAATTTCCATATAACCGACAGCAAGGGCAATATTTTGTCGGAGGGTACATATATTGATGCCGATGGCAATGTAACTGAAACCTTTAAAGGCGGAGAGGTTTGTCGTGATATTAATGGATGGTTTATCCTGTGGGAGGATACCGACCTGAGGGAATGGAGCAGACACAATATTTATGTCCAGGCGGACAGTGATTTTGTGGGTGGTAATAATCAGACGATCGGTCTGGATGGTATGTCAGGCGTTTATCTGGATTCGGATTCGGGAATGGCGGATATATCTTTTGAGACTCACTCTTTCAAAGTGAATGTGGCTGCGGAGGTCGATGCTTCGGATGTGATATTTCCGGTTATGGAGGGGATTGATTTAAATCATCCGGACTTTTTAAATAAAGCGGTTGTGAAACTGGAATGTGTTTATGGAAATCTGAGGGATTTGCCTCTCAAAGTCCAGTGGTATCGGGTGGTTAATGGTATGGAAGAGCCGATTGGAGATATGATTACCAGGGCGCCATACCATTTGCCGGAGAGTGAAGTACGAACACTGACAGAAGCAAAAGAGTATAAGCTTAAAATATATTATAATGGAGAAGCTTCCACGGAAGAAGCCAGACAAGCCAGTAATGGCCATGAAGTTCCGGTATCGGAGGATGCGCCGATGGACGAGGCGTCTTTTAAGACTGAGATGGTGAGCGGATGTATTGATGCGGCGGTTTGCCTTGAACAGCTTCCATATAACAATTCAGTGGCTCATACATTTCGGTTTAAACTGTATCGGTTTGATGAACCGAATCAAATGATCAATGATGACACGCCGTTTACGGAATATTCGCTGACCTTTGATGCAAATGGCGACCGGGCAGAAAAGCATTTAAAAATTGATGGGCTTGCGGCCGGATGGTATACGCTGGTTCCGGAAAATCCGGAAGAAGATTTTGCAGAGATGACAGATAAACGGAAGGACAATTCGATGCCGAATGCCAGAACTGGAAGCAGCGCCGGGGTGGACTTCCATATTGGTGAAATTGTGGATAATCAGTATAGTTGGGAGATTATTCGGTATCAGGGACAGAATCCGGAAAATCCTCTTGGTGTGAATCCTTTTAAAATCATTTATAATTATCAGGAAAGTTTATATAGCGTCAGTTATGCCATGAATCTGCCGGGCGGTTCCGGTCTGGTGGGTAATCCACCTTATGATCTGAATCGATATCGGCCGGGGACCATGGTTTCTGTTCAGGGAGGAAATGGCATGACAGCGGATGGCTGGCAGTTTGTCGGATGGGCTCTGGATGCGGGCGACGGTGTCTATAAAGCGGGTGAAAAGATTTATTCCGATGTGTCCATTCATGGAATTCCTGTGGAAACTCAGGTGGCGATGACCGACGGAGGGCTGACCTTATACGGACGTTGGATTCGGGTGTATTCGGTCACTTATGACGGCAATACAAACAGCGGCGGCAGCCTCCCTGCAGATATCGGAGGAACGGTCAAAGAAGGAAGTAATTTATATTATTCGGGGGATGAAGTTACGGTCGAAGCTCAGGGAAACCTCGAAAAAGTTGACTCAGACGGGACACGATATGTATTTGACGGATGGTCTGTCAATCAGGATGGCTCAGGAACGCGTTTAAAAACAGGAGACAAAGTGAAGGTATCGGATGCGGATATCACATTTTATGCTCAGTGGCGGGCTGTCGGTACCGACAAATATGCGGTAAATTATATTGCATCTGTTCCAAAGGATACGATTCTGACAGGCGTTTTGCCTCAGGATACGGAGAAATACGAGGAAGGTGCGATTGTTAAGGTCAAAGATCAGGGAAGTATGGCCATTGAACATTATCGTTTTGCAGGATGGGCATTGACGTCAAGTGAGGACGCTCTGTATCAGAACGGAGAGGAATTGTTTGGAACAAAGGATATCAAAACGGCGACAAAAACAGATACACCGATGAAAGAACAGGGAATCTCCTTTTACAGCCGCTGGATTCCGTTATATCAGGTGACTTATCGTGCCAATGCAAACAAAGTCGAAAATCTGCCGGAAGATACCAATGAATATGAAACGGGCGATATGGTGACGATTCTCGGTGAAAACAAGGTAAAACGGGAAGGTTATGAGTTTATCGGCTGGAATACGAAGATGGACGGCAGCGGACAGAGCTACGATGCAGGGTTAAAGTTCAACATGCCGGAAGAAAACATTGAACTTTATGCCCAGTGGAAAAAATTGCCCGAACCGGAAAGTGCACCGGAGGAAACAGAAACATCATCCAGGCCAGGGATGGGCAGTGCATGGCCTATGGTGATATTGGCAGTGGTCGGCGTGATCTGTATTATTGCTTACGTGGCTTATCAGTGGCTGAGTCATCGGAAGCACTAAAAAGGCGATATTATTTACATACTGAAATTTTGTATATGAAACCTTCTGTTGGCGCATACTAAGCAAAAACAGGAGGTTTTTTATGATGATGAAGGAAATTCAGGAAATTAAAGGCAGAGAAGTGCTGGATTCAAGAGGCAATCCGACAGTAGAAGTAGAAGTCATTCTGCGTCATGGTATCAGCGGACGGGCTATCGTGCCTTCCGGAGCATCCACCGGGATTTATGAGGCTCTGGAACTGCGGGATGGGGATAAAAAGCGCTATGGTGGTAAAGGGGTAAAAAAGGCAGTCAAACATGTCAATGAAAATATTGCCAAGGCACTTCGTGGAATGGATGTGACAAAGCAGCAGGAGATTGATGAAAAGCTTTTAGAACTTGACGGAACAGAGGCAAAAAAAAATCTGGGAGCCAATGCGATTCTCGGCGTGTCTTTGGCCTGTGCAAGAGCTGGTGCGGCATTTTATCATTTGCCGCTGTATCGCTATATTGGCGGTGTGGCGGGAACACTGCTGCCTATGCCGATGATGAATATTCTAAATGGCGGTGCCCATGCGGATAACGGTATTGATTTCCAGGAGTTTATGATCGTACCGACGGGAGCAAAATGTTTTGCCGATGCGCTTCGAATAGGAAGTGAGGTATTTCATGCATTAAAAGGTGTTCTGAGCGGTATGGGTTTAAATACAGCCGTGGGTGATGAGGGAGGATTCGCGCCGGACCTGGCCAGTAATGAAGATGGGCTTAAAGTGATCATGGAAGCCATTGAAAAAGCCGGATATGAACCGGGAAAAGATGTATGTCTGGCTTTGGATGTGGCCAGCAGCGAGTTTTATAAAGATGGAAATTATATTCTTTATGGAGAAAATAATAAAATCTTTGACAGTCAGGGAATTAGTGAATATTATGAAATGCTCGTCAGCAAATATCCGATCGTGTCGATTGAGGATGGTTGTGATCAGGATGACTGGGAGGGCTGGAAAAATCTTACGGCCCGTCTGGGGCAGAAAACCCAGTTAGTGGGTGATGATTTCTTTGTGACCAATACCCGCCGGCTTCAGGAAGGAATTGGTCAGAAGGCGGCGAATGCGATCCTTATTAAACCGAATCAGATTGGTACGCTGACAGAAACGATTCAGGCAGTACAGATGGCCGGAAATGCCGGTTATGGTGCTATTATGTCGCATCGTTCCGGTGAAAGTGAGGATACGACCATTGCGGATCTGGCTGTCGGGTTAAATTGCGGCCAGATTAAAACCGGTTCCCTGTCCCGGACAGATCGTCTGGCGAAATATAATCAGCTCCTTCGAATTGAGGAGGAGCTTTTAAAAGGCGCAAGATTTGAAAATCCTTTTATTGACAAAATTAGATGAAGTCACTATAATAAGTAGACAAGCGGACACTTTGCTCCGGCGAAGTGTCCGGTTTTAAATCATAAGGGAAGGTGCAGGTATGGAACAAAAGAGAGTTTTTTCACTGTTGGTGGATAATACTTCCAGTGTTTTAAGCCGTGTATCAGGACTTTTTACCCGCAGAGGATACAATATTCACAGTATTTCCGCCGGTGTGACGATGGATCCGAGATTTACCCGGATTACCGTTGTTGTTGACGGGGATGATTTGATTTTTGAACAGATTGAGAAACAGATGCGCAAGATGGTGGATGTACTTGATGTTAAGACACTTAAGGAGGGCGTTTCCGTTTGCCGTGAATTGATCATGATCAAGATTCGGGCGAATGCGGAGGACCGTCAGGCCATTCTGTCAGTGGTTGATATTTTTCGGGCGAAGGTCGTGGATGTGGGTATTGATTCTATGATTATTGAACTGACAGGAAATCAATCAAAATTGGATGCGTTTATCCGTTTGGTCAGTGATTATGAAGTTCTCGAACTGGCCCGGACCGGTGTGACCGGTTTGTCCAGAGGTATGGATGACGTAAAGTATTTATAGCTCCATAATAATATTCCGTCTGATGCACGAAAAGGTGTACAGCTCTGTATTATTAGAAGATACATATTTTAAAAGATTAACAGTAGGAGGAAGTTAAAATGGCTAAGATTTTTTATCAGGAAGACTGTAACCTCTCTCTCTTAGAGGGAAAGACAATTGCGATTATCGGTTACGGCAGCCAGGGACATGCACATGCTTTAAACTTAAAAGAGTCAGGTTGTCATGTTATCATCGGACTTTATGAAGGAAGTAAATCATGGGCAAAAGCAGAAGCTCAGGGATTTGAAGTGTTTACAGCAGCAGAAGCTGCAAAACAGGCAGATATCATCATGATTCTTATCAATGATGAATTACAGGCAGATATGTATAAGAGAGATATCGAGCCAAATCTTGAAGAAGGAAATATGTTAATGTTTGCGCATGGTTTCAATATTCATTACGGATGTATCGTACCTCCAAAATATGTAGACGTTACCATGATCGCTCCAAAGGCTCCGGGCCATACCGTAAGAAGCGAGTTCCAGGAAGGCAAAGGAACCCCTTGTCTTGTTGCTGTATATCAGGATTATACCGGAAAAGCTCAGGAGATGGCTTTGGCTTACTCTCTGGGTATCGGCGGCGCAAGAGCCGGCGTTCTTGAAACAACCTTTAAGACAGAAACAGAAACAGACCTCTTTGGTGAACAGGCTGTTCTCTGCGGTGGTGTCTGTGCATTAATGCAGGCTGGTTTCGAAACATTAGTTGAAGCCGGCTATGACCCAAGAAATGCTTATTTCGAATGTATCCATGAAATGAAACTGATCGTTGACCTGATCTATCAGAGCGGTTTTGCCGGAATGAGATATTCCATCTCCAATACAGCAGAATATGGCGATTACATCACAGGTCCTAAGATCGTTACAGAAGATACAAAGAAAGCAATGAAGAAGATTCTTGCAGATATCCAGGATGGTACATTTGCAAAAGACTTCCTGTTAGATATGTCTCCGGCAGGACGTCAGGTTCACTTCAAAGCGATGCGTGCAAAAGCAGCAGCTCATCCATCTGAGGTTATCGGAGAAGAGATCCGTAAACTTTACAGCTGGAATGGCGAAGGAAAATTAATCGATAATTAATTTTGATACTTGACAAAAATACATCATCACGGTAGAATCTGTATCATAACATATGACTGACGGATTTAGTGGAAGAACCACATGAAGTATGTTTGTATATTAAGCCGACCGTCTGGGCAACAGCCCGGGCAGTCGGCTGTTTTAATGTACGAATGTTGAGGAGGGAGAAAATGACAATGACACTCGGACGAATTCATTCAATTGAATCCATGGCGCTGGTCGATGGACCGGGAGTTCGTTCCGTTGTTTTTTTACAAGGCTGCCGTCTTCGATGTCAGTATTGCCACAATCCGGACACATGGTCCATGACAGGAAAAAATATTCAGGAAATGTCGGCGGAAACTCTCGTAAAGAGGTTGTCTCGTTTTAAACCCTATTATGGAGATAAGGGCGGCGTGACTTTTTCCGGCGGAGAGCCGTTGCTTCAAAAGGATTTTCTTACAGAGGCTCTGCAACTGTGTAAAGCAGCCGGTATACATACCTGTCTGGATACGGCGGGATGTGGCATGGGAGATTATGAGGATATACTCAAGTATACGGATTTGGTTCTTCTGGATATTAAACATTATACCCGTAGGGGATATCAGCAGGTGACCGGGCAGACGCCGGATGAATCGCTTGCATTTTTGGAGACAGCTCAGAGGATGCACATTCCTCTCTGGATTCGCCATGTGGTCGTTCCGGGACTTACTGATGGGGACGAACACCTGGAAGGGCTGAAAAACTATATTGGGACGTTAAAATATGTGGAGCGGGCAGAGCTGCTTCCCTATCATGTACTTGGCGTTCATAAATATAAAACACTTGGAATTCCTTATCCATTAGAGGGCGTAGAACCGATGGACCCTCAGAAACTCTCAGACTGGCAGACATTTATTAATAATCATCTGAACTAATCTTTAAGAAGAGGAGCGAAAAAAATGAGTATTGATGTGAACTGCACGGCATGGAAAGGTTTTAAGACGGGCGAATGGCGTCATCTGGTGAATGTACGTAATTTCATTCAGAAAAATTATACACCATATGAAGGCGACGAAGGATTTCTTGCGCCAATTTCAGAACGAACGGAGAAGGTGTGGTCAAAGGCCAGTGACCTGATCGTTGAAGAATTAAAAAAAGGTATTATCGATGTGGAAACGAATGTGGTTTCCGGCATTGATAATTTTGCACCGGGATATATTGATAAAGAAAATGAAGTTATTGTAGGACTGCAGACCGATGCGCCGCTGAAACGGATCGTTAATCTTTTCGGCGGTATGCGTATGGCGACTTCGGCTCTGGAACAGTATGGCTATAAATTAAATCCGGAAATTGAACATCATTTCCGACTTTACCGCAGAACCCACAATGACGGCGTTTTTGACGCTTATCCGGAACGGACCCGTCTGGCAAGACACGCCGGACTTTTGACTGGCCTTCCGGACGCTTACGGACGGGGACGTATCGTGGGCGATTATCGTCGGGTGCCGCTTTATGGTACGGATTTTCTTATTGAGGAAAAGAAAAAAGATTTAATTATGATTGACGGACCGATGACTGATGAGCGTATCCGCCTGCGGGAAGAGGTTCAGATGCAGATTCGGGCGTTGGAAGAAATGCGGAGTATGGCAGCCAAATATGATTGTGATATTTCCCGTCCTGCGGAAAATGCAAGAGAGGCGGTACAGAACCTTTATATGGCATATTTGGCTGGCATTAAAGAAAATAACGGTGCGGCTATTTCTCTGGGTCGTACGGCGACTTTCCTGGATATTTATATTCAGAGAGATATTGAAAATGGCCTTATTGACGAGCAGGGGGCTCAGGAGCTGATCGATCAGTTTATTATTAAACTGCGTCTGGCCCGTCATCTCCGTACACCAGAATACAACGAACTTTTCGGCGGCGATCCGACATGGGTGACGGAAGCTCTGGGAGGTATGGGCATTGACGGACGTACCCTTGTAACCAAAAATACCTTCCGTTATCTGCACAGCCTGACAAATCTCGGAACTGCGCCGGAACCAAACATGACGGTACTCTGGAGTCAGAATCTCCCTCAGGCATTTAAAGATTATTGTGCAAAAATGAGTATCGGCACCGATTCCATCCAGTATGAAAATGATGATCTGATGCGGCCGATGTACGGCGACGATTACTGCATTTCCTGTTGTGTTTCCGCTATGGCTGTCGGAAAACAGATGCAGTTGTTCGGAGCACGGGCGAATCTGGCAAAGAGCCTGCTGTTGGCAATCAACGGCGGTGTGGATGAGAAAAAGGGAACCCATGTCATTCCGAATATTGAACATGATATGGATGAGGAACTGGAATACTCTAAGGTCTTAACGAATTACAAAAAGGTGCTGGCTTATGTGGCTGAACTTTATGTGGATACGATCAATATCATCCACTATATGCATGATAAATATGCTTATGAGTCCAGTCAGATGGCGTTGCACGATACACTGGTTGAGCGAATCGCAGCTTTTGGGATTGCCGGACTTTCCATTGCGGCAGATTCCCTGTCTGCTATTAAATTTGCAAAAGTGCGTCCGATTCGAAATGAACAGGGCATTGCCATTGATTTTGAAGTGGAAGGAGACTTCCCGAAATATGGTAATGATGATGACCGGGTGGATGATATCGCAGTGGAGATTGTATCCTATTTTTCAGCAGAGTTGAAGAAACATCCGTTGTACCGGAATGGCATCCATACCCTTTCTGCATTGACTATTACAAGTAATGTCATGTATGGAAAGAAAACCGGGGCTACACCGGATGGCCGTAAATCCGGAGAACCTTTTGCACCGGGAGCTAATCCGATGCACGGAAGGGATATGAATGGTGCGCTGGCATCGTTGAATTCAGTAGCCAAGATACCATATCGGGCTGTGTGTCAGGACGGTGTTTCCAATACATTCTCTATTGTGCCGAAGGCTCTTGGAAGGACAAAAGATGAACGAGTAAATAATCTTGTGTCGATTCTTGACGGCTATTTTGTTCAGGGGGCTCATCATCTGAACGTCAATGTAATGAACCGGGAGATTTTGGTGGATGCTATGGAGCATCCGGAAAAATATCCGACGCTGACCATTCGAGTGTCCGGTTATGCGGTAAACTTTAACCGTCTTAGTCGGGAACAGCAGCAGGAGGTCATCAAACGGACTTTCCACGAAAGTATGTAATCCATTAATTAAGGCAGTCTTACAATCTTGTAAGATTGCCTCTTTTTTTGTAAGGCGAATCGATGGCAGCAAAATTTCCAGAGTTTTATACTTGTATTAAAGATAAAACAGAGGAGGCAGCGGCCATGAGGATAATTTGGAAAAGTATAAAATTGGTGTTTTTTTGTAAATTACTGAAGTTGATGATGGGCATTGGCCTTCTGGGATTTTCAGTTTTATTGTTTCAAGGTTATGTTGATTATAGAGATGCACTGGAAAAAAAACCTCTGGCTCAGGCCATGGAGGAAATTGTGCAAAAACCATCTTATGTTTCGCTAGAGCAGGTTCCAGATATTTATAAAGAAGCATTGATTACCGTTGAAGACCACAGATTTTATGAACATCCGGGAGTGGATGTGATTGCCACGGGCAGAGCTCTTGTCCATGATCTTAAGGCTATGGACTTTGTGGAGGGCGGCAGTACCATTACGCAGCAGTTGGCAAAAAACATGTATTTTACCCAGGAAAAGACCCTGAGCAGAAAAGCAGCAGAAATGTTTATGGCTTTAAAAATTGAGAGAGAATACAGTAAGGATGAAATACTGGAAGCTTACATTAACAGTATTTATTACGGCGATGGGTATTATTCTCTGAGAGAAGCCAGCCTGGGCTATTTTGGAAAAGAGCCGGAGAACATGACCGATGATGAATGTACCCTGCTTGTCGGTGTACCAAATGCTCCGTCGGTTTATGCGCCGACCGTCAGTATGGACATGGCCAGAAAACGCCAGCAACAGGTACTGAGCCTTATGAAAAATAGTGAAGTTATGGTAGAAGCTTATGGCAGCGAATGATTGCCTGGAAAACTTTTTGACAGGATAATCCAAAAGCGAAGAAATAAGATGTTGATATAAAAAAGTGGGCGGAATCAATGATTATGTTGATTCCGTTCTGTTTATTTGACGAAAACGGTCGACGGACGATGATTGAAATTTAAATACACATAATATAAAATAAACATATCCGGAAAGCCATTCTGGCTGACCGAAAGAAATCTGCATGTATCATGGTATGCCCGGACAGGTATACTTTTTACAGGACAGAGCACAGTTCTGATTTTCAAATGCTTTATTCAAAGCGATGCATCCGGAATAAATGAAAAATCAAAAGCAAAAGAGCCTTAGAAACATATTATTTGACAGAAAAGGAGAGAATGATCATGCAAGGACGAAAGCATGTTGCCGGATTCATGTCTGGCATTTTATTGGCCGTGGGTATTTTACAGTCACTGACAGCGTATGTGAATGCCGGAGAATTTCAATCAGAAAGTATTGCAGAGACGATAGATGATTCGGAGAGCATTCAGGAAGCGGAAACAGGAGCAGAATCTGCTGGTGAATCTGAATCGGGAATTCCTTTGGAACCCGTTCACTACGTGATATCTGAAATGTATCATGGTCAGGGCAAAGTGACGATAAGGGACAACTTCGGTAATGCTTATGAAATACCAAGTGCAGAGGAAGCAGTTTCATTTGAATGTAATGAACAGGCCCAGTTGGTATTGCAGGCAGTACCGGCTGACGGATACGAAATAGACATTGTCGAATTCAGAAACGATGAGGAAATAATTGAAAAAATAGAGGATAAGGATATATTAAATAGTTCAAATATGTTTGAAAAGACAATGAAGGTTTCATCCAATCTGAAAATACAGGTTAATTTTGTTGAGATTCAAAAGGAGACAAAGGAAGAGATTGTACCGGAAACCGAGACAGAATTAATAACAGAAACCGAAGTTGAATCCCAAACAGAGGAAGAGCCAGATATAGAAACCAGCCTCGAATCAGAAACAGATGCATCTCAGGATGGTATTTTGTCAGAGAAAGAACGGGCACAGGCGTTACAGCTGTCCGGGGAAATGGAAAATGCCATTGAGGCAAATGAGTGTATTATGACTTTAAATTTAGGCGAAGTTGGCCAAAGTTGGGCCATGTTTGAGGTGTTTGTGAACCGGATTCTTATTTCTGAATTTGGACCGAATCCGGTGACCCACTTTTCTCATATTATTCAGACAGGAGCTGATTATTCAGAGTATACCCGTACAGCCTATTGTGTACAATACGGCGTGTCGATACCGGCGGGCAGTCATGCAACGGAGATGGTCATTCCTCAACAGCAGCAAAAATATATGGGATATGCACTGGCTTATGGTTGGAAGCAGAAGGGAGCCTCTTACGATGAAAGTCAGTATGAGAGTTCGATGGCCCGTACCGAATATGCAGTCACCCAGGCCGTTGTCTGGGCATGCAGCCAGGGAAAATTCGGAACGGATGCAGGAGAGGCGGCTATCCATCAGATTATACAGAATACATATGAGCCGGACCACGCTGCTGTTTATTATCAGCAATTGAAAGAAGCCATTTTAAAGGCCGAGACTATTCCGTCTTTTTCAGGCAGTGATGAAAGTGACCCGCCGACGATTTTGTTAACATGGAATTCAGGAAACAACAGATATGAGGCAACAGTCACAGATACAAATGGTGTACTGGATCAATATAATTATATATACGAAGGGATTCATTTTGAGAAGGATGGAAACACCCTTATCGTCTGGACGGATCATCTTTATTCGGATGGTGTGACGGCCGAAGCGGTATATGAAAATAATGGCGGTGCCAATGCGGTCGTGACCTGGGATGGGGAGAACGGGAGCCAGGATTTGACAACATATACAGAAATAACGAATCAGGTTTACTCTTATGTGCGAGTCATAACGGAAGGAATGGGTGAGCTGGAGATTATTAAAAAATCTGCAAATCCAGAAATGACAGATAAAAACAATGGCTACTCTTTAGACGGAGCTATTTATGGAGTGTATGATGCTGCAGATCAGGAAATTGGCCGGATTACCACAAATGCTGATGGATGGGGACAATTGACAGATATTCCTGTTGGAACGTATGTTCTTAAAGAAATTTCGGCACCAAAGGGTTATTATGTGAATACATCTTCATATAACGTAAAAATTATTTCGGGACAGAAAACTGTATCAGACGTTCTGGATGTGCCAAAGACGGAAGCAATAGATATTGTTTTGAGTAAGGTAGATGCAGAAACCGGTTCGAATCAACCTTCAGGGAGTAAGTCTTTAGAAAAAGCGGAGTTTGAAGTGAAATTTTATAATGTACAGATGGATAGTGATCCGGCGGCATCCGGATACATACCTGAGAGAAAGTGGATATTGAGAACTGATGACGATGGCTTTTGCAAACTTCAAGATGATTACAAAATATCAGGTGATGATTTCTACTATGATTTTTCGGGAAATGCGGCGCTGCCTTGCGGGACAGTGACTATTCAGGAGAAGCAGGCTCCGGAGGGCTATTTGATAAACAATGAAATATTTGTAAGAAAAATAATTCCGGGAGATTCATCAACGACATCAACCTACAATTATCCTATAATTTCTGAGACACCGCAAAAAATTCAGATTGAGCTGGATAAAAAGGACAGTGAGACAAACAGTGGAACGGCCCAGGGGGCAGGGGCGCTTGTCGGGGCATCTTATGAAATTCTGGATTCTAATGATAAAGTAGTCGA
Source organism: Frisingicoccus caecimuris (assembly GCF_004340975.1). GTDB lineage: Bacteria > Bacillota > Clostridia > Lachnospirales > Lachnospiraceae > Frisingicoccus > Frisingicoccus caecimuris. The sequence continues at coordinate 53,567 of NZ_SLXA01000005.1, forward strand.
TATGTTGGTGACAGACAGTGCTGGACATGCTATTTCAAAAGAGCTGCCGTTAGATGTTTATAAACTCAGGGAAACAGCCGCATCGGGAGGTTATCTGGTGGATGAAAATGTATATACGGTAGCCGGTTCGAAACCAAAGGATACAATAACGAGAGTATTTAAATATAGAGTCATCAGTGGTGAAGATATCATCCGGGGGGATGTGGAAATCATCAAATTTTATGAGAATATTGACAATGAGAATGACACACTTCAGGGAATCAGAGGTGTCGAATTTTCTTTTACATCAAAAACAACCGGGAAAGTTGTAAAAAAGATTGTGACGGATAAGGACGGATTTGCAACAACAGCGTCTTCAGACCAGCCGCGTGGAAGTTTAGTATTTGACACATATATTGTCACAGAAACGAAATATCCAGTTGATGTGAAACCGATAGAACCCTTTGAAGTAACAATATGCGAAGAAGGTGTTGTTTTAAAAGGAATTTATAAAGAAGATAAGCTGATCGTCAGCCCGGTGCTTGTAATCAAAAAAGATAAGAATACCGGTAATAGGATTCCAGTCGCAGACACAGAATTCCGTCTTCTGGATGCGAACAAAAATCCAATAACGATGACGACGTATTATCCGGATAAAATCATCTCCGAGACCTTTAAAACAGATGAAAAAGGTCAGTTCACTTTCCCGGAGAAGTTAAAATTGGGGACATATTTTCTGGAAGAAATTCATGCGCCAAATGGATATTTGATAGGGGAATTATTGGAATTTAAGGTCACTGATGGTACAACATGGGAGAAACCATTGGTTGTTGAATATTACGATGAGCCAGTGATGGGAAAGATTCGTTTGGAAAAAAGAGATTCGATGACATCCGAATTGGTTGACGGTGCCGAATTTGACCTGATAGCGGCTGAAGATATTATCACGCCGGATGGAACCCGTCAACTGAAAAAAGGGGATGTGGCCGACCACGTAACAACGAAGAACGGGGCTGCCGAATCTGGAAAATTATACCTGGGAAGCTATGAAGTAAGGGAAACAAAACAACCGGGAGGCTATGTATTGAATGATGAAGTATATAGTGTTACATTGGAATATGAAAATCAGACAACACCCGTTGTTGTCAAGTCAGTCAATGTGACGAATTCACCAGTAAAAGTACGGATTGTAAAAGTAGACGCTGAATCCGGAAAAGTCCTTCCGGGAGTAGAATTTAAGATTTGGAAAAAAACAATAGATAAAGAAGCGAGTGATTCTGGAATAACAGAGGCGATACTGCGTGAAACAGATGAAAATGGTAGGATTGAGCTTGAGTATCTGGTGCCCGGGACATATTGTATACAGGAGACAGGAAGTAGCTATGGGTATACACCGGACGACAGGATTCGTGAATTTGTTGTATCGGAGGATGGACGGATTGACGGAAAAGCAATTGGTGAAATCAGGATAACCAATACACTGATTGAAATATGGACTCAGGCTTCAGATAAAGCAGATGGTGATAAAAACATATCTCCAGATGAAGATACAGCCATCGTAGATAAGGTATTCTATACGAATCTGATGCAGGGGCACGAATATACAGTAAGGGGTATTTTGATGGATAAATCTACAGGTAAACCATTGCTCGTGAATGGTAAAGAGGTAATTTCGGAAAGGACATTTATTGCTGAAAAACCGGATGGGGAGGTTGAGATCGATTTTACTTTTGATGCTTCTCTTCTGGGCGGAAAAACAGTAGTCGTGTTTGAAAAGTTAATTTATGAGGGCAAGAAAATTGCAATGCATGAAGATATGAATGATATTGAGCAGAGTATCGAAATTGTACCGCCGGGAGTAGAAACAACGGACGTAAATAAAGTTGATGAAACAGAGGATTTTGTACCTGATTCACCAGAAACAGGGGATCGAAACAATTTGGCTGGCTTCGTCGGAATATGCTTCATGTCGGCATTCTTGATGGTTTTAATATTGTATAAAAAGAAAAAATTTAAGTAATGTTTTTTGCCGTACCTACCTGCACAAAAGTTAAATGCTGTGTAGGTACGGCAAAGTATTTTAGATTCGGAGTTTTGTCCCTTTTGTATCCCGATGACCAAGTTTCAGCTTGTTCAGAGAAATGGATTTATCGTTATAGGTAATGATCATTTCGCCGTTTTTGGCAAGCAGATAAACTTCGTCAACCATATCATCTCCGGACAGCTTGATTCCACGAACGCCGAGAGCAGCTTTTTTCTTTTCTGGTACTTCATTGATGTCGAATCGGAGGAAGATTCCATTTTTGGTTCGTAGTGCCACATGAGTGGCATCTGACAGAGGAAGTACGGCAATGACTTTATCATTGTCGGAGAGTTTTGTGGAAGCAATGGTTCGCTTGGAAACATTAAATTCCTCGCCGTTCACTTGTTTAAACATGGCCTGTCCGGTGGCGAAGAGCAGGCGACTGCCAATGACATTTGTGAGGCAGTCGACATAGACAAGACTTTCCTCACTGCTATTATAGTTTCCGAAATTATCGATTGGTATGGACTTATCTCTGAATTTTCCATAAGGCAGTGCCGATACTTTGATCATGTGCATATGTCCTGCATCAGTGAAGAGACAGAGCCTATCAGTGTTCATACATTGAATGACATATTTGTTTTCAGTGAGTGCGGCGTCTCGATTTCGTTCAAAAGTTGGCACATCGACAGTACGGCAGTAACCAAAACGGTCCATCAGGAAAACAATTTCAATTTCTTCGAATTTCTTTTCTTCGAAAACTGCTTCTTTGGCATTGATAATTTGAGTCCGTCTTGGACGGGCATAAGATTTACGGAAGGCCTGGAGTTCTTTTGTGATCACCCGGGACATGCTGGAATGATTCTCCAGAATATCTTCATATTTGGCAATATTTTCTAAGGTCATTTCATGTTCTTTCTGAAGGGCCTCAATTTCCAGCCCAATAAGCTTGTAAAGACGCATTTCCAGGATAGCTGTGGCCTGGCTTTCAGTAAAGCGTAATTTCTTTGCCGCCCGTTCTGAAGTTTTTGTTTTAAAGTTTATGCCTTCAGTTATGCCATGAACCAGACAGCTTTTTGCCTGTTTAATGTTTTCAGAACCTCGGAGGATTTCAATGATCAGATCTATGACATCGCAGGCTTTGATCAAACCTTCCTGGATTTCCCGTTTTTCCTGCTCTTTTACCAATAGATGCTGGTATTTGCGGGTGTTGATATCAAACTGGAAGTCCAGGAAATTTTCGATGATGGCTTTTAAACTGAGAGTTTCCGGACGGCCTCCGGCAACAGCGAGCATATTGACGCCAAAGGTATCTTCGAGGCGCGTCTTTTTATAAAGCATATTTTTGAGATTTTCCACATCCGTATTCCGGCGAAGTTCTAAAACAATACGGATACCTTCCTTGGAAGACTGATTGGAAATATCGACAATATCATTTGTTTTTTTACTCTCAACCAGAGCATAAACATCATTTAGAAATTTACCGATACCGGCGCCGATCATTGTATAAGGAATTTCGGTGATAACAAGCTGTTCACGGCCGCCTTTGATTTTTTCAACTTCGACCTTGCCGCGGAGTTTAATTTTTCCCTGACCAGTTTCATAGATGGAGATCAGTTCGTCTTTATTTGTTACAATTCCGCCGGTTGGAAAATCCGGACCAGGCATAATCTTCAATAATTCTTGGGTGGTAATATCTGTATTTTTCATGTAGGCAAGAACCGCATCAATGACTTCGCACGTATTGTGAGGCGGAATACTGGTAGCCATACCGACGGCAATACCTTCCGCGCCGTTGATTAAAAGGTTGGGAATCCGGGCGGGAAGAACTTCCGGTTCTTTTTCAGTTTCATCAAAGTTTGGCTGGAAGTCGATAACATTTTTATCCAGATCGGTTAAAAAGGCTTCCTGTGTCAGTTTCTGAAGACGAGCTTCGGTATAACGCATAGCGGCGGCGCCGTCGCCCTCAATGGAGCCAAAATTGCCGTGACCATCTACCAGAGGTTCTTCCTTTTTGAAATCCTGGCTCATAACGACCAGAGATTCATAAATCGAACTGTCGCCGTGAGGGTGATACTTACCCATTGTATCACCGACGATACGGGCTGATTTACGATAGGGCTTATCGTAACGGATGCCCAATTCATACATATCATAAAGTGTCCGGCGTTGAACCGGCTTTAGTCCGTCGCGTACATCAGGAAGAGCACGGGCAATGATGACGCTCATGGCATAGTCAATATAAGATTTTTGCATAATTTCTGAGTATTCAGTACGGATAATCTGTTCTTCTGTTGTTTTCTTTTCCATGAGTTCGCCTCCTAAATATCCAGTTCGGCATCATGGGCATGCCGGTAGATAAATGATTTTCTTGGTGGTACGTCCGTCCCCATCAAGAGCTCTGTGACATCGGAAGCCATGCGGGCGTCTTCAATTTCCACCTGTTTTAAAATACGGGTTTCAGGATTTAAGGTTGTTTCCCAGAGTTGGGTGGCATCCATCTCACCCAGACCTTTATATCGCTGTAAAGTAAAACTGCCTTTATGAGTCTTGCGGTATTTTGCCAGCGCTTCATCATCATAAAGGTATTCTTCTTTACCTTTGGATGGCATTGCTTTATAAAGCGGCGGCATAGCAATATACACATGGCCTTCGAAAATCAGTTCCGGCATAAAACGGTAGAACAGGGTGAGAAGAAGGGTGGAAATATGAGCGCCATCCACATCCGCATCAGCCATGATGATGATTTTGTTATAACGCAGTTTGCTGATATCAAAATCATTTCCGTAACCCTCGGAGAAGCCACAGCCAAAGGCATTGATCATGGTTTTGATTTCGGCATTGGCCAGGACTTTGTCAATACTTGCTTTTTCTACATTTAGAATTTTACCGCGAATCGGTAAAATTGCCTGATAGTGACGGTCGCGGGCTGTTTTGGCCGATCCCCCGGCAGAATCTCCCTCGACGATAAAAATTTCACAGATAGAAGGATCGCGGCTTTCGCAGTTGGCAAGTTTTCCATTAGAATCAAAAGAAAACTTTGGTTTTGTCAGAAGATTGGTTTTAGCACGTTCCTCTGTTTTGCGTATTTTAGCGGCCTTTTCGGCGCAGGCCAAAACATTTTTCAAAGTCTCCAGATTTTTATCAAAGTATCTTGGCAGTTCATCACCAGTGATTTTTCCAGTGGCTTTGGCAGCGTCCTGATTGTCCAGCTTGGTCTTTGTCTGGCCTTCAAATCTCGGATCCGGATGTTTGATCGATACGATGGCTGTCATCCCATTTCGGATATCCGCACCAGTGAAATTTGTATCTTTTTCCTTTAAAATATTGAGTTCTCTGGCATAGGCATTCATGACGGTTGTAAATGCTGTTTTAAATCCGGTGATATGGGTACCGCCTTCTGCATTATAGATGTTGTTACAAAAACCGAGTACATTTTCGTGAAATTCATTAACGTACTGGAAGGCCGCTTCTACCTGAATACCTTCCGCCTCGCCCTTTAAATAAATAACATCGCAGACAGTTTCTTTGTTTTTATTTAAATCTTTTATGAATCCGATAATACCGTCCGGCTCATGAAATTCCAGATGTTCTGGTGTGTTTTCCCGCAAGTCATCGTAGATGATCGTTAATTCCGGATTCAGATAGGCCGTTTCGTGGAGACGGCTGATGACCTCATCTTCTTTAAAACGCGTTTTTTCAAAGATTTCAGAATCGGGAAGGAAAGATATTTTTGTCCCGGTTTTCCGAGTTTTTCTAAGGGTTGGAAGCAAGCCGTTTTCCAGTTCGATATCCGGGATACCCCGTTTAAAGTGATCATGATGAACGCAGCCTTCTCTTGAAATTTCCACATCCATCCATTCGGACAATGCGTTTACTACAGAGCTTCCAACACCATGCAGGCCGCCGCTTGTTTTATAAGCGGAATCGTCGAACTTACCGCCTGCGTGGAGAGTGGTAAATACAAGACGTTCTGCCGGAAGTCCTTTTTCATGCATTCCTACGGGAACACCCCGGCCATTATCTTCAATGGTGGCTGAACCGTCTTTATTCAGAGTGACATGAATCCGGTCGCAGAAGCCGGCCAGATGTTCATCCACCGCATTGTCAACGATTTCATAAATGAGATGATTCAGTCCTTTCCTTGAGACGCTGCCGATATACATTCCGGGCCGTTTGCGGACAGCCTCCAGACCCTCAAGCACCGAAATACTGTCGGCATCATAATGATTTGATTGTGCCATATATAAAAATCCTTTCTTTTCTTACCTTAAATACTTATGGGCATTTGCCCTGTCTATCTTAACATGTCAATTTGAAAATTTCCAGTTTAGAAAAGACAGCAATATTTTTAAATGAGTCCGAAACTGCGGAGGATAAAAATCCATGCGGTTAAGGATATCGATGACAAAAGGGTTGCCATAACGACAATACTCGATGTTAAAACCGCATCGTTATTCATATTTTTTGCCATTATGTAACAGCTTACTGTGGTCGGTGAGCCGAGCATGACGAGGATGGCCACCAATTCACTGTTACGGAAGCCGAAAAGGATGGCAAATGGAAAAAAGATGGCAGGAATGATGATAAGTTTGATCAGAGTCGCAACGAGGCTCGGCTTGATTTTTGCCAGAGCTTTTCTGCCTTCAAAGGTGGCTCCGACTACGAGCAGGGCAATCGGGCTTGCTGTTGCCGCAATATTGTTGATGGCTTTCAGTGGAATATAAGGAATCGGAATTCTGAAAAAGGCAAAAATACAGCCGGCCAGAATACCAATAATGATTGGGTTTTTGGCAACATTGATGCAGGCTTTTTTAATATTTCCGCCGCGATCTGCCATGTCAGCGTCCGAAGCGCCGAAAGTCAGTATCACAACCGAAAAAATATTGTAGAGAGGTACGGCCGATACGATCATCATTGGCGCCATGCCCGAATTGCCGTAAATATTTTCCACAAAAGCGATACCAAGAATGGCTGCACTGCCTCGGGCGGCTGCCTGAGTAAATGCACCGACCATGGATTTGTCTTTGCAATACCAGTGGGCAAACAGCCAGACACCAAGGAACATCAGTGTAGTTCCGATGGCGCAGAAAAGAACAAATTTTAAATTAAACATTTCATAAATATCTGCGGTGGCAATATCTTTAAAGACGAGCAGCGGCAGGGCCACTTTGAATACGTACCGGTCAGCAACAGTGGTGAATTCTTTGTTAAAAATTCCCACTTGCATCAGTACCCATCCAAGGATAATAATTAAAAAAATGGGTATGGTGGCGTTTAAACTGAATATAAAATTTTCCATAATGCTTAGTTCTCCTTTATAGATTTATAAAAGTCGATAAAATGCTGGACAGCTTTTTCCTGCCGTCGTTTTTTAATATAGGTAAAACCGATTTCTCTCCGGTGAATCGGGATATCCAGCGGAATTTCAATGAGCTGGCCTTTTTTCAGTTCTTCCTGTACAAATTCTTTAATGACACAGCCGACTCCAAGACCAATTTTGGCGAATTCGATGAGAAGTTCCATGGAGGTGGTCTCAATTGTATGATGCGTCTGGAGATGATTTGTGGTCAGGTAATCATCAATGTACTGGCGGGTCATGTTATGCTTGTCCAGAAGCATGAGCGTACCCTTTTCAAAAAGCTGTCGGCCGTTGTTCATTTCTTCCGGTCTTAAGTCCAGATTTGCCAGATAAGCCGGAGAGGACACAAAAATATCCTGGATGGTACCCAGGGAATAAAAATCCAATGTCCGGAGACTTCCCGGATGGGCTACCAGGCCAATATCAATTTTTCCTGAATCCAGCAGCGCAAGTGTCTGGTTGGAGGACAGGCAGGAAATTAAAATTTTAATATGGGGATAGGCTTCGATAAAAGATTGAAGATAGGGCAGTAGGACAAACTTGCACAATGTGTTACTGACTCCAATATGCAGATTACCCATGTCCAGAGCCGTCATCCGGCGAATCTGTTCTTCACCCGTGTCAATGGCCTCAAAGGCGGCGCGGACATGCTGGTAGAGAATGCGTCCTTCTTCTGTCAGCGCCACACCCCGCGAGCTCCTGGAAAAAAGAGTAACCCCCAGACTTTCTTCCAGACGGCTGATGGATTTGCTGATGGCCGGCTGACTGTTATAAAGCTGTTTGGCCGCCTGAGAAATATTCCCTGTATTTGCTACTGTATAAAAAATCCGATACAGGGATAAATGTTGTTCCATAAAACATACCTCCCATAACTACATTTCATGATAAATATTCGTAATATGTATTTCTATTATAGCCTTAAATGTGATATTCTATCAATAACTATTATGAAATAAAAAGAGAAATCAAGGAGGAATTATCATGGGAATGACGATGACCCAGAAAATTTTAGCATCTGCTGCCGGACTTGAGGAAGTTCATGCCGGACAGTTGATTATGGCCAATCTGGATATGGTATTGGCAAATGATATTACAGGCCCTGTATCCATTAATGAAATGGTAAAATTTGAAAAAAAGGGTGTTTTTGATAAGGATAAAGTCGCTTTGATTCCGGATCATTTTTCACCAAATAAGGATATCCAGTCTGCACAGAATTGTAAATGTATGCGTGAATTTGCAAGAGCTAATGACGTGACTCATTTTTATGAGGTTGGCGAGATGGGGATTGAACACGCACTTCTGCCGGAAAAAGGTATTGTTACCGCAGGTGACACAATTATCGGTGCTGACTCTCATACATGTACATATGGTGCTATCGGTGCATTTTCTACAGGCGTGGGAAGTACGGATGCAGCCTGTGGTATCGTGACAGGAAAAGCATGGTTTAAAGTACCTTCTGCTATTCAAGTTGTTTTGTCCGGAAAACCGGCAAAATGGATCAGCGGTAAAGATATTATCCTGCACTTGATCGGTATGATCGGTGTGGATGGCGCACTGTATCGTTCTCTGGAATTTGTGGGAGACGGTATTCAGTATCTTTCCATGGATGACCGTTTCACAATTGCAAATATGGCGATCGAAGCCGGTGCAAAGAACGGTATTTTCCCTGTGGACGAAAAGGCTCTGGCTTATGTAAAAGAACATAGTGACAAGCCATATAAAGTCTTTGAAGCCGATGCGGATGCAGAATATGATGAGATTTATACCATTGATCTGAGCACATTAAAACCAACAGTGGCATTCCCGCATCTGCCGGAAAATACCCATCCGATCGATGAAATCAGCGATATTGCCATTGACCAGGTGGTTATTGGTTCATGTACAAACGGACGTCTTGAGGACTTGAGAATTGCTGCTGAAATTATGCGGGGACGCAAGATTGCAAAGGGCCTTCGTGTGATTATTATTCCGGCCACACAGAAAATCTATCTGGATGCCATGGAGGCAGGATATATTAAAGACTTTATTGAAGCCGGTGCTATCGTAAGTACACCGACCTGCGGACCGTGTCTTGGTGGTTATATGGGTATTCTTGCAGAGGGAGAAAGATGTGTCTCCACCACAAACCGTAATTTCGTTGGACGTATGGGTCATGTGACATCTGAAATTTATCTGACAAGTCCGGCTGTTGCTGCAGCAAGTGCGATTACAGGCAAGATTTCCTGCCCATGTGAATTAGATTAAGGAGGTACATTGAATAATGAAAGCATTTGGTTCAGTTTTTAAATATGGTGACAATGTAGATACAGACGTTATTATCCCGGCCAGACATTTGGCAACAACCGATCCGAAGGGATTAGCTGCCCACTGTATGGAAGATATAGACACAGACTTTGTTAAAAAGGTAAAAGAGGGCGATATTATGGTAGCACGCAAGAATTTTGGCTGTGGTTCTTCCCGTGAGCATGCACCAATCGCCATTAAGGCTTCTGGCATCAGCTGTGTAATAGCAGAAACCTTTGCACGGATTTTCTACCGGAATGCGATCAACATTGGCCTTCCGATCATTGAATGTAAAGAAGCGGCTGAAAAGATTGAAGCCGGTGATCAGGTGGAAATTGATTTTGATAATGGCATGATTTATAATCGTACAAAAAATGAATCTTATAAAGGGGAGGCCTTCCCTCCGTTTATGCAGGAACTGATTACCGCCGGCGGTTTGATCAATTACATGAATCAGTCATTGAAAAACGACTGATTCAATAACGAAAGGAAGAGAAGAATGAATTTTAATATTGCAGTCATTAAAGGTGACGGTATCGGTCCGGAGATCGTCACAGAAGCTATAAAAGTGATGGATAAGGTAGCGGAAAAATTTGGTCATACCTTTAATTATACCCAGGTGTTAATGGGTGGTTGCTCTATTGATGCCACAGGAGTGCCGCTTACCGACGAAGCGATCGAGACCTGTAAAGCAAGTGACGCGGTTCTTTTAGGCTCCATCGGCGGGGATACGACGACCTCCCCTTGGTATAAGCTGGAGCCGTCACTGAGACCGGAAGCCGGACTTTTAAAACTCCGAAAATCCCTTGGATTGTTTGCGAATATCCGTCCCGCTTATTTATACAAAGAACTTAAAGCTGCATGTCCTTTAAAAGATGAAATCATCGGGGATGGTTTCGATATGGTCATTATGCGCGAGCTGACCGGTGGCCTTTATTTTGGTGAACGGAAAACAGTGGAAGAGAATGGGGTCCTGAAAGCTTATGATTCTTTAACTTACGATGAAAATGAAATCCGTCGTATTGCTATTAAAGGTTTTGAGACAGCCATGAAGCGTCGCAAAAATGTTGTCAGTGTAGATAAGGCGAATGTACTGGATTCTTCCCGTCTGTGGCGGAAGGTCGTGGAAGAGGTTGCCAGGGATTATCCGGAAGTCACCTATTCACATATGTTGGTTGATAACTGCGCCATGCAGCTTGTGAAAAATCCGGGTCAGTTCGATGTAATTCTTACAGAGAATATGTTTGGCGATATTCTTTCCGACGAAGCAAGTGAAGTGACCGGTTCCATCGGCATGCTGTCCTCTGCAAGCTTAAGCGCAACAAGCCTTGGCCTTTATGAGCCAAGTCATGGTTCTGCACCGGATATTGCCGGACAGAATAAGGCAAACCCGATCGCCACGATTCTTTCAGCAGCTATGCTGCTCCGTTATTCTCTTAATCTGGATGCAGAGGCTGATGCCATTGAAGCTGCTGTACAAAAAGTATTGGAAGATGGTTATCGTACGGTGGATATTATGTCCGATGGTTGTCTGTTTGTCGGATGTAAAGAAATGGGCGATGCCATTGTGGAAAGGTTGTAATATATTTCCAATTCGATACAAAATGTACTAAAAAGTATCAAATAATACAAAACCATTGCAATTATAGAAAAATGTGGTATACTGTGAACAATACATTGTTCGTGACACTTTAATGCTTTAAGAAAGGAAAATGATAATGAAAAGTGATGTTGTAACCAAGGGGATGCAGTCTGCACCTCAACGTTCATTATTTAATGCTTTAGGTATGACGAAAGAAGAACTTTCAAGACCCTTGGTTGGTATTGTGAGCTCTTATAATGAAATCGTACCTGGACATATGAATATTGACAAAATTGTTGATGCTGTAAAAATGGGCGTTGCCATGGCTGGCGGCACACCAATCGTCTTCCCGGCTATTGCTGTATGTGACGGCATCGCTATGGGCCATATTGGTATGAAATATTCTCTCGTAACACGGGATTTGATTGCAGATTCTACCGAATGTATGGCTACAGCTCATCAGTTTGATGCCCTTGTCATGGTGCCGAACTGCGATAAAAATGTCCCGGGACTTTTGATGGCAGCGGCTCGTCTGAATATTCCGACGGTATTTGTTAGCGGCGGTCCGATGCTGGCCGGCCGTGTCAGCGGTGAAAAACGAAGCCTTTCCAGTATGTTTGAAGCTGTAGGTTCCTATGCGGCCGGTACGATGACAGAAGATCAGGTCGACGAGTTCGTGAATAAGGTTTGTCCGACCTGCGGTTCCTGTTCCGGTATGTATACAGCCAACTCCATGAACTGTCTGACGGAAGTTTTGGGCATGGGTCTTCAGGGAAATGGAACCATCCCGGCTGTCTATTCCGAGCGGCTTCGTCTTGCAAAACATGCTGGTATGAAGGTTATGGAAATGCTTGAGAAAAATATTCGTCCGAGAGACATTATGACAGAAAAAGCATTTATGAATGCGCTGACTGTAGATATGGCCCTTGGATGTTCTACAAACAGTATGCTTCATCTTCCGGCGATCGCCCATGAAGCCGGTGTGGAGCTGAACGTGGATATTGCCAATGAAATCAGCGCCAGGACACCAAACCTGTGTCATCTGGCTCCGGCAGGATACACATACATGGAAGATTTGAATGAAGCCGGCGGTGTTTATGCCGTGATGAACGAATTAAATAAAAAAGGTTTATTATATACAGATCTGATGACAGTGACAGGCAAAACCGTTGGTGAAAATATTGCAGGATGTGTCAATAAGAATCCGGAGGTTATCCGTCCGATTGACAATCCATACAGCACGACAGGCGGTATTGCCGTATTAAAAGGAAATATTGCACCGGATTCCTGTGTTGTTAAACGTTCTGCCGTTGTACCAGAAATGATGATCCATGAAGGACCGGCACGGGTATTTGACTGTGAAGAAGATGCAATCGCAGCCATCAAAGGCGGACAGATCGTTGCCGGAGATGTGGTCGTTATTCGATATGAAGGTCCGAAAGGCGGCCCGGGTATGCGTGAAATGCTCAATCCAACCTCAGCCATTGCGGGTATGGGACTTGGTGCCAGCGTAGCGCTTATAACTGATGGACGATTCTCCGGCGCTTCCAGAGGTGCATCTATTGGACATGTATCACCGGAAGCTGCAGTCGGCGGTCCGATCGCTTTAATTGAAGAAGGCGATATCATTAAAATTGATATTCCGGCCAATACGATTAATGTGGATGTCAGCGATGAAGAACTTGAAGCCCGCCGGGCAAAATGGCAGCCGCGGGAGCCAAAAGTAACTACTGGATACCTGGCAAGATATGCTTCTATGGTAACCTCCGGTAACCGAGGAGCAATTCTTGAAATACCTAAAGCGAATTAGAAAGAGGTAATTATATGGAATTAACAGGCGCACAAATTGTGATTGAATGTCTGAAAGAGCAGGGCGTAGATACAGTTTTCGGATTCCCTGGCGGTGCCATTTTAAATGTATACGATGAATTGTATAAGCATAGAGATGAGATTACCCATTATTTGACATCCCATGAACAGGGGGCTTCCCATGCGGCGGACGGTTATGCCAGAGCGACCGGGAAGGTCGGCGTCTGTTTTGCGACTTCCGGGCCGGGAGCGACGAATATGGTAACAGGCATCGCAACGGCCTATATGGATTCGATTCCAGTGGTCATGATTACCTGTAATGTGGGATTAAATCTTCTTGGAAAAGACAGTTTTCAGGAAATAGATATTTTAGGGATAACAATGCCGGTAACAAAATATAATTTTATCGTTAAAGATGTTACAAAACTGGCGGATGTTATCCGACGGGCCTTCAGGATTGCCCAGACCGGTCGTCCTGGCCCCGTTGTTATCGATATTACGAAGAATGTCACAGCGACAAAAACTGAATATACATATAAAAAGCCGGAACCGATTCTGCCGGACGCCTCTGTGATTAATGAGATTGATGTGGAAAAGGCAGTGACAATGATCGCCCATTCCAAACGGCCCTTTGTATTTGTCGGCGGTGGTGTCACATTGGCAAATGCATCCGAAGAACTGCGGCGGTTTGTGAAAAAAATCGATGCGCCGGTGGCAGATTCTCTGATGGGAAAAGGGGCTTTTGATGGAACGAGTGACGCCTATGTGGGTATGCTTGGCATGCACGGTACAAAAGCGGCGAATTATGGGTTGAATCAGAGCGATCTGATTATCGTCGTGGGTTCCAGATTTTCTGACCGTGTGATTGGAAACCCAAAAACTTTCGGCAACAAGGCACAGATTCTTCAGATTGATGTGGATGCTTCGGAAATCAATAAAAATATTGTGGTAACCCATTGCATTGCAGGCGATGCCAAATTGGTTTTGAGAAAACTGAGTGCCCAGTTGAATCAGATGGAACATAATGAGTGGATGCAGTATATAAATGAATTAAAAACCCGTTATCCACTGACATATCCTAAGGACCGTCTGACCGGACCTCAGATTGTAGAAACAATCTATGAGATGACCCACGGAGATGCTGTCATCTGTACAGAAGTTGGTCAGCATCAGATGTGGGCAGCTCAGTTCTATAAATATGATGCACCGAGAAAATTTATTTCATCGGGCGGCCTTGGGACTATGGGGTATGGTCTCGGCGCAAGTATTGGCGCTAAGGTGGCCTGTCCGGAAAAAACGGTCATCAATATTGCCGGTGACGGTTGTTTCCGAATGAATTTTAATGAATTACTTACCGCTTCGAAATATAACATTCCGATTATTGAAGTGATTTTTAATAATAGTGTATTGGGAATGGTACGGCAGTGGCAGACACTGTTCTATGAAAGACGATATTCCAGCACCATTTTAGATGGTGATTTTGACTATGCGAGGATTGCGGAAGCCTGCGGCTGCCGTGGCATGAATGTCACAAATAAAGAAGAACTGACGGAAGCGCTTAAAGAAGCGTTGTCCGCCGACGGTCCGGTTGTCATTAACTGTTTCATTGACTGTGATGATAAGGTGTGGCCGATGGTAGCCCCGGGAGCTTCAATTTCTGAAGCATTTTCGGAAGAGGATATGATTAGAAAGTAAAGTATTATTAAAAGAAAAGGAGATAAGAGAAATGAGCAGAGTATGGAATTTTTCAGCAGGACCAGCTGTTTTACCAGTGGAAGTTTTGCAGGAAGCAGCAGATGAAATGCTGGATTACAAGGGAACAGGTATGAGTGTTATGGAAATGAGTCATCGTTCCAAAGCCTTTGAGACGATCATTAATGAGGCAGAGGCTGATTTGAGAACTTTGATGAATATTCCGGATAATTACGAGGTACTTTTCCTTCAGGGAGGAGCAAACACACAGTTTGCGATGATTCCAATGAACTTTATGAAAAATCGTAAAGCCGGTTATGTTATTACCGGACAGTGGGCAACAAAGGCATGGAAAGAAGCCGCTATTTTTGGCGAAGCTGTAGAATTGGCATCCTCCAAAGATAAAACATTCTCTTATATCCCGGATTGTTCGGATTTACCGATTACAGACGATATGGATTATGTATATATCTGTGAAAATAATACAATTTATGGAACAAAATATAAAACCCTTCCAAATACAAAGGGCAAGGATCTGATCTCTGACCAGTCTTCCTGCTTCTTATCCGAACCAGTGGATGTATCTAAATATGGTATGATTTATGCAGGCGCTCAGAAGAATGTAGGACCTGCCGGTGTGGTCATCTGTATTATCCGTAAAGACTTAATTTCAGAAGATGTTCTTCCGGGAACGCCAAACATGTTGAGATATAAGATTCATTCCGATAATGGTTCTCTTTACAACACACCGCCGGCTTATGGCATTTATATCTGCGGAAAAGTGTTTAAATGGCTGCTGAAAAATGGTGGATTGGAAGCTATGAAAGAGAAGAATGAAAAGAAAGCAAAACTTTTCTACGATTATTTGGATTCTCAGGATTTTTATAAAGGCACTGTTGTAAAAGAAGACCGTTCATTGATGAATATTCCATTTGTTATCGGTGACAAAGAACTGGAAGATAAATTTGTTGCTGAGGCAAAGAAAGCCGGATTTGAAAATCTGAAAGGTCATCGTACGGTCGGTGGTATGAGAGCAAGTATTTACAATGCAATGCCATATGAAGGTGTTGAGGCTCTTGTTGAATTTATGAAGAAGTTTGCTGCTGAGAATAAATAAGAGGTGTTTAAAATGTATAAAATCAATTGTTTGAATCCAATTGCTGCTATCGGAATGAATATCTTTACCGATGCCTATGAAAAGACAGAAAACTTTGCCGATGCGCAGGTTGCAATGGTAAGAAGTGCGGCAATGCATGACATGGAGCTGCCGGAAGGTCTTTTGGCTGTGGCCAGAGCCGGAGCCGGCGTTAATAATATTCCGTTGGATAAATGTGCTGAAAAAGGTATCGTTGTTTTTAATACGCCGGGAGCCAATGCCAACGGTGTTAAAGAGCTTGTTATTGCCGGACTTTTCATGGCAACACGTAATGTGGTTGCCGGTGCAAACTGGGTAACAGAGAATAAAGGCGATGAGAATATCTCAAAAACTATGGAGAAGGCTAAAAAGGCTTTTGCCGGTACAGAAATCCTCGGTAAAAAGATTGGTGTTATCGGTTTGGGAGCCATTGGTGCAATGGTGGCAAATGCCTGTGATGCCCTTGGTATGGTTGTTACCGGATACGACCCGTTCCTGAATGATGCGATGAAAGCAAAACTTTCCGGAACGGTTGCAACAACGGACGATCTGAATGAAATCTATAAAAACAGTGATTTCATTACGATTCATGTACCAGCTATGGATTCTACAAAGAAAATGGTTGGCAAAGCTGCTTTTGACCAGATGAAAGATGGCGTTATCGTCCTGAACTATGCAAGAGATGTCCTTGTGGATGATGATGCAATGGAAGATGCGATCAAAGCCGGAAAGGTTGCAAAATATGTAACAGACTTCCCGAACTTCAAAACAGCGAATATGGAAGGCGTTATTGCTATGCCGCATCTTGGAGCTTCTACTGAAGAATCCGAAGATAACTGTGCGATCATGGCGGCAAAAGAAGTTCGTGATTTTATCGAAAACGGCAACATCAAAAATTCTGTAAATTATCCGGCGGCGGATCTTGGCGTATGTACAGCAGCAGGACGTATTTCCGTATGCTGTAAAAGTTCTGCAGGTGTTGCAGAAAAACTTTCTGCAATTATTGGCGAGACCGAAAACGTTGTCAAAGACACAAAAGGTGACTGGATGTATATTCTGGCTGATACGAAATCTGCTGTTACGGATGAAGCTATTCAATCTGTTGCGGCCCTCGAAGGTGTTGTCAAGGTTCGCGTGATTAAATAAATCCAATTTTGCAGCCTGTTTTTTGAAAATGCAGTTAAAAATATAAGGTTTTAAATACCTCTGAAAAGTTAATGCTTATCAGAGGTATTTTTATTGGAAAACCTTTCCCTCTTCCCGTGGATATATGGTATACTATATTTATATTTGAAGAAAGGGACAGGACATTATGGCGTCAGATAAATTGTATGAACTTGCATTTGTGTATAAGAAAACAAAACTTTGGAAAAAACTTTGGGACAATGAAATGTTTGCCATAAAATTTTCAGACGGAGAAATTGGTTATGTGAGCATCATGGGAAAAGGTGGAACATATACAGCGATTGCTATTTATGTCGGGGATGACGGATTTCGAAGTTTTAGAAAAATTGGAGAGGATGATGCAGAATTTTGCTCCTTTTTTAAAGGACGAGAGTATTTGATTCAACAAAATTGTTTGCAGGTTGCATTTGAAAGTAAGGACGCACTGAGAGATGAAGAACTGGCGGAGGCCAGGGCGTATGCAAAAAAACACGGCATACGTTTTTCAGGAAAAAATGCTTATCCTCAATTTTTAAAATATGTCCCAAACAAATATCCATGGAATATATTATCCGAAAAAGAAGAGGTGCATATTAAAGAAGCGCTGGAAATGATCATTGAAATTGCGGATCAATTGAATAAAAGATCAGCGCATGATTTTGGTATAAAAGAAATTGATGGTAAATCGGAAGAAGTTATTCTCTTTAAAAGGGATAATGATAAAATCATAACGGAAATGACGACATTGCCGAAAGAAAAAGAAGAAGAATTTCCAAGATCAGATGATCTCGATGAGTTTACCATATCGATGTTAAAAAGAATAAAGAAGAAGGAAGTTTTTGAATGCGAGCTTGTCCGACTTCCTGAGCCGGTTCAAAATGAGCCAGGAGAGCAGCCGTTTTTCCCGATGATGCTCATGATGGTATCCAGAAAAGATGGAATATTACTTCCAATAGATATTGTCATGGATTATGAAGAAAAGCCAGAGGAAATTCTTCGAGGGATGGCGGAAGCATTGAAGGCCAATAAGAGACGACCGGGAAAGCTTCTGGTAAGGGACGGGCGAACCTTCGCTTTGCTGGAGAATTTTGGAAAGCAAATGGGCATAGAGGTGCGGATTGAGGAAGACCTTTCTTACCTTGATGAAGCACAGGATTGTATGATTGAAGAACTCTGGAATGATGAGTCCATTGATCATAATATCTCTCAGTTAATGCAAATGATTGAGTCTATGGAAGAGTTACCTGATGATATACTTGCAAGTATGCCGGAGGAATTAATTGAACAACTGGAAATTATGATTGCTTCGGGAATATTACCGCCTGAGCTTGAGAGAAGAATCGAAGATATTTTAGACAGGATATAAGTGCTGAGCATTATTGCTGTGGACAGAGACCAAGGAGGGGTTGTTATGGAAGATAAATTACTGGGATACATGCAATGGCCGGAAATCGAGGCGATCATTTATTCGGAGCATGACCGACCGAAGCAGATTTTAGGTCCTCATAAGGTGGATGAGGGTGTTCTTGTGCAGGCCTATTTTCCAGGGGCAGAAAAGTGTGAGATTCTTGTGAAAGGACAGGAAGCTGTGGAGATGCGGGAAGTAGATGAGGATTATTTTGCTGTTCTGCTTTCTGAAGAAACGATTCCCGTTTATCATTATCGTGTGACTTATGGGGAAGATCACACAGTAAAATGTCGGGACCCTTACGCTTTTCCGGCAACGATCCAGATTGAAGATATTAAGAAGTTTCAGGCTGGCATTCACTATGAAGTTTATAAAGTTCTCGGTGCCCATCCGATGACGGTTCAGGGGGTAAAAGGTGTTCGGTTTGCTGTATGGGCGCCAAAGGCTATCCGTGTCAGCGTTGTCGGTGATTTCAACCAGTGGGATGGAAGGCGGCATCCGATGCAGCGCCGTGACGGTGATATCCATGAATTATTTATTCCTGGCCTGAAAGAGGGAGAAATTTACAAATATGAGATCAAGGTAAAAGGCGATACCGTTGTCTTAAAATCTGATCCGTATGGAACGTTGATGCAAATGCGTCCGGATAATGCTTCAGTTATTTATAATATTGAAAAACGCTATAAATGGCAGGATGCATCCTGGATGTCTCAGAGGAAAAAGCTGGCCAAAAAAGAAAAGCCGGAATTTGTCTATGAACTTCATCTGGCGGGGTTTATGCGTCCGGATGCTGTCATTGAGACAGATGAGGATGGTAATGAGACGATCGTAAAACCGGCCGGATTTTATAATTACAGGGAATTGGCAGAAAAAGTGACGGATTATGTGACGGATATGGGATACACTCACGTAGAACTTATGCCTGTTATGGAACATCCGCTGGATGAATCCTGGGGCTATCAGGTGACGGGTTACTATGCACCGACTTCACGTTATGGAACACCGGAAGATTTTATGTATTTTGTGGATTACCTTCATCAGCATAACATCGGGGTTATTCTGGACTGGGTGCCGGCCCATTTTCCGCGGGATTTAAATGGACTGGCTCGATTTGACGGCGGCCCGCTCTATGAGCATCCGGATCCACGGCGGGGAGAACATCCTCATTGGGGAACATTGATCTTTGATTATGGCCGGAAAGAGGTAAGTAATTTCCTTATTGCCAATGCCATGTACTGGGTGGAGCAGTACCATGTGGATGGACTGCGCATGGATGCGGTGGCTTCCATGCTTTATTTGGATTACGGTCGGAATGACGGTGAATGGGTACCTAATATGTATGGCGGCAAGGAACATCTGGAAGCTATTGAGTTCTTGAAACATTTGAATTCCATGATGAAAAAACGCAATCCGGAAGTTCAGATGATTGCGGAAGAGTCGACAGCTTGGCCGAAGGTGACCGGAGCAGTTGAAGAGGACAGCCTTGGCTTTGATATGAAGTGGAATATGGGCTGGATGAACGATTTTCTTGGTTATATGGCACTGGATCCATTATTCCGAAAGGGTGCCTATGGACAGCTCTTGTTCAGCATGATTTATGCTTACAGTGAAAAATTTATGCTTGTTTTATCCCATGATGAGGTCGTTCACGGCAAAGGTTCCATGATTGGAAAAATGCCGGGTGAATATAAAGATAAGTTTGCGAATCTGCGGGCAGCCTATGGTTTTATGGTGTGCCATCCGGGAAAGAAGCTTTTGTTCATGGGTCAGGATTTTGCCCAGTTTACGGAATTTAATGAGGGCAAGAGCCTGGAATGGTTCATGCTGAAACATGAAATGCATAAAAAGATGCAGGATTATATGCGGGAACTGGTTCATTTTTATAAGGAATATCCGGCGCTCTATGCCCTGGATGATGAACCGGAAGGCTTTGAATGGATCAATAATATATCGGCGGATGAGAGCATCGTCGTATTTACACGCAAGACATCGAAAAAAGACGAAACCTTGCTGGTAGTCTGCAATTTCACACCGGTCGTACGAAAGAACTATAAAATTGGTGTGCCGTTCCGTGGAAAATTCAAAGAGATCTTTAACAGTGATGCGGTGAAATTCGGCGGTGAAGGTAATGTGAATCCAAGATTAAAACAATCAAAGGCCGAAGAATGTGATGGTCGGGACGATTCAATTAAAATAATTGTGCCGCCACTGGGGATCAGTATTTTTAAGTGCACCCCATTGGCTCCGGCGAAAAAACGTAAGAAATAAATCTTGTAAATGATAGTTTTAGTCAATAAAAAGGTGGAATCAAATATCAATCCTTGGTTCCACCTTTTGTTTTTTCAAATTTATACCCACAGATAATCGGTATATACCGGCTGTAATCCATGATTTAAGATGGCCTGATGGACCTCGGTGACGCTCCTCGGGTCGGAGATTTCAAACTGTTCGTCACCCTTGGCTTCTTCCTCGTGGCCGCCGACACCGACACTGACGCCGGCAGAGATTTTTGTGGCCGCCATGCCGATGACATTGTCACGAAAGCCGGCCCGTTCCCTGGTAGAAATAGTGATTCCGGCAAAAGGCATAAAGAGACGATAGGCCAGCATGACCTGCAAAAGCTGTGGTTCATGTACGTCATTTGGATTATTATCCGCGTTATTCACATAAGGTCTGAGACGCGGCGTAGAGAAAGAAATCTCAGCATGAGGATATTTTTGCTGAATGTAGTAGGCATGCATTCCCGAAGCAAAGGCATCCTTTCGGAAATCATCAAGTCCTAAAAGAGCGCCGAAGGATACACCCCGCATACCGCCCATTAAAGCCCGTTCCTGGGCATTCAGACGGTATGGATACACCCGCTTTGGACCGCTTGGGTGCATTTGTTCATATTTGACCGGATTATAGGTTTCCTGGTAAACGCTGACAAAGTCGGCGCCGCATTCGTGAAGATAGCGGTATTCGTCCGAGTTCAGCGGATAGATTTCGATACCGATGGTGGAAAAATATTTACGGGCCAGCTTTAAGGCTTCGCCGATATATTCCACATCTGACATACGGCGGGATTCACCGGTGAGGATAAGAATTTCTTTTAAGCCGGTCCTGGCGATGGTCGCCAGTTCGTGGTCAATTTCTTCATAGGTCAGTTTGGCTCGGTGGATTTTATTTTTACAGTTGAATCCGCAGTAGACACATTCGTTTTCACAATAATTGGCGATGTAGAGCGGCGTGAACATGCATATTGAATTACCAAAGTGTTTCCGGGTTTCGTACTGAGCCTTATGAGCCATTTCTTCAAGAAAAGGGAATGCGGCCGGGGAGAGCAGAGCGGCGAAATCTTCCGGGCTCAGAATATCTTTAGCAAGGGCCGAGCGGACGTCTGCTTCGGTATAACGATGATAATCGTAATGTTCCATAGCCTTCAGAACTTTGTCCATAATGTCGGAATCCACGGCTTCCATTGTATCCAGGTACTTCATATGGTCTGTTGCTGTGACTTTCATATTCTGCGCCTCCTAATTTTCCATAAAGCCCGTCAGAGGGCTGGATGCTTCACCGCGAAATTCAAGAACCCGTCCCGGCCGGGAAAGGTAAGCCAGACGTCCGGCTTCAATAGCCAGTTTAAAAGCTTTCGCCATGGACGCCACATCTCCGGCAGTGGCAATGGCTGTATTTGCCATGACTGCATCAACGCCAAGTTCCATGGCTTCACAGGCCTGGGAAGGACGTCCGATACCGGCATCTACAATAATTGGAAGGTCGATTTCTTCTACGATCATTTTTACAAAATCACGGGTGCAAAGACCTTTATTGCTGCCAATCGGAGCTCCGAGAGGCATGATCGCCGAAGCTCCGGCATCTCTTAAAGACCGGGCAGCTACCAAATCCGGCATCATATATGGCATGACAATAAAACCTTCTTTGGCCAGAATTTCTGTAGCTTTGATGGTTTCGTAGTTATCCGGCATTAAATATTTGGATTCATGGATGACTTCGATTTTTACAAAATCACCACAGCCCAGTTCTCTGGAAAGACGGGCAATACGTACAGCTTCTTCTGCGGTTCTGGCACCGGAAGTATTCGGCAGGAGAGTGATTCCCTCTGGCATATAATCCAGAATGTTTTCTTTTCCGCCGGCATTGGCACGGCGAAGCGCCAGGGTGGCCATTTCGACACCGCCATTTTCAATGACAGCTTTTGTCATTTCTAAAGAAAATTTTCCCGAGCCTAAAATAAAACGGGAGTTAAATTCATGTCCTCCGATGATTAATGTATCTTTCATTTGATGTTTCCTCCAGTCAAAAAATTTATACTTCTGTAATCCCTAAAAGCAGCCGCAGCGCCATATTGGCTTCGTGGGCTGCACAAATCTGAACCCGGGGCGCCATAAGTGTACCAACGGATTCGATGTCTGATACCCTGTCGCCGCACAGATAGAGATTTTTCATCACCTTTTCTGTTCGAATCGTGTTGGAACTTCCGTAACCGGCCATTCCCGAACCGGAAAGAATGGGAAGTCCCGGACAGTTTTCCAGCAGACTGTTGACAAGTTCAGCCTTGGCTTCAGGTTTGTCAAAAGCCTCGCAGACCAAGTCACAGTCTTTAAAGAGCTTCGGCGCATTTTCTCCGGTAATCCGCATACAGCGTGTATCCAGATGAATAAATGGATTAGCCTGTAAAATCAAATCCTTAAGGGCTTCTGATTTTGGTATTCCAAGATGGGAAACCATATAGTGCTGCCGGTTTAGATTGCTTGGCTCTACACGGTCAAAGTCAATCAGCAGGAGATGACCAACACCGCTGCGCGCCAGCATCATGGCAATGTTGGAACCTAAACCGCCAAGGCCGGCAATACCCACATGAGCTTTTGCCAGTGTATCAAACACCTGCTGTCCATGCCGTTCAATGAGCATGGCGTCATAATCTTTTTTAGTGATCATCAGCCACCTCCAACGAAATGAACAATTTCCAGTGTATCCGCCTCAGTAAGCATGATGGCGTCATAGGTCTGTTTCGGGACAATATCCCCATTGCGTTCTACGGCAATACGTCCGGTTGAATAACCGGATTTCTCCAGAAACTCTTTCAATGAAACGGGTTCGGTAAGGGTAACGATTTCTCCGTTGACTTTCATAGAAATACCTCCTTTATCCTTTTTTAAACACAAAAAGGGATACACCCGCGGTGGTGTACCCCTTTTATAAAGCATTTGCTAAATAAACTTAACGAATCCATATTATTTTTCCAAAAAATAAAATATCACAAAGCCGGTGTCCTGTCAAGATATTCCTTTTCAAGAGCAAGCACGTTTTTCATAGCTTCCACACCCGGAGCGCCGATGGTATTTCGGGTGTTGACGCAGGTCTCAAGGGA
The DNA here is from genome assembly GCF_004340975.1 of Frisingicoccus caecimuris. Classification (GTDB taxonomy): domain Bacteria; phylum Bacillota; class Clostridia; order Lachnospirales; family Lachnospiraceae; genus Frisingicoccus; species Frisingicoccus caecimuris. The sequence goes on from NZ_SLXA01000005.1 coordinate 77,378, forward strand.
GATAGCTTCATAAATATCCTCTTCAAATACCGGACTGATCATCTTATATTCTTCCAGTGTCAGATCATCCAGGGCCTTATTATTTTCAATGCCGTAGAGAACGAGCTGGCCGATGATACCATGAGCGTCACGGAAAGGTACGCCATGTTTAACAAGATAATCGGCGGCATCGGTGGCGTTGGTGAAACCGTTGCGGGCACTTTTTGCCATGGCAGGTTTGTTGATTTTCATTGTTTGAATCATGCCGGTAAACAGTTTGATACAGCCCTTGGTCGTGTCAATGGCGTCAAAGGTCAGTTCTTTATCTTCCTGCATGTCTTTATTATAAGCCAGCGGCAGTCCTTTCATTGTTGTGAGAAGGGACATGAGAGCACCGTAAACCCGGCCAGTTTTCCCGCGGACAAGTTCAGCGATATCCGGATTCTTTTTCTGAGGCATAATACTGCTTCCTGTGGAATAGGCGTCATCCAGTTCAATAAACTGATATTCATTGGTATTCCAGACAATGATCTCTTCAGAGAAACGGCTCAGATGCATCATTATGGTGGAAAGAGCGCCTAAAAGCTCGATAAGGTAATCTCTGTCCGATACGGAATCCATACTGTTTAAGGTTGGACCATCAAATCCGAGAAGTTCCGCTGTGCAGGCCCGGTCCAATGGATAAGTTGTTCCGGCCAGTGCGCCCGCGCCGAGAGGGCATGTGTTCATACGTTTATAAATATCAGCCAGACGGCTCCGGTCCCGTTTGAACATTTCAAAATAGGCGCCGAAATGGTGGGCCAGTGTTAATGGCTGAGCTTTTTGAAGATGAGTAAATCCGGGCATGAAGGTTGATGTGTTTTTTTCCATAATGGACAAAATAACGGTGAGCAGATCACGGAGGAGCGCGTCACATTCTTTGATCTCATCCCGGGTATACAGCTTCATATCAAGAGCAACCTGATCGTTGCGGCTCCGTCCGGTATGAAGCTTTTTGCCGGTTTCGCCGGTGCGTTCAATGAGCATGGCTTCCACAAAGCTGTGGATATCCTCGTAGGCCGGGGAGATTACCAGTGCACCTTCGGCAATTTCGTTTTTTATATCTTTCAGAGCGGCAATGATCGTATCCCGTTCTTCATCTGTTAAAATCTGCTGTTTGGCCAGCATAGTCACGTGAGCGATGCTGCCGTCAATATCCTGTTTATAAAATTTCTGGTCAAAGGAAATCGATGCATTGAAGTTATGTACAAGTTTATCTGTCTGCTTAGTAAAGCGTCCGCCCCATAATTTTAATTCCATATTGGATTCACTTCTTTCTATTATATAGTGTATGTCTTCACAATATTAGCTTATTTTGCATGAAAATGCAAGAAATATTCAGAGTAAAATTACATCTTTACAATAAAAATTGTCTATGATATAATATGGCGGTATGAGTAATAACCCGTGTTCGGATGTGGGAGACTCCAACCCGTTCTTAGCACGAGGCATTTCAAAATTTAGGAGGAAATACACTATGATTACATCAGAGATGAAGAAAGAAATCATCGCTACTTATGGAAGAACACCGGAAGATACAGGTTCACCGGAAGTTCAGATCGCTTTATTAACAGCTCGAATCAGTGATTTGACAGAGCATCTGAAAGTACACAAAAAAGACCATCATTCCAGACGTGGTCTGTTAAAAATGGTTGGTCAGAGACGTGGTATGCTCGACTATCTCAAGAAGACAGATATCGAAAGATACAGAGCTATCGTCCAGAAGTTAGGTTTAAGAAAATAATTTTAAACAGTGGGATGGAGCTTTCCATCCCACTATTTGCATCCAAACTTTCACAGGAATCTTCTACTCGAGACCACTGAAAAGTATATGCCGCTGCCGGGAATTTCCCCGGAAAATTGTGCGGGGCATGTCTTTTTCAGTAGTTTCGATTGGCTTCCTGTGAAAATTATCAATATTTTTATAAGGAGATTGAATATGTCAAAAGAGTACAAGAGTTATTCGATGGAACTGGCAGGAAGGACCCTGCGTGTCGATGTGGGCCGTGTCGCTAAACAGGCGAATGGTGCCGTATTTATTCATTATGGAGATACAGTTATCCTCTCCACAGCAACGGCTTCTGAAAAACCAAGAGAAGGCATTGATTTCTTCCCGTTGAGCGTGGAATTTGAAGAAAAAATGTATTCCGTTGGTAAGATTCCCGGAGGATTTAACAAGAGAGAAGGAAAGGCCAGCGAGCATGCGGTACTGACTTCCCGTGTTATTGACCGTCCGATGCGTCCGTTATTCCCGAAGGACTACCGGAATGATGTGACATTAAATAACCTGGTCATGAGTGTTGACCCGGATGCCAATCCGGAGGTTGTTGCCATGCTTGGTTCTGCCATTGCCGTGTCTATTTCAGATATTCCGTTTGATGGCCCGATTGCTGCTACACAGGTTGGCCTTGTGGACGGCAAGCTTGTATTTAATCCAATGGCTGAGGAAAAAGAACATTCGGATCTTGCGTTGACTGTAGCATCTACTCGTGAAAAGGTCATCATGATTGAAGCCGGAGCCAATGAAGTGCCGGAAGATAAGATGATTGAAGCTATTTTTGCTGCTCATGAATTAAATCAGGAAATCATTAAATTTTTCGACGGTATCGTAGCTGAATGTGGAAAAGAAAAACACAGTTATACAAGCTGTGCTGTTCCGGATGAATTATTCGCAGCAATTAAAGAAATTGTTCCTCAGGAAGCTATGGAAGAAGCTGTGTTCACTGATGAGAAGCAGGTGCGTGAGGAAAATATCCGTCAGATCAAAGAGAAACTCGCCGAAGCTTTTGCCGAAAATGAAGAGTGGCTGGAACTGATCGATGAAGCTGTATATCAGTATCAGAAAAAGACGGTTCGTAAGATGATTTTGAAGGATCATAAACGTCCGGACGGTCGTGCACTGAATCAGATCCGTCCATTGGCTGCAGAAATCGATCTGCTTCCGAGAGTTCATGGCTCTGCCATGTTCACCCGTGGTCAGACTCAGATCTGTACAGTGACCACATTGGCTCCAATGTCCGAGGCACAGCGTATTGATGGCATCGATGTCAATGTGACATCCAAACGTTATATGCACCATTACAATTTCCCTTCCTACTCTGTTGGTGAAACAAAACCTTCCAGAGGACCGGGACGTCGTGAAATCGGCCATGGCGCTTTAGCTGAAAAAGCTTTGGTTCCTGTGCTTCCAAGTGTGGAAGAGTTCCCATATGCGATTCGTACGGTTTCCGAAACCTTTGAATCCAATGGCTCTACATCTCAGGCAAGTATCTGTGCATCTACCATGTCCCTGATGGCGGCTGGTGTTCCGATCAAAAAGCAGGTGGCTGGTATTTCTGCCGGACTTGTTACCGGAGATACGGATGACGACTATGTTGTATTGACAGATATTCAGGGCCTTGAAGATTTCTTCGGCGATATGGATTTCAAAGTGGCAGGTACCCATGATGGTATTACTGCAATTCAGATGGATATTAAGATTCATGGCCTGACCCGTCCGATCATTGAAGAAGCCATTCGCCGCACAAAAGAGGCGAGAGAATATATTATCAATGAAGTGCTGACTCCGGCCATTGCCGAACCGCGTAAGGAAGTTGGCAAATATGCGCCGAAGATTAAGCAGATCATGATCGATCCTCAGAAGATTGGCGACGTTGTTGGTTCCAAGGGTAAGATCATCAACCAGATCATTGACGAGACCGGTGTAAAGATCGATATTACCGATGATGGCGCTGTGGCCGTCTGCGGCGTTGAAAAAGAGGGCATTGATAAGGCTATCGAAATGATTCAGATGATCGCTTCTGAATTTGAAGAAGGCAAGATTTATGTCGGCAAGGTTGTCAGCATCAAAGAATTCGGCGCATTCCTTGAGTTTGCACCGGGCAAGGAAGGTATGGTCCATATCTCCAAACTGGACAAGAAGCGTGTCAATCGCGTGGAAGATGTCCTTACTCTTGGCGATGTGATTAAAGTTAAATGTCTTGGAAAAGACAAGATGGGACGTATCAGCTTCAGTAAAAAAGACGCTGAGTAATAATAAGGCGTGTTCCCCTGAAAAAATCTGAAAGGATTTTACAGAGGAATGCGTCTGTTTTTTTTGAAAAATTGTCAGAAATTTATCAAAAGCATGTACTCAATTTGCGCGATGTATGATATAATAATAGAAAATAGAGAGGAAAAATGTGTGATGGAGGCCGACTATGAATCAAAAGGGTAAAATGTTAACGCTCATTCTCCTTTAATGTAAATTGCGGCGGAAACACTGTCGAATTGTCGAAATTATCCAGAGAAATCCTCTTGTTTCTTAGGCATATTTACTGTAAAATATAAGTATCTGGAAGAGAAAGCGAGAACAATGAAATGAAAGTACGTATATGTCCTTTATGTGACCAGCCGATGAAAAAGGCTCATCGATGTGATAACTGTCATTCCTTCGTCTGGAAACCTCAGTACATGGATATTCATTATAATACGGACACGGTGCATGGTAAGGATTGTTCCTACGATTCGAAGCCCCATGACTATGCGTATCATGATGATGGTTCTGTAACGATGATGCCTTCGAGGAAAAGACTAAAGAAAGAGCAGCAGACGCAGAACTTTGGACAGAAGGAAAAAGAATCCTATAAAGATTATCAAAAAACATATCGGAGCGAGACGCCAGTTGGAAAGAGGAATGCTTCCGGCAAAGCGAAGCTGATCGTTATTCTGCTGGTGGTTTTTGGGATTATCTCTACGGCGATCGAGGTGATTGAAAGTTTTACCGAAAAAGTATCTTTTGACATCACCGGGGCAGGGGCTGACAGCGTGGTCAGCGAGACACAGTGGATTTATGATGAAGATGATGGAGATATATCCGCTGGCGGAGAAGAACGCAGAGAGTATACCGACGAGGAGGTGATAGCCGGAGGAAAGGAATGCACAGGCATAGCCCATATGGAAGTGACAAAAGATACGTTTATTGCGGCTGTAGAACCTGAATTATCAGCACTTGGCGTAGATATTCGATCTTTTTCGGATGAATCAAATAATTACGCATATGAATATGATGATGACTATTCTTATACATATTTTGTCCAGGAGCGAATGTATGACATGGATATGGATATCGGGTATTATTATAATGTGTCCTGGGATACGTTCAGCAAAAAGCTTCATGAAGTCAGTTATAATGTTTGTGACAGCGAGCGGGCGGAAGCTTTTTATGCAGCAACGATGCAGGCGTTGACCGGCGACGGTGAAAAATTCAGAAAAGAATTCGGAAAGCAGCGGGAGACTGCCGAAGAGGATGAATATGTATTTTTTGAGACAGAAGGATATGAGATATACATTAACTATTACAAAGGCTATTCGGAGTCTTATTATGTCTCGATTGTCAAAACCATGTGATCAGCCTGAAGGGTTGTTCTGAAATATGAACAATTTTTACTCGTTTATTCCTTGACGTAATTGTTCAACTTGTATTAAAATAATCATTGGAATATAATGCGTTTTGCATTATGATATGCTACACAAATGAAAGGAGATTATTTCAAAATGGCAAAAGTTATGAAAACCATGGATGGTAATACTGCTGCTGCATGGACTTCCTATGCGTTTACAGAAGTAGCTGGTATTTTCCCAATTACACCATCCTCACCAATGGCCGAAGTTACAGACGAATGGGCTGCAAACGGCAGAAAGAATATTTTCGGACAGACTGTAGAAGTTGTTGAGATGCAGTCCGAGGCAGGTGCCGCTGGTACTGTACACGGTTCCCTTTCCACAGGTGCTTTAACAACAACATATACAGCATCTCAGGGTCTTCTTCTGATGATTCCGAACATGTACAAAATTGCTGGTGAGCAGTTACCTACTGTATTCCATGTAAGTGCCAGAGCTCTTGCGACACATGCGCTGAACATCTTCGGTGACCATACAGACGTTATGGCCTGCCGTCAGACAGGTTTCGCTATGCTGTGCTCCGGTTCCGTTCAGGAAGTTATGGATTTAGCTGCAGTAGCTCATTTGTCAGCTATCAAAGGCCGTGTACCATTCCTTCACTTCTTTGATGGTTTCCGTACATCTCACGAAATTCAGAAAGTTGAATGTACAGATTACGATGAATTAGCTAAGTTAGTTGATTACGACGCACTGGCTGAATTCAGAAAGAACGCATTGAACCCAGAACATCCAGTTGTTCGTGGTACTGCTCAGAACCCGGATATTTTCATGCAGGGTTGTGAAGCTCGTAACCGTTTCTATGACGCTCTTCCGGAAGTTGTTGAAGAATACATGGAAAAAGTCAGCGCTATGACTGGCCGCGACTACAAATTATTCAACTACTATGGTGATCCACAGGCTGACCGCGTTATCATTGCTATGGGTTCTGTTTGTGACGCCGCTAAAGAAACAATTGATTACATGATGGCTAAAGGCGAAAAAGTTGGTTTAGTTCAGATTCACCTTTACAGACCATTCAAAGAGGATGCATTCCTTGCAGCTATTCCTGAAACAGCTACTAAGATTGCTGTTCTCGACAGAGATAAAGAAAATGGTGCCATCGGAGAACCAGTATACCTTGATGTTCTCGCTGCATACTACAGAGCTGGAAAACAGGCTACAATCGTAGGCGGACGTTATGGTCTTGGTTCCAAAGACGTTACTCCGAGCCAGATTATTTCTGTATTTGAAAACCTGAAACTTGACGCTCCGAAGAACAACTTCACAATCGGTATCGTAGATGATGTTACACATCTGTCTCTGCCAGTTCTTCCAGAGGTTGACGTTGCCGGCGAAGGTACAACAAGCTGTAAATTCTGGGGTCTTGGTGCTGACGGTACTGTTGGTGCTAACAAGAACTCCATCAAGATCATTGGTGACCATACAGATATGTACGCTCAGGCATACTTCCACTATGATTCCAAGAAATCCGGTGGTGTTACACAGTCCCACTTACGTTTTGGTAAAAAACCAATTCGTTCTACATACCTTGTTACAACAGCTGACTTTGTTGCATGTCATAACGAAGCATACATTAACCTGTATGATATGTTAGGAGATGTTAAAGAAGGCGGTACATTCCTGTTCAACACTGAATGGACAGCAGAAGAATTAGACGAGAAACTGCCAGCAAGTGTTAAGAGAGCTCTTGCTCAGAAACATGTTAAATTCTACACGATCAATGCTACTAAGATTGCAAGAGAAATCGGCCTTGGTAACCGTACAAACTCTGTACTTCAGGCTGCATTCTTCAAACTGGCTAACATTATCCCGATTGACGATGCAGTTAAATACATGAAAGAAGCTATCTACAAATCCTATGGTAAGAAGGGTGAAGCTATCGTTAACATGAACTACGCAGCAGTAGATGCTGGTGTTGACGGTGCTGTAGAAGTTGCTGTTCCGGCTGAATGGGCTAACGCCGTTGATCCAGAAGCTACAAACGTTAAAGAAGTACCAGATTTCGTTAAGAATATCGTACAGCCGATGAACGCTTGTAAAGGTGATGACCTTCCGGTCAGCATGTATCTTGGAAGAGAAGATGGACATTTTGAATTAGGTACAGCTGCATATGAAAAACGTGGTGTTGCAACTATGGTTCCAGCATGGGATGCTTCCAAGTGTATTCAGTGTAACCAGTGTTCTTATGTATGTCCTCATGCAACTATCCGTCCAATCCTGTTAACAGCTGAAGAAAATGCAGCAGCTCCTGCTGGATTTGGTGCAGTAGCAGGTAAAGGTAAAGGTGTTGATCAGTACATGTTCAAGATGCAGGTATCTCCACTTGACTGTCTTGGATGTGGAAGCTGTGCTAATGTCTGCCCGGCTAAGGAAAAAGCTCTGACAATGGTTCCTGCTCATACTCAGGAAGCAGAAGCAGAAAATTGGGAATATGCAATGAGCGTTTCCAAGAAAGCTAATCCGATGGATAAATTTACGGTTAAAGGCAGCCAGTTCGAACAGCCATTATTCGAGTTCTCAGGAGCTTGTGCAGGTTGTGGTGAAACACCTTATGCTAAATTGATGACACAGTTATTTGGTGATCGTATGCAGATCGCAAACGCTACAGGATGTTCCTCCATTTGGGGTGCTTCCACACCATCTATGCCATATACAACAAATGAAAAAGGACAGGGTCCTGCTTGGTGTAACTCCCTGTTCGAAGATAACGCAGAATTTGGTTTAGGTATGTACTTAGGCCAGAAACAGCGTAGACTTGGTCTTCGTGACACAGTTAAAGCTGCAGCTGAAAAAGCCACAGGCGCTGTTAAAGAAGCTATGGAAAACTGGATTGCAACTATGGATTTAGGTGAAGAATCCAAAGCTTCTGCAGCAGCATTGTTAGCAGCTGTTAAAGATTGCCAGTGTGATGGCGAAGTTAAAGCTGCTTGCGAAGCTATCGAAAAGAACGCTGACTTACTCGTTAAGAAATCTCAGTGGATCTTCGGTGGTGACGGATGGGCATACGATATCGGTTACGGCGGATTAGACCATGTATTAGCTTCCGGCGAAGATATCAACGTATTCGTATATGATACAGAAGTTTACTCCAATACAGGTGGACAGGCTTCTAAGTCCACACCAACAGGTGCCGTTGCTAAATTTGCTGCTTCTGGTAAGAAACAGAAGAAGAAAGACCTTGGTATGATGGCTGTTTCCTATGGTTATGTATATGTAGCAGAAGTTGCTATGGGTGCAAATCAGGGTCAGTTAGTTAAAGCTTTGAAAGAAGCTGAAAGCTATCCAGGTCCATCCCTGATCATCGGTTATGCTCCATGTATCAACCATGGTATTAAGGGTGGTATGAGCGGTGCTCAGACAAGAATTAAAGAAGCTGTTGCTTGTGGATACTGGCATATGTGGAGATACAATCCATTGCTGAAAGCAGAAGGAAAGAATCCATTTATCCTTGATTCTACAAAAGAACCAACAGGAAGCTTCAGAGACTTCATCATGAATGAAGTACGTTATTCTTCCTTACAGAGAACATTCCCAGAAATCGCTGAAGAAATGTTTGTTAAGAATGAAGAAGACGCTAAAGAAAGACTTGCTGGTTATATTAAAATGGCAGCAGAATAATCTGAATAAATAATGAAACGCCGTCTGGTTTTCCAGGCGGCGTTTTTAAATTATCGTTTTACAGTTTCGCTTTCGGCTTCTGTGGCAGAATCTGCAGCATTGTTTAAATCAGAATTTTCAAGACCGATGTTATTGTCTGAACCATTATTTGCATTTCCATCATATGAGGAACCGTTATTTACGTTTCCATTGTCTTTGTTGTCCTTATCCAGAGAACTGCTTGTATCTGTTACGCCATTTACACCACTCATATTGGTTGTGTCCTGACCGAAAATAGACGTTTCAACATTATCTTTATCGCGGAGATATGCGCCTAATAATATGTCATCACGATAACGAAGGACGGCGGTAGAACCGTCAGAAAGGCTATATACATCAATTTTTTCATGGTCTGCCAGACTTTTATCGCCCGTACCAAGTAAGTCTTCGACGTCTTTCCGGGCCATGCCGGAATACAATCCTCGAACGTGGTCAGACGTTAAATCGGTTCGGGCCTGCGTACCGGCTTTGTCTGCACTGGAACAGCCGGTGATCAGCAGAACTGTGAAGAGAGAAAGAACCCAGAATAAATATGTCCGATGTGTTTTCATAGTAATTACCTCCTGAATAATTAAAAGATAATCCTAGTATGAACTTTTGGACAAAAAATATACCCATTCAGGTATACTGTATGTCAGATGCTCTGCATGGGTATAGTATTCTTAAATCTTAGTTATAGGACAGGCTGTCCGACGGATAAAAAGGATCACTGGTTACGTCGATGCCCAGCTTACGAAGCGTCTGCTCATCGTTTCGGGTAAGCATAATTGTTGAATGGGCTTGCAGACCACGAAGTTTACTTAAGTTATCCATGGCAACCTGTGCCACCGGATTGGTTACGGCACTGATACTCAGAGCAATTAAAATCTCTTCGCTGTTTAAAGCGGTGTATTTGTTGTGCAGATGGTTTTTCTTCAGATGAATCATTGGTTCCAGGATGTTGTGAGAAATAAGTGGAATCTCATCGGAAATACCGGCCAGATATTTGATAGCATTTAATATCATGGCGCCGCAGGCGCTCATCAGTTCGGATTTTTTTCCGGTAATGATCTGACCGTCTTCCATCTGAATAGCAGTAACGGAACAAATATCATTATTGATTAATATACCCTTATATTTTTCTGCTAATTGCCGGGCCGGCATGACAACACTACGTTCTTCGGGTTTCAGCCCCATATTTTCCATAATGAGGTACATGCGCTGCATAGCATCTTCATTAATAAGCCCCTTTTTGTATTCGCAGCTTGTCTTAAAATACCGACGGATAATTTCCTGGCGGGAAGCTTCCTGTACGACATCATCGTCAATAATGCCGAATCCAATCCGATTAACACCCATATCTGTCGGAGATTTATAGACAGATGTTTCATTAGTGATACGTTCAATAATTCTTCGAATGACAGGGAACATTTCCAAATCCCGATTATAATTGACAGCCATTTCACCATAGGCATCCAGATGGAAAGAATCAATCATATTGACATCCTTTAAGTCCACAGTGGCTGCTTCATAGGCCACATTGAGCGGATGCTTTAATGGAATATTCCATACCGGAAAGGTTTCAAACTTGGAATATCCGGCAGATTTTCCAAGGCGGTGTTCGTGGTAGAGCTGATTCAGGCAGGTTGCCAGCTTACCGCTTCCAGGCCCCGGTGCGGTCACAACGACAATAGGTTTTGTTGTGGTGATATAAGGATTGCGGCCATAACCTTCGCTGCTGACAATGGTATCAACATCTGTTGGATATCCCAGAATCGCTTCATGGGTATACACTTTGATATTCCGGCGTTCCAGTTTATTAATAAACACGGTGGTGGCCGGCTGACCGCTGTAGCGGGTGATGACCACACTGTTAACTTCAAGACCATATTCGCGCAGGTCGTCAATCAGGCGGAGTACATCCATATCGTAGGTGATTCCAAAGTCACCACGGATTTTATTTCGTTCAATGTCTCCGGCATAAACACAGATAATGATTTCGGATTTATCTTTTAACTGCTGAAGTAATTTAATCTTGGCATTTTCGTCGAAACCTGGAAGGACACGTTTGGCATGTAAATCTGAAATCAGTTTGCCACCGAATTCCAGGTATAGTTTATCATAGTTATTGACACGTTCTAAAATATATTTTGATTGTTCAAGAATATATTTTTCTGGGTCAAATCCGATTTTCATAACATTCTCCCCTTTATCTAAATGACATTATTCTACATTCTTTATCAGTATAACACAAGTGTCGGTGAAAATTATACTGTTATTTTAATAAAATTTATAGTATACTCATAATTATTGAATTCAATTTATAAGAGGGATTGGAATGACACTTCTGCGAAGATTAAATAATGGTATCCGTATCGTGATGGAGGAAATGCCGACTTACCGTTCGGTATCCATTGGTGTATGGGTGCGTGTCGGTTCGATGTATGAAAATACGGCCAATAATGGTATGGCTCATGTGATCGAACATATGCTGTTTAAGGGGACATCCCGGAGAACAGCAGCGGATATTGCCAATGAGATGACAGCGATCGGTGGTAATATGGATGCTTTTACGTGCAAAGATTGTACCTGTTATTATGCGAAAACATTAGACATTTATGCGGAACAGGCGTTGGATATACTTGGGGATATGCTTTGTAATTCCCTGTTTGATGAAAAAGAATTAAAGAAAGAACTGGGTGTGATTCTTGAAGAAATAGATATGTACGAGGATTCGCCGGAAGATCTGGTTCACGAGCATCTTCAAATGGCCGTGTGGGAGAACCATCCGTTGGGGTATCTCATTTCCGGGGAAAAGCCAATCGTTTCCGGTTTTACAAGAGAGAAGATTCAGGAATTTTTTAATCAGTTTTATGTTGGAGAAAATATTGTTATTTCTGTAGCCGGACATTTTAACGAGGAAAAGATGATGGATTGGATCAGTCATTATTTCGATGGTATACCTCAGGGTCAGCGTTCGGATCGGGGAATAGCGCCTGTATTCAGGCCAGTTATATGGAAGAAAGAAAAAGACATTGAACAAAACCACATTTGTCTGGCCTTTGACTGCTGTACCTTGCTGAGCGATGAGCGTTATGTGTTGACGGTTGCCAATAATTTACTCGGCGGAAATATGAATTCCCGACTTTTTATGAAAATCCGTGATGAATTAGGTCTGACCTATGCCATTTATTCTTATGGAAGTTCCTATGAGCAGGCGGGGCTGTTTCAGATTTATGCGGCAATGCAGCCTTCTCAGACAGAGCAGGTTATGGAGGCTGTGTTTTCAGAGATATCCCGGGCGATTTGCGAGGGAATAACAGACAGGGAATTAGACATTGCTATTCAGCAGATTCAGGCAGAACTGATTTTAGGGTATGAAAGCAGTTATAACCGGATGAGCGGACTGGGTAAATCATTATTGATTCGTGATCGAGCCATTCCGTTGGAAGAGGATTTGCAGCGGATTCAACAGGTGAAGGGCGAGGATATTCGTCAATTTTTAGAGAAATATTTACAAAGAGACAGATGCGGTATTGCAATTGTGGGTGATACCCGACTTTATTAAGGAGGTACCATGACGAAACAGGAATATTTGGCAGCTTTGCGGGAAGCACTTTCAGAAGAATTGAGTGGGGCCCAGGTGAGTGATCAGATAAATTATTATAGGCAGTATATCGAGGAACAGATTGCCTCAGGGCGTTCAGAAGCGGATGTTTTGGAGGAACTTGGTGATGCCCGGATCATAGCCCATAATATTATTGATGGTGCAGAGGAAGAAAGAGACACTTATCGACGGACAACAGTGACTTATAGCGGCGGAGGAGATGCAGAAGGTGTTGAACCGACATGGAAAACGAAGATGAAAGTATACGGAATTATTGCTTTAGTACTTGTCGTGTTATTTATGATTATTGCCCTGGTCACGAAACTCATCATATGGCTGCTTCCTTCAATTATTGTCATTGCCTGTATTGTATGGATTATAAACAGATTGAGCGGACGTTAGGCGGGAATTATGAAGATTACAATCATATGTGTCGGCAAAGTAAAAGAGAAGTTTTACCGGATGGCCATTGATGAATATGTGAAACGACTTGGAAGATACTGTAAATTGGAAATTATTGAAGTGGCGGATGAAAAAACACCGGATAATGCCAGTGAACATGAAGAAACTTTGATCAAGGATAAAGAAGGAGAGCGAATTCTTAAAAGTATCCGAGGAGAGGCGATGGTGATCGCTCTAGCCATCGATGGTAAAATGCTTTCCTCGGAACAGCTCGCCGGAAAAATCAACCAGTTAGGTGTCGGCGGGAAAAGCCATATTCAGTTTATTATTGGCGGTTCCCTGGGATTATCCGACAAAGTGGTGAAAGAGGCCGATATGCTTTTGAGCTTTTCCAAAATGACTTTTCCCCATCAATTGATGCGTGTGATTCTGCTGGAACAGATTTATCGCAGCTATCGAATCATACAGGGAGAACCTTATCATAAATAGTATATGAAAAAGTTTTAAAGCTCTTTTTGGAAAATTTTGTCTAATTTTTTTGAAGAAAGATGAATTACAGCATTGATACTCAAATCGTTTTCATGTATAATATTTGGTGGAAATTTTTAAGAAGATTAAACAAACGGGAGGAATAACGATGTCTCAAAGAAAAGATATCCATAAAGTGCTGATTATCGGTTCGGGTCCTATTATTATTGGACAGGCATGTGAATTTGACTATTCAGGAACACAAGCGTGTAAAGCTCTTAAGAACCTGGGCTATGAAATCGTATTAGTAAATTCCAATCCGGCGACGATTATGACAGACCCGGAGATCGCTGACGTTACCTATATTGAACCATTAAATATTGAAAGAATCGAGCAGATTATTGCAAAAGAAAGACCGGATGCTTTATTACCAAATCTTGGAGGACAATCAGGTCTTAATTTATGCTCAGAACTTGCTAAGGCAGGCATTCTTGATAAGTATGATGTGGAAGTTATCGGTGTTCAGGTAGACGCTATCGAGCGTGGTGAAGACCGTATTGAATTTAAAAAGACGATGGAAAGTCTCGGAATCGAGATGGCCCGCAGCGAAGTTGCCTATACTGTAGAGGAAGCGCTTGAAATTGCGGATCGATTAGGTTATCCGGTAGTTCTTCGTCCGGCCTATACGATGGGCGGTGCCGGCGGCGGTCTTGTGTATAACGTAGATGAACTGAAAACTGTCTGTGCCCGCGGACTTCAGGCCAGCCTTGTAGGAGAGGTTCTTGTTGAGGAGTCTATTCTCGGATGGGAAGAACTGGAGCTGGAAGTTGTACGTGATGCAAAAAACAATATGATCACCGTTTGTTTTATTGAAAATATTGATCCTTTGGGTGTGCACACTGGTGACTCTTTTTGTTCTGCACCGATGCTGACCATTTCGGAAGAAGTACAAAAGCGCCTTCAGGAAAAATCCTACAAGATTGTCGAAGCCATTGAGGTTATTGGCGGGACGAATGTACAGTGGGCCCATGATCCTGTAACAGACAGAGATATTATTATTGAAATTAATCCAAGAACATCCCGTTCTTCCGCATTGGCTTCCAAGGCAACGGGTTTCCCGATTGCTCTCGTATCTGCAAAACTGGCAGCCGGATTGACATTGGAAGATATTCCATGTGGTAAATATGGCACACTGGACAAATATAAACCGGACGGTGACTATGTGGTTATCAAGTTTGCACGATGGGCTTTTGAAAAGTTCAAAGGTGTAGAAGATAAGCTTGGTACTCAGATGCGTGCTGTCGGCGAAGTTATGAGCATTGGTAAAACCTATAAAGAAGCTTTCCAGAAAGCTATTCGGAGCCTTGAGACCGGACGTTATGGTCTTGGCCATGCAAAAGATTTTGATACAAAGTCTAAAGAAGAGCTTTTGAAGATGCTGATCACACCATCCAGTGAACGTCATTTTATCATGTATGAAGCGTTGAGGAAGGGTGCCACGGTTGAAGAAATTTTTGAAATCACCAAAGTAAAACATTATTTTATCGAACAGATGAAGGAACTGGTGGAAGAAGAAGAGGCGCTGGCAGCCAATAAGGGACATTTGCCGTCCGATGAAGCACTTATCGCAGCGAAAAGGAATGGTTTTTCGGATAAGTATCTGAGCCAGATTCTTGAAATTTCCGAAGACGAAGTACGTGAACGTCGGATATCCCTTGGCGTTGAGGAAGCCTGGGAGGGTGTTCATGTCAGCGGAACTCCGGATAGTGCTTATTATTATTCCACCTATAATGCAGAAGATAAAAATCCGGTGAGCAATGATAAACCGAAGATTATGATCCTTGGCGGTGGTCCAAACCGAATCGGCCAGGGTATTGAATTTGACTATTGCTGTGTTCATGCTTCTCTGGCCTTGAAAAAACTTGGGTTTGAGACGATCATTGTGAACTGTAATCCGGAAACGGTTTCCACAGACTATGATACGTCTGATAAACTTTATTTTGAACCATTGACTCTGGAAGATGTTTTAAGCATCTATAAGAAAGAAAATCCGGTAGGCGTCATTGCCCAGTTCGGCGGACAGACACCGTTAAATCTGGCCAGCGCTCTTGAAAAGAATGGCGTGAAGATTCTCGGAACGGCACCTGCGGTCATTGATCTGGCAGAGGACCGGGATTTGTTCCGTGCCATGATGGATAAACTGGAAATTCCTATGCCGGAATCCGGTATGGCTGTTACGGTAGAAGATGCACTGGCAATTGCTGATAAGATTGGTTATCCGGTGATGGTACGTCCGTCTTATGTTCTTGGCGGACGTGGTATGGAAGTTGTCTATGATGCTGAAAGTATGGTTGGTTATATGAAGGCAGCAGTTGGCGTGACACCGGATCGGCCGATTCTGATCGACCGTTTTCTGAACCATGCAACGGAGTGTGAGGCTGATGCCATCAGCGATGGTATCCATGCCTTTGTGCCGGCAGTTATGGAACATATCGAATTGGCGGGGGTTCATTCCGGTGACTCGGCTTGCATTATTCCATCCAAGCATCTTTCTGAGGAAAATGTAAAGACCATTAAAGAATATACACGGAAGATTGCAGAAGAGATGCACGTTAAAGGCCTTATGAATATGCAGTATGCGATTGAAAATGGTAAGGTTTATGTGCTGGAAGCAAATCCAAGAGCCTCCAGAACCGTGCCGCTTGTTTCAAAAGTATGTAATATCCGTATGGTGCCTTTGGCTATTGATATTGTGACATCCGAATTAACGGGAAGACCATCGCCGGTTCCAGCATTGAAGGAACAGCATATTCCTTACTATGGGGTTAAGGAAGCCGTATTCCCATTTAATATGTTCCAGGAAGTAGACCCGGTACTCGGACCGGAAATGCGTTCTACAGGTGAAGTCCTCGGACTTTCCAAATCCTGGGGAGAAGCTTTCTATAAGGCTCAGGAAGCAACTCAGACACGGATTCCATTGGAAGGTACAGTGCTGATTTCTGTCAGCGATAAGGATAAACCGGAAGTAGCTGAACTTGCCAGAGAATTTGCTGAAGCTGGCTTTAAGATCATTGCTTCAAAGAATACATGTAAAGTGATTCGTGAGGCAGGTGTCGAAGCTGAGATGGTCAATAAACTGAGCGAAGGCCGTCCGAATATGCTTGATCTGATCACAAACGGTAAGATTGATCTGATCATCAATACGCCGGTCGGTCAGGAGCGGAAAGCGGATGACAGCTATCTGCGGAAAGCAGCTATTAAGAAGAAGATTTCCTACTTCACAACAATGGCAGCAGGCCGGGCAACGGTGAGCGGTATCAAGTCTATAAAACAGTTTGGAAACAGTGAAGTAAAATCCCTTCAGGATTTGCATGCAGAAATTAAAGATAAATAAGATGGTATTGAAAAGCGACGAAGCTTACATGAGGCTCCGTCGCTTTTTTTAGACTAGTTGACTTTTTTAATACTGTAGCTTCCTGTACTTTGGCGGAAAGCATTGATAATGGATCTGGCGCTGCAGGCGATCGTCAGAATATAACCGATGACCAGTTCGCCATAGTAGCTGCCCACCAGATCGGTTTCTTCGAGGATATAGCCGAGTTCTTTATAGACATCTGTGAAAGTCCAGCCATAATCCTTTAATGCGCTGTAAGCGTCCCAGGACCAGGACATTTTGTTTGCAAAGAAGATGGCAATAAACATGATAATGACAGAGCCGATAACACCTTTTTTATCCAGATGGCCTCCGAGTATGGTATACCCTTTCATGGCGCAGATGGCGGTAACGGCTCCGGCGATTCCGGCAATGTAACCTAATTTATAAATGAGAATCCAGAGAGCGGCACCGATCAGAGAACCGAGGAAGGCACCGACGAGTCCGGCCACAAGGCTGCTCTTTTTGGATCGGATTTCCTGCTGACTGGTCTGCAGGGAGGCATGAATCTTATCTTTACAGGTATTACAGAGGAAATAGTGACCGCCATTGATTTCAAAACAGTCAATCTGGTCCATCGTGCTTCCGCATTCAGAGCAGCCGGAAGTAAATGTATAACTGATCAGATAATCAATCACCGGGTCTACGATACTGTTGATCGTATCCGGAATATTTTTGCCTAGAGAAGGCATCTTAATAGTGAGTGAAATGCTGTGAGAGCCAGTGACAGCATTGATCAGCTTTTTCTGGTTCAGTTTATGATTATCCAGAAAACTTATCAATGTGGCCATATCTGCATCGTTTGCAGGATTGATACTGATTTTTACAAGATACTGTCCCTGAAGGCCATCCAGTGTAATGTAAAATCCCTTATAGAGACCGGATAAATGATTTTTGTAATCCTGAAGGCAGCCACCAAGGATTTGAGTGCGTAATTTTTCTTTAAACATAACATCTTTCTCCTTTGAATTAACAGATAAATTCTATTTTCATAGTAGCACTTTTTGTACAATTCGACAAGATAATTCTTGCTCTATGCGGCGAGGAAGGGTTATAATTCTATGGGTAAATATAGTATAGAAGAATCAGGAGATTAAATAAATGAAAGCTTGTATTTTTGATTTGGATGGAACCTTGGCAAATACGCTGGAGTCCATGTCTGTAAGTGCGAATCAGGTCATTGAACCTTTTGGATATGCTCCATTGCCGACAGAGAATTTTAAGTATTATGCCGGAGACGGAGCAAGGATCCTGGTAGAAAGGGTACTGCGGGATGCGGGTGATCAGGACTTGATACATCTTGAAGAAGTTTACCAGGCCTACAGTGCGATTTTTGATCAGGACTGTACCTATAAAGTTACGGTATATGACGGGATGGAAGAGACTCTTGAAAAAATAAAGTCGATGGGGATAAAACTGGCGGTTCTTTCAAATAAACCCCATGCCCAGACCAAAAAGGTTATTTCAAATCTTTTCGGAGATGAATTATTTGACTGGGTGCAGGGGCAGCAGGAAGGTATTGAAAAGAAGCCGGATCCGTCGGGGGCTCTGGCCATCGCGAAGGCTTTTGGTGTAAAACCGGAAGAGTGTATGTATGTGGGCGATACAAACGTCGATATGATGACCGGAAATCGGGCAGGAATGTTTACTGTTGGTGTTCTCTGGGGATTTCGTGACAGAAAAGAATTGATAGAGCATCATGCCCATGCACTGGCGGAAAAGCCGGAGGATTTAATGAGACTTTTATGTTGCAAAATGAATTAAAAGAGACTACAATAAATAAATACAAAATTTGGAGGCGATAAAAATGTGTGGTATATGCGGTTTTACAGGAAATTTACCGGACAGCAAAGAAGTATTGACACGGATGATGGACCGTATTAAACATAGAGGACCGGACAGCGCCGGTCAGTTTATCACGGATAAAGCGGCCTGGGGATTTCGGCGTTTGAGCATCATTGATCTGGATCATGGTTCTCAGCCGATGTTTAATGAAGATAATAGTATCGTCATTGTCTTTAATGGTGAGATTTATAATTATAAAACTCTCAGACAGGATTTAATTGCCAAAGGACATGTGTTCCGCAATAATTCGGATACAGAAGTGCTTGTTCATGGATATGAAGAATATGGAACAGATTTACCGAAGTACTGCCGTGGTATGTTTGCATTTATGATTTATGATGCGAATAAAGACATTGCCTTCGGTGCCAGAGATTATTTCGGTATTAAGCCATTTTATTATAGCCTTGTCAATGGTAATCTGGTTTTTGGTTCTGAAATCAAGTCGATTCTGGAATACCCGGGATATGAGAAAAAAGTGAATACAGAAGCCCTGGAAGAATATCTGACTTTCCAGTATTCGGTTCTTCCGGAGACATTTTTCAAGGGTATCTTTAAACTACCTCCGGCCCACAGTATCTTGTTTAAAGACGGTGAGGTCGATATTCAGCGTTATTGGGAGCCGGATTATGATATTGATGAAAATGTGGATTTTGATGAGTTGGTGGATAAGATCGATGCCCAGATGGCCGAATCTGTTGAAACCCATATGATCAGTGATGTGGAGGTTGGCTCCCTTCTTTCCAGTGGCATTGATTCCAGCTATATTGCTACGATTTCCAAGGCGGATAAGACATTTACCGTTGGTTTTGATTATGATAAATTCAATGAAATTTCCTACGCAAAGGATTTGTCGGAAAAAATCGGTACCCAGAATTTCAGTAAATTGATCACGGAGGAAGAATATTGGAGTGTGCTGCCGGAAATCCAGTATTATATGGATGAACCTCTGGCGGATGCTTCCTGTGTGGCTCTGTATTTTGTAGATCAGACGGCGGCAGAACATGTGAAAGTTGTGCTTTCCGGAGAAGGCGCCGATGAATTTTTCGGGGGCTATAATATTTACCATGAGCCGGTATCCTTAAAGGGTTATCAGAGATTGCCGCGTGTATTGCGTCGAATGATTGGCAAATTTGCAGAAACGGTGCTGCCGGAAGGCATGCGGGGAAGAAGCTTTCTGATGCGCGGCGCCCTGGATGTGGAACATCGTTTCATTGGAAATGCGAAACGTTTTTCAGTAAAAGAGAGGAAACGTATTCTTAAAAATGCCACACAGGCCAAGTCCCCGTGGAAGCTGACGAAGCCTTTTTATGATAAAGTAAAACATGTGGATGACACAACAAAGATGCAGTATATTGATATGAATTTCTGGCTTGTGGGAGATATTCTCTTAAAGGCGGACAAGATGAGTATGCGGCATTCCCTGGAGACCCGTGTGCCGTTTCTGGATAAAGAAGTGTATAAGTTGTCAAAAACGATTCCGACCAGGTATAAACTGGCCGGCGGTACGACAAAATATGCTTTGCGCAAGGCGGCGGAACGGCATATTCCGGAAGCGACAGCGATGAAAAAAAAGCTTGGTTTCCCTGTGCCGATCACTCTGTGGCTGAAAGAGGATAAATATTATAACCAGGTAAAGGAAGCGTTTACAAGCCCTGCCGCAAAGACATTTTTTAATACAGATGAACTGGTGAAAATGCTCGATCAGCATAAAAACGGAAAACTGGACAACAGCAAGAAAATCTGGGTCGTATACATGTTCCTGATGTGGTATGATGTTTACTTTGTCCGTGAGAACGTGGCATTTTAAGAGAAAATACAGTGAGGATAAGAAAATGGATAAAAATTTATTACAGTTGTATGCTGTGACGGACCGTCAATGGCTGAGGGAAGGGCAGAGCCTTGCAGAGGTTGTGGAAGCGGCCATAAAGGGCGGCGTTACCCTTGTGCAGCTTCGGGAAAAGGCCATGGGAGATGATGAATTTGTTCAGGAGGCTTTTGAGGTAAAAAAGGTCACGGACGCCTATGGCATTCCGCTCATCATCAATGATAATCTGAAGGTTTGTCAGGCCTGTGATGCGGCTGGTGTTCATGTGGGACAGGAGGATTTATGTGCGGAAAAGGCCCGTGCATTGCTCGGTCCGGATAAGATCATCGGTGTTACAGCAAAGACGGTGGAGCAGGCCAGAGAAGCGGTGCGTCAGGGAGCGGATTACCTCGGCAGCGGTGCCATGTTTGGCTCTTCGACCAAGACGGAGGCCCGATCGATGACATTGGAGGAGTTTCAAGCGATTCGTCAGGCAGTGTCCGTTCCGATCGTATTAATTGGCGGGATTGACGCGGAAAATATCTGTGAGCTGAAAGGTTCGGGCGCTCAGGGAGCCGCTGTGGTTTCCGGTATTTTTGCCCAGCCGGATGTGGAAGCGGCAGCCAGAAAGCTTAAAAAGCTGTCTCTGGAAGTGTTTCCGTAAATATAAAAAAGGCCATTATGAAATCTTTTATTGGATTTTCATAATGGCTTTTTTAGTGTATAAATAATTTATTGGGCTTTAATCTGATAAAATCCCTTCTTACCTTTCTTTACCATAAAGGCGTCGGAATCATTAAAATCTTTGGAACCATATACGGCATCGAAGGAAGGGACTTTTACATCGTTGACTGTAACGCCGCCCTGTTTTACGAGACGACGGGCTTCAGAACGGGTTGGCGCCAGTTTTGTATCCACGAGAATGGAAACAATATCTACACCTGCATCCAGAGTTTCTTTTGGATAGGTGAAAGTTGGTACAGAGCCTGCCACACCGCCGGAAACAAAAAGGGCTTTTGCCGCTTCCTGAGCTTTTTTAGCTTCTTCCTCGCCGTGAACGATTTTGGTGATTTCGTAAGCAAGAACTTCTTTGGCCTTGTTGATTTCGGCGCCTTCCAGAGCACCAAGACGGTGAACTTCATCCATTGGAAGGAAAGTCAGCAGACCGAGACATTCTTCAACTTTGACGTCCTCGATATTTCTCCAGTATTGATAGAATTCGTATGGAGATGTCCGGTTAGGATCAAGCCATACGGCACCTTTTTGAGTCTTGCCCATCTTTTTGCCGTCACTGGTCGTGAGCAGTTTAAAGGTCAGACCGTAAGCTGGCTTTTGTTCTTTACGGCGAATCAGATCCACACCACCGAGAATATTACTCCACTGGTCATTGCCGCCCATCTGGAGACAGCAGCCGTAACGGCGGTTTAATTCCAGAAAGTCGTAGGACTGCATGAGCATATAGTTAAATTCAAAGAATGTCAGGCCCTGTTCCATACGGGATTTATAGCATTCGGCTGTGAGCATCTTGTTTACGGAAAAATGAACGCCCACATCTCTTAAAAATGAGACATAATTTAAATCCAGCAGCCAGTCAGCATTGTTAGCCAGAATAGCCTGGTCATTATCAAAAGAAATAAAATGAGAGAGCTGTTCTTTAAAACAGTCTGCGTTGTGCTGAATCTGTTCGATGGTCATCATCTGACGCATATCGGAGCGCATGGAAGGGTCTCCGATCATAGTTGTTCCGCCGCCGAGAAGAGCGATCGGACGATGACCGGCTTTCTGCATGTGCATCATCGCCATAATTGTAAGAAAATGTCCGGCAGTTAAGCTGTCGGCCGTTGCATCGAAACCAATATAAAAAGTTACTTTTTCTTTTTCAAGTAATTCGCGTAATTCCTTTTCGTGGGTACATTGTTCGATAAAACCACGTTCCACGAGTGTATCATATACACTTGACATCTTCATTCCTCCTAAATATCACTTCTCATAGACTAGCATATTTTTAAAAGCATTGCAAGCGGAAACCCGGCTTTATAGGCTATTTTCAGCATTTTACCAGTTGTTATATAAGGGAAAATCTTATATAATTAATCATATAAAACGAAAACGTTTACGGGGGACAAAGATGAAATATAAAATGATAGCCTTGGATTTGGACGGCACATTGACGGATTCCAAAAAAGAAGTGTCAGCGCATACGAGAAATGTGTTGATCGATATACAAAAAAAAGGCGTCGTTGTGGTGCTTGCTACGGGACGGCCGATCAACGGGGCACTGTCGATCAGCCGGGAGTTGGAGCTGGATGTTTACGGTGGCTATATACTTTCTTTTAACGGGGGAATTATTCAAAATTGTAAAACAAAGGAAATTATTTTTCAGCAGAAGATTCCGGCGGCTTACATTCCAAAACTCGGGGCGGCGAGTCGGCGGTTTCAAGTGCCAATTGTCACTTATCAGGGGGATGATATTCTGACGGAGGATACAACAGATAAATATGTGCGTCTGGAAGCCGGAATCAATAAAATGAAGATTCGTGAACTGAATAATTTCTCTGAAGAAATTAATTTTCCGGTGACAAAATGTCTGATGGTCGGTGATGGATGGTATCTGGAACAGATTTTACCTGAAATGCGTAAGGAATTCGGACATATTTTAAATATTTTCCGTTCGGAGCCATATTTCATGGAAATTACACCGCCGGGAGTTGACAAAGCCTTTGGCCTGGAACAGCTTTTGGAGTATACGGGTATTAAGAGAGAAGAACTGATCTGCTGTGGGGATGGCTATAATGACATTTCCATGATTCAGTTCGCAGGACTGGGTGTTGCCATGGAAAATGCGCAGAATGATGTGAAGGCTGTGGCGGATATTATTACCGACACAAATGATGATGATGGAGTTGCACATATTATAGAAAAATACATGAAAAACAGATAAAAGAAAAAACATGAAAAATATGTAAAAAAAGGGTTGACAAATTGTCATTACTAAGGTAGAATCATTTATGCAGTCGGGCGACAAGAGTTGTTCACTACGATGGCCTAGTGGCTCAGTTGGTTAGAGCGCCGCCCTGTCACGGCGGAGGTCGAGGGTTCGAGTCCCTTCTGGGTCGTAACTGCGATAATCTGTCGTAGCAAGTTGTTTTATCTGGGATCTTAGCTCAGCTGGGAGAGCATCTGCCTTACAAGCAGAGGGTCACAGGTTCGAGCCCTGTAGGTCCCATTCAGTCGAGAGACTGAATAAATTTCATATGGCGAGGTAGCTCAGTTGGCTAGAGCATGCGGTTCATACCCGCAGTGTCGGGGGTTCAAATCCCTTCCTCGCTACACGATAAAGTCCAGAAATCTTGTGAATTCAAGAGCTCTGGACTTTCTTGCTATAAAATATTGTCACTCATACTTATCTGTATATTACAATAATTCCATAGTTGCCGGATAGGATGTGATAATAAAGGCTGCTGACAGTGTTGTTGGCAGCTTTTCAATTGCTCGTGCATCTACTTGAAAATATTCCCTGTTTCTGGTAGATTATTAAGAGTCAGGAGTGAATAATATGAGAATAGGCATGGGTTATGACGTTCATCGTCTTACGGAAGATAGAGAATTAATTCTTGGGGGTGTGGAAATCCCTTTTGAAAAAGGATTGTTGGGACATTCAGATGCGGATGTACTGTTACATGCAATCATGGATGCCCTGCTCGGCGCATCGGCGCTGGGAGATATCGGAAAGCATTTCCCGGATACGGATCCGGCATATAAAGGAATATCAAGCATTTTGCTGTTGGAGCATGTAGGGCAGCTCCTTGAAGCAGAGGGAATTAAAATTGGCAATATCGATGCCACGATTATTGCTCAGCGACCGAAATTAGCCCCTTACATTATGAATATGAGAGAAAATATTGCAAAAGCTTTAAATATAGACATTCAGCAAATTAATGTAAAAGCGACGACGGAAGAAGGACTTGGATTCACCGGCGGGGGACTTGGGATTGCATCCAGTGCTATCTGTCTCGTTGAGAAAGAAAAAGGAGATCATGAATAAAGGAATTAAAAATTTAACGGATTATTTTATACAGGGATGTAAAGAAAACCGGGAGTTTCACATCGGTCTGGAAGTGGAACATTTTATTTTGAACCGGAAAACCCATAAGACAATGGTTTTTGACGGCGAGCATGGTGTCGGCGCATTGATGGAACAGATTTTTGACGACTATCCTGAAAAACATATGGAAGATGGCGCTGTTATTTCTCTGGAAAGCGAAGATATTCTGATCACTCTGGAACCGGGATGTCAGCTTGAGATCAGTACGGCCCCCTTTGATTCTGTGGAAAAGGTGATGCAGGTATATCGCAGTGCCAGAAAAAAAGTGGAAGAAGTACTGGATTCCTGGGAATACGATCTGGTTACTGAGGGCTATCTGCCATATGGAAAGGCTGAGGATATTCCGTTGATCGGCAAAGAGCGTTACCGGTGTATGGATCGGTACTTTGAACGAACAGGAAAATATGGGAAAAATATGATGCGGGCCACGGCGGCCTGTCATGTGTCCGTGGATTATTTTGATGAGGAAGATTTTGTCAATAAATATCGTCTGGCCTGGCTTTTGGACCCGCTGTTTGCATTATTGACGGAAAATGTTTCCCATTTTGAAGGAGAAGATTTTCACGGACATCTTTTGAGAGACACGATCTGGCAGGGAGTTGACCCAGGAAGGACAGATATATGTCCGGATATCTTTGAAGAAGATTTCGGATTCGCATCCTATGCCCGATGGCTCATGAAGGTCCCGGTCATTGTGGTGAAGGATGGAGATATCTATCGCTATGAGCCGGAAAAAACGATTGGGCAGTGCTTTGAGACTTATGGCGGAGAGGAAGCTTTGATAAAACATTATTTATCCATGGCTTTTCCGGATGTACGGCTGAAACAGTTTATTGAAATCCGTTCCGGCGACAGTATGCCGGAAAATTATGTGGAGGCATACTGTGCGCTGATCAAGGGGATTTTCGGAAATGAAGAGACTGTCGTTAAGGTGTTATCTTTATTGCCCCAGGATATATCTGCCATCAGGGACACGAAAACAAGTCTGAAAGCCAATGGTCATAAAGGACGGGCTTATGGTCAGGACGTGCGTCTTATGTTATACTGGTTGTTAAATGAAGCGTCAGCAAACCTGGAGGGTAAAGCTCGTGAAGCGTTGGAACTCTGGTATCCGCTGATTGAAAATGAAACAAACATGCAGGGAGTGACAGAAAAATGAGGGCACGGGAATTAACTGAAAATATCGGCGCCTACATTCGGGAGCATATGTCAGAGAGTGAGAAATCCGCCATGCGTATGGAAGAGTACATTAAACATTCGGATTTGAATGCGGGCGGCAATAATTACACTCGAACGCTTCAGATTCCGAAAATATATGATAAGAAAACCATTGATGTGTTTTCAGCAATCGTGGATAGGACCTATGGGATTTTTGAGAAAGTCATTCAGAAATATTTGGATGATCCGGAATATCGGAGATTATTTCCCTTTTCAAAGGAATTAGAAGAACTGATTCTGCTTCCCGTTGGTTATCCGGTGTCGGTTCCGATCTGCCGGATCGATATTTTTTTTAATGAAGAAACCGGTGATTTTAAGTTTTGCGAATTTAATACGGACGGCACCAGCGCCATGAATGAAAATAAGGTACTGGATGATATTTTATATATGAATAATGCCTGGATACATTTTGAAAAAGAAGTTTCGGCTAAACGGTTTGAACTGATAGATTCCTGGATCGATGCGCTTTTGGCAACCTATCATGGCTGTGAAAATGCCAGAGAGAAGCCTTATGTGGCAATTGTGGACTTTCTGGATAAGGCTTATCTTCGGGAATTTTATGTGTTTGAGCGGCATTTTCGGAGCAGAGGTATCGAGGCAGAAGTTTGTGATATCCGTCATATGACTTATAGAGATGGAAGACTTTATTCACCGACAGGTCACGCGGTGGATGTGGTCTATCGACGGGCCGTGACCAGTGATGTGATGAATTATTATGATGAGATTCAGGATTTTATCCGGGCGGTGAAGGAAGGCGGCGTGTGTCTGATCGGTGCCTTTAAGACTCAGATCGTTCATCATAAGGCCATCTGTCAGGTGCTTGTCCATCCGATGACAAAGGCTGTCTTAACACCGGAGGAAAATCAATTTATTGAGGCGCATTTACCCAAAACGGTTGAATTGGATAAGTTGACCCGGAAAGAGATGGCAGGGCTGTGGGAGGATAAAGATTCATGGATTATTAAACCCGTGGATTCTTATGCGGCCAAGGGTGTCTATGCCGGCATAGATTATAGTCATAAAGAATGGAGACGGATTGCTGAAAGCTGTCTGGGGCAGAAGTATATCGCCCAGGAATATTGTCGGCCTTATAAAACGGAAAATATAAATTTTGGTATCAAACCTTATGAATTTCAACTTTACAGTAACCTGACCGGATTATATACTTATAATGGAAAGTTTCAGGGAGTCTACTCCCGAATGTCGGACGGCGGCATCATTTCCACCCAATATAATGAAAAAACAGTTGCAACCCGCTATATTGACGAGGAGGTACAGGGATTATGAAACTTTATAATACATTATCACGGAAAAAAGAAGAATTTGTTCCAGTAGAAGAGGGAAAGGTGCGTATGTATGTATGCGGACCGACCGTATATAACTATATTCATATCGGAAATGCCCGACCGATGATCGTTTTTGATACGGTGCGTCGGTATTTTGAGTATAAGGGCTATGATGTGAACTATGTATCCAATTTTACAGACGTAGATGATAAAATTATTAAAAAGGCCAACGAAGAGGGCGTTCCGGCTTCCGTCATCTCCGAGCGTTATATTAAAGAAGCTCAGACAGATATGGCGGGGCTGAATGTAAAAGAAGCAACGACTCATCCGAAGGCAACGGAAGAAATTGACGGTATGATCGAGATGATTCAGACGCTGATCGATAAGGGCTATGCCTATGCGGTAAATGGCACCGTATATTATCGGACCCGGAAGTTTGAAGGCTATGGCAAGCTGTCCAAAAAGAATCTGGATGATCTGTCGGCAGGTATCCGTATCGCTGTCAGCGATGAAAAGGAAGATCCGATGGATTTTGTACTCTGGAAACCGAAAAAAGAAGGGGAACCGTCCTGGCCGTCGCCTTGGGGAGACGGACGTCCGGGATGGCATATCGAGTGTTCCGTGATGTCGAAAAAATATCTCGGTGAAGAGATTGATATCCATGCCGGCGGTGAGGATTTGATTTTCCCGCATCATGAAAATGAGATTGCCCAGAGTGAGGCGGCCAATGGCAAACCGTTTGCAAAATACTGGCTGCATAACGGCTTTTTGAATATTGATAATGTAAAAATGTCCAAATCCCTTGGAAACTTTTTTACAGTTCGTGAAATCAGTGAAAAATATGACCTTCAGGTGCTGCGTTTCTT
Source organism: Frisingicoccus caecimuris (assembly GCF_004340975.1). Lineage (GTDB taxonomy): Bacteria > Bacillota > Clostridia > Lachnospirales > Lachnospiraceae > Frisingicoccus > Frisingicoccus caecimuris. The sequence goes on from NZ_SLXA01000005.1 coordinate 105,508, forward strand.
TATGCTGAGCGCTCATTACCGCAGTCCGCTGAATTTCAGTGCAGATCTGATGGCAGCATCGAAAAATGGCCTGGAACGAATCCTTACAGCTGTGGAACGTCTGGACGGCATTCAGGGCACGGATCTTCCTGTGAGTGATGCAGAAAAAGAAGTGATGGCACAGGTAGAAGCCCTTGTTAAAAAATTTGAAGATTCCATGGAGGATGACTTTAATACGGCAGATGCGGTTTCGGCTATTTTTGAATTAGTTAAACTGGCCAATGTTCATGTAACAGCAGAATCTTCCTCGGACTTGGCGGAAGCAGTTCGGTCTACGATCAAAAAGCTCTGCGATGTCCTTGGTATTATTACCGAACGGGAAGAGGAGCTTCTGGACGAAGATATTGAAAAACTCATCGAGGAACGTCAGGCAGCCCGTAAGGCAAAGAACTTCGCACGGGCAGATGAAATCCGTGACCAGCTGGCTTCCCAGGGTATTTTGCTGGAAGATACAAGAGAAGGTGTAAAATGGAAGAGAGCATAAGCGGTCTTAACCAAAAATTCCGGGAGACTTTTGATCTGGAGCCGGTGGATCTCAAAACCTATTCTCCGTTGACGCTGGCCTATATTGGCGACGCGGCCTATGAGCTTGTTATCCGTTCCCTTGTCGTGGAGCAGGGAAACGCTCCGGTAAATAAGCTCCATAAGCGTTCCAGTCGTCTGGTGAAGGCTCAGGCCCAGGCCGAGGCGGCAGTGAAACTTTTAGATGTTTTTACGGAAGAGGAGCTGGCAGTCTATAAGCGGGGAAGAAATGCCCGTTCCCATACGATGGCTAAAAATGCGGAGATGACAGATTACCGGATGGCGACAGGTTTTGAGGCCGTCATGGGATATCTGCATTTAAAACAGGATTATGAGCGTATGGTGACCCTCATTCATCTTGGAATCGGCGATAAGTTAGGAGAATAAAGCATGGGATATGAAGAATTCAAAATCGAAGGACGGCATCCGGTCATGGAAGCCTTCCGTTCGGGAAGAACGATTGACAAATTATTTGTGTTGGACGGATGCGAAGACGGGCCGGTGAAGTCCATCATCCGTGCGGCCAAGAAACAGGATACATATATCCGGTTTGTAAAAAAAGAGCGGCTGGACCAGTTGTCGGAGACCCATCAGCATCAGGGCGTCATAGCCATGGCAGCGGCCTACAGCTACAGTACGGTGGAGGATATTCTTGCCATTGCCCGTGAGAAAAATGAAGAGCCTTTTATTTTTCTTCTGGACGGCATTGAAGACCCTCATAACCTGGGAGCAATCATCCGTACAGCGAATCTGGCCGGTGCACACGGTGTGATCATTCCGAAACACCGTGCCGTTGGTCTGACCGGCGTTGTGGCAAAAACTTCCGCCGGAGCATTAAATTATACGCCGGTGGCGAAGGTCGCCAATCTGGGGCAGACCATTGATCAGCTCAAAAAAGAAGGACTCTGGTTTGTATGCGGACATATGGGCGGAGATATGATGTACCGTTTGAATCTCAAAGGACCGATTGGCCTTGTTGTTGGAAATGAGGGTGAAGGCGTCAGCCGTCTTGTACGGGAAAAATGCGACTATATCGCTTCCATACCGATGAAAGGGGATATTGATTCTCTGAATGCGTCGGTGGCAGCAGGCATTCTGGCTTATGAAATTGTTCGGCAGAGGATGAAATAAATGACAGATGACCGAGAGAAGGATGAAGTACTCATCAGCCGGTGCCGTCAGGGAGACCGGACGGCGCTGGAGCGTATTATGGAAAAATATAAACCGCTGGTCATAAAAAAGGCCCGTTCCATGTTTCTGATCGGCGGGGAGACTGAGGACCTGATTCAGGAGGGAATGATCGGCCTTTTTAAGGCGGTGCAGGATTTTGACCCGGACAGGGAGACTTCATTTTACCGATTTTCCAAGCTGTGTATTGATCGTCAGATATATTCGGCGGTGACCAGCGCGGGACGAAAGAAACATAGTCCGTTAAATGGCTATGTTTCCCTGAGTGATTCGGAAGAAATAGAGTGGGAAGAACGATGGCATCAGACGACGGCTTCCGAAGTCAGCCCGGAAGAAACGCTTATCAACAGGGAGCGGATGGAGATGATTCAGGAGAAACTGGGCAAGGGTCTCAGTCCTCTGGAGTGGTCCGTTTTAAAATTATTTCTTGAGGGATATAGTTATGCCCAGATGGCGGATAAGCTCGGGAAAAAAGAAAAGTCTATTGATAACGCGCTGCGCCGGATCAAAGGGAAACTTCAGGATATTCTGGAAGGCATGAATCAGGTTTAGTTTCATCTTTTCCGACAGGGGAAAATTCAAAAAACAGTTGACAAGAAAGCGTTTATATATTATATTAATTAAGCGGTTTACAGATTTGAGACCACGCTGATGTGGCTCAGAGGTAGAGCACTTCCTTGGTAAGGAAGGGGTCACGGGTTCAATTCCCGTCATCAGCTTTAAGGAATAGCGATAATAAAGGCTTTTCGATACATAATTTCGAAAAGTCTTTATTTCGTTTTAGGCTTCTTCGGGGCCGGCTGAAAATGATATTGGTAAGGGAGATGTTCTGTATGATTAAAGTGGGCGGAGAAACGGTACTCCTGTATAATCTGAATAACGAAAAGGGCAGAAAGATTCGCTTTCTTCTTGTCCGTCTGGGAATGCGTATCCGGGTCATCGAAAAAGAAGACTATGGCAAGCCCCTTGGCGTGCTGGCCGGGATGAAGGACGTGACGCTGGAGAATGAAAATGCGCCGGTGGAAGACTTTAATGATGAAATGATGGTTTTGTACAGATTTTCTGATAAGCGTCTGGATGCACTTTTACAGGGAATGCGCAAAGAGGGGATTGAGCGTGTGGATTTGAAGGCTGTTTTGACGCCGACAAATTGCCGCTGGAATTCCTGGCAGCTTTTTCAGGAAATTCAGGAAGAACATCGGACAATGACCGGGGGAAAATGACGCGAAATATGGGAATAAATGGCAGACAAAAGTGTCGTAATATGATAAAATCAATATTTAAGAATTAACAGGAGGCAGATGTTATGGAAGAAAAAGAAGTGGTATCTAAAAATTTTATAGAGCAGATCATTGATAAGGATTTGGAGGAAGGCCATACCCATACGGTGGCGACACGGTTTCCGCCGGAGCCAAATGGTTATCTGCATATCGGACATGCGAAATCTATTTTACTAAATTATGGATTGGCCCGGAAATACCATGGACATTTTAATCTTCGTTTTGACGATACAAACCCGACAAAAGAAAAAACAGAGTTTGTGGAATCCATTATCCGTGATGTCGAGTGGTTAGGCGCAAAATATGACGGCGAAGTACGGTTTGCATCCAATTATTTTCAGGAAATGTACGAAGCTGCGATTAAGTTGATTAAAAAAGGCAAAGCTTATGTATGTGATTTGAGTGCAGAGCAGATTCGTGAGTACCGAGGAACTTTAAAAGAACCTGGAAAAGAAAGTCCATACAGAAACCGTTCTATTGAAGAAAATCTTGAACTTTTTGAAGGGATGAAAAATGGCGAATTTCCGGATGGTTCAAAAGTTCTCCGGGCAAAAATCGACATGGCTTCTCCGAACATGAATATGAGAGACCCGGTACTCTATCGTGTGGCCCGGATGAGTCATCACAATACCGGAGATGCATGGTGCATTTATCCAATGTATGATTTTGCCCATCCGATTGAAGATGCGATTGAGGGTATCAGTCATTCCATCTGTACATTGGAATTTGAAGATCATCGTCCATTGTATGATTGGGTTGTTCGGGAGTTGGAATATCCGGAACCACCGAAGCAGATTGAGTTTGCAAAGATGTATCTGACGAATGTTGTTACCGGAAAACGCTATATTAAGCGTTTGGTAGACGAAGGAATTGTAGATGGATGGGACGACCCTCGTCTGGTGACCATCGCTGCACTGCGCCGCCGGGGCTTTACACCGGAATCTATCCGGAATTTTATGGAATTGGTCGGCGTATCCAAGGGAAACAGCTCTGTGGATTATGCAATGCTGGAATACTGTATCCGAGAGGATCTGAAGATGAAACGGCCGCGTGTGATGGCGATTCTTGATCCTGTGAAATTAATTATTGACAATTATCCGGAAGATCAGATAGAGTATATGGATGTCATGAATAATCAGGAAAAGGAAGAAATGGGTGTGCGCCAGGTGCCATTTGGCCGTGAACTCTATATTGAAAGAGAAGACTTTATGGAAGAACCGCCGAAGAAATATTTCCGTCTCTATCCGGGGAATGAAGTACGTCTGATGAACGCCTATTTTGTCAAATGTGTGGATTACAAAAAAGATGAAGATGGTAATATTACGGAGATTCATTGTACCTATGATCCAGAGACACGGAGCGGCAGTGGTTTCACCGGCCGTAAAGTGAAGGGGACGATTCACTGGGTAGCTGCACCGACAGCGGTGAAGGCTACGGTGCGTCTTTATGAAAATCTGGTAGATGAAGAAAAGGGCGTTTATAATGAGGATGGTTCTTTAAATTTGAATCCGAATTCTCTGAGAGTTCTGGAAAACTGCTATCTGGAGCCATCTTTGGCAGAGGCCAGACCAGGGGAGAGCTTCCAGTTTGTTCGTAATGGCTATTTCTGTGTGGATGAAAAAGACAGCACTCCGGAAAGGCTGGTGTTTAACCGGATCGTTTCATTAAAGAGTTCTTATAAACCTGGAAAGTAAAATATACAATAGACAAAAAGGATGCGAAGCGAAAGCCTGGCATCCTTTTTTGTAAATAAAATAAAAAAGAGAGATTTCAAGAGAAAAAAAGAGATAATTAAAGATTTACCGGAATATATTTAAAAATATGAGCCTTTTACAGGTTGCATATTGGAACATAATAAAATATTATATATCCAGTGGTTAGCACTCGAACCTAATGAGTGCTAATAAAATAAAAATGCATTGTCAGGAGGAATTTAGATATGAAATTAGTACCATTGGGCGACAGAGTCGTATTAAAACAGCTTGTAGCAGAAGAGACAACAAAATCCGGTATCGTTTTGACCGGTCAGGCAAAAGAAAAACCACAGGAAGCAGAAGTAATCGCTGTAGGTCCTGGCGGTGTTGTTGACGGCAAAGAAGTGAAGATGGAAGTTTCTGTTGGTCAGAAGGTTATTTATTCCAAATATGCCGGAACAGAAGTGAAACTTGAAGGTGAAGAATTTATTATTGTTAGACAGTCTGATATTTTAGCTGTTGTAGAGTAATTTCATTTTATATTGGAGGTAGACAGATATGGCAAAAGAAATTAAATATGGTGCAGAGGCAAGAAAAGCTCTGGAGGCCGGTGTAAATCAGTTGGCAGATACAGTACGTGTAACATTAGGACCAAAAGGAAGAAACGTTGTTCTGGACAAATCCTTCGGAACACCATTGATCACCAATGATGGTGTGACGATTGCAAAAGATATTGAGTTAGATGATGCTTTTGAAAACATGGGTGCACAGATTGTTAAAGAGGTTGCCACAAAGACAAATGATGTGGCTGGTGATGGTACAACAACAGCGACTGTTCTTGCACAGGCCATGATCAACGAAGGTATGAAAAATCTGGCAGCTGGTGCAAACCCGATCATTTTAAGAAAAGGTATGCAGAAAGCAACAGATTGTGCTGTAGAAGCAATTAAAGATATGAGTTCTACGATCAACGGCAAAAACCAGATTGCCAAAGTTGCTGCGATTTCCGCAGGCGATGAGCATGTTGGCGAAATGGTTGCTGAAGCTATGGAAAAAGTATCCACAAACGGTGTTATCACTATTGAAGAATCCAAAACGATGCAGACAGAACTGGAACTGGTAGAAGGTATGCAGTTTGACCGTGGCTATCTCTCCGCTTACATGGCTACAGATATGGATAAGATGATTGCAGAACTGGACAATCCATATATCCTGATCACAGATAAGAAAATCTCCAATATCCAGGAGATCCTTCCGGTTCTGGAACAGATCGTACAGACAGGTTCCAAACTGGTGATCATTGCTGAGGATGTGGAAGGTGAAGCTCTGGCGACACTTGTTGTAAATAAATTGAAAGGTGTATTCTCTGTTGTAGCTGTGAAAGCTCCTGGTTTTGGTGACAGAAGAAAAGCAATGCTTCAGGATATCGCTATCCTTACAGGCGGTACCGTTATTTCCGAAGAACTGGGCTATGAATTAAAAGATGCAACGATGGATATGCTCGGACGTGCAAAATCCGTTAAAGTTGAAAAAGAAAATACCATCATCGTTGACGGTATGGGTGATCCGGAAGCTATTAAATCCAGATGCAGCCAGATTCAGACTCAGGCAAACGAGACAACATCCGAATTCGATAAAGAAAAATTACTCGAAAGACTTGCAAAACTTTCCGGCGGCGTAGGTGTCATCAAAGTAGGTGCTGCGACAGAAACCGAAATGAAAGAAAAGAAACTTCGTATGGAAGATGCTCTGGCAGCTACCCGTGCAGCTGTTGAAGAAGGTATCATCTGCGGCGGTGGTTCCGCATATATCCATGCTTCCAAGAAGGTTGCCGAACTGGCTGCAAACCTCAGCGGAGATGAAAAGACAGGTGCAAATGTGGTTCTTAAAGCTCTTGAAGCGCCATTATTCCACATCGCAGCCAATGCTGGTCTTGAAGGTGCTGTTATCATCAACAAAGTTCGTGAAAGCGAACAAGGCGTTGGTTTTGATGCACTGAAAGAAGAATATGTGGATATGATCGATGCCGGTATCATCGACCCGGCCAAAGTAACACGAAGCGCTCTTCAGAACGCTACAAGCGTTGCTTCCACATTGCTCACAACCGAATCCGTTGTTGCTGAGATCAAATCCGACAATCCGATGCCGGCTATGCCACAGGGCGGCATGGGAATGATGTAATTCAGGCCAAGTGCCCATTTGTGTAAGCATTAAGATATTATAAAGCCGTCCATACGGCGTCATGAAATCAGGGAGACATTTCCGAAATCTATCAGGATGGAATGTATCCCTGATTTTTTTGTATGATATCCAAAATATAAGAAAAAAGAAACAAATGAACCATTTTAGACAAAAATAATCTCTATTAGTAAAACTTAACAAAGAGTTAAGTAATTATAATGATAACCTTATGTTGACTTTTGTCGGAAGAGTTGATATACTTTAGAAACCTATAAAATAGTAAGAAAGAGAGGATGATAAGAATGGGTAGAATTATCGGTGAAGGCATTACCTTTGACGACGTGCTTCTTGTGCCGGCGTATTCGGAAGTAATTCCAAATCAGGTAAGCATTCAGACACATTTAACAAAGAAAATTGTTCTGAATGTACCATTAATGAGTGCAGGTATGGATACTGTAACAGAACATCGCATGGCGATTGCCATGGCCAGACAGGGCGGTATCGGTATTATTCATAAAAATATGTCTATTGCAGCACAGGCTGAAGAGGTTGATAAGGTAAAACGTTCAGAGAACGGCGTTATTTCCGACCCATTTTCGTTATCTTCAGAACATACATTGGCAGATGCGGATATGTTGATGGCAAAATTCCGTATTTCTGGTGTTCCGATTACAGACAATGGCAAACTGGTCGGCATTATCACAAATCGTGACCTTAAGTTTGAAACAGATTTTTCCAAGAAAATTTCTGAATGTATGACTTCCAAAAACCTTATTACAGCGAAGGAAGGCGTCACATTGGAAGAAGCGAAGGCTATTCTGGCCAAGGCCCGTGTGGAAAAGCTTCCGATCGTGGATGACAATTTCAATTTAAAAGGTTTGATCACCATTAAAGATATCGAAAAACAGATTAAATATCCGTTGTCCGCCAAGGATTCTCAGGGGCGTCTGCTCTGTGGTGCAGCTTTGGGTGTTACTCAGAACATTCTTGAACGTGCCGAAGCACTGGTCAAAGCCAAAGTTGATGTGGTCGTGGTTGATTCCGCCCACGGACATTCAGCTAATGTTCTCAATTGTGTACGGATGTTGAAAAATGCTTTCCCGGATTTACAGGTTATTGCCGGTAACGTCGCAACAGCTGATGCAACACGCGCTCTGATCGAAGCCGGTGTGGATGCGGTTAAAGTTGGTATAGGACCGGGCTCCATCTGTACGACCCGTGTCGTATCCGGTATCGGTGTACCTCAGATTTCAGCCGTTATGGATTGCTACTCCGTAGCGAAAGAATATGGTATTCCACTGATCGCTGACGGTGGTATTAAATACTCCGGTGACGTAACAAAGGCTATCGCAGCCGGAGCCGATGTCTGCATGATGGGAAGTATGTTTGCTGGTTGTGATGAAAGCCCTGGAGATTTTGAACTTTATCAGGGAAGAAAATATAAAGTATACCGTGGTATGGGTTCCATTGCCGCTATGGAAAACGGAAGTAAAGACCGTTATTTCCAGGCAGATGCCAAGAAACTGGTTCCGGAAGGTGTTGAAGGCCGTGTGGCTTACAAGGGCCTTGTGGAAGACACTGTATTCCAGCTCATCGGCGGTCTGCGTGCCGGTATGGGCTACTGTGGCACAAAGGACATTGAAGAACTGAAAACAAATGGTCAGTTTGTTAAAATCAGTGCGGCTTCTCTGAAAGAAAGCCATCCGCATGATATTCAGATTACAAAAGAAGCGCCGAACTACAGTGTGGATTAATCTGTTTTTGTGCATAAAATAAATTAAAGAAATTTGTTTTGGGTGTTGTCAATTGGCAACACCTTCTTTTTATGGTAAGATGTTTTTGTCGAAAGAGGGAGGGTGGCAGTTATTAAGAAAAAGAAGAAAATAAGAAAAGTTAAGTATATAAATGAAGAAAAAATACGTTTCTTTGCGATATTTGGTTGTTTGCTTATCTTTGTCATTACCCTGTGCGGGTTGATTTTCAGAGCCTGTACCCGAGATGACAGAATCAGTCCATACTGTCAGCCGGACCCGGCGTATGATGATGGACGGCCGTACATAGATGTCCAGCTTTTAACACCGAATGAATATTCAAGGCCATGCATACCATCTGATGGTGTTCGAGGAATTGTGATCCACTATGTGGGAAATCCGGGCAGCAGCGCTCAATCGAACAGAGATTATTTTGAAGGATTAAAGGATAGCGGAGAGGCCTATGCCAGCAGTAATTTTGTTGTTGGCCTGGAAGGTGAGATCATTCAGTGTATACCGACGAACGAAATTGCCTACTGTTCAAATGAACGGAATTCTGACACGGTTTCAATCGAAGTCTGTCATGAGACCGCAGACGGTAAATTTAACGCTTCTACATATAGTTCTCTGGTGAATCTGACAGGATGGCTTTGTATGTATTTGGATGTTTCGCCGAAGTCTGTGATTCGCCATTACGATGTGACTGGGAAAATCTGTCCGAAATATTATGTAGAACATGAGGATGCCTGGGATACCTTTATTGATGATGTGAAGGTGTGGATTCGGACTGAGAAAAGCCGTCAGTAATCCGGTTGTATAAATCGTGGGAATATGGTACAGTTTATATAATAAATGGAGGTTGATGTATGAATCAGACAATAAAAATACCGGAAACTTACAGTATTTTGAAAAGCACATATATAGAAGAATTAAAGTCAGAGGCCCTGCTTTTAAAACATAAAAAAAGCGGAGCACGTATTGCTGTTTTATCAAATGAGGATATAAATAAAGTATTTCACGTGGCGTTTCGGACACCGCCGAAGGACAGTACCGGAGTGGCTCACATTCTGGAGCATTCGGTTCTCTGCGGTTCTGATGAATTTCCGGTCAAGGATCCCTTTGTAGAGCTGGTCAAAGGCTCATTAAATACCTTTTTAAATGCCATGACCTATTCGGATAAAACCGTCTATCCGGTGGCCAGCTGCAACGACGCGGATTTTCAGAATTTAATGCACGTCTATCTGGACGCCGTATTCCGTCCGAATATTTACAAGAGTAAAGAAATCTTCTTACAGGAAGGCTGGCATTACGAGCTGGAAAGTAAGGATGCACCTTTAAAATATAATGGTGTGGTTTACAATGAGATGAAGGGCGCTTTCTCATCGCCGGAACAGGTACTCTATCGCAAAATCAGTCAGACCCTCTACCCGGATACAACTTATGGTGTGGAATCCGGCGGCGATCCGGCGAATATTCCGGATTTAAGTTATGAAGAATTTCTTGATTTTCACAAACGATATTATCATCCATCCAATGCCTGGCTATATCTTTACGGAAATATGGATGTGGAAGAAAAACTCCAATTTATAGATGAACACTATTTGAGTCATTACGATAGTATGACCGTAGATTCTTCCATTCAGAAGCAGCCACCTTTTGAAAAAATGCAGGAAGTATGTTCGTCTTTTGCCGTTACGGATGATAATGAATTGAAAGAAAATACCTACCTGAGTTATAACGTGGTCATTGGTACAAGTCTCGACAGGGAACTTTATCTGGCGATGCAGATACTTGAGTATGTGCTCATGTCTTCTCCCGGAGCCGTACTTAAAAAAGCACTTTTGGAGAGCGGTATTGGCAAAGATGTTTTTGGAGAACTGGACAATGGTGTTTTACAGCCATATATGAGCATCATTGTAAAAAATGCAGAGGCCGGTCAGAAGGATGACTTCCTGAAAATCATTCGGGAAACGCTTACCCGACTTGCCGATGAAGGAATTAACCGGAAGTCATTGATGGCTGCAATTAATTATTATGAATTTAAATATCGTGAAGGCGATTTCGGTCGTTATCCGGCCGGACTTATGTACGGACTTCAGATGATGGACAGCTGGCTCTATGATGAGACGAAGCCATTTATTCATATCCAGGCCAGCGATACCTTTCAAATGTTGAAAGAAAATGTGGATAAAGGTTATTTTGAACAGCTGATTCGTACATGGCTTCTGGATAATAACCATAGTTCTCTGCTCATCCTCGCACCGGAGAAGGGGTTGACGGAAAAGACGGAGGCGGAGACAGAAAAGAAACTGGCTGAATATAAAGATGGATTGTCCGAAGAAACTCTGGAAGCTATGGTGCGTCAGACAAAGGCTTTGAAACAGTATCAGGAGGAACCTTCGGCACCGGAGGATTTAGAGAAAATTCCGATTCTAGAAATTGAAGATATTGAGCCGAAACCTCAGCCGTTCTATAATAAGTATGAAGAAATTCATGGATATCCGGTGCTTTATCATGATGTGGAGAGCCGGGGCATCGCCTATGTGAAATGGGTATTCGATACGGGTCGGGTGCCCTTTGAAAAAATACCTTATATCGGTCTGTTGTCCTCTGTGCTTGGAAACATCGATACGGAACGTCATAGTTATACCGAATTGGCCGATGAAATCAATATTCATACCGGCGGTATCCGGTTGAACACCAATATTTATACGGAGCAGGGCAGTGCCAATATCTTTTATCCGAAACTGGAAGTGGTGATGAAAGTACTTGTCCCTAAGCTTTCCGATGGGATACGGCTGATGGCAGAGGTCATGTCGGAGAGCAGACTTTCCGATACGAAACGACTGAAAGAAATCATCGGTCAGTTAAAATCCCGTATTGAAATGATGATGAATGGCAACGGTCACACCGTAGCTGTAAACCGGGCCACCAGTTTTATTTCCCTTGCCGGTATGTATAGGGAATATGAAGAAGGATTGGCTTATTACCGGTTTATCGAGAGATTAAATAAAGATTTTGATACGCAGAAGGAACACATCGTTAAGGAGCTTAAAGAGACGGCAGAACTCATTTTTTCTAAAGGAAATGTTCTTTTGGATATTACCGGTTCAGAAATATCTTTAAATTCCGTTGTTGGTGAGATGGTTTCTGTTCTTGGACCGGTTTTAGCTGAATCCGATAAAATGCCGTCCGGGCTTGAGGAGGGAATTTTGCCGGAGGTGGGCTCCGCGCTGCGTCAGTCCATGGAGGGCGTTACGACGGAGGCGTATGCAACGGCGGGAATGGTCCAGTACGATGCCTGTGCGGGAGACTTTGCCCGGGCCGGATATGCTTACCATGGCGCATTAAATGTTCTCAAAGTGATGATGAACTATGATTATCTCTGGATACGTCTGAGAGTTCAGGGAGGCGCTTACGGATGTATGTGCGGCTTTTCGCCAAATGGTACCGGATATTTTACTTCCTACCGGGATCCGAATCTGAAAGAAACTTATGAGGTTTATGAGGGTGCTGTAGATTATGTGAAGAATTATGAAGCGGACGAACGGACCATGCGTAAGTTTATTATCGGCGCTGTCAGCGGCATTGATGTACCGCTTGGAGCTTCGGATAAAGGCGCCCGCTCTTTAAGCGCATGGCTGACTCATACATCTTACGAAAAACTACAAAAGAATCGGACAGAACTTCTGCATGCGGATGTGGAAACGATAAGAAGTCTCGCCGGTATCGTGGATGCAGTCGTGCATTCGAATATTCGCTGTGTTGTGGGCAGCGCATCAAAAATACAGGAAAATAAAGAGATGTTCCAGAAGGTTGAACCACTGACTGGGGCCTGACAGGGAGAATACAATATATGGAAAAAAAACAATTTAAATCGGGTTTTGTCACGCTCATCGGGCGTCCCAATGTGGGCAAATCCACACTGATGAATCAGTTGATCGGACAGAAGATAGCGATTACATCGAATAAACCCCAGACGACAAGAAACCGGATTCAGACCGTGTATACAAGTGATGATGGGCAGATCGTTTTTTTGGATACGCCGGGAATCCATAAAGCGAAAAATAAGCTTGGCGAGTACATGGTGAATGTGGCGGAACGGACGCTCAATGAAGTCGATGTGGTATTATGGCTTGTGGAACCGTCCACCTTTGTGGGAGCGGGAGAGCAGCACATCATTGAACAGCTTAAAAAAACAAAGACGCCGATTCTTCTTATTATCAATAAAATGGATATGGTAAAAAAAGAAGAACTGCTGGAAGTGATGAAAGTATACGGCGGATTGATGGATTTTGCGGAGATTATTCCATGCTGCGCATTCACCGGTGAAAACTGTAAAGACGTTATTGCTTCGATTATGAAATATCTGCCGGAGGGGCCGAAGTTTTACGACGATGACGTGGTGACCGATCAGCCTGAACGGCAGATCGTGGCCGAACTGATTCGGGAAAAAGTCCTGCGTCTCATGGATGCGGAGGTGCCTCATGGCATCGCTGTCTCTGTGGAATCCATGAAAATGCGCCGTCATGGGCATATAATGGACATTCATGCAACGATTGTATGTGAGAGGGATTCCCATAAGGGAATGATCATCGGCAAGCAGGGGCGGATGCTTCAGCAGATTGGCCAGAATGCCCGGTTCGAAATTGAAAATCTGCTGGATACAAAGGTCAATCTCCAACTTTGGGTGAAGGTTAAGAAAGACTGGAGAGACAGTGATTTTCTTATAAAGAATTTTGGATACGATAAGAATGATTATTAGGTGATAGTGTGATAGAATCGACGGCGGTCACCGGAATGGTGATCGGGACATCTCCCATAAATGAATATGACCGGCGCGTGGTACTTCTGACAAAAGAACGGGGTAAGATTACCGCTTTTGCCAGAGGGGCCAGGCGACAGTACAGCGCTATGCTGGCCGGAACTCAGCTTTTTGCTTTTGGTACCTTTCGGGTGATCGAAGGCAAAAATGCCTATACCCTTGTTTCAGCGGAGATTACCAATTATTTTGAAGCCATTCCAAAGGAACCGCTGAGAGCCTGTTATGCATCTTATTTTCTGGAAATGGCCGGATATTATGCCAGGGAGAATAATAACGAAGTAGAGTTGTTAAAACTGCTTTATCAGACACTTCGGATTCTGTGCCGGGATTCAGTGCCGAAGGCTTTGATCCGGGTCATTTATGAGCTGCGGATTTTTGTTGTTAATGGCGAGTATCCGGAATGTTTTCACTGTGTCTGCTGCGGTGAAGAAAAGGGATTGGGGCATTTCAGCCCGATGCGAAACGGTGTTGTCTGTGAGAAATGTCTTCCACAAGCCGGGCAGGTGCTGACTTTAAACGCTTCGGCTCTCTATGCAGCCCAGTATATTATCACATCCCCCATTGAAAAACTTTATACATTTAATGTGTCATCCGAAGTCCTGCGCCAATTGCAGAAGATGATGGAGTATTACATAAGGGAGCATATCGATAAAACATTTAAATCTCTGGAAATTCTGAATATTATGGAAAATTCAGGTGGAATTTAAAATAAATAGATTTTCAGAGTTTGTACCTATAAAAAATCTTGAAAAAAGCCCTGATAAAGGATACAATAAAACAAGCGAAAAGAATTGAGTGAGGTAAAAGCATTATGGAAAAAACAATGGAAAAAATTGTTGCTTTGGCAAAGGCAAGAGGATTTGTATATCCAGGTTCAGAAATTTACGGCGGCCTTGCCAATACATGGGACTATGGCAATCTCGGCGTAGAGCTGAAAAATAATGTAAAACGTGCATGGTGGCAGAAATTCATTCAGGAAAATCCATACAATGTCGGTGTGGACTGTGCGATTCTCATGAATCCTCAGACATGGGTGGCTTCCGGTCATCTGGGCGGCTTTTCAGACCCATTGATGGACTGTAAAGAATGTCACGAACGTTTTCGTGCCGATAAGATCATTGAGGATTTCAGTGCAGAAAAAGGCATTGAACTGACAAGTTCCGTGGATGGCTGGTCCAATGAGGAGATGCAGAACTTTATTGCAGAACATAAGATTCCATGTCCGTCCTGCGGCGCTCATAACTTTACAGAAATCCGTCAGTTTAATCTGATGTTTAAAACTTTCCAGGGTGTTACAGAAGATGCAAAGAATACGGTATATCTCAGACCGGAAACGGCCCAGGGTATTTTTGTTAACTTTAAAAATGTTCAGAGAACATCCCGCAAAAAGATTCCTTTCGGTATTGGACAGATTGGTAAATCTTTCAGAAATGAAATCACACCAGGTAACTTTACGTTCCGTACCCGTGAGTTTGAGCAGATGGAACTGGAATTTTTCTGTGAACCGGATACGGATCTGGAATGGTTTGCATACTGGAAAGATTTCTGTATCAACTGGCTGAAATCTCTCGGTATGAAAGAAGAAGAGATGCGTGTCCGCGATCATGATAAAGAAGAATTATCCTTCTACAGTAAGGCAACTTCGGATATCGAATTCCTTTTCCCATTTGGATGGGGCGAGCTGTGGGGGATTGCCGACAGAACCGATTATGACCTGACACAGCATCAGAATGTATCTAATGTGGATCTGACATACTTTGATGATCAGAAAAAAGAAAAATATATTCCATATGTTATTGAACCATCCCTCGGAGCTGATCGTGTTGTTCTGGCTTTCCTTTGCGGGGCTTATGATGAAGAAGAACTCGAAGGCGGCGATATGCGGACCGTCCTGCGTTTCCATCCGGCTCTGGCACCTGTGAAAGTCGGCGTACTTCCATTATCCAAGAAATTAAATGAGGGCGCTGAAAAAGTATTTGAAATGCTCAGTAAAAAATATAACTGTGAGTATGATGACAGAGGCAATATCGGAAAACGTTATCGCCGCCAGGATGAAATAGGTACACCATATTGTGTAACCTATGACTTTGAATCGGAAGAGGATGGCTGTGTTACCGTACGTGAACGTGACAGTATGGCTCAGGAACGCATTAAGATTGAGGACTTGGCGGCATATTTTGAAGAAAAGATGCAGTTCTAATCCTTGACTAACACGGGGTTATGTTATAAAATTAACATATAAATTGTATTTAATAAAATACAAAAAACAAAAATATTATAATGAATTAGGAGGAATGACCAATGAACAAATGGGTCTATATGTTTACAGAAGGTAATGCCAATATGCGCGAACTCCTTGGCGGCAAAGGTGCAAACCTGGCCGAAATGACAAATTTAGGACTGCCGGTTCCACAGGGTTTTACAATTACAACAGAAGCGTGTACACAGTACTACGAGGACGGTCGTGCGATCAACGATGAGATTATGGGACAGATCATGGAAGCTATCACCAAGATGGAAGCCATTACCGGAAAGAAATTTGGCGATAAAGAGAACCCATTGCTCGTATCTGTTCGGTCCGGTGCGAGAGCATCCATGCCAGGTATGATGGATACCATTTTGAACCTTGGTCTGAACGAAGAAGTTGTTGAAGTTTTATCCGCAAAATCCGGTAATCCACGTTGGGCCTGGGACTGCTACAGAAGATTCATTCAGATGTATTCGGACGTAGTTATGGAAGTAGGCAAGAAATATTTTGAAGAGCTGATCGACAAGATGAAGGCTGAAAAAGGCGTAACTCAGGATGTTGAGCTGACGGCTGATGATCTTCATGAACTTGCAAATCAGTTCAAAGCTGAATATAAAGAAAAAATCGGTGTTGATTTTCCAACAGATCCAAAGGAACAGCTGATGGGTGCGATCAAAGCCGTGTTCCGTTCATGGGACAACCCGCGTGCGAACGTATATCGTCGTGATAATGATATTCCATATTCCTGGGGTACAGCTGTTAATGTACAGATGATGGCTTTTGGTAACATGGGTGAGACATCCGGTACAGGTGTTGCGTTTACACGTGATCCTGCAACAGGTGAAAAACATCTGATGGGCGAATTTCTTATGAATGCTCAGGGCGAGGATGTTGTAGCCGGCGTTCGTACACCACAGAAGATCGACCAGTTAAAAGATGTTATGCCTGAAGTTTATGAGCAGTTTGTAGGTATCTGCAATACTCTGGAAAACCATTACAGAGATATGCAGGATATGGAGTTTACAATTGAAGACAGACATCTGTACATGTTACAGACACGTAACGGTAAGAGAACAGCTCAGGCTGCTCTGAAGATTGCCTGTGACCTTGTCGATGAAGGTATGATCACGGAAGAAAAAGCTGTTGCGATGATTGATCCTCGTAACCTGGATACATTATTACATCCACAGTTTGATCAGGCTGCTTTAAAGGCTGCAGTTCCTGTTGGAAAAGCTCTCGGTGCTTCTCCTGGAGCTGCCTGCGGTAAGATCGTATTCTCTGCAGATGATGCTAAAGAATGGGCAGCCAGAGGTGAAAAAGTCGTTCTTGTACGTCTCGAGACATCTCCGGAAGATATCGAAGGTATGAAAGCTGCTCAGGGTATCCTGACAGTTCGCGGCGGTATGACTTCCCATGCTGCTGTTGTTGCCCGTGGTATGGGTACATGCTGTGTATCCGGCTGTGGCGATATCGTTATGGATGAAGAGAATAAGAAATTCACACTGGCCGGTAAAGAATACCATGAAGGTGATGAAATCTCCATCGACGGTACGACCGGTAACATTTACAGCGGTATCATTCCGACAGTAGATGCAACCATTGCAGGAGAATTTGGCCGTATCATGGGTTGGGCGGACAAGTACAGAGTTCTTAAAGTACGTACCAACGCCGACACTCCGGCTGACGCTAAGAAAGCCCGTGAACTTGGTGCTGAAGGTATCGGTCTTTGCCGTACAGAGCATATGTTCTTCGGTGAAGGCAGAATTGATGCTTTCCGTGAAATGATTTGTTCCGAGAGCGTTGAAGAAAGAGAAGCTGCCCTTGAAAAGATTCTTCCATATCAGCAGGGCGACTTTGAAGCATTATATGAAGCGCTTGAGGGAACTCCGGTTACGATTCGTTTCCTGGATCCGCCGCTTCATGAATTCGTTCCTACAGAGGAAGAAGATATTGAAAAACTGGCTGCCGCTCAGAGCAAGAGCGTTGAGACGATCAAAGGTATCATTCAGGGCCTTCATGAATTCAACCCTATGATGGGCCATCGTGGATGCCGTCTGCCGGTAACCTATCCTGAAATTGCTGTAATGCAGACAAAGGCGGTTATCCGTGCAGCTCTCAATGTTCAGAAAGCGCATCCGGACTGGACGATCGTGCCTGAGATCATGATTCCGCTGGTTGGCGAAATTAAAGAATTAAAATATGTTAAGAAATTCGTTGTTGAGACAGCCGATGCAGAGATTGCTGCTTCCGGTATCGATCTGAAATATGAAGTTGGTACGATGATCGAGATTCCAAGAGCTTGTCTGACCGCTGATGAGATTGCTACAGAAGCCGATTTCTTCTGTTTTGGTACAAACGACCTGACACAGATGTGCTTTGGTTTCTCCCGTGACGATGCGGGCAAGTTCCTCGACGCTTACTATGACGCTAAGATCCTGGAGAGCGATCCATTTGCCAAACTCGACCAGAAGGGCGTTGGCAAGTTGATGGATATGGCTATTACATTAGGTAAGCCGGTAAATCCAAATCTCCATATCGGTATCTGTGGTGAGCACGGCGGAGATCCATCTTCCGTAGAATTCTGCCATAAGATTGGGCTGGATTATGTATCCTGTTCACCATTCCGGGTGCCAATCGCAAGACTGGCTGCAGCACAGGCAGCTATCGCAAATAGGTAGGAGTTCTCTTTCCTTTGAATTGTAATTAACAGTTAAATACGATAAGCGTATCATTAGAAATAGTGGTACGCTTATTTTTATATAAGCAGCCACAAAAATTGAATCCTACGCATAACAGCCATCTTTAGACCATCTTAATACGGACATAAATATTCTTTTACCTTCTTAATCCAGGCGGACGTATGATAAAGAGCAGATAAAGTGTTGTAAAGGAGTAGTATATGTATGAGTACATTTGTTCAAGAAAGAAAAGATTGACGTCGTCTCAGATTATTATTTTTGGATTTTCCGGTGTGATTCTATTAGGAGCAGTTTTTTTGATGTTGCCGATCTCGAATCGTGCGGGAATGACAACATCGTTTTTAGATGCATTGTTTACATCGACTTCCGCCGTATGTGTTACGGGACTTGTACTCCATGATACTGCCACCTATTGGTCCACCTTCGGACAAGTAGTCATCATGCTTTTGATTCAGATCGGAGGCATGGGGGTGATTACAGTGGCTGCTTCTTTTGCGATGATCTCAGGAAAAAAGATTTCCTTAATGCAGCGGAGCACGATGCAGGAGGCTATTTCAGCGCCAAAGGTGGGAGGCATTGTCCGGCTGACTAATTTTATTGTAAAGATGACGCTTTTAATCGAAGTGTCGGGAGCCGTTGTTATGGCTCCTGTGTTTTGCCGGGATTTTGGAATCAAAGGACTTTGGATGGCGTTGTTTCATTCCGTATCCGCATTCTGTAATGCGGGATTTGACCTGATGGGAACGAAAGCGGTATTTTCGTCGTTGACCGGTTATGCCGCCAATCCGGTAATTAATCTGACGATCATGTCATTGATCGTTGTGGGCGGCATTGGTTTTCTGACGTGGGACGATATCCGGACAAACAGGCTTCACTTACATAAGTACAGGATGCAGAGCAAAGTCATTCTTTGCACAACAGTGATTTTGCTGGTTGTTCCAGCCATTTATTTTTTCTTTTGTGAATTTGCCGATCTAGGGTTGTCAGAAAGAATATTAGCTTCATTTTTTCAGTCAGTGACACCAAGAACAGCCGGATTTAATACGGTGGATCTGACCGCTATGCACGAAGCAGGGCAGTATATAATCATCATGTTGATGTTGATCGGAGGAAGTCCGGGTTCTACCGCAGGAGGAATGAAGACGACGACGATTGCAGTGTTGTTTGCCGCGTCAATCGCTACATTTTGCAAAAAAGAACATACACACTTTTTTGGCCGACGAATCGGTGATGATGTGGTCAAAAATGCGGCAACCATTCTGCTTATGTATCTTATATTATTCTTTTTTGGCGGGCTGGTCATCAGTATGGTTGAAGGGCTTCCTATGCTCACTTGTCTGTTTGAGACTGCTTCAGCAGTGGGTACAGTAGGACTTTCCATGGGGGTTACACCGAGTCTTGGTATATTATCCAGGATAATTCTGATTCTGCTCATGTTTTTTGGCAGAGTCGGCGGGCTGACGTTGATATTTGCTGCCCTGTCCAGTACGAAAAAGAGGGTTGCAAAACTTCCGAAGGAAAAAATAACCGTTGGATAAAGGAGGAAACAGTTATATGAAATCAATACTTTTAATCGGATTGGGACGATTTGGAAAACATATTGCCATGCATCTGAATCAGTTGGGACATCAGGTCATGGCAGTCGATCATGAAGAGGAGCGCATAGAAGCGGTACTGCCGTTTGTGACCAATGCCCAAATTGGTGACAGCACAAATGCGTATTTTCTTGAATCCCTGGGCATAAGCAATTATGATGTCTGCATAGTGGCCATTGGAAATGATTTTCAGAGTTCTCTGGAGACGACCTCTCTGCTTAAAGAACTTGGGGGCAAAATGGTCGTGGCCAGAGCAGCCAGAGATGTGCAGGCCAAGTTTCTCCTGCGCAATGGGGCGGATGAGGTGGTCTATCCTGAAAAACAGCTTGCCAAATGGACAGCAATACGTTATAGTGCCGATCATATTCTGGACTATATAGAGCTGGATGAAGACCATGCAATGTTTGAAGTTTCAGTTCCGGAAGATTGGGCCGGTCGAACGATCGGACAAATTGACATTCGAAAAAAATTTAATATCAATATTATGGGTATTAAAAAAAGCGGAAAACTGGTATTGTCAATTTCTCCCGACACGGTACTGGAAGCCGAAGATACCATGCTGGTGCTTGGAAGAAATAAGAATCTGCAAAAATGCTTCCGCATATAAGGCGGGGAGCAGATCAGGAAAACAGAAGGTGAAAATATGCAGGATATGTTATTGTTGGCAGCGGCAGCAGCAACATTTGGTCTTGGCTGGATATTAATGAAAAAACTGGATTTTTTTCTGGAAAATCACTGTCAGACACTGAATCCTCAGTTACGATATGGCTTTTTATCGGCATCTCATGCTATAATAAGAGGAAATATGTGGAACAAAGTTCAGGGGATTGCTGTCAGAAAAGGAGAAAAACAAATGAAAATGTCAGGACAAGATCCAGATTCATTATTACGTCCGATTCGTAAGGATACGCCCACTGAAAGCCGGGGGAAGCTGAAAATATTTTTTGGTTATGCGGCCGGGAGCGGAAAGACCTATGCGATGCTGCAGGCGGCTCATCAGGCAAAAGAACGCGGAATGGATGTGGTGGCGGGATATATAGAACCGCATGGACGTCCGCAGACGATGGCCTTGCTTTGCGGTTTGGAACAGATTCCGACAAAACAAATCCAGCATGATGGAATTATTTTACGGGAATTTGACATTGATGCCGCTCTGAAACGGAGACCTCAGATCATATTGGTGGATGAGTTCGCCCATACCAATGCCGAAGGCAGCCGCCACGCCAAACGGTATCAGGACGTGGAAGAACTATTAAATGCCGGCATTAATGTTTATACAACGGTCAATGTCCAGCATATCGAGAGTCTGAATGACATGGTTGCTTCCATTACCGGAACAATGGTAAAAGAACGTATCCCGGATTCCGTCTTCGACCAGGCGAATCAGGTGGAACTGGTGGATATAGAGCCGGAAGAGCTGCTGGAACGAATGGCAAGGGAAAGTGTCAGTCAGAGAGAGCAGGCAGAATGCGTTGCGGAAAATCTGACTGCTTTGCGCGAGGTCGCCCTGCGGCGTTGTGCCGACCGGGTAAACCTTCTGACAGAAAGTGCCCGGATTCATGGCCGCAGTGAATATCATACCGATGAGCATATTCTGGTATGTCTTTCTTCATCGCCCTCTAATGCAAAAATCATTCGCACAGCCGCAAGGATGGCAAGGGCCTTTCGAGGAACCTTTACAGCTCTTTTTGTGGAGACGCCGGGTGGGAAGTTCATGAATGAAAGCGATAAAAAAAGACTGCGGGAAAATATGCGTCTGGCGGAACAGCTTGGCGCAGCTATTGAGACCAGCTATGGAGAGGATGTCCCCTATCAGATTGCCGAGTTTGCGAGACTATCCGGTGTTTCCAAAATTGTGATCGGACGCAGCACAGCAACCCGAAAAAGTGTATTTGGCAAGCCGACTCTAACGGAACGTCTGATTGATGCTGCTCCCAATCTGGATATTCATGTGATTCCGGATGCCAATGCTGAAAACAAATATTCGGATTTAAAAATAAAAATGTCCGGTGCTATGCCGGTGCGCGATATAGGGAACAGCCTACTTGTGCTGTTGATCGCTACATTGATTGGTTATATTTTTTATTCTCTCGGATTTACGGAAGCAAATATTATTGCTGTCTATATTTTCGGTGTTCTGATCACTTCGATCATTACGACAAATCGTCTGTGCAGTCTTGTGACTTCGTTTGTCAGCGTGCTGGTATTTAATTTCTTTTTTACCATCCCGCGCTTTACATTTCATTTTTATGATCCGGATTATCTGGTGACATTTACCATTATGTTCATGGTAGCAATTTTGACAGGCTCGCTGGCTACCAAGTTAAAGGACAATGCAAAGCAATCTGCCCGCGCGGCATTTCGAACGAAGATTTTGTTTGAAACAAATCAGCTTTTTCAAAAAGAAACGGATGAACAATCCATCTTAAACGCAACAGCAGAACAGCTTATAAAATTGCTGAAACGGGATTTGGTGATCTATCCTTCTGAGGGAAAGAATCTGGCTGACCCGGTCATATATCGGGTGGGACACGGCGATACGTATGATTTGACTTCTGAAAATGAAAAGGCGGTGGCGGCATGGGTTTTTCGAAATAACAAACATGCGGGGGCCACAACGGACACTTTATCCAATGCCAGATGCCGGTATCTGGCTGTCCGGGTCAACCAACAGGTATATGGCGTGGTGGGCATTGCTATGGATGAAGTACCCCTGGATTCTTTCGAAAATAGTGTTCTTTTGTCAATTCTTGGCGAATGCGCTCTCGCTCTGGAAAATGTAAAAAATGCCAAAGAAAAAGAAGAGGCGGCCATAATGGCTGAAAATGAACAGCTCCGGGCGAATCTGCTTCGGGCAATTTCTCATGATCTGCGTACGCCGCTGACATCTATTTCCGGGAGTGCCAGCAACTTATTGACGAACTATGAGAAAATGGATGATGCTATCAGAGTACAGACGTTTACAGATATTTATGACGATTCCATGTGGCTGATCAATCTGGTGGAAAATCTGTTGGCCGTTACCAGAATTGAAGGCGGCCGGGTCAATCTGACAAAATCTGTGGAACTGATGGATGAGGTGATCACAGAAGCTCTGCGGCACATTAACCGCAAGAGTAAAGAACATATCATTCGCACCTCTTTCTCACAGGATTTTCTTTTGGCCCATATTGATGCGAAACTGGTCGTTCAGGTGATTATTAATCTGGTGGATAATGCCATTAAATACACACCGGCCGGATCAACCATAGAAATTTGTACAGACAAAAAAGATCAGTGGATTGTTGTATCTGTTTCCGATGACGGCCCTGGAATTCCTGATGATCAGAAGTCTCGGATTTTCGACATGTTTTACAGCGGAACAAATAAAATTGCAGACAGCCGCAGAAGTCTTGGCCTGGGACTTTCTTTGTGCAAATCCATCGTTACTGCCCACGGTGGTACGATTTCCATATCGGATAACCAGCCAAAAGGTGCTATTTTTACATTTACATTGCCAGCAGGGGAGGTTGAACTGAATGAATAAACCTTTGATTTTGGTCGTGGAAGACGATCCTCCGGTACGTAACCTGATCACAACAACATTAAAAACAAATGACTATCGATATTTAATTGCAGCCAATGGAGAAACTGCAGTTTTGGAAGCTTCTTCGCATAACCCGGATATTGTATTACTTGATTTGGGATTGCCGGATATGGATGGCGTACAGGTAATCCAAAATATCCGTACCTGGTCAAATCTTCCGATCATTGTTATCAGCGCCAGAAGTGAGGATAATGACAAGATTGAGGCGCTGGATGCGGGAGCAGATGATTATTTGACCAAACCCTTTTCTGTGGAGGAACTACTGGCAAGACTGCGAGTGACACAACGCCGACTTTCAATCATGACAGCAGAAATGCTGACGGCCAGCTCCGTATTCGTCAATGGAAAACTGCGGGTGGATTATGCGGGTGGATGCGCCTATCTGGATGAGCAGGAAATGCATCTGACACCGATTGAATATAAACTGTTGTGTCTGCTCTCAAAGAATGTCGGAAAAGTACTCACCCATACCTTTATCACACAGAATATCTGGGGGCGGAGTTGGGATAATGATGTTGCGTCCCTGCGTGTTTTTATGGCGACACTCCGAAAGAAGCTGGAACCGGACAGTGATTCGCCCCAGTATATCCAGACACATATCGGCGTTGGGTATCGAATGATGAAAGTGGAATAAGTGAGAATAGTTGTACGTAATATTCCTTGACAACAGAGTTTCAGTTTACTATAATAATAAAGTGAAATCAGCGGAAGACGATGGCGTCAAAAGATACGTTTGGTGTGCCTTGTGTTCCGCTTTTAAATCATTTTGAGGAGGAATTATAAAATGAAAAAACCATTAGCATTATTATTATGTTCCGCTATGGTCGTTGGTGCCCTTGTTGGATGCGGTTCCAAGAAAGAAGAAACAAAGGCTGCTGAAACGACTGCTGAAACAACAGCGGAAACCGGTGAAAGCAAAGCAGCAGCAGGCAGCGATAAAGAGTGGATCATCGCAACAGATACGGTTTTTAAACCTTTTGAGTATACCGATGAAAGCGGTAACTTTGTAGGTATTGACGTGGACATTCTTGCAGCGATCGCAGAAGATCAGGGATTCAAGTACGAGTTACAGAGTCTTGGTTTTGATGCGGCTGCTATGGCTGTACAGGCCGGACAGGCAGATGCCATCATTGCCGGTGCAACGATCAAACAGGAACGTATTGATTCCGGATGGATTTTCTCCGAAGGCTACTATAATGCAACACAGACTTTTACTGTTGCAGCAGACAGTGACATTGCAAGCTATGAAGATCTGAGCGGCAAGAATGTTGCTGTAAAACAGGGTACAGCAGGTGCGGATTTTGCGAACAGCCTGAAAGATGAATATGGCTTTACAGTAACTGTATTTGAAGATTCACCATCCATGTATCAGGATGTTATTCTCGGAAACAGTGCGGCATGTGTTGAGGATACACCAATTATGGCTTCCAATATTAAAGAAGGCGGACTTGCGCTTAAGATTCCGGAAGGCATGGAGAGCGAAGGCGCGCCGTATGGTTTTGCTATTATGGATGAAAATGATCAGGAATTACTGGATATGTTCAATGCCGGTCTTGCAAACATTAAAGCAAACGGTACATACGATGAAATTATCGCAAAATATTTAGGTGAATAATAATTGGATATTTTAAAGGGGAATGCCGGGGATTCTGAAAGAATTTCCGGCATTCTTGTTTTTTTATTATCCATGTGATAGAATTATTAGTATTCAATAAATATATACAGAAGGAGAAGTGTGAATGGGCGCGATACTTAATACTTATTTCAACATGTTGTTGAAGTCTCTCGGCAATACGATGCTGCTGACATTGCTGGCGTTGGTTTTTGCCCTGGTCATCGGTCTGATTTTTGCATTGATGAATGTTGGCAAGAATCGGGTATTTAATTTGATAGGCACGATTTATGTGGATGCGGTGCGCGGCGTGCCGTTGATCGTATTGGCATATTTTATCTATTTTGGCATACCTCAGGGAGTGAAATCTCTGGGATTTACAGATTTCAGATTGACAGCTCTGCAGGCCGGTGTTGCTGCACTGGCGATGAACTGTGGCGCTTATATGGCGGAGATTATCCGTGCCGGTATTGAAAGTGTGGATAAAGGTCAGATGGAGGCTGCCCGGAGTCTTGGACTTCCTTATGGGACGAGTATGCGTCGCGTTGTTCTTCCTCAGGCGATTCGCACGATGATTCCTTCTATTATTAATCAGTTTATCATCACACTGAAAGATACATCCATTCTTTCTGCGATTGGATTTCCTGAACTTACGAACACAGGTAAGACGGTGGCCAGCAATACAATGGCTCTCATACAGACGTGGGCGGTCATTGCCCTTTTCTACCTGGTTGTTATTACATTGCTCAGTAAGTTAGCCAAGTATATGGAAAGGAGGATAAAACGTGGAACAGAAGAATATTAAAGTTCATGTGGCGAATCTGAAAAAAAGCTTCGGTAAGTTAGAAGTTTTAAAAGATATAAGTATGGATATTGAGGAAGGCGAGGTTGTTGTTCTTCTCGGGCCTTCCGGGAGCGGTAAATCCACCTTTCTGCGGTGCCTGAATCAGCTTGAGGTGGCGACAGACGGTACGATCATTGTGGACGGTTTTAATGTGACGGATAAACATGTGGATATTAATAAAGTCCGTGAGAATATCGGAATGGTATTCCAGCATTTTAATCTGTTTCCTCATATGTCGGTTATAGAGAATATCATGCTGGCGCCGGTGGAATTAAAAAAGATGACGAAGGAAGAGGCGAGAGAAAAGAGTATGCAGCTTCTTACCCGTGTTGGTATGGAAGCGAAAGCGGATGCTTATCCGCCGCAGCTTTCCGGCGGTCAGAAACAGCGTGTGGCCATTGCCAGAGCTTTGGCGATGAATCCGGATATTATGCTCTTTGATGAACCGACATCCGCTCTGGACCCGGAGATGGTCGGCGAAGTTCTGGAGGTCATGAAAGAATTGGCCAGGGGCGGCATGACCATGGTCGTGGTTACTCATGAGATCGGATTTGCCAGAGAGGTCGCAAATCGAATTGTTTTTATGGATGGCGGTTATATTGTGGAGCAGGGAACACCGGAAGAAGTTCTCAAGAATCCAAAGGAAGCAAGAACCATTGATTTCCTGAATAAAGTTTTATAAACCGGAAGGAGAAGGTCCTTATGAGGAAAATTATTACGATCAGCCGTGAGTTTGGCGCTTATGGCGGGACGATCGGCCTTAAAATCGCAGAGAGATTGGGTTATGAGTTTTACAATAAAGAAATTATTTTACAGGCTGCCAAATATTCGAACGTGGATATGGACAGTCTGCAGAGGTGGGATGAGAAAGTGCCGGCCAATTTCGGTTTCGCCCAGAGCTTATTTGACTTTTATAATAAACCTTTAAATGAAAAGCTGTTTGCGGCTCAGAAAAAGGTGATTCGGAGCATTGGCGAAAAAGGTAATTGTGTCATTGTCGGAAGAAATGCCAATTCCATCTTGAGAGAGTTTGATAATGCGCTCCATGTCTTTGTCCATGCGGAACCTTATTTCCGAATCATGCATCTCAAGGAAAAAATGCCGGATTCGTCAGAATCAAAGATTATTGAACGTATGCGGGCCGTGGATAAGACCCGAAGAAAGTATTGCTCTTATTACACAAACACGGAGTTTGGTGTAGCTGATTATTATGATCTCTGTTTGAGTTCATCCACATTGGGCGTCGATACCTGTGTAGATATCATTTGCCAACTGGCAGAGAAATAAATTTATAGAATAAAAAAGATAGAACGGTGGAGTCAGTGTCATACATATGATTTCACCGTTAAATTTTTTCAGAGAGGGAGAGCAAAATAGGGTGTTGACTTATTTATCCTACAAGTGTAATATTATAAAATATAAATCCTACACTTGTAAGATAAAAGGAGGTCATATACCATGAAAAAAAGATTGATCCTGGTCATTCTCATACTTATGTTCAGTGTGACAGGATGCACAGAAAAAGTCCGGGAAGATAAAAAAGATATATTGGAAGTCGGTCAGGAAACAGGCAAATGTATTCAGGATATTTATGCATCGGCCTCAGATTCGGGAAAGTTGACAGATCCGGAAACCATGGAAGCAATTCTGGAACGTCTTGGCAGCGAGGGTTACAGCGCTGTGGATGAGAAAAATCAGTTTAATATGACCCACCCGGAACCGGTGGAAGCATTTTGCCAGAAGGTCAGTGATGGGCAGCCAGGGGAAATGCGGTTGATTGTGGTCATGTCCACAGCCAGCTTTAGTTGTTATGAATTTTCCTGCGATGGTGACGATGTGAAAGTTACCAAATGTGTCGTCAACTGGAATGAAAATCAGCCGGAAGCCGGATTTAAAGAGGAATTTTCGGCGGTGTCCTGGCTATATACGGATAAAGGATATTTGTTTTTTGAACGTTCTTTACCGGCAGGATATGAAAAAACCATGGGGTATACGGGTATCCGTGTAAAGCCGTTAGATGCTCAGTGCCGGGAAGCCTGCCGGGAATATATCATACCGGTGAATTACTATCTCAATAATATGTTCATCTGCGACTGGGACGAGATGGATTTTAATACGCTGAACTTTTATGATTTGTTTGAACCACTGTATCGTATGAATTATGACTGTGATTCTCCTTATGGTGTCAATGTGAAAGATGACCGCTATGAAATCCCGGGAGATGAGTTCGAAGGATTGTTTTTAAAATATTTCAATATGGATGCAGATACACTCCGAAAGCGTACGGTCTATCAGAAAGAGGGGCAGGTATACCAATATCGGCCGAGGGGGATGCATGACGCGGCACGTATTACGGATATCCCCTATCCTGAGGTGGTGGACTGTATTCAGAATGGCGACGGCACATTTACGTTGACAGTGGATGCAATCTGGCCGGCAAAGATGATGGATCGTGCTTTTTCTCATCAGGTCATGATTCGGCCTATGGAAGACGGAAGTTTCCAGTATGTGTCCAATAGGGGGATTCCTCTGGAAAATGCTGTAGAACCAAACTGGTATACGGAGCGGACAGCCATCAGTATATTGACAGAAGAAGAGCGAAACAGGCTGAGAGAGGAGGCCTTGGCTCTGGCCGCCGCTGACAAAGATATCTGCAGTAAGGTCGATGAAATGAATGCAGACAGGTACGAAGACGCAGTTAAGTTTTATGATGCCTATAAAGAGGGAAGAGACGGGCAGGTGACTCTGTACCGGGCCTATAACAATGGAATATTTGGTGCGATCACATTTACTTACAGGGAAGGACGGCTTCAAACCTGCTTTGTGGGGATTCACTGGAACCGGAAAGGGACAGCGGAAGTCTATCAGACAGGCGATGGCAATATTGTAGATTTAAATCTGACGAAAAAAGGTTATTTTATCTATACGAATGAATTTACAGTCATGCACGGAAGTCTGAGGGAATATTTCCGATTGAAACCGTTGCCGCAGAAATGCCGGGAATTGACAGAAAAATACATATCTGGTTTAAGTTATGTGGATTATGAACTCCTTTTGAATAACTGGGATCAGGAGCGAGTTGCTGCATATGTAAATACGTCTCTTTTTTTGGATATTTACCGAATAAAGACAGGAGGAATTCCCGAGTTAGAAAATGGGAGGATTCCGGCAGAAGTTTTTGAATCGGTGATGACGGAAGCCTTTCCGGTAACTGTGGAACAGCTTCGAAACAACTGTCATTATGAGGAGGAAAGTGAAAGCTATCCATTGCAGCGCGCATGTGCTAAGCAGTTTGCACCTTTTGGTGAGGTGGTGGATTACCGGGAGAACGGCGACGGTACGCTGACACTTTTCGTAGAGGCAGTGTGGCCCGATTATAATACGGACTGTGCCTATAAAAACGAAATTCTGGTGGAGCCATTTGACGATGGAAGTTGCAGATATTTATCGAATAAAGTCGAAAAAACAGGAACAGACAGGGAAGTATTGGCGGATGAAGGAAATATCCTACTTGGAGTCAGTGATTATGACGGAATGGCAAATTATGAGAGAATGGAAGCTTTTCTTGAAAAAGCAGAGGCAGGAGAGGCATGTGAAGCGGAGGTTTATGAAATCCATGCTGACGGCGGCTACGGCAAATATCGGTTTCATTTTGATGGACAAAATATGCGGGTAGACCTTGATGTTGTCACCTGGGATACACAGGGACCGATAAGTATGGGAAATTACGAATATCAGATAGAAAATTGGTCTTATACGGAGAAAGGATGGTTTAGCTATACTCTGGATGTGCCCGAACCGCCGGAAGTATCGGAAGTCATTCAGGATCAGGTGATGATGCGGGTGCGCCCGATGCGGGAGGATTACAGAAATTTTACCGAAGAGTGGCTTGTCCCCGTCGGGTATCAGCGAAATAATATGTTCAGCATTGAATGGGACAGCCAACATATGGAAAAACTGGATTTTAACGGACTTTACGAAGCTTTCTATATGCTTTCCTGCGGTGAAGTTTTTGAAAGCGATGATTTTCCGAAGGGAATTCCGGCAGAAGAGTTCGAGGAACGGATGCTGAAATATCTTCCGATAACGCGGGAAAGTCTTAGAGAATATGCGGCTTACAATGAAGCGGCAAATAGCTATGGATGTGCCAATCTGGGATGTGGCAATTACTCAGCGGACGCTTTTTGGACTTCCATCCCGGAAGTTGTGGATATGTATGAAAATGGGGATGGGACGTGGACGGTGACAGTGGATGCCGTATGTAAAAGAAAGGGTACTGACCGAATCTTGAGTCATGAATTGACGGTGGATTTTCCGGAAGAAGGTACGATCCGGTATTTGGGAAATCATATTCTAAATGAAGGGGCAAGCCGGATTCCCCTTTACCGGTATCGTGTCAGTCAATGAATAAATTAATGGATAATGCCCAGGTCAGATAAAATGACCTGGGTAATTTCAGCGGCCCGGCTGCCAGAGGCATTGTCCAAATCTTCTATGTGAGTGGCAAAGAAGTACATCTGTCCGTTGCTTTCTGTGAAACCAATAAACCATCCGCGGATGTTGTGGTCGTTTACATTTCCGGTACCAGTCTTGCCGTAGAGGGCGCCGCCAGGAGTGTTGTATAGATAAAGGGCATCTTTTACGGTAGCGATATGGGAAGTGGAAAACATCTGTCCGGCGGATGAATCCTGGGATGTCAAATCGGCAAAAATTTCTTTTAATAAATAAACCTGTTCTGCCGGGGATATCTTCAAAGAGGATTCAAGCCAACAGGATGGAAAACCGCCGCTTAAATCTCGGTTTCCATAGCCAATGTTATCGAGGTATTGCCCGGTTCTGGCCTTTCCCATGCCTTCTTCCAATGTCTGGAAATACCAGTTGACAGAATTTTTCATAGCAGAATGTAAATCCTGATCCTGGTTCCAGGCATCAAATGCCCGAATCTCACCGTCCCATGTCATCTCAGAATTTTCCGGCGTGATGAAGCCGGCATCCAGAGCAAAGAGCGCTGCGTAGATTTTATAGGTCGAGTCAGGGGATACCCGGACGAGAGCTTTTTCCTTATTATAGATTTGCCAGGTGTTCCGGGACAAATCATAGAGTACGAAACTTCCTTCTGTATCTCCAAAACAGGCGGACAGATCTATTTCAGAAATTTTAGAGTTTTCATCAAAAATGGATGCTTTATCTGTATTCTCCAGGGAGCTTTCATCTTCGATTTTTCCGGAGGCTGAAAAGGCAGGATAAAGAGCGTAAGTCGCCAATACAGGGGACAGTGAGAGAAGCAGGGCGGCAATGCTCAGCCCAATACAGGTGCTTTTTATTCCGTCAGCCCTTGTCGGTTTTTTGTAGGCGGCAATGCGACGGATACGCCGGGTCAGCTGACGCATATTGCCGCTGATACCGGAGACCGATGAAAATATATCCGGAGACATTCTTTCAGCCAGATGAATCAAAGTGTTTCCGTAAGCCAGAACATTTTCTTCACCGAGCCTGTTAAGAACCGATGTATCACAGGCAATTTCCCGATCATTCCGTATCTCGTCCATGGCAAACCATACCAGAGGATTTGGCCAGTAGAGCAGGTGGAAGAAATTTATCAGGGCGTTGGTCAGTGCATCTCTTTGTTTATAATGAACCAGTTCATGCAGAAGCATATGGCGCAGGGACTGGTACAGGTCCTGGGAAGTGTCCGCCATATCATCGATCAGATGAGACGGAAGATAGATGGCCGGGCAGAGGATGCCGGTCATTACCGGTGATTTTAAAAGTAGTGTACTGTAAAGAGAAGGCATCTTTTTTATTCCCAGTTCGGTGCAGCATTGTTCAAAGAGCCGGCAAAGTGCAGGATGGTGTACGGTGACGGCTGACTGTTTCATGAGGAACAGTTTTCGGTGGGCTCTGAGCTGGATGCTCAGCATAAAAATAATACCGGTCATCCATATGACCAGACAGAACATTCCAAAAAATGTGGGTGTTTTTTTATTTACAGAAACAGTAAAATCATTCATCCAGTCCCGGGAAGTGCCCATGATCGTCTGCAGGGCTCCGGATGTTTGAACCGGAGTTTCCGGAAAAATGTATCTGCCCTGGCTGGCAGATGCAGTGGTGAGCGTTTTGGGCAGTTTCACCGGGACAAAGGGCAGCGCCATGAGCAAAAAAAGAACAGACCAGAGCCGATAAACAGCCTGGGCCGACAAATGGTTTTTAAACAAGTGTTTTATGGCGATCACAGCCAGAATGCTGAATGCGATAAAAAGGTTACACAGGATAAAATGCAGGCCAAAAGATGTCATGATAAGCCTCCTTACTATTTTTCGTGTTTTGCCAGAATTTCCCTTAGTGTATCGATTTCGTTTTTTGTCAAAGTCTCTTCATCGAGACAGGCGGAGAGCATGCGGGACATGTCGCCGTCAAAATAACGTTTCAGAAAAGAGCGGCTTTTCTGGCGGACATAGGCCGACTCTTGAATCAGCGGCATGTAGACAAAGACCCGGCCTTGTTTTTCATAGGTCAGAGCGCCTTTATTGACCAGTCGTTTTAACAGTGTCTGAATGGTTTTCGGACTCCAGTTGGTTGTTTTAGTTAATATTTCCGTCACAACATTGGTATTTACAGGCGATTCTTTCCAGACCACTTTCATTACTTCATATTCTGCTTCGGATATCTGTGGCAGGCAATTCATTTTATTTCCTCCAAATCTTACATATGTAGTATAATATAGTATACTCTTTCAGACTTTTGATTGTCAATCCTATGTTCAATATCCGATATGAGGGTTGACATTCCACAGAGTGGAAGGTATATGTTTTTTATATCACATATTGCAGGGAGGTAAAAAGAATGCTGGAAATAAAAGATTTAACAAAAACCTATCATGGAGGAAAAATTGCAGTGTCCAATCTGAGCCTGGATGTTCAGTCGGGAGATATTTACGGATTTATTGGTCACAATGGCGCCGGTAAGACGACAACAATCAAGTGTGTCGTCGGTATTCAGGAATTTGATGCGGGAGATATTTTGATTGATGGTATATCGATTAAAGAGGATCCGATTCGCTGTAAATCAATGATGGCTTATATTCCGGATAACCCGGATGTCTATGAATATCTGACCGGAATTCAATACCTGAATTTTATGGCAGATATTTTTGGATTATCCGCCGCAGAACGGGAAGAGCGGATTCGTAAGGAAGCAGAGGACTTTGAAATAACAGAAGCCCTGGGAGATTTGATTTCTTCCTATTCTCATGGAATGAAGCAGAAGCTTGTGATCATAGGGGCCCTGATTCATCGGCCAAAATTGTTGATACTCGACGAACCTTTTGTGGGATTGGATCCGAAGGCGACGCTGATGCTGAAAAATAAAATGCATCAGATGTGCGATGCAGGAGCGGCAATTTTCTTTTCGACCCATGTACTGGATGTGGCGGAGAAGCTTTGCAATAAGGTAGCGATCATTAAAAAGGGACAATTGATCGTCAGCGGACATATTGATGAACTGACAAAGGGAGAGTCTCTGGAATCTGTATTCATGGAGGTGGTCAGTGATGTTTCAACAGATTAAATTATTGACGCGTATGGGGCTGTACAATCTATTTGGGATAAATGAGGTGCGTCACACAAGAGATTCAGGAAAAAAACAGAGGTTTGCTTTATTGAGTGTTGTCTGGATTCTCATTGGGCTGCTGTTTATATTTTATATGATCTTATTATCTCTTGCCTATATCAGCATGGGGCTGGCAGACGTACTTCCGATGTATTTTTATACGGCGGCCAGTATGGTCATCCTGTTTTTTTCATTTTTTAAAGCGGGAGACCTGGTCTTTTCATTGAGGAGTTTCGAACTCCAGGCTTCCTGGCCCGTATCCACGGCGGCGATTGTTGTCAGCCGATTTACGGTCATGTATGCGACGAACCTCATGTTCAGCCTGTTGGTGATGATTCCGGGATTTATCATCTATGGTATCAAACTTCATCCCGCGATTTCATTTTATATTTACGGAATGATCGGAACCCTGTTCCTGCCTATGCTGCCCTTGTGCATAGCCCTTCTCATAGGCGCGGTCATCCGGGCGATCGGTTCCCGAATGAAACATAAGAGCGTTGGAATTGCTTTGCTGACTCTGGTATTTTCGACCGTCATCGTGGCCGTCAGCATAATATTTTCCAATAAGGTGGGGAATATGGATATGTCCATGGTAAAAGGGATGGCGGTGCTGGTTTCACAAGCGCTGCGTAAAGTCTATCCTCCGGCCTGGGTTTTTGGGAGGGCTGTCGTGGAAGGCCGATTCCTGTGGATTATGGGTTTATGTGCGGGTATGCTGGTTCTGTTTCTGTGCATTGTAGGAATTTTACAGAAATATTTTGTCACCATATGCAGCTTGTTGAGTGCAACTTCTGCTAAAAATGATTATAAGATGGGAGCCCAGCATCAGCAGTCCAGAATCAAAGCTTTATGGCAAAGGGAACTGCGGCGGTATTTTGCTTCAAGTACCTATGTCAGCAATACGTTGATCGGTTATATTTTAGCAGTCATCGCATCGGCCGCCCTGCTTTTTTGGGGGCCGGATAAGGTGGAGGCCATGGTGGGAATTCCGGGAATGGTGTACCGGTTGTGGCCTTTGCTTCTTGGATTTATGATGGCGATGATGCCGACGACGGCCTGCAGTATCTCTATGGAAGGAAAAAAATTCTGGAGATTACAGTCTCTGCCGCTGCATGCGAAGGAGGTGTACGATGGAAAAATACTTGCCAATCTGTCTCTGGCGGCGCCATTTTATGTTGCGTCCGTCATTTTGAGCGTCACAGCCCTTAGATCGGGGCCGGAGGAACTTATTTTTATTCTTCTTGTACCGGCTTTTTATATGGTATTTTCTGTGATAGCCGGATTGAGAGTGAATATGGCGCTGCCATTGCTCAAATGGGACAGCGAGGTTCAGGTCGTTAAACAGAGCGGTGCCGCTTTTATTGTTTTGTTTGTGGCTTTTGCCGTCTGGTTGATTCCAACAGGAGTTTTGCTCGTTTTTCCAGAGCTTCCGGCGATGATTGTTTTTTTGTCGGTTATGGTTATTCTTGCGATCCTGACCGCCGTTTTATATGTGAATATTCAGCGGCGGAAACTGGATTTTTAGCAGAAGGATGCAGGAGACAAACAAAGGATTGAAGTTGGAAAAAAATGTGTATTTAACCGGAATGAATATGTAAAATAATGCGGATATATCTTGATTATCCAAGAAAAATCCCTTACAATAAAAGGCAGAATATTATCCATTATCAGCGGCTGCAGAGCAGATGTTTAAAATGAAAAAACTCTGCAATGTCAGCGAAAATATGGTTGATTGATTCCAGCCGTGACATATATTAAAAAGGGGGATTATAGGTGTTTTTTTGGATGAAGAAAAAAAGAATTGAAACATCAGCAGGAAAATACAGCCAAAAGAGCAGAAAAAAAATATGGCACAGAATCATTGGTTCAGCACTCTGCATTGCATTGATCGGTACAAATATGGGAGGCGCTTTAACTGTCGAGGCTGCCATAAATGACCAGACCAGCGTTGTAGCAGATACGGGTGAAGATGATGCAAACCTGTTATCGGATGTTGATGCTTTCGGAGAGACAGAACAGGAGACCGGGTCTGTAGTTGAAACGCCTGTTCAGAATGAAACAGAGAGCATTGAGACAGAAAGCGTTGAAAATGTATCGTCTGGAACAGAGGATTCTGGCAATTTAGAAGATGTCAGTGGTGAATCCGATAAAGAGACAGAAGAATTGGAATCAAAGGAGCCGTCCCAGACGGAAGCTTGTAAACATCATCCGGTGCATGACGAGGCCTGCGGTTACACGGAGGAGAACCCGGTATGTACGTTTGTATGTGCCGTCTGCCCGGTACAGAATCAGATTGATGATCTCCTTCTTCAGATGGAGCAGTGGCAGATGGATGAACTTGATGAAGCAAGTATGGAGCAAATATATGCTCAGGTCCGTACTGTCTTTGAGGCATATCAGGCTCTGAAGCCGGAGGAACAGGAACAGATTGCAGGGGCGGAATATCTTACAGCGATGATGGAGCAATTGGAAACACAGTTGCTGGCTGACGGCGATGCGACAATGGAGATTGAGACTGCTCTGATCAGGGATGCCGAGGGGAATGAGCAATCGTTGCTCAGTGACGGTACTTTTACGGTCGACTACTCAAGGCAGGTAACGCTGCACATTGTGGTGAAGAGCACGCTGAACCTGCAAAATAAGAAAGTGGAGATCACCGTGCCCGACGGCCTTACCGTGGTGGAGTACCCGATACCTGAGAGAGGCGGTATGGCTGAGAGCGTAACGCCTGAAAGCATTGATCAGCTGAACAGCAGCAATAATTACGGCGGCTATTGCCCGAAGTCCGGCACCATAACCTATTCCCTCAAAAGCACGGCACAAGAGAACAGCTTCAATATCATTCTGGAGCCGGATACGGTCCTCTGGAACAGGCGGAAGGAGCAGCCGCTGAGCCAGCCGCTGAATATCAGGGTTTACACCGGAGATGTTGGTGATACAGCCAATCAGACGCGATATCAGACGGTTTCTGCCAATGCCAAGATCACGGGCAGCTACGATGCTACCAGAGCCATCCAAACCGGTCCCAGATTGTCAAGCGTTGGCGTGAAGACGGGCGTGCCCACGGCGGCAGGCCAGCCCTTTGCCCTGCGGCAGGTATGGCTGAACCCAGATAAGGACTACATCGACATGCCCCAGTTCTTTAAGAAGCTGGAGATCACCATTGCCCTGCCGTACTACGAAAAAGATGGCAGCAATGTCTATGCGGAATTCGATCACATAACCTATGACCCCGCGGGAATGTCGACCAGGGCTAACCTGCTGAATCCGGAGAATCATAAAGATGAAAACGACAACTATTTGAATGGCTTTAACTTTACGGAAACTAGAAATGATACCGATCATACCGTCACGCTGAAATGGACAAACCTGTATTTGGAATACGGGCAGGACTACTTTACCCCTTATTTTAAATGGACGTCTGATTGCGACGTTACGACTAATAAGGCTGTCAAGTGGGGCAGCGGATCGATTTTAAGCACCGGCAATACAGCCCCTGGATGTTTCGAAGGTAAGGAACCCACTACCGGCGCTGCCGCCGCCGCGGTGGGCGGAAAAATCACCTGGCAGGATGACAGTATGTGGTATCCGTGGAATAATCCGTTTAATACG
Source organism: Frisingicoccus caecimuris (assembly GCF_004340975.1). Taxonomy (GTDB): domain Bacteria; phylum Bacillota; class Clostridia; order Lachnospirales; family Lachnospiraceae; genus Frisingicoccus; species Frisingicoccus caecimuris. Next base: position 142,792 of record NZ_SLXA01000005.1, read on the forward strand.
CTCAGCTTCACGGCGTATGAAGGCGAGAGTATGAGCGTGACCGGAAAAGCGAACGATAATCCAATATATAATAATTACACAAGCGATCCCAATATTATCTATTATTTGGGACAGTTCCACGTGGTCAACCACGGTGGTGATAAGAGCGCTGAAAAGACTGTGGAATTCACATACGCAATCAATGACAAAATCGGCGTCACCGCCCAGAAGATTCCGGCAAATGACGGCAATGTTGTGGAAGTCTGGTACACAACCAACCAAAATACAAACGAGCAAAAGTATGACGGCACGCTCATTAGTAGCGGTGGTTTCGTCACCTTTACCGCCCAGATGGCAGGCCTTGGCGAGAACGACTATTTCACCAAGATTCGTGCCAACGTAGGTGGATTTGAGAAGGACTATGTGGGTTATGTGGCGTCCCGAGCCCAGGACCCTACGTCTGGATACGCCACCACCTTCGGCAAGCTGCTGACCGCAGATGCGGGTACTTATAATGACTTTGCTTTCATGAATATGTACGACACTGATTCCAATGTGAGTACAGCCACAACAGCCAAGTATACCGTAAAGGTTACAAGCACCGGAGGTGAGATACCCCTGGCCATGGAACAGGCGTACAAGGAGAATTCCTTGGAGCGGCTGCCAATCCTGAGCGATCCAGAAACCGGGGAGAGCAAGACCGCTGCAACGGCGGGAGACACGATTACCTTCAACGGCCTGCTCAGTTCATCCGCTTATCCCTATTCCTCCAACAATATAACAACGGACCAGGAAATCTATATCCGCCTGCCGGAAAAGATAACGGTCAAAAACCTCAAGCTTTACCAAGAGGTCGGAAGAATGGCGGATAAGGTTTTCCTCTTTGATGTGGTTACGGAGACGGAACTGAATCCCACAAGAGAAGAAATATCCGATGGAGCATACAAGTTAGAGGAAGTAACATCTACCGCCACTGCCTACAAGCTGTACAAGATTACATTTACGAATCTGGGTAACCCCGTAAAGGTTGGCTGGTTTACGGACGGGCTGGGGCAGTACCAGATCGGGATTTCCTTTGATATGGAGATTGCCAGGGACGCCGACGCCATGACCCTGGATATGCGGGACTGTGTGCGATTTAAGAGCGCGTCGCTGGAATCCACAAGTAATACCGGCACACTGAGCCAATATCAGGTTGTGGATACCTATGATATGGACGGAGATAACAATATGACGGAGCGGTTCAGCACCTTCAATGTCAACGCAAAGGGCTCGAAACTGTCTGTGGTGGCGGCCCGGCTGGGCCTGACCTTCACCTTTGGTGCAAGAATGGTGGATTTGTCTCAAACACCGGACTATAATCCGGGGGACTATTCCAACTATGAGGTTGATGGGAAGAAGGTCTTTCTGACAGATGAAAATCATGGTGTTGACATGCTGTTTACTCTCAAGAATGAAACTGGCAGAGATTTTACCGAGGCGGAAGCAAAGGCTTTCTATTACTTTATCCCGGTACCCAAGGCGGGTGACTTCTGGGACAGCCATATGCAGGACGAGGCTTTTGACTTTGACATGAAACTGACCGGAGAGCCGACGCTCTCAGGTGAATCCAGGGATAGAATTTCGGTAAAATACAGCACCACGATTGATTCAAAAGCGGCTTCAGGCAATCAGCTCCACTATAGCAATCCGGATAACTATGTGGAGGCAAGTGAAATCACTGACTGGAGCCAGGTGAAAATGATCCGGATTGCGGCTAAGGACAATGTTACCAGCATTCGGCAAGATGCCGAATTGCAGGTCTGCTTGCACTATGTACCGGCATTCAAAAGTAACGCGGAGCTGGTGGGCAGCACTGTCAACTTTGGACCTTGCGGTGTGTCGCCATACTCAGTGGGAAATACGACCAATCAGGGGCATAACCCGCTCCCACGGATTCAGGTGGAGTTCCAGACCGGCGTTATCGAGGGCAAGGTCTTTTTGGATAAGAACTTTAACGGCACATATGATGAAACTGTGGATGAATTATATAAGGGTGAGGTCGGGATATATGCGCCTCATTGGAACAACGTGGAGGATACGGAGATAACGCCCGGCGGCGATACGGACAGCCACCGGACTACCACGATGGACGGAAACTATAAGTTTACCGGACGGATGGCGGACTTGTATCACGTCATCGTCACCAACCCCGGCAACCCGGATCGGGCTTCCGATAAGCCCTTGAAATTTTCTCTCCCGCAAATCGGAAGTAAGTTCACGGCGAGCAGCGATTCCAAAACGGTCACCGCAAGCGTCACGCTCAAAAAGGGCGATGGCAGTGCAGTGCTGGACATCGGCCTTCAGCAGCCTCACTCCGTCAGGTTTGTGGCAGCCAATGCCGCCCTCGGCAGCGGTTCGGTCACAGCCTTCGCGGCAGACGCGGAATATTCGGTGAATGTCTGGCACAATGATCAGCTGAATGACGATGTGCCGAGCGTCACCGCCGACAGCGGCTATAAATTCACCGATAACTGGTCGGACGGAACAAGCACGTATACTACCGAGCAGCTGAAGAATACGACCATAACGAAGGATAAGACCTTCACCGCAGAGGTAAAGCAGCTCTATTCCGTAAGGTATGACGGCAACGGCAATACGGAGGGCGCCGTGCCGGAAACTTCAATGCATATCGAAGGAGAAAAAGTCACGCCGGTTTATACTGGTACGGAGGCTCTGAAAAAAGATGCTGCAATCTTTGCCGGCTGGAGTCTGGAGCAGATCACGACTGTTCTTCAGGCGGACGCGGCTCAGGAGACGATTGCTAAGATCATTACCAACGACGAGCACGAAATGCCCGACCATGATGTTACCCTCTACGCGGTATGGGCGGTAGATGCTAATTACAATGGTAAGCCGGATTACAATGATGATGCTGTCCATGTCCGTTACCACGGCAATAACAATGACCGCAGGGATGTAATCTGCTCCCATCACCATGTGACAGGCAGCAAAGCTGCGCTTTCAACAAGCGGTGAGGTTTACGGTAAGATGCTAAATCATGATGCTCCTGCATCTGATGCCGACAACGAAATAAAACCCCATACATTTACCTACGGTACGAACATATTTGTAGGCTGGAGTACAACACCGATACTGGACAAGATTATCGTTACACCAGAGGATTACCAGAATTTGAAGAGCAGCATACATACGGAGGTCAAAATGCTGGACAAGGCGGGGGCAGACGTTTCCAATATTGATGCTTCTGACACCAGTAAATACGCCGATGCAGACGGCAACACCAACGTGTATGCTGTCTGGGCGCAGGATCGCAACGGGAACAAAACAGCCGACTATCTGGAGAGTTATGGACTTACCTATGCCGGGAACGCCAGAGACAGCGGTACGATTAATAATCTGCCTTCGGATAACACAATCTATATTCCTCAAGACGAGGTGAACCTTAGCACGCAGGTACCGACCCACAGCGATGTCGACGGCAAGAAAGTGGTCTTTATCTGCTGGACCTCGGCCGCGGTGGAAGATGTCTTTGAACGTTCGGACAACGTACCGGTAAACAAGATTACAAAGGTCACTTTTGTTGATGCGGACGTGACGGTCTATGCGGCATGGGGCTATGACGAAAATGGTAATGGTATTGCCGATGTGCTGGAGACGTATACATTGACCTATGATCTCAACGGCGGCGAGGGGACTATCCCGGCTCAGGTAACCGGCATTGAAAAACGCAGCACTGTCAAGCTGACAGAGGAGAAGAGCTTTACCCGCAGCGACAAGGCGCTGTTTGCAGGTTGGAGCACCACACAGCATTCTGCCGCATTTACTGCCGGGGAAAAGGATGATATCGAAAATATCCTCATTAAGAAGGAAAGCAACAGTATCGTTTTCGGAACGGAGGATATCACCCTTTATGCCGTCTGGGCGGAGGACCGCAACGGCAACGGAACAGCGGATTATGACGAGGTACGTCGTATTACATACGATGGGAACGCCTGTGAAGGCACTGTCGAGAGTAGCACAGTACCGGTGGATAAAAATGCCTACATCCCAACAGATAAGCTCACCCTGAGTGAACAGAAGCCTTTACATGCCAGTGTGGATGGTAAAAACGTGGTATTTATCGGATGGACACCAAAGGCAGTGAACAAGATACTCGGCCGGGAGGACGAAGAACCCGCGACGGTCACGGAAGTCACCTTTACCGATGGGGATATAACCGTTTATGCAGTATGGGGCTATGATGAAAATGGTAATGATATGGCCGATGTGCTGGAGACCTATTCCCTCAGCTATGACCTGAACGGTGGAAATGGGACTGTTCCGGCGGAGGGAACCGATATTAAAAAAGGCGAGATCGTCACGTTGACGAAGGACAAGGATTTTACCCGCGGTGACAAGGAGTTGTTTGTGGGCTGGAGCCGGACGAAATGTGAAAATGCCTTTACGGCTGGTCAGGAAAACGATATACAGAAAATCCTGATCACCGGAACGCAGATTACCATAGAGACAGAGAATATCATTCTTTACGCTGTGTGGGCAGAGGACCGAAATGGAAACGGGACCGCAGATTATATGGAAACGGTCAAAGTCCTGTATGACGGAAACGGAAAGAAGGGCGGCACGGTCAGCGGAATACCGATCGACAACGGTGTTCATATACCTGAGGATAAAGTCACATTGAGCGAAGATGTGCCAACTTACAGCGAAGCAGACGACAAGCAGGTGGTATTCCTTGGATGGACAGCACAGGCAACAGATCAAATCTACAGCCGGTCAGACACTGCTCCTGAGACGATCAGAGAGGTCACCCTTGGCAAAAAAGACGTGACAGTCTATGCAGCATGGGGTTATGATGAAAATGGTAATAGTATGGCTGATGTGTTGGAGACCTATTCCCTGAGCTATGACCTGAACGGCGGAAAAGGTACTGTGCCGAAAGGTGAAAGCAACATAGAAAAGAACCAGAGTATCACGCTGACTCAGGAGACAGACTTTACCCGTAAGGACAAAGAAGTCTTTGTGGGCTGGAGCCGGACGAAATGTGAAAATGCCTTTACGGCTGGTCAGGAAAACGATATGCAGAAAATCCTGATCACCGGAACGCAGATTACCTTGGAGACGGAGAATATCATTCTATACGCTGTGTGGGCAGAGGACCGAAACGGAAACGGAACCGCAGATTATATGGAAACGGTCAAAGTTCTGTATGACGGAAACGGAAAGAAGGGCGGCACGGTCAGTGGCATACCGGCCGACGATGGCGTCCATATATCCGGGGATAAGGTCACGTTGAGCATCCAAAAGCCAATCCACAGTGATGTAGATGGCAAAAAGGTAGTGTTCCTTGGATGGACAGCACAGGCAACGGATCAAATCTACAGCCGGGACGATAAGACACCTGAATACATTAGCGAGGTTATGCTTGGCGACAGAGATATAACAGTCTATGCAGTCTGGGGATATAATGAGGATGGCGATGAAAAGGAATATACGGTGACTTATGATTTGAACGACGGCATTCCTGCTGAAAACGAGCTTTACGGACCAGAAACGGTGAAGAATGGAGCTGTGCATACGGTAAAGGCAGCACCTTCGCGGGGCGATCATATCTTCGCCGGATGGAAGGATGAAAATGGTGAAATGCATCAGCCGGGAGAAAAAGTGACTGTGGATGGCGACCTGAATCTGATTGCTCAGTGGCGCAGCCTGAACGGCGATAATCCGGATGCTGAAAAACCGAACAAGCCAATCGGTCCGGGAGGGTCAACGAATTCAAACCCACCAACGAATCACACGGATGCTATGCCGAGGACCGGCGATGAGACAGATCTGGTTCCGTGGATAATACTCATGGGATGTTCTTGCTTTACTGTAATCTCTATACTGGTAGTTTTCATACTGCAAGGTAAAAGAAAGAAACATAAAAATAGGTAAGAATTTCGGAAATAAGGTTTGGTAATTTCATTTTTGGCGCATTTTTGATTTCGAGGATGCAGATTTAACGATAGCAGCCATAAAAAGGCGCTATCGTTAAATTTTTATAGGAAGTGTCTTTTTATTCCATCTTAAGCTGGATTTTGATTTTTAAAAGAAAAAGGAAGAGGATTTAGAGATGATCATCGCATGACAAAATAGATTCCGAAAATGTGATATACTTAATAAATAAAATATAGGAAAGGCGTAATTATATGAAATCACTAGAAGATTTAAAGGAATTATTGGAACGTATTGACCATCGGGGATATCCGGCATATAAAGATATTCGGGGACGCTATCAGTTTGGTGGTTATGTACTTTCAATCAATCATGTCCAGGGAGATCCTTTTGCGTCACCGTCAAAGGTGAGTGTGGAAGTTCAGGGGAAAGTTTCTGGTTTTCCAAAAAGTTTATATATAAATTCATGTCGGCGTATTGCCTTGCAGGATGAACTTCTTCGGCAGTTTGGACATCAGGCCGAGAAGGCGGCCTTTAAAGCAAAGGGTTCGGGAAAAAGCGGGCTGATTTCAGTGAGTCGATGCAGTCAGGAAATTCTGGAACGAAGTGCATGCGAAATAAATCCTTCCAGTGGAGATATTTTACTTCGTATGGAGGTAGGTCTTCCTGCAAACGGACGTACGATTAATGGACGTGAGGCTGTGAAAATATTTTTTGAACTGATTCCCGTCTGCGTGCAGAAATCCTTATACTATCGGCCCCTGGATAAACGACGTTTGGAAAAAATCGCAGAGCTGGCGGATGACCAGGATTATATTCGACATATACTGACAGAAAGGAACTTGTGTGCTTTTGTAGCTGATGGCGCTGTTCTTCCAAGAGAATCGGGAATTTCTCAGAAGCCAATGCGGGGGGCGGTGACCTTTAAAGCGCCCGAGTCGCTGGCTGTAACGATGAATCTGCCCTATGGCGGGAACATTCGGGGAATGGGAATTCCTAAAGGGGTGACTTTGATTGTTGGCGGAGGTTATCATGGAAAATCTACCCTCCTAGAAGCTTTGGAACGCGGCGTATATAACCATATTATGGATGATGGCAGGGAATACGTTATAACGAATGATACGGCTGTGAAAATTCGGGCCGAGGATGGCCGGAGCATTCGGGGCATTGATATTTCAATGTTTATCAATGGTCTTCCGAATGGTAAGAATACGGAGCATTTTGAAACGGATGATGCCAGTGGCAGTACCTCTCAGGCGGCTAATGTGATTGAAGCAATGGAAGCGGGCAGCAGAGTGTTTCTTATCGATGAAGATACCAGTGCGACCAACTTTATGATCCGGGACGAATTAATGCAGTCGGTGGTCGGCAGGGAATCGGAGCCAATTACTCCCTATATTGACCGATTGCGGGAATTGTATGAAAATTACGGTATATCTTCGATTATTGTCGCTGGAAGTTCCGGTTCTTATTTTCACAAGGCGGACCATATTATCCAGATGCGTCAATATATACCAGAGGAGATTACCAACTTTGCCAAAGTTAAAGCGGCAGAATATCCATTAAAAATGGATAAAGCACCGTCCTGCAGAGAACCATCCTTTGACAGAAGACCGAAAGGCGTCAGAGAACGTCCGGGTGAGCGGACAAAAATAAAGGTTCTGGGAAAAGATAGTATCCAATTGAATCGGGACAATATCGATCTGCGATATGTGGAACAGCTTGTGGACAGTGAGCAGTTAACGGCTTTGGGATATTTACTGAATTATGCACAAAAACATTTGATGGATGGTCAGCGTTCGATGGTGCAGATCGTGGATGAACTGACAGATATTCTCAATAAAAATGGTTTGGATAAAATATGTGAAAGCAGCTATCTTCCGTCAGGACTAGCTATGCCGAGAAAACAGGAAATCTTCGCATGTTTTAATAGATACAGGAAATTAAATGTCTGATGGGGTTATTATATTGACAAAGACAATGACTAAGGGATATAATCATAACCAATGAATTTAAATTACAGGAGGATAATTAAAATGGATAAAAAAGTAGCAGCACTGATTAATGATCAGATCAACAAAGAACTTTATTCCGCATATCTTTATCTGGATTTCGCAAACTATTATGGTTCTGTCGGCCTGGATGGCTTTGCAAACTGGTATAAGATTCAGGCTCAGGAAGAGCGCGATCATGCGATGCTTTTCTTCCAGTATTTAGAGAATAACGGTGAAAAGATCACTTTGGAGGCAATTGCCAAACCAGATAAGGTGCTTGACAGTCATATGGCTCCGCTGGAAGCTGGTCTTGAACATGAAAAGTATGTAACTTCTCTTATTAACAATATTTACGAGGCTGCTCATGAAGTAAAAGATTTCCGTACAATGCAGCTTCTTGACTGGTTTGTAAAAGAACAGGGCGAAGAAGAGAAAAATGCCAGCGATATGATTACTAAGATGGAACTTTTTGGTTCCGATGCCAAAGGATTATATATGCTGAATTCTGAACTGGGCGCCCGCGTATACTCTGCACCATCTTTAACATTGTAATTGCTACATAATCAAGGGATATTGAAGCTTCAATATCCCTGTTTTTTTAGATGATTTTTGTGGACCATTCCTGGCAGTTCCAGACCTGGGTGACCACATCCTGATAGAATTCCGGTTCATGACAGATGAGCAGGATGCTGCCCTTGTACTCCTGAAGGGCTCGTTTTAATTCGTCTTTGGCATCCACATCCAGATGATTGGTAGGTTCGTCCAGAAGAAGGATGTTTGTCTCTTTGTTAATGATCTTACAGAGACGGACTTTGGCCTGCTCGCCGCCGCTTAAAACGCGGACCTGACTTTCAATATGTTTTGTCGTCAGACCACATTTGGCGAGGGCAGAGCGAATTTCATACTGAGTATAGGAAGGAAAGTCTTTCCAGAGTTCTTCGATGCAGGTTGTCCGATTGTCCTTTTCTCCTTCCTGTTCAAAGTAACCGATATATTGATAATCGCCAAGCTGGACTTTTCCCGAATAAGCCGGGATCAGCCCAAGAATACTCTTTAAGAGGGTTGTTTTACCGATGCCATTTGCTCCGGTGAGGGCAATTTTGTCGCCCCGTTCCATTCGGATGTTTAACGGACAGGTCAAAGGCTCGTCATAACCGATGACAAGATCGTCCGTTTCAAAGATCATTTTGCCGGAGGCCCGGGCCGTCTTAAAGTTAAATTCCGGTTTCGGTTTCTCTTTAGCAAGTTCAATGATGTCCATATTATCCAGTTTTTTCTGACGGGACATGGCCATGTTGCGTGTGGAGACCCGGGCTTTGTTGCGGGCGACAAAGTCTTTCAGAGCGCTGATTTCCTGTTGTTGGCGGTTATAAGCGGCTTCGAGCTGAGCTTTTTTCATTGCGTAAACTTCCCGGAACTTGTCATAATCTCCCGGATAGCGGTCAAGGCTCTGGTTTTCCATATGATAAATCAGGTTGATGACACTGTTTAAAAATGGAATATCGTGAGAAATTAAAATAAAAGCATTATCATAATCCTTCAGATAGCGTTTCAGCCACTCAATGTGCTGCTCATCCAGATAGTTGGTCGGCTCGTCGAGAAGAAGAATGTCCGGTTTTTCGAGAAGCAGTTTTCCGAGAAGGACTTTGGTTCTCTGACCGCCGGATAGTTCTGTAACATCCCGGTCAAGACCGATTTCTGTCAGGCCGAGGGCACGGCCGATTTCTTCAACTTTTGTGTCAATCTGATAAAAGTCATGTTGTTCCAGCAGGTCCTGAATGGTTCCGGTTTCTTCCAGAAGCTTTTCCATTACCTCTGGTGAAGCTTCTGCCATGCTTTCGAACATCTGATTCATACTTTCTTCCATTTCATATAAAAATTGAAAAGCAGACTGAAGCGCATTCCGGATCGTCATCCCTTTTTCGAGTACAGCATGCTGGTCCAGATAGCCGACACGGACATTTTTCGCCCATTCGACAGTTCCTTCATCGGGCATGAGTTTTCCTGTGATAATATTCATAAACGTGGATTTTCCTTCGCCGTTGGCGCCGATGAGACCGATGTGTTCCCCTTTGAGCAGACGGAAGGATACATTATTAAATATAGCCCGGTCACCGAAACCGTGGCTCAGATTTTTTACATTTAGAATCATAGAAGCACCTTTTCCTTTGCAAAATTACGGACTTTATTATATCGAATAAGTTCAGGCTTTGCAAGGGAAGAAATGAATGGTATCATAGGGATAATAACAATATTTAGGAGGAAGACTATGAATCGTTTGTTTATTGAATATCCAAAATGCTCGACATGCAGAAAGGCAAAGAAATATTTAGAGGAACATCAGGTGGCCTTTGAGGACAGACATATTATTGAAAACAATCCGACAGCGGAAGAATTGAAAGAGTGGATTAGCCGCAGCGGCCTTCCGTTGAAGAAGTTTTTTAATACAAGCGGGAAAAAGTATAAAGAAATGGAATTAAAAAATAAATTGCCTGAGATGAATGAGGAAGAGCAAATTGCACTGCTGGCCAGTGACGGTATGCTCGTAAAACGTCCCATCATTGTGGAAGACGATCGGGTATTGGTCGGATTTAAAGAAGCGGAATGGACATTTGAAAATTAATTAATCCAGGGGGGATTTTATGGAGATTCCAAAAAAAGGACTTATAGATTTGCATGTACATTTGGACGGTTCATTGAGCTTTGATATGGCCAGGGAACTTGCAAAAATGCAGGGGATGGAGATAAAGTCTGAAGAAGCTTTAAAACGTCTGATGGTGGTACCGTCAGATTGTCAGGATTTAAATGACTATCTGACAAAGTTTGATTATTCTTTGGAACTTTTACAGACGGAAAAGGCCATTACGTATAGCGTCTGTGAATTATTAAAAATCCAAAAGGCTCAGGGGCTGACCTATTCGGAAATTCGTTTCGCGCCTCAGCTCCATATTCGAAAAGGGCTCAGGCAGGAACAGGTGGTGGCGGCGGCAGTCCGGGGATTGCAGGGCTTTTCTTCCAGTCTTATCCTGTGCTGTATGAGGGGAGCAGATAATCAGGCTTTGAATTTGGAAACAGTAGAAGTTGCCAGAGAATATCTGGGAAAGGGTGTTGTGGCTTTGGACCTGGCCGGCGCTGAGACGCTCTTTCCTACAAAAAAATTTGAAAGTATATTTCGGGAGGCGGGAAGAAAAGGAATTCCCTTTACAATTCATGCCGGAGAGGCTGACGGACCGGAGAGTATATGGGCGGCTTTAGAGTTCGGTGCTTCACGAATAGGTCATGGTATACGGTGCTTAGAGGATAGGACGCTGGTTCGGCGCCTTGAAAAAGATAAAATTCCGTTAGAATTGTGTCCAACAAGCAATATAAACACTAAAGTATTTAAAAATATTACAGACTATCCGATTTTAAAAATTCTTGACGAAGGTATAAAAGTCACAATTAATACAGACAACATGACGGTATCGAATACGACGGTCCGGCGTGAATTACAATTGTTGGCAGATACCTTTCATTTGAGCGAGATAGAAATTGGTCATCTTATAAAAAATGCGGAAGAAAGTATGTTTGAAAATAAAAAATAAAAATTTTGAATGGATTGTTCATTTTCAATCGTATTATAGGTAGAAAAGGAGGAAATGAATATGAAAAAAATGCTAACAGGTGTTATGACAGCGGCTTTGGTTTTTATGGTTGGAGTGACAACTACTTTTGCATCAGGATGGGGATGTGGGCGACACTTTACGGATGTGAATGGTGACGGTCTTTGTGACTGTTCGGGCAATGTCTGCCAATATGTGGATGCAGATAAAGATGGCGTTTGTGATAATTATGCCGGGAGAGTAGGAACAATGGGTGGCACAGGCCGGGGGCAGGGGCATCATCAAGGATGCCATCGAAGGTAGTCGGTGAGGATTTACTATGCGGAGCGAAGAAGAGGTCAATGCGGCGGTTGAACGTTATTCAGATACCATACGCCGAATTTGCATGATCTATTTGAAGAATCATGCGGATACGGAGGATATATTTCAGACGGTATTTTTAAAATATATCCTTAATGAGAATACCTTTGAAAATGGGGAGCATGAAAAAGCCTGGTTTATCCGGGTGACAATAAATGCCTGCAAGGATTTGCTTAAAAATTTTTTTCGAAGCCATTTCGTATCACTGGAACGAATCATGGATATGGCGCAGCCGCCAAATATGTCTTCAGAGTACGGAGAGGTTTTAAAAGCTGTCCTGTCGCTGCCGCAAAAATACAGAGATGTGATATATCTCCATTACTATGAGGGATATACGGCTCCGGAAATCAGCGATATTCTTGGGAAAAATGTAAATACAGTCTATACGCTCCTGACGCGTTCCAGACAAGTGCTAAAGGAAAGGTTAGGGGGTGATGTGGATGAATGAACGATTGAAGAAGGCCTTTGATGAAATTCATGCGGAAGAAGAGTTAAAAGAAAAAACAAAAGAATTTCTTTTGCATCAGAGAAATGATCATAAAAAAAACCGGTTCTTTAGTTCATCCCGGTTTGTTCCGGCAGCGGTCTGCCTGCTGTTTATATTAATTGTTTTTGGAAGTTATCAGGTTTATTTCATACCAACATCTGCAATCAGTATCGATATAAATCCATCGATTGAATTAGGAATCAATCGTTTCGATCGGGTGATTTCTGTTAAAGGTTACAATACCGATGGAAGGGAATTGGCTGCTTCACTGGATGTGAAATTTATTAAATATACGGAAGCCCTGGAGCGGATATTGTGCAGCGAGAGTATTCAGGCCTGTTTGTCTTCTGATGAAGAATTATCGATCACTGTCGTTGGTTCAGATACAGCCCGATGCGGGAAAATACTTTCCGACATTGAAACCTATACCGAAGGAAACAGAGGGATATACTGCTATACAGCCAGCAGTGAGGATGCACATTCAGCGCATGAGATGGGATTATCCTGTGGAAAATACAGAGCTTATCAGGAATTAAAAGTCCTTGATCCGGATATAACTGTAGATGAGGTACAGGGGATGACAATGAAAGAAATACGCAATTATATAGAGGCTTTGTCCGATGAACCATATTATGATGCAGAAGAAAATGACATTGGTCATCAGGGAGAAGGACATCGTGGTAAGGGCCATGGATATGGACATGGGAACTAGGGGCAATAACTAAAAAGTATTAAAACACGGTATATTGTTGGATAGAAAACAGTATACCGTGTTTTAAATTTTTTTAAATACTATTTGTAGCGGAATCTTTCTGGTGAAAGCGCACAGGAATCCCGTTGACCTCCACCGAGTCATTGATTTCAATAACGATGCATCGGCGACCATCGATCATACGAGTATCAACAAGGTCAGAACGGGCCGGATTGACCTGAACCACGACATCCGGGGTTTTGACTTCAAATTTTCGTGTATTGGCAATATTGGAGGCCATAAAAGGAACTGGATCCGGCGCAGAAGCTTCATAATGCTTTTCAAAGTCTTTAAGCTTTTCTGGTTGAACGCCGCTGCCGACCAGCAGATTTTTGATGTCTGTTTTATCAAGAACCAGTGGTTCTGGTTCTTCTTTTTTCTCATCCATCATTTCGTGAAGATTTTCGTGGATGCTTCGAATCGTTTCGTAATCACAATCAGAGCCAAGGGTATCTTCGATGATCGTCTGGAAGGTTTCTTTCTGGTTTTTTGCCGTCATAGGGAGGACGCAGCCAAGAAGCTGGTCAACCAGACCGGAACGTAAATCTTCCGGATTCTTTGTGTAATAAAGTATATTGTGGATGTCTGCACTTCGGTCATTAAAGGCAGGAAATAGAAAACCGATTTCCGGAAGCTCGACGATCCAGTCTCGAATGCGGTCGTGGAAACTGTTTGTTTCGGCCTGATAGGAAAGGCCGGGCTTGGACAGCTTGACCGGGCAGATAGCGCATAAAATGTGGTCGTAAATTTCATCGGAAGCATCTTCCATTTCCAGACCATCTGTTGTTTTACCAGGGACATCGTAAACTGAATGGATGAGAAGAATCAAATAATTCTCGCCATAATCATAGGATTCAATCACCTTATCATAAAACTCATTGAGGAGATTCGGGTCATTCAGCTGGCTTTCACGAAGAGACATTAAAAAGGCCTGGGCGCCGCCGAAATCTTCGCTTTCCATAGGAAATTCCATATTGACAAGATTCTTTCCGAGAGTCCCGGACAGGGTTTTCCTGAAAATATCAAAGTATTTAAACATTTCTTCTTCTGGAAGAGAGAGGAACATTTCCTTCATCTGAGATTTTTTCTCCTTTTCACCGTCCACATAGCAGCCGCAGATACGGGTAATGGCACAATGGGAGGGAGTAAACTGTTTTTTTATTTCACTGATTTCTTTTTTATTCATTATGTATTGCCGCCTTTATTTTAGATTATGGTACATAGCCACGTTTATTTATTATACTTGATTTTCATAAAAGTGACAATCTGAAAAAAACTATTGAGAAATCTAAAGTAAATGATATAATATGATACTAGGAATACACATATGTGAATATATAAACATGTGAACATTTACGGATGATGTAAAGAAAGGGTTGATAGGATGCTTCAAGTAAAGAATCTGTCTTATGAAGTTGTTGAGAATGGACAGAAATTAAAGATTATAGATGATATCAGTTTTGATGTGGCGGATGGTGAACTTCTTGTGATCACCGGACCGAATGGCGGAGGTAAATCAACGATGGCTTCTCTCCTTATGGGAATCAAACCTCAGACGGCTGGCCAGATTATATTGGATGGAGAGGACATTACCGGTTATGATATCGATCACAGAGCAAAAGCCGGACTCGGTTTTGCTTTCCAGCAGCCGCCCCGTTTTAAAGGAATGACGGTCAAACATTTGATTCAGCTTTCTTCCGGCGGTGAATTATCTGAGGATGCGAGCTGTCAGCTTTTGAGCAATGTGGGCCTGTGTGCCAGAGAATATCTGGACCGTCAGGTTGACAGCTCCTTATCCGGCGGTGAGATGAAACGTATAGAGATTGCTACGGCCTTCTCTAAACCGCATAAACTCTGTATCTTTGATGAACCGGAAGCGGGAATTGATCTCTGGAGTTTTTCGATGCTTGTTCAGCAGTTCGAAGAGATTCACAAAAAGAAAAAAGAGAGCATTATCATTATTTCTCATCAGGAACGCATCATTCAGATGGCTGACCGCATCATGGTCATCCGCGATGGACGGGTTCAGCAGATTGGAACGAAAGAGGAAGTTATGCCGCTGTTGCTTGAGGGTGATGGCGATGCCGGATGCAAGTACATGAAGCATTAAGAAGGGAGATTTTGAAAATGGAAATTGATAAGATTACACAGGGCGTGCTGAATGTTATTGACAATGGCACATTTAAGCAGGAAGGCGCTTACAATCTCCGTTACAATGGCCAGCCCCTTTGTCATGGAGACAGTGAACATATTAAGATAAAGAGTAAAACAGACAAAAATGGTATTGATGTTTTTATCGACGGAAACACAAAAGGAGAGCAGGTCCACATTCCTGTTGTTGTGACGGCTTCCGGTATGACGGATGTAGTTTATAATGATTTTTATATTGCGGAAGGCGCGGAAGTGGTGATCGTGGCCGGATGTGGTATTCACAATGCGGGCTGTGATAATGCCCGTCATGACGGTATCCATAGCTTTCATGTGGGTAAAGGCGCCAATGTCCGTTATGAAGAAAAACATTACGGCGAAGGCGATGGTACAGGAGAACGTATATTAAATCCGGTAACAAAAATTTATATGGATGAAAATTCGGTGTTTACTCTCGACACGGCTCAGATTAAAGGCGTGGATTCCAGTATTCGTGAAACGGAGATCACGATGGAAGCCGGAGCGAAGCTTTTTGTTACAGAACGTCTTATGACGCATGATAAACAGAATGCAGTATCTAATATGGAAATTCAGATGAACGGGGACGGCAGCTCGGCAAAGATTGCTTCACGTTCTGTGGCAAAAGGTCAATCTTCTCAGACCTTTCATCCGAAGGCCATTGGAAATGCAGCCTGTCATGCGCATGTCCAGTGTGATTCGATCATTATGGATAAAGCGGAAGTCTGTTCTATACCTGAAATCAATGCACGGCATATCGATGCTTCCATTATCCATGAAGCAGCCATTGGAAGAATTAACAACGAACAGCTTATTAAACTCAGAACGCTTGGCATGACGGAAGAAGAGGCCGAGGCGGTCATTGTGGATGCTTTTCTTGATTAAACGCAAATCGTGTCAAAAAATCCCCTGTTGCCATGATAATAGTGGAACAGGGGATTGAATTTTATTGGATTTTTTTACGGATGTTCTGCATCTTCAGGTCCACACCCGCGATGATATCCGCGCATTCCCTCAATTCGAGAGCAATCTCTTCGGAATTCTTCAGGTTCTGCTTGTAACGGAGCTTGTGATCCAAACTGGCCCAAAAGTCCATGGCAATCGTTCTTAGCTGAACTTCCACTTTCATATGTTTCTTTCCGCTGGCCAGAAAGATAGGAATCTCAATGATCAGGTGGAGACTGCGATAACCGTTTTTCTTTGGATTTTTAATGTAATCTTTTCGGGCAACGGTCATTACATCATCTTGATTTGTCAATAGTTCAGCCACATTATAGATATCGTCAGGAAATGGACAGATGACCCGGATACCGGCTATATCGGTCAGACCATTTTCCAGTGAATCGATACAAATCGGAAGATTCCGGCGGTTCAGTTTTTCAAGAATACTGGCCGGGGTTTTAATGCGGGTTTTAATTGATTCAATTGGATTTCGTTGATACATATGGGAGAATTCATTGTTTAATACATGGAGCTTTGTATTGACTTCCATGATCGCACATTCATACTGCATCATCAACTCTTTGAATTCCGGAACATTCGCCAGGATAATTTCCGGACGTTCGGATGTTTTGATATCTTCAAATAAAAAAGGAATTAATACCTCTTCGGTTATTTTATCCATGATTTTGTCTCCTGTAATAAAGTGTTTTTCTATAGAAAAGATTAACAGCTTATGGCAAAAAGTTCAAGAAAAAGATAATTATTCATAAAAATTTCTTTGAAATCATGGTAGAATGTCTTTCATGAAAAGGAGATTGAAATTTTGGATTTTTTTAAAAAGCATCGATTTGGATGTCTGATCATTGCCGCTGTACTGTATCTTTTTGTGGGGGCGATGGCGCCTTTTGCTATATATCCGGAAATCTCGGAACAAACAAAAGCAATGGTCAGTACAGAACATTTTTTTGAAAATACAGCTTCGGGAGACAGGGCCATGATTCTGGAGACCGGACAGAGCGCTTGGGAAGAACGTATTCGTTTAATAGATAAGGCTGAAAAAAGAATCGTACTGACGACCTTTGACATGCGAGAAGGACAGAGTACAGAGGATGTATTGTCGGTCATCTTACACAAAGCAGATGAAGGCGTTTCAGTAAAAATACTGATCGACGGTATCAGCGTGTTTCTCAGGATGGAAGGAAGGCCCGTTTTTTATGCACTGTCTACCCATCCAAATGTGGAAATAAAGATTTATAACCCGGTGAATATTTTATTACCCTGGCGGCTTCAGGGACGGATGCATGATAAATATATGATGGTTGACGAGAAAGCCTATCTACTTGGCGGCCGGAACAGTTTTGATTATTTTATCGGGAATTATGAAACGGAAAATAACAGTCTGGACAGGGAAGTGCTTGTTTATAACCCGGGCTCAAATGGTTCTATAAAACAGTTGGAAACCTATTTTGATTCGGTGTGGTATATGGGTATCTGCCGTCTGTTTCATGATGATTCCAGGCTGGCGGCACATCCCAGGGTAGTGGAACAACGAAAGATATTAGAAGAGCGTTATACCTGCCTGAGAGAAAATCATCCCGAGCTGTTTGAGGATTATGACTATGCAGAGGTCACCTGTCCGGTGGATGGCGTAAAGCTGGTGACGAATCCGACAGGGATTTATGCGAAGGAGCCAGTCGTTTTTTACATCATATCCGAATTGATGAAAGGGGCGGGAGAACGTGTGGATCTGCACACGCCTTATATCGTCTGCAATGACTATATGTATGAAAAACTGGCAGAAGTGGCGGATGACGTTCAAAATCCACGGATGGTGATTAACTCGGTGGAGAATGGAGACAATATTGTGGCCTCCAGCGACTATTTGTGGAACAAACCGTCGGTTATAGACATTGGCTTTGATCTGTATGAATATGACGGCGGAACATCGACCCATGGGAAGTCTATTGTGATCGATGATGATATCGCTATTGTCGGTTCTTACAACTTTGATTTGCGGAGCAGTTATATGGATACGGAGATGATGCTTGTTGTCAAAAGCCCGGGACTGGCTGCAGAGCTTCAGTCCAATATGGATATTCTGGAAAGGGACTGCCGTCATGTTGTGGATGCCGAAAAGGATGAAGTACCAGAGCATTTGAATGTGACAGAGCTTCCTGTGGGACAATATATGATCATGCGCCTTATCGGTCTGGTTCTTAAGCCATTTCGATTTGTTATATAGAGTGATTGGGAGAAAAATGAAATGAAAGCAAATAAAAATTTAAATGAAGAACCGGTGCTTCATGAAATCGCTCCGGTTTATGATGAAAACTCAAAAGTGTTGATTCTTGGGAGCTTTCCATCGATTAAATCCAGGGAGAGCGGCTTCTTTTACGGCCATCCCCAGAATCGGTTCTGGAAGGTCCTGGCGGGAATTTTAGGCATTCCTGTTCCGGTGACGATCAATGAGAAAAAGGCGATGCTTCTGGGCCATTCCATTGCAGTGTGGGATGTGATCGCTTCCTGTCGGATTACCGGTTCCAGTGACAGCAGTATCAAAGACGTGGTTCCCAATGATTTTGAAAAAATACTTTCATCTGCCTGTATTGAACGAATCTGTGCCAACGGTGCGACAGCATGGAAGCTCTATGAAAAATATGTGAAGCCATCGACGGGGATGGATGCAGTGAAGCTGCCTTCCACAAGCCCGGCCAATGCGGCCTGGAGTTTGGAACAGTTGATCGAGTGTTGGAAAGGATATATAAAGTAAGAATAAAAACCCTTCGGAAGTTTTCATTTCCGAAGGGTTTAAAAATTTGTTTAGAATAATTTTTCAAAACGTTCCATAGCTTCTTTGGTGCTTTCATGGGTACCGAAAGAAGTGAGCCGGAAGAAGTTCTGACCGTTCTTACCGAATCCGGCGCCAGGCGTTCCGACAACCTGAGCGTTATTCAGAAGATAGTCAAAGAAGTCCCAGGAATCCATGCCCTTCGGGCATTCAAACCAGATGTATGGGGAATTTTTACCCCCGAAGAAGCGGATGCCTTTTTTTGAAAGAACATCAGAAATGGTTTTGGCATTTTTCTGATAGTAGGCAATATTTTCACGGCACTGAGCCATACCTTCTTTTGTAAAGATGGCGGCGGCGCCTTTCTGAACAATATAAGAAGTTCCGTTAAATTTGGTTGTCTGACGGCGTTTCCACATGGCGTTTACAGACATTTCCTCGCCATTGGAAGCTTTGAATACAAGCTCCTGAGGAACAACCGTATAACCGCAGCGGGTGCCTGTGAATCCGGCTGTTTTAGAAAGGGAGCAGAATTCAATCGCACATTTCTTAGCGCCTTCAACTGCGAAGATGCTGCGAGGCAGTTCTGGGTCTGTGATGAAAGCTTCATAAGCGGAATCGTAGAAGATCACAGCATCATTTTCAAGGGCGTAATCTACCCATGCTTTTAACTGTTCTTTGTTGTAAGCAGCGCCCGTTGGATTATTCGGGGAGCAGATGTAGATCAGATCGGCATGGACGTGTTTATCCGGCATTGGAAGGAAGTTATTTTCCGCATTGGCATCGATATAAATAATTTCACGGCCTGTCATAACGTTGGTGTCCACATAAACCGGATATACCGGATCCGGGATAAGGACAATATTATCTTTAGCAAACAAGTCGCCAATATTTCCTGTGTCGCTCTTGGCGCCGTCGGAAATGAAGACGTCATCCGCCTGGATGGATATGCCGTTTTCAGCATAGTAATCAACAACGGCCTGACGGAGAAAATCATAACCCTGTTCCGGACCATAGCCCTTGAAGGTTTCAGTGGAAGTCATGGCATCCACGCCTTCATGGAGCCCTGCTACAGCCAGGGGTTCTAAAGGAAGAGTAACATCGCCGATACCGAGACGGATGATTTTTTTATCCGGGTTTGCTTCGGCATATTTTGCCACACGATGGGCAATCTCCACAAAAAGATAGCTTTCTTTCAGATTCTGATAGTTTTCATTTAATTTTGGCATTGTGTCGTCCCTTTCTGTAAGAAAATAATTAGCTACATTCTAGCAAATAAGTTTTTTAGTGTCAATAAAATGAGTTGCCAAATATAAGTATCGATGATATAATTCAGGTGATTAATAAGGAGGAATACTGATGGAAAAGTTGTCAATCGAAAAACAGTTGAAAGCGAATGCTTATCCTGGCAGAGGAATTATTATTGGTAAGTCCGCTGACGGTACCTGTGCCGTAACGGCTTATTTTATTATGGGCCGCAGTGAAAACAGCCGTAACCGTGTCTTTGTGGAAGATGGTGACGGTATCCGCACAGAAGCCTTTGATCCGTCCAAACTGACAGATCCGAGCCTGATCATTTATGCCCCGGTACGTGTTCTTGGAAATAAGACTATTGTGACTAACGGCGATCAGACAGACACGATCTATGATCTGATGGACAAACAGCAGACCTTTGAACAGTCTCTGCGTACCAGAGAGTTCGAGCCGGACGCACCGAACTTTACACCTAGGATTTCCGGAATCATCCATCAGGATAAAGGAATTTTTAATTATGCTTTGTCCATTTTAAAGAGCAATAACGGACGTCCGGAAGGCTGTAACCGTTATACATTTGCTTATAATAACCCATTTGATGGTGAGGGACATTTTATCCACACTTATATGGGCGACGGCAATCCATTGCCAAGTTTTGAAGGTGAACCGGAATGGGTGGATATTGAAGGAGATATCGATACATTTACCGATCGGATCTGGAACAGTCTGAACGAAGAAAACAAAGTATCGTTGTTTGTGCGTTATATCAACCTCGAAGATGGTACTTGGGAAACACGTATTGTAAATAAAAATAAATAGGAGGAACATCATGAAAGAATTGGAGTTAAAGTATGGTTGTAATCCAAATCAGAAACCATCCCGTATTTATATGAATGAAGGTGAATTGCCGATTACTGTTTTAAACGGCAAGCCGGGTTATATTAATTTTCTGGATGCTTTTAATGGCTGGCAGCTTGTCAGCGAACTGAAAAAGGCTACCGGACTTCCAGCGGCAACATCTTTTAAACATGTATCTCCGGCAGGCGCTGCGGTTGGTCTGCCAATGGACGATGTACTGAAAAAAATATACTGGGTGGACGATCTGGGTGAACTTTCACCGCTGGCCTGTGCTTATGCGAGAGCCAGGGGAGCAGACCGTATGTCTTCTTTTGGTGATTTTATTTCTCTCTCCGATGTTTGTGATGTTTCCACCGCAAAAATTATCAAAAGAGAAGTGTCCGACGGTGTGATCGCGCCGGGATATGAACCGGAAGCTCTGGAAATTTTAAAAGCAAAGAAAAAAGGCAATTACAATATCATTCAGATCGATCCGGATTATATTCCGGCGCCGATCGAGCATAAAGAAGTGTTCGGTATTACTTTTGAACAGGGACGTAATGAACTGAAAGTGGATGATGAACTTCTTGCCAATGTTGTTACAGAGAATAAGGAAATTCCGGAACTGGCAAAAATCGACCTGATCATTTCTCTGATCACATTAAAATATACCCAGTCTAATTCCGTTTGTTTTGCTAAAGGCGGACAGGCCATCGGTATTGGTGCAGGACAGCAGTCCAGAATTCACTGTACCCGTCTGGCTGGCAGCAAAGCCGACAACTGGTATCTGCGTCAGTGTCCGAAGGTGCTGAATCTGGAATTTGTTGATAAGATCGGACGGGCTGACAGAGATAATGCCATCGATTTATATATCGGCGAAGATTATATGGATGTTCTGGCCGATGGTGAATGGGAGAAAATCTTCAAAGTAAAACCGGAAGTCTTCACAAGAGAAGAAAAACGGGCATGGCTGGACGGCATGCAGGATGTGGCTCTTGGTTCGGATGCTTTCTTCCCATTTGGTGATAATATTGAACGTGCCCATAAGAGCGGCGTGAAGTATGTGGCTCAGCCGGGCGGTTCCATTCGTGACGATAACGTCATTGAAACCTGTAATAAATACGGCATGGCTATGGCCTTTACAGGTATTCGTCTTTTCCATCATTAATTTAAGTATAGTTTCAGGGATGCAGCTTTTTGCTGTGTCCCTTTATTTTTGGATTCAAATATGATATGATAGGAACGATGTAATTTAGGAGGAAAAGCTTTTGGAAGAGAGATTTCAGAGAACAGGAATGCTGATTGGTGAAGAGGGTTTAAAGCGGTTGTCCGAGTGTCATGTGGCAATTTTTGGCATTGGCGGTGTGGGCGGTTACGTGACAGAAGCATTGGCTCGCTGTGGTATTGGAGAATTTACTTTGGTAGATAAAGATGTGGTCAGTATGTCCAATCTGAACCGTCAGATCATTGCCCTGGAATCGACAGTAGGACGAATGAAGACCCGGGTGATGAAGGAACGAATCCGGGAGATTCATCCAGAAGCTCTGGTGCATACACGTGAAACTTTTTTTCTGCCGGAAAACAGTCATACCTTTCCTTTTGAAAATTATGATTATGTGGTCGATGCGGTCGATACGGTGACGGCTAAAATAGAAATTATTATGAAATGTCAGGAATTGAGCGTTCCTGTCATCAGCTCAATGGGAACAGGAAACAAGATGGACCCGTCCAGACTGCAGGTGGCGGATATTTACAAGACAAGTGTCTGTCCGCTGGCTCGCGTGATGCGCCGGGAGTTAAAAAGCCGGGGTGTGAAACATCAGAAAGTGGTTTTTTCGACGGAAGAGCCTGTGGCGAATCACAGGACACCGGGAAGCATGTCCTTTGTCCCGGGAAGTGCGGGGCTTTTGATCGCTTCGGCCGTGGTGAGAGATTTACTTGCTGAGATACAGGAAAATGTGTGAGGAGAAGATTCATGGAGTTCAAATTTGAGATAATGACAGATGGCAGCGCCCGTCTGGTGAAGGCAGAAGGGAAGGATAAGGTTGTTTCTTTGCCGGATGTATGGAATGACCATCCGGTGACAGCCATCGGCGAATATGCTTTTTATGAACAGCGGGAAATGACGCGGATTCGTTTGCCCCGGTCAATGAAAGTGATTGGAGATCATGCCTTTGCCGAGTGTCGTTTTCTGGAACAGATTGAGTTCCCGAAAGGGACAGAGCGTATCGATGACTATGCCTTTTATAATTGTACCCGGCTGGCACGTGTCGTTTTGCCCGGAACGCTGACCCACATGGGATATGGCGCTTTTCGTAATGACTCGGATTTGAGAGACATCCATTTATATACGGTGCAGGGAATGGAAAGTCAGATTAATACGATTTTGAGTGATACAAATTTTGAACTGACCGTCACCTTTCATTATAAGGATGGCAATGTATCCCAGCTTGTCTTTACAGATTTCTTTTATGAAGAGACGGCCAATGAGGAGGCCCGTCAGTTTAATCATAAGACCTACGGCTCAGGAAGTCTCTACCGGAACTGTATCAGCAGTACAGGTATCGATTATATGAAATATGATGAGATTTTTGAATTGACGATTCACCGGGATGAGCCGACGACAGTGATGGATCTGGCTTTGAAACGTTTGAGTTATCCATATGAGCTGGCTTCTCAGGCACGCCGATTTTATATTGACTATTTAAAATCCATGGGAGCTCAGGTACTTTTTTATATGGTTGAGACAAAGCGGTGGTCTTTGTTTTCTCTGTTGACAGAAGGCGAGCCGCTGCCGAAGGAAATGCTGGATGCCGGGATTGAATTTGGGCAGAAGAATCAGGTACCTGAGTTTGTCAGTATGTTGATGCAGTATAAAAATGTCCATTATTCGTCGATGAAGAAAACCTTTGATTTGTAGGATTGTTGAAAATGAATGAAATAAGAGAAAGAATCAACCGGGTCGGTCTGCAGATCCTGACAGCATCCCGGAATGAAATTTATATGTCGATGCGTTATTTTGACATTGCGTTGAGTGCGCTGGACTATGAACTGAATCTGAGTACAAAGACCATCGGGACGGATGGGTTTAAAATCTTGTTTAATCCGTCCTGGCTGACATCGGCCTATAAGGAATGGCCCCAGGATATCAACCGGGTCTATGTCCATATGCTCATGCACAATATTTTCCGCCATATGACGGGACGGATGGAGCGGGATGAGCGTCTCTGGAATCTGTCCTGTGATATTTCGGCCGAATCTCTGGTGGACCGGTTTGATGCGGTCTGTGTCAAACGGGTGGTCAGCGATGAGCGGGAAGCCTGGTATTACCGAATTGGTCAGGAGACAAAGGTTCTCAATGCCCAGTCGATTTACCGGTGGATGATGAATCATCCGTTGTCGCCGCGGGAGTTGATGGCGGCAGAACGGATTTTTACTCTGGATGACCATTCTTTCTGGCAGGGCCAGGAGGATACGCCTGAGGGAAAGCAGAGACAGCAGGAAAACGATAATAAGTGGAAAGATATCAGCGAGAAGATGAAGACCAACCTCTCCACCTTTTCAAAGAGTATGGGCGAGAAGGCTGGAGATCTGCTTCTCCAAATGGAAATCAGTCTGCATGAAACTTATGATTATCGGAAGTTTTTAAGAAAGTTTGCTGTGGTGAATGAGGAAATTAAGCTGGACTTGGACAGCTTTGATTATATATTTTATACTTACGGTCTGAACACCTATGGCAATGTGCCGCTGGTGGAACCGCTGGAATATAAGGAGTCGGAAAAAATACAGGAGTTGGCGATTATCGTGGATACATCCGAATCCTGCGGTGATGAAATACTGAAACGGTTTTTCCATGAAACTTTTCAGATTCTTCACAGTATGGACAGTTTCTTTAAGAACATGAATCTGCATATTGTCCAGTGCGATTCCAAGGTCCAGATGGATATGAAGATTCAAAATGAAGAAGAATTGAAAGAATGTATGAAGCATCTTGTTATCCGGGGCCGCGGCGGGACGAATTTTAAAGCGGGTATTTCCTATGTGGAAAAGCTTGTGCAGGATGGCGAATTCCGAAATCTGAAAGGGGTTCTTTATTTTACCGATGGTTATGGTGAGTTTCCGGCAAAGAAACCGGGATTTGACACCGCATTTATATTTGTCAAAGAAGACTACACGGATATCAAGGTTCCGGCCTGGGCGATGAAGGTAATCCTTGAACCGGATGATATATTAACATGGAGTGAGTAAAATGAACATTAAAGAAGCAAAGGAAGAAATTATTCATACAGTGAGGGCCTACACGGCGAAGGATGAATTCGGAAACTATATGATCGGCATGACGCATCAGCGTCCGGTGCTTTTGATCGGACCACCGGGAATCGGAAAGACAGCCATTATGGAGCAGGTGGCTCGAGAATGCGGTATTGGTCTGGTGGCCTATACGATTACGCATCATACTCGCCAGTCGGCGATCGGTCTGCCGATGATTGAACATAAGGACTTCGGGGGAAAAGAGTATCCGGTCACCGAATATACGATGAGTGAGATCATTGGCTCTGTCTATGAGCAAATGGAACGCACCGGCTTAAAAGAAGGAATTTTATTTATTGATGAAATTAACTGTGTTTCTGAAACGCTGGCGCCGACCATGCTTCAGTTTTTGCAGGGAAAGACCTTCGGTAACCATAAAGTGCCGGATGGATGGATTATCGTAGCTGCAGGAAACCCACCGGAATATAACAAGTCGGTTAAAGAGTTTGATATTGTTACCCTGGACCGTGTGAAACGGATCGATGTGACGGAGAATCTTCCGGTCTGGAAAGAATATGCTTATAAAGCCGGCGTTCACGGAAGTATCATTTCTTATCTGGATGTAAAGAAAGAAAACTTTTATACGGTTGAAACAACAGTGGAGGGCAAGCGTTTCGTGACAGCCCGTGGCTGGGAGGATTTGTCCCAGATGATTCGTGCCTGTGAAAAACTGGATATTCCTGTGACCGAAGGCGTGATCGGTCAATATTTGCAGCATCCACGGATTGCTAGAGAATTTTCGGCGTATATGGATCTTTATAAAAAATATGCGGCTGACTATAATGTGGAAGATATTTTGCATGGGAAAATTTATCCAGGAGCTGAGGAACGGATCTCTTCAGCGCCCTTTGATGAAAAACTGAGTGTCCTTGGACTTCTTGTCAGTGCTTTGAGCGATGGCGCCAGGGATTGTTACGAATGGGATATTTATGTAGAGCGCTTGTTTGGCATTTTGAAATTTGTGAAAGGCCAGCCGGATTTGCTGGAAGGACTTTCAGAAGCCTTCCGTCAGGAAAAGGATAAGTGGGAGAAGAGTGAGCATGGAAAGACGATGGAAAAATCAGAGATTCGTGTAGCCCTCCGCTTAATGAATACATTAGAGGAATATCTCAGGGTTGTCCGGGAAGGTGCGGATTTTGAGACGGTTAAAAATAAATTTAATGAAGCGGTTGCCGGACGTCAATCGATGCTGGAACAGTGGAAAACAGCTTTTGATAATTCCTTTACTTTTGTGGAAGGCGCTTTCGGCGAAAGCCAGGAGATGGTTGTCTTTATCACCGAATTGAACTCAAGCCATTATGCGCTCTGGTTTATCGGAGAAAATGGTTGTGAGAAATATTATCAGTACAATCAGGGATTATTACTTGGCGAACGTCAGAGTGCGATCATGTCAGATATTCAGGGAATCGAAAAAGAGCTTTCCTTTTTAGGTTCAGGTCAGTAGGAGGATTATACGAATGAAGGAAAATACATGGAATACTTATACAGATGAAGATTTGGAAATGATGGATGCGTTGATTCAGGGATATAAATTTTTTCTGGATAATGGAAAAACGGAAAGAGAATGTGTACGCCAGATGATTGGGGCGGCCAAACAGTACGGTTATGTTTCCATGGAAGATGTCATCCGGGGCGGACATATATTGAGACATGGAAGTAAAGTTTATGCACAGACAAAAGGAAAAGCTGTGATGTTTATCAATATCGGATTATTCCCTGTGGAAGAAGGATTAAATATTCTTGGCGCTCATATTGACTCCCCCCGCCTGGACTTAAAACAGAATCCGCTTTATGAGGATACAGAGCTGGCCTATATGGATACTCATTATTACGGCGGTATTAAAAAATATCAGTGGGTAACATTGCCGCTGGCGCTTCATGGGACCATTGTCAAAAAAGACGGCAGTCATGTAGAAATCAATATCGGTGAAGATGAAAACGACCCGGTATTCGGGGTAACGGACCTCCTTGTCCACCTGTCAGCCAAACAGCTTGACAAAAAAGGTGCTGTTGTTGTGGAGGGGGAAAATCTGGACATTCTTGTGGGAAGCCGACCGTTGAAAGATTCAGATACTAAGGATAAGGTCAAAGCAAATATCTTAAAACTCCTGAAAGAAAAATATGACATTGAAGAAGAAGATTTTGTCTCCGGTGAGATTGAAGTTGTGCCTGCCGGAAAATCCAGAGATTTTGGCCTGGACCGGAGCATGATCATGGGTTATGGACAGGATGACCGGGTATGTGCCTATACATCTTTGATGGCGATGCTGTCTGTAGTTGAGGTGATGCGGACCAGTGTCGCTGTTTTCGTGGATAAAGAAGAGATCGGCAGCGTGGGCGCTTCCAGTATGGGTTCCAGATTCTTTGAGAATACCATTGCCGAAGTCCTTCAGGCAATGGGCAAATTAAATGATATTACCCTTCGACGGACTCTGGCAAATTCAAAAATGATCTCCTCGGATGTGAATGCAGCCTATGACCCGGCCTATTCCTCTGTATTTGAGAAAAATAATACGGCTTATTTTGGGCATGGTGTCGTATTTAATAAATATACAGGTGCCCGCGGAAAGGCTGGCTCAAATGATGCCGGAGCTGAATATGTTGCTCGTATCCGCCGGATTATGGATGAGAACAAAGTGGCATATCAGATGGCTGAGATGGGAAAAGTAGATGCTGGCGGCGGCAACACCATCGCCTGG
Organism: Frisingicoccus caecimuris; assembly: GCF_004340975.1. Lineage (GTDB taxonomy): Bacteria > Bacillota > Clostridia > Lachnospirales > Lachnospiraceae > Frisingicoccus > Frisingicoccus caecimuris. The sequence continues at coordinate 170,899 of NZ_SLXA01000005.1, forward strand.
ATTCCGGCGGCTTACGACATGGATGTCATCGACTGTGGTGTTCCGGTACTCAGCATGCATGCACCGTGGGAAGTAACAAGCAAGGCAGATATTTATGAGGCTGAAAAATGCTATGAGACTTTTTTGAAAACAAAAGACTGGATTTAAATCTTGATAAACCAAATCTGGTGTGTTACACTAAGAGATGGTAATTCCGTCATTCTCAGACGGAATTTTTTTACAAGGTGTTTTTAAAACTGGAAAGGTAGTGACTATAGTGACTAAAATTGATATTATTTCTGGATTTTTAGGTGCTGGCAAAACCACATTGATAAAAAAACTGTTATCTGAGGCTTTTGCAGATGAAAAGGTTGTTCTTATTGAAAACGAATTTGGTGAGATTGGTATTGACGGCGGTTTTTTAAAGGATGCAGGTGTTGAGATCACAGAGATGAATTCCGGATGTATCTGTTGTTCACTGGTTGGTGATTTTGGTACGGCACTGGAAAAGGTTATTCATGATTATGCACCGGACCGGGTGATCATTGAACCGTCAGGTGTAGGAAAATTGTCGGATGTTATCCGGGCGGTAGAAGGTGTTGGAGAAAAAGTAGATATTTGTTTAAACAGTTATACAGCAGTCGTTGACGGCCAGAAATGTAAGATGTATATGAAGAATTTCGGAGAATTCTTTAATAATCAGATTGAACATGCAAAAACGATCGTTTTGAGCCGCACTCAGAAGATGTCCGAGGATAAACTGACAAAGTGTCTTGAAATGATCAAAGAGCATAATCCAAAAGCAACAATTGTCACAACGGCATGGGATGATATTGACGGCACAAAGATTTTGGATGCCATGGAAAGAGAAAATGATTTTGTTTTGAAACTTCTTGAAGAAGAGCATGAGCATCATCATCACGACCATGAGCATGAGCATCATCATGACCATGAGCACGAGCATCATCATCATCACGATCATGATCATGGCCCGGACTGTACCTGTGGCTGTCATGATCACGACCACGAACATGGCCATCATCATGCAGATGATGTATTTACAAGTTGGGGTCAGGAGACGGCGAAGAAATATGACCGCGATCAGATGCAGATGACTTTGGATGTGCTGGCCCATTCCGAAGATTATGGTATGATTTTAAGAGCGAAGGGTATGGTCCCGGATACAAAGGGCGGCTGGATTTATTTTGACCTTGTTCCGGGCGAGTTTGAATTGCGGGACGGTGAACCGGATGTTACCGGACGTCTTTGTGTGATCGGTTCTGAATTAAAGGAAGACAAACTGGCAGAATTATTCGGTCTGAACTAGAACGGAGGAAAGACAAATGCAGGTTCCTGTTTATTTAATTACCGGTTTTCTGGAGAGCGGTAAGACAACCTTCATTGAACAGGTCATTCTGGAAGGAAATTTTGTAGAAGATGAAAAAACCCTGTTGATCCTCACTGAGGAAGGCGAAGCGGAGATTGAACCCAAATTACTTGAACAGTACAATGTGGATGTGGTGACCGTAGAGGATAAAGAGGAGTTCACCCTGGACTTCCTTAAAAAATGTCGCCGGGAACATCGCCCACAGCAGGTTATTATTGAATATAACGGCATGTGGCCGGTCAGTGAGTTTATCCGCATGCAGCTTCCGTATCGTTGGGAGCTTTTTCAGGTGGTTACCACAGTAGATGCATCCACATTCCAATTATATATGAACAATATGCGTTCTCTGATGGCAGATATTCTGACCTGTACTCAGATGGCGATTTTTAACCGATGTAATGAAGAAACGACAGATATTTCGTACCTGATTCGTAATGTAAAGGTGCTCAACAGCAAAGCCGAACTTATTTTTGAAGCGGAAAACGGAGATATTCTGGACCCGGGTGAAGACATTCTGCCTTATGATGTAAACCAGGATGTTATCGAGATTGACGATGATAATTACGGTATCTGGTATCTGGATGCTTTGGATCACGGTGAGCGGTATGAGGGTAAGGATGTTATCATCAAAGGGATGGTATTCCGTTCGAAAAACTTTGAGGATGGATATTTTGTGCCGGGACGTATGGCCATGACCTGTTGTGCCGATGATATTACTTTCCTTGGTTTTTTATGTAAAAGTAAGTTTGCGTCACGTTTAAAGAATAAGCAGTGGGTTCGGGTGACGGCGACAGTGCGATTGGAGCACAGGGATGAATATCATGGTATTGGTCCGGTACTTTATGCAAAACGTATCGAAAAGGCAATAAAACCGGAAGAGGATATGGTTTATTTCAATTAAAGAATATGACAGGCAGACAGGCGGTCCCGTCCAACGGTTACTAAAATCGATTGGACGGGATTTTTATGATTCCAAAACAAGTGTAATAGCAGGTTATTGACAACTAATTCTAATCGGGGTAATATGTATGGGGTAAATGAGAATATAATATGAATGATAGATGGAGGAATTGAAAATGACTTTATCGGAAGGTATTCCGGGAATGGAATATGTTGTTGAATCGACCAGACTGAATGAAAAAGTTGGTCGCAGGCTGGAGGCCCTTGGGTTGATTCATGGAACGCAGGTGGAGGTTTTAAATAGAAAGAAAAACGGAACAATGATCTTTAAGGTCAGAGGTACTCGGATGGCTGTCGGAAAGGAAATTTCTATGGGTATTTATGTAAGGGAGGGTCATTATGAACGAACAGGTAATTAATGTTGCCTTTGCAGGAAATCCGAACTGTGGAAAAACCACTTTATTTAATGCTTATACGGGTGCCAGACTGAAAGTGGCAAATTGGCCGGGGGTCACGGTAGAGAAAAAGGAAGGTGCCTTTAAGTTTCATGAATATCAGTACAAGCTGGTAGACCTTCCGGGAATTTACAGTTTGACCTGCTATTCTACGGAAGAAATTTTGTCCCGACAGTATTTGCTTGGGGATGAGGTGGACGTGGTGGTGGACGTGGCGGATGCTTCAAACCTGGAGAGAAATCTCTACTTAACTTTACAGCTTATCGAACTTGGAAAACCGGTCGTGCTGGCTCTGAATATGATGGATATCGTTGAGGAGCGGGGCATGGAATTGGACATCCATCGTTTACCTGAAATGCTGGGGATTCCGGTCGTGCCTGTTTCGGCGAGAAAACGGACAGGTCTCGAGGTACTGATGCATGCTGTGGCCCATCATCAGGGAAAAGGTAACAGCGTGCCAGTGGAACATCATCACGATCTGGTGTGTCAGAGTGTCCATCGTCACAATCATCACAAAGAGTTTGCGATGGTGTATTCGGATGATATCGAGGATAAGATTGACGACCTGGAAGAGCGGCTGCTGACTGAGTTTCCGAATATTGTCAATCCGAGGTGGCATGCAATTAAAATACTTGAAAAAGACCCGGAAGTCATGAAGAACTATCCGATACGTACAGAAGATATCGTTGATAAGAATTATGAACATGAAATTATCAACCAGAAGTATGACTTTATTGAAGAAGTTATCGACGAAGTTCTTATGAATAAGGCTCAGAAGGAAGCGTGGACAGAAAAGGTTGACCAGTGGATGACCCATCCGGTCTGGGGCATGCCGATATTTTTCGGAATAATGGCCATTGTTTTTCTTCTGACCTTTGTTGTCGGAGACTGGATTGCGGGGGGATTTGAAATTTTTATTGCCGGTGTAGCCAATGGCATTCAGTATGGTATGGAACTTTTGCATCTGAGCCCCACATTGATTTCTCTTGTCTGTGACGGTATTATTGCCGGCGTTGGCGGCATATTGACGTTCCTTCCGAATATTTTTATGCTGTTTCTGGCATTGGCCTTTCTGGAGGATAGTGGATATATGTCCCGAGTGGCTTACGTCATGGATGGACTGATGGGGAAAATGGGACTTTCCGGACGAGCCTTTATTCCGATGCTGCTTGGCTTTGGATGTACCGTCCCGGCTATTATGAGTGCCAGAACACTGGAAGATACAAGAGACCGGCTTCGGACCATTATGGTGACACCATTTATGTCCTGCAGCGCCCGGCTTCCGATTTATGTTCTGTTTTCTAAAATGTTTTTTGGGAAATTTGCGATGGCTGCCGCCTTTTCCATGTATGTGATCGGACTGATCATGGCTATTCTGGTGGCTTTGATTTACAGTAAAATTGTCTGTCGAAATGAGGAGAAGAATTGCCTTTTGATCGAACTTCCCGAATATAAATCGCCAAATGCCCGGACCATCATCATTTATGTATGGGAAAAGGTGAAGGACTATCTGACAAAAGCAGGAACAACGATTTTTGTTGGTTCGGTTCTCCTGTGGCTCATTATGAATTTCGGAGCGGCAGGTATGGTGTCGGATATTTCTGACAGCTTTGCAGCTTCTATCGGACATTTTCTCGTTCCGGTACTGGCTCCGGCAGGTTTGGGGCTGTGGCAGATCGGGGTTGCACTGATTTCAGGTATTGCAGCTAAAGAGCTGGTTGTTTCGAGCTGCAGCGTTCTGTTTGCAATGAATATCAATTCGGATATTGGTATTGAAAATTTTCACTATGTTTTGGAAAATATGGGATTTGGGACGATTAATGCTTATGCATTGATGGTGTTCTGTCTGCTTTACATACCGTGTATGGCTACTATTGCAACCATTCGAAAAGAAACAAACTCCTGGCGGTGGACAATAGGAATGATACTGATGCAGTTACTCGTAGCCTGGGGAATGGCTGTTATGGTGTTCCAGGTGGGATCTGTGTTGATTGGAGGTTGATGTTTCGATGATTTGGTCTGTAATTATTGGAATACTATTGATGCTTTATGTGTTGTGGATCATTCTACGAAGGATTCGCCAGTTTCGGTCAGGAAAGTTTTGCAATTGCAGTGATTGCAGCGATTGTGGATGCGTGAGCTGTTCAAAATCATGTAAATAGAAGAGAAGGTATCCGGTTTTTCCGAATACCTTCTTTTTGTTTGCGCGCCATGGGCGCGCTCTAACGGGTGCAAGTCGTGTGTTCTGCAAGCTGTTATCAGCTAGCCAGTGAAAGTCTGGTCAAGGTAATCGCCAGTGAGCCTTGTAGCGAGCCTCCAATGCTTTTGGGTGACCGATTGTGTTGAAGCGAGGTATGCCTGTGAGAAACAGGTGCAAAATAGCAGTCCGTAACATAAAGTGAATCCTGTAGCATCGTTACGTTAGCCCTGTAAGGGGACAAGAGGGAGTCGAGTCACTGACTTTCTGACGAAGACCATGGAAGATGTGCAGATACTGGAGTACAGCATTGAAGAACCCTTCGGTGTAGAGGGAGCGGAATGTTATGAAAGTTGATAACGGAACAGAAGAGGTCTCATATCATCATATAACCACAAGTATGTAACTGAGGATATAAGCACGCATGCGAAGTTCCTTGGGAAGTGGTACGAGAAGTCGGAGGAGCCCATAGTATCTATGAACTATTGGTAAGAAAAACAATGGGAGAAAAGGGGCTCTGCTTTAATCAAGATTAACGGGAAGGTAAGGGATAGTGCATGCCAAATATTGGACAACAACACTCAATTGGAAAATCACGACAACTTCAACGTAATCTATACCTGGCAGCCAAAAAGGATAGGCAACGCAGATTTCATGCGTTGTATGACCGTATCTTTCGCCTGGATATTTTGTGGCGGGCATGGAAAGAAGTGCGAGAAAACAAGGGGAGTGCCGGGATTGACGGCATTACCTTTGAAATGATTGAGGAATACGGAGTAGAAGAATACTTGTTGGATATTCAAGAAGATTTGCAGAATAAGAAATACAGGCCTCAGCCGGTAAAAAGAGTATACATTCCAAAACCGGATGGGAAGCAAAGACCATTGGGAATACCGACTATTAGAGACAGGATTGTGCAACAAGCCTGTAAGATAGTGATAGAACCTGTCTTTGAAGCAAACTTTCTAGATAGTTCTTATGGATTCCGCCCTAAAAGAGATGCAAAACAGGCTACAGAAAAAGTGAAAAAAGAATTGTATAAAAACTGGTATGTAGTAGATGCAGACATACAGGGATACTTCGACAACATCAATCATGAAATACTACTGGGATTATTAAATCGTCGCATCAGTGATAGAAGGGTCATTAAGTTATGCAGACAATGGTTACAAGCAGGAGTCATTGAAAATGGGAAATATTATCCAACGGAAAAAGGTTCACCACAAGGAGGAGTCATTAGTCCGTTGTTAGCAAATGTCTATCTTCATGTATTGGACTCCTACTGGGAGAATCATAAGGAACTGGGCGTTATAGTCAGATATGCAGATGATGCAGTGATTGTGTGCAGAACAAGAAAAGATGCAGAATTAGCGTTTGAACATCTGAAAAGAATAATGACCAAGTTAAAACTGACGCTGAATCCGCAGAAAACAAAGATTGTAGATATGAATAAGGAGAGCTTTGACTTTCTTGGATTCCGTTATCAGAAGTTTGGGAAAACCAAATGTGGGCGGAAGTTGCCTTACATGATGCCAAGTAAAAAGGCGATGAAAAAGGTAAAGGATGCAATCAGAGTAATTACTTGCAGAAAATCGTCCTATGAGGGTCTGGAGCAAAAAGTGGAGAAATTAAATCCGCTCATAAGAGGATGGAGAAACTACTTTCAGCACGGCAACTCAACAAAACGGTTTAAACAGCTTGATGAATACGTGTGGATGAAGCTATGGAGACGGGTGTATTACAGACGAAAACAGAAGAAATACAGAGAACATGTGCTGTATGGATTTCGGAAGTGGTATGCTAACAGTGGAATAGAGTACTTTTATTATCCAAATAAGAAAAGATATGAGACAGTCCTTTGAATGTTACAGGAAGAAGATTATCGGAAAGCCGTGTGAGGGAGAACCTCATGCACGGTTTGAGGTGGCAGGCGATGGAAACGGAAACTACCGCGCCATTGCTTGACCCTACCCGAACACGCCTAGGCAACGAGGAAGTGTATAGCCGAACAGCAAGGGTGTCCATCGTGAGGTGGAATCTGAAGGAAGCTGTAAGCAAACTCTTG
>NZ_SLXA01000006.1 GCF_004340975.1 Frisingicoccus caecimuris
CAAATAACGTCTTATTATTCAAGGGATTTTCCTTAAAATGAGCACAAAGAGGCCGCCGCATCTATGATTTATTCAATCATTAATGCGACGGCCCCATAATCATAACTTATTTTAATCAACAACAAATTAGCAAATGCCAAACATAGCAAAAATAATACAAATGATTACTGCAATCGTTGGAATTACACAACAGTTCATACCGATATCGATATAAGAATCTTTATGTGTCAGACCACAAACACTCAACAGAGTGATAACAGCACCGTTGTGTGGCAGTGTATCAAGGCCACCGGATGCAACAGATGCAACTCTGTGCAGAGCCTCTGGGCTTAATTTTGGATCATTGGCTGCCAATTCCATATATTTCGGGCCTAATGCTTCAAGAGCAATACCCATACCACCGGAAGCGGAACCTGTAGCACCTGCAAGTACAGATACAGCAATTGCTTCAGAAATCAGAGGAGTTCCAGGAACACCAAGAAGCATTGTTGTCAATGTTGCGAAACCAGGAACGGCTTTAACAACACCGCCGAAACCGTTGGCAGCAGCTGTGTTACCGATAGACATAAGACCACCGGCCGCACCATCATTGATAGCCTTCGGGAAATCTTTTGCAGCTTTAAGGTTCAATACGATTGCAAGTACAACAGCCAGTAACAGAGAACCTACTAATGGGAATTTCAGTGCGTTCAACGTTACAGGAACAGAAACCAGAGGAATCAAAGAAACAATTGGATTTGGCAGAGAACCATCATCTGAAATAGTTTCAACGTTCGATGGTTCAACAAAGTGTAAACCTTCTTTTTTAAGTTTGTTTTCTCTGCTCTTCATCCACAGAACACCAAGCACTAACATAACTAATGCCGCAATAATACCCATGATCGGAGCAGCCATAGCCGTTGTACCATAGTATTTTGTTGGAATAATGTTCTGGATCTGAGGTGTACCAGGGATAGCTGTCATTGTAAATGTAAAAGCTCCCAGGGAAATAGCTCCAGGAATCAATTTGTTCGGAATATCCGCCTCTCTGTAAAGAGCAACTGCCAGCGGGTAGATAGCAAATACTACTACGAACAAAGAGATACCGCCGTATGTAAGAACGGCACAAGCGATAACTGTTGCTAACATAGCCTGTTTAGCGCCGATCAATTTTGTAAGCCAAAGACCTACAGATTTAGCAGCACCGGAAATCTCCATAACCTTACCGAAAATAGCACCAAGCATGAAAGCCGGGAACCAAGTCTGTAAGAAAGTAGCCATAGCTGCCATATAGTTATCTGTCCACATTGATAACACATTAATTGTAGGATCTTCGAACATACTGAGGAGCGCTACAACTGCTGCACAAACCGGTGCAACCCAAAGAATGGACTGGCCTTTAAATGCTAAGAAAATAAGCAGGGCCAAGCCTAATACAATACCAAATAAACTCATATTATTTTTCCTCCCTCGTTAAGTTACAACTATTTTGCCTTAGCCATAATCTCATCTTTGATACCCATAGGAGCATCAACAAAGATTCTAAGGTCCATAGTTTTCAGGTTCTCAGCAACCAGAGGTTTGAAATCCATCTGATCAAGAACCTGCGTCTGAAGATCGATACCTGGAGCAATTTCAGTAACAGTCAGACCATCCTCCAACAGTTCAATAACTGCACGTTCTGTAACGAACATTACATGCATTTTATTTCTGCGTGCATAATCACCAGAGAATGTAACCTGTTCAACAGAAGAAACGAATTTCTTCTTTTTACCTTCCTGAACAATTACCAGTTTACCATCTTCAACTGCTGTTTTCAGTCCGCCGGCTGTAAATGTTCCGCAGAAAATACAATTCTGTGTATTCTGGGAAATGTTAATGAAGCCGCCGCAGCCTGCAACATTTGTTCCAAATTTACTTACGTTAACGTTACCCTTAGGGTCACACTCTGCAAGACCAAGATATGTAACATCCAGTCCGCCGCCATCGTAGAAGTCAAACTGGCTGACTTCCGGCAGTTCACCCCAGCCGTTAACTCCTGCACCAAAGGAGCCGCCGCCGCTTGGAACACCACCGATCATACCGGACTCGGTCGTCAATGTCAACTGATCTGCAAATCCCTCTTCACCTGCTACTGTAGCAACTTTTTCAGGAATACCAACACCTAAGTTAACAACTGCATTTGGAACAAGTTCCATCGCACATCTTCTACCAATAAATTTCTTGGTACCAAATGGTTCTGGAGCAACAGCGTCCGTAGGAACTTTGTAAGCACCGGATAATGTCGGATTTACAAAGAAATCGGCACACTGTCTGTGAGTTTCTTCCGGATCATCCGGAACAACGATCGCGTCTACAAAAATACCAGGAACTGCTACCTGTCTCGATGGAATCGTATCTGCCTGAACAATGTGTTTTGCCTGAACGATAACTTTACCGCCACATCCTTTAGCAGCCATAGCCGCAGATAAAATATCCAAAGGAAGAATTTCATCTTCAATTGTACAGTTACCATTTGTATCCGCTGTAGTTACACGGATTAATGCAATATTTGCCTTTGGCAGCTTGTAATAAAGCTGGTCTTCGCCTTCAACCTGGATAACTTTGATGATATCTTCGGTTGTACGGCTGTTTAACTTGCCGCCTTCCAAACGAGGGTCTACGAAAGTTTCAAGACCTACATTAGTGATATAGCCTTTACGTCCCTGTCCCATTGCACGGTACATCTCAATAATAACACCCTGAGGCAGGTTGTATGCCTCTACTTTGTTATTAATGATCATATCGATTACCTTTGGAGAGAAACCAAAGTGTCCACCAATCCAACGTTTGATTAATCCTTCTTTTGCCCAGCGTTCCTGCTGGCCGCCTTTTTTGTTACCCTGACCGGCAGCATACATGATCGTCAGGTTGTTTGGAGATCCCGTCGCATCAAAAGAATCTGCAACAGCCTTCATAATGGCATCTGGAGTACCTGCTGTAAGGAAACCACTGGTAATAACCAGATCATTTGGCTGAATCATAGCAACGGCCTGATCCATCGTAACTACTTTACTCATATCAAAAACCTCCCATGCAACTATATATAAGCAATATAATTAGTGACCGGAAAACGCACCACTGAATTCCGGCTATTTATCTTCAACCCCGTTCGGGAGTCCCTAATCTCCCAAACGAGGTCTCAGCCGATATATAATACTATACTATTTCTCTAATTTTTTCAATGCTTCTGTTAATTTAGGAATAATTGCTGTGCAATCGCCAACAATACCTACATCAGCAACTTCAAAAATTGGAGCTGTGTTGTTCTTATTGATTGCAATAATAAGATCAGAATCTTCCATACCTGCTGCATGCTGGATAGCACCAGAGATACCTGCTGCAATGTAAAGATTTGGACGAACTGTTTTACCGGTCTGGCCAACCTGACGGTCTCTGTCAATCCATCCTGCATCAACACATGCTCTGGAAGAAGCGATTTCGCCGCCGAGTTCGTCAGCAAGCTCTTTCAGCATACCAAAGCCTTCCGGACCGCCGATACCACGTCCGCCGGAAACAAGTATCTTAGCTTCTGTAATATCCACAGTCTTCTTTGTATCTTTAACAACTTCACGAATCTTGATATTCATATCAGCTTCGCTGACACCAGCATCAAAGACTTCTACTGTACCGGTCTTAGAGGCATCTTCTTCCAGAGCCTTCATAACACCTGGTCTTACAGTAGCCATCTGAGGACGGAAGTTCGGGCAAACGATCGTTGCCATAATATTGCCGCCGAAAGCCGGACGAGTCATCCAAAGACCTTTTGTCTCTTCATCAATTTCAAGTTTCGTACAGTCAGCTGTCAGACCTGTATGTACTCTTGCAGATACACGAGGAGCAAGGTCACGGCCGATGGCTGTTGCACCATAGATAACAATTTCAGGTTCTTTTGCTTTAATGATTGCATTCATTGCTTTAGCATATGGTTCTGTAGAATATTCTCCAAGAACCGGAGCATCTACAGCGATAACCTGATCTGCACCAAATTTAAATAATTCAGCAGCGGCAGCCTGGATACCATCGCCTAAAACAACAGCAACAACTTCCTGGCCTAAAGCATCTGCCAGTTCTCTAGCTTTACCAATCAGTTCATAAGCAACCTTCTGGATAACTCCATCTCTCTGCTCTGCGAAAACATATACATTCTTACTCATTGTTTCACCTGCTCCCTAATTAAATGATGTATTTTTCTTTCAACTTGTTAACGATAATTTCAACAGCTTCGTCAGCGGAAACTTCCTGATAAAGTGTTCCGGCTGGTTTGACAGGTTTAGTGAAGGACTTCTTAACCTGTGTCGGAGAACCTTTTAAGCCTAAGTTAGAATCATCTACACAGCCCTGAAGGTCATCATAGCCCCATACTTTGACTTCTTTTTCTCTGTATGCGTCGAAAATACCGCCAACGCTCATATAACGAGGTTCGATCTCTTCGCCGAGAGTTGTGATTAACAATGGTGTTTTAGCTTCGATAATGTGATAGCGATCTTCAAAGTTTCTGCGAATAACTACAGTGTCATCGTCTTCAACTTCAACACTTGCTGCATAACTTACATGCGGGATTCCAAGATGTTCAGCAATCTGAGGACCAACCTGTGCGGTATCACCGTCGATAGCCTGACGTCCTGCTACGATCAGATCATAATCAAGTTTTTTGATTGCACCTGCGATCGTGGAAGATGTTGCCCACGTATCAGCGCCGCCGAATTTTCTGTCAGATACAAGTACTGCTTCATCAGCACCCATAGCTAATGCTTCTCTTAAAGCAACGTCTGCCTGTGGAGGTCCCATGGAAACAACTGTAACTGCTGCGCCTGTTTTTTCTTTAATCTGTAATGCAACTTCAAGAGCTGCTTTGTCATCAGGGTTGATAATACTTGGAACGCCATCTCTGATAAGTGTTCCAGTAACCGGATCAAGCTTAACTTCTGTTGTATCCGGAACCTGTTTGATACATACTACGATATTTTTCATGTCCTGATTCTCCTCTCCAAAATACTAGTGTAACATTGCCCCAGAGATAACCATTCTCTGAACTTCAGATGTTCCTTCATAAATTTCAGTGATCTTAGCATCTCTCATCATACGTTCAACCGGGTAGTCTCTCGTATAACCATAACCGCCGAATAACTGAACAGCTTTTGTTGTTACAGCCATAGCTGTTTCTGCTGCAAATAATTTTGCGGTAGCTGCATCAACAGTGTATGGAAGTTTAGCGCCTTTTCTCCAAGCTGCTTTATATACAAGATATTTAGCGGCTTCAGTTTTTGCAAACATGTCTGCCAACTGGAACTGAGTATTCTGGAACTGAGAAATCTTTCTTCCGAACTGTTTTCTTTCTTTCGTATACTTCACAGCTTCATCAATTGCACCTTCTGCAAGGCCTAAAGCCTGTGCTGCGATACCAATACGTCCACCGTCCAAAGTCTTCATAGCCAGAGCAAAGCCTTTTCCTTCTTTACCGAGCATATTTTCCTTCGGAACGATACAGTTTTCAAAAATCAGTTCACATGTGGATGAACCGCGGATACCCATCTTTTTCTCGTGAGGGCCTACGGAGAATCCAGGGAAATCTCTTTCCACGATAAATGCGGAAATACCTTTTGTTCCTTTAGATTTATCAGTCATAGCCATAACGATGAAGATATCTGCTGCTTCAGCGTTCGTGATGAAAATCTTGGAACCATTTAATACATAGTGGTCACCTTCCAGAACAGCTTTTGTCTGCTGCATGGAAGCATCTGTACCAGCACCTGGTTCTGTAAGACCGAATGCACCAATCTTTTCGCCCTTTGCCAGAGGTACCAGGTATTTCTGTTTCTGTTCTTCTGTTCCGTTCTCAAGAATCGGAGTTGCACATAAAGATGTGTGTGCGGACATAATAACGGATGTAGTACCGCAAACCTTAGCCATCTCTTCAACAGCCATGATATATGTAAGGACATCTGCACCCTGTCCGCCATACTCCTTCGGAATCGGAATACCCATCATGCCGTATTTAGCCATTTTTTTTACGGTCTCCCATGGAAATCTTTCTTCCTCGTCCAGCTCCTGAGCTAACGGTTTTACTTCTTTTTCGGCAAAACTTCTGTACAACTGCTGTGCCAGAAGATGCTCTTTCGATAAACCAAACTCCATAAAAATATCCTCCTTAAACTTATAATTTTTTTCAATAGATTAATCCGCAATTTTCGTGCCAACTTTTATTTTTGAAAAAGTCCCCTAAATCCAAGGTTTTTTGTTGTTTTTTTCACAAACGCATTATGCAATTCTGCATTTCAATGCATTTCCGCATAATGCATTTTTGAAATATTTCGCATGCAAATTAAACTTTTTTAAGCAAATACACCATATTTTCTCTGTTAATATAACATATTTAAGAGAATTTGACTACTATTTACGGCTGTTTTCCAAAAACTTCACACTCATTTTATTCAAATTTTGCTATTATCTTAACAAGAATCAATTGCGTTTTTTTGACAAAAAAAATAATTCAAAAAAAAGAAAAGTGGTTCGGGGAAAATTGTTCCCAGAACCACCCTGTGTACGCTCTGACTGATTTATATTTTTTATTTTTTATCATCATCGATTTTTGAAATTTTTACCGGGTACTTACGCATGTATTTACGCAGTGCCTGGGAATTGATCATATAACCCTGGATCTCAAAAAGTTTTTTACCTGAACGGTTATAAAATCGCATCTCTTCACATCTTGGAGATTGAACAATATCAATTCTGCCCACCGCCTTTGCCTGATAAATTTCTGCTTTGCCCTTTAACGGCTGATAGGTGAGGGTGTCTCCTTCCACCGTCAGGCTCCGCTTGAAATAAACATAACAGGTAATAACTGAAACGATCACACAGATGACTGCCAGTACATAAGCTGTAACGACCTGTCCTTCCGTCTTATTTGTAGATGCCAGCCACACAAAAACCGCAGCTGCTGCTACACCAAAAAGCGCAATGACCAGCCAGAAGCCGCTCTCCGTCACTTTAAAGCTGTCCTCTTTTACTGCTGTTGTTTTCCCGGTTCCTTTCATCATATTGATCACCACGATCGCCATAAGCACAGCCAATAACGGAATGGCTGCTGACTGCACGACGGTCAGAACCTGATTCATTACATCCATATTCCATCCTCCTTTGTTTATAAGCTCCAAATCGGAATATGGAATCTCCGGTTGAAACTTTAATTCAGTACATCCGCCATAAGTTCTTCCGGCGTAATGTCATTTTTAAGCAGTCCTTCTTCCTTCAGCCAGTCAATATTCTCCTGCCATACAGAAGCTTCCTGAGCCCCGAATCCGCCTTCTGAAGAAGTCAATACCGGCATAAGTACTTCCATGCTCCGCATTTCCACATCTTTATCCAATGGAAAATTCTCCGCGTTCTGGTTCGCCAGTAAAATGTCCAGAGCAGCTTCAGGATCTGCTTTCATATCTTCAAAGCCTCTGGCTGAAGCTCTCATGAAAGCAGCCAGAGTATCCGCGTCGTTGTTAATCATATCATCACTTGTGACAAAAATCAACTCATAGCTTTTCGGAACACCATATTCCTGTGGATAGAAATAACTGACTTCAAAGCCTTCTTTTTCCATCTGTGGAACTTCATGATTGACCATACATCCAATAGTTGCATCCACCTGTCCGGTTGTCATGGAAGACATCAGATCAAAGCCCACATCCACCAATGTCACCGAATCTGTCGGAACTCCTGCCGTCTCCATCATGGTACGGATCATCGCTTCACTCAACTCTGTACCCGAATATCCGATAGTCTTTCCGGCTAAATCCTCCGGTCCGTTAATATTCTTCTCTTTCAACGACAGAATAATATTCAGATCAGACTGGGTCAATGCACCAATGCATCGAATCGGCACATTCTGGTTCGCACGGGCCATAATGACATCCGGCAGATAATAAATACCCACCTCTGCTTTTCCAGCCGCTGTCAGAGACATGGCATCATTCGTATTTGAAGGAAATTGAACATTTACTTTAATGCCTTCTTCCGCATAATAGCCTTTTTCAATGGCATCATAGATAAATGCATGCACAGCGTTTGGATACCAGTCCAAAACAACATTTACTTCTTTTAATTCGCTGTTTCCTTCTTCAGCAGCCGCCCCGGCTGTCTCCATGCTTTCTGTTCCATCTGCCGTTTTTTTAGTCTCTTTTGTACCATTCTGTCCGCAGGCTGTCATGCTTAAAAGCATTGCTCCGCACAGAATAGTCACAAGTATTTTTTTCATAATTCCTTCCTCCATTTAATTAATATATTTTCAAGCAGGCTGATAATGCCTACCAAAATCATCGCCACAGCAGACAGTAATATAATTGGCGCAAAAACACCGGCACCGTCTAATTGGGTCATCATTCTTCGGCTGAAATATCCCAATCCGCTCTGGGCTCCGAGCCATTCACCAATGGCCGCACCGATAACGCTCAGCGGAATAGCCATCTTTATCGCCGAAAAGAAATGAGGCAGCGCTGTCGGCAATTTTAATTTTATAAATATGTCTTTTGGGGTTGCACCGTAACTGATGAGCAATTCTTCCATCTCTCTTTTTACCGATTTGAATCCATCAAAGACGGTAATTGTAATCGGAAAAAATGTCATGAGAATGGTCACCACAATCTTGCTCCAGATACCATATCCAAACCAGACGACAAATAACGGCGCAATCGCTGTTGTCGGAATCGTCTGGGAGGCAATAACAATTGGATAAAGGGCTTGTTCCACCACCGGGCTTGCATCCATCAATATTGCCAGACCAATGCCCAGGACAATTGAAATTATCAGTCCAATCCCTGTCACCTTCATCGTCGCCGGAAGATGGATGGCAAAAAGTGGTTCTCGCAGTTCCCACAATTTTCTCAAAATTCCTATAGGTGTCGGCAAAATGTATGCTGCATCCATGCGCCCCGCACCTAACTGCCAGAGCAGAAGAAGCGCCGCGAGAAAAAGTATTGAAGGCAAATATCGTTTCATATCACATCACCTGCTTTCGAAGCTGCATCGTCAGCTTAGCTTTCAGCGTTTCCATCTCGGGCCGCCGCAGAAAGTCCCGTTTTCTCGGATAGTTCTCCGGAACCTCAACAATTTCCAGATGAGTGATTGGTGTTTCTGTAATGATATATATTTTTTGGGATAAAAAAATCGCTTCTTCCACATCATGGGTGATAAACAAAATTGTTTTATGAAAATGTTCCCATTGATTCAAAAGCCACTCCTGCATATCCATACGAGTCAAAGCATCCAACGCACTGAAAGGCTCATCCAGAAGCATTAAATCCGCATCTGTTAAAAGTGTCCGCGCAAAGGATATGCGCTGCCGCATACCACCCGATAAATCTTTTGGATACTTATTCCGATAATCCTCCAGTCCGACTTCTTTCAGTACTTCGCCGCTGCGGCGCCGCTGCTCCTCTTTATCTATCTTTTGAATTTCCATAGGAAGGCAGAGATTCTTTTCAATGGTCCTCCACGGGAACAACAAGTCCTTTTGAGGCATATATCCGGCATAACTCCGAATTTTATGAATCTCTTGTCCACCCACAAAAATCTCTCCGCTGTCCGGTTCCAGCAAACGGTTGATCAGTCGAAAAATCGTACTTTTACCGCAGCCGCTGGCTCCGATCAAAGACACAAACTCTCCCTGCTCTACCTGAAAGGACAAATCCGTCATCATCGCTTCTTTATCTTCCGGATAACGAAAAGTTACATCTTTAAATGTCAACATTATTTACATCTCCATATTCCATGCCATATCCCAGAACATTCCCTCATAACGGCTGCAATTCACAAATACTTCTTTGAGTTCCTCTACACGCCGACGGCTGATGCCATCACCGAGTGTATTGACAAGATAAAGTATCTCATCATTCATATCGTTATATTCTTTGGATGTATAGCCTTTCACCCATTCCCCGTAAAATGGATGGTTCACTGCTTCCGGATATTTTTCCGCCAATTTATGACCAATTTCCGCATAACTCCATGCACAGGACAGAATGGCCACAAGGATATCCAGTTCGTCCCCCCGGAATCCCACTTCCAGCATATAACTTGTGTAGGAAGCGTTTGCAAGGCTTTTGGATGCCCGTGCCACTTCTTCATCCGTGATTCCCAGACGTTCCATATAGCCGGAATGAATGTCCATCTCTCCACCCAGCGTATCTTCTACAAAATATGAAAAACGACGAATCATGGAAGGCTCCGTGGATTTTACGACCCCAAGGGCAAACACTTTTGCGTAATCGTATAAATACAGATAATCCTGAAGCATATAAAACCGGAATTTTTCAATCGGCAGACTGCCGTCTCCGATACCTCTCACAAAGGGATGTTCATGATACCCTTTCCAAATATCCTTTACGCTTTCATATAACTCATCTGTTAATGTCATTTTTCCTTACCTCCGTTTTCTATAAACAAAAAAGAACCTTCCAACGGAAAGCTCTCTTAATTCTGTTCTCTGCTTCCCTACGTCGGTATTACCCGCATCAAGTTCAAAGGGTCAAGTCGGTGACTTTCTCAGCTTTCGCTCCCCTAGCATGATTATTTATTTCATTATTCGATTTCTTTTTCATTATAGCACGAATCTTCTGTTTGTAAAGTTCTATTTTTAATTCCCGCCGTTCTCGAAATAATGTAACGCGGACGGCCTTTGACCTCTTCATAAATCTTCGAAATATAATAGCCGATAATCCCGAGGCTCATCATGACAAGGCTTCCAATAATGAGAAGAAGCAAAATGACCGTTGTGAAGCCTTCCAATGCATGACCGCCAAAATATCTTACCAGCGATTCTACAGCCATGATCACGGCAAAAATAAACATGAACACGCCGGCCACTGTGACCATTTGCAATGGAACCGAAGAAAAGGCCGCAATATTCGTAACCGCATATTTTACAAGGGACCAGGTAGACCATTTGGATTCCCCGGCCTCTCTCGGTTGAACATCAAATTTTACCGTTGTCGTTTTAAAACCAATCCAGGATGACAATGCTCTGAAAAAAGCATTGCGCTCCGGCATATCCAACAAAGCAGCCACCGCCCGTTTATCCAACAGTTTGAAATCTGAGGCTCTGGACATATCGATTCCGGTTGCTTTTGTCATAATTTTATAAAAAAGTCCGGCACTTGCCTTATGTCCCAGGCTTTCCCTTCCTCTCGAATGTTTTATGCCTTCAACAACCTCATAGCCTTCTTCCCACCGGCGGTACATTTCAATGACTGTTTCCGGCGGATGCTGCAGATCGCAATCCATAACCACGGAACATTCTCCCCCGGCTTCAGCCAACCCCGCAAAGATTGCGGCTTCCTTTCCAAAATTTCTGGAAAAATGAATTCCCCGGATGAATTTATATCTTTTGGCCATTTCCTCAATTTTAGACCAGGTCCGATCTTTAGACCCATCATCTACAAAAATCAATTCGAACTTTATCTTTTCATCTTTCAACAATTGTCCCAATCGTTCTCCGGCCCGTTCCACCATCATTTCTTCATTGTATGCCGGTAAAACTACTGATAATAATGCCATGCCCACCCCTTCTTTCTCAAGTCTTTCTAACAAAATGTCCGGAACGGCCACCATCCTTTTCCAGTAAACATATATTTTCAATATACATTGCCCTGTCAATTCCTTTGCACATATCATAAATTGTCAATGCCGCAGCGCTGACCCCATTCAGAGCTTCCATCTCCACGCCGGTCTTTCCCGTCGTCTTCACCGTCATCCGGATTTCTATACCATCCTCGACGATTTTAAAATCCGCATCGGCTCCGGTCAACAAAATCGGATGGCACATCGGTATGGTTTCAAAGGTCCGTTTTGCCGCCATGATTGCCGACACCTGAGCCACCCCCAGTACGTCCCCTTTTTTTATCTCCTGATTTTGAATCTTCATCAGAGTCTCTTTTTTCATGCAAATCTTTCCAAACCCCACGGCAATCCTCTTGGTATCATCTTTTTCAGAGACATCCACCATCCGAGCCCGCCCCTGTTCATTTATATGTGTTAACTCCATAATCTACTCTCCAGACAATTTTTTAAATGTTGCATTTCCTGTAAAATCTATTATAATCTATTAGCCAGAACATGTAAAAGGAGTTTTTTATGAATTTATTTATAGATCCGGCTGTCAACGGTATTGGCATCATTTTAAAAAGGCCCTAACGGAAAATCCATCAGGGCCTTTTATTCATTCAATTATTTAATTTCTAATTAAGCCTGCATTTTCTTAACTTCTTCGATCATGATCTTCAAAGCATCAACACAGTTTCCAACGATACCAATGTTGGAAATTTCGAAAATCGGAGCATCCTCGTCTTTATTGATGGCTACGATATAATCGGAACCTGTGATACCGGAAATATGCTGTGCAGCACCGGAAATACCACATGCAATGTATAACTTAGGAGCAACAATCTTACCAGACTGTCCAACCTGATGCGCACGGGAAACCCATCCTTCTTCGATAACAGGACGTGTAGCACCTACAACACCGCCAAGAAGACTTGCAAGTTCTTTAACTAATTCATAGTTTTCAGCACTTCCAACACCTCGGCCACCGGCAACGATGATTTCAGCTTCTTCAAGGTTAACGCTTTCAGAAATTTCCTGAACGCTGTTTACGATCTTTGCTCTGAGATCAGCAATTTCTACTGTCTCAGCTGTGATCGTACCTTCTTTTGCTGTGTCTGGTTCTTCAGCTTTCTTGAATGCACCACCACGGATAATTGCTACAACCGTACCTTCTACAGTAACATCAGAGTAGATTGTTCCGCCGTAAAGAGGAGCTGTAAGGACGATCTTTCCGTCAGCTTCTTTCATTCCGATAACATCTGTTACACAACCAGCTTTTAATTTAGCAGCAACTCTTGCACCTAAATCTTTACCGTTTGGTGTAGCACCAACAAATAACATTTCCGGAGCGTATTTTTTAACTAATTCAACAACAATTGCAGCATATGCTTCTGTATTGTATTCAGCAGCATCTACTGTGATTGCGTCATCTGCACCATACGCAATTGCTGTAGCTGCAGCATCTGCAGCACCAATAACAACAGCAGTAACTTTTTCAGCAACTTCTTTAGCAGCTGTAAGCATTTCAAGGCCTACATTGACTGGCTTGCTTTCTGCTGTTTCAACATATACCATTACATTTTTGCAACCCATGACATTTCCTCCTTATAATACTTTAGCGTCTCTCATCATTCCAAGAGCCATAGCCATGGACTCTTCGAGTGTTTCTTCGTTAATCTTAACACCAGCAGCTTTCTTTGGAGGTTCTGCATTTGCAACAACCGTAACAGCAGGTGCAACAACGTCGCCAATTTCTAATTCACCAATCGGAATCTTTCTGGCAGCCATTTTGCTCTTAATAGTAGGATATCTTGGTTCGTATTCTGGTTTTGTTACTGTTACTACACAAGGCATAGCAACTTCAATAATATTATATCCTTCCTCTGTTTCCTGTTTTGCGCTAATGCCTGCATCGATTTTTTCAATATCAACCAGGTTTGTAACTACAGGTACATCTAAATCTTCTGCCAACATTGTACCAACCTGTCCGGATGCACAGTCAGTAGATTCTTTACCGCAGAAAATAATGTCAAATTTAACGCCTTCAGCTTCTTCAATCTTAGCTACAGCTTTAGCCAGAGCATCTGCTGTGCTGATTGTATCTGTAGCGTCAGCTTTAACAACATAACCTTTGCTTGCACCAACTGCAAGACATGTTTTGATTGCATCTTTAGCTTTATCTGGTCCAACAGAAACAACAGTGATCGTACTGTCACCAATAGCTTCTTTAAGACGTGTAGCCATTTCGAGAGCATATGTATCAAATGCGTTTACGATAGGCGTAGCAATGTCAAGATCAGGTGCGTTAGTTGCTGGATTCATTTTGATATTCACAGAATCGTCTGGCACCTGTTTAATACAAACTAATATTTCCATTTTGTTGTACGCTCCTTCTTTTCCTAATAACACAACTGGTGTGTAGATTTTCTGCACACCAGTCGTATGTAAACTTTTAATTATTCCGCAGCGAATTAAATCTCACAGGGAAATCCAGGATCAGATTATGTTAAACTTATTTGTTTCCCATCCATCCGGAGATTACCATACGCTGAACTTCACTTGTTCCTTCGTAGATTTCTGTGATCTTAGCATCACGCATATGACGTTCGAACGGATAATCACGAGAATATCCATATCCACCAGCAAGCTGTACGCAACGACGTGTTACATCAGATGCTGTTTCAGCACATACTAATTTAGCCATAGCTGCTAAGTGGCTGTATGGTTCGCCATCCTGTTTAGCCTGAGCTGCACGGTAGAGAAGCAGACGAGCTGCATCTACTTTAGCCTGCATATCAGCTAACTGGAACTGTGTATTCTGGAATTTCCAGATTGGTTTTCCAAACTGTACACGTTCTTTAACATATGCTAATGCATCATTGATAGCGCCCTGAGCAATACCTACAGCCTGAGCTGCAACGCCAACACGGCCGCCGTCAAGTGTTGTCATAGCGATCTTGAAGCCTTTTCCAAGTTCACCTAACAGGTTTTCCTTTGGAATCTTGCAATCGTTGAAGATTAATTCACTTGTGGAAGAACCGCGGATACCCATTTTCTTTTCATGTCCGCTAACTTCGAATCCAGGTGTTCCTTTTTCAACGATAAATGCGGAGATACCTTTTGTTCCTTTTTCTTTGTCTGTCATAGCAAAGAATACAAAGATATCTGCATACTGTGCATTTGTGATGAAAATCTTGGAACCATTGATTAACCAGTGGTCACCTTTATCAGCAGCTACAGTTTTCTGCATAGCAGCATCTGTTCCTGCACTTGGCTCTGTAAGAGCGAATGCACCTAATTTTTCACCGGAGCAAAGTGGTGCAAGGAATTTCTGTTTCTGCTCTTCTGTACCATACTGGAAAATCGGCCATGCACAGAGAGATTCGGAAGCCATCATCATAATAGATGTTGTTGCACAGTACTCAGCTAATTTTTCAGCTACACCAATGTATGTAAGGTAGCTCATGCCAGCACCGCCGTACTCTTCTGGGAAGTAAACACCCATCATACCCATTTCAGCTAATCCTTCGCGAGCCTCGATTGGGAATCTTTCCTCTTCATCGATTTCCTGTGCTCTAGGACCAACTTCTTTAATTGCATAATCCTCTACCATTGAGATGATTTCCTGTTCTTCTTCACTGAAATGAAATTTCATTTCTAAAGCCCTCCTTATAAAATATAAATAAAAAGTAATGTTGAATGATTTATAAATATTACTTTATAAATTACAGTTTGTAACAAACTTTACCTGGGTTAAGAATCATCTTAGGGTCAAATACTTTCTTAATTCCAAGCATAAGTTCCATATTTCTTTCGCCTTCGGCTTCTGCAAGATATTTCAATTTACCGGAACCGATTGCATGTTCACCGGATACAAGGCCACCAACACGTGTAGCTTCCGGATAAATATCATCAAAGAATGCGTCTGCTTTAGCTTTGAAATCTTCAACGCTGATCTGGTCATCACCGATAACATAGATATGAAGGTTACCATCACCAGCATGTCCGAAGCTTTCTACCTGAAGACCCATCTTTTTGCCAACAGCGTATACATATTCAACATATGGTGCAATCTTATCCAACGGAACAACAACGTCACATTCATCAAGAAGTTCCAGACCGTCTTTCCAGTTTGTTTCAGCTTTGATAGCTTCCAGGAAGGAGCTTCTTGCTGCCCAAACGTCTTTGATCTTAGGCGGTGTATCTGCAACGATAACGTCGATAGCGCCGTTTTCAAGAGCGATCTCAGAAGCCTGTTCCATGATCTCTTCCAGCTCATCCATGTCACGTCCATCAAATGTTACAAGCAGGTAAGCACCAGCTTCTACGCCATCAATGTTCTTTGGATATACAGCTTTACCAACATATTTTTCAGATTTTTCAACGATTGCTCTTTCCATGAATTCCAGTGCCTGTGGATCAAGATTGTTTTTCTTGAATAACGGAACTGTGGAAATACAGGAATCCAGATCTTCGAAAGGCATTACCAGGCTGATAACTTCCTTCGGAGCCGGGATAACTTTTAATGTTAACTCTGTGATGATGCCAAGAGTACCTTCGGAACCGATCATCAGGTTTACAAGAGAATAACCGGAAGATGTTTTAGAAACTGTGCTTCCGAAATGAGCAATATCACCATTTGAAAGAACAACGGTCATAGCGCGTACATAATCTCTTGTGGCGCCATACTTACAAGCTCTCATACCACCGGCATTTGTAGCAACGTTACCACCAACAGCGGCAAATTTTTCACCTGGATCCGGTGGATACATAAGTCCACGGCTTACACAGTCTTCTGCAAGGTCATTTAATAAAACACCTGGCTGGATTTTAACAACAAAGTTGTTTAAATCATATTCAAGGATTTTGTTCATCTTTGTTGTACCGATCACAACGCCTCCGGCAATCGGAACAGCAGCTCCAACAAGGCCAGTACCAGCACCTCTGGCTGTTACTGGAATAGTGTTTTCGTAACAAATCTTAACAACGGCTGCAACTTCTTCTGTTGTCATAGCATCAACAACAGCTTCCGGCATAGCTTTACCGTAGATAGACATCTCGTCATGTGTGAAATCATCATTGATCTCTTCACCTACGTAAACCCGTCCTGGTGCAATCTCTTTAAATTTCTCCACGATTTCTGGAGTCACTTTGCCATATGCACTCACTTTATCATTCCTCCTTAAACCTTTAATAAAGAACCCTTTGCTCTATATATTTTGTATTGCACACTATGTACACAATAACCATTAAAAATACACATAAAGGGGCCATACTGGTCCTACCATTTATATGACCATCATAAAATACACAGACGTATTTGTCAAGTCATTTTTACCGTTTTCCTTTGTATTTTCCATGTATTTTTTATAAGCATTGCACAGTTTTGATTTCGCCCTGCTTAAATTTTGTAGTTTTTTCGCACAAAGAGTTTGTCTTTTTTTTATCAATATTTGCTCAACTATCCAGATAATTATAAATGTAAACAAAATGTCGGTTCAACGCCTCCTGTCCAAGCTGGACATTCTTATCCTTTACAGCTTTAATCAGGTCTCTGTGAGTCTGCATTAAACCTTCCCTGTTCTTCTCATCTTTCAAAATACGCACTCGCATATCTTTGACATATCGGTCCATAACCTGTGTTAATGCTAAAAAATTAACAATAAGATAGTTGTTATGTGAAGCTTCCACCACCAGATAATGAATACGTTTATCATGTTTTGAACGGACATTTTCCTCCTGAGCCGTCTCCAGCATGCTCATATGGTATTCCATTTCTTCAATCTGTTCTTCCGTGGCATGATGAACGGACAGAGATAATGCCTGATATTCCAATGCAAATCGGAATTCGCTGATTTCACGATATGACGTCCCTTCCACAGCAAACATCAATGTCATAACTCGTATTAACGTGTTTTCAAAATTACCGGTGATATAATTCCCCGAACCCTGCTGACAGGACAGTGCACCCATCTGCTCCAGTATACGGATGCCCTCCCGAACAGAAGTCCGGCTCACATTCAATTGCAGCGCCATCTCTCTCTCTGACGGCAGTTTGTCCCCTGTACCGTAGACTCCGTCCAGAATCTGTTTCTGAACGAAGTCCACGACTTTTTCATAGGATTTTTCCAAACAAATCATCCTGTTCTTTAATATGCTTTTCCCCAATATACCATAGATTTTGCAGGTTTTCCGCAGCATACGCACGTATCTGATAAATGTTCCTGTGCGAACGGCATACACCGGGAGGTTGCCCCTGTGACTTCTTTGATCATATTTTCACAGGCTTCATCACCACACCACATAGCTTTGACAAAGCCCGGTTTATGTTCGATCGTATCCTTAAAGGCTTCAAAATCTGTCACCTCATAGGTATGGGCATCTCTGTGCGCTCTGGCTCTCTCCAGCATGTCGGACTGCATTTTATCCAGAGTGGCGCTTACTTTTTCAACCAGTTCACTCAATGCAACGACCTGTTTTTCCCGGGTATCGCGGCGCACAATAACAGCCTGTCCCGCCTCGATATCCTTCGGACCGATTTCGATACGTACAGGAATTCCCCGCATTTCCGCTTCAGAGAATTTCCATCCCGGACTCTTATCCGAATCATCAACTTTTGTCCGGAAGTTGCTCAGAACATCCCGGATTTCATAGGCTTTGTCAAGAACGCCTTCTTTTTTCTGCTGAATCGGAATGATCATAACCTGGGTCGGTGCGATTCTCGGAGGCAATACCAGACCGGAATCATCGCCGTGAACCATGATAATGGCTCCGATCAGACGAGTGGTCATCCCCCAGGATGTCTGATGAACATATTCCAGTTTATTATCTTTATTGGCATACTGAATGCCAAAGGCCTTTGCAAAACCATCACCAAAATTGTGGCTTGTGCCGGACTGGAGGGCCTTTCCGTCATGCATCAGAGCTTCTATCGTATACGTAGCTTCTGCACCGGCAAACTTTTCTTTGTCTGTTTTACGGCCGCGGATGACTGGCATAGCCAGTACTTCCTCACAGAAATCCGCATAGAGATTCAGCATCTGAATGGTTCTCTCTTCTGCTTCTTCTGCCGTTGCGTGTGCTGTGTGGCCTTCCTGCCATAAAAATTCTCTGGAACGCAGGAACGGACGGGTGGTTTTTTCCCACCGTACAACCGAACACCACTGATTATACAGTTTCGGTAAATCTCTGTGAGACTGGATATCCCTTGCATAAAAATCGCAAAACAACGTCTCAGAGGTCGGACGGACGCACAACCGCTCCTGCAGCGGTTCAAGTCCTCCATGGGTCACCCATGCCACCTCCGGTGCGAAACCTTCGACATGGTCTTTTTCTTTTTCCAGAAGGCTCTCCGGAATGAACAACGGCATGTATACATTTTCCACACCGGTTTCTTTAAAACGTCGATCCAATTCCTTCTGAATATTTTCCCAGATCGCATAACCGGCCGGTTTAATGACCATACATCCCTTCACGCTGGCATAATCGACCAGTTCTGCTTTTTTCACCACATCTGTATACCATTGGGCAAAATCTTCTTCCATCGAAGTGATTGCCTCAACTAACTTCTTTTCCTTCGCCATCATTCAATCTCCTTTTATTTTCTTTTTTTATAGTAAGATAAACTTGGCCATTCGTCAATAGTCATCCTGCCCCGTTCCGGCAAGGCTTCAAAGCACATTGTTGCACGACTGACCGGATGTTTAAAACTCAGCCGACAGGAAAAAAGACATAACTCCGTCCTTCCGGAAACTATGCCTTCCTTTTCATTCCATTTTTTCGTCCCCTCACTATTATACTTCATATCACCATAGATACCCGCTCCGGCGTGAGCTGTCTGAACCCGGATCTGATGGTGCCGTCCTGTCTGAAGCTGAACCTCCACAAGGGTCAGGCCCCTGCTCTCCTCCAGTCTTCGATAAAAAAGACTGGCTTTTTTACCGCCTTTCGACACTACTTTGGACATATTGGTCCGTCCGTCTCGCTCCAGATAATCCGTCAATACACCGGACGCTTGCGGAAGTCGGCCTGTCAAGAGGGCCAGATAGTTTTTTTCTGTCTGATGTTCAGAAAACTGACGGCTTAAATCAGCCGCCGCCTTTGGATTTTTTGCATAGACCATCACTCCGCCTACCGGCCGGTCCAGCCGGTGGACCACACCAATGTAGGGGCCCCCTTTACCGCCGCCGGACTGCTTTCCCACCAGATAATTTTTGAGCCAGCTGACTAAATCCATGGAGGAAGATCGTTCTGCCTGAGCAGCCATCCCTGGTGGTTTAATGCAGACGAGTACCTCCGTATCTTCATACAAAATTTTTACTTCTATCATACCTTAAATCTGTACCCAACGCCCCAGATTGTTTCAATATACTGAGGTTTGGATGTGTTAAATTCTATCTTTTCGCGAATCTTTTTAATATGGACCGTCACCGTAGCAATGTCTCCCAATGACTCCATATCCCATATTTTATTGAATAATTCTTCTTTTTTGAAGACATGATTCGGATTTTCCGCAAGGAAAGTGAGAAGGTCAAATTCTTTTGTTGTAAAGGCCTTCTCTTCGCCGTTCACATAAACCCGACGGGCTGTTTTATCAATTTTCAGTCCCCGGATCTCGATGATATCGTTGGTCTTGACCGCACTGCCGATCAGTCGTTCATAACGGGCCAGGTGAGCCTTTACCCGGGCTACCAGCTCACTCGGGCTGAAAGGCTTGGTAATATAATCATCAGCGCCCATGCCAAGGCCCCGGATTTTATCTATATCCTCTTTTTTTGCCGAAACCATCAGCACAGGGATATTCTTCTGTTCCCGGATTCTGCGGCAGATTTCGAAGCCGTCCATCCCCGGCAACATCAAATCCAGAATGATCAGGTCAAACTCGTTTTTTAAGGCTTTATCCAGTCCTGTATCTCCGCTGTGTTCCATATCCACCTCAAAGCCGCTCAGCTCCAGATAATCCTTTTCCAATTCGGCAATACTCACTTCGTCTTCAATAATCAGTATTTTACTCATAGGTTACACACTCCTTGTACTTTCTCAAAACGAAGCTCATTGTTGTCCCTTCGCCTTCCACGCTGTTCGCCCAGATTTTTCCGCCATGCTCTTCAATGATCTTTTTCGCGATCGACAATCCCAGACCACTGCCTCCCTTCGACGAATTTCGTGAAGCATCCGTCCGATAGCAGCGTTCAAAAATATGAGGCAGCTCTTTTTTAGCAATACCTTTTCCATTATCCTGAATTTCAATCTGAACAAACTCCGGCTCGTCCTTAATAAAAATCCCGATATGCCCGCGCCGTCCAGATTCCATATATTTGACCGAATTACCGACAATATTATTAATGACTCGTTTTAACTGTTCCGGATCTGCAATAATAATCGTATCCTCCGGCACATGATTATAATAAGCCAGAGAAATGCCCCGCGATTCCAAATCCAGAGAAATATCATCCACACAGTCTTCAAAATAATCCTTCAGATTCAATTTTGCGAAGCTGTAGTTCATCGAATTACTGTCCAACTTGGAAAAGAGAAAGAGTTCGTCTATCAGTTTATCCATGTCTGTGGCTTTATTATAAATCGTTCGGATGTATTTGTCCATTTTTTCCGGTGTATCAGCAACGCCGTCCCGGATGCCTTCCACATACCCCTTAATCGCTGTAATCGGGGTTTTTAAGTCGTGAGAAATATTACTGAGCAGCTCTTTGTTATCTTTTTCATACTGCATACTCACTTCAATCTGGTCCTTTAATTTAATACGCATTTCTTCGAAAGCAATACACACTTCACCAATTTCATCTTCCGTATCCGTAATGACATTAAAGTCCAGATTTCCGTCTTTAATATTTACCGCCGCCCGTTTCAATTTTTCCAGAGGCTGGACAATGCTCTGATACAGCCATGTAAACGCAATGGCACTGACGAGAAGCAGGATGATCAGCGAGCAGACAGAAACTTTCAAAACGACGCGTTCAACCTGCTTAACAACCATTTCCACCGGAGTGAAAATCTGGATGATTCCCTCACTTCCATCCGGGAACTGAAAGGAAAGCTGCTTTAAATGATAAGGTTCATCTCCCGTAATATAGTTGTCCTTAGCCGCCTCGACAATTATATTTTCAACATCTTCATTGATTTCCTCATCCTGACCGGAATAATAAATCTTCCCATCTTTACGCAAGACCAGAAATGATGAATATTTCTCCAGACGTTTATCCACAGTTTCCAGATATTTGATATCGCTTAGACGCTCCGGCGTGCTTTCTGCCGTTTCAGCCAGTTCTTCCACAACACTGACGGATATATTTCCGAGCATTTCAAATGGATTAAAGAGCATTTCCACGCTCCCTTCTTCCATGTCATATTTTTGCTGCAACGCCCGCAGTTCAATCCGTCCAATGCCCCAGAAGGACACGACAATCAACACAATAGGAATGAGAAAAAACATTCCGTATGTTATTTTCATTCGAGTGGCCAGCCGCATAGAGCATCCCTCCTCTGTCAGTCATTCGTCTATAAGTATTTTTTCAAAATATCTGTTTTGTCTGTTTTCTCCCAAGGAAGGTCCAGATCATTTCGTCCAAAGTGGCCGTAAGCCGCTGTCTGCTTATAGATTGGTCGACGAAGATCCAGCATTTTAATAATTCCTGCCGGACGCAGATCAAAATTCTCACGGATAATATCCACAAGCTTTGTCTCAGAAATCTTACCGGTTCCGTAAGTGTCCACCATGATGGATGTCGGCTGTGCTACACCGATGGCATAGGACAACTGAATTTCACACTTTTCTGCCAAGCCGGCCGCCACGATATTTTTTGCAACGTAACGGGCAGCATAGGCGGCGGAACGGTCTACTTTTGTACAGTCTTTACCAGAAAATGCGCCGCCGCCGTGACGTGCGTATCCGCCATAGGTATCCACAATAATCTTACGGCCGGTCAGGCCACTGTCGCCGTGAGGACCTCCGATCACGAAACGTCCTGTCGGATTAATAAAGAATCGAGTCCGCTCATCGACCATGTCTGGCGGAAGAACAGTATCAAATACGTATTTACGAATATCCGCATGGATCTGTTCCTGGGTCACATCCGGATCATGCTGAGTTGAAAGAACGATCGTATCCAACCGGGCTGGTTTTCCATTTTCATCATATTCCACAGTCACCTGAGTCTTTCCATCCGGTCGAAGGTAAGGCAATGTGCCATCTTTACGCACCTCTGTTAGCCGTCTGGCCAATTTATGAGCCATAGCTATGGCATATGGCATATACTCTTCTGTCTCATTTGTTGCAAATCCAAACATCATGCCCTGATCGCCTGCGCCGATGGCTTCGATTTCATCATCAGACATCAGTTTTTCCTTTGCTTCCAGAGCTTTATCAACACCCATGGCAATATCCGGAGACTGTTTATCCAGGGTCACCATAACCGCACAGGTTTCCGCGTCAAAACCATATTTACCCCTGTTATATCCGATTTCATTCACCGTATCCCGTACAATCTGGGCAATATCCACATTCGCTTTGGAAGTAATTTCTCCCATGACCATTACAAGCCCTGTTGTTGCGCACGTCTCACAAGCCACCCGGCTCATCGGGTCCTGTGCGACCATTGCATCTAAAATAGCATCCGAAACCGCATCACATATCTTATCCGGATGTCCTTCTGTAACAGATTCTGAAGTAAATAAAAGTCTTTCCATGTCTATGTTCTCCTTTCATAAAAACCGTAAAATAAACGAAATCCTTTTGCAAAAAGAAAAGTCCGCAAAAAGCGGACTTGATTCTCAGTATCAAATCCTCTTATTGTTCGAGTGTACTCGCTCCGGCAGGCACCTTCCGTTCATCGGGGTTGCCACAATATCATCGCTCCTTAAGCTCCATTGTTCTGAATAAGAGAGATTGTTTCATTGTTCAGTTTTAGCATTTTAGCCAACTTTTAATTTAAATTTCCGAAGGTCTTTTTCATTATCCACCTTCTCAATGCATGCTCCAAGACTGCGGAGTTTTCCCTCAAAGTCTTCATAACCACGCTGAATATATCCAATAGAATCCACCGTAGAAACGCCATCTGCGGCCAGAGCGGCAATTACCAGAGCGGCGCCTGCACGCAGATCCGGTGCGCTCATATGGGCTCCTTTATACTGTGGAACACCGATGATAATTGCAGTGTTTCCTTCCACCTTAATCTGTGCTCCCATACGGGCCAGCTCATCTACATAACGGAATCGATTTTCGAAAATACTTTCTGTAATAACGCTGGTTCCGTCAGCCAGTGCCAGCGCAATAGCAGCCTGAGGCTGCATATCGGTCGGAAAGCCCGGATAAGGCAGGGTTTTTATATTTGTCGGCTGCAGACGTTTTGACGCAACAACACGCACCGCATCATCCAATTCTTCAATTTCGGCTCCCATCTCCATCAGTTTCGCCGAGATGGATTCCAAATGCTTTGGAATAACGTGTTTTACGGTGATATCTCCCTGAGTTGCCACCGCGGCACACATAAAAGTTCCGGCTTCAATCTGATCCGGTATGATCGTATATTCCGTTCCATGCAGCTTCTGAACGCCCTGAATACGGATAACATCCGTTCCGGCTCCCTTAATATCTGCACCCATAGAATTCAGGAAGTTTGCCACATCCACAATATGCGGCTCCTTTGCTGAATTTTCAAGAATTGTACGACCTTCAGCCATTGCGGCTGCCATCATAATATTAATTGTTGCTCCCACGCTTACCACATCCAGATAGATATGACGCGCCTTCAATTGTTCAGCCTTTGCAATGATCATACTATTATTAATATCTACTCTGGCACCAAGCGCCCGAAATCCCTTAATATGCTGATCGATCGGACGGCTTCCGATATTACATCCGCCCGGCAGCGCCACTTCTGCCTCGTTGTACTTTCCGAGAAGAGCTCCAAGCAAATAGTAAGACGCTCTGATCTTACGTATGAATCCATCATCAATACAATAACTGTGAATATTTTTACCGTTTATCTTCACGGTGTTTCTATTAATACGCACGACATCTGCGCCGATGGATGCTATCGCCTGTAATAAAACATTAATATCACTTACATCCGGCAGATTATCAATAATCACATCTTCGTCACTCATGATCGCAGCTGCAAGAATACCTAAAGCGGCATTCTTCGCTCCTCCGATCGTTACTTCGCCGACCAATGGATTTCCGCCTTTTATAACATATTGTTCCATGGTACACCTCAACAAACTTTCTGCTATAGTCCTAATTATTATAGCATACTCCGGGAATTTGTAAATTGGATTTTATAATTTCGTAAAATTTCCATCCATTTTTTACAAGTTCATTAATGTTTTTATAGCAATTATGCCAGAATATTTTCCATATTCTCACAATGGTTCATATCACTTTTCTCTTTCATATACATCAATATGAACAGAATTCCGGCAACACAGGTTAAGACCAGTCCCGGAATAAAGCCTTCCGGACAGTACTTCATCTCTATTCTATGTTCCCCTTCGGACAGGGAAATGCCGATAAAAGCATCTGCAATTTTTTCCGGTTCAACCCTCTCACCATCCACCGTTATGGTCCATCCTCTGTCGTAAGGAATTGATGTGAACATAACTCCATCCTGCACCGCGGTGATATTTCCGGAAAGTGAAGTCGACGTCACCTTATCCGTCACCCACCGCTGTTCCTTTAATTTATCATAAATCTGATAAAACACATCCATATCATGTTCCGCGGCAATGAGCTTGATGTTCCCCTTATCATAGGTATCGTCCAAATGGAAAATAAGGGTAACCGTTTCACCGGCTTCCACCTGACCCACATAGAAAATATGTCCATCTTCATCAGAATAGGATTTACTTTCCTGAGCCCGCATGACCTCCACCTTCGTGCAATGAGCCGCCTTAAAATACATATATAAATCCTGGCTCTTTTCCGAAGTATAAACATAAGTCACGGTGCCATCCACGCCATCCTCCGCCGTATAGGACCAGTCAGCCCAACTGTCCGTCGTCAGCTCACAACCTTCCGCCGTCCACTCCGGCAATCCGAAGTAACGGTAAGGCCGAAGTTCCTCACCAGTGGACGACATCGTCAGCTGATTCATCACCTCGAAAGGATTGGTCTTTTCATAATCCCACTGAAGGATATTTTCTGAAACCATGAATCCCAGCCCCAGAGCGCAATGATTCTGGTATAGATATCGATTCTCCGCAGTATCAATCCGGTCAAAGGTCCTTATCCTGTCTTTTTCATGGCTGCTGATCAGGTAATCAATATTCAAAAAAGCATCTGTCTCCGGCGTTGCTCCCTGATAACTGTATTTATTCGTCACTGCATAAAAGCCCAGACGTTTTGCCAAATGGTCCACACCCGCATTCGCTGTGGATGAAAACAAAGACATTCCCGGCAAATGATGCCAGGTGACATCATTCCGTCCCCGGCGTTCTTCCAGTTCTGCCCGGTAGAAGTTTTCGCCTTCTCTTTCTTCAATGATCTTTCTCAACTGATTTACAGCCTTCTGATCACTGTAATAATCTTTCCGGTTAACCGTTCCATTCATGCATAGGCCAAATGCACCATAGGCGCAGGCTTCGATCATCATCACTGCCAATAATCCGATTTCCAAAAACAGTTTCTTTTTCACCGGACCACAGATCAGGGTAAACCATACGCCATACAGGACCAACAGGACAATGTTTATGATCCACGTATACATTTCCAGTTCCACACGGCCGCTCCACCAGGAATATCCAAGGAATGCCAACCATCCGGCTGCCGGAAGTATCGCCGCCCACTTTGAACAGTCTTTCCGGTGCCTGTATCCTTCATAGCCCATCATCAAAAGCATAAAAATGTAGATAAATGAAAATCTTCCCGGCAATCCATTCGGAAAATGGAATCCGTGCCAGATGTAGGCCAGGTAATTTGTATTCAGGCTGACGAGCAAAAAGACAGTAACCAGCATCCGGACAATCTTTTCTCTCGTTTCTGTCTTTTTATTAAACAGATACATCGGCACAAGCAGAAGCATGGAAACACCACAGTACAGATTAAAATTACCCTCCAGACAAGTCGGTTCCACCGCTGTAAACTGCTGACAAAGCAGTTCAAAAATATTATGATAAAACTTCAATGTACTCGGAAAACTGCTGGATGCCGATTGACTGGCCATCAGGGCATACACCGTCGGCAGGAGCATGACCGCACCGAAAGCACCGCCAAGCAGTGAATAGCCGGCAAATCCAAGCATCCGGCGAAACTTCTTACCAGCGCCCACTTTCCGCGCACAACTTACCTCCATCAGTACATCCAGGCAGGCAAATATACAAATCATGATAGAAATGTAATAATTCGTAAAAATGCACAATGCTAATGAAGCGCCATACAGCCATCCACGGCCTTCATGAATCAAACGATGAATTCCAAGCATCACCATCGGAAACAAAACAATACAGTCCAGCCACATAATATTCCAGGCATATCCGATCACAAAGCTGCTCAGTGCATAACCGCATCCGAATACGGTGACTGCAAAACCATAGTGATGGAACCGTTTCCGAAGAAAATAAGCAAAACTCACTCCTGTGAGACCGATTTTTATGAAATAGATAAAGGAAAAGCATTCCATCACCATGCTTTTCGGAAAAATCAATAACAAAAGATTCAGTGGGCTCGCCAGATAATAGGCCACAACCGCCCAGAAATTCATACCGAGTCCGCCATTCCAACTGTAAAGCAGGCTGTCCAAATGCCGCCATTTGTACTGAAGCTCGGAAAAAAACGGCACATATTGATGATAGGAATCAATAATTGAAATCCCCCGATCCCCAAAAGGCCACATTCCCTGACAGATAAATGTCGTCACAGCAACTACAAATGGAATGATAAAGGCTAATATATACCAGATGTTTTTATGAAACCAAAATTTTGTCTTACCTCTCATGCTATCGTCTTACGCTGCCCTCCAACATATGTTCAATCGTCTTAACAACTTCCCGGATGCCCTTATCCCGCTCATCCACTGTAATATCCGCATACTTTTCATATAATGGCACCCTCTCATCATATAAATCCTTCAGGGTACTGCCGTTACGTATAGCGACACCCCGTTTCAGAAGATTTCCGAGCCGTTTCTCAAGATCGGCGTAAGGCACCTGAATATACACCACCGTTCCGATGGATTTTAAATGGGCCATTGCTTCTTCCCCATAAATCACACTGCCGCCGGTGGCGATCACTGTGTGATTCGTCTCAATCCGGGAGTTTACCTCATTTTCAACTTTCAGGAAACCATCGATCCCCGATGCATTAATAATTTCAAACAATCGCTTGCCCGTTTCTGCCTGAATCAATAAATCCGAATCTATAAAATCATAGCCAAGAACCTTTGCCAGCACAACGCCAACCGTACTTTTTCCCGCTCCGGGCATTCCAATCAAAATAATATTTTCTGCCATTGCATGTTCTCCTCTTTAATCTGCATTTACCCATTGTACCATTATCTTTGAAGATTCTCAACCATTTTACCATATGCTGCCCCGGGACTTTGTTTTGCCCGCATTGACCTGTGTAACGCCTTCGGCTATAATAGTTTTACGAAAGTAAAGGTGAATTTTCATGAAAACTATATTCTTTCATATTGACGTAAATTCAGCATTTTTAAGCTGGACGGCGATCCGCCTGCTGGCCGAAGGCGAAACTGTGGATATACGGACCATTCCGGCCGCTATCGGCGGTGATATGTCCAAACGCCGCGGTGTCATTCTTGCAAAATCCATTCCGGCAAAAGCATTTGGGATCACTACCGGGGAACCCATCACCGATGCCCTGAAAAAATGTCCGACACTCCGCATTATCCAGCCGGATCATACCTATTATCATGAATGCAGCCATCAAATGCTGAATCTTCTTGAAACCTATTCGCCGGATATCCGTCCTTATAGTATTGATGAATGTTTTATGTCCTATGTGCCTTTTAAAAACGGCGGTGAAACACCGGAGACCGCTGCCAACCACATCCGGGAACACATTCATAATGCGCTTGGTTTTACTGTTAATATCGGCATATCCACCAATAAACTGCTGGCAAAGATGGCCTCGGATTTTAAAAAGCCGGACCTTGTACATACTTTATTTCCGGAAGAAATTCCTCAGAAGATGTGGCCGCTGCCTGTCCGTGACCTTTTCATGGTCGGCCGCTCCTCCGCCCGGACACTGGAGCTTCTCGGTATTAAAACCATCGGCGACCTGGCTCATACCGATCCGTCCATTCTGACTTCCCACCTGAAGACCCACGGTCAGACCATCTGGGAATACGCCAACGGACTCGAATACACGCCCATCGACACACGACGCCATATCGCCAAAGGTATCGGGAATTCCACCACTCTGTCTTCCGACGTCATTGAGACCGCCGCTGCCAGAAAAGTACTCCTGTCCCTTTCCGAATCCGTTTCCCGACGTCTCCGGGATGCCCGACAGTGTGCCGGTATGATCAATGTGGAAATCAAATACAGTGATTTTTCGACGATTTCTCATCAGATGCAGCTTTTGTCTCCAAGTCAGAATGCAAATACACTTTATCAATACACCTGTCGGCTGTTTGATGAAGCCTGGAGCGGACAGCCAATCCGGCTGTTGGGTATACGAACCTCCAAGCTTTCCGACGCCGACGCTGTTCAGATGAATCTTTTTGACACGTCAGAAAACGCCAAACTCCAAAAGCTCGACAAAGCCCTGGATGATATTCGTAAAAAATACGGTAGGGATGCAATTGTCCGCGGAAGTTTTCTGAAAAATAAATAATAACGCAAAAAAAGGAGATGGCACCGAATAGACAAGCATCTACTCTGCATCATCTCCTTTAATTTATTTTTTCCCCTTTTTCGCCGGCTTTTTACGAACAGCATATCCAAATCCGCCCAGATGCCGTCCCAGCCCATAATACTGCCCATGAGAATACACCATCGGAGCCGCTTTCTCCAGATGAAACGTCCCCTTTTCATCCATATACTGTTCATCTACATAAACCGCCGTCACTTCCGCCATGAACATGTCATGACTGCCCAATTCCATCACATTGGTGACCCGGCATTCAATGGATACGGGGCTTTCTTCGATCATTGGCGCATATTGAAGTTCTCCCTGTACCGGCGTCAGTTTCATTTCCTTGAATTTATCCAAATCCCGACCGGAACGCACACCGCAGAAGTCGGCGGCCCACGCCAGCTTTTCCGTCGTCAGATTAATTACATATTCTCTTGTTTCCTGAATCATATGGTGGGAATGACGCTCCTTGCGAACAGATACATAGACCATGGGCGGATCGGAACAGACTGTTCCTGTCCACGCCGCTGTCATCACATTGATATTCCCTTTTTTGTCCCCACAACTGACGAGCACCGCCGGCAGAGGATAAACCATATTCCCCGGTTTCCACTTCTGTTTTGCCATAGTACCTACTCCTGTAATGTTCCAACCATTTTTGGAATAAACTGTTTCTTTCTCGAAACCATATTGTCAACAAACACACTGTCTCCATCCTTTGTCACTGAAACGCCAAAGCATCTGGAAGCCACCGAGAGTGCCGCTTCATCCGAACAGAGTACTAGCGTAGACTCGTCAAGAATATTGGTGAGCATAAAGAAAATCATATCCAGTCCGTGTTCTGCCTTCGCCTTTGGAAGCATGTTAGACAGACGGGCATGAATTTTCTTTAATTCCCGGGCGTCGAGAGATGTTATCTGTCCCACGCCAAACTGGGTATCACCTGCTGAAAATTTCTTGAAATCCTGATAGAAGATATCCGCATCGGATTTGCTCTTTAAGTCGCTTCCGGCCTCAAACATCTGCATGCCGTATTCTTCCACATCAATACCGGCAATTTTGGCCAGAGTTTCCGCAGCCATACGATCCAGAGGTGTGCAGGTCGGAGAACGGTATAACAGCGTATCGGAAATTATGGCAGAACACATGAGCCCTGCGATATTCGCCGGAATGTCTACTTTATTCTCCCGATACATCAAATAAATGATCGTCGATGTGCATCCCACCGGCTGACACCGGAAAAATACCGGTTTCATACTCTGAACATATCCAAGCTTATGATGATCTACAATTTCCATAATCTCGCAGTCAAATATACCGTCCACAGCCTGCCCGGCTTCATTGTGATCGACCAGTGCTACTTTCTTTTTGTCCAGATCAATGAGATTGTGACGAGTAAACATGCCAACAACCTTTCCCTGATTTGTCACGATCGGAAATGCACGATGACGGTTCTTAGCCATAACTTCCTTTACATCGTCAATAAAATCATCCTTTTTGAAGGTCTTCATATCCTTCACCATAAAATGGCTGATAGCCATACTCTGGTTGATCAAACGGGCCGCGATAAAGGTATCATAAGGTGTTCGAATGATCGTGCAATGACGTTCCTCCGCCAGTTTCAAAATCGTATCGTTTGGCTGGGTATTCATGCTGATGATGAGGCATCCCGCATTCATCTCAATGGCACAGAGCTGTGACTCATAACGGTCTCCCAGCATGACCATGTCTCCGTCCTCAATATATTCTTCCATCAAATCCGGATTGGCCGCCGCGATCAATATCTTGCCCTTTTCCACGATGCCTTCCGGGTCTCCGACAAGCATCTCCCCATCCAGCGTTTCCAGAATGTTCTTATAAGGTGTCCGGTTTTCTGAGAGCACCCGGCTATCATAAACACCCATATAGGTTTTTGCAATATCACCTTTAGTAATCAAACCCAGAAGTTTTTTATCATCATCCACAATCGTCAATGTGGATACCTTTTCTTCCTGAAGCCGCTGCCAGGCTTCACGGATGGACATATCCGGCCGTCCACTGTAAGACGGCGAAATCTGCACATCCTTCACCTGGGTGCGCACATCCTGCATATAAATCGGAACCTCTGCCTGAAATCTTTCCAACACAAAAGCAGTCTCCGAATTAATCTCTCCGGCCCGGGCCGGTACATAATTCATTCCGGTCACATTTTTCCGCAGATAAGCATAGGCAATAGCGGAGCAAATAGAATCTGTGTCCGGATGTTTATGTCCAATGACGTAAATTTTTTCCTTTTTCATTTCTGCACCCTCCTGCTACTGCTGCAATACCGCGGTCAACTTTGGTATTAACTGTTTCTTTCTGGATACCATGCCTTCCAGATCAATATAGTTCGCCTCTGCCTCCTTGTGGAAACTGTTTTCAACAAGCATTTTGGCATCATTTCCCACAAAAAGAAGCCGTGTCGACTCTTTCAATATATCTGTCAGCATAAAGAAAATCATCGGAATTCCGGTTTCATTCATGGCTGACTCCATGTAAGCCAGCAGTCGATCCTGAACACTTAAGAGTTCCTCATGATTCATAGACGTAATCTGCCCGACACCATAAGGTGTGTCACTGGCAACAAATTTCTTGTAATCCTGATAGAAAATCTCCGAATCTGCCTTCTTTCTGAGCTGGCTGCCTTCCTCGAACATCTTCATGGCAAACTTTTCGATATCAATTTCTGCAATTTCCGCCAGATGTTCAGCCACCATTTTGTCCATCTCCGTACAAGTCGGCGAACGGAACATTAGTGTATCCGAAAGAATTGCCGCACACAAAATTCCGGCAATTTCTTTTGAAACCGGGATCTGATTTTCCATGTACATTTCATAGACGATCGTGGCCGTACATCCTACCGGTTCATTACGCACCTTGACTGGACGGATGGTTTCTACCGTACCGAGTTTATGATGGTCGATAATCTCCATAACTTCTGCCTCATCCACACCATCGGCCGCCTGATCCACCTCGTTATGGTCCACAAGAATAACTTTTTTTGTGTTCATATCGATCAGTGTACGCCGTGAGATCATTCCTGTATAACGTCCCTCGTCATCTACGATAAGGAAATCCCGATGCCGCTTATTCAGCATAATTGGTTTAATATCCGCAACATAATCACTTTCTTTGAAAGAAATAATCCCCTCTTTAATCATGAAATAGCTGACAGGAATACTCTGATTGATAGAACGGGTCACGGTATATGTATCCGCCGGCGTACAGATAACTGCACAGCCGTTTTCCTCCGCCAGCTTACAGATCGTCCGTGAAGCCTTGGCCCCATCGCAGATAATGATACAGGACGCTCGATTTTCAATGGCGCTCAGTTGAGCTTCATACCGGTTTCCAAGAATGACCAGGTCATCTTCTTTTATAAATTCATCGATCACACTCAATGTGGCTGTCGAAACCACCAGCTTGCCCTTCATCAGACGTTTTTCGGCATCCCCCACAACCAGTTCTCCCTTTAATGTCTCAAGGATATTTGCAATCGGTGTACATGCTTCCGATAAAATCTGATTATCCAACACAGACATATAGGCACCCGCAATATCAGATATCGTGATCAGTCCCTGAAGTTTTCTGTCATCATCGACCACCGCCAGTGTAGAGGTCTCTGACTGACGCATGATTTCCCAGGCTTTCTTCAACGAATAGTCCGCAGCAATTCCCGGAATACGCCGGATATTGATATCCGCCACCTGAGTCCGGATAGCACTCATATACACCGGTACTTTCTGCTGAAACTTTCTCAGGACATAATTCGTTTCCGTGTTGATCTGTCCGGCTCTGGCCGGTACATAGACCGCATTTGCCCTCTCCTCACCTTCAACGAGAAAATCCTGATACTGCTCCACAGACTCTCCCTGATGCATTCTGACGAGAATTTCATTTTTGAGTGAGGCATAGGCAATCGCCGAACACACCGAATCTGTGTCCGGATTCTTATGTCCGATGACATAGACTTCCTTTTGTCTCTTTTCTTCCATAGTCATACTTCTCCTTTTAATCAACCTAAGCGTATTTTAGCATATATACACCGAATCCATCGTATTTTTTTCAAAACAAAAGCTCTGCCCGGATTTCCGGACAGAGCTTGTCGATCATACTTACAGACGTTTCAACAACGCTTCTGTCAAATCCTCATATCCTGGTTTTCCAAGAAGCGCAAACATATTTTTCTTATAGCTTTCAACGCCCGGCTGATTAAACGGATTCACACCGAGAACATATCCGCTGATACCGCAGGCGAATTCATAAAAATAGAACAATTCGCCGAGATAGAATTCATTCTGTTCCGGAATATGCACCATCAGGTTCGGGACATTGCCGTCCGTATGTGCAAGTGCCGTACCGTTCATTGCACTCTTATTGATGAAATCCACATTCTTTCCGGCCAGATAGTTCAGGCCGTCCAGGTCTACCGGCTCTTCTTCAATCAAAATCTCATGTTTCGGAGTTTCCACTTCCAGAACAGTTTCAAACATAATACGGGAACCATCCTGAATAAACTGTCCCATGGAATGCAAATCTGCTGTCAGTGTAACAGAAGCCGGGAAAATACCCCTTTGATCTTTACCTTCGCTTTCTCCGTAAAGCTGTTTCCACCACTCGCCGATATATAAAAGCGATGGTTCGTAACTACAGGTAATCTCTATAGATTTTCCTTTACGAAGGAGGATATTACGAATAGCCGCATACTGTAAAGAATCATTTTCTTCAAATTCATTTTCAAGACAACGCTTTCTCGCGCTGGCCGCACCGGCCATCAACTGGTCAATGTCCGCGCCGCTGACTGCGATTGGCAGAAGTCCTACAGCTGTCAGCACGGAAAAACGTCCGCCCACATCATCCGGCACAACAAAGGTCTCATAGCCTTCCTCTGTGGCCAGATTCTTTAAAGCTCCCCTGGCCTTGTCCGTCGTACAGTAAATACGTTTGGCAGCTTCTTCCTTGCCGTATTTCCTTTCGATCAGTTTCTTGAAAACCCGAAAAGCTACTGCTGGTTCAGTCGTTGTTCCAGATTTTGAAATCATATTGATCGAGAAATCTCTGTCTCCGATCACATCAATCAGATTACTGATATATGAACTGCTCAGGTTGTTCCCAACAAAATAAATCTCCGGAGTCTTACGCTGTTCTTTTGGCAATATATTGTAAAAATTATGCTGTAAAAATTCAATCGCTGCTCTTGCTCCCAGGTAGGATCCCCCAATGCCAATCACAAGCAATACTTCCGAATCACTCTGAATCCTGGCTGCAGCTTTTTTAATCCTTGCAAATTCTTCCTTGTCATAATCTACAGGGAGGTCAATCCAGCCCAGGAAATCATTGCCTGCTCCCGTTTTGCTAACGAGAACTTCCTTGGCATCCCCAACCAGTTTTTTCATCAATTCAACTTCATCCGCACGAATAAATGGTGATGTTTTCGAATAATCAAATGTAACCCCTTTTGCCATTTCGTTTACCTCCATTAGTATTTAAATATTCTTATCTATTATAATACCAAAATGACCACATTTTATCAATAATTTAACAATTTTTCAACACAAAAATTCTTTCAGGACATCTTCCACGATCTTCGCATCTACCGCATCATTTTTCCGGTTTAAATCACTTTCTTCGTTAAATCCGTCATAATAATACTGGCTGTTTCTCTCTTTGCGCCGGCCAGTCCCCGTAGCTGCGATCTCCTGCAGCGCCCGCTTATACTGCTCTGGCGCCACCTGCCCGGCCTGATCTTTATAATCCTGAGCCAGCTTATTGCTGAGATAGTTGTCCACATAATCAGAAATGCTGTTTGTCAGCAGGGTCTCTTTCGCCCTGAAATCCATAAATATGAAAAGTCCGCCCAGAATGACCGTTCCCATAACGGATACTCCGAAAATGATGGATATTCGATAGAGTTCTTCTCCCCGTGTCCACCGATACATCAGATTACCGCCGCCGACAGCAAGCATCGCCGTCATTATCAGATAAGGCAGCCGGCTCCAGCTCTGAAGTGAAAAAGGGCCTATGCGGAATTTTTTTATGTAGCGCCCGATCAGTGCCTGTGTATCCTCCGGACGCATACCGATTTTGTAATAGCTCGTCACTTTCAGTTTAATGTATTTAATCAATCGCTGATTGGAGGTTCCCATCAAATCAGCTTCGCGTATCAGTCTTTTGTAAATTCTTCCTGTCATCCATAAGGTAAATAATCCGGCCGCCAGCAGTATGGCTTCCGCATACATTGGAATACCCTGTCCCAAAAACCAGTTTCTCATTTTTGTGAACTCCTTTCATTGATTAAGATAGTTCCATTATAATATCAATGAAAAGACAAAATCTATTCAAATTGGTCGGGCATATTTTACATATTTCTCAATATTCCTGTCACCAGATGCACCGTATGCTCAATTGCTCTCATCTCAAATTCACTGTAATCCATTTCCGCACTGCCATCGGCCTTATCAGAAATTGCCCGGATAATAATAAAAGGAACCTGATTCAACCATGCTGCCTGAGCAATCGCCGCCCCCTCCATCTCTGTACAGTAACCTCCAAACATCTGAATCAGCCGTTCCTTTACATCATGGTCCGAAATAAATTGATCGCCGCTGACAACCCGTCCCCGGAAAACCTGAATATCCGGATTGACCTCCCGGCAGATTTTTTCCGCCAGATCCACCAACGCCTCGTCCGCTTTAAATACCGATGTCTCCATCCGTGGAATCACTCCGGGTTCATAGCCAAATCCCGTTGCGTCCATATCATGCTGGAGCGTGTCCACCGAAAGCACAATGTCACCAATATTAATGGCATTTTTCAGGCTTCCGGCCACGCCAGTATTAATAATCATTTCCGACTGGAAAATATCACAGAGAATCTGGGTACAGATGGCCGCGTTAACCTTTCCAATACCGCTGCGGACAACGATCACGGACTGGTTCTCGCAGATGCCACGGCAAAATTCCATCCCCGCAATGGTCCGTACTTCCTGAATCTCCATCATTTCTTTTAAAACGGCCACTTCCTCTTCCATGGCCCCGATAATTCCTATTTTTTTCATATTTGATCATCTCCTGATTCTAACTTGCTTTTACTATAATAACACAAACCCATTCCTGCGAGAAGTTCTAAATTTTATCGTTCCACCTCAAAAGAACTTCAAAATTTCACTGGCCTATATATATCGCTTCTGCTATAATAGGGTGGAAATAAATTTAAGAATAGGAGTGATTTACATGCGGCACTTAAATAAACATACATGTTCCAGAGCTGTGGACTTTGAAGTAGAAAACGGCATTATTACTAATTGTCAGTTCATCGGTGGGTGTGATGGAAATACGAAAGGCGTTGCAGCTCTCGTTGTCGGACGTCCGGTAGATGATGTTATCCAGCTTCTTTCCGGTATTGACTGCAACGGCCGTGGCACATCCTGTCCGGACCAGTTGGCCAAAGCATTGCAGGAGTATAAAAACTCCGCTTCTGCTCAGGAGGTCTGAAAAGAT
Organism: Frisingicoccus caecimuris; assembly: GCF_004340975.1. GTDB lineage: Bacteria > Bacillota > Clostridia > Lachnospirales > Lachnospiraceae > Frisingicoccus > Frisingicoccus caecimuris. The sequence goes on from NZ_SLXA01000006.1 coordinate 36,961, forward strand.
GAAGAAAATCGTCCTGACCGGCGGAGGTACAGCCGGACACGTTACACCGAATATTGCTCTGATGCCCGCACTGAAAAAAGACGGTTATCAGATTTCCTACATTGGTTCCTACGACGGAATCGAACGACGGCTGATCGAGGAATTAAACGTTCCGTATTATGGAATTTCCTCCGGAAAACTCCGTCGATACTTTGATGTCAAAAATTTTACGGACCCATTTAAAGTTGTCAAAGGCTATTTTGAAGCCCGGAAGATTTTAAAAAAGCTGAAACCGGATGTGATCTTCTCAAAGGGTGGCTTTGTGAGCGTTCCTGTAGTTTTGGCCGCAAAAAGCTGCAAAATCCCAGCCATTATCCATGAATCGGATATGACCCCCGGACTGGCAAACAAACTGGCCATTCCTTCCGCATATAAAATCTGCCACAATTTTCCGGAGACTGCAGACAATCTGCCCGAGGGCAAAGCCGTTCTTTCCGGCTCACCGATCCGTCAGGAGCTCCTGACCGGAAATCGTTTCAAAGGCCTTCAGCTCTGCGGATTTAATGATGAAAAACCAGTAATTCTGGTCATCGGCGGAAGTCTTGGCGCCGCTGCTATCAACGAAGCTGTTCGCAAAGCCCTTCCCGTTCTTCTGCCTTCTTACCAGATTATCCATGTCTGTGGAAAAGGAAAGGTGGATGCAGCCATCAAAAACTGTCCGGGATATATTCAATTCGACTATGTCAAGGATGAGTTGAGCGATTTACTTGCAGCTGCTGACCTGGTCATTTCCCGTGCCGGTTCCAATGCCATCTGCGAATTTCTGGCTCTGAATAAGCCAAATATTTTAATTCCTCTGCCAGCAGGTGCCAGCCGCGGTGACCAGATTCTAAACGCCGCCTCTTTTGAAAAACAAGGCTTCAGCTATCTGCTTCCGGAAGAAATGGTAACGGATGAATCTCTGTCCAAGGCGGTCAACGAAGTTTTTGAAAACCGTGAGACATATATCCAGGCTATGAGATCAAATACGGCATCCAACGCGATTGACATTATTGTAAATTTGTGTGACGAAGCCGTCAAAAGTCGAAAAAAACGAAAAAAATAAAAACATTCATTAATCCTTATCGCACCCAGCCTGACGGAGCGTACATCCCGAATGGGTAAAAAATTCGGCGTCCTTTTTCCATACACTTTTATGTAAGAGAAAGGGCGCCCTTTAATTTTTCCGGCGGCCAATTACATATCTGCTGCTTTTTCCGCTGGTGTCAATGGGAAAATCAGAATAAATTTGGTTCCGATTCCCGGTTTTGAGTATACCTGTACGGCACCTCCGTGAGCGTTCATAATATTTTTAACAATTGTCAGTCCAAGGCCGGTGCCATCTGATTTATATGTTACAAAAGGTTCAAAAATTGTTGATAAACGACAGCCATCCATACCACTTCCCGAATCACTGACCGTGACTACCAGCCGATTCCAGCGCGATTTCACATCAATAACAATCTGATCCCCACTCTGAGTTGCTTCCAGTGCATTTTTTATCAGATTGATAAAAACCTCCCGGATTTTCAGAGAATCTCCCATAATAAATTTTTCATCTGTTTCAAAATTCAATGATAATTCTTTTGTCTGCGACTGGGTTGTGGAATAAAATGATGACACAATATTTGTCAGAAATTGTCGAATATCGATTTGAGAATAGTGAAGAGTTTGGCTTGAATTTAATGAAGACAATTCAGAAAGTAACTGGGACATATAATTAATATCCAAAAGTAATTGGGGCCACAGAGGATCATTGGTTACCTCCGGGTAATGATTTCCAATGAGTTGAAGTGTGCTGTGAATTAAAGTCAGCGGATTCCTGAGCTCATGAGAAATCGTCGACAGGGAAAGCACCGGCTGTTCGTGCATAAAGGTCTTCCTTTCTGATTTTTTTTCCAATTTACCATAATTTATGCGTGGAATCAAATATAATTGGCTGACATTTCCCGACATGATGCGGCACAGGCATTTAAATTTATTTTCAATTCGGAATAGACATTTTTGATAAGGTGAACTATTATTAAAGTATCCCGATAGTTTATACTGTTAAGATTGGAGGATTCTGAATAATGAATAATGATTGCATTTTTTGTAAAATAGCCAACGGGGAAATTCCTTCCTCAACCGTTTATGAAGATGAGATGTTCCGGGTCATACTGGATTTATCACCGGCTACAAAGGGACACGCCCTCATTCTTCCAAAAAAGCATATGGCCAACATTTTTGAAATGGACGAAGTAACCGCTGAAAAAGTCTTTGTTCTTGCTTCACGTATTGCCAAAGCTATGAAGGAAGCGTTGAACTGTGACGGACTTAACATCGTTCAGAATAATGGTGAAATTGCCGGTCAGACCGTTTTTCATTTCCATATGCACATTATTCCGCGCTATAATGATGACGGCCAGCATATTAACTGGGTTCCAGGCACATCGGAAGCAGCTGAAAGAGATGCTATTGCTCAACAGATTAAAATCTTTTTAAACAAATAGGCAGGGAGAGACTTCACTCATGAAAATTAATCTTGGAGAAATCAGCAGCCTGTGCGGCAAGGATTCTGAGAATCACCCCTTTATCCGGGGCATGTGGATTGAACCCGGTGCTATTTCCAAAATAAAGGGCATTATGCAAAAAGAAGGCTGGCAGGAGCCTGTTATCATTTGCGACCAAAATACCTATTTTGCCGGAGATCTGCTTCTGGAAAATATGGACAACTATGACTTGATCTGTCTGGACCCGGAGGATCTGGCTGCTGATGAACGCAGTGTTTCTCTCGCTCAAAATAAGATTCCGGCAACAGCGGACTGTATGATTGCTCTTGGCAGCGTGACCATTCATGATATTACACGTTACCTCAGCTGGCAGTACCATCTGCCATTTATCTCCGTACCGACAGCGGCCAGCGGAGAAGGATATACTACATGTATATCTGCGGTTGTCCGCAAAGGAGTCAAAGGTAATGTCATTGCCTCTGCCCCAACCTATCTGTTTGCAGACACAGATATTTTTGCGGCAGTGCCGCAGCGATTGACCGCCGCTGGTTTCAGTGATCTGATGGGTAATTACATCGCCCTGGCAGATGCACAGATTTCTGCCGTCGTAACTGGCTCCGGCTTTAATCATGAACTCTATCATACCGAAGTTATGCTTATGCAACAGGTGATTGAACAGATTGACAATCTGGCTGCCGGCGATCCTTCCAGCTGCGAACAATTACTGTATGCTCTGATTTTGCCTGATATGGAAATTGGTTTTTATGAGGCTGCAAGACCGCTGATGGGAGCTGAACACCATCTGTCCCGCTATCTGGACATCTCTGTAAAACAGCCAAAGTTGAACGCCGTCCACGGAGAAAAAGTCGGTGTGGGTACATTGCTCTGTCTTAAAGCCTATGAATCTTTCCGGACAGCTCTGGAAAAACGGCAGCTTATTCCGGTCAAACATTTTCCCTCAGCTGCAAGAGAAATTCAAAAAGGCTTCCAGGACGAAGAAGTCTGTGCATCTGTCGCCTCGCTGAACACTCCCGATCCTATGGCAAACATCACCAGCGAACAAGTCCTTCAGCACCGCAAAGAGATTCTCGATATTCTTGGAGAACTTCCATCAGCAGTTTACCTTGAAACCTGCTTTCAGAAAATGGGCTGTAAAATCCATATCGAGGAACTTGGTATCCAGGACAATATCATCCGGGAGGCCATGACATATGCACCTTATGTGTCCCGAGATATCACGCTGCTTCGTTTAATGAAATTATTCGAAAACTTTTAACACCACTGGCAGATGAATTCCAAGTCTGCCAGTTTTAATATATCTCCTGTATTTAATGTGTAGGCCTTTCCCGGCGTCAGGCGTTCATCGTTTCGGTAGGTTCCATTTGCCGAACTCATATCAACGACTCTTACTTCCCGGATGTGGCCTTCGAGCCGGGCATGAATCCGGCTGATTTTCGTGCAATCCAGACAAGCATCTGTCTCATCTGCATTCCTCCCCAATAAAAATGGGAAGTTATCCACTCGGATCACTGGCATTTCTGTTTCTGCCGTCGGAATTAGTACAAATGTTTTTTTTATTTCTGATACCGGGTTCAATGCCTCCGAAACACCTTCAAGCATGGGGCAGGTATCCGCTCCGACGCCTGTATGATCATAAAATCCATCGCATATATCCGAATTTCTTTCCTTGTTTCCAAACATCATCATTTTTATCTTTTCTACCAGATGATATATCCATTTCCATCTGACATTTTCTCCGACCGGCTCCGCCGCCCATGTTCCGATTTCTTCCTGAACCACCGCAGCATCTGGTTCCGACGGCGTACAATCCATATCCAGGATATCCATAAGCTCCTCCGCCGAACAATTCTCGCCATGGACTTTCTGATAAAATGTATACGCCCATAAAACAGCTTTTTCATTAGAATAATCCACATAGTTAAGCCACTCCTCCGATAATTTTTCCATTTGTCGCCAAAAATTCTCTCCATATCCCGGTATATAAACATAGGCCCACTCACTGCCGGCGCCAAAAATATAGTCCATCTCCACAACCAGATTCGACGGGTCCAGAAGATACTCGTCCACGATTCCCATCAGCCGTACAAGTGATTGTATAAAACAGGCAATATGTTCGCAGTCCATCCGACCACCAGCCAGTGATTCCAGATAGGATGACTGATGATTCAATATATACATAAGTCCCTTCTCGTCATTTTCCTCAATTTCGTAAAAGCAGAGCAATCCGGGAATGGACTGCCTGCGCAGCAATATTTCCTCATATCTTTCTCCATAATGCCCCTCACGATTTACCCATAGATATGTATTTTTTAAATCTCTACTCCGACAATGTTCACGATTCATCGGTTTCATCCTCCTGATTTTTTTCATTTATTCGAGGTAAATCTCTGCTCCGAAAGACCACAGATGAGGCTTTCACTTTGCATGGGATGTCATATTTTCCAATCTGAAAGTCGGTCTGTATTTCCACTTGCACCTCCCTTCCCGAAAGACTCTGTGATGCCCGAATGTTGCGCAGCTCTCCGCAAAAAAGCCGTCCCTGAAGCATACGGCATCCCATATCTTCAATAACGCCAAAATCGACTGTTCCTCCCTGCTTCATCAACTCATAATCCACCTCCCGAATTTCCGGATGAAGATATCGTCCGGCCCAAAGGCTTCCATATCTGGACAGTTTATCTGCCGTACTCTGTATAACAGCCCGATCGTGCCCATAAAATCCAAACAATATGACCAATCCTGTGACCAGACATATAATACTGATAATTAATGTTCCTTCCACGGTATATCTTCCACGTCCTTTCCATTTCATAACAACCACGCTCCCACATAACCAATAGCTAAAAACGGCACGCAAGCCACTTTGGACTTTTTGTGGAGCTTCCCGAATATCATCATTCCGACCGAAAAAATAAAAATCAGAGTTGCGGTAACGGCCAGCATCCGGCCGCAAAAATTTATGCCCTCCAACAGCCCAATACCGCCGATCAAAAAACTATCACCTGCGCCTATACAATCACCAAACAACTTTCCTGCCAGGAAACAGACTACTCCTGGAAGTCCCCCGATCAACCAGGCAGCATCCAACATATCCCCCGATACCACTCTGGCAATCATACCGACGAGAATCAGACACACTCCCGGAAAAAGCTGGATTTGTTGTGTTTTTATGTCTCTGTAAATGGGATAAGACACCAATAACATACTGCATATATGCTTTGCGTCCATTTCTATTCACCTCCCCCACTGCAACGACTGCACGGCGTGCATCCGCCCATAACAGCCTCTTCCATTGTCATCCTCTGAACATTGCGTTTCAGTCCGCTGCAGCCCAGACGGCAATGATAACACTCTCCCGACTCTGTCACATAATATGTAGTACCTGTGTCCGATCCGCTCCGGACACACCTTTCACATGGCGGATACTTTTTTGCCTCATCCGCTCCAACCATATAGATTTTCAACTGGATATGACTGCACATCCGGTCTTCATGATACACACGCCCATATTCGGTCACATAGACATTTTCATGAATCTCTTCCATCCCCGAAAAATCTGTATCCTGAGAATAACCGGTCCAGGCCCGGATAAAAACAGAATTTTTCATAGGGATTCCCGGAATCGGAATAATCCCTTCCAGAATCTCCACGCGATACTTTACATGAAACTCCAGCCATTCATTGCCTTCCAGTATTCTGGAATTTGAAAAATCATACCCTGACACGGAACAAACACCTCCGGTTTCCAAAAAGTCCAGTGATTTAATATCCAGCCAGGCTCTCAATATTCCACTGTCGCGGACAATCTCTTCATTTTCTCCTGCTTCCACAGCCAGTTCGAAAGCAGTCTCTGTCAGACACTGCTGAAGGACTTCATGAACCTTTACGGCCGATGTCAGCGACACAAAGGCCATCCACACAAAAAACACGATTGGAAATACCAATGCCGCTTCCACTGTCATACTTCCCGGAAGAGGGTGACGACAGAATGCCTTTTGAACACGGAGTGTGTATGTGTTTTTTATATGGTTTTTATTGACATCCATTTTTTGCAAAGCAGGTATCGCCTTTTCGTTTATAGTTTTTTGTAAACGTGTCCAAAAAGACATTCCACCCTCACCCCCTTCTTTCAGTAAGACAACGCAGCCTGTGCCTTATATCCCATCCCATGACCAATTTCACAATAAAATGTGGCCTGTACTCCATAAATACATTGAGCCATTCGGAACTGCGGATATTGGGGCAACAGACGGATGTTTTTCTCCATGAGATGGGTCATTCTCCGATACTTTACATCCCGATTCATAAGCATCAAAAACATCTGTAGATATCCCTGATAGTCTATACCCTCCCCACCATTGTTTCCATCCAGTGCGTGCCCGTTGAGCCGGAGCATCTGTTCCCAGGACAGATACCATGTCGTCTCGTCTTTCATCAGTGGAATCTTTCCGCCTTTTAAAAGAGTTCGGCAATCTGCCAGAGATTCTGCAAAGGCCCAGACAGCTTTCAGAAGAAATGCAACAACCTCTGTAAACTGTGGGAGCAACAATGCTGTCGATAGTGCCATTGCTGTCTGTTGGACCGCCAGCCCTTTCTCCCCGGACAAAAGGATATGAGAGAGATTCATTACACTTCGAAATGCTAATAGCTTCCACAATACAGTCTTTAAATTCTCACTGTCACTGTCATTACCTGCCAGAATATATTCCACCTCATAGGCCAGTACCCGCCCATGTTTTATCCGGCTCTCTGCAGTCGCTGCATGATCAAAAACCTCCATGATATACAACTGAACCGCTCCGTCTTCCACTATTCCACGAAGCCCTGTCTCCGGTGCCAGGATACCATCCCACTTTTCTAACAATCTCTGAATATTGGCATCGTCCTTAAAATCAATGTGCTCATGAATTTTTTGCCCTGCTTCTGGAAAAGAGACATCTGTCATTGGGCACCTCTTCCCGGACAGGGCAAAATTCTCCGGACAGGCGGCGGCCAGAATGCCCTGATTCCAGATTTCAGCAACAAAATCTCTTGGATCCGTTACCGGCTCTCTGTCACTGTTTTCCACGTTCTGCTGTCCGGATTCCGTCGGTTCTTTTGGGGCCTGAGCCGCATTCTCCCGTTTTTGGTTCAGGCTCGCAGAAGCCTCGTCATTTTTTATCTTCCACTGCTCCATAATGTATTCGATGCCGGACGAAACCGCCGTTTCCGCGCGATTCAAAGTAATTTCTCTCAAAAAGAAATCCCAGTCCCCGTCGATTAAAAACGTGAAAATCGGTTCTTCCAGGATCGCCGCACCTGTCCCGGTTCCTCCATAAGAACTTTTCATGTTTTCTTCAAAAACACTGCAAAGCTGTTCTTCCAGCCATTCCTCCTGAAATGCACTTTGTCCGAAACCACCATCCACAGCCAGTATCTGATAATAATCTCTGAGTGGCCGATGATATCCGGCCAGAAAACTTTCCACACTTAAACAGGCTGCCCGTTCCGCATCTGCCTGACATGTATAAAATAGCGCCGAACGGTACTGGGCCATCAGTAAACTTACAACAACCAAAAACAACAGTGTCATAAATACCGTGACCTGTCCCTCCGCTTTTCTGACAATACGCTTACAACCTGTCATATTCCGGCGCTCTGACTTGTTATCCGGCTGAAAATATCATTGACCAGCGCTGTCAACTGGGATTTGAAAATCAATACGAGACCAATCAATACGACCAATATTAAAATCATTTCCACAACACCGATACCGGCTTCATCATTCAAAAAATCCTTCCATAATTTCATATTGTACCTCCTATAAGTTCATTGATAAAAATGCAGGAATCATCAATATAGCAAAAACCACTGTCATAAGTAAAACCATCGGCAAAATCAGCCGCGTTCCTGCTTCCTCCGCTGATTTCCGGGCATTTTCCCGACGGAGCACCTCTGCCTCACCGACTTCCTGGACAAGGAGTTGATTCATTCCTCTGGCTCCCCGTCTTACCTGCTGGACCAACAGGGAAGCTAGTCGGATATACCCCTGTGTCCCGCAACGCTTTCCAAAGTTTTCATAGGCTTTCAGTTCCGGAATACCATAATTCATCTCCCGTACAGCTGTTTCCATCTCCTCATATCCCCATCGGTTTTTGCCGGTGCGTTCCCGCCAGTTCTGATAATCCGAGCTGATTTTTTCCCAGGCTGCCCGCACTGTCATTCCTGAGCCGATCAGAAGCACAAGACGATATACAATTTCGGGATAATCCTGACGCAGCCCGTCTTCTCTGTTTTTAAAATACTGCATCCGTCTTTCCTCCTGACAAAAATACAGCAGAATCAGACAAAGATTTCCAAAAACAAAAACCTTTGGCCATATGGGAATATCTTTGCCATACCATGTGAGCGCTGTCTCACCAATATTTTCCGGCAGTACGAACTCGGCTTCCGTCTTTTGATCGGACTGAAGCCTTTCCAGCGCTTTCGCCACGGATTCTTTTAAAACCGTTTCTTCATCTTTTTCCGGAGGAATGATTCGAATAGGGTAATCTACGATTTGTTCTTTATCGCCGTAACTTAAAACAGCGCGGACTGTCGTGTCCAGAGGCGCCATCTCCCTGGCTTCGTCTGTAATCGTCCCATCGTTCTGAACCCACCGATAGCTTTCCGTTTCCCACCGCACAGCCAGACCAAGTGTCTCCACTTCCGTCGGAAAATACAGATTATAGATAACCGTCTGGGATGAGGTGTTTTCACCCAGCCAGACACTATCCAGCCATACGCATCCCTGATCAAAAATCGTTTCCATTTCATCTTCCCGGTAGCTTCGCTCGGCCAGTTTCAGATTCACAGGGAAGCTCCCCTGATCCGTCTGAAACTCCATTTGGATTTCTTTATCACCCATACCCGGCGGATTTCTTTCAAGCACACGAATCGGTTCTTTGACTTCAAAATATCCCTTCAGCCAGAGTACCGCTGTCACACCAGTAACAACAATACAACCAGCCAGCAGCCATTTTTTCCGCTTATCCATTCTCCTCACTCCTTATTCAACTGTAATATTTTCAGTCCCATGCAAAATGCACCGATGTATACAAAAAGACATAGGGTCATCAATGCGGCTCCAACCGGATTGCCATACAGTACGGACATAAATTCCGGCGAAAACAAACGCATGTATACAATAATACCGGCAGGAATCATACACATAAAAAGGAATTCATTGCGCTTCGCCCCGATCAGCCCCTCGATTTCATAAGTTGTTTCAATACGCTGCTGGATTTTTTCCACGCTGTCACGCACAAGCATGGCCAGCTTGCCGCCCTGCCTTTTTCCAAGAACCAATATTTGCGTAAAATTTTCAATCTCCGTATCCCGGCAGCGTTCCGCCATCTCTTCAAGACATTGGGCTGTGGGAATGTTGTGTTCCATTTTTCGACACACAAATTCCAGCTCTAAAAGCATTCTGGATTCCGGTTTAAGAATTCGTTCCATATCCTCCCATGCCCTTCTCAAACTTTGTTCTACCGTTGCTCCCGCCGAGAGTGAACTATAGATGGATATCATCACATCCTTAAATTCAAGACGCATCTGTTTTTGATACTTATTCACTTTCAATGCAGAAACCTTTGGAAAAAACAACAGATATCCCGGCCACCCGGCCACAGAATAAAGAATTGTATCGTAGAACAACCACCCCACCGCTGTGCAGAGCGCTATCCATAGAAGTCCCATTTGAAGGTGCTCCCGACACGTCAGACAATATCCCCCTTCATTTGTAAGCTTCACAGTCCGCCCTCCAGTTGGAGCGCTGCCGCTTCAAGCTTTTTCCTGTGTATCAGCCTGTTTCCTGAATATATAAGCCGTCCGGAAACTTCATCTTCAATTTTCTCATAACAGCCCTCTTCCCGAATCACATTTTCAACCTTGTCTTCCGCCACCTCTTTAAAAATGAATAATGGATTTAAACGTATCTCCCCGTCTTCGTATCCGACAACCTCTGTAATCTCTGTTACCCGACGGCTTTTATCCCGAAGTCTTTCTAATTGGACAATAATATCGATTGCCGATGCAATCTGCTTTCGTATGGCCATCAGAGGAATATCCGTTCCCATAAGCACCATTGTTTCAAGCCGGCTCAGCATCTCTTCCGGCGACCCGGAATGACCTGTGGAAATTGAACCATCATGACCGCTGGACATGGCCTGAATCATATCCACACTCTCAACGCCCCTCACCTCTCCTACAATAATCCGGTCCGGCCGCATCCTCATGGCACTCTTGATCAGATCCCGGATGCTCACCTGATGCTCTCCGTCCGCATTGGCATTCCGGGCCTCAAGCTTTACCAGATTGGTAATATTATGTATTTGGAGCTCGGCCGAATCCTCAATCGTAATTACCCGTTCATCCTCCGGTACATATCCCATCAATGCATTAAGCATCGTCGTTTTCCCCGTGCCCGTACCGCCGGAAATAAATATATTATATTTTGCCTGCACGATTTTTTTCAAAAATGCCGCTGCCTCTTCAGTCAATGCTCCCTGGCATATCAAACGTGTCATACTCATCGGCTCCTCTGGAAATTTCCTTATCGTGAGTATCGGCCCGTTTAAGGCCACAGGTTTTAAAACGACATTTACCCTGGAACCATCCGCCAGACGGGCATCCACAATGGGTGAAGCTTCATTAACCTGCCGATTGACTCCGGCCACAATTTGCTGAATGACATCTTCCAGTTTTTCATTGGATTCAAATGCCTTGTCCCATCGACGCATATGACCATTTTTTTCGTAAAAAATATCGCCAGCTCCATTCACCATAATTTCCGTAATATCTTTATCGTCCACAAGCTCCTGCAGCAAGTCCAAACGCCGGACCGAGTTAAACAGTTCCTGTTTCATCATCAGTTTCTTATAACCACTCAAATAAACATTTCTGCTTGCCGAAACAATCAGTTCATCAATCTGTCCCATAATTTCTTCATCTGACCATTCACCACCGGTTTCCAAAGTCTCCAACAATTCACTTTGAAGCTTCTTCTTCAGCAATTGATAGTTTTCTTTACACTCCATACCTTTCTCCCTTATTCTTCCATCATTTTCTCCATCAACCCGTTCATTCCCATATAAGCTGTCATCTTTTCAAATTCCCGTTTCCTAAAATCTCCAAAACCATCCTGACCCCACTGTACGTAAATCCGGTCACACCACATAAAAAGCTCCATATATTCAGGCATCCGCTCAAACACAAGAATGACCGTTCCGTACCTGCTTTTTCTCAAGGTATCCATATAAAAATAATGCCACGCTTCCAATTTCACCTCCATGCGGTCATACACTGTCCGAAATCCCCTGAGATAGTCCATGTCGCCCTCTGAATACACCCAATCACTGATTCGCTTTCTTTCCTCCTGTTTCTGCATATGATAATAAAACCATTCACCCAAGCCATTTTGATCCGAATTTTCCACCGGGAATGTGGAAAATTCCGCCAATGATATAAGCAGCACCTCCCCGTTTTTCAATCTTTCTCTCGCCTTTTCCACCGCCAGACGCTCCGCCTCCGGCCCACTGGCCGGGCCATAAATGCCAATGACCTCCGTATCTTCGACTGCTTCCTCGCCGAATATTTCCAACAGATCTTCATAAAGCTTTTTCGCCGACTGATATTTATCAATCACCGGCCAGGCCCCGTCATACCCACTGTCGTCTTTCAGCAAAATAATCTGACACCCGACAATTTCTAAAAGGCATTCATCTCCTTCTCTACTTCCGTATTCCGTCAAAGCCTGTCCTGAAACCAGCAATACCTCCGGCATTTCTTTAAGACATGCTCCCAAATCCGTATAGGTTTTAATCCGCCACAAAAACCCGGGATGCCGCCTCAAATATGCTGCCAGCCGTCTTAAATATAACAGCTCAACATCACATATACACATGTGTCCGTAAACCATACGTTCCTCCCTGTTCAGAGATGACATCTATATACTATTTTGATACAATAATTGGAATTTTTATTCAGAATTGAATGGATAAGTCAATTATATACATGAATATCTGCTTTGTAAAGCCTTCGAAGCTACCAATCCTTCGAAGGCTTTCAGCTTTTTTCGACTTGAAAATACGATATATTTGTCCATGCAACATAAGGTTTTATCGAAGTTAATCACCTCTCGTTCTTTGCCGCAGATATTTGTCAATGAAATATCTGCCAAAATCCAATGCCATACAGGGCAACGATTCCCGGAATTCCAAGAAGTGCGGCGACAGCAAAATTGACCAGGTTCATTCCCACCGGTACAAAAATGCCAAAACTGCCAAAAATAATATTTGCCAGTCCTATCACCACCATTCCTGCAATTCCCCGAAAAAGCCCCGTCAGTACACAGCGCCCCTGCTGGAATATAAGACTTCCAATAAAAAAACAAGAGCTTAGAATAATAATCGTCATTAACAGTTGATTCTGTGTCATCGTCTCACCCAAAATCATTGATTATTAAATCATACGCTCTTGTCTTATTTTTTATGCCTGCCCCCATGGGATACAGGTCCTTTATTACTTTTTCACTTTTTTTCGCCCAGTCTTTTTGGCTGTTCCTTTTTTACTTTCGGTTCTTGTTCTCTTTGCGGCCGACTTACGCAGGTAAGATTTTCTTGCCCTGCTTCCTTTGGTCTGTGATTTTTTTGGAGGAACATAGTCAAAACAGAATGCGACCATTCCGAAGGCCGGCAAATCGTATTGTATGGAATTGTCCTGATAATCCCATTCGATTGGCTCCGAATGAATCGGAGCTTCATTCAGCATCTCCTCCCCGCCATAGACTTTTCGGCTGTTATTGAAAATCTCCGTATAGATTCCCGGACATGGCACGCCGGAGCGGAACCCTTTATAAACCACCGGCGAAAAATTAAAATGGAACAACAGACAATTTTTGCCGCTCTTTGTCATCCGACAGAAGGTGATCATATTGCGCTCTGTATCACCGCCGTTAATCCACATAAATCCGGCTTTTTCATCATCCAGTTCATACAACGCCGACTGGCTTCTGTAAAAATGAAGTAAATCTCTGTAATAATTGTTCAGTTCCCGATGGGCCGGCTCATTGTCCAAAAGGAACCAGTCAATACTTCTTTCTTCACTCCATTCCCGAATCTGGGCAAAATCCTGTCCCATAAACAATAGTTTCTTTCCCGGATGAGCTGTCATAAATCCGTAGGCCACACGAAGATTTCCAAATTTATCCTTCATCTCTCCCGGCATTTTACCAATCATGGACCCCTTCATATGTACAACCTCATCATGAGACAGCACAAGAATATATTTTTCACTGTAGGCATAGGCAAAGCTGAACGTCAGCTTGTGGTGGTCATATTTACGGAAAAATGGGTCGACCTTCATGTATTCCAAAAAGTCATTCATCCAGCCCATATTCCATTTATAAGTAAATCCAAGCCCTCCGTTTTCCGGTATTTCCGTCACCATCGGCCAGGCCGTGGATTCCTCCGCGATCATCATCGCCCCCGGACATCTCTGGTGAATGATTGAATTTAAATGTTTTAAAAATTCCACCGCCTCTTTATTCTCACGGCCGCCTTCATCATTCGGCACCCACTGACCATCCTGACGGCCGTAATCCAGATAAAGCATTGAAGCCACCGCATCCACTCTGAGACCATCCACATGGAACTTTTCCAGCCAGAACAGTGCATTGGCCACAAGGAAATTGCTGACCTCCGGCCGATGGTAATTAAAGATATAGGTTCCCCAATCCGGATGTTCGCCCCGGCGTGGATCCGGATGTTCATATAAGGCCATTCCGTCAAAACGGGCCAGACCATGCTCATCCTTTGGGAAGTGGGCAGGAACCCAATCCAAAATAACTCCGATGCCCTGGCTGTGCATATAATCAATAAAATACATAAAATCCTCTGGGGTCCCATAACGGGAAGTCGGCGCATAATAACCTGTCACCTGGTACCCCCAGGATGCATCCAACGGATGCTCGGCAATACCGATTAATTCCACATGGGTATACCCCATATAATTTACATATTCGGCCAATTCCTTTGCCAACTGACGGTAGCCGACAAAACCATGGTTTGCCCCATCAAAACTCTTTTTCCATGAACCGAGATGGACTTCATAAACAGCCATCGGCCGATTTGTCTCATGGGGCTTTTTCTTGGCTGCCTCCCACGAATCATCCGTCCAATGATAATCCCGGATATCTGTGACGACCGATGCATTTTCCGGTCTCACCTGACACAGATTTCCATAGGGATCCGCTTTATAAAGAATATCCCCGGACTGGGTCCGGATCACATATTTGTAAAGTTCGCCTTTACCTACCCCTGGAACAAAGGTGTCATAAATTCCAAGTCCCTCCACCGAATCCATTGGATTTTTATCAATATTCCAGCCATTAAAGTCACCGACAACCGAAACCCCGGCCGCATTCGGTGCCCATACAGCAAAATACGTCCCGGCTTCCCCGTCCTCTTCCGCCAGATGGGCTCCCAACTTTTCATAAATTTCATAATGTCGTCCGGCTTTGAACAGATAATTGTCAAATCCCGTAATTCTATGTTCCATATAAACCCCTCATTTCACTTGGTAAATTCGGCCTTCATGTCCTTGAAGGACCATATGCACCCGTCCACTTTCCGCCGGAAGTACCTGTCCCGACATTAAATCGCAGATGCTGCTGCCCGATATCGGAAGATTGATATCCACACTGGCTTCCGAATCGTCATTATTTAAAGCCACGATACAAGCATCACCCTCAAAGCGGCGGCCGTATACATATTGGCGATTTGTCAGCAGTAATTCGACATACTCTCCATAAATCAGTTCCTTTCTGGAAGAACGTATCTGAGCCAGTGTTCGAATCCATCGGGTCAAATCCGTTTCTTCCATCTCGGAAAGCACCAGTTTCGGTCTCAACGGCGCATCGCTGCCGTTCACCTTCTGTCCGTGGATTCCGAACTCCGAACCATAATAAATCGACGGAATTCCCTGAATCGTAAACAAAAACATATATACTGGAAATAAGTCCTCCGGAACCGCCAGCTTATCGATAATCCGGTCTACGTCATGATTATCTACAAAATTATATAAGACCGCATCCCTGCACAGTCCATATTCTCCAAAGAGACGGCGCAGCGTGTGGGCCATCTCAAAATAATTATGGCTGTTATGAGCCGAATAAATACCCTTATGCAGCTCATAATTTGTCACAGAGTGAAGCATTCCCGGAGCCACCCATCGGCTGTAATCCCCGTGAATGACCTCCCCCATCAGCCAGAAATCCGGCTTCAATCGCTCCGTCTCTTTACGGAGACGGCGCATAAATTCAAAATCCAGTACGTCGGCACAATCCAGACGTATACCATCAATATCAAAATTCTCAATCCAAAAACATACCACCGACATCAATTCGTCTGTGACCTGGGGGTTCCAGACATTTAATCGGGGCAGTTCCGGATATCCTCGCCAGGATTCATACCAGAATGGGTCTCCCAGGGGGCTGGTGCCGTCAAAATTCACCTGGCAATACCAGTCCTTTCCCCATGAATCCCATTTCTGTTCCTGAAGATTTTTAAATGCCGGAAATTCTCTGCCAGTATGATTAAATACGCCGTCCACAACGACTTTTATTTCCCGCTCATGACAGGCATCCACCCACTGTCGAAATCCGGCGTTATTTCCAAGGCGGCGGTCCACCTGACGATAGTCCCTTGTGTCATATCCGTGACTGGTCGATTCAAACAACGGTCCGATATAAACCGCATTGCATCCCAGTTCCTTTATATGCTCCACCCATTCCTCTCCAACGGCAAAAAATGGATCCGCCCCCTCCTGAAAAGGCATCGCCGAGTCATTGCGTTCCGGTGCACCGCATAATCCCAGGGGATAAATATGATAAAATATTCTGTCTTCGAATAGCATCAGTCAAAATCCTCCGGAAGTAATGTAAACATACTTGCCTCTTTATATGCATTATCCAGCACTGTCATAAATAAGTTTTTCATATTACGTTTTTCCAGATTGACAACAGCCTCATCAATGACAGCCATAACATCTTCATAGTTCACGTCTTCCCCGGTTATCGTTCGTTTTTCAAAAATTTCCCGAAGAGTTACCATTCGGACTTCCTCCGAAATTTCATAACCACGCCGTTTTGCATAGGATTCGGCCAGCTTCACCAGCTCACTTTCATCATATTTTGAAATATTGATGACATTCAGGAATCGGGAACGCAGCTTCGGATACTTTTTCCACAATCCGTGAAGATCCGATTCCGAATCTTCAAGTACGATCGCAACCTTCTGTTCGTCCTGATTTACATAATCCGAAATAATATTAACCGACTTTTCATCCAATCTTCCCGCGCCGCTGATAATCAGACAGCCTCCGGATATTTTTTCAAATACCGGCGAAAAATCCATATTATTCAGTTCTTCAGATGTAGCCCGAACGATCTTTCCTTTATCGCACATACCATAAGTATTCAGTGCTTTGGCAATACCGATGGAAATCTGTGACTTCATGCTTTCATCCGTGCCGGATACAACAAAATTAATATCATATGGTGCCAGAATATCTTCTTTTTCAAGAAGTGAAGATTCCAGCTTTGTAAATGTTTCCGCCAGCTGTTTTTTAACATTCTTAATATCAACCGCCGTAGAGAAAATATCCAGAACCGTATCCGGCACCGGTATATCCTCCATGACAATTTCATCTTCGTCCTCAGCCGATGCTGCCTCCTTCTTTTCCACTTCTGCAACGGTTTCCTCCGGCGCTTCCGGATGTGTCTCGGCTGCCGTATCCGCTTCTGGCTCAACTTTTATCTCTTTTGGACTTTCCGACACGTTTTTCGCTACCGTTTCTCCTCCAAAGAATAAATCCAGAGCCGTCTGATCCAGCTTATTTTCAATAACTTCATCCTCTTCTGCTTCTCCGGTAATATCCTCCGGCGTTACCATACGCATGCGGCTGCTAAAATCCTCCTTCTCCACCGGATGACCAGCAGGTCTGCTGTTCTCAACATTTCTCTGGATTCTTGCAATAAAATCCTGTTGGTTCACATCCGAATCGGCTTCTGAAATTATTTCGTCCTCTTCCTCATCTTCATCTTTTCCAGCCAGAATTGCTGCTGCCTTTGCTGCAATTACCGCTGAGTCAAGAACCATGGTCGCTCCCATATCTGTTCTTTTTTCCTCCGGCTTCTGAACTGGTACCTCCGGCTCCTGGATTGCCACTTTTGGCTCCTCAGTTATTACTTTTTCGTCTGACCCGGAAGACTCCGCTACTGCCGCAGCCAGAAGATTCTCTTCCGTTTTCGTCTTTGCCTCCACTGCCATCGCTTCCGTACGTCCGCCTTCTTCCAGATCATAGACATCTGAATACTCGTCATCATCCTTCATATATTCATCCACATTCAACGGAACATTCAGGCCGCTGCGCTCCAAAAGTCCTTCTGAATCAAACATATAAGTCGCACCTACTGTCTGATGCATATCCGGTCCCGGGTCACCGGTACCTCTGCCACCGTTGACTTCTGCTTTAAGTGCATTGGCCATGTCCACATATTCACCATGACCAAACCACAAGATAATTTCATCACACTCTCGAATACATTTTTTATCTTCACCGGCTTCATGATAAAGCTTCGCCAACTCATACGCCCATTCCTCAATATATTCATAATCTTTTAGCTGTTCCAGAGTATGGATGAGCACGGACGTCCGCTCACCCTTTCCCTTGTCCAGCCGATATCGGAGAATATACCGGTGCAGATCTCTTGACGCCACAGAAATAAACTCTTTATAGTAATATTCCGCTTCTGAATAGCTTCCCTTTTCAATATACAGGCTGGTAAGCAGATCCAACGCCCGGCGTCCCTTCGGCATTTTTTCATAAGCTTTTAACAAAACTTTTTCTGCCAGATCATTTTCGCCTTCATGTAAAAATATCTCACCCAGCAAACACAGGGAAGATACGTTTTTCATTTTATTTAAATCCAGCTTTTCAGCAAGCTTTACCGCTGTCACATAGTCCTGATCATATGTACAACTCTTGATTTCTTTCATTAAATCAGCTTCATTAAATTTTTCCACGGTTTCATCTCCTTACAACTATATGC
This sequence comes from Frisingicoccus caecimuris, assembly GCF_004340975.1. Taxonomy (GTDB): domain Bacteria; phylum Bacillota; class Clostridia; order Lachnospirales; family Lachnospiraceae; genus Frisingicoccus; species Frisingicoccus caecimuris. The sequence continues at coordinate 55,621 of NZ_SLXA01000006.1, forward strand.
AATAATTACCCAAAATAATTTTAACATACTTGAAATTTCTTGACAATAGTTGATAAGACCGTGGCCATTTGCCCTGGCACGAAAAAGCAGCCGCCCTATCGTCTTCCTGATAAGAACGGCTGCTTAACAATGAACTGGTTCAATCATACTTGAATTCCTTTCCTACTATAACTTGATATATACTTCATATCAATTATAATATATTCATCTCACTATTTAATTTTTTTGGTATATCTTAATTTATAATAATAATACCTAAATCATTTAACTTTTTTATTTTATATTCATCGGAGTATTTTTACAATCAACTTCTTTGCTACTTATGCAACTTATCTTGTTCTTACAATAATTAGATGATTACTTATAATTGATGAACTTCTTCCAGGCTATCTCCGAATTTTCTATCATATACTGACTTGTATCTGGACTCTTTAATAATTACGATCAATTTTTATTTTTTCTTAAGTTCTTCAACAACCTGTAAATATTCTTCTGCTATTTACAAATCATCGGCTTCTTAAATTTTTACCTTCTCGCAAAGAATATAATCATCTGAATTATTGAGCATTTACTATTTCATTGGACTCACCCCTTATTTTTATTACTTCTTTGTTTGTTTATGTCTATATTATAATCATGACGCTTTCATTTGTCAATACATTTTTTAAAAATATTTTAATTTATTTTTCATTTTATTATATATAGCTTTATTTATCTGTTTTTACTGTTTTAATTTTCATATTTTTCAGTTAATTTCCACATCACATAAAAATGCCGAGGCCCTTATATCTCCACAAGGCCCCGGCATTGTTTCAAATAAAATCAAAAACTTCCTGTTCAAATTCCAGCTTCTCGTATTCCATCGAAGCTACATCCACATTCGAACTGTAATCCACAACAACGGTCTGCTGCATCTTATCAATCATCTTCTGTCCCAAAATATAATTGATGTCGAATTTACCCGTAATGGCCGGTGTGGCTCCCCGGGTCGGTACGATCAGTTGAACATGGTTTTTCCGAAGCAGTTCAAAGATTGGCTGCCAGATATAAATATCCTTGGCCGCACCAAAAGGATTATCAATAAAGATAACTTTCTTCAGATCCGAGCCGTCTCCGCCACCGGAATATACCATGGAAATGTAATTGATCACACCGATCAAAAACTGGATGTAGATTCCCTGGGACTGTCCCGTACTTCCCACAGCCTCTTCATATTTCAGATAGCGGCTCTGTTCTTTCACCCGTTCCCGTTTATAAAGCTTTAAACGAATACTGTTCATATCGGTAACAATGACCGAGAACAACCGCTTCCAGGAAAGCTGCTGACGGATGTAAGCCACCCGCTCCTCCTGGGTGCTATAGGCGTCCGTCCTGGCTACAATATCGTCAATGTATTCCGACATGCGTTGTGCATACATTTCTTCTTTAACATACGGAATCTGCAGCATGACCGTCGGAATCTGCTTACCGTCCAGCACAATACGGGAATAGACCGGAAATCGCTCCAGTTCGGCCTTAATGCTGACACACCGCTGCAGACACTGCCTTTCAAATTTTTCCTTGATCTGGACCATATCCCGGATGGTTTTCTCGATGCGTTCCTTTTCAAGACGGACAATCTGTGCCGTCTCCGCCAATTGGCCCATCAACTCTCCGGCCTCCGAGGCTGTCGTCGGGATACCGGTCTCCGTCCGAATGGCCTCCGATAATTCAGAGGCAGAAAGCAGGTTCAGGCTCTCAACGGTCTTTTCCTTGTCCCGCTCGAAGCCTTCCCGCTTCCTTTGAATTTCAGTACGCAGCCGTTGGTATTTTTCATTGATTTCCCGATGTTTTCTGCGAATATCCACATCCATTCCATAAGTTTCTTTCGTCCGGTTAAAACGAAGGTTTTCATTGCGGATGGTCCGCTCCAAATCCCGCTTTATATCATCGTATGCCCTCAGATCTCTATAGGCATTCTGGATACTGTCTTCCGTTTTCTGATATTTTTCTTTCATCTCAGTCAACGCCTGACGCTGCTGTTCCATAAATGCGGCATAATCCACATATGGCATCTCCACACGCTGAAATGCTCCATATTTTTCCTCAATGGTACTGACACCATGAGCCACACTTCCGAAAAGCTTATTCTTATCCTCCCGGAATTGAAAAAGGGTATCGGCCTGACGCTCTATTTCTGCTTTCAGCGAAGACAGCTCCTGCTCCATTGTTTCAAAAGCTGCCGCATCCAACGGTATCAGGCGTCGTTCCTTTGCCATTGTTTCCAGCAATGTTGTTTCCACACCCCGCTTCTGGATCATGCGCATTGTTGTATCCATCATCTGCTGATAACTCTCCAAAAGCTGTTTCTTATCTTCCAGATCCGAATGTTCTTTTTCATAGGATTCTTTCAATGCTTTAAAACGCACATCAAGAGCCTCTCCCGTCAGATTATTTTCTCCTGTCTCCCCCGGCACATAATAGGTCTCATACAGAGAATGCCACTGGTTCTCCATCTGTTCCAGCGCTTCACGAAGCGTTCTTTTCTGTGCTGCCAGCGCTTCACCGGTTTCCCTGGCCCACTGCAGCTTATCCCCGGCCTGTTTCTGCTGATTTTCATTCTCCTGAATCGCCGTCTCCAACTGCCGTTTCTTCTCCTGCAGGGTTGTCAGCCGCTCATCAATGGCCTTCATCTGTTCCAGCACATCAATATCTTCATCTAACGCCTGATTTTCCTCATTCACCTTCTTTAAAGACTCTACGGCCTCATCCCTGCTTGTCTCACACGCCTTTAAGGCCGCCTCGTTCTGCCCTGTTTTTTCTTCGAGAACTGCCAGTTCTTCTTCAATCTTTCTCTGGCGTTCCGCCCGTTTTGCATAATGCTGCCGGTAATTCAGTTCAAAACCGGCCATATATTTCCTGTCGGCATCCATCGTCCGTTCCCGGTCTTTCAGTCGTTCAAGAGTGTTCCTGTTCTCTTCCAAAATCTTCTCCAGCCGTTCACCGGCCTCCTGGCGCAGCGCAGCATCTTTATACCATTCCGGATTTTGTGACAAGAAGAGAATTTCTTCCCCGGTCACCACCTCCTCCTGGCGCATGACCTGTGCCAGAGAAATTACAGGTACAAGCCCGTCTCCCAAGTCCATTTCAAGCAGAACCCGATCTTCTTTTATTTTAGACAGACCACTTTCCAGAATAACGGCCTCCGGCAGGAATGGAATTCGCTCTAACAGTATTTTCCGATCATAATCATCGATATTTTTCAGGTAATCTCCGCCGAATATACATTTTAATCCATGGCATCGTCGTATGTATTCAATTACAGTCTCCACCGCCGCACTCGGTACAGCCGGACTTCCCTGCCGGAAATTATCCAGCTGTTTTTTCAGCCGTTCGATCTCTCTGCGCTTCAACTCACCGTCCAGAATAACCTTTCGAATCTGACGATCGATCAGTTCCATCAACGACTCCCCGTCATCGGCACGATAAATCCGAACCAGTTTATCCCGTTTTTCTTTTTCCCGGGCATAGCTGTCCATAAATACTTTGACATCTGCTTTTTCTGCTTCCAGATATTTTCTTCTCCGCAAATGGTCTTCCTGCTCGAGCGTCAGCCGCTGAATCTCAGTCTCCTGCATCGTCTGAAGATTCATCAATTCCCGATATTTCAATTCATTCGCCCCGCGCTGCTGTTTCTTTTCCCTCAGCGTTCGGCCAATGTTCTCCATAAATAATACGGGTACCTTTTTGCAGAGAAGACGATACTGCCTATTGCCTTCATTTTCAAAACCCGATATTTCCTTCATCTGGCTTTGTAAGACCGCACCTTCACTAAACATCTGGCGCTCCTTTTCCTGAGCTTCCGCCAGTAATCCCGCCGTCTCCCCGGCCGCTTTTTCCACTGACCACACTTTTTTATTTAAGAGCTGTCGTTCTTCCTGATTCAGTGCAAACCGTATTCGTGCCAGTCGCTGCAGCTCTTCCAGAAGCCCTTCACTATCATTTTTATCCTGAGATAAAAATATCTTCAAAGTTTCCCATTTTTTCTTCACCTGAAGATAATCGGCATAGTCCTTCACACTTTCTGCCAGAGCCAATGCCTGTTCCTTCTTGCTCAGGGTCTGCTTCATCTGTTCCAGACCGGCCGCATATTTTTCCGTATCCGCTTCCAGCCATTTTAAATGCTCCTGACTTTCCTGAATCTTTAATGTATCCAGTTTTCTGGAAATCTCCCGGATATGTTTCTCCGCATGCTCTTTTTCCTTCTGACAAACTGCCAGTTCTTTCTCCTTCTTCCGGTTTATCCCGGTCACTGTATGATAAGCGCGTATCATATCCGTATCCAGTGCTTCTTTTTCAGCATAAACCTTTTTCAACAATTCCACGCGACTGGAAAAACCTTCTAAGATCTCTGCCTGGCGGTCATAATAGCCCATCTCTTCCTTACGGCTGGCCAGTTCCGCCAGCTTATCTTTAATCTGAATCAGGGTATCCGCCATATCCCCATCTGTTTTGCCATTCTGTTGAAAAGCCCGCTGGATGACCTCTTCAATCAGCAGGTCCTCCACCACTCTTCGGGTTGTTTTGTATCGATTTTCAAAATAGGTCCGTACATGGCCTTCGGTCTTATTAATTCCCCGCAGAATCTCCCAATGACTTTCATAAAGGCCATAACTGCTGATGAAGCGCTGATATTCGCCCTTCCGCTCAAAAATATGAACCTCAATTCCCATATCCCGTCGGCCAAGTTCCTTTAAATAGGACTTTAATCCGGTATAGGTCACCCGCTCTTTTCCGTCGCTTAACGGCAGATTGACCAGATCATTGTCATTGTACCCCCGATAAAATAAAACGTAATTGAAATATTCAATGGACGCTGTCTCCCGAAGCTCTTCCCGGGCCTTCCGGGCACAGAAGCCCGTCAACATATATTTATATCCGTCATGAATGAACCGGTCGTCCAGTTTCCACTCAATCAATGAGTGAATTGTCTTACTTCCCTGTTCTGTACGGAACAACTTTTCAATGGGCTGCTTATCATCCAATGTACAATTGGGTATCAGATTCTGAAACAACAGCAGCATTAAAACACTTTTGCCTCCGCCGTTGGCCAGATCATAAAGGGCATTCCTGCCGTCGAACCGAAGAATAAAATCATCATAAAACTGGGTTCCGAAATTATATTTCACATTATTCACACGAATCCGATTAATATGAGGCATCTCTATCCCCTCCTGTTACAATGCTGTACAAACGCCCCCGGTTCTCCTCGTAATAATTCTCTGCCAGGGCACGAAACCGCGGTTTCACATAGTACCGTCCCTGGGATTCGAAAAATAAATCCTGGGAAACGAGAAAGTTAAAAACAAGCTTTACAAATCCGGTCTTAGAGCCTCTGGCTGCTTTCAATGACGCCATATCTTCATTTGACGGAACAAGCGGCATGTCCTCCCACAGCGATGCCAGCGTCTGGAAACTGTTTTCTTCCACCGCATTTAATGCCTGTCCATGCAGCGCCTTCAACGCCTTCTGCATCGAACTGTCCGTCTGGGTAATAACTTCTTCACACCGTACATAATCCGTGTAGGAAAAGGTTCCCGAATCCTGATAAAATAAAAGAATAATATTATAGATAATAAAATAGGCCAGATATAATTCCCGGTTCAGACGCAGACCGATGACCCGCTTTAATTCATCATTGGTAAAACCAAAAACCCGGTTACCGTCTCCGGCCGTCACATACAGGCTGCTGCCAAATTCATAAAGGCTCAGATTGGATTTCTTTAAAATAGACATGAGAATATCATAGACCTCACTGTTATTCTGATAAGCCTCATATAAATCCACATGTTGGGCACTGCTGACTTCTTCCCCTACAATGAGCAGCGTAAATATTTCCATTGCTTTATCCAGATTTCCATGGTCCATCACATTCCCTGCCTTTCAAATCGTATATTTGTCAAATAGCCCCGTTCCCCAAGATCGATTCTCTCCTCCGGCAAAAATTCCAGTATAAATTTCAAATCCTCATATTCTTTATCCCGATTCCCGCGCACCAGTTCGGCCATGACTTCTTCCAAAAATGTATCCGGATCATCACGAATATGGGCCAGGTCATAATAATCCTTCTGGCTCAGATGCACCAGAAAGGCATAATAATCCCCATTCCTGAGAATCGTATCCGTAAATTTCATGACATAAAAATAGTGAAGTTCGGACAGAGTCAGGCTCTTTCTCTGCAAAAGCAGATCAAACAAAATCTTCAAAAGCAACCGATGATTATGACGGATTCGCACTTCTTCTGTCTCATCCTCAAAAACATAAGTTTCTTCATCACCGGCCGGAATCGCCTCCCCTGTCTCTTCATCCTCCGAGCGACAGGTCATTAAATCTTCCAGCCGTCCGAACTGAAAAGTTTTTCGAATTTTCAATCCAAATAGTGGTGATGTCATGGCCTCCAGCAGCCGGATATCATCCTTTTCCATAGCTTTTCGGAGCAAATCCGAAAAATCCATCGTACGCCGAAAACGACTCCGTTTCGCCTTCAGCATCATCTCGTCCGCCTGAACCTGAAGATTTGTGCAGGTTTTCAGCAAGGCCTCATGACGGTCCATCGCCTTTTTCAATTCCTGATTCAGATAGTAAATCTCCTCCATAGTCTGGGGCTGATAATGTTCCTCCCTGGCTCTTAGAAGCGCCTTTTTTACCAGTTCCAGATTGGTATCAAAGAGCTTCTGTTCCTCGTCAAACCATTGAAGTCCTTTTTTAGAAAATGTTTCCAACGCCTCCATGCCCTCAAAAATATTATGGCTGAGCAATGTGACGATCTCGCCTTGTTGCAGCATCAGCCGGGTAACTTCACTGTTGATCCGGCGAATCACATCCACGCCGCCGCGGAAATTTTTCGAACAAATCATTTTTTCCAGCAGAATCTGCTGAATACTGATCCTGCTCTTCTCCTTCGTCTCCTTTGTTTCCAGATAGAACTCAATACCGTCCGACGAAATGGAGTAACATATTTCTCCCTCCTGATAGCTGCTCTCAAGCAATCGGGTCCTTCCCTGCTTCATGCACCGTTTCTTTGGATCATAATATTCAAAATAAAAAGGACGGCCCTCATTAGTCAGCTTATCAAATATGTACTGGATCAGAGCCGCAGAGGCATCTTCATCCTCCTCAAAATCAAAATCTCTAACAAGAAGCTCCCGAAGAAAGTTCTCATAATCTCTGTATATTACTTTTCGGTCGTTAAAACTGTTTTCCTCAATAAAAAAACGGAGGACCGCCATGGTGACATACCCCATATCAATCCTTTCATAACGGCCTTCCCTGAACTGATTCAGAGAATGATCGCAAAGTCTGAAAAACGGATAAAACTTTTTCAGATTCACCATCCGTTCTTCATGCTCATCAATGATATCATGGATTAAGATATGGGATTCTGTCCTCATAGGAGCCTCCTTGCATTAACAAATATATTTTTGAATAACACCAATTAATTGTTCTTCCTGGGAAGAATCATAGCGAATCAAAAAGGTATTGCCCTTAAACTGCCGCGGTTTGATCAGATATGCCTTAAATCCGCCCTTCGGCAGTCTGTCTACCGACCGAATGTCGCTCCACGGCACGTAGCCATAATCATGTACGAGAATACCATTCGTAAAAATCTTTGTCGGGCTGATGGTTCGAACCGCCAGGAAAAACAACAGGCCGGCGATGAGAATCACCGCTCCCGTAAGCACCGAGTAGTAACTCTCCGGCATATTCGCAGTCGGCGTATTTTTCTCCGTAAAAAGCCGAATAATAACAACAATGCCGACAGCCAGAATAAATATCAGTGTCAGCCATTCATTTCTTGGCTGCTTCACAGTGATCAGTTTTTCTCCATAGGATTTATCCACATGAACAGCTTTCCAGATCTGAGTCAGAAAAAAAATCAGGAAGCCGATAGCAGCCAGAATAAACGCACCTCCATGAGCCAGTTGATTAATGATTTCATTCATTGTGTGTTTCCCCTTTCGCTTCTATACGTTTAACTTCATATCCCCATTTCGGATATAGCCCATTTTCCGCATACCCTGGGCAACCCCCATTGTAACGACCGCCGGTAAAAGAAAATGAAAAACCATAATTTTTATCAATACAAGCACCGGTGATTCCATAGCCACCATCGTCTGATAAGTCATGATCGACCCCACCAGACCTGAAGTTCCCATGCCCGAACCCGTGGCATTGTTCACCATATGGAACAACGGTGATATGGCGATCGGTCCAAGGAGCGCCGACGACAAAATGGACGGAACCCATATCAAAGGTCTCCGAACAATATTCGGCACCTGGAGCATGCTCGTCCCAAGTCCCTGGGATAAAAGTCCTCCCAAACCATTATCCCGATAACTGATCACCGCAAAGCCGATCATCTGGCAGCAGCACCCAATCGTTGCCGCTCCGGCAGCCACACCGTTTAACCCGAGAATAATTCCCAGAGCCGCCGAACTGATCGGTAATGTCAACACCATCCCCATCACTACAGAAACGACAATTCCCATAACGATCGGCTGCTGTTCCGTTCCCCAGTTAATAATCCCGCCCAGCCACGACATAAAGCCGGAAATCGGCGGTCCTACAATAATCCCTACCACACCACCGGTTAAAATCGTCACCGCTGGTGTCACAAGCAAATCGATCTTTGTCCGTCCGGCAACAAGATGCCCCAGTTCAATGCCTATATAAGCCGCAATAAAGGCGCCTAAAGGCTCTCCCGGCCCCGAAAGCACCATTGCTCCATTTTCCGCAAATAAAGTTCCCGCTGAAATGGCACTGGCATAGGCTCCGATCATTCCCGCCGCTGCCGCAGACAAAGTCACATACACCGACTCTTTAAATTTATAAGCTACGCCCACGCCGATACCAGCTCCGGTCAGCCGCTGAGCCACCAGAGCAAAAGCAGATATATAGGCCCCGATATCGCCACCGATCATATCCCCAACCTGCTTCATGATCGTTCCTATGATCAACGTTGAAAAAAGTCCGAGTCCCATGCCGCTCAATCCGTCGATAAATATATGGGACAAAAATCTCTGTATTCCTTTCATATTGCTGTCTCTCCTCTACTGTATCACTAAATAGCCCCGCGCCTTCAGGTCTCTCTCGATATTGTCCAGAATACGTTCCGACGATGCCTCTACCGTATGAATATGCATGCCGTTGGAAATCTGGAGCAGAGGCCCGGCTTTGCTGGAACCCATACGCTCATAAAACTCCATGACATCCTCCTTGTTTTCCAGGATCAAATCTGCCTGAATCTGTCCATAAACATCGTGGGCAACGATGACATTTAATACTTTTCCTCCATTATCCACGATCAGAGAGAGTTCATCCACAATCTGCTCCTTCGTATGGTTCACCATGAAAGAACGACGGTATTTTTTTGCAGGCCCCTGCGTATATAAAATATATCCCTTTGGCGTAGCAAAAATTTCCGCATTGCCGGCCCTGAGAAGGGCGATATCCTGTACGATAACCTGACGGCTGACACCAAGCTGTCTGGAAAGGGAACTTCCGGAAACCGGCCCCGAACTGTTTTTTAAAATATCCAGCAGCTTTTCTCTGCGGACATCACCTTCAACCATACCATTCACCCACTCTAAAACTGTCATGTCATATAGTTTCTTAATGATTATAGCACAGGAATTGACATATGTAACATACTTTTTCACGAAATAATCCTTGCTTCCACGGAAACTCTCCGCTATAATTCTGTAATGTAGAAGGAGTTGTAAGTCATGTTTCGCATATGGATGAAAATTTTTAAAGAAAACCGCCTGGTTCAGGATACAGTCATCGCCCTGGATGACCCTGATATGAGCCGGACCGCCAAAGTCTTTCAGGCTGTGGCAGATGCCAGCCTCATTTTTGATCTGTCCCAGCCAATCTGGTTGGACGCCAATATCCGTGAATTTAAAAGGCATAATAAGACCCGTTTTACCCAGGATAATTTTGTCGAAGAAATTCCCTTTGATTTTCTGGAAATTCATGTCATTGAAGAGGATTAGAAGCTTATGATGTATATATTATTAATTATCGGTTTTTTTCTGTTAGTAAAAGGTGCTGATTATTTCGTTGAAGGAAGTTCGGCTATTGCCAGACTTTTAAAAGTGCCTTCTGTAGTCATCGGGCTGACAATCGTAGCCATGGGAACCAGTGCACCGGAAGCCGCTGTCAGCATCACCGCCGGCCTGGCCGGAAGTAATGAACTGGCCCTGAGCAACGTCATTGGTTCCAACCTTTTTAACCTGGTACTTATCGTTGGCATATGCGCCCTCATAAAGCCTTTTATCGTGGACCAGAGCATTATGAAACGGGATTTCCCAATCGCTATCCTCAGCTCGGTCTTACTTCTGTTTTTTATACGGGACGACTACCTCTCCCGGACAGAGGGATTGATATTGCTTTTCCTGATGGCTGCCTATCTTGTTATGACGGTCATCTCGGCCATCCGAAATCCCATCACCGTCAATGATATGGACCGGCCTCTGCCGATGCACACCAGTCTGATCTATATTGGTCTCGGCCTGGCCGCCATTATTGTCGGTGGCGATCTGGTCGTGGATAATGCCTGTCGGATCGCCGCCGCCTTCGGTCTCAGTGAAACCCTTATCGGTCTGACCATTGTTGCCATCGGCACTTCACTGCCTGAATTGGTGACATCGATCACCGCTTCCAGAAAAGGCGAAAGCGGCCTGGCCCTTGGAAATGTCGTCGGTTCCAACATCTTCAATATTATGTTTATTCTCGGCATGTCCTCCACCGTCCATCCGATTGCTTCCGATGCGGCTGCCTTTACCGACATTCTTATTTTGATTGGTTTGACTTTGATTATCTATATTTTCTGCAAACTCCGCAGACAAATGGGACGGTTCATGGGCGCAGCCTGTGCCGCCGCTTATCTGATCTATTCTGTTTATATTGTCCTGCGCTAGTCTGAGACGGCATGAGCCCTGTTCGTTCATGCCGCTTTTTCTCTGAATATTCCCCAAGCTCGTTTCATAAGTTGATAAAAAAAGGATTTTCTCATTATGAAAACATTTCTAAAGACCGGCTGTATCGTCTGCACACTATTTCTCCTTGGTACTCTTTTTTATGAATGGATTTATCCGGATATCTTTATCACCGCTTCGGCCAGAGCCGATGAGGGACTAATCGAATTTCTCCCCACCGACGCACCTGTCGTTGCCCTGACCTTCGACACAGTTTCAGAAAGTGACACGACATCCCAGATTCTCGATATTCTTGAAACCAACCAGGTCCCGGCTGCCTTTTTTATCACCGGCGCCTGGGCGGATGCTCATCCGGAAGATGTAAAACAAATTGCCAAAGCCGGCCATATTCTTGGCAGCAGCGGAGAAAACCACAAAAATATGGTCCAGCTATCCGATGCCGAATGCGAACACGAACTGGCGGCCCTCCACCAGAAGATCAAAGACCGGACCGGACTGGATATGACCTTTTTTCGGCCGCCCTACGGTGCTTCCACGCCTCAGCTCATTCAGCTGGCCAAAAACTGCGGCTACACTACGATCGGCTGGAGCTGTGATTCCATGGACTGGAAGGACTATGATTCGGAAGCCATCATCAATGCAGTATGCCGCAATTCTCAGCTAAAAAGCGGCGCCATTATACGCATGCATCTGGGAACCGAAAACACGCCGGAAGCTCTGAAAGCCATCATCCTCAATCTAAAAGAAAGAGGCTACGATTTCGTGCCTCTTTCTGAAGTTCTTTAAGTTTTATTTTTTCCATGTCGATGGTGCAAACAAAAGTAAAATCGGGAAAATTTCCAGACGTCCAATCAGCATATCCAGGGATAATACAAGTTTGGACAGTACCGAATAGGCGCTGAAATTGGACACAGGGCCGACTGCACCCAGGCCAGGCCCAATATTGTTAAAGGTTGCCGCCACTGCTGAAAAATTTGTTTCAAGATCAAAGCCATCCAGGCTCACCACAAGCAGGGAAACCACAAAAATCACAAGGTAGGCCGAAAGGAATGCAAATACAGACCGAAGCATGGTATCATCCACAACCTTTCCCTCCAACTTTGTAACCTTCACACTTCGCGGATGAATAAGCGCTGCCATCTCCTTTTTTACAGATTTCATATATATGATAACCCTTGAAACTTTGATGCCGCCGCCCGTACTTCCCGCACAGGCCCCAATAAACATAAGTGTGAGCAAAATAGCTTTTGAAAAAGAGGGCCACAAATTAAAGTCGGTGGTGGAATATCCCGTCGTTGTCATAACAGACGCCGCCTGAAATGCCGCATGATGGAAATTATGCAGTATGCCTCCTCCCTGGACCGTTAAACTTGCCGTCATTAAAAAGACAGCGCTAAAATAAATGGCAAAATACCACCGGACCTCTTCCATAGAAAAGGCATCCTTTGCTTTCCGATAAAGAATCAAGAAATAAAATGAAAAATTTACACCAAAAAGCATCATAAAGACGGTCGTTACGACCTGAAGGTAAGGGCTGTAACTGCCCATACTGCTGTTTAATACGCCAAAACCGCCGGTCCCTGCCGTACCAAAAGTAATACAGAGAGCATCAAACACCGGCATTCTTCCGATGATCAAAAGAATGAGCATTATAATCGTCATACCCAGATATATTTTGTACAGCGTGATTGCTGTGGCTCTCAACTTCGGCACCAGCTTGGAAACAGAAGGCCCCGGTGATTCCGCCTTCATAAGCTGCAGATTGTGTTCGCCTCCGGCCAACGGTAAAATGGCCAGAATAAATACGAGAACCCCCATACCGCCGACCCAGTGGGAAAAGCTGCGCCAGAGCAGCATACACCTGGACATGGCCTCCACATCCGGCAGGATACTGGCTCCCGTTGTCGTAAATCCAGAAATGATTTCAAACACAGCATCGACAAACGAAGGAATCTCACCGCTGAAAACAAAAGGAAGACATCCCATAATACTCATTACGATCCAACCAAGGGCCACAGATATATAACCTTCCTTGGCGTAATATGTCGTCTTTTTCGGTTTTTTTAAAGAAAGCAGTGTTCCGACACCCAGACAGAGTAAAGCGCAGACAACAAAGGCCAGACCGCTGCGTTCCCTATAAATCACGGCCGCTGCCATCGGCAACAGCATTAAAAGGGCTTCGACCTTTAAAATACAGCCGATTATGTATCGTATACTTCCATAATTCATAGCTTACTTCACCGCTCCGTCCAAAATATCTTCTATCCGGCTCAAATGGGTACCTGTCGCCGCAACGACCACCTTATCCCCGGGCAATATACAATCCTGACCGGAAGGTATGATGACCTTATTGGCACGCATAATACTGCAGATCAATAAATTCGGTTTTAATTTAAGATTCATCAACGGCACATTGATCACCCTGGAATGGTCTTCCACTGAAAATTCCAACGCCTCTGCTTTGCCGTCGGCAATCCGGTAGACCATCTCCACTTTGCTGTCCCGCTCATCAATCATGCTGTTCCCCAGATCCCGGACATACTGGATGATATGTTCCGCAGTCAAGTATTTCGGACTGATGATACTTCCTACCGGAATACTTTTAACGATACCTTCGAAGGCAATTTTATTGATCTTTGTAATCAGTTTTGCCTTCGATACCTGATGAGCATACAGTGACAGCATGATATTCTCTTCATCAAAATTGGTCAGCGCCACAAAGGCATCCATCTGCTCCAATCCCTCTTCCAGAAGAAGTTTGCTGTCCGCCGCATCCCCGTAAATAATCGTTGCCCTGTCCAATCTCTCACTCAGCTGATTACACCGCTGTAAATTACTCTCAACAATGGTCGTATTCACTTTCGACCTCAGCAGTCTCTGAGCCAGATAATAGGCAATCGTTCCACCCCCGGCAATCATAACATTGCGAATCGGCCGGGTCGGTATTCCGATCACATTAAACAGGCGGTTCATATCCTCTGTCGGTGCGATCATGGAAATGGTATCCCCTTCCATCATCATCGTATGACCGCTTGGAATGACCACATCATCTCCCCGCTCTAAAATACAAACAAGAAAATGATTGCCATATTTAACGGCAGCATCCATCACCCGAAGCTCATGCCATGGCGAGCCCTTTGGAATTTCAAAACGCACCATATAGGCCCGTTCCTTTGCAAAAGTATCCACATCCAGAGCCGATGGCACCTGAATCAGTCGTTCAATGTCTCTGGCCGTCGCCAGTTCCGGGTTTATAGCTACCGATAGTCCCAGTTCTTCTTTGATAAATCCAATTTCATCCACATATTCCGGATTCCGCACACGGGCAATAGTCCGACAGTTACCGGCCTTCTTGGCAATGAGACAACTGAGAAGGTTGACCTCATCATGTCCGGTCACGGCGATCAGCAGATCCGCTTCCTCAACGCCGGCTTCCTTTTGTATTTTATAACTGTTCCCGTTGCCGATATATCCGATGATGTCCAGCGCATCAACCGCCGCCTCAACTCTTTCCGCCCGCGGTTCAATCACTGTAATTTCATGACCTTCTTCACTGAGCTGTTCAGCAAGTGTGTAACCGACTTTGCCGCATCCTGCAATAATAATTTTCATAACTCTACCTCAAAATAACCTTTAATGAATTTAAAGCTTTCCCATGCGATAGATACTTTCCGTAACAAACTTTTTAAACAGAGGCGCTACCCGATCCGCTGCCTGCTGTACTTCCTGGTGATTCAAAGGTTTTTCGGAAATTCCCGCTGCCATATTGGATATACAGGAAATACCGCAGATTTTCATTCCCATATGGTTGGCAGCAATGGCCTCACAGGCCGTACTCATCCCCACAGCATCTGCTCCGAGTATCCGGCTCATCCGAATCTCTGCCGGAGATTCATAATTCGGCCCCGTAAACTGGAGATAGACCCCCTCTTTCAAAGGGATCCCCAGTTTTGCCGCCCCATCCCGCAAAACACCCTGAAGTCCCTCGTCATAAATATGGCTCATATCCGGAAAACGCGGACCGAATTCTTCAATATTCTCACCAATCAAAGGCGATGGTACAAAATCAGAAATCTGATCCCGAATCAACATTAAATCTCCCGGTGCAAAAGTCTCATTGACTCCTCCGGAGGCATTGGTCAGGAATAAGATCTCCGCTCCCATCAACCGCATCAGACGGACCGGAAGTACCACATCTGCCATCGGATAACCTTCATAATAATGCACCCGACCCTGCATGGCCACCACCGGGACCCCTTTTATGAAGCCAAACAAAAAGCGACCTTTATGCCCGGGCACGGTAGATACCGGAAATCCTTCAATTTCCGAATAATCCATCGTACATTCCAGTTGTATACTCTCACCATAGTCGCCCAATCCGGAACCAAGGATCAATGCCGTCTTCGGACGAAAATCGGTCTTTGCCCGTACACAGTCCAGACATTTCAAAAGTCGTTCGTACTCTTTTGCCATGACACCCTCTCCCTTCAAGAATAATTTCATCTGATAGAAGTATAAAGTGAAAAAGGGGCGCCCTGCGGCGCCCCGAAATTAAGCGTATACGCGAATCATAGAAGATATCTCCTGAACAAAGGACATATCATTCAATGTCTGCATGGCCGCTTTAAAATTCTTTTCCTGAACAACATCTGTGATAGCCACAATCTCTGCCGTATCACAGCCTGCTGGTTTTTGAATGATTTTCTCAATGCTGACATGGTTGTTCCCAAGAATACTTGCCACATTACCAAGCACTCCGGCACAATCTCTGACAACCATACGCATAAAATATTTGCTTTCAATATCACCAATCTGTTTGATCGGCAACTCTCTGTAGCAAGTGCATCCGAACATGCCAAGGCACTTGCCCTTAATATTCCGGGCCACCTCAAGCACATCACCCACGACCGCACTGGCCGTAGGCATCTCCCCGGCGCCTCTTCCATAAAACATCGTATCATCCACCGCATCGCCATGAACAAATACAGCATTAAACACATCATTGACCGATGCAAGGGGATGTTCTTTACTGATCAACGTCGGATGTACACGAACCTCCACGCCGTTGTCCGTATTCCGGGCAATACCGAGCAGTTTGATCACACAGTCCATATCCTTGGCATATTTAATGTCCTTCGAAGTAATATGAGTAATTCCCTCAGTATACACATCATCAAAGGTAATTCTGGAATGAAAACCGATGGAACCCATGATCGCCATCTTACGTCCCGCGTCCAGACCTTCCACATCAGCCGTCGGATCGGCTTCTGCATAACCAAGCTCGGTAGCCTTCGCAAGGGCCTCTTCAAACTCCATACCTTCCTGTGCCATCTTAGTCAGGATATAGTTCGTCGTGCCATTGACAATACCCATGATCTCCGTAATCTCATTCGCGATCAGACACTGTTTCAACGGCCGGATGATCGGAATACCGCCGGCACAGGAAGCTTCAAACATAAAATCCACCTTATTGGCTTCCGCAGCATCTAAAAGTTCTCTGCCGTGGACAGCGATCAGATCCTTATTGGCAGATACGACGCTCTTCCCTGAATTCAGGCAACGCAGAATAAAGGTCCTGGCCGGTTCAATGCCCCCCATGACCTCAACAACCAGCTGAATACTGTCGTCATTCATAATATCATCAAAATTCTCAGTCAATAAAGATGCATCCACATCCTTACGGGTTTCCGGAATGCTCTTGACCAGAATCTTTGCAATCTCAATATCCGCACCCACTCTCTGGTACATATCGCTTTTACGCATCTGGAGCAGCTTATAAACGCCGCCGCCGACAGTTCCGGCTCCCATGATGGCAATTCTAATCGATTTTGTCTCTTTTTCCATGGTAAATCTCCTCTGTTTTTACATTTCCATGTGTACTATTCTATCATGATTTTTTTATTTGTACACAGAAAAATTGATAAAAGTCACCTGTTTCCATTGTTTTCACCTACATAAACAGACATAATACGGGCGGTATCAAAATTACCGGCAGGTAATTCGCCACCTTGATCTTCGTCACTCCGATCAGATTCAGTCCCAGGGCAATGATGAGAACCGAACCGGCACAAGTCATCTCCCCAATCGCATAGTCCGTCAAAAAGGGGGCGATCAACCCGGCCAGAAGCACCAGCCCTCCCTGAAAAATGAAAACAAAAATATCTGCCAGAAGAACCCCAATGCCCAGACTGGCCGCTAAGACACAGGATGAAATCAAATCCAGCGTGGCCTTGGTATACAGCATCTCACAATCTCCGGTAAGCCCGGCCTGCAGAGAACCGACGATCGTCATTGCTCCCACACAAAATAAAAGACTGGCCGTTACAAACCCTTCCGCTACCGTAATCTGCCCATCCTTTTGCCTGAACCGCGCTTCCACACAGGCCGCTAACCGATTCAGCTGCTTATCAATATCCAATAACGTCCCGATCACTGTACCGATAGCCATTGATAAAATAAGTACCAACGTATTCTCTCCCTGAAGCGCGCCGGAAATTCCGATAAACACAGTACATAGTCCGATTCCGATCATCAATGCCTCTGTGAGTTTTTCCGGAATTCCCCGTTTTAAAAACAGTCCGACCAGACTTCCGACCAATACTGTCCCCACATTAATCAAAACGCCTAACATCTCTACCCCCCGATTCTTTGAATATCTCCAGTATTAATAATATACATAACGTTAAATTGCTTGTCAACAGTATTATTTATTCAGATAACGTGCTCACGCGCAAAAGTGCCGTTAAAAAAAGAAAGTATCGTGCTGCCGCTCCGTAAAAAGCCACAAAACGATACTTTCACTTTTACTTGTTATCAGGATTCTGATTCCGCCGCGGATTCGGAGGAATTCTCTGTTTCTGCAGAAGTTTCTCCCGATTCACCAGCCACCGATTCACTCGTTCCTGTTTCGCCGGCCGTTTCATCCTCAGCAGTTTCGGATACCAGCTTATATGCTTTCCATGCTTCCGATTCAGTATAACTTGCCTCATTAATCTGCTGGCTCATCTTTTCATCCACACTTGTGGATTTCTTATTATTCTCAGCCGATGTGATGGATGCCTGAGTAGCTTCCTCATCATTTAAGGAAACACATTTGATAATATGATAACCATACTGGCTTTCCACAAGATCACTGATCTCTCCCTCACCCAGTTTCCATGCTGCGGTATAGAATGGCTCTACCATGGAGGACATGTTCACAGGATCATAACCATTTTTATCAAAAGAAAATTCGAATCCGGCATTCTCGGAACTGTATTCGTCGGCCAGAGCCTGGAAATCTTCACCGTTCTTTGCTCTTGTCAAAGCTTCCTCGGCTTTTTCTTTCTGTTCAGCCAGATAGGCTTCCTTCTCTTCATCCGTCATATCTACGTTGTTGCCTTCATCATCCTTCTTGGTTGTATCTGTCGTAGAGATCAGTACATGCTGAACCTTAATACAGGTTGCATCTGCCTTTTCTTCATCCGTCAGTTCAACCTCTTCCGCATCAAACATCGCCTGATAAACATTACCCGCCAGGGTGCTCTTCTGTACGACTGAACGAATATTATCTTCTGTAAAACCTTCTTTTTCCATTACATCTTCACCAATATTGGTCTTGAAGTTTTTTACATATTCCTCAACCGCCTGATTATCTTCATCACTTAAAGATACACCGTAAGCCTCTGCCTGACTGTTGAGAATGATCGTCTGAACAAGCTGGTCTGTGATCACATTTTTCATGGAGTCGCCTAAAGTCACGCCATCCTCGACTTCCATATCCCAAATCGAAGGGCCATAATAGGCTTCATATTGGTTTTTCATTACATAAGCATACAATCTGGCTTCGCCCATACTGATACTTCCCTGTTCCATCGTCACCGCCGCATCTTCGGACGCTGCACTTGCACCTGCTTTTCCCTGATTTCCACAGCCTGCCAGAAGTGCCGCCGTTATTGCTCCAATGCTCACCACGGATAATATCCGCTTCATAAATGCTTTCATATAATCTAATTCCTCCCGATTATGTTATTCGTCACTTTGTCCATTATAGATTATTTCACATTTTCAAGCAATCCTTTTACATCTTTTATCACATTTTTTTCACATTTTAAAATATCCTGCTGCTCCTCTTTGCGCATCTTCAATACAAAATATGGGGTCTCCCCCGGTTTGAACCGAAGTCTCCGTCCATATCTCTCAATCAGTGCCGGAATCCGTTCAACGCATACTGCCGCCTGATTGTACATAAATATCTTTGTCTCATCACCCCGGCAGGAAAGCTGAGTAATACACGCCTCATGGGCCTGGGCCTTTAACAGTGCAATATCAAGAAGATTCTGAGCCGATTTCGGCAGATCGCCAAACCGGTCACTCAGTTCATCGACCATTTCTTCATACTCCTCTTCATTAGAGATACCGGCAATTCGTTTATAAATTTCCAGCTTCTGAATCTCATTTTTAGTATAAGATGCCGGAATATAAGCATCCAGATTTAAATCCATCACTGTCTCAAAATCATTCTCTGTTACCGTCTCACCCTTAAGCTTTAAGACCGCCTCATTGAGCATTTTACAATAAAGATCATAGCCCACCGACTCCATATGGCCGCTCTGCTGCTGCCCCAGAAGATTTCCCGCTCCCCGGATTTCCAAATCCCGCATGGCGATCTTAAATCCTGAGCCAAACTCTGTAAATTCCCGAATTGCTGCCAGACGTTTTTCAGCCACCTCCCGAAGGACCGTATTCCGGCGATAAAGCAGAAAAGCATAAGCTGTCCGATTTGAACGCCCAACCCGTCCCCGAAGCTGATAAAGCTGTGACAGGCCAAGACGGTCCGCATCATGAATGATCATCGTATTGACATTGGAAATATCCAGTCCGGTCTCGATGATTGTCGTGGAAACCAGCACATCAACCTCTCCATTGATAAAACGGTACATGACCTTTTCCAGTTCCCGCTCACTCATCTGACCGTGGGCAAAAGCCACCTCCGCTTCCGGCACCAGCTTCTGAATGGCCGCCGTCATTTCCACAATGCCATTTACCCGATTAAATACATAATAAACCTGGCCGCCCCGGCCAATCTCCCGGGAAATCGCTTCCCGGACCATTTCTTCGTTATATTCCATGACATAGGTCTGCACTGGCATCCGGTCCATAGGAGGTTCACTCAGTGTACTCATATCCCGGATACCAATCAGGCTCATATGAAGGGTTCTTGGAATCGGTGTGGCCGACAACGTCAACACATCCACATTTTCCCGCAGCTTTTTGATCTTTTCTTTATGGGCCACGCCAAAACGCTGTTCCTCATCTACAATGAGTAATCCCAGATTCTTAAATTCAATATCTTTTGACAAAATCCGATGGGTTCCGATCAGAATATCCACCATACCTTTTTTCAGTTCTCTGACCGTCTCTGCCTGCTCCGTCTTTGTCCGGAACCGGGACATGCTCCGGATGACTACCGGATAATCTTTCATCCGCTGAACAAATGTATTGTAATGCTGCTGAGCCAAAATCGTTGTCGGCACCAGGAGGGCAACCTGCTTACCGTCCTGAACCGCTTTAAACGCCGCCCGGATGGCCACCTCTGTTTTTCCGTAGCCGACATCACCACAGATGAGCCGGTCCATGATCCGCTTACTTTCCATATCCCTTTTCGTCGCCTCAATAGCCGAAAGCTGATCATCCGTTTCTTCATATGGGAAAGCCTCTTCAAATTCCCGCTGCCAGATGGTATCCGGTCCGTAGGAAAAACCCTCCTGAGACTGGCGCGCCGCATAAAGCTTCAATAAATCCTCAGCCAGATCTTTGACCGCACCGCGCACCCGGCTTTTTGTCCGATGCCATTCCTGTCCGCCCAGTTTGTTCAGTTTCGGCCGTTTCGCATCAGCCCCGGCATATTTTTGAATCATATCCAGCTGAGTTGCCAGAATGTAGAGATTATCTCCGCCGGAATATTCGATTTTGATGTAATCCTTTTCAACCTTATCGACTTCTATCTTTTCTATGCCTTTATACACACCGAGCCCATGGTTCTCATGCACCACATAGTCGCCGATATTCAAATCCATAAAGCTGTTCAGCTTCTGTCCGCTGTATTCGGTTTTCTTTTTGCGCCGTTTCTTCGCCTCTCCGAAAATATCGCTTTCAGACAAAATCACAAATTTAATGAGCGGATACTCCACACCGCTGTGTAGATTTCCATAGCAAATGACGATCTGCCCCGGTTCGGCAATCCGGTTCATCGTTTCTGTTACCACAGCCGGCAATTCATACTCCTGAAGATCTCTGGCCAAATGCTCAGCCCGTGTTCTGGAATTTGCCACCAGCACCATACAATACTTACTTCGTTTCCATCGTTTCAGATCTTTAACAAGCAGTTCAAAATTCCGATGATAGGACTGAATCGACTGAACCTCCAGATGATATTTATGCATTGGAGAAAGATAGGTTATTTTCTGGTCCAACGTACTTAACATCAGACTCCGCCATTTTCCGAGCCGTTGAAACAATTCTTTTTCCGAATATAAAATTTCCATCTGGCCGGGAATAATATAACCTTTCTCCAGTCGTCCCTTCATACTTTCTTCAAATTCTCTGGTAACGCCTTCCGCCTTTTCCTGAAGTCTTGCCGATTCATCCAGAAAAATAAGCGTTTCATTTTTCGGAAAATAATCCAGAAAGGACACTGTCTCCTCATAAAAATAACGAATCAGGCTGTCCATGTTCGTACTGCCAAAGGAAAATTCAAAAGCTTCTTTTGCCTCATCATAAAGATGTTTTAAATGGCTCGCTGCCTCAGGTCTTCCTTCTTTCTGAAAAAGCCGGACACCCTTATCCACATCTTTCTTGATCTTTGCCATTCCCTTTTGTATCCTTACCTCTGTAAAGACCATTTCGGCCGCCGGATATATGGAAATTTCCTCATGCCGTTCAATCGAGCGCTGGCTTTCAGCATCAAAACTGCGGATCGTATCAATCTCATCGTCCCAGAATTCTATCCTGTAGGGACAGTCGTCCGCCAGATTATAGATATCCAGTATTCCACCCCGGACAGAAAACTGCCCCGGACCTTCCACCTGAACAGCTCGCTCAAACCCCATATGAATGAGCCTCCGGATCAAATCCTCCTGGTCACAAATACCGCCTTCCCTCAAACGCATAATCTGCTGACTCAATTTTTCCGGCGGCAAAAGACTGTCCATCAATCCGTCAATTGTCGTGACTACCGTCACCGGCTCCTGTTCCAAAAGTTTCTGAATGACTGAAAGACGCTGACGCACCAAGGCCTGCCCGTGAACATCTGCACTGTAAAAAATAATATCTCTGGCTGGATAATCCTGAACATTTTTATCAAAAAAACGGTAATTCTCATATATTTCTTTCACCCTTTTTTCGCTGTGGGTAACGATCAATTTAAAAGGATACGCCTCAGAAAAACTGGCCATCCAGTGTGTTTTCTGAGCATCCACACACCCCTCCACGTAAACCGGGCATTCATTATCCTCCAGATTCTTACAGATATTTTTGTATTCACTTAGCTGAAGTAACGGCTCTCTGAATAACTTCATCGTGCATCCCTCTTCTTTGCATTATACTTATTCATTGCTGCTTCAATATCGTCCATGAGCATCAACTTCACTGCGCCGATGACACCCTCCGAGGCCTCTTCCAGAGCCTCCTGTTCCGCTTTTGTGTATTTCGACAAAACATAATCAGCCAGATCCCATCCTTCCGGTTTATTTCCAATGCCTACCTTAATTCTCGGAAATTCCTGAGTTCCAAGGTGGGCAATAATATTCTTGACGCCATTATGTCCACCGGCGCTCCCCTTTTTCCGTATTCGAAGCTGTCCCACATCAAGACTGATATCATCATATATAATAATGATATTTTCCGGTTCAATTTTGTAGAAGTCTGTAATCTCCCGAATACTCTCCCCACTCAGATTCATATACGTCTGAGGCTTTGCAAGAATGACCCGCATGCCATCGATCATCCCCCGGCCAACCAGTGCTTTGTGTTTTTTTGTTGTCACATCGATGCCAAACTTATTTCCAATCGCATCAATCATTGTAAATCCAATATTATGCCGGGTCCCTTCATAAGTCCTGGAAGGATTGCCCAGACCTGCAATTAAATACATAATTCTCCCTCCTCAGTATTTAAAAGCATATACAGAAAGGCCGGGATTTGTCAAGCTGTTGCCGACTTATCACACAAAAAACAGGAAGAAAAACGCATCTATTTTTCTTCCTGTTTCAATCAACCCCATATATTAACTCTTAGAACGCCGCTTCTTCGCTCTCCAACGCAGCTATTTCATATTTCTCCAAAATAATGCTCTGAATTCGCTCCCTTGTTTCTGAATTAATCGGATGGGCGATATCCCGGTATTCTCCGTCAGCCGCCTTCCGGCTCGGCATAGCAATAAATAATCCCTTTTCGCCTTCAATCACCTTGATATCATGTACGACAAATTCATTATCCAATGTGATTGAAACAACCGCCTTCATTTTTCCTTCTTTTGTTACTTTGCGTACTCTTACGTCTGTAATTTGCATGTTTTAAGTCCTCCCCAGGTTCTTTGATTATAAGATATATCGGTCGCTTTTCTCCACTACAATGTTAATCTTTCCTTCTTCAGCGACATAGTGAGAATCCGCACGGATCGTATCCCTGCTTTCTACAATGCAATTCTCAATGACTGTATTGTCCCCGATATAAACATCATTTAATATAATAGAATTCCGAATGACACAGTTATTACCAACATAAACTTTCTTAAACAAAATAGAATTCTGAACTTCACCGTTCACAATACATCCGCTGGAAATCAAGGCATTCTTTATGTTCGAACCCGGATTGAATTTTGCCGGCGGCAAATCTTCAACCTTTGATAAAACATTTGGATAATCTCTGAAAAAATATTCCCGTATATCCCGCTTCAGGAAATCCATATTCGTCTGATAATAGGACGAAATCGTGGAGATATTCTGCCAGTATCCTTCATGTTTGTATGCAAAAATTTTCTTTACATCTTTATATCTTACCAGAATATCCTGTACAAAATCATATCTGTTCTCTTCATGAGCCTTCTGGACCAGCTCAATGAGCAAACGACGGCGAATCACATACACACCGATGGATACCGTATTCGTCTGAGCGATCAACGGTTTTTCTTCAAAATCCGTAATACGTCCTTCGGCATCGGTCCGTACAATGCCAAAACGGTGAATATCTTCCGAAGCATCACTCATATCCTTCACTGCCACGGTAATATCTGCCTTCGTCTGAACATGATAGTCCAGGATCTTATCATAATCCATCTTATAAACACAGTCTCCAGAGGTGATGATCACATACGGTTCGTGACATCTCCTCAGAAAATCCAGATTCTGATAGATAGAATCCGCCGTACCCATATACCAGGAACTGTTCTCTTCCGTAATAAACGGCGTCAATACAAATAAACCGCCCTGTTTACGTCCAAAATCCCACCATTTGGATGAATTTAAATGTTCATTCAGGGAGCGTGAATTATACTGTGTCAATACGGCAACCTTCTGAATGTGAGAATTGCTCATATTACTTAAAACAAAATCGATACACCGATAACTTCCGGCCACCGGCATCGCAGCAACTGCTCTCTTTTTTGACAGCTGACCCATCCGGTTATTGCTGCCTCCTGCTAATACGATTCCAACTGCTTTCATCACATCTCACCTGCCTTAACTATAGCTTGTCCGCTCGCAAGAAGTCCATTCGGATAGTCTGCTGCTTCTGTCTTGCCCACGATCGCCGTATTCTTTCCGATCTGAACGCCGGATGGAATAACAGAATTCTCTGCAACTGTCACCAGATCAAAGGCATAAACCTTTGGATTCAAAGCACTCTCAGCATATTCCCCAACGCTGAATACAACATTATCACCAACCGCAACATTCTCTGCAACGATTGCTTTATCAATGGTACAATTTCTTCCGATACGTGTGCCGCTCATAATAATAGAATCCCGCACGACCGTACCTTCTTCAATGACAACGCCGGAGCCTATGACACTGTTGTAAACTTCTCCGTAAATCTCAGATCCTTCTCCAACGATACAACGGTCCACCTTTGAACCATCCGCAAAATACAGAGGTGTTATCATATCATTATTCGTATAAATTTTCCAGAACTCCTCATATAAATTAAATTCAGGAATAATATCGATCAATTCCATGTTGGATTCCCAATAGGAACCCAGCGTTCCTACATCCTTCCAGTAGCCATTAAACTCATACGCATAGCAACTCTGAGTTTTCTCATGAACATACGGAATCACATGCATGCCAAAATCGCATCCCGGCTGGTCTTTTAACGTTAAAAGTGCTTCTTTTAATATCGGCCAATTGAAAATGTATATACCCATCGACGCCAGATTACTGCTCGGCTTCTCCGGTTTTTCCTCAAACTCTTTAATATGTCCTGTCTCGTCCGCAACAACGACACCAAAACGACTGGCTTCTTCCCACGGAACCGGCATACATGCAATGGTGATCGCTGCATTTCTCGACTTGTGGAAATCCAGCATCACCTCATAATCCATCTTATAAATATGATCACCACCCAGAATAAGAACATATTCCGGATTATAACTTTCAATATATTCCAGATTCTGAAAAATCGCATTTGCCGTACCGGAATACCAGTCCGCATTCTCGCTGCCCTCATATGGAGGCAACAGCGTTACGCCGCCATAATTCCGGTCCAGATCCCACGGAATACCAATCCCAATATGTGTGTTTAATCTTAAATGCCGATATTGTGTCAGTACACCCACTGTGTCAATACCTGAATTAATACAGTTACTCAACGGAAAATCTATAATACGATACTTACCGCCAAATGCAACTGCAGGCTTGGCCACATGAGCCGTCAATACGCCTAACCTGCTGCCTTGCCCCCCTGCTAGAAGCATGGCTATCATTTCCTTCTTAACCACGTAATCACCTCTTGTTGTTCTGTATGATTATTTAATTATAGCACTTCAGGCTTGAATTGTGAACACTTTTTACTATTTTTTTCCTGCTCAACCCAAAAAAATGTTCAATATTCCGATTTTTTTCGACAAACCGTCTAAAACCAACGTTATTTTTGCACAATTTTTGATAATCTATTTTGTGCATATTTATTTTCTGTTTTAGAACCTTTCTTTTTTCCCAAAAGCAAGTTATAATGTATAATCATGAAATATGAATAAAATAAGGAAGTGTTATTTAATATGTATAAAATTAACTTTAACCGTCCGATAAAAATCCATTTTATAGGTATTGGCGGCATCAGCATGAGCGGTCTGGCAGAGGTTCTTCTTGAACGCGGTTTTTCCATCACCGGTTCGGATATGAAATCCTCGCCTATTACTGAAAAACTTGAACATCATGGCGCGTCTATCGTCTATGGACAGAAAGCTGAAAACATCACCGACGATATTGATCTGGTCGTCTATACTGCTGCAATCCATCCGGACAATCCGGAATTCCAGGCTGTTATCCGTAAAGGCATCCCTCACATGGACAGAGCCGAACTGCTCGGTCAGATCATGAGCAACTACAAAAATTCCATCGCTGTATCCGGAACCCACGGAAAGACCACAACCACCTCCATGCTCTCCCTGATCATGCTGGCCGGTGCCTGTGATCCTACGATTTCCGTCGGCGGAATTTTAAAAGATATTGACGGTAACATCCGCGTCGGCCGCTCTCAGAATTTCATCACCGAAGCCTGCGAATATACCAACAGCTTTCTGAAATTCAATCCGCGCATTGAATTGATCCTGAATGTGGATGCGGATCATCTGGACTTTTTTAAAGACCTGGACGATATCCGTCATTCCTTCCGTCTTTTCTCCGAAAAGCTGAATAAAGACGGCATCCTGATCATCAATGGTGAGATTCCGGATTTATCCTACTTCACCCAGGGACTTCCATGCAAGATCATCACTTACGGACTGGAAGCCGATGACGACTACACAGCCAAAAATATATCCTTTAATGAATATGCCTGCGGCAGCTATGATCTATATGTTAATGGAGAAAAACTGGACCACATCACACTGAATGTCACCGGCCTGCATAACGTCTCCAACTCTCTGGCTGCCATTGCTGCCGCCAGAGAACTCGGTATACCAATGGAACATATCAAAGCAGGTCTGATGAAATTTAGAGGCACAGACCGCCGATTTGAATATAAGGGTGAAGTGAACGGCATCACAATTCTTGACGACTATGCACACCATCCGACAGAAATCGAAGCGACATTGACAGCTGCAAAAAATTATCCGCACCGGAAAATATGGTGTGCATTCCAGCCACATACTTATACCCGTACCAAAGCGCTTTTACACGAATTCGGAAAGGCCCTCTCTCTGGCCGACCATGTGGTACTTGCAGATATCTATGCAGCCAGAGAAGCGGATACGGGAGAGATCCACTCCAAAGATCTGCAGGCAGAAATCCGGAAACAGGGAACGGAAGTGGACTATTTCTCCACCTTTGAAGAAATTGAAAACTTCTTACTAAAGAACTGTCATCCAGGCGATCTGGTCATCACTATGGGAGCCGGAGATATTGTCAATGTCGGTGAAGATCTTCTGAAATAACCGATTTATAAGAGATTTTTAAACAAGGGCAAAAAAAGGGTACACAATTTTATCCACTTTTTTTACCCTTGTTTTTATTATACTTTTCACCACTTATCCACATTATCCACAGATTTATTAACATTTTTCCGTTTTAAACCTGTGGATAATTCTATTTACATAACTTTTTCCACAATCCATCCCCAAAACCTTCCAAACCTCTTAATTATTCAAGATATTTCGACATTTCTTCTGTTGCCGAAAAATGTATCCACAAAAGTTATCCACATTTTCCACATTTTCCACAGCCTCCCACCCTGAAATCGCGGCCTATTTCCAACCATTTCAAAACATGGTATACTAAAAACACGTTATATTATTTTTTAGGGTGAATGACTTATGAAATCGATTCAATTACATACAGACATGCCCCGGAATATTACGATGATTCCAAATGAATTTCTCGATCACTATATGTCCGGAGCAAATGGAGAATTTTTAAAAATTTATCTTTATCTGATTCGTTGGGCCGGCTGCCTGGAAGCATCCATCACGACAACTTCCATCGCCGACTTTTTTAACATGACTGAAAATGATGTAAAGCGTGCGCTTCGCTTCTGGGAACAGGAAGGACTTCTGCGCGTTGCCTGGGACGAAGAAGGAAATATTACAGCCATCTGTCTTCGTCCGGTAACGGCACCTTACCACCATGAAACGACCGCCGCACCTGCCCGTCCGGCAGCACCGTCTCCATCTCCGTCGATGATTCAGGAAACAAACGGGTACCGGATACCGGCTTATTCTGTCGATGATCTACAGATTTTTATGGAAGAACAAAACGGTGACCAGCTCTTTTTTATCATCCAGCAGTACACAGGCAAGCCTTTGAATCAATCCGACATGAATACCATACTGTTTTTCCACAATGAACTTGGTATGTCTCAGGATTTGATCGAGCATCTTTTTGAATATTGCATTTCCAACGGCCACCGGAAAATGAACTATATCCAGGCCGTGGCCATCGGCTGGACGGAAGCCGGCATCACAACCGTTGAAGAAGCCAAGACTTACTGTGCTTCATTTAATCAATTAAACACTTCCGTGATGAATGCTTTTGGCATTAAAGGCCGATTTCTTACGGAAGATGAACTTATTTTTATCCGCCGATGGAATCAGGAATATCACTTTTCTCAGGAACTGATCAGCGAAGCCTGCCGCCGGACCATATTGACTGCCCATTCAGCCAGCTTTCAGTACGCCGAAAAGATTCTGAAGGGCTGGCGTGATCATCAGGTCACAACTCTGGAGGATGTCCGACGTCTGGATGACGCCTTTGACAAAGCAAAAGCAGCAAGAGACCACCAGTCTCAGGAAAGAAAAATACCAAAAACATCAGCTTCTAAAAAACCGGCTTCCCGGTTCCATAATTTCAATCAGCGTTCCTATGACTACAGCAACATGGAAGTCGAATTTGTAAAAAAACTTCATTCAGACAATCAGCAGTAACTGCCCCAGGAGGATAAATTATCATGCTGAATAATTCACTATATCAGACAATCATGAGAGATTACGACCGGCGCCAGGCCGAGCAAAAACATCTTCAGGATCTGCGTATTCAGGAAATTTATGAGAAAATCCCTGAATACCGAACCCTGGAGCAGACCATTGTCTCTCTCTGTGCCGACGAAGCCCGGGACCGTATTTTGAACCCGGCTCTCAGCCATTCGGAAGCCGCCAAACGGCTGCACCACCAGATTACCGAATTAAAGGAACGGCAGCGTACACTCCTTATTTCCAGTGGATTTCCGGAAGACTATCCGGAACTTCACTACATCTGTCCGATATGCAAAGATACCGGTTTTTCAGGCAATGACCTGTGTACCTGTTTTCGTCAGGCCGCAGCCCAGAAAATTTATGATCAGTCACGTATTGCACCGATTCTTGAAACAGAAAACTTTGACACCTTTAACATCGGCTATTATTCCGAAGCAACAGATCCCCGTTTCGGTATCAGTCCGGCAGAAAATATGCGTACCATTGTTTCCAGATGTAAGGCCTTTATCCGTGATTTTGACCAGCGCTTTGCCAACATCTTTATTACGGGAAACACCGGCGTCGGAAAAAGCTTTTTAACCCATTGTATTGCCAACGAACTTCTGAAAGATTCTCGTTCCGTGCTTTACATGACGGCTTTTGATTTGATCGAAGCCTTTGAAAAACATACATTTGGTCATACGGATGAACTTGAAGACACATTTTATGAGGATACGCTGTTCGATTCCATTATGAACTGCGATACACTCATTATTGATGATCTTGGAACAGAAACCGTCAATAATTTCACCGTATCCCAACTTTTCCTCTGCCTGAATCATCGCCAGGAATACCGAAAATCCACGATCATCTCCACGAATCTCCCGGTGGAAGCAATTCAGGACATTTACAGTGAACGTATCTCTTCCCGAATCATCAGCTATTATCATATTTTCCTTATTTTCGGAGAAGATATTCGTATTAAGATTGCCCGTTCCAGATAATGTTCTTCAATAAATGCAACTTTATCCAACGACTTTCGACAAAATTCTTGACAATAAAGATATAAATAGTCCATAATGATTTATTGGTTATAAAACACAAATCTATCAATAAAAACCCTAAAAGTACGGAGGTAAATCATGAGTCAGCTCAACATCGATTTCAAAGAAACCATCCCTGTTGGTCAATTGGGAATCATCCCTCTGCAGAGCAGCTGGGAGCTTGGCAAAAAAGTCAATGAGTACATCGTTTCCTGGCGTAAGGAACGCGAAAGCGCACATAGCGGAAACATCCTTTTCGAAAACTACAAACAGGACACTTACATTATTGATGCAAAATGTTCCCGTTTTGGTTCCGGGGAAGCAAAAGGAACGATCAACGAATCTATCCGCGGAAAAGATTTGTACCTAATCGTTGACGTTACCAACTACAATATTGAATACAAATTATGTGGCCATATGAACCGCATGTCACCGGATGACCACTATTCCGATTTAAAACGTCTGATTGCCGCTGCTTCCGGTAAAGCACGCCGCATCAACGTTATCATGCCTTTCCTGTATGAAAGCCGCCAGCATAAACGTACAGCCCGTGAATCCCTCGACTGTGCACTTGCTCTTCAGGAATTAATGAGCATGGGTGTGGAAAATATTATTACCTTTGACGCTCACGATCCTCGTGTCCAGAACGCAATTCCGATGAGTGGTTTTGAAAGTATTCAGCCGAACTACCAGTTTATCAAGGCTCTTTTCCACTCCGTAAAAGACCTGACCGTAGACAGCGACCATATGATGATCATCAGCCCGGACGAGGGAGCTATGACCCGCGCCGTATATTACGCAAACGTCCTCGGTATTGATATGGGTATGTTCTACAAACGCCGCGACTATTCACGTGTTGTAGACGGACGTAATCCGATCGTTGCCCACGAATTCCTGGGCGCATCCGTTGAAGGTAAAGACGTTGTTATCATCGACGATATGATTTCTTCCGGAGAAAGTATGCTCGATACGGCCAGAGAATTGAAAAAGCGAAAAGCGAATCGTGTTTTTGTCGCCTCAACTTTTGGCCTCTTTACAAATGGTCTGGCTGCCTTCGATAAAGCTTATGAAGAGGGTACGATCAGCAAAATTCTGACAACAAACTGTATCTACCAGTCGCCGGAATTGCTTTCCAGACCATACTACGTGAATGTCGATCTGAGCAAATATATCGCTCTTCTGATCGACTCTCTGAATCATGACCATTCCATCAGTGAATTACTCGATCCGAATGAAAAGATTCATAAATTATTAAACAAGTATAACAATCACGAAATCTAATTTTTAACTTCAAAAAGAGGGAGTCTCGCTTGTATAACTGATTAGACAGTTATACAAGCGAGACTTCCTGGCTTTTTACCAAAAAAGAGAAGAACTTCCAAATTTATGGATATTTTCTCTTTTATTCTCTCTTCACTTATGATGTTTTCATACGATTTCTGTCTCCTGGCAATAAAGTTCTTTGATACATAGAGTCGCTTGTTTCCTTGTGCTTTTCTTTTGTAAATTTCTCTTTGGTTTTTAAGAATGGAGCCAGTGTCCAGATATCGTTACAATTCGAGAATATTTCCCGGTTTTAGCTGTACATTCCGCATATGGTCATCTTTCATGTGCATGAATATTGCATCCATGTCTGTTTTGGAATAACTGTTCCGGTCTCCAAATCTGGAGTGATGCATATCATACAGCATCTGCCGGTCAAGAAAGCGGCGGAATAATTCATGGTAGTAAAAAAACTCTTCATATATTCCTGATTTACCAGCCCCTTTTTTATTCTCCATTTTTTCACAAAGACTCCATCATCAAAGCAGCATGCTGCATCATTGCCTCATAGGCTCCATCACAGTCTCCGGCGCAAATAGCTCCCAGAATCTTTTTATGACAATCATATATTGCCTTTCTTGTAATCTTTCTCTCTCTTAATTGCAACTCCGAGCGATTAAAAAATCCCATTGGAGAAGATTTTAATTCAGAAAAATAGGAATCTTCCAGTGAATCAAAAATTTCTGCATGGAATTGCTGATCCAACTCAAAATAATCTCCAAAAGGCACCTCTTCTGACAAAGACTCTTCCATATCGAGCAGTAAATGTTTCATTCTCCGGACATATTTATTCCTTTTATCTGTTTGGTATTTCTTGGCCAAGCATCGAACGCAATAGCCCTCAACAGCATTGCTGAAATGATAGTGATGAAGCATCTCATCTGGAGTTATATTATGAATGCAAAAACCCCTGCTTGGCATCATATCCAGTCTTTTTTCATCACAAAGTTTCTGTACAGCTTCTCTGACCGGTGTCCTGGACATTCCCATCTGTGAAGCCAATATATTTAACGAATATGTCTGTCCATAGACTAATTCGCCATCATTAATCATACGAATAAGTTTATCGTATGCTTCGTCTTTCAACAGCATTGACATATGCGTTTCCTCCAAATACATATACTCTGACTTTAGATATGCTCTATTGTACTATATCATTCTTTGAAAGGCAAGCATTTAAAATCTCCTCTTTGATTTTTGAATACCGGTATATCTGTTTGTGTTTCCATGATATTTCACACCATCTTTTTATAAATCAACATATTTTTATGTATTTTTCACAAATATATGCTGTAAATTTTATTATTTTATCCAATTGACTCATTTTACGTGAACATGATATATTCTAATTGATATACTGGTACTTCCGGTATTCAAAAACACTATTAAATAAACGGAGGGAACACATATGTTAAACAAAATGCACGCCATGAACAGAGACCAGTTTAAAGAATTATCCACCAAAACAGATTTAGCTTTTCTTCCAGTAAGTCCAATGGAAGCCCATGGTCCACATCTTCCACTTAGTGCCGATGTACTGACCGCCTGCCAAATGGCAGAAGATACTGCAAGAAAACTCCAGGACAATGGCATTGAATCTTTGATTGCAACTCCAATCACTTACTGCCTTGCTGACGCAGCCAGCTGTTTTCCGGGAACCACAACCATTCGAGCTGAAACACTCACAGCAATTGTAGAAGATGTCTGCACAGGTCTGGCCAGACAGGGATTTAAAAAAATGATGCTCATAAGCGGCCACGCTGAAGGCCCGAGCATCGATGCCATTAAGCAGGGCGCAGAAAATGTAAAACAAAAATATTCAGATTTTGAATTTCATTTTTCTGATTTTTTTGCTGAAGGTCTTCCGAAAGCTTTTCATGTATGCAAAGGAGAACATCCTGAATGGGATATCCATGCAGGAGAAATCGAAACGGCTCAAATCATGTATCTTCATCCAGAATGGGTAGATATGAAAATTTTAAATACTTTGAAACCAAATCATGCTGCCGAACACTTCTTTGAAAAATGGGAAGCCGGTGTGGATAATTTCATAGACCTTGGCGCCCCAGATACTTATTTTGGCGACCCACGTGTTGCCACCGCCGAAACAGGAAGAAAAATCTTTGATATTATCAGCGATTTCATTGTAGAAGAAGTAGAAAAGAATTTATTAAAATCCGAAAATGACACTTTAAAAGAAGCAATCGGATGGAGGTATTCATTATGAATGAAGTGAAATTTGGAAGAATTCTTGAAACAGGTATGGGCGCCATCATGTCCCTTGTTCTAAGTTTTTCAGCCCAGGTACTTTTAGGCGCACCAATTACCATACGGGGGGTTCTCTTTGGTTGGGCAGGAGCCTTTGCCATTGCCGTCGCCATCAATTATCTATTTCCTGTCATGAACTGGTGCATTGTCATCACCAAAAATATCAAAAACAAGTGGGCTGAATACATCATTCGAGTTGCCATATTTTCTTTAATAGAAATTTTATTTAACAGTGTATGGTGTATGGTCAATTCCAATGTCATTGAATTCTGGCCTCAAAAGTTTCTGCCTTTATTATGTCTTGGAACAGCTGCTATTTTTATTGCCCTGCCTATTATGAGCAGAATAGCTGCCATTTTAGCTAAAGAATAATCAACTTTTGAATCCGCCTCTTTAAACAAGAAAGGGGGAGTATCAGCCAATTCGGCTGTTCTCCCCCTTTCTTAATCCATATAAATCGGCGTATATTCTACCCCCATGCGTTCCAGAGCGTCCATTTCCCTATGCTGACATGTAAATAAAATCACCTGGGCAAACCCCTGACTGCCAATCCATGATAATGTCCGGGCCAGTCGACGGTCATCATAAAATACAAAACTGTCATCAAAAATTACCGGCACGTCTTTTTTCGGGAAAAGGAGCTTTACCATCGCCAGCCGCAGCGCCAGATAGAGCTGTTCCCGTGTCCCTGTGCTGAGTTGGTCACAGTCCACAAAACGTTCACCTGTATCCACTCTCAGATTCAATTCATTATCCACGACAACCCGTTCGTATTTACCACCGGTCAGCTCCCATATCATTTTGGACACCTCCGTATTCAGCGCCGGTCCAAAGTCGGAATGAATCTCTTCCGATAAATCCCGGATGATCGTCATACATTCGTCAATGATCCCCGCTTGTTCCTGCTCCTCCCGGACTTCTTCAGAAAGGCGCTGAATATCCATTTCTAAAGATTCTCTCTCTTCTTCTTTCTGCTCAAAGGTTTCTTTCCGGACAAACAACCGTTCCAGAGATTTGGTCAGACTTTCTTCCTTTTGCCTCAAAACCTCTAACATTTCATCGTCCTCTTCCGCCTCCATATCAAGCGAAATGTCATCACCATATTTTTCAAGATAGGGCTGCAATGGAATCTGGAGCTGCTCATACTGTTCCCGCAGAGCCTGAAGCTCTTCTTTCATCTGGCGCAGCATTTCACGGCCGCCCCGGCCGAACATATGCTGTTCCATCTCATCATGAAGTTCGTCCAGATTTTCTTTACTCTCACTGACCCGAAGCCCCATACGCTTTCTTCCCATTTGGAGAAGCAGAGCTGTCACCGCCAGCAGAGCTATAAACACAAGCAATATACCAACCCGGACCAACGGATTGTTTTTCAGAAAAAAAACAGCCACGACCGGAATCAGTCCAAACATCATCACAGAAAACAAAATAGCCAGGTTGCGTCCCATAAGCTGCCCATAACGGTCGGACAAATCATCATACTCTTCATTTGCCGCATCCCACTGTTCTTTCATCACATCAAAATCTTCCTCCGCAGCCTGGTGTTTGAGCCGGTCATATGCCGCTTTCTTCTGCTGATACTGGGCCGCCACATAATTGTTTTCTTCAATCAGACGAATAGCTTCCATCCGCTCCTGACGTTCCCGCTTCCGGCTTTCTCTGCCTGTCTGGCGTTCCGCCTGTCTCTGGCTGCGGACATGTTCCAGCATCGTCTTTTGCTGTTGGATTTCTTCAAGAAGCTTTTGGTATTGATCCGTCTCCGCCTCCATGGTCTCCGCCTGTACTTTCAAATTCTGAAGCTGTCTCTCCGGGCTTCGGTCAAACCGGGCCTTCTTTTCCTTCCGCAGATAGTCCAATGTCCGCTGTAAATCTATATCCTGATTCTTGGTCCGCTGTACATTTGCCATATAAGCCTGCAAAGTCAGCCCAAACCGGGCATCAATCGAACTTTCAAGCTGACCGATACTCAATGTATTCCTGAAATTCGTCCGATTTAAACCATCTACAAGATGGTCCATCTGACCGCCGGGAAGTAATATTTCCTTCCCCGTGCGAAGCTGCTCCACCCTGAAATATTCATCTTCCTTATAGAAATTTCGCGTCAGACGATACATTTCTCCCTCATGCTCGATCACCATCGAACCTTCATAGTTTTTCCCCTGCTCCCACGGTTGAAAACGGGCGTATTCGTCTTTTCTTGACGCCTTTCCCCGAAGACGCTCTACGCCAAAGAGCATCGCCTGGATAAATTGATGGAGAGTGGATTTCCCGGCCTCATTTTCGCCGTAAACCACGTTAATTCCCGGTGAGAGACGCAGACTTGCCTGATGAAAACGTCCAAAATGCGTTATATTTAACGTATCAATGATCATCTCTCATTTCCACCCCTTCCGTGATACATGGCCTGCAGACCATAGCTCAAAATTTGCTCTCTGCGATGTTCATCCATCGGCATCTGATACACCTTTTTAATAAACATCCCGATGAGATTTTCTGAATTTTCATTATACAGCCGCTCAAAGTCAAACCAGGGCAGCGTTTCATCCTTCACGGACACCACATTTCCCACGTGAGCCAGTCTGTCCAGATCATAAACAATATCCATATCTCTGTACCCCTTTAACACCACATTATAGAGATGCTCTGCACCCTCGATATGAATCTGCTGCTCCAACCACTGTTCCATCTCTCCGCTGGTCATATCTGTATCTGACTCCAAAACCAGCTCCCGATATTCTCTTCGGGAAGCCGGGCAAAACTGAAGCCGCGTACCCCGATCGGTAATTTCTCCGTAAATATATCCTCTCGATCCCATATCCAGCCGATCGATTGGTTCCAGGGCCCCGGCATAAGCCATCGCTTCAGAAATGATCTCCGGTTTATGGATATGCCCCAGAGCCACATAATCGAATCCCGCCGACAAGAGCTCCTTTTTCTGAATCGGAATATGCTTTTCGTCCCCTCCATGGGCAAGAAGGATGTGATATCCCGGTTTATCCAACGGCCGTACCTTGTCATAGAGCGGCTGTTTAATCTCTCTGTGTTCATAACTCAGTCCATAAACCCAGGTATCCAATGCTTCTATGTATATGACATCCACCTTCTCCTGACGGAAAAAGTGCACATTATCCGCCCACGAAAAATCCCTGTAATTAGAACCTTCTCCGATGTAGTCATGATTTCCGGCCATCGCTGCCACCTGGACTGGCGCTATGGATTCCAGACGGTAATTCAGCTCCTTCAACTCCCGTTTCGTCGGCGGCCGGTGGAAAATATCCCCCGCGATCAATATCAGGTCAATCCCCTGCCGTCCGGCTTCTTTCAAAAGTCCGTAAAAGGTCGCTTCAATCTCTTCCGAACGCTTCTGGGACCAGGATTTTCCTCTGTCGGGAACCGCTCCCATATGAATATCCGCCACATGGATAAATCGCATCTTACTCACCTCGTTTCTGACGGCATACCTTATCGGGTATACCATTCGTTCTTTCTGTGTTTTGCATCAAACAAAAGATTATAATTTAAGATAGCATAATCTTTTAGTTCTTCCGGCAGCGACTGGGTCATATTTACTCCAAAATAAACACCTTCACTGTCAAGAAACATATTCGCCGTCAACACCGGATAATCTTTCATGATATCTTTCATATATTTCTGGAACGGACTCATCGGAAGTCCTGCCGCCTCAAAAAGCATGGTACTTAAGTAGTTGACACTGAAAATATCATATTCGGAAAAATCATAGCTGATTTCCTCTCTGACAGCTTCCTCATCAATATCATAATTTGCCCAGAGCACAAAAGGCACTTCATACCGCTCCATCGATTCGGACCAGGAATTGGTATCCTCCACACCGTTCATCCGGTAAATAGGGCTTACGACCCAGTCTGCCGGCTGATGATCGCCAAACATGAGAATCACCGTCGGTTCATCCACCTGGGAAAAATAGCCCACCAGTTGGCCGAATGCCTCATCCGACACCTTGATCAATGATAAATACCGCTCTAAAAGTCTGGCGCTGCCGTTGGCGCCTGACACTTTTACATCCGGTGTGAAATTATCATATTCCTTACTGTAGCTGCTGTGATTCTGCATAGTTACATCAAAAACAAACATTGGCTGTCCCGGCATTTTTGCCGTATAAATATCGACAATCTTCTGATAGGTCGCCAGATCTGTCGTATATTCCCGCAGTATCGGAGCATTCACAAAGCTTTCTTTGAAATAACTCGTATCGAATCCAAAATACTTGTAAACCTTATCCCGGTTCCAGCCATTGGCCCGGTAAGGATGTATAGAAAATGTATCATACCCCAGATTCTTCAACTGGCTGGCCACCGACGGCATGTCTCCGCGAATGTACTGCTGGTAAGGAACAGACCCCGACGGTAGAAAAGCCATCGAATTTCCAGTCAAAAATTCATATTCGGAATTCGCCGTATTACCGCCTTTAACAGAGACCATGAGTTGTCCTTTGACCGTATTCTCACTTAATGAGCGTATAAAAGGCATATAATCGATATTTGTCTCAAAATCGCCGAGAACGGCCGGGTCCGAAAATGCCTCATTCATAATGACGATAATGTTTGGATATACCGAATCAACTTCCTCGGCTTCTATGTACGGCTCCAGAATCTGCTGAACTTTTTCTACGCTGTAATTTGCCGGCTTTGAAACATCCAGATACTGCATATTTGAAACAAAGCTGACAATAAAACCGTTCATTTGATAAAAGGCATTTGGTGTAAAATGATATTCATAAAAACCCACCGCCTTATGTACCGCCGGCATCTGCACCGAAGTTCCATAAAGAACAAACGCCCCGGCAACACTCAGTACCGACAATAAATGATACTGGTGATTTTTAAACGGCAGTTTCCAGCTTGTAAAAATTCCTATCATAATAAGGAGTACAAATCCCAAAACACATATCCGTGCATCGTTATCCAGACTGTAACTGTAATTATCGGATACACTCATCGCTGTTTTCACAGATAAAATATCCCACGGATATAATGGCACCGAACGAAATTGAATCACATAATAATCTACAAGGCCTATGATCATCACCAAAAGACTTCCCAGGCCCAGACTGACAAAACTCCTTTTGGATATGACCAGGATCAGCCCGTAAAGCAAATAATAAAATACCAGGTTCAATGCAATTAATGGGAACTCCATATCCTTTGCCACTGAATGCGTCAGCGTCTCCAACAGCCAAAAGCTGATGGCCGGCGTTACAGACCACAGCAATATACTCGGAATTTTGGGAATTCTACACTTCTTAAACATAATTTTCTGCCACCTCTAATATGTACTCATTGAAGAAAAAAGAGGCTGCCTGCCGCAGCCTCCCCTCACAAATCATCTTAAATATCACAGTTTTTAACCGTTCTTGGGAACGGAATAACGTCGCGGATATTGCCCATACCGGTCAGATACATCACACAGCGCTCAAATCCAAGTCCAAAACCGGCATGACGAGTGGAACCGTAACGGCGCAGGTCCAGATAGAAAGCATAGTCCTCTTCTCTTAATCCAAGCTCATTCATTCTCTGGATCAGTTTGTCATAGTTGTCCTCACGCTGACTGCCTCCGATAATCTCTCCAATGCCCGGCACGAGCAGGTCCATCGCCGCAACCGTCTTGTTATCCGGATTCATCTTCATATAAAACGCCTTGATTTCCTTTGGATAATCCGTCACAAATACCGGACGTTTAAAGACTTTTTCTGTCAGGTAACGCTCATGTTCCGTCTGCAGATCTGTTCCCCAGTGAACCTTATATTCGAACTTATCGTTGTGTTTTTCCAAAAGCTCTACAGCCTCGGTGTAAGTCACATGGGCAAAATCCGAATCTGCCACATGTTTCAGACGTTCGATCAGTCCCTTATCGACAAACTGGTTAAAGAAATTCATCTCTTCCGGCGCATTCTCCAGAACATAATTGATAACATACTTTAACATGGCTTCGGCCAGAGCCATATTATCATCCAGGTCTGCAAAAGCCATCTCCGGCTCGATCATCCAGAACTCTGCCGCATGGCGGGTCGTATTCGAATTTTCCGCCCGGAAAGTCGGACCAAAGGTGTAAATATTCCGGAAAGCCATCGCAAAGGTCTCTCCGTTCAACTGCCCACTGACGGTCAGGTTCGTTTCCTTACCAAAGAAATCCTTAGAATAATCCACATGGCCTTCCTCATCCTTCGGTATATTTTCCAGTTCCAGTGTCGTCACACGGAACATCTCACCGGCTCCTTCGCAGTCACTGCCTGTGATCAGTGGTGTATGCACATAAACAAAATCCCGTTCCTGGAAAAATTTGTGGATGGCATAAGCAATCAGAGAACGTACGCGGAACACAGCCTGGAAGGTATTTGTCCGTGCCCGGAGATGGGTCATCGTCCGCAGATATTCAAAGCTATGCCGTTTCGGCTGAATCGGATAATCCGGCGTGGAAGCGCCTTCTACATAGACACTGTCCGCCTGAATCTCAAACGGTTGTTTTGCCTTCGGTGTCGCTACCAAAGTCCCCTCTACAATAACAGCTGCCCCCACATTCAACTTACAAATCTCCTGAAAATTATCCAGCTGCTCGCCAAAAACCACCTGAAGCGTCTGGAAATAAGTTCCGTCATTAATAACTAAAAATCCAAAAGTCTTGGAATCTCTCAGATTTCGTACCCATCCTCCGATACGAACTTTCTGATCTACATATTTTGAAGAATTTCTGTATAATTCTCTTACAGTTACTAAATCCATTTCGAATACCCCCGTATTATTATCAATCTTCTATATTTTACATTATATTTTCTCTTTCGTAAAGGGGCAACTATCGGTGTAAATTATCGTATGTAAAGGTGGACTTTCCGTAAATTCAGATGTATAATATGCTGGCAATGATTAACGAAAGGAAGGTTTTAATATGGATGAACGTATTAAAGTGTTCGCTCATAATCTCATTCACAAGTCAATTCAGGTAAAATCCGGCGATAAAGTATATATCGACTATACCGGAGAAAGTACGGAAGCATTGGCACGTCAGCTGATCAAGGAGACCTATGCCGCCGGCGCTATGCCTTTCCCACACTATACAAACCCGAGAGTTCATCGAGAAATGCTGCTCCACTGCAATGAAGAACAGCTTCGCCTGATGGCCCAGGTCGCTGCTTCAGAAATGGCTCAGATGGACTGTTATCTTGCTGTTCGCGGCGCCGATAATATTTCCGAAAATTCAGATGTTCCGGCCGAAAATCTGGCCCTCTATGAACGTCTCTACAGCACACCGGTCCATCATGAAATCCGTGTGCCGAAGCTGCGCTGGTGCGTTATGCGCTATCCAAATAACTCGATGGCTCAGCTCAATAACCAGAGTCTGGAAGCTTTTGAGGATTTCTATTTTGACGTTTGCTGTCTGGATTATGAGAAAATGGGCGAAGCCATGACGCCGCTCATCGAACTTATGAATAAAACTGATAAAGTCCGCATCGAGGGTCCGGGGACCGATCTGACTTTCTCCATCAAAGGCATTCCGGCCATCAAATGCTCCGGCAACATGAATATTCCTGACGGTGAAGTCTACACGGCTCCGGTCAAAGATTCCATCAACGGCACTCTGACCTACAATACACCGGCTGTTTTCCAGGGCTTTACATTTGAAAATATTTGCTTCACCTTCGAAAATGGAAAAATTGTCAAGGCCACCGCCAACGACACTGCCCGAATCAATCAGGTACTTGATACCGACGACGGCGCCCGTTATGTGGGCGAATTTGCCCTCGGCGTCAACCCATATATTCTGAACCCGATGAAAGATACCCTCTTTGATGAAAAGATCATGGGATCTTTCCATTTTACACCGGGCAACTGCTACGACGACGCGCCAAATGGCAACCATTCGGCAATTCACTGGGATCTGGTATGTATTCAGAGACCAGAATACGGCGGCGGTCGTATCTGGTTTGACGACGTACTCATCCGTGAGGATGGACGCTTCGTCCTGCCCGAATTGGATGGTCTCAACCCGGAAAATTTAAAATAAGATTGTCAAAAACATCCTCCCCGTAAAGCTTGCGAGAACGCTTTCCGGGGAGGATGTTTTTGACTATTGGCAATGAACTCTATACAAACCTGCTACTGCACCGGCCAAATATTTCTATCAAAAATATCTGTATGTTTTCCCGCCAATCGCCATTACCATTTTATGAATATATTCACCTGTCCTCTGATATGAGCTCAATATTAAAATATGCCCATGCCCTCCATAAAGCGTTCTCGCAAGCTTTCAGGAGGGCATGGGCATGTTTTTAACTATTTGTAATAACTATAGATCACATTACCGGAGGATGCGATGCCGTCCACCGCCGAAGCCTGTTCATAGCTGACGACCGTACCATCTTTTGGATCCGCAATCGAAATATAACCGCTGGCATAACCCTCGGCGACACACCATGTACCCTCGCTGTTTTTAACAATCAATGGAACGCCTTCTGAAATCATCGTCAGAGCGTCATCGAGTCCAATTCCGGTCATATCGACCATATGGAAATCCGGGAAATTGGCCCGAAGGTTTTCAAACATATCATCACTGGCCAGTGTCGGCTCTCCACCCGTTTTTTCATATTTGAAAAGCCATTCAAGTACCGCCTGCTGCTGAGCCATCTGATCTTCCCCGGCCAGGGTGATCGCCTGTCCGCCCAGTTCCTTCTCTTCATAACGTACCGACGGCCGGCTGATCAGTCGCCCCTGATTATCCAGGACTTTACCATCATTAGATAAAGCTTCCTGATAAGCCTCCTTAAAGGTCGGATATTTCATCATATAATCATTTGTATATACAAAATATCCCGTGTATTCTTCTCCCTGAGTCTGGAATTCCATCCCCGTATTCCGATAAGATTCGATACCTCTGGCAAATAACACCACCGGCATGGTATTACCGTATTCGTTGGTGACAAGCCATGTCTCACGTTTGCGCACATCGTCACGTACACTGTAGGCACTGATATTCTGACTATTATTTTCATTATAGACGATATAATCTACCGGCAGGTCGGTCCCGCTATTATCACGCCGGTATATCTCAAGGAGGTTTCCTTCAATCTGCGCTCCGCTGATGTATCCGCCATCCACCTTATATTCTTTCAGTACATTCAATCCGCTATCAACAATATATAAAACATCCAGTCGTTCTTCATCAGCCGAATTTGCTTCACCGTAGACCAGATTTTCTCCAACCATGCCAATCAGCGCCATCCGCTGCCCTTTTAGCAAAATATTCTGAGTCTCACCGGTCTCCAGATCCCGCCACTCGATCTCCGTCACGGCGCCGGCCCCATTTCTGTGAGAAATGACAATACTCCGGCCATCTCCTGAAATGGCACAGTCTTCAGATTCTGCCTGTTCCAGCACCACATCTACTTTCTTCATGATGATGTCAAACCGGTAAATTGTATCTTCCAGGCAAAGATAGAACATATCGTTTCCATCAATAAACGCCATCTTCTGGATTCCCCGGCTTAACATACTGAAACTCTTATCATACGGAATGAACAGAACTTCGGAGTAGGTACCATCCACCCGGTTATAGCGATTCACCGCAATACCGAAACGACCTTCGTTATCCCCGTTATACATATAACCATACACGGCAAAATATAAATCGCCGTTTTCTTCGGTCCGCAGCACTTTGACACCGTGATTCATATAGCTGGAATCCCTGCTGCCGGCCTGACTTCTCCGTTCAAAGTCAAAGGCCTGAGTTAAAATATTATCCCGGGTATTATATACCCACAGGCCGCCATCCGCCACAAAACTGATATACGTATTATATTCCGTCGTATCCGCCGCCTGGGTCTCCTGACCGGTTTCTCCGGCCTGCGTCTCTTCCTCTTCCGGCTCTTCTTTGCCATAAACCTGGATATCCATCTTACTTTCGTCAATAATTCCAAGACGCATCCGGTTATTGTTAAAAGCAAAGGACTGCTCATCCAGCTTTTCTTCCATTGTTCTGGAATATCCGATCAGGCTCGCCGTACTTCCCGTACAAGATACCTCATAAAATTCTTTGACCATATAGTTATAATCATTACCACTGTCATCCCGGGCCTCGATCTCATAGGTGAGCTGGATTTCTCCGGTCTGACTGTCCAGATTGACGATCGTCATATCCACATCTCCAACGACGGATGGATTTAAATCCCCCCAGGTGACCGTCTCGCTGTCTGACGAAATTGACACCTTCCGAAAATCATCACTGACCGCATCTGAGGAATACTGCAAATATTCGCCAATCCGTGACGACGACGTTTTCTCAAAAATTGCCGCATGGAAATCCGAAACAAACTGCAGTTTGTCAAAAGCCTGAAGATTATTTCCATAAACAACACGGGTATAATAATAGTAGGTGTTCCGACCGTCATCCTCTACTGTCAGATTCAGACAGTATTCTCTGCCCTCCTGCAAGTCTGCCGTAAAGGCAATCTCCGTCTGCCGCTGGCCTTCCACTCGCTGGATTTCCGGACATTCTCCCGTTTCAATCTCCTGACTGTTATTTTCATCCATCAGGGCATAGGAAATTTTCCGGGCATTCGTCACCGGCTCACTCATCTGAAGTGTAATGGTTTTGTTCGCAGAAACCGGCGTCACACTCAGACGCAGATAGGAAGCATTCATCTCCTGGACATAGGCATCCATTTCATTAATCCGCATGCCACTGTTTTTTACATACAGCTTGATCAGCGACGTATCCCCCTGATTTCTTGACGGATGAATACGCT
Source organism: Frisingicoccus caecimuris (assembly GCF_004340975.1). Classification (GTDB taxonomy): domain Bacteria; phylum Bacillota; class Clostridia; order Lachnospirales; family Lachnospiraceae; genus Frisingicoccus; species Frisingicoccus caecimuris. The sequence goes on from NZ_SLXA01000006.1 coordinate 100,150, forward strand.
CATAATTGAGGACATGACTCGTCAGAAGCAGTGCCACAATAAAGGACACCAGATAAAACCCCGCTATAAATGCTATTTTTTTCTTATTCTTCATATCCTATTTCTTCCTTCTTCTAAATCCGAAAAGAGCAGACGGTACAAGGTCAGATTCCCATGGATGGCTTCCGCACAGGCTTCATAAGCCGCCAGTTCCTTCGAATCCCTTCCCCGGACTGGACCCGATTTTACCGCCCGGATCAAAATGTTCTTCGGCGTATGTTCCATATCAATAAATTCCAGCAGCTGAGTCCTGTAGCCCATCACTTCCAGCAGCTGCCCCCTTAGTCCATCTGTCATGAGTGCCGCCATCCGTTCCTTTAAAAGGCCATAATGCAGCACCGGAGCAAGTACATCATTTTTTATCTGTCCGTTCAGTTCATGCTGACAGCATGGCACGGACAAAATCACCTTAGCGTTCCACCGGATTGCTTTGTACAATGCATGATCCGTCGCCGTATCGCAGGCATGAAGCGTCACTACCATATCCACCGATTCAGCTCCCTCAAAATCCGCAATATCCCCATGGATAAATTCCAGCTTATCATAACCATACTTGTCCTTTAAATCATTACAATGCCGAATCACATCGGACTTTAAATCCAGACCAATCATCTTGACCGAATAGCCCATTAAAATATTCAAATAATAATATATGGCAAAGGTGAGATAGGACTTGCCGCAGCCAAAGTCAATCATAGTCAGCGTCCGGTCCTTCGGCAACTCTGGCAATATATCCTGAATAAATTCCAGAAACCGGTTAATCTGTCGATATTTGTCATACTTCGAACGGACGATCTTCCCCTCTGCCGTCATAACGCCCAAATCCACAAGAAAGGGCACCGGCGTTCCCTCAGGCAGAATATACATCTTTTTCCGATTATGCGCCAGGTCAGTCCTGTCTGTCTTCCGGCACTCCGTCACCTTTCTCTCCTTCACCGTGATATTTCCCTTCTTGCCGGACAATATGGTATATTCCCGGTCTCCGGTGCGAATTTGAGTCTGTTTAAACTCATTTTGGATCAGTTCCTGAGCCCATGCTTTTACCCGTCCCTCTTCAATATTTTTATGAAAAACCTGTGTTTTTGTATACTGGGCCGCCTGAAATACCAGTTGATCTTTGATGACGACCGGACGGACTTTGATTTTCTGAATCTCTCCGTTATTTTTCCGGTTACTGAGCGTCATATCCGATAATTCCCATGTCAAAGCGGTATTTAAAATTTCATCTAATTGTTTCATCGTTCAATCCTTTCCAAAGTATTGTACCATACCCATTCCGACTTCACAAGGGGCGGCAATTGCCGCCCCGCGCCCTATCTTGGATAAAGTCTCTGTTTAAATTCTCTCCGTCGATTTCTTCGATAGCAAATTTCATCATAAAGCAAACTCATCAGCAGCGCCCGGCTCCAGTCCTCCGGCTCCGGCCGTCCGGCCCGGTCATAGGCCTTGTCAGCCATTCGTTCCATGGCAGTTGCATCCGGGTATTCATCATACATACAACTGCCGTCATATTCTTCTTCATCACATACATCCTCCACCCAACGAAGCATCTCTCTGTTTTGTTTCGGGCATATTTTCTTCATATAGGCTCTGTCCTTCAGAAACAAATCTTCCTGCGTCCAGGGACTGTCGCCGAAAACATCATACAGATTCATTTGATGCAGATTTCGATAATCCATACGCGCCTCCCATCACTATTCATCCTTATGATATGCTTATTTTTCCGGTATGGTTCCGCACCATCTCATTTTTTTTACATAAACTAATTTAAAATGCCTCTGGTGACTTATTTCATGAATAATGATTATCTCGGTATTCTCGTCAACAAGACCCATTCTCTACCGGAAGATTATGTGCCTGCGGACCTGATTCCTGTAAATATCCCCTTTGCCCATGTCGGTGATGACTCCAGAAATTATATGCGGCGCCCGGCCGCCAGAGCACTGGAGACCATGTTTCGGGATGCGGAGGCTGCCGGACTACACCCCATCGGCGTTTCCGGTTTCCGTTCCTATGAACGTCAGAAAAACATTTACACCAGCAATCTGGCCGTTAAAGGTGAAATGCACACCTCCCTGTATTCTGCCAGACCCGGTCAGAGTGAACACCAAACCGGGCTTGCCATGGATATTTCCTCCCCATCCGTCCAATCCGCCCTGACCGCCAATGTTGAAAATACGCCTGAGGGCAGGTGGCTGCGCCAAAATGCGGCCGCCTATGGCTTCACTCTCCGCTACCCGGCCGGGAAAGAGCATATCACCGGTTATGCTTATGAGCCCTGGCATTTCCGCTATGTAGGTAAAAATCTGGCTGCCTTTTTAAAAAAAGAGGGGCTGACTCTGGAAGAATACTATCAGCTTCTTGCATTATAATATGGAAATCGTGTATGATAGAAGGTAAGATTTTTACGTTGGAGGTAACTTATGCAACAAAAGAAAATAACAAAACTCCGGCAGAGCGGAATTCTTGTACATCCCACATCTTTTCCAGGTCCCTATGGTATTGGCGACCTTGGAAAGGGTGCTTATGATTTTATCGACTTTTTAAAAGAAGCCGGCCAGACGCTCTGGCAATGTCTTCCTCTCGGACCTACTGGTTTCGGAGATTCCCCTTATCAGGCATTTTCCGCCTTTGCCGGCCAGCCCCTCATTATCAGTCCGGAAAAATTAATGGACTGGGAACTGTTGACAAAAGATGATCTGGCTGAAATTCCGGAATGGGATATGAGCCATGTGGACTATGGGACACTCATTCCATATAAGACCAGACTTTTAAAAAAGGCCTATACCCATTTTCAGCACACTCCGATCATTCTGTTGCTGGATGAATTTCGGACCTTTTGTAAGAAAAACGAAGACTGGCTGACCGACTACGCTCTATTTATGGCCTTGAAGGATACTCACGACGGCAAAGCCTGGACTGAATGGGAACCGGAATATAAATCCCTCACAGCATCATCCAGAGCCGCTGCTCTGAAAGACCTGAAGGACACTATTGATTATTATCGTTTTGTCCAGTATATCTTTTTCAAACAGTGGGAAGAATTCAAAGCCTACGCCCACGCCAACGGCATCCAGATCATCGGCGATATACCGATTTTTGTCTCTCCTGACAGTGCAGACGTCTGGGCCAATCAGGAATTATTCCTGTTGGACGACGAAGGCTATCCGACAGTCGTTGCCGGCGTACCTCCAGACTATTTCAGCACCACTGGTCAGCTCTGGGGCAATCCTCTCTATAACTGGGATGCGCACAAAAAAAGCCATTACCAATGGTGGATTCGCCGGATCCGTCACCAACTGAACCTGACAGACCTTCTCCGTATCGACCATTTCCGTGGCTTTGAAGCTTATTGGGCCATTCCTTACGGCGAGGAAACAGCGATTAACGGTCAGTGGAAAAAGGGACCGGGAACTGACTTTTTTGACCATGTTCTTAAAGCCTTTAATGGTCCTCTGCCAATCATCGCCGAGGACCTTGGCGTTATCACTCCGGCTGTAGAGGCGCTCCGCGACAACTATGGGCTTCCGGGAATGCGGATTCTCCAATTTGCCTTTGCTGATATCCGGGACAATGATTATCTGCCTTATAACTATATCGAAAACTGTGTCTGCTACACAGGAACCCATGACAATGACACAACTCAGGGGTGGTATCGGCAGGCCTCTCCCGAATCTCAGGACAAGGTCAGACGCTATTTAAGCTGCGACGGCAGCAATGTTCACTGGGATTTTATCCGACTGGCCATGGGTTCGGTGGCCCGCTATGTCCTTTTCCCTATTCAGGATGTTTTAGGTCTCGACAGTTCCTGCCGCATGAATATGCCTGGGACATGCCAGGGAAACTGGTCATGGCGTTATTGTCAGGAACAGTTAAATCCGGGTACGGCTGCCTACCTTAAAGAACTGTCGGAGCTTTTCGGCCGTAACCAGTCTCCAGCGGAAACTGCTGACGATGAATCAGAGGAGGTTGATCTGTCATGATTCGTTTTTTGTGCATTATTTTATTTTTACTGTTGTTTTCCATCATCAGTCTGCCTATGTACCTGATCGTCAATATCATTGGCCATTTCAGTCCAATGAAAAAGGCAAAGATTTCCCAGAGCTTCGTTGTCTGGGGCTTTAAAATGGTTCTTTTTGCCAGCGGCACCACTTTAAAGGCTGAGGGACAGGAAAATGTGCCAAAGGACACACCGGTTCTCTATGTGGCCAACCACCGGAGCTACTATGATATTCCTACCTGCTATACGCTGGTAAAAAACAATACAGGCTTTGTTTCCAAAAAAGAAATGGAAAAGGTGCCTTGTATCAGCCGATGGATGCGTTATATCAACTGTCAGTTTCTGGACAGAGAAAATGTCCGTGAAGGTCTTAAAACCATCCTTAACTGCATCGAGCTGATCAAATCCGGTACTTCCATATTCTTATTCCCGGAAGGTACCCGAAGCCTCAACGGTGAGATGATTCCTTTCAAAGAGGGCGGATTTAAAATCGCCACAAAAACCGGATGTCCCATCGTTCCGGTGGCAATCGAGAACACGGAAAATATTTTTGAAACGCATATTCCTAAGGTCAAACGACAGACCGTGTCTGTCCGTTTCGGCGCTCCGATTTTTGTGTCTGAATTGACTCCGGCAGAGAAAAAACGTCTCGGAACGACGGTTCAGGAACAAATTCGCACCATGCTTAATGAAAAATAATCCAAATTCTTTCATTTTTACTATTCATTTTTAAACCAAAGCATGGTACAATTGACAAGGACTGAATTTTTAAGGAGGAAGCAGACGATGATACCTGTTGCACTTTTGTCTACACCGGCCATAGTTCTGATTGTCGTCCTCGTGGTCTTAGTGGCTGCCCTGGCCTTTCTTACATTCTGGGGAAACAAGCAGCAGAAAAAAGCCGAAACTGCACAGCAGCAGATTGAGGCTGCCGCACAGCCGATGACCATGCTGGTCATTGACAAGAAGAAAATGAAACTGACTGAATCTGGCCTGCCAAAAATTGTCATAGATTCCACACCAAAGCTTTATCGACGCTCCAAAGTGCCGATTGTCAAAGCCAAGATTGGACCTAGAATTATGACCCTTATTGCCGACGAAAAAGTTTATGACTTAATTCCTGTAAGACAGGAAGTAAAAGCGATGGTCAGCGGCATGTACATTTTAAGTGTCAAGAGCTTACGCGGCCCGGCATTGACAGCCCCGCCGAAAGTTGGATTTTTCCAGAGAATGAAAAATAAAATTTCTGGTAAATAAAAAATAAGATGGTATTGATTTTTTCGATACCATCTTATTTTTATTAATGTTCAAAGAAATATTCCTTTTCATCAAAAATCGTCGGGTCTGACTTCACACTGTCCGCAAGTTCGAGAAGCTTTTCCCTCTCATTCAGTTCCGGTTCATCAATCACCCGCTCCACCAGCCGTTCCAGAACGGCTCCGAGTATCGGTCCCTGAGGAATCCCGGCCTGAATCAGATCTCTTCCATTCACCGCCAGCATCTTCACGTGAAAGCAATCACCCCTTCGGATAATCTTCCGGTAAATAGCCTCTTTCTCAGCCAGCTGCCTCATCTTTTTCGGCACCACCACCGGATTTTTGGCGGATATATCCGCCCGCTGGACTTTAATAAAATCTTCAAAAATATCACTTCCCACACGATTTAGCGCCCGCCGTACACTGACGTCATTCGGAAGATATTTTAATCCATGCCATTTGACCAATCGATATACCTTTTCCAATGTATGATTGTCAAATTTAAGCCGCTTTAAAATCCTTCGGCACATCTCGGCACTGACCTCCGGATGTTTATAAAAAATATCTCTGCCACCATCTGTTTTCTTCACAACAGGTTTGCCAAAATCGTGAAAAAGCATAGTCAGCCGAAGTGACGTGTCCGGCTCAATATTTTTTAACGCAAGCAGCGTATGCTCTTCCACATCATATATATGATTTGGCGTATGCTGTGCGACACCTACAATACGGTCGTACTCCGGTAAAATCACCCGGGTGATACCAAGTCGGCAGGCCTCCCGAATATACTCCGGGTGCTTTGATATAAGCAGTTTGACCAACTCAACCCGAACGCGTTCCGCACTGACTTCCTTCAGGTCCTCTGCCTTTCCGGACATGGCCCGCCGGGTCGCTTCATCAATACAGAATCCAAGCTGAGCTGAAAAACGGATTGCCCGAAGAATTCTGAGGGCATCCTCATTAAAACGCGCCTCCGGGTTGCCCACGCAACGAATGATCCCTTGTTTCAAATCTTCTATACCGTGAAATATATCCACCAACCCGGTCTCCGGATTATAGGCCATGGCATTGATCGTAAAGTCCCGCCGCTTCAAATCTTCTTCGAGACTGGCCGTAAATGTAACTTCCTTCGGATGCCGGTGATCTTCATAATCTCCATCGACCCGGTACGTCGTCACCTCAAAGGATTCCCTGTCCATCAACACTGTTACCGTGCCGTGTTCTATCCCCGTATCTATCGTCCTTGGAAAAATGTGTTTGACCTGTTCCGGCCTCGCAGACGTAGTAATGTCCCAGTCCTCCGGCCGACGTCCCAAAATACTGTCTCGTACGCAGCCACCGACAGCATAAGCTTCAAACCCATGATCCATCAGTTCCTTAATGACCATAGCCGCCTTTTCCGGAATATCCATTTTCATCCGCTTCACCCCGCTCTAAAACAATCCTTTCCAGTATAAAACTATTTTAACACTTCCTGACCATTCATGGAATACCCGATACGGACATTTGTCAAATATTTATCTATTGAAGATTTCGCCTTTATCATATATAATATTACATATTGTAACAAGAAAGTGGGTTTGATATATTATGGATTCAGAAACTAAATTAAAAAAATACGAACAGTGGCTGGTAATTTTGAAAATATTGACTGTCGTATGTCTCATTCTTACTGTTGTTTTAGGCTATTTTGCTTTCAAAGGGAAAACATCGCCCCTTACTATGATTCTGGCCCTCATGGCAACCATCATGTTTTTCATGGCCTACCGTGAAAAATCAAACGCCCCGCGTCCAGGCAGCCCGGAATATGAGGCGATTGAACGTGCCCAGGCAGCCAAAATTGAAGCGCAAAAAAAACGCCTCTATCGGAAACAGCATCCATTCGATGTTGCCCGCGAATTAGTTGAAAACAATAAAGCTTCCGGAAGCAAATCCTCTGAAACCAGAAAAGAGGACTAAAACATTGGGGCACCTTCCTTATGGATGGTGCCCCAAATGGCTTTTTTATACCTTTCTTTTCATGAATACAAATCTGTCGGTTCAACAGCCAAGAACTCTTCTGCGTATATCCTCAAAAGAAATCGGCCGGTATCCCGTCCGTTCCACACAAACGCAGATTGATTGGCGGCAGAAATCTTTATAGGTCGGATTTCCATGAACATGTCCAAAAATATTGGCATATGGCATATTTTCATTAATATACAATGGTTCATGAGACAATATCCAAAAACCTTCAATAATAATTGGCCATGCACTGGCCTCATCAAAACCACACTCCCTATACCATCCCGGCGACTGGGTATCATGATTCCCCAGGACCAACGTTTTTTTACCATTCAGGCTCCGGCACAAACGTGTCACTTCCGCTTTATCTCCAAAAGCAAAATCCCCAAGAACGAACACCCTGTCCTCCTGGGCTACAGTTTCATTCCAGTTCTTAATGATCTTCTGCTCCATATCTCTTATATCCTTAAAAGGACGATTTTCAAAACGAATCATCGCCTCATGCCCGAAATGCGTGTCCGCAACAAAAAAAATCTTTCCTGCCATTTTCTATTCCCCCCTATATTCAGATTCATAGTAGCATACTTACTTTGTGAGGTCAAAAAAAATTTTAACAAAGAAATGCCGATTCTCGTTTTGTGTCATGTACTTTTCTGCCTTGAATGGGTATACTGATGATGAAAGGAGCTTACATATGATGGATCAGAAGAAGATCGGACAGTTTTTAAGAGAACTCCGAACAGAAAAGAAACTCACTCAGGAGCAATTTGCCGAGATTATTGGTATGACGAATCGAAGCATTTCCCGATGGGAAAATGGGGTAAATATGCCGGATTTTGATGTACTCATACAGATTGCCGAGTATTTTGATGTCAGTATTGAAGAAATATTGGATGGAGAAAGGAGAACTTCAAGTATGGATAACGAAACCGAAGAAACCTTATTGAAGGTTGCCGATTATAACAACAGTGAAAATATGATTTTTTCGAAAAGGCTCAGCTATATTTTTTTAATGGGACTGGCCGCCTTTATCGTATATATGTTCATTGATATCCAGGGTCTGACAACAATTTCGTTTTACGATAACATTGCCAGTTTTGCTCTGGGGCTTGTCCTCGGTGTGCTGATATTGGGTGTTCTTTATACCAGCAGATACATGTCCAAGATCAGAGCTTTTAAAATGCGTCTACTGAATCGTACAAAATAACTATTATAAAAATCCCCTGCTGCATAAACTATCCGCTGTCTGCAGCAGGGAATTTGTTTGCCCCACTCCATACCGATACACCGTCCAACCGAATTTCTCTGGAATCACCATCGCCATATGTCACCGTATATGTCTCACCGTAAACGAGCAGTGAAGAACTGATCTGAATACAATTAAATGATTTTGTCGGAGAAACACTGAGAATATCCTTGCCCGAACTGTCTGTCACTGTCACCATTGTTCCGGATGGAAGCATCGTATCGACAACAACATTTACAGAACACTGAGTAGATGAATTGCTGAAATCCATCGCCATACCGGAGCTGCCCGTGCCGATAAAGGTTCCGCCGGTAATCTCGGCCTTTCCTTCATAATCCAATGTACCATTCGCCGAATCTTCCGGCCCTTCGACAACGAGCATTCCGCCATCCATATAAAGATTTCTATTGGAATCAATACCATCACCGGATGCCTTCACGTATATATCACCTCCGCTGATTCGTATCCAGCAATCATCTTCCGATGCAAAACTGTTCTGTCCCGGGCGTCCGTTCTTCAATGTATCGCTGCCCCCGGCAGAATTAATTCCGTCGTCTATTGAAGTCACGTTGATCTCTCCATCCCGAATATCCACCGTCATCCCTTCCAGGCCCTCATAAGATTTATTAATCTGCAGGATACCGCCGTTGATAATCAGCGCTTGATCAGCATGGATGCCATCATCACCCGAATCCATGATATAGGTTCCGTCATTCACCGTGACGCTCCCATTACAGTGAATACTGTCGTCCGACGAATCAATGGTAAAATCACCGCCATTAAGATAAATTCCAACGCCGCCTTTCAGACCTTTGGCGCTGTCTGAACTTCCACTGTCCTCTGTACTGATTCCGCTTTCTTCGACCGGTGTCCGGCCGGCTCCCGGCACCTCGCTGTCCGCCGGCTCCTGTTCACCCATTTGGCCGCCCCATTGGCCCCATTTCTCCTGTATCTGGCCGTTTTCATCATAACTTGCATTGGAACTTCCGCCGCCGCTTGTGATAGAACCGGAACCACCATTGATCTGCAGCACCGTTTCCGCCTGTAAGCCGTTCTGAGCCGCCGTGATCCGATAAGTTCCGTTAATGATTTTTAAATCGCCCTTGCTGCAGACGCCATCCCCATAATTCCCGTAAATATCCAAACTGCCTTCACCATTGATACTCACATCATCTTTACTGAAAATACAGGCATTCGGTTCGTTTTCAGAAACACTTTTGTAAACATAGGATGATGCATCATTCAATACATTTTCCTGCCCTTTTGCAAGGGTAATAACGATTTTTTTACTCTGTATGCCGTATATGACCGAACTGCTTCCTGAGCTGGCCGTCAGTCCTCCCAAGACAATATGCACCACATCGTTCTTATCTGCGTTCACCTGAATCTGTCCATCCGACATCTTCCCGCTAAACACATAGGTTCCGGCCTGGGTAATTTTCAATATGTTTCCATCCGCCTGTATGCCATTGCCGGAAATCTCAGAGGATTCCCCGTTACACTTAATGATCGTCGCCTTCCCTTCAGACCAGCTCTCATCCAGATCATCTGCATCGTAATTTCCCGCCAGCAAACCGGTTCCCACTGTTTCGCTTTTATTGTTCTGTTCCGCATCTTCGGTACTTTCCGACATAACAACTGTCGTCTCGGTTAAAACACTGCTGCTCTGAGAGGCACATCCGCTAAACAGTGACAAAGACAAACCGACTGCCAGCAGACCAGCCAAATATTTCAAACCTTTCATTTAGAACACTCCCCGCCTGTTATAATTTTATATGATAATGAAGCTCATATAGACCTCACTCAAGTATTCGTATTATCCCATATAAATGTGGAGCAAAAATGGAAAATTTGTGAAAAGGATGTGTAAATTCTATGTTGATATTTCCATTGACCTCACCCAAAATATCTTTTACAATAGAAGAAGCGAAACATGCAAGGAGGAAAATGATTATGAAAGAAAATGTCTTTATTATGGAACATCCATTAATTCAGCATAAAATATCGATGCTCCGGGATGAGCGTACCGGAACCAACGAATTTCGCCGTCTCATTGAAGAAATTACCGTTCTGATGGGCTATGAAGCTCTTCGGGATCTGCCCCTTGAAGATATAAAAATTAAAACACCGATTGAAACCTGCTATTCGCCAATGGTTTCCGGCAAAAAGCTGGCCATTGTTCCGATTCTTCGTGCCGGACTTGGCATGACGGGAGGCATCCTGACCCTTGTTCCCTCCGCAAAGGTTGGACATATCGGTCTCTATCGCGATGAAGAAACTCACGAACCTCATGAATACTTCTGCAAACTTCCGGCTCCGATCGACCAGAGAACCATTCTCGTTCTGGACCCGATGCTGGCCACAGGCGGTTCCGCTGTCGCTGCCGTGAATTTTATTAAACAACACGGCGGAAAAAACATCAAATTCATGTGCATTATCGCAGCTCCGGAAGGTATCAAACATTTCCATGAATGTCATCCGGATGTTCCGATCTACTGTGGACATCTGGACCGCTGTCTGAATGAAAACGCCTATATCTGCCCGGGTCTCGGCGATGCCGGCGACCGAATCTTCGGCACAAAGTAAATGCAAAAACCTTTCTCTTGGAAAGCTAATAAACGCTTTCTGCGAGAAAGGTTTCTTTTTTATGGCTCCCCTTATGGTGCCAGATTTTTTACTTCTCCCCATTCGGGTATCCCGTATGACATGCCCTCCGGACGGGGCGCGCTTCTTCAAAATATGCTATTTAAAGCGAATTTCGTCCGGTGAAACCATGGCATCAGATGCCTTTAATCCAAGCAGACGGCACAGCATCGGCGCAATATTTCTCTGTCCGATATAGTGATCTTCAAATCTTCCATTCTCCACCAGTGGGCTGAAAATATATAAAGGAACGTCTCTCTGAAGGTCTGTTATCCCACAATGAATCCCATTTTCGTCCATTCCATGGTCTGCTGTCACCACCACCTGATATCCATCCTCAAGCCAGAATGGCAGAATATCTGCGATCAATACCCCCATATCCGCAACTTTTCCGGCATATTCCCGGCTGTCCGCCCCACAGGTATGTCCTGCCAGATCAATGCTCATCGGATGATATAACATAAAATCCGGGTGATAAATTTTCCGGATCATTTCGCCATCCATAAACAAATGGGAATCCGGATAGGTATCCTCCCAATAGTACATGCCGTAATCAATAAGACCATCTCCTGTTCCAAACTGAATCCGGTCACGATGTTTATCAAAGGGCGCCCGATTATACAATTCACTCATCCAGAAATAGGCTGCCGCCCCGCTGACCAGACCGGCTTGCCTGCACAGACTGAAGATACTCGTCTGATTCGAACGTCGTACAATCTCATTACAGGTAATGCCATGAACATGGCTTGGAGTTCCTGTCATCAATGTTTCATACATCGGCCGTGACATGGACGGTAACTCCCCCCGGACTTTATATTTAGCTGCCAGCCCATAATCTACCATATGTTCCAGATAACCCAAATATTTCGTTCCTATTTCATAACCACACGCATCTAAAAGTACAAATATTGTTTTACTCATTTTTCTTTCCTACCTTTGTGTATTCAGACGTTTCAACACGCCCTGTACGACTGCCATGCTGACCCGTTTCAGCGCCTCTTCCGTATTGGCTCCCAAGTGTGGCGTGGCAATAAAATTATCTAATGTCAGCAAGGGATGACTGGCATCCACGGGCTCGTCCACAAACACATCGCAGGCCGCCCCGGCAATGATTCCTCCATCCAGGCTTTCATATAAAGCCTGCTCGTCTAAAACTGCACCTCTGGTCGTATTGATCAAAATAGCATTTGATTTCATCTGCTCAAACTGCTCTTTTCCCATCAACTGCCGCGTTTCCGGCGTCAAAGCCACACCTATGACGACCACATCTGCTTTTTTGAGTACCTCTGCTATGGAATGTGCATACGCCATCGTCATCGCTCTGGCCTTTTCCTCTGTCAAATGTCTCGACCAGCCAATCACCTGCATACCCAAACCTTTTCGACAGATATCCGCTGTCTGCCGGCTGATATCGCCCACACCGATCAGGCCCAACACTTTACCGCACATCTCCATTCCCCGGAGTTCGGCCATGCGGACAGGGGCCCCTTCTGTCAATCTCCTGTCCGCCTGTACGATTTTTCGCCCAAGGGCAAGCATCAGAGCCACATTCATCTCGGCAACAGACCGGCTGTTTAGATGAGGCACAGAGAAGACTTGAATACCATGCTTTTTAGCAGACTCCATGTCCACATCATCAACGCCTGTCCCATGAATACCTATCACGCGTAAGGATGTGGCACGTTCTATGACCTCATCCGAGATATTTAGGTTTCGGTTAATCACAGCCTCTGCCTCAGGAAGCCTGTCCCACTCACGAATGACTTCCGCATGGGCTTTCAAAAAGGCATACGCATCCGGATGTATATACTCGCACAAAAATACCTTTTTCATTATCTTTCTCCTGCCGGCTCTCCATTGATTGTCACCGTTACAGTGAAGACACTTTCCTCTTCTACAACAGATTTCACTGTTCCCTCCAGATGATGCAGCCGCTTTGGCGTATTATTTGACATGGCCACCGCATCATTGATTGTGTAATAGTACATTGTTCCCGATAATGTTTTCAGTACAGACTCTGTCATAGTCACATGCTGACCTACTTCTACCAGCCCCGGCCGTTCCATACGAAAATCCATATCCCGTTCTGCCATTTCCATCACCTCTTAGCTCCTTATCATATCATAAAAGGCTGAAAAGAAAAAGACTAATCCTCAGGATTCCACATGAATGGCCTTTTTCGGAACATATTTCTCAGGTTGGGCACTGCCAATATCTCTGATAAGTATAAATGGTGTGCATTCATCATCCTGGCCTGCCGGGTTGTCCCCGATATAGGCTCTTAGAAGCTTGTCCGGAATACCTTTTAATGAAGGGGCTTTTCCCAAAATCACAACATCAATGTCGTTGGCATCTACGATCATCGCCGGAATGCCTGTTTTTTCTTCAATCCGCCGACATACCCTGTCCGGATTTTTTGGCGTTAACGTTGCCATTTGATGATAGGGTTCAAAAGCCGAATGGTCATAGAATCCGTCGATTCCGGCAATCTCAACGCCTAATATTTCATAGAATAATCCTCGCTTGCCGACAAGCTTGCCTAAAACACCCATGATGGCCGCAAAAAGGACCCGGACAGAGCCCCTCATATTAATAGCTAACTGAAGCTTATGAGGTTCCGTTACACCGATACCACTCTTTGTTCTATGGCCAAACCGACTTAAAAATCGGGCCAGCCATCCAACTTTTACGTCCTCCATATGCACCGTATTTTCCTGGCACATAGAAATGACTTTCTCACTGATGGATAAAATATCACCCGGCTGGTACAACGGAAGTACATAATCCTGTATCAGACGTATATAAGACTCCCCTTCTTCCACAAAATGGGTCTGGACACCATACCGCTCCATACGCTGTCCATTGACCTTTCGAACACCTCTTATATAATAAACACTGCCATTCTTTTCCCGTCGATTTGCACTTTCGTTCAAATTGCCTTCGTACCAATAGTCCATAAACACTACCTCCTGCTGATAGTTTATTTGTCACACGACTTATTTATGAACTTTTTGTGTGTTTATGCAGCAAAAAAAACGAAATCCCCCGCAGGGGATTCCGCTTTTAGGATATTCTAGTATTATGAATGACTTTTGAACTCCGCTGAAAGTTGGCAAGCTCTCAGACAAACAGGCAAAGATTTTTAGGGTTGCGACTATTTTATTATATACAGCAAAGCAGTTTTTTGTTCTTGTGTACACTACTTTACCTGTTCGTCCCGGGAGTTCTTATTTATTTAATCCAGCGAGAAGGGATCAGATCCCGCTGAAATTAAACCATATTATGCAATCGGATTAAATCCTGCAAGGATCAAACCACCAAGAATCAGAATCGTCAATGCTGCGTAGATCAGACAAGGAATAGCATCTGAACGCATCAGACGACCTTCTGCTCCAATTGTACCACAGGTTGCACATGCGGAAACGATATTGTTTACACATACCATATTACCCATAGCACCACCCATAACCTGCATAGCCAGGATCAGCATTGTCGGCAGGCCAAGACGGGCTGCTGCTGCATACTGAAGTGTGGAGAACAGTGTACAGGATACTGTTGCGGAACCGGAAATGAAGGCTCCGATAACACCGATCACAGGCGCTACAATGATGTAGGCTTTACCAAAGAGGTCAGCCAGACCGTTTGCCATAACGATCAGCATACTGTCCATACCGCTGTTATTGAACTGTGCACCGGACATTTTGAACAACTGAACCATGGCAATACCAAAAAGTAATGCGATGGCAGCGCCGCCAACCATGGAAAATGTCTGTTTCCAGGCTGCTTTCACACGATCACCCTTCATCTTGTGCAACGGAATAATAAGCAATGCAACAAGGATGAAAGGAAGCACGCCCGGGTTCCAAGCCCATTTCCATGCAAAACCAACTTCAACGCCAAAGATTGACTTGATAGCGATTGCAAATGGACCGCTTGTAACATTCAGGATGCCCTTAATGCCAAGCTGAGGAATACGTGTGACTACAAGGATGATAGCAATAATACCATATGGTACCCATGCCATAACAGGAGACATGGTTGTTTCCACTTTCATGGATTCATCTTCCTGAACATCGGATGTAGCTTTCCAGTATTCGGCCCACTGAGAATGTTCCGGGAATTCAAACTTGCTCTTAGGAACAAGAATACCTTTCTTTGCAGCAACAACTGTAACAACCAAGGCAACTAAAGCACCGATCATCGATGGGAACTCTGGTCCAAGGAAAGCTGCACAGATCAAATATGGTACAACGAAGGCTACTGCAGACAATAAAATGTATGGAATAACTTCGATGGCATATTTTGTGGATTTATCCTTACCAAACATCTTAACCATCATAAATACAACGATGAAGATGATGATTGGACAAATAATCGCACTTGTAAGAGCTACGTATTTTGTCAGGCCTAATTTCCATGCTTCAGTATTTGTGATGCCTGCGGCACTCAATTCACTGGCAACCATGTTGAATGCGGTGTTTGTCGGTGTACCAACAGCACCATACGGTACTGGCGTACTGTTCATGATCAACGCACACATGGCAGCGCAAAGCGGTGGGAAACCTAAACCAATCAACAGCGGAGCAGCCAGGGCTGCCGGTGTACCAAAGCCGGCAGCACCTTCAATGAATGCTCCAAACATAAAGCCAATAATAATTACCTGAATACGAGGGTCGTCACTAACGCTTGTAAACATGCGGTTAATAACACCCATACCGCCGGACTGCTTTAAGGTATTCATGATGAGGATCGCACCAAAGATAATAACAATAGTGTCGATGGAGTTCAGGAAACCTGCAAGCGTCTGAGCGGCGATTGTAATAAGGTCCATCTTCCAGGCGGCAAAGCAGACAATTGCTGTGAGCAGCCATGCCAATGGAAGAGCGATTTTAGCCGGCCAGTTGAAACCAGCCATGACTATAACCGTAACGATAATTGGAATAAAAGCTATAATTGCATACATGCTGTAAATTCTCCCCTCTTAAATTTTTCTGAATTACAGGATTTCTGCAAATGTCTGGATACGTGTCTTAACCTGTTCGAAAGCAGTAGATTCCTGATCGATTTCAATCTGAAGGTTACGAACACCAGCAGCTTCAAATTCCTGAATAAGAATTGGATAATCAAATTCTTCTGGATCACAGAATTTCATCATGCAAACGATAACAGCATCAGCGCCATATTTGTTTACAGCATCGATAAGCATCTGACCTTTCGGTTTGTTAGCATCTGTTGCTAAGGAACATCCATCGAATTCGTTCCAAGCTTTTGCAAGAGCCATTAACGGATCATCATCTTCAGGAACATCCTGACGGAAGTTACGTGTTTCCTGAGCAAGGTCATCAGCTACGATAGCAAGACCGTTTTCTGCAAAGATATCAAGTACGTCGTAAGGCTCAACAAGAATACCGGAAACAACAACTTTTTTACCTTTGTATTCTGGAGCTGGAGTAGCTGTAATAGCTGCGATTAATTCTTTAACCAAAGCTGTATGTTTGGATTTCTCCATGAACCAACGAGCTTTAAGTACAGCGTGACGATCGGATGGTTTGATAACTGCAGCATATTCAGCAGCTACATCACTGAACTCGCGGCAAACTGCACGGTTTTCGTTGTAGATTGCGATACTGTTTTTGATTGCTCTGTTGGAGATACGAACATCAAGGATATCTTCCAGTTTTTCTTTTACAAGCTTGAACTCTTCACGAGCGAATACATTTGCAGCATCTTTAGCGATCTTACGGTTCTGTGGATGTGTAAATGTGATAACCGGAGCTTTTCCGTGCCATTTCTGGCTCATACATTTTAATGTATCGCAAGGTACGGAGAAGATAACAGCCTCCAGATTATCATATACACCTTCAAGCTGTAATTCCATTACAGACTGCATAACGGAGCAAGCAAATGGCGGCAGATATGTACGAGCTTTTGAGATCGCTTTTTTCTGAGCGCCCCACATACCCATTGGAAGGTATCCGGAAGCATGTACAATTTCTTCTGGACAGTATACAGGCATGATACCTACTGCACCTTTACCAGTTTCTTTTTTATAATCTTCCATTGCTTTTTTAGGATCATCAGCAATAGCTTTCAATTCAGCAATAATTTCTTCAACTGTTCTCATGTTACATTCCCTCCTTATTATTTGTTGTTATCCATCATTTCGGATAATGCCTGAACACGAGTTTCGTACTGAGCCTGGGAGAATACGTTAGGGTCAGTCTGGTCACCATCAAAGCTTACAAATGGGATACCCATCTTAGCATTTACATATTCAGCACCTTCGTTGTTAAGGAGACCCATCAGCTTACAGCTGCGGTTAAGGTGAAGAACCATACCATCAGATTTGGAGTTGCTGACAACTTTGTAGAACTCTTCATAACGGTTAGAACCGCATGTGTTGATGTATACGTTTGTATAAGCTTCAGCCATGGATTCAAGATCACCTGGTGTATAAACAAGGCTCCAAAGTCCTGGATAAGCAGAACCTGTCATAACAGAGCCAACGTTCTTAAGGCCTTTGAATGTAGCGCCGAGGTATGTCCAAACAGCGATGCCTTCCCAAGTTACACGATGTTTCTCGTTTTCAGCTGCACCGAAAGCGTACTGTCCAGCAGCATCTTTTGCTTCCAGTTCATCAGCAAATTTATGGAATGTAATTTCAGCATAATCTCTTGCTCTTGCGCAAACGATCAATGCCATGTAGTTGAATAAATCGAAACCATTCAATGGAGATGGTTTACGGAATGCATATGTAGCAACTTTATTCCACCAGTATACGGAACGCTGTACCTGTTCCTGAACTTTCAGGAATTTGTCATAGTCAAATGCACGACCTGTAATATCTTCTAACTGTTTGATAGCTGCTCTGTACTGATCTGCGATGTACTCTTTGTTATGACGAGCAACCGGCATTGTATGGTTGAAAGGAACATCGATGATGATGCAAGGGATGTTCAGTTCTTTTGCAAGGTTTTCATACCATTTTAACAGTGTGTTACAGATATTGTTACATGTGATAACCAGGTCTGGAAGCGGAACGTAAGCAGCTTTGGATGTGGCTAATTTTTCCGGTTTTTCGCCAGTCATAGCTTCCTGTTTAAGAAGTTCCATATATCCGAGGTTTGTACGTGCATAAGAGCAGATATCAATGTTGTAACCTTTGCTATGAGCAACATCCAGCAAATCCTGGGATGCTTTTCTGGCGCCAGCACCAGCTGCATGTGTTTCCGGATAAACCATAGCGATATCCATAGCTACACAGAATTCCGGCGGAGCTACAGATGCGGACCAACAAACTAATTTGCCTGCTTTTTTTGCTTCCCATGCTTCTTCATCGAGTTTTGCCTGAAAATATGCCAAACACTCTTTTGAGCTTGCTTCGTTGATATTAATCTCCATAATTTTTACCTTCTTTCTTTAAAATTAAACCGTCTCTTATTTAGCTAACAGTTCTTCATAAGCTAAGAGAGCGGCGCCAAGGGCTCCTGTAATCTGAGGATTTGGTGCTACAGTGATTTTCTGTCCCAGTTCCTTTTCAATAGCATCTACTGCACCAGGATTCTGAGCCACACCACCACACATAACAACATCATTTTTTATATCGCCGCAACGACGTACCAGTGAACATGCTTTTGTAGCTACGGATTTGTGGACCCCTGCAACAATACTTTCTCTGGTCAGTCCCTTGGATAACTGGGAAATAACTTCGGACTCTGCAAATACTGTACATGTACTGCTGACAGATGCCCATTCTTTTGCTTTGAAATGGGCCTCGCCCATTTTGTCCAGCGGAATCTCAAGAACGCGGGACATTACATCTAAGAAACGTCCTGTTCCGGCGGCACATTTATCGTTCATATAGAACTGTGTGATATTTCCCTTATCATTTAATGCAATCGCCTTCGCATCCTGTCCACCGATATCAATAATTGTTCTTGCTGTCGGAACCAAATAGAAAATACCTTTTGCATGGCAGCTGATCTCACTGATCTGTTTATCTGCATTCTCTACAGAAAAACGTCCATAACCTGTTGCCACTGTATAATCAATGTCTTCCGGTTTAAGATCGATATTTTCAAAAACTGCTTCCATAACTCTCGTCGGGCCGGAAGTTCCGGTTCCCACCTGAACAACTGCAGACGATATAAGTTCTGCACCATCTTTCAGAATAACTGCTTTACTGGACGAAGAGCCAATATCTATACCTAATGTATACACGTTATTTCCTCCTGTATCCCTTCACAATTATTCAGCGTTTCCCCAACGGCTTGTAAATGTTGCATCATAGTTGATATCACCAATCTGTTCGATCAACTCAACAAGGATACCCTGTGTGTATTTCGGACGAATGAAGTTAACGATGATATCTTCTGTTCCTTCCTGTGGTTCTGCCTCAAGAAGTTCGTAGCCTAATGCTTTAACATCTTCCATTGTAGCTTTCAGATCATCTACAAGATAAGCTACGTGAGCGATTCCACCTTTACCCTTGTTGAATTCGCAAAGGACACCAGACTGAGGAATGATAAATTCAACAGCGTCTGCGCCTTCACCATGTTTTGTGAAGATCAGATGAGAATCATAAGCTTTTACATGTCCACGATAGTCTTCCTGAAGACCAAATGTTTTCATGAAAGTCTCTGCTTTCTCTACTGTAGGTAATACGATACCCCAATGATGTGTTCTGATAATGTGTTTGCCAATCCCTGTTTCTGCAAATAAATTTGCCATAGTAAAAACTCCCTTTCTTTAATTATATATATAATTATTTATAGTTCACGTTTGGAGCGGTCCGGGCCCTTAAGGCCCGTGACCTTTTATATGAATCTGGTTATCGCAAATTATTCGATAGTCAAGCCCATAACTTCATCTTTGAAGATTCTCTCATCCATCAATTTAACATTGCCGTTTTCATCGCGGTCAACAATCGGTTCGAAATCCATCTGTGCAAGAACCTGTGTTTCAACATCAATGCCCGGTGCAACTTCAATCAGATGTACACCATCAGCTTTCAGTGCGAATACAGCACGTTCTGTTACGTAGATAACGTCTTTGCCTGCTTTGCCGGCAACAACACCGGAGAATGTGATCTCTGTAACTTTATTAACGAATTTATGTTTTTTGCCTTCTTCAAGAATCGTAAGCTTTCCGTCGCCGGTCTTAATCTTAACACCGTTTGTGAAAGTACCGCAGAATACAGCTTTCTTGGAGTTGGAGGAGATATTTGTAAATCCGCCGCTTCCTGTGATTCTGCTTCCAAGACGGCTGACATTTACGTTACCATTGATATCTACTTCTGCAAGACCGAGGTAGCAAAGATCAAGGCCGCCGCCATCATAGAAATCGAACTGATAAGCCTCATCAACGTAAGCCTGAGCGTTAACAGTACCGCCAAAACGAAGGCCGCCGCCAGGAACACCACCGATCGGGCCACATTCTACAGTCAGTGTCATTTCGCCTGCAATGCCCTCTTCAGCAGCTACAGAAGACACCCATTCAGGAACGCCTACACCAAGGTTTACAACTACGTTTTTCTTCAATTCCATAGCTGCACGGCGTCCGATGATTTTCTTTGCGTCAAGCTTCTTAGGTTCAAGGCTGGATACAGGAACCTGTACATTTCCTGAATAAGCCGGGTCATATGTACAATTAATACTCTGGGACTGATGTGGATCATCCGCTGGACATTCAACAACAGCGTCTACATAGATGCCAGGAATCTTAACAAGTTTGGAATCAAGCTGTCCGGCTTTAACAACACGTTCAACCTGAACAACAACAAGCCCACCATTGTTATGTACAGCCATAGCCTGTGCTGTACAATCCAGCGGAGCCATTTCTTTTTCCATTGTAACATTACCTAATTCATCAGCATATGTACCACGGATAAATGCAACATCGATCGGAATACGAGGATAGAAAAGCTGTTCCTGTCCTTCAAGTTCGATGATCTTAACAATATCTTCTGTTGTTTTTTCACTTAAACGTCCGCCACCGTTACGTGGGTCTGCGAATGTTCCAAGACCAACATGTGTAAATGTACCAACTTTGTGAGCAGCATTATCACGAAGCATCTGAGCAATAGCGCCCTGTGGAACATTGTATCCTTCAATTTTGTTTGCATAAAGCATTTCACAAATTTGTGGAACAAAGTTGAAATGACCACCGATAACACGTTTGATCATGCCTTCGTGTGCATAATGGTCAGCATGGCTGCCATCTTTGTTACCTGTTCCAGCAACATAGAAAAGTGTTAAATCCTTTGGATGTCCTGTCTCTAAAAATCTTTCCTCTGCTGCGGCATTTAATGCCTCTGCAATACCATTTGCAACGAATCCACTTAATGTAAGGGTATCGCCGTCTTTGATCAAATCTGCTGCTTCTCTGGCTGTTAATACTTTAACCTTTCCCATAGTGACCTCCTTAAAACCTTTCTTGTATAATTTTCATAATTTATTTTGGGCTTTTATGAGTTTATTGTATATTTTTCGCACTGCTATTGCAATGAAATCAATCTGACCTTGTTTTATTCAAATTTCTAAACTTGAATTCAATTTGATTCAATTTTCACTTGACAATCTGCTAACAAACCACCATACTATAAATATAGCCTATAATAAGCGTAGGTTATCGTACCAATGAATCTATGTTATTTTACACGAAACACAGGGGGTATACGATTAATGAGCGCATATGGAAACCTGCTGAAAACCTTAATTAATTTCTCCGGCTCCAAATTATCCATCGTTGCTGAAGAAGTCGGCTACGATGTATCCTATATCAGTAAATGGTGCAACAAGGCGAAACTTCCGGCTTCAAAGATGGCGCCGAACATCAACCGTACACTTGCAAACCATTTTTCTCACGAGATTTTAAAGCACGAAGATCTGGCTTCATTCTCAAGACAATTCTCTGTTGAGGCAACGCCGGACTCTCTTAATTCCATTATTTATAATCTTTTAAAAGAGAATTATAAAGAATCCAGCCGGGAAGCCGCTAATGAACTTAATCATTCGGAAGCTTATAAGACAAGAGTCCTGTCTCTTGCCAACGACGTTTATGAATTTTTCAATCATGAACTGCCAAACACGCTGATGTCCTATAATGAACCGGTTGAGGTTTTATGCACTCTGGATATCTGCCGGTTCATCAACGAAAACAACGTCGACCTGCCGATCTATCCAATGCCAAATCATGAAATCAATGTCAAGATCGGCCTGGATATCAAAAAGCTGATGGAGGACAGCTCCAATTACCTGAAACAGATTTACTACTTTATTAATTCTCACAGCTATCTGTCCTTTGACTTTTATAATGATGCTCTCATGAATAACATGAACACGATCATCATCAAGGATCATATGGCTATTTTGTGTGCCCTGGACCAGTATAACCGGATACTGACAGCCACCGTGATCACCGACCCCGAAAAAGTGAACCAGATCTACATCCGTGTGCTTCCATCTTTCCGGGCAATGGATCTTCTGCTGCATGCCACAGAATCAGATGAATTCTATCAATATGGTTACCGGACAGACTTTTACTCCCGGGATAACTTCCAGATTTTCCTCGCCCAAGGTTTTGAATTTCTTCTGCCTGTGGAATGTTGGGACTCCATCACTTACACGGCCAGAGAACGGGACAAAGACGAATTCATGGCTCATCTGGTCGCCCAGCTGCAGATTACCTGGGAAGAAATCTTCGAAAAAAATTCCATGGATTTCTTTGTATTAAAGTCCTCCCTGATGAAATATATCGAAGATGGTGAAATCATCTTCGCCGACGTTGTCTATAACATGACGCCGGACGAACGGAAACTTCACATACAGAAGGTACTGGACATTACAAAGAACAATCCGAATATCCATTTTTACGTCATCGATGATGAATACCTTCCGAGTGTACAGCATCTGCTGCATACTTCCGTATTCAACAACCGAAAGAAGATGTTCCTTAAGAATCCACAGCGTTATCACACAGAGATCGGACCTCACTTCTATTCGGTCCTTTCGGACCAGATCATCAATGAGGTAAGCAGCTTTTTTGATAATCTCAAGTCACACCCATACTGCTTCTCCTACGACGCTGAGGGTCTTCAGAAATTTGCCGAAAAATACAGCTCGCTCATCTATCGCATGATTGATCTGAGTGCTTTGAAAAAATAGGAACTCATGCCCAAAACCCTGTTTCTTAGTTTTTTAAGAAATGGGGTTTTTCTTTGATTCATTTGTAATTCTATTTTATCATTAAACCTTATCCATGTAAATAGTTAGCACGCAAACTATTATGTAAAAAAATACAATCTTTTTTTGGTGCTTTTTACCAGACAAAAAAGGATATATGCTCTTATTGTCTGAAAACATATATCCTTTTCTAAAAAAACCTGATATAAAGGTATATCAGGTTTAAGAAGTTGCGGGGGCAGGATTTGAACCTACGACCTTCGGGTTATGAGCCCGACGAGCTACCGAACTGCTCCACCCCGCGTTATTATATTTTGTACTTTATTATTATATATCAGTTTTCCAATTTTGTCCAGTGTTTTTCATTTTTCCCTTTATTCACGCTGTTGCAAGTCCGTTTCTTCTCTCCGGGCGACCCCACGACTCAGTAAGACATAAGCAAAAGTCGCTGTCGGAACACTGAGGACCATTCCGACAATTCCGGCCAATCCACCGCCGACAGTCACCGCAGCCAGTACCCACAAACCGGGCAGTCCTGTACGTTTTCCCACAACTCTCGGGTAGATCAGATTGTTTTCCACCTGCTGGAGTATAATAAAAAAAATCAAAAAGGTCACTGCTTTTTTCATTGAAATAAACATTAAAAGCAGAGCGCCCACACCACCGCCGATATATGCTCCCAATATTGGAATAAATGCCGTCAATCCGACAATCAGACTGACCAGGCCGCTGTATTCCAATCCAAGGATAAACATGCCTGCAAAACAGAGACTTCCGAGAATCAGTGATTCGATCCCCTGACCGGCAACAAAATTCTCAAATACTTCGATTCCTGTCAAAATCATTGATTTTACCGGCCGATACAGAGCCTGTGGCATATATGCCCGGTACAGCCGCTTCATTTGTCTCTCCAGCTTTTCCTTGTCAAATAATATATATGCCGATAGCACGGTCACTATACCAACAGTTGCTGCGGTACGAAACACGCCGGTCGTCATCCGGGCCATCTGGGGCAAAAGCACGTCCATTGTCTGGTCCAACCGCCCCAGATAGCCTGAAATGCCTTCCATCAGAGGAGAGATATCGAGATTTTTAATTCCCGCTTTTTCAATCAACACGACCAGGGATTTCTCAAAGGCCTGCATATACGCCTCCCGGTTCTCAATAAACTGCTGCAAACTGGAAATCAATCGGGGCAGCGCAAAACAAAATACTGCCGCAACTACCCCGACTACTCCCAAATACACAGTCAGCAAACTGCAGGTCCGGGCGGCCTTCTTAGGTATTTTCCCTTTGTTCTCGTAAAAGTGTCGTACATACTCATAAGGATGATTCAGCACCAGAGCCAGAATTCCCGCACTGACTACCGGAATGAACTGACGTCCAGCAAACACAAGCTGTCGGCATATATATCCGGAATGAACAATGATAATTATCAAAAAAACCACATAGGTCATTACTACCATCCATTGACGTACAGATCTGCGCTCCATCAAAATGCCTCCTCACTCATGAGTATGGCCAAAAAGATTTTTTTCAAACAATCAAAGCATAAATATATTTTTTACTCAAGGGGATGGAGATTTTTAAGGGACACGTCCAGGATTGGTGCAGAATGGGTAAGGGCTCCGCTGGACACATAGTCGACGCCGATATCTTTGATCTGCTCGATATTTTCTCTCGTAATGTTGCCAGAACACTCGGTTTCAGCACGTCCCTCTGCCATAGCTACGGCCTCTTTCATCGTTTCCGCCGACATATTATCCAGCATGATAATATCGGCTCCCGCCTCCAGGGCCTCTTTAAACATGTCCAGGTTCTCGACCTCAATTTCAATCTTACGCACAAACGGCGCATATTCCCGTGCCATCTCTACCGCCTGACGCACACCACCGGCAGCCCCGATATGGTTATCTTTTATGAGGACGCCGTCAGACAGATTGTAACGATGGTTATGTCCGCCGCCAACCCGAACCGCGTATTTCTCAAAGATTCGCATGTTTGGCGTCGTCTTACGGGTATCTAAAAGTTTTGTATGAGAACCTTCCAGAAGTTTCACCACACTGCGGGTATAGGTTGCGATGCCGCTCATCCTCTGAAGATAATTCAACGCCGTTCGTTCACCGGAAAGAATAACCCGGATATCGCCCCGCACGACCGCAAGTATATCGCCTTTTTTTACTTCTGCCCCGTCGGATGCATATTTCTCCACCTGAATCTCCGGCTCCAGCAGTTCAAAAACTCTCTGAAAAATATCCATACCGGCAATGATGCCATCGCCCTTACAGATTAATTGGGCCTCACCTTTTTTATATGACCGCATCACCGAGTTGGTCGTTACATCTTCATCTGAAATGTCCTCCCGAAGCGCCTGTAAAAGCAGATTATCCACATTTAATCTGGTTGTTATTGGATTCATTTCCCGCTTCCCTCCTGATTTCTTCCCAAATATTTTCTTTACATCGGAGATGATACATCTCCGGATTTTCGTATTCATTCATATCTATGTTATAATAAGTCTGTATCTTAGAAACATCCATCGCTGCCCGAAGCTGATTTCTACCCTTCAGTGAATGGGTCTGTATATGTCTGGCCGCCCGCTCAGCAAATACAAGACTTTCAAGCAGAGAATTACTTGCCAGCCGATTCGCTCCGTGAACACCATTACAGCTCGTCTCTCCGGCAGCATATAAATGGGTCATCGACGTCCGACTGTCTCTGTCCACCCAGACGCCGCCCATAAAATAGTGCTGTGCCGGAACAACCGGTATCGTTTCCTTCGTAATATCGTATCCTTCTTCAAGGCATCGTTCATAAATATTCGGAAAGCGTTCCCGGATATCCATATCCTTAATCGTCAAAAACGAGAGCCGTACATAAGGCATGTGATCCTTTGCCATCTGACGGTGAATCGCCTCCGTCACCACATCCCTCGGTAAAAGCTCATCCACAAAACGTTCACCCTGTTTATTATATAACACTGCGCCCTCGCCGCGAACCGACTCGGAAATGAGGAAACTGCGTCCCGGCCGACACGTATACAAAGTCGTCGGGTGAATCTGAACATAATCCATATGCTCCACCTCAATCCCGTGCTTTAAAGAAATCGCCAGTGCATCCCCTGTCAAATGAGGGAAATTGGTCGAATGCTCATAGATACCGCCAATGCCACCGCATGCCCAGATCACGTCCTGAGCAAACACCGGTTCCAAACGGCCATCCGCCATATGGAGAATCACACCATCACACTGATTATCCTTTTCAAGAATATCGACCATTTCTGTCTGCGTCATCATCGTGACATTGGGCTTTTCCTGAACCCGTGCCAACAGCGTGCTCGTAATTTCTTTTCCTGTAATATCCTCATGATAAAGAATCCGGTTTCTCGAATGGGCTCCCTCTCTTGTATAAAGGAGCTCTCCGTTCTCCCTGGCAAAATCAACGCCATAGTCAATCAACTGATCAATGACATTCCTTGAAGAGCGAATCATAATATCCACCGATTCTTTTCGATTTTCGTAATGTCCGGCCCGCATGGTATCCTCAAAGAAGCTGTCATAGTCTGCCGCATCGTGAAGAACACAGATGCCTCCCTGGGCCAGGAAAGAATCGCTCTCTTCT
Source organism: Frisingicoccus caecimuris (assembly GCF_004340975.1). Lineage (GTDB taxonomy): Bacteria > Bacillota > Clostridia > Lachnospirales > Lachnospiraceae > Frisingicoccus > Frisingicoccus caecimuris. The sequence continues at coordinate 127,138 of NZ_SLXA01000006.1, forward strand.
AATTCCGCCTTTGTAATCATTAATATATCCGCCGACTCCGGCAAATGCAGCGCTGCAAAGCATCCGGCAACACCACAGCCGACAATTATCACATCATATATCCGTTTCATATAACCGCCGCCTATCTGGACAATTCCAGCATACGCTTCAATGGTGCATGTGCCTTATCCATAAAATCTGCTTCCATCTGAAGTCCCTCCCTGTCCTGCTCTAAAACAGAGATGATTTTATCCAGCGTCACTTTTTTCATATCTTCACAAATCTGGTACGCCGCCGTCGGATAAAAAGCTTTTCCCGGATTTCTCCGTTTCAGCTCGTACATGACCCCAAGCTCGGTTACAATAATAAATTCCTGCGCCTGACTCGCTGTTGCGTAATCAATAATTCCCGATGTGCTTCCGATATAATCCGCCAGTGCGGTCACTTCTTCCCGGCATTCCGGATGCACAAGGACTTTAGCTCCCGGATGTTTGTCCAGGGCAGACTGAACGTCTTCTTTTGTGATCATCGTATGTATCGGGCATCCGCCGTCATTAAAGATAAACTTCTTTTCCGGGACCTGACGCGAAATATAGGTTCCAAGGTGCTCGTCCGGAATAAAATAAATGACCGGGTTCGGAAGAGCTTTAACGACCTTCAGCGCATTGGAAGATGTTACACACACATCTGAATGGGCTTTCAGCTCAGCAGTTGAGTTTACATAACATACAACCGCCACATTATCCTTATATATGTCCCGTATTTCCTCAATCCTTTGCACAGTTGCCATGTGCGCCATCGGACAGTCCGCTTCCGGTTCGGGAAGCAGGACCTTTTTCTCCGGATTTAAAAGCTTCGCACTTTCTCCCATAAAGGATACTCCACAGAGGACAATGGTCTGTTCCGTAACTTTTGTTGCCATCTCACTCAGATAGTAGGAATCTCCTACATAGTCCGCAATCTCCTGAATATCATCTTCCACATAATAATGTGCCATAATAACCGCATTTTTTTCCTGTTTTAACCGCAGAATCTGCGCCTGTTTTTCGTTCATCTCTGCCTCCACCCTTTTCCGTTTCTTCAGGTTTCGTTTCAGTATAGCACATTTGTTTATAGTTGACAAGACACCTGTCCTTTCACAAAAGTTATCTAAATAATATATCGTGGTTAATTGTCTGATAAAAAAGCTTCTCAAAAGCTTCCTGTTCCTTCGTCTTGGCCAGCGCCCACATCATCTTTGTCACTGTCGCTTCCAGCGTCATATCATAGGATTCGAACACCGGAAAACGCTCTTTGAGTTCTTTTCCCACCTGATACACCGACATGTCGCTGCCCTCATGGGTGACCTGGGTTGCCATGACAAGAAATTTGCCCGCCTTCATCCAGCGCTCAATGGCGTTATAAAAGCTGTTGTCGCCATAATTTGGCAGTCCGCCAACTCCAAAGGATTCAATGATCACTCCGTCGTAATCATTAATCAGAGCATCCAGAATGCTTCCGTTCATCCCCGGAACCAGTTTCAACAAAAAAATCCGTGAATTCATCGCATGACCAAACTTCAAAGGACGCATCGTCTGCTCTTTATCATCAATGTAAAAAATGATCCGCTTGTCATGAATACTGGCAATATCCGGGTAATTAATACTCGAAAAGGCATTGTAGCTTTTAGAACGGATTTTTTTTGCCCGGGTTCCGGCAATGACCTTTCCCCCAAAAACAATAACAACGCCGTGGGCCCTGTCATCAGCCGCAAAACGCAGACTGTCCAGAAGATTGGAACGGGCATCCGTGATCGCCAGATCGATTGGTTTCTGTGCACCGGTAATGACCACCGGTTTTCGGTTATTCTGAATAAGATAGGATAAAGCCGCTGCCGTATAAGCCATCGTATCTGTCCCATGACAGATAACAAAGCCATCGTAATACTCATATTTCTTTTCGATCAACTCAGCCAGAAGCAGCCAATGTGAAGGGTCAATATTCGTACTGTCCAGATTAAAAGGCGCTACCGTATCAATCTGACAGAATTCCTTTGCTGTCGGAATATAAGAAATAATTTCCTCCGCTGAAATCTGTGGCGCCAGCCCATGCTCCGTATATTTTGAAGCAATCGTGCCGCCCGTTGCTATCAACAATATCTGTTTCATTTTTCTTTCCTGCTCCTTTACTTTCCTTTATAAATATCTATAGCGCCAGTATAGCAACTTTCGTCAGGCGCCGTCAAGGTCATGTAAAAATTAGAAATAAATTCATGGTTGACGCATAAAATAAATCAAGGTATACTATTCGTATAGGGCGCAGTAGCCAAGTGGTAAGGCAATGGTCTGCAACACCAGTACGCACCGGTTCAAATCCGGTCTGCGCCTCTGAGAAAGGTCTGGAAATTATACGTTCCGGACCTTTTTTGATATCTGACGGTATACAGTACAAAGGAGAAACTCATGTCACACAGAAAAGAGTTAAAACAACGTGCAAAACACAATTTGAAGAAACATTATCTGTTATTTGTTGCCCTCTGCCTGATCGCTGCCTTTATCGGCAGTGAATTCAGTTCATCACTCAGCATTATCAATTCGGTCAACCCGGAAAGTTCCGGGACTTATACGGAAGATCCGAACGTTTCCGGTCCGGAAGAAGGATTGACAGACGTTATTTTACATATTATTTCCGGGAATCTGGAAGAAGGCGATGCCCAGGCCGCCCGACTGACCGAGCATATGGTCGCCCAGTCAGAAAAAGACCGCACAACCGTCTTCGGACGGAGCCGGGGCGTACTTTCCATGTTCATTAACAGCATCACCTCCGGCTCACTGCTCGTCCGAATCGCCATGGGTCTGCAATCTTTGTTCCAGTCCCAGAGTCTCTCTCTTATGATTTTAATTCTGCTCAGTATGCTGCTCATTTTCATGGGATGGTTTCTCACGATCAACGTTTATCCGGTGATCGCCCGGAGAATGTTCCTGGAAGGGCACTGTTACAACGAAGTCCACAGCCACCGTTTTCTTTTTCTGTTTAAAATTAAACGCTGGCTTCGAGCCGCCTCCACTATGCTCCTTGTTCGTATTTTTAAAGGGCTGTGGTGGTGTACTCTGATCGGCGGCATCGTCAAGCATTATTCCTACTATATGGTGCCGTTTATTGTCGCAGAAAACCCGGATATTGCTCCGCGGACGGCCATTCGTCTGTCCCGCCGGATGATGAAGGGGCACAAATGGGAATGTTTCCTCCATGAACTTTCTTTCCTCGGATGGATGATTCTCGGCAGTCTGACCCTCGGTGTCAGCAACATTCTTTTTATGAATCCATATACAATGGCTTTTTTCACCGAATATTATACGGAGCTTCGTCGTCTTGCCAAAGAAAAACAGATTGAAAATGCCGATTTACTCAATGACAACTATCTTTTTGAAAAAGCAGATTCGAAAACTCTGGCAAATGCTTATCCCGATATTATCACTGCAGCTTCTCAACCCCGGATTACCCTCTCCGATTTAAAGGGATTGCCAAAAATCATTGCAGATATGTTTGGTGTCACCTTCCGCCGTTCAAAAGCAGAACAGGCCTACGAAAAAGATCAGGCCAGACTCACACGGATTGACCGTGAAATTGCTGCAGTAGAAGGCCGGGTTTATCCGACACGGCTTTCACCATTCCCTTCTGATGCGAAACGGGAGTGGATTGGAACTGTTCATTATATCCGACACTATTCGATCTGGTCCATTATCGTTATTTTCTTTGCCCTGTCCTTCATCGGCTGGGTTTGGGAGGTCAGTCTGCATATGATCACCTATGGCGAATTCGTCAACCGCGGGGTACTCTTTGGCCCATGGTTGCCGATTTACGGCACAGGAAGTGTTCTGATCTTATTACTTTTAAATAAATTCCGTAAAAACCCGCCGTTAGAATTCATTATGGCCATCACCGTCTGCGGTCTGATTGAATATTTTACCGGTTATTATCTGGAAATGACCCACAACGGTCAGCGTTGGTGGGATTATACCGGCTACTATCTGAATCTTCACGGACGTGTCTGCGCCGAAGGCCTGCTGACATTCGGCCTCGGCGGTATGCTGATCGTCTATGTTCTGGCCCCGGTGCTGGATAACCTTATACAACGAATAACCCACAGGATCCTTATCCCTTTGTGTGTCGCACTCATAATTCTTTTTGCCTGTGATGAATGCTATTCAGCCACCCACCCGAATACCGGAACCGGAATTACAGCCTATATGATCGACAACGAGATGAAACACGCTTCGCGAGTTTCACTCGTTATCGCGACAGTCGCCAAATATCCGCACAAGTGCGGCTGCTTGGCTCGTTGCTCGCATAAATAAAAAGAGCTTATCCGGAACGTCTCAAAAAGTGCCCGGACAAGCTCAGATAATTATTTTTTAGACTCTTTGCGGAAACGCAGAAACCAATCAAGACTGTATTCCGTATCCGACGGATTTGCCATATAACGCTCGGCTTCCTCACAGGTCGTTGGCGTCGGAATGATCACATCCTTTCCAGTAATCCAGTTGGCCGGTGTGGAGCAGTGTTCAGCGTCCGCCTTCTGTAAAGCGATAATGGCCCGACGGATTTCTTCAAAATTACGTCCGGTCGTCAACGGATAGTAAATGATCGCACGAATCACCGATTCAGGGTCAATGATAAAGACGGCCCGAACGGCCTGTGTACTGGATACATTCGGCTGAAGCATACCATATTTTGTGGAAACTTTCATGTTTAAATCGGCAATTATTGGAAAATTAATCTTAGGTTTAGAAATACCATTCCACTCCAGTTCTTCAATCTTCCGGAGCCATGCAATATGAGAATAAAGAGAATCTACCGACAAACCAATCAATTGGGTATTCATCTCTTTAAATGAATCTTCCATAGATGCCAATGTCATAAACTCTGTTGTACACACTGGTGTAAAATCCGATGGATGTGAAAAGAACAGGACCCACTTTCCTTTAAAATCTTCCGGAAAATTTATGGTCCCCTGTGTCGTAAGGACTGTAAATTCCGGCGCTTTGTCGCCAATCAATGGTAATCTATAGCTGTTTGTTTCTTCGTTCATCTTTATTTCCTCCTGTTACAATAATTATAATATACGAATTTTATTATAATATGCTCATTTTCAAAAAATAATCCAAACACTTGATATATTATCTCATTAAAACCTCACAGTTTGAAAATTTTTTCTGTTATTATTCTCCAAATAAAAAACCCCGAAAATTAAAACTTTCGGGGTTGGGTAGAGGCGCAGACCGGATTTGAACCGGTGCGTACTGGTGTTGCAGACCATTGCCTTACCACTTGGCTACTGCGCCTTACATGATGCACTTTTGTGCAATGACTCCAAGGGGATTTGAACCCCTGTTACCGCCGTGAAAGGGCGGTGTCTTAACCGCTTGACCATGGAGCCTCAGCGATATCTATACTATCATATCCAAAGAGTTTTGGCAAGAGAAATTTTCATTTTTTCCAGATTTTTTCATTTTATTCCGTCAGCAGGTGTAAATCTGACTTTTTCAGATAAAGCCTTTCCGGCATCTTATCCCGTCCATATTGCCACGCATCTTTAGATACTTTCCAATCCACCCGTCCTGAAGCATGTATCGACGTCTTGAAGGAAATATTGTATTCAAACAAATCCTCTGTTACCACTGGTTCAAGCACAGAAAAAACAAGCCCCTCCTTATCCTCTGCTTTATGCATACTAAATTGATGCGCGCGGATGGCCACTGCCTGAATGTCCATCCCGGCTTTTCCCTGAATCGGCAGTACCATATCCCACTCCTCCGCATAAATGCCAAAATCCACAGGCCGGACTTTTGCAATATTTTTACATCCGGTCAACCGGGCTATAGTTATGTTTCCCGGCTCATCAAAAAGCCATTTTGTATTGCCCTGACCTGCTAGCCGTCCCTGTTTAAGAACAATCATTTCTTCGCTCATCCGGTACACTTCGTCCCTGTTATGGGATACTAAAATAACAATTCCCGGATAAGTTTCGAGCATTTCCATCAGATTTCTCTGCATCTGATCCCTCAGATAAACATCCAGCGCCGAAAATGGCTCATCAAGCAATATGACTTCCGGCTCGCAGACCAACATTCTCGCCAGAGCAACTCTCTGCTGCTGCCCTCCGGAAAGCTCTCCCGGAAGCCGCTTTTCCAGCCCGTTCAGATGAAATTGTTCCACTATCCCACCAACCCGCTGCATGATTTCTCCTCTTTTTCCGGTCAAACCTGCAGCAATATTCTGTTCCACAGTCATCGTCGGAAAAAGAGCATAGTTCTGAAAAAGATAGCCCACTTTACGTAACTGGGGTTTTAAATTCATCCTCTCTAAAGAATCAAACAGAGTCTTACCGTTAACAACAATGCGCCCCTCATCCGGCCGCTCAATTCCGGCAATGCTTTTTAAAGTCAGGCTTTTACCGCACCCGGATGCGCCGAGAATGCCAATACGCCGACTGTCACTTTGAAATGCAATATTCAATTTAAAAGCCCCTAAATCCTTCTTGATCAAAACCTCGATTGACATCCTACCACCGTTTCACATGCTTCATCTGTTTTCCGATAATTAAATTCATTACGCACACAATACCAAAAGCAAGGGCCACGACAATTCCGACCCAAACCCCTGCCGTCAGATAATCGCCGTCCTGTATGACCATAGCGATTTTCTGTGAGATCGTCCCGGTTTTTCCCGGAATATTTCCTGCCAGCATAGAAGTGGCGCCATACTCCCCCATCGCTCTCGCAAAGGTTAAAATCGTCCCGGCCGCCACCCCCGGCCCGGCTGTCGGCATGACGACCTTCCAGAAAATCTTCCATTCCGACATGCCCAAGGTCCGGGCCGCATAGATCAAATTCACATCAATTTGTTCAAATGCTGCCCGGGCATTCCGATACATTAAGGGGAAGGCAATCACTGTCGCCGCGATCACACAGCCTGCCCAGGATTGAATGACCTTAATATTGAACGTATCATACAGGCAGGCCCCCACAGGTCTCCTGGTACTAAAGAGCAAAAGCAGAAAAAATCCTGCGACCGTCGGCGGAAGGACCATCGGCAATGTCAAAATTCCATCCATCACAGCCTTTATCCCCGGTTTTGCCCTCACTACCTTTCGGGCCGCATAAATCCCCCCAAAAAACGCCAGAACAGTGGCCACCGCGCCGGTCTTCAGCGAAATGATCAGAGGACTCCAGTCCAGATTCATTAAAATCTCTCCTACTTTTTCCATTCTTCATCTCCCCTGCTCTCAGGCATTGTTATTCCACATTCGTATCAAAATAATAATTCTCAAACACATCCTCAGATGCATCCGAAAGGACAAACTGTAAGAAATCCTCCGCTGCCTTTTTCTGTGTTTCATCCGCTTCTTTATTCTGGACCAGACAAATCGGATAGATCACATCACCCGTCAGGTCATAACTTACTTTTTCAAGGATTTCCACCTTATCTTCATAGCCATAGGTATCTGAATAATAGGTTGTTCCGACCTCGCAGGCCCCTTCAGCCACCGCGATCAGCACCTTGCTTACATTGTCCTGCTCACTGATCTCCACACCGCCCAGAGCATCGGATATTTCCTGTGTCGTAATGAGAGAAATATCCTCCACTTCCTGCAAAATTCCCATATTTACAAGCGCCTGACGGGTATATTTGCCCACCGGGACACTGCCGCCGGCCAGCGCAATACTGGCAGCTGTCTCCAGATTTTCAAGTCCGGTCACTTTCGTACCACTGTCTTTTAACGTTAATACTACGACCTGATTGTTGACAACATTATGACGTGAACCTTCAATTATCAGCCCATCCGCCTCCAGTTGATCCATCTGCTTCTGCGCTGCCGAAAAGAAAATATCGCAGGCGTAACCTTCTTCAATCTGGGTTAAAAGCTTTCCTGAACTGTCCGCATTAAATGTAATCTTTACTTCCGGATGTTCGCTCTGGTATTGCTCTGCCAGATCGGTCATTACCGTGTTGAGACTGGCAGCAATAAATACCTGAATCTCTGTCTCCTCTGCTCCGCTCTCCTCATTTTGAACTGCCTCTGCCTTCGTTTCTTCGCTTCCGGCTGATTCCGTCTCTGCCTTTGGCTCATCCTTGCCCGAACAGGACATAAGACCCGTAAGCATACCTATCACCATTCCCACTGCCATTATCCGTTTCATCCATCGTTTCATCTTCTTGCACACTCTCCTTCTGTTCCACTTAATATTCCAAGGCCGTGCTTTAACTCGGGCAATATATACTCCAATGCTTCCCGGACCGCTTTTGGGCTTCCCGGCAGATTAACGATCAAAGTTCCTTTTCTTATCCCCGCCTCTCCCCGGCTTAACATCGCCCGCTTCGTTATCGTCATCGAATATGCCCGAATTGCTTCGGCAATTCCCCGGGCCATCCGGTCACACACTGCAATTGTCGCTTCCGGCGTGATATCCCGTTTTGAAAATCCCGTTCCTCCCGTAGTAAGGATCAGCTGTACCTGCCGACTGTCGGCAAGCCGCTCTAACTCATGTTCAAGCATTTGTTGTTCATCCGGAAGAACAAACATTTCCACAACCTCATACCCATCCTCCAAAAGCATCTCCCGGGCCGTCGGTCCGCTTTGATCCTCACGCTTCCCAGCATATCCCTTGTCACTTAACGTAATCACCGCCGCCGTATAAGGTCGCCTGCCGTCTGTCGGAATTTCCACAACCTCATCACCCTTTTCAATGCGTCCGCCGTGCAAAACCCGGGCAAATATCCCCTCTCTCGGCATAATGCAATCTCCCATCCGCTGGTAAATCTCGCAATGGCTATGACATTCCTTTCCTATCTGTGTCACTTCCAGCACAGCATCCCCGATCTTAAACCGAGTGCCTGTAGGCAGCGCAGCCAGATCAAAACCTTCAACGACAAGATTTTCTCCAAAGTCACCGTATGCGACATCGGCACCTTTCGAACGAAACGCTTCTATTTTTTCCTGCGAAAGGAGGCTGACCTGCCGATGCCAGTCTCCGGCATGAGCATCGCCGACAATTCCCCATTTTTCTTTTAATTCTGCCTGTAATACTTCCTCTTTTTTCGTTCCCCTGCGCTCGCTGATGCAGATTGCCCGAATTATACCCATATTTTTCCTCCTGCTCCTCTAAGCATTATTTTTTATCCTTTTCCGAAGCCGCAATTCGGAAATGTACATACCGGGCATGACAGACATAATCCGCCTTCCCCCATTAAAGCGATTTGCTCTTCTGTTAATTTTTCACCGGTTAAAATTCTTGGGAGCACCAAATCGAAAATTGTCCGTTTTGAATACATCACACACCCCGGAAGCCCCATGATCGGAACTTTTCCTTCATAATAAGCCAACATGAACATGGCTCCCGGAAGTACAGGTGCACCATAGGTAATAACCTCTGCTCCCGTATTCTTAATCGCCAGAGGCGTGCGGTCATCCGGATCCACGCTCATCCCGCCTGTACACAGAATCATATCAACCCCGGCCGTCAGCATCCTCCAAATCGCTTTTCCAATCTGTTCCGGGTCATCCCCACACAGTGCATGTTCCGTCATCCGCGCGCCATACTCGGCCAGCTTTTCCTCAATTACCGGAGTAAATGTGTCTGCAATACGATTTTTATAAACCTCATTTCCGGTCACGATCACACCGGCGGTATGAAGACGATAAGGCCAAATTTCAAAAACCGGCGCCGACCTGCCCACCTGGCGGGCCGCCTCCATCATTTCTTTTTTGATCACCAGCGGAATAACTCGCGTTCCTGCAATTTTATCGCCCTTTTTCACCGGAAAATCGCCATGTCTGGATGCGACCATCATCTGTCCCAGACGATTGATCCCGGTTAACTTTTCCCGGTCAATTTTCAGCACACCGTCGATATCAGCAAACAGCTCAATCTTACCTTCTTTAATCTCCGATCCGTGCATATGCGCCCCTTTGCAAATTTCACATAAAACCTCTGCCGCTTCATTTTCATGCATCGTAGTCTCGTCATTTTCCCAGATATAGATATGTTCTTTCCCCACGCCCAAAAGCACCGGTATGTCCTCTTCCGTGATCACATGACCCTTTCGAAACACTGCGTCCTTTGTCACGCCCCGGATGATCTGGGTAATGTCATGGCATAATACCTGGCCGACAGCATCTTCTGTACGTATTAATTTCACTGAATTTCTCCTTAATATTTTTGCTATCAATAGTATAATGTTTAAAAATCAGAATGTCAATTGAAGGACTTTTTCCATTATCTACAGTTTTAATACCCTAACTGTATAATAAAAAAACAGGCTATTCAATAATGAATAACCTGTTTACAGCTCCCCGAGCGGGGCTCGAACCTGCAACAACTCGGTTAACAGCCGAGTGCTCTACCATTGAGCTATCGAGGAATATTTATTTTATATCGCTAAAATGACGTTCACCGAAAAAGCCCTGCTTTTAAGGTTACGTCAGCCAGCCAAATCTTTTGAAGACGCATATGCCTTCAAAACTACATACTGAAAATGTCTTCCATCGTCTCTTTCTCTCTCCTGACCCGCCTTCTGGTCATGCCCTCGACCGATTAGTGACAGTC
>NZ_SLXA01000007.1 GCF_004340975.1 Frisingicoccus caecimuris
TTTTCGGATGAATTTAAAAATAAAGGGTTGTCGAATGAGGAGTATTTAAATGTACTGTACCGAGTATTTATGGGGAGAGAAGCAGACCCGGTCGGTTTAGCAGCCTGGAAGAAGATGTTAGATGAAGGCTGGAGAAGAGATGTGATTTTTTATGGATTTTCAAAGTCAGATGAATTCAGTGAAATCCTGGGTTCGTTTGGATTACAACAGACGGTGGGTGAAGCCGTATATGTGACAAGAACAGATGCGAAATATCATACAGCGAATTGCAGCAGGATTGGGAATAGCCAGACAAACGTATTGTTGCTTCAAGACGCACGGAGTATTGGATATGCGGCTTGTCCAGAGTGCCATTAAATGAAACAAGAATGATTAGGAGGATTCGAATGAGAAAACGTATAGGAGTAATAGTTTTATCGTTATCGTTGGCTATGACGCCAACAATGAATGCTTTTGCAGCGGATGAAACAGAAGTTACGGAAACAATGCCAGAGACAATCGAGGAGACGGTTATAGGAACAAAAACAGAAACGATTACTGAAACATCAGAGGAAACGTCTTTGCAGGAAGAAATTGAGTCGATAACTGTTGGAGCGACGGAAGAAACGATAGTGGAAACAGAGGATGGAACAGTTTCTGAGACAGAGACAGAATCTAGGGGATTTACGGAGCAGCTGATCGAAGAACATTCGGAAGAGGGAATTTTGGAAGAAGCGCCGGATGAATTTTATGCATGTTATGATGGAATCCTGGATTTTACGGATCCAAATTCAGAAATTATTCCGTTGATCCTTCCATGTACTTATAATTATTCAATGGCACATGAAGTATTGAGGTTGGTCAATCAAGTTCGTGCAGAATATGGAATAGCGCCATTGGTATGGGATTCTGAGCTGGAGGAAGCAGCGTGTGTACGCGCAGTAGAATGCAGCCTTGTTTTTGACCATACGCGTCCGAATGGACAGAGCTGTTCTAGTTTGACAGATAAAATGTATGGAGAAAATATTGCGGCAGGATTTGGAAGTGCAGAATCCGTTGTTGCTGGTTGGATGAATTCAGCAGGGCATAGAGCAAATATTCTGAATCCAGATTTTAAATCCATGGGTGTAAGCGCTGCTTATAGTGATGGAGTCATTTACTGGTCTCAGAATTTTGGCATTTCGAACGGGGATGGGCATTATATTGCAGATGGACAGGAAGGTATGGCGTTGATTATCGAAGCCAGAGGCACAGAGGCGGCTTGTCAGGTAAAAAACTTTGTAATCCGTCTTTACGAAAAAGTATTGGGACGAAAGGCTGATCCTGTAGGATTGGCGGAATGGTTTAATCAATTGATTTTAGGTAATAATACTGGAGCTGATGTGGCACAAGGCTTCTTCTTTAGCGACGAGTTTAAAAGTAAGAATACGTCCAATGAGGCCTATGTTGATGTTTTATATGCTACCATGTTTGACCGGGCGGCAGATCCGAGCGGTAAAAGTGCTTGGTTGGATATATTAGATACTGGCTTCTCAAGAACATATGCCTATAGAGGTTTTGTAGAATCGCAGGAGTTCACAAAGTTATGTGAAAGTTATGGTATTCAGCGCGGCTCGGTGACATTAACGGAACCAAGAGACCAGAATGATGGTATTACACGTTTTGTGTCGCGTTTATATAGCAAGGCTTTAGGTCGTACACCGGATATTTCCGGTTTAAATGCCTGGACGAATGTGATTCTAAATAAAGAATCATCGCCGGAAAAAGTGGCTTTTGGATTTTTCTTTTCAGATGAAATGAAGAAAAAGAATCTTTCTAATGAAGAATTTACCAAAGTGCTTTATCGGGTATTTCTTAACAGGGAAGCGGATAGTGCCGGTCTTGAAAGTTGGGTGAAGTTACTCGAAGACGGTATGCGTCGACAGGCTGTTATGTATGGCGTGTCTAAATCTCAGGAATTTGGAGATATTTTACGGTCTTTTGGATTAGAGCCGACGCAGGGCACAATTGTCTATGTAACCAGCAGTGGAGAAAGATACCATAAAAATGGCTGTAGAACAGTCAGGGGGAATACACTTCCGTTAATCATTGAAGATGCTGAGAGTATTGGATATACACCGTGTGGTGTATGTTATAGATAATTGAAGAATAATAGGATGGTTTAAGTCAGGAGATTTAAAAAGATCTCCTGACTTTTTAAGAAGTGTTAAAAAAAATACGCCAAGCGATATATTATAAACTTAAATATCGATTAGATGATGCTGAGGAACGCGAGATGAAAATTAAAAAAACAAGAGATTTTTTATGTATCTGGATATTTCTTTTAATCTTTTTTGTGCTTGGTAAGGGTGTATATGCAGAAGAGACAGACGGAATTCCGGAAGAACTTTTAGAGGAAATTGAGGAAGAAAATGTTTATACGGATGACATTGGAGGGGACATACTTTTTTCTGAAAACTATGCCGTACCATTCAGTGGAACGATTGAGTATGCAGAGGATGCGGAGACTGCTGTTCAAATATTGCGGCAGCAGATGATAAATCGCAATGGCCTGATTTCAATTTATTATCATGGGGAATATACAGAAGGTATGTCTGCTGAGTTTTTGGAACGGGCGGTGGCCTATGATGATACATTACCAGGCATGGCGGGAGATTATCTTCGATATCATTTTCAGCGTGTTGTTCGTCGAACATATAAAGGAGTGAATGAGGACGGCGAATATATTCGCTTTGAATATGAGATTTATTATTTGAGTTCGTATGATCAGGAACTTGCCGTTAACGAAAAGGTTTGCGATATTCTGGAAGAATTGGATGTGTATTCGGCGGATCGAGAGATGAAGATTCGGAGTGTTTATGCTTATATAACGTCCCATGTGCGTTATGATTCTATGATTTATGAAACATTTAATGTACATTCGGCTTATGGCGCTGCAGTTGAAGGAAAAGCTGTTTGCCAGGGATATTCTTTATTGTTGTATCGGCTTTTGCAGGAGCTCGGCATTCAGAATCGAATGATTTCGGGCGAGGCTGGAGGCACCAGCCATATTTGGAATATTGTGGAGATGGACGGTTATTGGTATAACATGGATGTAACATGGGACTGGGGAAAGGACGAGCAGTTTAAATGGTTATTGGTCGGGGCTGAAAGCTTTGACAGATCTCATATTAGAGACAGTGAGTTCATGGCAGAGGCGTTTTATCATATGTACCCCATGGCCTTAAAAGACTATTATAAAGAACCTGTAGAAGAACCGATAGACCAGGTGGAAGCTTTTGTGACGCGTTTATATAAAGAAATATTAGGAAGGGATGCGGATGCTTTCGGGCTTAAAGAGTGGAGTGAGGTTTTGAAGTCTGGTCGAGAGCAGGGAGCGAAAGTGGCTCAGGGATTTGTAGACAGTGATGAGTTTAAGGCGCGGAATTTATCTGATGATGCCTATATTCACGCCTTATATCGGACATTTTTTGATCGTGAGGCCGACAGTTCGGGTTTGACTGCCTGGAGAAAAGTTCTAGACAGTGGACTTTCAAGAATGCACGTGTTCAGAGGATTTGCAGAGTCGGATGAATTTACGGGGATTTGCGGCCGTTATGGTATTGTTCGAGGAAATGCGAATCTAACGGCGCCAAGAGATCAGAATGAAGGAGTGACAAAATATATTGTCAGAAATTATCGTCTTTGTTTGGGTCGCGAGGCGGATGAGAGAGGCCTGAACGATTGGTGTGATGCAATTTTATCCGGAAGAAATACGGCAAAAGAGGCTGCTTACGGCTTCGTATTCTCACAGGAGTTTTTGAAAAGAAATTTATCGGATGAAGAATATATACGAGTACTTTACCGGGTGTTTATGGACCGGGATGCGGATGGCCCGGGGCTGTCCGGCTGGAAAAGGGTGTTAAATGAAGGTAAGAGCCGGGAACATGTATTTGATGGATTTGCAGATTCGATAGAGTTTGCAAATATCTGTAATAGTTACGGTATTTTGAAAAAATAGTTTAGCTTCTAAGATAAATATTGGAGTGGAATTGTATCAATTCCGCTCCAATATTTTTTAGAACCTATTTTAATGACAGCCGTTTTGCTGGCATAAATAGTGGGCTGTTGGGTCTGTTGGGTCCCAAGTGTGCCATGATGGAATTGGGGAGAAGGCGGGCTTATCAAATGGCCCATTGTTTACATAAGGGTCAATATTGACATGGGTGCCTAAACCACAATTATCATAAATCCATTTAGCGTCTCCGGCCTGAAGGCGAATGCAGCCAAGAGATTGGGTTGTTCCGAGAAGGTTATACATCAAATCTGTATACAATGTTGTATTATCAGCAATTCTATAAGGAACTGAATGGAATAAGTAAGAACCTGTAATCTGGGTACACCATTGAGCTTTTGAACCGCCAACCATTGTGAGCCAGCGGAACTTGTTTGGTGTCCAGTAATCTCCGGTTGGTGTACTTTCGCCGCAGGAAGTAATCATAGCTTTGACAGGGATAGTGTAACCATTATCACCATCCTTTGCAAATACGATCAGATAATTTCCCCATTTATAAACTTTGATGAAATAGGAATCCTGAGGGCCAATAAGATAGTCGACGTCCTGTACAAGCTGGCCGTCGTTATTAAAGTATAATTTATAACCGTCAACATATTCCCATCCGATTTCCATAGCGCCATTTTTGGATGGGTTCAGATAGTATTTCTGTCCGTTTTCAATATGCCATCCCGTTTTACGCTGTCCATTTTCATAGAAATAAGTATTATCATTTTCCTGAATCCATCCGTCACGAACAAGTAAGATACCAACTTTCTGACAGAATATTTTGTATTCAGGGGACATGACAATTTGTTCTAAGACGTAGTCGCGGGTATTTGTCTGAAGTATTGTCAGCCAATTGGTAAGGTCTTCTGCGCCTGGATTACGTTTTAATAAAACATTATATAAATCATTAATATAAGTTTGGTCATCGGTATTCTTCTGGAGATATGTACTGGATGTAAAGAAAGCAGAGGCAAGTTCTTTGGCAACAACACGATGATTTAATACATCGCCGGTCCAGGCATTCAGTTCGTCATTTGTAGGGGTACGTCCAAAACAAGTGCTATATAAATGAGTGATATAAGCGGTAAGTTCTCGATTCTGATCTCTGGATTCGGTAAGAACAACATTGCCCCGGGAAATCCCATGGGTGTTGCAGAATTCGTTAAATTCATCAGAATGGATAAAACCGCCTAAAATATAGTGTTTGGATAAGCCTTCATTCATACATTTAAGCCATGCGTTCTTTCCCTCAACATCCGAAGGACGTCCAAGAATGGTCTGGTATAAGATTTCAATAAAGTCTTCATTACTTAAATTTTTGTTCTGGAATTCATCGCTAAAGATAAAGCCTTCGGCGATGGAGACACCATTAAATCGCTGTTCAAGCAAACCACCGGTCCAGTCATTTAAACCTTCAGCGTCGCCATTACGGTCCAGACACAGTTTGTAAAAATGGCTTACAAACCGTGTGATTTCCAGGTTTTGATCTCTGTTTTCTGTTAAAGGCAACCTTCCGGGAGTGATACCATAGGAAGCGCACATCTTATTATATTCGTCGGAACCAAGAAAACCGTTACACACGAATCTGCGGCTGACACCATCAGAGAAAGCGGTTGTCCAGGTATTCATACCCTCGGCATCGGCTTCACGATTAAAAATTGCGCGGTATAAGAGATGGATATATTCTTCTTCGGTGTGATTTTTATCTAAAAATTCTTTACTAAAGAAGAAACCATTCATAATGTCAGCTCCAGTATTTGTACCGGATACTAAGGTGTCGTACCATTCGCGGAGCCCTTTTCCATCAGGAGTACGTTCGAGAACAATTTCATACATACGTTTTACAAACTGGAAGACATTTTTATTCTCATAATCTTTTTCATCAATGCTGTCTTTTATGTCTGCATCAGCTTCTTTTTTGTCAAGCTCAGTTTCTTCAATTAATGTTTCAGTAACCGTTTCTGATTCCGTTTCTGGAAGTGTGTCTTCTGTTTCAGGAGTCACAGCGGTAGATTCAGTTTGAGGTTCGGTGGTAAATTCTGTTTCGGCGATGGTTTCAGTTCCATTCGTCGGAATTTCAATAGATTCAGTCTGCATTGTTTCGGCATCTGTCGTAGTCAGACTTTCTTCTGCGAAGGCAGGTGTGTAAGAAGAAACCATCAAAGTTGCACACAAAATAAAAATAAGTGATTTGCTTTTTTTCATAATAAAGTTCCTCTCCAATAGTTTAAAGTTTCGAGTAATGTTTGTTTCAGTGAAATTTCAGGATGCCAATTGATAGAATCCTGAAGTTTGGTGATATCGGCCTCAATGACTGGTATATCTGATGGACGAAGTCGTGCAGGGTCAGTGGATACAAGTATTTTTGCAGTAGATAAAGACAAAATGACATTCAGCAGTTCCTGTATGGAAATAGCATGACCACTGCCAATATTGTAGGTTTCGCCGGCTTTTCCGTGTTGAATTAAAATGCCGTAAGCACGGACGACATCTCGAACATCTGTGAAATCGCGTTTAGCAGAGAGATTTCCAACATGGAGGATTGGCTTTTTCTTTCCTGCTTCGATTTCGGCGACTTGTTTACAAAAGTCAGATGCGACAAAAACCGATGTTTGGTTTGGACCGATATGATTAAAAGCACGGACCATGATGAGCTGCATACCGTAGGCGCGGTAGTAAATATTTCCGAGCATATTCTGACAGGCTTTCGTGGCGGCATAAATGTTCCCCGGTCTTGGTGTAACCTGTTCATTAACAGGGGTCTCGTCAGGAAGAATATAGCCATATTCCTCTCCGGACCCGATCAGAAGTATTTTTGGGGAATAACCATCCAGTGAGCGAATCGTATCGAGAATGTTCAGTGTGCCTTTAATATTGATATCCACGGTAATCTGCGGATTATTCCAGGAAAGAGCAACCGAGCTTTGGGCTGCAAGGTGGAAGATATAATCCGGTTTTAATTTAGTGAAAAGTTCTCTGATTTCATCTATATTCAGGATATTTAAGTCATGAACATGGATGTCGGAAACAGATAGATTTTCATTGGGAAGTTTTGTTGCATGAATTTCCCAATCATAGGTTGTGGTCAGATGTTGGATAAGGTAGCTGCCGACAAATCCGGCAGCCCCCACAATCAGTGCTTTCATTAAATTACCTCATGAATTATAAATTATTGTATTTGATTTCTTTTTCTACTAATTCAAGGTCATTTTTTACCATACGTTCAACCAGTTCGGAGAAGGAAATCTCACGTACCCAACCTAAAGTGCTGTCAGCCTTTGCAGGGTTACCGATGAGTAATTCAACTTCAGCCGGACGGAAAAATGCAGGATTAACTTTGACGAGGGTTTTACCGGTAGCCTTGTTTTTACCGATTTCATCTACGCCGCTGCCAGACCATTCAATTTCGATATCCACATGTTTGAAAGCTGTTTCAACAAATTCACGGACAGTACGTGTTTCGTTTGTAGCAATAACGTAATCATCCGGTTTGTCCTGCTGGAGCATAAGCCACATGGCTTTGACATAATCCTTGGAATGTCCCCAGTCTCTTTTCGCATCCATGTTACCGAGTTCTACATGGTCTTGAACACCGAGTTTAATGCGGGCAACGGCATCCGTGATTTTACGAGTGACAAATTCTTTGCCTCGACGTTCACTTTCGTGATTGAATAAAATTCCGCTGCAGGCAAACATGTTATAACTTTCGCGATAATTTTTGGTAATCCAGTGACCATATAATTTGGCAACTCCATAAGGGCTTCTTGGGTAAAAAGGGGTCTTTTCAGTCTGTGGGATTTCCTGAACCAGACCAAACATTTCTGATGTGGAGGCCTGATAGAAACGCGCCTCAGGCTTTACGATACGGATAGCCTCCAACATATTGGTAACGCCAAGGGCATCAATCTGTGCGGTAGCAAGCGGCTGTTCCCAACTGGTTGCAACAAAGGATTGGGCAGCCAGATTATAAACTTCATCAGCCTGAGAGATTTTCATTG
Source organism: Frisingicoccus caecimuris (assembly GCF_004340975.1). Taxonomy (GTDB): domain Bacteria; phylum Bacillota; class Clostridia; order Lachnospirales; family Lachnospiraceae; genus Frisingicoccus; species Frisingicoccus caecimuris. The sequence goes on from NZ_SLXA01000007.1 coordinate 8,020, forward strand.
CATTCGTTAAAGATACAACATCCGTCATATCGGCATAGATAAAATGGATTTTATCTTTAATATGCTCAACATTGCCGTAATCAACCACACTTTTACGGCGCATGATTCCGTAAACTTCATAACCTTTTTCTAAAAGTAATTCGGCTAAATAGGAGCCGTCCTGTCCATTGATTCCTGTAATTAATGCATGTTTCATTTTTTAAAATCCTCATTTCTATTAAATATTAAACTTGTGTTATAAATAGTTTTCCCTGTCGGTGTCGCGCAATACAGCGAGAATCTTTTTTATATCTCCGGCGGAATTTTTATCGGCGATAAGAAGGGCGTCGTCCGTATCTACAATAATTAAATCTTTAAGGCCAAGAGCTGCGATTAGGCGTTTTTTGCCCTCAATGGTACAATGGCTTGTATTAAGGGCGATGACATTACCGGTAAGCGTGTTTTGGGCATCGTCGGTGCCTTTAACACGTTCAACGGCCAGCCATGATCCGACGTCGTCCCAACCGAAATTTCCCGGAATCAGGTAAATGCCGGAAGCCTTTTCCATAATACCGTAATCAATGGAATCGGAGACAAATTCAGGAAAGATATTTTTGAGTACGTTTTCTTCCTCAGGTGTTTTGATGGCGGCTTGAATTTTTAGAAGGCCATTATAAGTATCGGACATAAAGTTTTTCATATTTTCCAGAATACTGGACAGTTTCCAGATAAACATGCCGCTGTTCCAATAATAGTCACCGCTTTCAACATAAGTTTTGGCTAAATTAAAATCAGGTTTTTCAACAAAACGTTCAACAGAATAAGTTTTCTTTAGCTGTTTGTTTTTGTCCGCCTTAATATAGCCATAACCGGTTTCAGGATAATTCGGCGTGATGCCGATGGTGACGAGATTTGCATTTATCTCAGCGACATCGCAGGCATTGGCAAGGGTTTCGGTGAAAATATCATTATATTTAATCAGGTGGTCGGAAGGGAGCACTATCATAATAGCATCTTCATATTTGCGCTGAATATGCACGGCGCCAAGACCAATGCACGGCGCTGTATTTCGACCGACCGGTTCACATAAAATGTTTTCTGCCGGGATCCCTGGGAGCTGTTCTAAAACCAAATGCTTATAATTCGTATTGGTGGCGATATATATATCCTCAAGGCTAACGAGAGGAAGAATTCGTTCAACGGTAAGCTGAATCATTGTCTTCCCATCATTTGTCAAAGAGAGGAACTGTTTTGGTAAAGATTGTCGGCTTTTAGGCCAGAAACGTTCGCCTTTACCGCCGGCCATGATTAGAGCTGTTTTTTTCATAAAAAGTCTCCTTATATATTTTGTTACATTCTATTAATTAGAATACACTATGGTTGGAAAAAGTACAAGTTTTTTAGGTTGTAGTTTAGTAAGAAATTGCTTATAATAGTCATAGTATTAATTGTAGAAAAAAGGAGCTATTTATGAAGTGTATCGTATTAGCCGGAGGCAAGGGAAACAGCCTGTGGCCCTTGTCCAGAGAAAATTATCCGAAACAGTTCATGGATATAAAAAATAATCGTTCTCTTTTTCAAGAGAGTATCGCGAGGAATATTCCCTTTTGTGATGAGTTTATTATTTCTACTCATGAAGCCTATCATTTTATTGTGGAGAATCAGATGAAAGATTTTCAGGGGTTGAGATATCGGTGCTTTCTGGAAGAAGAACGAAAAAAGACAGCGCCGGCCATTGCTATCATCTGTATGTGTTTTAGTCCGTCGGAGTTGGTTTTTGTTGTGTCATCAGACCAGATTATTGAGGGAGAAAATTATAAGGATACGATTATTCAGGCACAGGCATTGGCCAGGGACGGAGCTATTGTTACCTTTGGTATGCAGCCGGAGGGACCAAGAACAGATTATGGATATATTCATTATGACGGTGAGCAGGTATTGTCATTTAAAGAAAAGCCGGGGTTTGATGAGGCTGAAAAGTATGTAAAGGCCGGAGACTATTTATGGAACAGCGGTAATTTTCTATTCCGTGCGGGTGATTTTCTTCAGGAGTTGAAGAGGCTGGCACCGGAAGCTTATTGGGCCTGTTATGAGTGTATGCGTCATGTGGATATTTCAAGCCGTAACATTCAGCTTCAGAAATATTTTACAAGAGATATACCGGCAATCAGCATGGAACATGCAGTTCTGGAAAAGTCGGATTTGGTTCGTGTGGTTAAATCGGATGTGCTCTGGTACGATGTCGGAGATTTGAATCGCTTATCGGATTATGCAAAAGCCGGAGATGACGAAGGGGTTATTGAAGAGAATTGTCAGGATGTTACGGTGATCAATAGGACGGGAGACCGTCTGGTTGTAGCGAATGGCCTTGAAGATACAGTCATCATTAATACGGAAGATGCCGTATATGTCAGCAAAAAATCGGCGGAATCGGATATTAGAGATATTGTTTTCAAGTATCATGATCAATACGGTAAATATTTTGAAAATCATCATATCTTTTATCGTCAGTGGGGGACTTATGAGGTTTTAGAAGAAACTTCTTATTTTAAAGTGCGGAAAGTGACCTTATATCCAGGGAAAACCCATAGTTTGCATAAACATGATCTGCGGAGTGAACAGTGGATTGTAGCGCGGGGAGTGGCGACAATTACATTAGGACGGGAAACAAAGGAGTATCGGGAGAAGGATTCGGTCTATATTCCTATCGGCGTAGAGCATTCGGTATCGAATTATGAAGAGGAAGATTTAGTGATCATTGAAGTAGCTATCGGAAAAATGCTCAATGATGAAGATAGTGTGACGATTGCGGAAAAAAGGAATTCACTTCGCTTAAATTCATCGATCATAAAGCTGGAACCTGCTTTTAAAGATTATCTTTGGGGTGGGACAAAGTTAAAAGATATTTATCATAAGCAATGCGATTATGACATTGTTGCAGAAAGTTGGGAACTCTCTGCCCATAAAGATGGTCAGAGTACTGTGGCCAGCGGACGCTTTAAGGGAATGCTTTTTGGGGATTATCTTAAAAAAATCGGCCGGGAAGCGCTTGGTTGGAAGAGTCAGGCATTTGAACGTTTTCCTATTTTAGTGAAAATTATTGATGCGAAACAGTCGTTATCAATTCAGGTGCATCCGGACGATGAATTTGCTCTCCGTGAGGAGAATGAATACGGCAAGAATGAAATGTGGCATATTATGGATTGCGAACCGGGGGCTTATATTTACTATGGAGTGAGCCAGTCACTGACAAAAGAAGAACTTAAGAAACGTGTGGAAGATAATACGGTTTTGGAAGCCCTGAATAAAATAGAGGTTCATAAAGGAGACACATTTTTCGTGGATGCAGGTACAATCCATGCGATTGGTGCAGGCATTTTGTTGTGTGAGATTCAGCAGAATTCGAATTGTACGTATCGTCTCTATGATTATGATAGAAGGGATAAGTATGGCAATCCACGGGAACTTCATTTGGAAAAAGCCCAGGCGGTCTCGAACTTAAATATGCGTGAGATTGAAGCCGTGGACAGTCAGCAGAAAGTAACGATATGTAATGGCTATGAAGAAGAAGTTTTGGGAAGCTGTAAATATTTTGAAAGTAAAAAGTATCAGGTTTATACGGAAGTGGAATTTGCGATGAATGATGCCTCTTTTTGCTCGATTATAATTATCGAGGGAGAAGGAATGATTCGTTGTGACGATGAGAGTTTTAAATTTTCAGCGGCAGACAGTTTCTTTATTCCGGCAGGGCAGAGAAAGGTTCTTGTCCGGGGCAAATGTTCGTTCATAAAAACACATGTATAATTAATATAGAAAAGAGGAAATAGGACAGATGAGTTACATGGATGTATATAAAAGTTGGCTTGACAGTGCTTATATTGATGATGCTACAAAAGAAGAGTTAAGAAGAATTCAAGGTAATGAAAAAGAAATCGAGGATCGTTTTTATAAGGATTTAGAGTTTGGAACGGGTGGTTTACGTGGCGTCATCGGCGCAGGAACAAATCGTTTGAACATTTATACAGTTCGTAAGGCAACCCAGGGACTGGCCAATTTTATCATGAGTGAAAACGGTCAGAATAAAGGGGTGGCGATTGCTTTTGATTCCAGACATATGTCTCCGGAATTTTCTAAGGAAGCGGCTTTGTGTTTGAATGCCAATGGCATAAAGACATATCGATTCGAGACACTGCGTCCGACACCGGAGTTGTCGTTTGCCCTTCGTGAATTAGGCTGCATTGCTGGAATCGTTATTACTGCCAGCCATAATCCGCCGGAATATAATGGATATAAAGTATACTGGGAAGATGGTGCGCAGATCACGGCGCCGAAGGACAAGCAGATTATCACAGAAGTAAATAAAGTTACAGATTTGAGCCAGGTAAAGACAATGACTGAGGCGGAAGCTGTAGCTAAAGGGTTATATCATATAATAGGCCAGGAAATTGATGACAGGTATATTGAAGCTTTGAAGACACAGATTATTCATCCGGAATATATTGAAAAGGCTGCAGATGAAATTAAAATTGTATATACGCCGTTACATGGAACCGGCAATCTTCCGGTTCGGCGGGTGTTGAAAGAGCTTGGTTTTAAACATGTCCATGTTGTGCCTGAACAGGAACTGCCGGACGGCGATTTTCCTACGGTTGGTTATCCAAACCCGGAAGATCCGAAGGCCTTTACACTGGCTCTCAATTTGGCGAAACAAATTGACGCGGACATTGTACTGGCGACGGATCCGGACGCGGACCGTCTTGGTGTTTATGCAAAAGATACTGCAACAGGCGAATATGTAAGTTTTACAGGGAATATGTCCGGCATGGTGATTGCACATTATATTCTGAGTCAGAGGAAAGAAAATCATACACTTCCTAAAAACGGCGCTTTGGTAAAAACCATTGTTACGACGAATATGGCGGATGCCTTGGCGAAAGATTTTGATGTTAAGTTGATTGAAGTATTGACCGGCTTTAAATATATCGGCGAGCAGATAAAATTTTTCGAGCAGCAGCACAATTATGAGTATGTGTTTGGCCTTGAGGAGAGTTATGGCTGCCTCGTAGGGACGCATGCGAGGGATAAGGATGCTGTTGTTGCGGTGATGGCCTTATGTGAAGTAGCTGCTTATTGTAAATTAAACAACAAGACACTTTGGAATCAGATGGTGGAACTTTATGAGAAATATGGCTATTATAAAGAGGATTTAAAATCGATTACCTTAAAAGGTATTGATGGTGTTAAGAAGATTCAGGCAATTATGGATGGTTTGAGAAAGAATCCGGTAAAGGCTTTTGGTGAATTTAAGGTGCTGAAAATGCGAGATTATAAAACGAATGAAGTGCTTGATATGGCAGACGGAGAAATCTCAAAAACAGGACTTCCGACATCCAACGTATTATACTATGAATTGGAACCGGATGCATGGTGCTGTGCAAGACCGTCCGGTACAGAACCTAAAATTAAGTTCTATATGGGTGTAAAGGGTGAGAGTGTTAAAGATGCTGATGATAAATTAAAGCATTTAACCGAAGCATTACTGCTTCAGATTGGAGAATAAGTATGAAAGGTATAATTCTTGCCGGAGGAGGAGGCACACGATTATATCCGTTAACAAAAGTAACATCGAAACAATTATTGCCGATATATGATAAACCAATGATATATTATCCGTTGGCAGTGCTTATGCGTGCTGGCATCCGTGAAATCTTAATTATATCTACACCAGAGGATACGCCAAGATTTGAGGCGTTATTGGGCGATGGAAACGAATTTGGACTGGAGATTTCTTATGCGATACAACCAAGTCCGGATGGGCTTGCTCAGGCATTTATTATTGGTGAAGATTTTATTAGCCGTGATTCCGTTGCCATGATTTTGGGAGACAATATTTTTCATGGTCATGGATTGGAAAAAAGACTAAAGGCGGCGGCGGCGAAAACGAGTGGAGCTACGATTTTTGGTTATTATGTAGATGATCCGGAACGGTTTGGTATTGTAGAGTTTGATGCGGAGGGGAAGGCTGTTTCCATAGAGGAAAAGCCGAAGCATCCGAAGTCAAATTATTGTGTGACAGGACTGTATTTTTATGATAATCGTGTAGTCGAATATGCAAAAAGTCTAAAGCCGTCGGCGAGAGGCGAATTGGAGATTACAGATTTAAACAAAATATATTTAGAAAATGGTGAGTTGGAAGTCACTCTGCTTGGGCAGGGATTTACCTGGATGGATACAGGGACACACGAGTCTTTAGTGGATGCGATAAATTTTGTGCGTACGGTTGAGACACATCAGCACCGAAAAATTGCCTGCCTTGAAGAGATTGCTTATTTGAAGGGATGGATATCCAGAAAGCAGCTGGAAGAAATCTATGAAATATATAAAAAAAATCAGTATGGTGTCTATTTAAAAGATATTTTGGACGGTAAATTTTTAGACAAATAGGAGTTTTAAGTGATGAAGGCGATAGAGACAAAAATACCTGGAGTAAAGATTATTGAGCCGGATTGTTTTGGCGATCATAGAGGCTGGTTTATGGAGACTTATAGTACGGCCAAATATGAAGCAATGGGTATTACCAATGTATTTGTCCAGGATAATCACTCGATGTCAGCTAAAAAGGGAACATTGCGTGGCTTGCATTTTCAGAATGCTCCGATGGCTCAGGCAAAGTTGGTGCGTTGTACCAAAGGTGCTGTTGTTGATGTTGCCGTAGATATCCGGAAGGGATCGCCAACTTATAAACAGTGGGTCAGTGTGGAACTAAGTGCAGAGAACAAACGTCAGCTCTATATTCCACAGGGGTTTGCTCATGGCTTTTTGACCTTAACAGATGATGTAGAGTTTGAATATAAAGTGGATAATTTGTATTCAAAAGAGCATGATCGGGGAATACGGTATGATGATCCCTCGATAGGTGTGGATTGGGGAATGTTATTAAATGGTATGGAACCGATTCTTTCGGAAAAAGATGTCAACGGGCCGCTTCTGAAGGATAGCGATGTGAATTTTGTGTACGAGGGAGATAAGTAGAAAATGAAAATATTAGTTACCGGCGGTGCAGGATTTATTGGAGGAAATTTTGTTCATTACATGGTGAATAAATATCCGGAGGATATGATTGTAAATCTGGATTTATTGACCTATGCCGGAAATCTTGAGACACTAAAGCCTGTAGAAAATAAGCCGAATTATAAGTTTGTCAAAGGCAATATCGCAGATCGCAAATTAGTGTTTGACCTCTTTGAAAAGGAAAAGTTCGATGCTATTGTCAACTTTGCTGCCGAATCTCATGTGGATCGCAGTATTGAAGATCCGGAGATTTTTGTCATCACCAATGTATTGGGAACGACAACACTTTTGGATGCATCGAGGGAATTTGGTGTAAAACGTTTTCATCAGGTATCTACGGATGAGGTTTATGGCGATTTGCCATTAGACCGTCCGGATTTATTCTTTACAGAGACAACACCACTGCATACATCCAGCCCTTACAGCAGTTCAAAGGCCAGTGCGGATTTGTTTGTTCTAGCTTATCATCGTACATTTGGCTTACCTGTAACGGTGAGTCGCTGCTCAAATAATTATGGGCCTTATCATTTCCCGGAAAAATTAATCCCATTAATGATATCCAGAGCTCTGGCAGATGAGGAACTTCCAGTGTATGGTACCGGCGAAAATGTTCGGGACTGGCTTCATGTAGAAGATCATTGCGCGGCGATTGATTTGATTTTAAGAAATGGTCGCATTGGAGAGGTTTATAATGTGGGCGGACATAATGAACGGACGAATCTTGAAGTCGTAAAGACAATCCTGAAGGCTTTAGATAAACCGGAAAGTCTGATTAAGTATGTTAAAGACCGTCCGGGACACGATATGCGATATGCGATTGATCCGACGAAACTGGAGACAGAATTAGGTTGGAAGCCGAAATATAATTTTGATACAGGTATTCAGCAGACGATTGAGTGGTATTTGAATCATAAAGAATGGTGGCAGAATATTATCAGTGGTGAGTACACGAAATATTTTGAGAAAATGTATGGAGACAGATTATGAAAATATTAGTGACAGGTGTCAAGGGTCAGCTTGGCTATGATGTGGTTCAGGAAGGCGAAGGCCGCGGACTGGAGATGTTTGGCACGGATGTGGATAATATGGACATTACCGATGCCGGACAGGTAAAACGGGTGATTGAAGAATGTAAGCCGGATGCTGTAATTCACTGTGCGGCTTATACCGCGGTAGATGCGGCTGAGGATAATCAGGAGTTGTGCCGTAAAATTAATGTGGATGGCACGCGAAATATTGCAGAAGTCTGTAAAGATATGGGTATTCCGATAATGTATTTTTCTACAGATTATATTTTTGATGGTCAGGGAGAGAACTTTTGGAAAGAAGACGACCCGAAAAAACCACTAAATGTCTACGGGCAGACAAAATATGAAGGTGAACTGAATGTACAGGAATTGATCGAAAAGTACTTTATTCTCAGAATTTCCTGGGTCTTTGGTGTGAACGGCAATAATTTTATTAAAACTATGCTTCGTGTAGGACCACAGTGTGGAGAAGTCGGTGTGGTTGCGGATCAAATTGGTTCACCGACGTATACGTATGACTTAGCAAAATTGGTCATCGATATGATTCAGACAGATAAGTATGGGACTTATCATGTGACTAATGAAGGTATTTGCAGCTGGTATGAATTTGCCTGTGAAATCTTTAAACAGGCAGGCTTGGATGTTAAGGTGAATCCGTTGACGACAGCAGAATATCCGGCAAAAGCAGCACGGCCGTTTAATAGCCGTATGTCGAAAGATAAGTTGATTAATGCCGGATTTAAGATGTTGCCAAGCTGGCAGGATGGATTGAAGCGTTATTTGAATTTAATATTGGAGAGAGGAATTTAAATTAAATTAAAAAGTCTGTCAATAAGATTCTTCTATGATAAGACTGGGTGAAAGGTTAAAAAAATGAGCGTTTCATGGAATTCGGATATTTTGGTGCCCATTTCTCTGTTACCTGCTCAAGAGCTTCCCGTCTTTATCTGGAACATACTTCAAAGTGTTTCTCACCTGATGGACAACGTCGCGCTGATGTTCTGTTTTTGGAAAGGCAGCTGCAATGGCTTCTTTGATCCCAGTCAGACCATCAGCGCAAAGAATCAGGATATCTTTCACACCGTCCCTTTATAAGATGAACTAATTACCATTTTTTACATGATTAATCATTTTTTCCACTTCTTTTGAGATATTTAGAGGACTCAACTTTACATTTGGATGTTCTCTGGTGAAAACGACAAATAATTCATGGGCAAATCCCTGACCGATTTCTTCGATTCCGGAAAAATCTAATTCTATTTCCTGAAATTTATCAAAACGATTGTATAGGCGTTTTGCTTGAGATCTTGACACAGGGTATGTTTCATATATATTTTTTATTGGTATGCGTGTTTTTATAAAACCGCCGTCAATATCAGCAAACATATCAAATACCTCCTTTAAAACTTTCTTGCTATAATTAGACAATCGCATAAATATTACAGTTCCGCGTTGATTGGCCCATTCTTTTAAAGAATCTATTTCTTTTATGTCCTGGGCTATATCCTCATATTTGTTGTGTGAAAATATTTTACCATCGGACAGAGCAAGAAAATCGTCTAATATTCGAGAAGTAAAGAAAATTCCTTCTCCTGAGTGATTTTTAGTATCCGTTGTTAATTTGCCTTTAAAAAGTTCATTCACAGCATCATCCAGAGAATCGTAATTGTAATAATCTTTAATTTTTTTGAATATTCCGATGCCTTCATCATAAATCGCGATGGTTGTATTCATATAATTTTGAGCGATTAGTATGAATACTTTTTCTGCCTGTGAATGGTCAATGGCGTTGTTCATCATTTCCATAAAAGAATATTGCCATATTTGTTTAACATTATCCGGTAATTTTTCAATATATTTTTTTATATACTTTGCATAAATAATATCTTCTTCATCTAATTGGCCGTCCGTCCTGGTTAAAACGAAGATTTTTGTATCTTCAACGAAAGTATAGGTTCTTGCGTTTTTACTTATTATTTCCGCTTTCTCCAATTCTCGGATGTATCTGTAAATCGTATTGAGTGAGACATTGAAAGCTTCCGAAGCTCTTTTGGCAACATCCTTTTGTCCATCACCGATTTTCTCTAAGATGTATTTTTTTATTTGGTCTCTTTTTTCCGACGTAAAACTCATATAAATCGCCACCTGTGTTTTAACTATATTTTTTTTTATTTTAATTATAATGCTTGCGGGAGTATTTGTAAAGTTAAAATATAATTCAAAACGCCCCATATTTCTACAGGGCGTTTCTAAAAACTGTATATAGGCAATTCGCTTTATAGAGAATTTCAATCATCATTTTATGGCTTGCATCTTTGACGGATGCAAGCCTCCGCTTTTATTGTTGCTCTTTTCTCATTTCTTTTTCTACCTGTTCTGCAAGAATTTCAATAATTTCTCTTGGGAACGGGCGATTGTAAAGGATAACGCCGCATTGTTCTTTAAAGTATTCGTAGCCGGAGTTTTGCCAGAAGGCATCACGGAGCGTCCGAAGATTTTTCTCAACGGCTGTTGGTGCGACCCCAAAATGTTCGGCAACTTTCACGTATACTTCATTATAAATATGGCATAAACGAGATTCGTTTTCGATTACCAGATATATGGCATATTCCAGAAATGGATATCCTTTGTATGCTTTGGAGATCCGTGCCTGAAGCAGGATTTCCCGAATCTTTAGTTCTAAAGTTGACATCATGGTCAAATCGATGGCAGACAAATTTATTGTATAACGAAATTAAAAATAATGAAATAGGTTTTCAGAAAGAAATTTGTATTTTATAATAAAAGTATAGATAAGGGGGAAAGGGAAAATGAAGTTTCTTATTGTAGGCGCCGGGGGTACCGGCGGATGTATTGGCGGATATCTGGCGAAACTGGGAGAGGATGTCACGTTTATTGCGCGTGGCAGACATCTTGAAGCCATGCGTAAAGATGGGCTTCGGGTGAAATCGGCACGTATCGGTGATTTCGTGTCAAATCCAGTGAAGGCATATACAATGGAGGAATATAAGGATGTGCCGGATGTGGTATTTGTCTGCGTAAAATATTATTCATTAGATGAAGCGGTAGAATTTTTAAAACCGATTGTGGGGAAAGATACGATTGTCATTCCCATTTTAAATGTTTATGGCACAGGCGGAAAAATACAGCCAAAGTTGGATTGCACGGTGACCGACGGCTGTGTCTATATTTTTTCAATGATTGAAGCCCCTGGGGTGATTGTTCAGCCAACACCGATTTTCCGGTTATTTTTTGGGCTTCGGGGAGGACGGGAAGCGTCGGGGGTGATTGACAAGGCCGTCAATCCGGAACGTGAAAAACAGGTGCGAGAACGGCTGGGTGAAGTTGAGAAACTTCTGAATGAGGCTGGAATTGAGGCCTGTATGACAGAAAATATTGAAAAAGACGCACTGCAGAAATTTTCTTTTGTGTCGCCCATGGGCGCCGCCGGGCTTTATTATGATGGCGTGGCTGCTGATTTTATGGTACCGGGGGAAAGGCGGGAGATGTTTTTTGATCTGGTGCGTGAAGTGGAAATGGTTGGTCGGTCGATGGGTATTACCTTTGATGTGAATCTGGCAGAAAATGCGGGGAATATTTTGGCCGGTTTAACACCGGATGCCACAACATCCATGCAGCGGGATGTGGCGGCCGGAGGGAAGTCAGAGGTGGACGGTCTGGTACATGAAATGGTACGCCTCGGGGAAACTTATCATGTAGATGTGCCAAATTACCGGCGCATCAGCGAGTGGGTAAAAATGAAAGGGATTCAGTAATGGCATTTGGAGAGATATTTTTTGCTGCTCTGGAAGTGGCGGGAACCATTTCTTTTGCCATCTCCGGAGCGATGGCCGCTCTGGAAAAGCGGGTGGATTTGTTTGGCGTTATTTTCCTTGGAGCGACAACGGCGTTGGCCGGCGGCATTATCCGTGACATACTGGTCGGCAAGACACCGCCCGCCGCCTTTTCAAATTACCGTTATATGGCCATTGCAGTGGTAACGGCGCTTGTTGTATTTTTTATTGCCTGGCTGTCAAAAGAATACTATGAGCACAATGTGGCCGTGGTAAATGCGGTTAATAATGTTTTTGATGCGGCGGGACTTGGGGCTTTTACGATTACCGGGGCGAAGGTCGCGATGCGTATGGGATATATGAATAACGGCTTTTTTGTTGTTTTCCTGGCAATGGTCACAGGCATCGGGGGCGGCGTCCTCAGAGATTTAATGATCGGAGAGATTCCTTTTGTTCTCCGAAAGCGGATTTATGCGGTGGCTTCCATACTGGGAGGTATTGTTTATTATCGCTTAGTGTATTATCAGATGGAAGACATGGCGGCGGCTTTTGTCGGCATCGGCACCGTCTTTGGACTTCGGATGTTGGCTACAGTCTTTAAATGGAATCTTCCTAAGGCTTATGAGTAGGGAGATACAGAGAAAGGGATGAATTCCGATGCGACGGAATTCATCCCTTTGTTATGTAGTGGGACTATACAATACCCATACTTCCAAGGATGATGGCAACAATAACAGCGAGTGTCGGAAGTGCTGTACAGCACATAAAAATGTCAATATAGGAATCTTTGTGGGTCAATCCGCACACACTTAATAAGGTAATAACTGCGCCGTTATGAGGCAGTGTATCTAAACCGCCGCAGGCGATGGAGGCAACTCGGTGGAGTGCTTCCGGAGAAAGCGTCGGATCATTTGCAGCCAGTTCCATATATTTTGGACCGAGAGCTTCCAGGGCGATGGATATACCGCCGGAACCTGAACCGGTGGCGCCGGCCAGCAGAGATGTGGCGATAGCTTCTGAAATCAGTGGGCTGCCTTTAATACCGAAAACAAAGCTGGTCAATGTGGTAAAACCAGGAACGGCTTTAACAACTGCGCCAAAACCATTGGCAGCAGCAGTGTTACCGATGGAGACAAGACCGCCGGCTGCGCCTTCGTTAAGACATTTCTCAAACAGTCTGAAGCATTTGTAGTTTAACAATGCGGTCAGAACAATGGCGATCAAGAGTGAAGCCACCAGTTCCAGTTTCAGTATGTTGAGAGTGATCGGAACGGAAATCAGAGGAATCAGGGAAACAAAAGCGTTCGGAAGTGAAGATTCGTCAAATACTTCCAGGTTTGTCGGTTCTGTAAAGTGAAGACCCTGAGCTTTTAATTTCCGCTCGCGGTATTTCATCCAGAGGACGCCGCCAACGGCCATAACAGCACCGGCTGCCAGAGCCATGATCGGAGCCGCCATCGCGGTCGTGCCATAATACTGGGTCGGAATGATATTCTGAATCTGCGGAGAACCTGGAATACCCGACATGGAGAACGAGAAAGCCCCAAGTGCGATTGGTCCCGGAATGAGTTTATTCGGAATATCAGCTTCCCGATATACAGCCACAGCCAGTGGATAAATGGCAAAAACAACAACAAACAGAGATACGCCTCCGTAGGTCAGAGCCGCGCAGGCGATAACTACGGCCAGAATCGCCTGTTTTGCACCGATAAAACGCGTAATCATCAGACCGACAGATTTAGCGGCCCCTGTGGCTTCCATCATTTTACCAAAAACAGCGCCAAGCAGGAAAGCAGGAAACCAGCTCATGGTGAAATTCGCCATACCCTGCATATAGTTTTCTGTGTACATGGTCAAAACATTGATGGAAGGATCTTCAAACATTCCGAAAAGTGCAACAACAGCTGCACAGATCGGAGCTACCCAAAGAATGGATTGTCCTTTAAATGCAAGAAAAATTAAAAGGACCAATCCCAAAATAATACCAAATAAACTCATAAACAAACCCTCCTCTGTATAAGTTTTTTATTTGACTTTGCTCAAAATTTCATCTTTGATGCCCATTGGCGCATCGGTGAAGATACGGACATCCATCGTCTTCAGATTTTCGGCAACAAGCGGTTTAAATTCCATTTGGTCGAGGACCTGAGTCTGCAGGTCGATGCCTGGAGCAATTTCTGTTACGGTGAGACCTTCAGGAAGCAGCTCAAGAACTGCGCGCTCTGTGATAAATTTTACGTTCATTTTGTTTCTGCGGGCATATGCACCGGAGAAAGTAATTTGTTGAACGGAAGGTACAAATTTTTTGCTCTTGCCTTCCTGAAGAATGACAAGTTTTCCGTCTTCACAGGCAGTTTTTAAACCTCCGGCTGTAAATGTGCCACAGAAAATACAGTTTTTTGTATTTTGGGAAATATTAATAAATCCGCCGCAGCCAGTAACGCCCGGTCCGAATTTGCTGACATTTACATTTCCGTCAGTGTCGGCTTCGGCCATGCCAAGGAAAGTAACATCCAGACCGCCGCCATCATAAAAGTCGAACTGGCTGACTTCCGGAAGTTCTGCCCAGCCGTTGACTCCGGCGCCGAAGGAACCGCCGCCGCTTGGAATGCCGCCGATCATACCGGATTCGGTGGTCAAAATCAATTGATCGGCCAGACCCTCTTCACCGGCTACTGCAGCTACTTTTTCAGGGATACCGACACCGAGATTGACAACGGCGTTTGGAACGAGTTCCATAGCGCAGCGCCTTCCGATCAACGCTTTTGTGTCAAATTTCATTGGTTCCACAGCGCTGACAGGAATCTTGAAAGATCCGGTTAATGCCGGGTTCATGTAATAATCGCTGGTCTGCTGATGTGTTTCTTCCGGGTTTTCCGGAACGACAATAGCATCAACAAAAATGCCCGGAACAGCAACTTTACGAGATGGAATTGTTTCCGGAGCAACGATATTTTTGGCCTGAACGATAACCTTTCCGCCCTTGCCTTTTGCGGCCATAGCAGCGCTCAGGATATCCAGCGGAAGAATCTCATCTTCAATCGTACAGTTTCCGTTGGTATCTGCTGTTGTCACACGAATAAGAGCGATATCTACGTCCGGAAGCAGATAATACAGATATTCATCCCCTTCAATTTCCACGACTTTAACAATATCTTCGGTGGTGCGGGCATTTAATTTTCCACCTTCCAGACGTGGGTCAACATAGGTCTCCAGACCAACATTTGTAATATAGCCTTTGCGGTTTTGCCCCATGGCGCGGTACATTTCGATGATGACACCCTGTGGCAGATTGTATGCTTCCACTTGATTGTTAGCGATCATTTCCACGGCTTTTGGTGAAAAAGCATAATGGCCGCCAATCCAGCGTTTGATCAAACCTTCTTTGGCCCAGCGTTCCTGCTGGCCGCCCCGTTTGTTTCCCTGACCGGCGCCAAACATTACCGTCAGATTATTCGGGACGCCTGTCGCTTCAAAAGAATCGGCTACAGCCTGCATCAGTGCATCCGGGGTCGCGGATGTGAGGAAACCGCTGTTGATGACAAAATCACCGGGCTTGATCATGGCAACGGCCTGTTCCATAGTAACTACTTTGTTCATTCTAAAACCTCCTTTGTAAAAGTTAATCTTTTGACAAACTATTGTAATTTCATTATAGCTTTGCCTTAGTTGGAAAGAGAAATACCAAAAACGCATGAGATTCATGCCTGAAAAACATAAATAAAAACTTTGTAAATGTGAAAAAAGCGAGGAAATATGCGGATAAAAAAGAAGAGTAAGGTTGAATTTTCAGATATCAAAAGGGGAATAACTGGAAAAAAAGAAGGAAAAGTTTGATTGATAAATAAAAAACAATTGGATATACTAAAATTAAAGTGCGCCCTATGGGATGATAATTCAAGTTAGTGTGAAAATATCTTTTGACGTAAAGGGGGAAAACATATGGAATATAGGCAGTTGTATTATTTTGTGTGTATTGCCAGGGTGAGAAGCTTTTCCCAGGCTGCAGAAAAAATTCGGGTTTCTCAATCGTCTTTGAGCCGGACTGTCCAGTGCATAGAGGATGAATACAATGTCCAATTGATCAACCGGACGACCCGGAGTTTCAAATTAACACCTGCCGGAAGAAAATTGCTGGAGAGGGGCGAACGGGTCATTAAAGAATTTGAGGAACTTCAGGAATATCTCCAAAGTTATAGTGTCAATGATGTGGGTGAAATACGACTGGGTATTCCGTCGGTGCTGAATACGATCATGGCGCCGTTGTTTATGCCGGATTTTAATAAGCAATATCCGGACGTGAAGCTTTGTTTTACTGTGGAAGGCAGTCGGCTGATTCATAAAGAGATACTGGAAGGGATGCTTGACGTGGGATTGGTCATTCGGCCTGTCGATGAAAATCGTTTTGACGTGAAAGAAATTATCAGTGACCGTCTGGCTGTCATGGTTCCGGAGGGGCATGCGTTGGCCGGACGCAAAGAGGTGGGAATTGAAGAGCTGAAGGGAGAATCTTTTATTATGCTGGATTCTACATATCAGTTATTCAGCAATGTTTATACGATGTGCCGTAATGAAGGGTTTGAGCCAAACATTATTCATTGCAGTCCAAGCTGGGACTATATTGCCGCGCTGGTGTCTTTGGCGCAGGGAATTTCTGTTCTGCCAAGACCGATTGCACCATATATTGGTAAAGGCGTTGTCGCTGTACCCCTTCGGGGAGAGTTGGCCGAATGGAAAGTGGTGACCATTACCAAGAAAGGCACAAAAGTTTCTGCCAACGTAAAAAATTTAATAAAACATTTAGTTAAAGCCTATAAATGATATAAACAGCGCCGTTGTTTCAATGCAGACGGCGCTTTTTATGTTCTGAAAAAAGAACGTATTTATGCGTTGGCGCGATAAAAGGTATGCAATTTTAATATTTCTCTTTATTAAAATCAGAGGCTATACTTTAAGCAACAGTTTACAACAGAAGGAGGTATATCATGAAAATCTTAGTATGTGTAAAGCAAGTGCCGGATACAACGGAGATTAAGATCGATCCTGTTACGAATACCCTCATTCGGGCAGGTGTACCGAGTATTGTCAATCCATTTGACGCCTGTGCGCTGGAAGTGGCGGCAAGAGTCAAAGATGTGACGCCGGACACGGAAATTACAGTATTGTCCATGGGACCGATGCAGGCCAAGGAGGCTCTGACCGAGTGCCTTTCCGTTGGAGCGGATAAGGCTTATCTTTGCAGCGACAGAGCATTTGGCGGTTCAGATACTTTGGCAACCAGTTATATTTTAGCCAGCGCCATTGCTGCAATTGAAGAAAAAGAAGGTAAATTTGATTTGATTTTGAGCGGAAAACAGGCCATTGATGGTGATACCGGTCAGGTAGGCCCGGAAATTGCCGCCCATATGGGACTGGCCCAGGTAACTTATGCTTCAGAAGTCAGTGTTCATGGAGAGGACGTCATTGTCAAAAGAGAAAGCGACCAGGGGTACGATATTATTTCCGTCAGAAAACCGGCGTTGGTCACAGTTGTCAAAACAGCTTTTGATCCAAGATTTCCGACATTAAAGAGCAAAATGGCGGCGCGGAAGGTGCCGATTCAGGTGATTACGGCGGATGATATTCCAAACATTGATTTAAGCAGATGCGGTCTGAAGGGTTCTCCGACAAAGGTAAAGAAGACCTTTACACCGGTGAGAAATAAGACGTGTGTAAAAATTGCCGGAGAAGAGGCGGCTGTATCCGCAGCGAAACTTGTCGGCATGTTAGCGGATGCGAAGGTGCTGTAAGGAGGTTGGAGTTATGCAGTTTGAGGAATATAGAAACCTTTGGGTATTTGTAGAAACGGAAGAAAATACAGCGAAATCCGTGGGATACGAACTTTTATCCCCGGGACGTGTTTTGGCAGATAAAATGGGCGGAAAGCTTGTTGCTGTAGTCATTGGCGGCAATGTGAAAGATGTTGCTGAAAAAACGATTGATTATGGCGCGGATGAAGTCATTCTTGTAGAGGGTGACGAATATTTTAACTACTCCACAGATGCTTACAGTTATGCGATGAAAACATTAGTGGAAAAATACAAGCCATCCACAATTTTGATCGGCGCCACAAATAATGGACGAGATTTAGGACCAAAGATGGCCTGTGATCTGAATACGGGCCTGACAGCGGACTGTACGATGCTGGATTATGATACGGAAACAGGGAATATGATCTGGACACGTCCGGCCTTTGGCGGGAATCTGATGGCAATGATTCTTTGCCCGGATAATCGGCCTCAGCTTGGTACGGTCCGCCCGGGAATATTCAAGAAGCCAGAGCCGGTCACAGGGAAAATAGGAACCATGATTTATGAAGATATTCATATTGCTCCGGAAAATATCCGGACAAAATTATTAGATCGGATTAAAGAAGTGGCTGAAGCAGTCAATTTGGAAGAAGCAGAAATCATTGTTTCCGGAGGCCGGGGCGTTGGTTCACCGGAAGGATTTGAAATCATCCGAAGGCTGGCTGAAGAATTAAATGCGACGGTAGGAGCTTCTCGTGCCGTAGTAGATGCAGGATGGATGCCTCATGCTCATCAGGTTGGCCAGACAGGAAAAACTGTATCGCCGAAGCTTTATATTGCCTGCGGCATTTCCGGCGCCATTCAGCATTCCGCGGGAATTACCGGATCGGATTGTATCGTAGCGATCAATAAAGATGAAGAAGCGCCGATCTTTGATGTGGCTGATTATGGCATTGTCGGAGATTTATTTACGGTGATTCCTGAATTGATTAAAGAGATTCAGAAATTAAATGCATAAAAACTGAAATATTTATGTGCGTAGCATATAAATTCTATGTTTTTTTAGTATTTCACTTTGAAAAAAATAGAAAGTATAATGAAATTGTGAAAAATAAAACAAAAAACAATTGAGAAGGAGGAAAACACATGGGTTACAAGTTTACAGAAGAACAGAAAGATATTCAGGCAATGGTTCGTGATTTTACAAAGAAGGAAGTAGAACCGAGAGGGCGTGAGATGGACCAGAATGGATGGTGTCATGAGCTTTATCAGAAGTATATTGAAACAGGTCTTCAGTCCACACCTATTCCTGAAGAATACGGCGGCGCCGGACTCAGCGACGTAGAATGCGCCATCATTACCCACGAATTGGCGAAGGGGGACGCCGGTTTTGCGATGGCTATGGAAATTAGCTGGGTATGTACCGACATGATTTTAAAACACGGTAGTGAAGCACAGAAACAGAAATATTTATCCGGCGTTGTTGATGGCAAACTTTTTGCATTCTGTCTGACAGAGCCGGGTGCGGGTTCCGATGCGGCCGGACTTCGTACAAGAGCAAAAAAACAGGCGGACGGCAGCTATGTGATCAACGGAAGTAAAGCATGGATCACAAACTCTGGCATTGCTGATTATTATGTAATCATGGCAGTAACAGATCCGGAAAAAGGCGCCAACGGTATTTCAGCATTTATCGTTGATAAAGGAACACCAGGCCTGATTATTGATGCGGAAGAAGATAAGATGGGTATGCGCAGCTCCGATACACATGGTATGACTTTTGATGACCTGAAAGTTCCTGCAGAAGCATTGCTTGATAAAGAAGGCATGGGCTTCAAGATGGCTATGGAAGGCCTTGACGGCGGACGTGTCAGCTGTACTGCAATTTCTACCGGTATTGCTGAACATGCTCTGGATATTGCTAAAAATTATGCATTGGAACGTGTAGCTTTTGGAAAACCAATCGCAAAACATCAGGCCATTGCATTTAAGATTGCCGATATGGCTATGTACATCGAAGCAATGAAACTGATGCTCTATGATGTGGCTGAAATGAAGGCCAGCGGCGTACGCTGCTCCGTTCAGGCTGCTGAAGCTAAATTGTTTGCTGCTTCCCATACAACACAGATTTGTCTGGATGCTATTCAGGTTTTAGGTGGAAATGGTTACAGCAAAGAATACAATGTTGAGCGTTTGATGCGTGATAATAAACTGATGGAAATTGGTGAAGGAACCAATGAAGTGCAGCGGATCGTTATTAGCGGAGCTGTTCTCAGAAAATAATTCAACGTGAGGAACTTATGAGAGGAGGAAACAAATATGGCTGAAGAAATTAAAAAATTTACAGGTCCTGAATTGAAAGTAGGAATGACTGCCAGCCGGACAAAGACAATAACAAAAGAGGATATCGAGTATTTTGGCAAAGTATCGACAGATACAAATCCAATGCATTTCGATGAAGATTATGCGGCAACCACCCAGTTTGGCAGATGTATTGCCCATGGTGTTATCAGTCTGAGCCTTTGCGGCGCTGTTCTCGGAATGCAGCTTCCGGGACTTGGCACAATTCATATGGGTCAGGAAGTTACTTTTATGAAACCGGTATACCCGGGAGATGTTATTACAGCACATTGTGAAATCATTGATATTCAGTACAAAGAGAAAAAAGATTTTTACATTGTTAAAGTAAAACAGCAGGTTACAAACCAGAATGGCGAAGTTGTGACGGAAGGTATCGCCACATGTATGCCGCCTAGAAATTGAAGCGTTAACCACTGCTTGCCTTGTTAAATTAATAAAAAGTATTGTAAAACTTATATAAGCCTCCCAACTTATATAGTAGGAACACCCCCTGATGCCGGCCGCCCTAATCCGGTATCGGGGGTGCTTTTTTTGTATACAAGGTCTCTGAAAATGTGTTAAAAATGTGATAAATACGGTTTTACATTGCTTTTTGAAAGTTCATGTACTATAATAAGTGGGATATAATGGATGATTCTAAAAAAATTTATACAGAGGTGAATTATGGGAAATAATAAAAACAACCGGAGAAAGAAAAGGAAAAATCGGCATACGGTCGGCAAGATCTTAGCTATACTGCAGATCGTTTTATCGATTGTTTTTGTTGTTGTACTTTTGATGATCAACATTTTGCCAATGAAGTATCTGGCAATTATTTTTGGCATTCTGATGTTTTTGGATGCTTTTGCCCTGGGATCTCAGTTTACACGCAGTGCCCACATCATAGGTAAGGTGGATTGCGTATTGATGCTCTTTCTTCTGGCATTCGCTAACGTCTATCTGATTCGTACCAATGCAACCTTGTTCAGCATTACCAGTAATGATTATAAAGTAGACCGTATTGCCATTGCGGTATTAAATGATGATGCAGCTCAGACACTGAAGGATGCGGCTGATTATGAGTTTGGCGCTCAGGTGATCGGCGGAAGTGATAAGGTGGAGCAGGCCATCGTTGAGGCGTCTAATGAACTTGGACAGGATTTGGCATACTATAATTATGACGACCCATATATGATGGTCCAGGATTTATACGATGGCAATGTGGGGGCGATTATTTACAACACAGCCTATGATTCATCTTTGACAGAACAATTTCCGAATTTCGCTGCGGATATCCGCGAGCTGAAACATATCGAGATTAAGACAAAGGTGGAAACCGTATCCGGTGATAAAAAGGATGTTACAAAGACGCCGTTTACCGTATTTATCAGCGGTATTGATACGGAAGGAAGTATTGCCACGACCAGCAGAAGCGATGTAAATATGCTTGTTACGGTCAATCCAAATACAAATCAGGTTCTGATGACTTCGATTCCAAGAGATTATTATGTACAGCTTCCGGGGATTTCCGGTGAATACCGTGATAAGCTGACCCATGCCGGGCTTTACGGACCTCAGTGTTCCATGGACACACTGTCCCAGTTATTTGGCGTGGATGTAGATTACTATGCAAAGGTGAATTTCACCACATTACGGGATATGGTGGATGCGCTTGGTGGTGTGGATCTGGATTCTGTTTACGAATTTACGACCATCAGCGGTGAATACTTTGTCCAGGGCATGAACTATGGAGTGGACGGTTCTTCTGCTTTAGCCTTTGCCAGAGAGCGTTATAATCTGCCGAATGGCGATAATGACCGTGTCATGAACCAGCAGATTGTTATGAAGGCGATCATTAACAAATGTTTGTCACCGGCCATCTTAACCGGTTACATGGGTATTATGGACAGCTTGTCTGACAGCTTTGAGACATCCTTAAGTCAGCAGCAGATTTCCAGTCTGGTGCGTATGCAGTTGAATGACGGCGACGGATGGGATATGCTGTCTTCCAGAGTTGTGGGTACAGGTGATGAAAATACGTGCTATTCTTCGGGAGATAATGTGCTCTACGTCATGAATCCGGATGAAAACAGCGTCAATACGGCAGCAGACTTTATCAATCGGATTCGAAATGGCGAAACCGTAACACAGGACGAAATTACCGCGAGCATGATGAATTAATTCAAATTGCGGGGAAAGGGATTAGGCGATGGATTCCTTAAAAAAAGAAAAACAAGCGTTAATTAATAAACTCTTTTTAGTCATCGTAGACGCATTGAGCGTGGCCCTCTGTTCTTTTCTGGGCCTGCTCATGCGTTTTGAAATGGATGTGAGCCATATACCGGTTCCCTATATGATGGCGGTGGAACGGATGGTTCCGGCCTTTATCGTGATCACATTGTTGATTTTCTGGGCGGCGAAGCTTTACCATACACTGTGGCGTTTTGCTAATTCCAGGGAACTTGTGGGCATTGTGGCTGCGGTGGCAGGGTCCACGATCTTTACAATAATCTATAGCTATTTTACCTATAATGCAGTGCCGAGAAGCTTTTTTGCTATTTACTTTATCTGTCTTCTGATCTGCGTTTGTTTTACCAGATATTCAACCATCATTATACGGACGCTGATCGAGAGTCGGAATCATGGACGGCATGCCCGGAATACAATGATCATTGGCGCTGGTGAGGCCGGAAATATGGTCATGAAAGAGCTGATCATGAGTAATTATCTGGATGCCCGGATCAAATGTTTTATCGACGATGATAAACATAAGCAGAATAATTATATTCATGGAGTGAAAGTTGTCGGCGGCAGGGATAAGATTATTGAATCGGTGAAAAAATATGATATCAATGAAATTATCATCGCCATGCCGAGTATAGGCAAAAAAACCACAAAAGAAATCGTGGATATTTGTAAAGATACGAACTGTGACCTGAAAATTCTTCCCGGTGTTTATCAGTTTGTGACCGGAGACCTGGATTTGTCCATGATTCGTAATGTTCAGATTGAAGATCTTCTTGGCCGGGAAACTGTGGATGTGGATGTTCAGTCCATTATGAGTTATGTTTCCAAGAAATGTATTCTTGTGACCGGAGGCGGCGGCTCGATCGGAAGTGAATTGTGTCGTCAGATTGCGGCGAATCATCCGCGTCGGCTCATTATTCTGGATATTTATGAGAATAATGCCTATGATATTCAACAGGAATTAAAACAAAAGTATCCACATCTGGATTTGATCGTGCTGATTGGCTCAGTGCGTAATACAAATCGGGTAAATTCGATTTTTGAACAGTATCGGCCGGAGATTGTCTATCATGCGGCGGCTCATAAACATGTGCCGTTAATGGAGGACAGTCCGAATGAGGCGATTAAAAATAATGTATTTGGGACTTATAAGGTTGCGACGGCGGCTGATCGGTACGGCGCCAAACGGTTTGTGCTGATTTCCACCGATAAGGCGGTGAATCCCACCAATATTATGGGAGCCAGCAAGCGGATGTGCGAGATGATCGTACAGTCCTTTAATAATCGTTCGGATACAGATTTTGTTGCCGTGCGGTTTGGAAATGTACTGGGAAGTAATGGCAGTGTCATTCCCCTGTTTAAGAAGCAGATTGAAGCCGGCGGTCCGGTCACGGTGACTCACCCGGATGTGGTGCGTTATTTTATGACGATTCCGGAGGCGGTGAGTCTTGTGCTGGAAGCGGGAGCCACAGCCAAAGGCGGCGAGATTTTTGTACTGGACATGGGTGAGCCGGTGCGTATTGATGATCTGGCGCGAAATCTGATTCGTCTTTCCGGTTATACGGTGGGCGAGGATATAGAGATTGAATATACCGGTCTGAGACCGGGAGAGAAGCTGTTTGAGGAGCTTCTGATGAATGAAGAGGGACTTCAGCAGACGGCAAATAAGATGATTTATGTCGGAAAACCGATAGAATTTGATGAGGATGAATTTCTTCGAAATCTGGAAAAGCTTTATACCTATGCTTATGATGAAACCGACCAGATGAAGGCCATGATATCTAAAATAGTGCCGACCTATCATATCCGGCCGGAAGATAAGAAGCGGGATGCGCTGAAATTGAAGCGGATGGTGTCGGTAGGCGATTCGGAGGTCAGCCAGTATGAGCCTTTCCGACAGAGTAAAACATTGAAAAGAGATGAGACTTGATGAACATTCCTTTTTCACCGCCGGATATTGGCGAAGAAGAAATAAAAGAAGTCGTAGATACATTAAAAAGCGGATGGATTACCACAGGACCGAAAACGAAGTTGTTTGAAAATAAGATTGCAGATTTTTGTCAGACAAGCCGGGCCGTTGCTTTAAATTCAGCGACGGCCTGCATGGAAACAACTCTGCGGCTCCTTGGTGTGGGACCGGGAGATGAGGTCATTACAAGTGCCTATACTTATACGGCAACAGCCAGTGTGGTCTGTCATGTAGGAGCCAGACTGGTGCTGGTGGACACGGGAACCGAGTCCTTTCAGATGGATTATGACAAGCTGGAAGCGGCTGTTACGGAGCGGACGAAGGTGATCATTCCGGTAGAACTGGGCGGCGTGGTTTGTGATTACGACCGTCTTTTTCAAATTGTGGAGAGCAAAAAAGATTTATTCAGACCGTCCAATGATATTCAGAAAAAAATTGGCCGGGTCATCCTTATGGCGGATGCCGCCCATGCTTTTGGAGCGATGCGCCAGGGGAAAATGTGCGGAGAAATTGCCGATTTTACCTGTTTTTCTTTTCATGCGGTAAAGAACCTGACGACAGCGGAAGGCGGTGCGGTGACCTGGAGAGATATTCCGGGGATGGACAATGAGGAATTATACAAGCAGTATATGCTCATGTCACTTCACGGCCAGTCGAAGGATGCTCTGGCTAAAACAAGGTTGGGAGCCTGGGAATACGATATTATAGCGCCTTACTATAAATGTAATATGACGGATATTATGGCATCCATTGGGCTGGCTCAGCTCAAACGTTATCCGGAAATACTGAGACGGCGGAGAGAAATTATCGAAATTTATGATAGAGCTTTAAGCGAATTTCCTGTGACCCACCTGGTGCATTTTAATGAAAAAGATGTATCCAGCGGGCATTTATACCTTGTGCGTCTGACCGGAAGAGACCGTGAGTTTACAAATCAGTTTATTTTGGGAATGGCGGAGGAAGGCGTGGCGACGAATGTTCATTACAAACCGTTGCCTTTATTATCTGCCTATAAAGACATGGGGTTTGATATTAAAAATTATCCAAATGCATTTCATATGTTTGAAAATGAGCTGACCTTGCCGCTGCATACCTGCCTGACCGATGAGCAGGTGGTCTATGTGACGGACACTTTTAAGAAAGTATGGATGGACTTATGTTAAGAAAATGGGATGATTTACCGAAACGTATGCAAAATGAGGCGGTTCGGCCTTATTATGATCAATTGCAGAAAAAGAAAGCAAGTCTTTTTTTGAAACGGTGCATGGATGTGACGCTTTCAGTGGTGCTTTTAGTCATGTTGGCACCGGTGCTTGTGGTATTGGCGATGGCTGTGCGGCTGGATTCTCCGGGGCCGGCCTTTTTCCGTCAGGTTCGTGTGACTCAGTATGGCCGTCAGTTTCGTATTTTTAAATTTCGGACGATGGTCGATCATGCGGATCAGATGGGAAGTCAGGTGACAGCCAGCGGCGATACGCGGATCACACGGTTAGGGGCGATCATGCGGCATTACCGTCTGGACGAGCTTCCTCAGTTGATCAATATCTTACTGGGTGATATGAGCTTCGTGGGAACGCGGCCGGAGGTTGTCAAATATGTTCGTAAATATACGGATGAAATGACGGCAACTCTGCTTTTACCTGCCGGCGTGACCTCGGAGGTTTCCATCAAATATAAAGATGAAGAAAAGTTGCTGGCCGATGTGGCCGATGTGGATGAAACCTACATTCAGGTGGTTTTGCCTGAAAAAATGGAATATAATTTAAAAAGTCTTCGAGAGTATAGCTTGATTCATGAAATAAAAATTATGGTGGATACGGTGATCGCCGTATTCCGGTAAAATGTGAGGCGGGCAGAGATGATTTTTGGAGTAATAGTGGCCGGAGGAGTCGGAAGCAGACTGGGAGCAGATATGCCAAAACAGTTTTTGAAGTTGGCGGACCGGCCGATCATTATTTATACGTTGAATACTTTTTTGCAATGTCCGGAGCTTGAGGATATTTATATAGGGGTACATCCGGAATGGTTGGAATATATGGCCCGGCTTGTACAGGAATATATTCCGGAACAGGAATGGCTCAGGGTACATCTTGTTCCGGGAGGCACTGAGCGCAATGAGACAATAATGAATGTCATCAAACAGATTGAGCAGGAGTTTGGGAATGAGGAACCTCATTATATTATCACTCAGGATGGGGTACGCCCTTTTGTGACCCGGCGATTGATCGAGGAGCATGTGAAGGCAGTTTTGCAGTATGACGCGGTGGATACGGCGATTCCGGCGGTGGATACGATTATCTTGTCCGAAGATGGCAGAACGGTAAAAGATATTCCTGAACGGAAATACCTCTATCAGAGTCAGACCCCTCAGAGCTTTCGGATGGATTTGTTAAAGAATCTGTATCTGGGACTGACACAGGAGGAAAAAGGTATTCTGACAGATGCCTGTAAGATATGCATTGTGCGGCAGGTCCCGGTACATATAGTGGCCGGTGAGGTCTCAAATATGAAGATT
Organism: Frisingicoccus caecimuris; assembly: GCF_004340975.1. GTDB lineage: Bacteria > Bacillota > Clostridia > Lachnospirales > Lachnospiraceae > Frisingicoccus > Frisingicoccus caecimuris. The sequence continues at coordinate 34,752 of NZ_SLXA01000007.1, forward strand.
ACAACGGCTGCGGATTATAAAATAGCCCAGGTTATGGCTGAAAATGGAGAATTAGACACAAAAAGTTGGTGATTTCCGTGCGTTTTTACTATTGTCAGGCCTTTTTACGTCGTGTATAATGTTTTGAAGAAATTGGAAGGGATAGAAATATGCAGAGGAAAAGCACGTTTGAGGATTTCGAAAAATTAATGGATGATGCTGAAGCTTCGAATCCGCCGAAAAGGAAGTCTGAAGAGTCTGAACGTGGGGAAATCGAATTCGACTCCGCACTGTTCAGGCGGCGGTCAGCGCCGAAAATACCGGCCAACGGTTCTGAACTTTTTGATGAATCGGACGGCGAAGAAGCGGAAATTTATGAAGAAGATTACGAAGAGGAAGTTTACGAAACGCGAAAACCGATATATTCTCACAGGAATACCCATGAATTTGATGAAGCGGAGGCTGAGAAACGTTATCGGCAAAGGGAAGCGCGACTTCGTAAGAAAGCGGAAAAACGGCGGCAAAACAGACATTTGGGCGGTAAGATTTTGGCTATCCTGCAGTTCATCTTATCCGTCGTTTTTATGGGACTTATTTTTAAACTGGATGTTTTACCGACAAAATATTTTATTGCTGCCAGTATTATTCTGATATTGCTGGCGCTGATTTGTTTTTTACTTCAATTTCGGAAGCATGCCCATTGGGCGGGGAAAATCATATCCTTTATTGTGATACTCATTATGATTTTCGGCAGTGTATATGTGGCAAAAACCATATACACTTTGAACAGCGTGACAAAAGTAAAAGCATATCAGACAGATAAGATTGTTATTGGGGTACTTGCGGATGATCCGGCCGAGTCACTGGGCGATGCAAAGGATTACAAATTTGGCATTATGGCGGGAAATGACCGTTCCAAAGTGGATTTGGCCATTACCCAGATGAACAACAGTCTGGATTCGGAAATTGATACAGTTGAATATAATTCCTATTCGGAGCAGGTTCAGGCATTATACGATGGCAAGATTGATGCCATGATATACAATCAGGCCCTCGATGAGTTGATTGAAGAAAAAAATCCGGGATTTTTGGAGAAAGTCCGGATTATCGATAACTTTAATGTAGAGACAGAAGTCTATATGGAAGATATTCCGGATCTTCCGATTACAAAAGAACCATTTGTTGTATTCCTCAGCGGCATGGACGTCTATGGAGAACTGGAACAGACCAGCCGGAGCGATGTTAATATCATGGCCTGTGTCAATCCGACGACAAAGCAGGTGCTGCTTGTCAGTGTGCCGAGGGATGCTTATGTGGAGATTCCGGGTATAACCTACGGAGAAAAGGATAAGTTGACCCATGCAGGTATGTATGGCATCCAGTATTCAATTGCTTCTATGGAAGAAATCTTTGATCTGGATATCCGCTATTATGTACGGATTAATTTTACTTCACTGATCATGATGGTTGATGCTCTCGGCGGCATTGATGTGGAATCAGATTATGCCTTTTCCACCTATTATAAGCAGTATGACGCAGACACAGATACATGGAGCTATTATGAATATGACAGGGGTATGAACCATCTGGACGGCGTGCATGCACTGGCTTTTGCAAGAGAGCGTATGAATGCGGCCGGAGGAGATTATCAGCGGGCAAAGAACCAGCAGAAGGTTATTGCGGCCCTTCTTGAAAAAATTAAATCTCCGGCGTTTCTGACCGGATATACCGGGCTTCTTTCCAGTTTGGAAGGTAAGATGGATACCAACTTTACTTCTCAGCAGTTGGCCAGCCTTGTAAAGATGCAGTTAAATGACGGTGCGGACTGGAATATCGTTTCTTCCAGTGTCTATGGCATCTCTTCGCAGGAATATTGTGCATCCTATGCGGGCGCGCCTTTGGATGTAGAAGTGTTGGACGATGATTCTATTGATGCTGTCAAAGAAGTGATTGATAAACTTATGAAGGGCCAGGTGATTTCTGAGCCGAGAGCCACTGACATTCAGGAAGCCTATGAAGTAAATGGAAGCGATGCAGATGATGATTATTATGTTAATAATCATGCGGACGATGATGAGTATGACGACTTCTATTGGGAACATGGCGGCTATCTGGGTGAAGAAGACAGTGAGACTTTTGAGTATTCGGAAGACGAAGAGTATTGATAAGTTGATAATGGAATATTGTATTTAAACGGCGTAGCTTTGGCTATGCCGTTTCTGCATATATTATATTGAATAAACAATTAAAACGGAGTATAATAAGAAAAACGCAATGCGTTTCGGGAGGATGTTATGGATTCTAAAGAAAGATTAATTCAAATCAAAGAAGGATCAGGAATGAACTGGAAAGAGCTTTCGGCATATTTTCAGATTCCATACCGGACAATTCAAGATTGGGAACGGGGTAATCGGAAGATGCCGGAATACGTGCTGCGGTTGATGGAATATAAATTGCGAATGGAGAAGTTGATTGATTAAGGGCAAGGTTGAAAATGAGTTAAATGGCAGGGCGGATTGAAAAATGTTGAGGAATTTTGCACAATTTGGTGTCGAAATTTTATACTAAATGTACAAAGATGAAAAAACTTGAAAAATCGTGTCACAAAATGGCTTGTTAAAACGGATATAGATGATGAGAGCCAAACGAGGGACACTGGTAATTTAGTGGAGAAAGGAGGCTGATGTCGGTGGCAGGCAACCATAAAACTGGTGACGGGCTCTCGAAATTGAAAAAGAACAATGCTTCGGTCCCAGAAAAGTTGGACAACAGCGTTGGCACTTCATCAGAATCTATATCTCCGACCGGGAAAAAAGGGGTTCATACAATCATACATATGAAATCTTTGAATGAAGATGAGGATGCAGAGGATTTTGACCCAGTGCGGGAAGGCTTAATTATAAAGGCGGTAGATAAGTTTCTTGAGGAAGATGCAGACGAGGTTTCTGATGGTGAAGAAGGCCCTCGTATTTTTTCACAGGACTATGAAGCACGCAAAAAGAAGATGCTGCAAACGGCTTTCGATAGAGATGAAAGAGAATCCTTGACCAAACCAAAACGCCGTTTCCGTATCCCGGCCGCTACAGCTGCCGCCGTGATTTTTCTGGCAGTTGCGGCCGGTCTGGGGGCTGCCCGTGCAGACGCTATGCCCGAACCTATCCGTGTCCTTGTGGTGCAGGTGCGATCCCTCTTCAGCAGTGCATCTGTGGATGAAGAAATTTTGTATGGCGAAAATCAGACGACGGATTTCCCGAAGGAAATCCAGACAGTTTATGAGCCGTCAAAGGTGTTGGATGGGTATGAGGTGAGTGAGAGGATAGAACAGGATAAAGTGTTGAAAATTTATTATATCAATGAAAATCAGCAAGAATATAATTTTCAGCAAAGGACACTGGATTATAGCGGTGGTTATGACAATGAAAATTTAAAGTATGAGGATGTTCAGCTTTATGAAGGAGTGTCAGGAATAACCTATGTTAAAAGTAATCAAACATATCTTCAGTGGCAGAAGGATGGATATATTTTTGAGTTCATAGGAAATCAGACACTGGAGGAGTTTAAAGTGCTGGCGGCATCGGTAAAACCGATGGAGGATTAGAAATGTTATCTAAAAAGTACGTGAGAAATACAATGTTGATGTTAGTACTGATGTTCACGTTCGCCTTTTCGATGAATGTACATGCGGAAGAACCGGTGGATAACAATGACTATTCAAATGAGGTAGTACCAGGTTATGAAAAAACTTCACGATGGAGTTACACGAGCAATGTATACGCGGCTTTGACTTTAGATACGGATGGCTCTTCAACAACTTATTGTGATGTAACGGGCTATCAAAACTTAACTACAAAAATTATTGTATATACCTATCTTCAGAGGTTAGATGGCAATACTTGGATCAATGTGGATTCAGTATCTCATACAGCCTATAGCTGGCATGCAGAATATGCTGATTCTATGACTACTGTGGCATGGGGGCATGACTATCGGACCCGGAACAGCATCTATGTGTATTCAGGGGATTCTTATGAAAATATAGTATTATACAGTAATATTCATCATTATCATTCCACAAGTGACAACTCGAACTGCGTTAATTAAAAAAACAAATCGCTGACACCAGTTGAAGCGTCACGAATGAATACACATTAAAATTTAAAGTAATTAAGAACGGAAATTTAAAAGCTTTGCTTAAAAAAACAGAAACAAAAAAATAACCCTTGTATGTTGCTGGATTTAAGTTAAAAATGTTAATGGGCGGTGCCGGTTCCCTAGGCCGGCATCGTTCCGAAAAGAGGCGCGGGATTATGAAATTCTGGGACTTACTGTATCCGCCGAGGTGCCCTTTGTGCGGAGAAATTTTATCTTTAAAAGAAGGTAAAGTTCATCAGGCTTGTTACAGAAAGCTTCTCCGGGTGCGGGAGCCACTGTGTAAACGGTGTGGCAAACCGTTAACTCCGGGGGCCGGAGAGCAAAGGGAATGGTGTATGGATTGTCTGCGCAGCCGCCACCGGCATGGGAAAAGTTTCGATCAGGGCCGGGTTCTTTGGCTGTACAGTGGAGATATCCAGAAATCCATATTGGATTATAAATACAAAGGAATGAAAAGCTATACGGATTTTTATGCGGAAGAAGCCGTGAACCGATGGGGCAGGTGGATTCGGAGTAAAAATCCCCAGATGTTGATTCCGGTTCCACTGCATCCGAGAAAGAAACGGATTCGCGGGTATAATCAGGCAGAATTGCTGGCCAAGTCTATTGGAAAACGGATGGAAATTCCGGTGGGCACGGATGTTTTGTATCGAAAACGTTGGACGGAACCTCAGAAGGCTGTCTCTGGTCAGGAGCGTCGACATAATCTGGCAAAATCTATGGAGATACGACATCTGCCAGAGAATTTGCGTCGGGTACTGCTGATTGATGATATTTATACGACAGGAAGTACGATGGAAGCCTGTGCAGGTATTTTAAAGAAGAATGGTGTGGAAGAAGTCTGTTTTTTGGCCCTGTGTATCGGGTATGGAAATGGATAAATGGGCTTTTTCAGCGTAAAATAAGGAAAAATTTTAAAATAGAGTTGACGACCCCTGTAGATTTGTTATATAATGGATGAGCTATGGAAGCGGTCTTTTTTTTATGCCTAAAATTAAAGACCATAATAAAAAATATAAGTGGAGGTGGAAGTTGTGCGCGTTAAGATCACATTGGCATGTACAGAATGTAAGCAGCGTAATTACAACCTGACGAAAGAGAAGAAAGCTCATCCGGACAGAATGGAAACAAAGAAATACTGCAGATTCTGTAAAAAACACACAATGCACAAGGAAACGAAGTAATTAGCGATTGGCAGGGAGTGAATACTATGGGCGATATAGAAAAAGCAAATAAGCCTGGAAAGCTCAGCCAGATTAAAACCGAATTCAAAAAGGTCATCTGGCCAGACCAGGGAACAGTCCGTAAAGAAACGACCGCCGTTGTCGTTGTCTCTGTTTTATTGGGCTTAGTAATCGCATTACTTGACATCGTTCTCCGTTATGGAGTCGATTTCCTTATTTCGCTGTAGGAAAGGTGAAGTTATGGCAGAAGCAAAATGGTATGTTGTACATACCTATTCAGGCTATGAAAACAAAGTGAAGGCAAACATCGAGAAATCCATTCAGAATTTACATCTGGAGGACCAGATTTTGGATGTTCAGGTGCCGATGCAGAACGTTATGGAAGTAAAGAACGGTCAGAAAAAGAGCGTTCAGAAAAAACTCTTCCCGGGTTATGTATTGCTCCATATGATCATGAACGACGAAACCTGGTACGTTGTGCGTAATACACGTGGTGTTACCGGATTTGTCGGACCGGAGTCGAAACCTGTTCCTCTGACGGAGGCTGAGATGGCTCCGCTGGGCATCAGCAGCGAAAAAGTTCAGATTGATTATGAAATTGGCGATGCAGTGCGTGTGGTATCCGGTGCATGGGAAGAAACCGTGGGTATTATCCGCGGCATTAACCAGGCAAAACAGACGGTAACCATCGGAGTTGAGATGTTCGGCCGTGAGACGTCGGTAGAAATCAGCGTCTTAGATATTCGAAAAATGTAAAACAAAAGAGCCTGCGCGTGTGAGCGGGCTGTGGGAGGGACATTCCCGCAATTACCACAATATTCAGGAGGTATGCTATTATGGCAAAGAAAGTCACAGGATATATTAAATTACAGATTCCTGCTGGTAAAGCAACACCAGCGCCACCAGTTGGTCCTGCTTTGGGTCAGCACGGTGTTAATATCGTACAGTTTACAAAAGAATTTAATGCAAGAACTGCAGACAAAGGCGATTTGATCATCCCTGTTGTTATTACAGTTTACAATGACCGGAGCTTCAGCTTCATTACAAAGACTCCTCCGGCAGCAGTTCTGTTAAAGAAAGCTTGTAAGATCCAGTCTGGTTCCGCAGTGCCGAACAAGACAAAAGTTGCAACAATTTCCAAAGAAGAGATTCAGAAAATCGCTGAAATGAAGATGCCAGACTTAAATGCCAGCAGCCTTGAAGCTGCTATGAGTATGATTGCTGGTACAGCACGAAGCATGGGAATCACAGTAGTAGACTGAGAGCAACTAAAATATTTATAGACAGTGGGAGGGTAGCTCCCGATAATACCACAAGGAGGATTTTAAATCATGAAAAAAGGTAAGAGATATGTAGAGTCTGCAAAATTAGTAGACCGTGCAACTCTTTATGATGTTGACGAAGCAGTAAGTATTTTAAAGAAAACAGCAAATGCGAAATTCGATGAGACGATCGAAGCACACATCCGTCTGGGTGTTGATGGACGTCACGCTGACCAGCAGGTTCGTGGTGCTGTTGTACTGCCGCACGGAACAGGTAAAACTGTTCGTGTACTTGTATTTGCTAAAGGTGACAAGGTTGCTGAAGCAGAGGCGGCAGGTGCAGATTTTGTAGGCGGTGACGAACTTGTTCCAAGAATCCAGAAAGAAGGATGGTTGGATTTCGACGTTGTTGTTGCTACACCGGATATGATGGGTATCGTAGGTCGTTTAGGACGTATCCTCGGACCTAAAGGCTTAATGCCAAACCCAAAAGCCGGTACTGTTACTATGGATGTAACCAAGGCTATCAACGATATTAAAGCTGGTAAGATTGAATACAGACTGGATAAGTCCAACATTATTCATGTGCCAATCGGAAAAGCTTCTTTCACAGAAGAACAGTTAGCGGACAACTTCCATACATTAATCGGAGCAATCAATAAGGCAAAACCAGCCGCTGCTAAAGGCCAGTATCTGAAGAGCGTTGTTGTTACTTCAACAATGGGACCTGGTATCAAGTTGAATACTGTAAAATTAGCATAATTGCTGGTTTTTGATTGACAACCACTTTAAAAGGTGATATACTACAAACGCTTTGCGGATTTTATCAAGTTAAGTGCGAGCGCAGAGCGAATGCTGCCAGAGACAGCAGGTACCGTAATGGTGTAAGTTATGAACGCCTGCCGAGGGAGACTATTGTATCTGAATTTTTCAGATGATATTAAGATAGTTTAGAAAACCTCTCTGTCTATGGATAGAGAGGTTTTTTCAATGGCGGTACACTTAAATTCTACAAGGAGGTGCACCAACGTGGCAAAAGTTGAATTAAAACAGCCGATCGTAGACGAAATTGCTGCATTACTTAAAGATGCAGAGGCATTAGTTGCTGTAGATTATCGTGGTCTTACAGTTGAGGAAGACACACAGCTTCGTAAAACTTTAAGAGAAGCAGGTGTGACTTACAAGGTTTATAAGAACACTTTGATCAAACGTGCCGTAGAGGGAACAGAATGGGAAAAAATCGCAGACGTTCTCGAAGGCCCGACAGCTATCGCTGTAAGCTCTGAAGATGCAACAGCACCAGCCAGAATTTTATTTGAAGCTGGTAAAAAGATGCCGAAGCTTGAACTTAAAGCAGGTATTGTAGCTGGTGAATACTACGATCAGGATATGATCAAAGTTATTGCAACAATTCCTTCCAAAGAAGTACTTCTTGGAAGATTGCTTGGAAGCATTCAGGCTCCTATTGCAAACTTTGCTCGTGTTATTAAACAGATTGCAGAAAAAGACGAAACTGCAGCTTAATTATTATTAAATTGGAGGTAAATTATAATGGCAAAATTAACTACAGCTGAATTTATTGAAGCTATCAAAGAATTATCCGTTTTAGAGTTAAATGAATTAGTAAAAGCATGTGAAGAAGAATTTGGTGTATCCGCAGCAGCAGGCGTTGTTGTTGCAGCAGCAGGTGCTGGTGAAGCAGCAGCTGAAGAAAAGACAGAATTTGATGTTGAATTAACAGAAGTTGGTCCTAACAAAGTTAAAGTCATCAAAGTTGTTCGTGAAATCACAGGTCTTGGCTTAAAAGAAGCTAAAGAAGCTGTTGACAACGCTCCAAAGGTTGTTAAAGAAGGTGCCAGCAAAGAAGAAGCTGAAGAAATCAAAGCTAAATTCGAAGCTGAAGGTGCTAAAGTTACTATTAAATAATTTGGTGCATCTATTCAAAAGGCGTATCGCATATGAACCGACCTCCCAATCGTTAGATTTTTGGTCTGACTTTTGGGGGCCGGTTCATGCGGTACGCCTTTTGTTATTCTCAAGGAGGTATGGTATAATATAAATGTTGGGATTGAGCTTGAAGGGCGGGGTTGTTGACCGGGGATTCATACATTGGATGTGGAATAGCCATTGATGATTTGAAAGAAATTTACAGGCAGAAACAATAGATTAAAAATAGAGTTGCGCAAAAGTGGCAACTTTTTTTTTGCCTATCCGGGCATACGTAATGCGTATGAATTGTAAAAAATCAGAAATACTACAATAGGATGAATAAGGTTTAACAGAGAGGAGCTGCGCTATGGAACATTTTTTAAATGAAGCAATGATTGATGAATTTCGGCTAAGGTTGGAAGAAGAGGAAAAATCGAGTGCAACCATTGATAAATATATCCGGGATGTCCGGACATTTTTTGCATATGCGGGAGTGGCGGAGAGCATTAACAAAACAACAATGATTGCTTATAAAGAATATTTGATTACAAAATATGCAGCAGCCAGTGTGAATTCGATGCTGACGTCTGTGAATATTTTTTTGAAGGAAATGAATTGGCATGACTGTGTTGTGAAAATATTAAAGATTCAACAAGAAGCTTTTCGGGCCAAAGAAAGAGATTTGACAAAGGAAGAGTATTATCAACTGGTGCGTACGGCGGAGAGAAAAGGAAATATAAGGCTGTCTCTGATCATGCAGACGATCGGTTCTACAGGAATACGAATCAGCGAGCTTAAGTATATCACTGTAGCGGCCATAAATCTGGGATATGCATCGGTGTGCTCGAAAGGAAAACGGCGAACGGTTCTTCTTCCGGAAGCGCTTTGCCAGAAATTAAAACACTATGTGAGAGAAAAAAAGATTCAACGGGGCAGTGTTTTTGTTACAAGAACGGGAAAAAACGTAGATCGAAGTAATGTGTGTCATGAGATGAAAGCTCTCGGCAGAGAAGCGGGGGTTATGAAGAAAAAAATCTTTCCGCATAATCTGAGACATCTGTTTGCATTAACCTATTATAGAGCTAAAAAAGATATATCCCACCTGGCTGATTTGCTTGGGCACTCCAACATTAATACGACACGGATATATACGTTGGTCAGTGGAGAGGAACAGGCGAAGCAGATTGAATTTCTTGGGCTGGTTCCTTAGAAAAACGCAAAGGTCGGATTGGATTAAAAATAAAAAGACCACATAATATTCGTTATGTGGTTATAGATTTAACTTGTATATGATAAAAAATGAATTTTAGACGCGCTTAAACAAGGCCGATGAAAATTTTTTCCTTTCGGTCTGTTTTTTGTGAGAAACATTGTTGAAACTTAAAATTTATTCTGATATAATAATACATGTTATCTAAAGACATATATGTAATAAAAGTTTCTTTTACCACATAACGAATATTATGTGGTATTTGGCGACTCCACACATATTGTGCCTAAAAAATATAATTCAGTAGGGAAAGGGATAGTGTTGTCGAAAGATTATTTCCTGAAAAATTAAGAAAGGAAAATGCAAAATGCGGAGAAAAGTGAAAAAATCTTTGACGTTGTTTATGGCTCTCGTCATGCTTGTGTCATTGATTTGCAGCAGGGAATTGTCGGCGTTTGCGGAGGATGTGAGTACAACGGAACAAACAATGTATGAAACCGAAGAAACGACTACAGAAGCATCAGATTCCCTGGAAGAGACCTGGAACGGTCAGACCGACAGTGCTGTGGAAACAGATGAATTTATACCGCAGGAAACGGAGACATTCGACACAGCTGTGGAACCGGAATTGTCGGAGCAGACGATTACGGCGGCCATGTATGGCGGTGAAGCGATCATTACACTGAGCGGCAAGATGCCGGAAGGAGCCACGGCGGAAGCTTGTCCGGTGCAGGTGTCTATTGAAGGCCAGAATGTCCTGGCAGCCTATGACATTACAATCTATGATGTCGAGGGTAATGTTTTTCAGCCGGAAGCAGACGCCATTCGGGTAGAAATTGCAGACGCGGCGGTGGCAGAAGCGCTGGATGGGGAAGAGGATATTTCTGTCTACCATATGGAAGATGCGGAGGCTCTGCCGCAGCAGATTCAAGAAGTAAATACGGAAAATCAGGTTGTGGCATTTGATGCAGAGAGTTTCTCTATTTATGTTGTAACAACACCTCATTTTACGTATACCTATGATTTTTATGATAAGGACCACAATCTGGTGAACGAACAGATTTTATCGGCTGGCGAAATTTTAAATGAGCCAGAGACGCCAGCAGGTGATGAAAATCAGATTTTTGATGGATGGTACACAGTGAATGATGACAAGTTTACAGGCTTTGGAACAGCTCAGCCGCAAATGACTGAAAGCCGGACAATTAAGCTGCATGCTCGGTATAAAGAGGCGTATTATGTTTTCTATAAGGCCGGTGCAGATGTGAATAGCAAAATTCTTTATACACAGACCTATTCAAACGGTGCGGCAATAGTGACGGAGGATGTTCCGTTTAACACCGGTGATGTAAATAAGGCTTTAATCGGATGGTCAAAGGATCCAGCAGCAGAGACACCGGATGAAGAGATGTCTATTCAAGGTTCGGACGTTACTCTGTATCCGGTGGTGAAAAATGCTCATTGGATTACTTTTGATTCACAGGGCGGTTCTGTGGTTGAACCGGTATATGTATTGGCTGGCTCAAAAACAGCAAGACCTGTGGAACCGACGCGCACCGGTTACCGCTTTGATGGCTGGTATACAGATGCAGAATGCACAACAGAATATTCATTTAATGAGACCCTGGATACAAATATCACATTATATGCAAAGTGGAGTCCGGTCAGCGTGAACTATACCGTAATCTATTGGCAGCAAAACCCGGATGATGACGGGTATTCCTTAGCTGGTCATGAGACTCAGAACGGAATGACTGGAACAAAAACAAGCGTAAACTCTGCAGATGATAAGTATGAGGGATTTCATCTGAGTACAACAAAATCCATTGAACAGCAAGATATCGCGGGAGATGGCTCTACGGTTGTCCATGTATATTATGACAGAGACATCTATGAGGTTCAGTTTATAAAGTATCAGGAAGAATACTACGAATATGTAGGAAACAATAAAGGAGACTATAAACAAAAGCTGAGCTGGGGCGGAGTAACTTATGAGTATGTGGGTCCCGGAAATGGAAATTATGTTAAGTTGGGTGGTGGTGAGGAAATAATCGATGAACTGACGATCACTGCCAGATATGGACAAGATATCAGTTCATTGTGGCCGAGCCGACGAACAGGATTATCACAAACATATCCAAGTAACTGGAGAGTCAGTCCGAATGGAAATACTTATCAGTCCGGCATCAGTGCAATGCCGTTGGGAGGAACCAAGTTTTATTATGCTGCAACCAGTGGAAAGTATACGATTCGCACAGAGTATTGGCTGGAGAGCCTGAACGAAAATGGAAGCTATTCTTTAGATCATGCAGATGAGTTCAAGTCAGATAAGAATAATTGGACAACGACAGAAAATGATTATTACGATATTAAAGGTTTCTCGGTCAATACAAATAAAAGTGCGAAACTAGGAACTTCGGCTGAAAAGCATAAGTTTAGCAATAATGTATATGGCTGGCAGTTTTATTATGATCGTAATTCTTATAAAATTCAGTTTTTCGACGCAGATACTAACTTAGCGGAAAAAGATTACTTATATCAGGCAGATATCAGTCACGCGGGATTCACGCCTGAGACGCCAAATGGCAAAGAGGATTATATCTTTGGCGGCTGGTATGGCAATGAATTGCTTCAAGGAGAACCTTATAATTTCGACGGCAAAACCATGCCGGCAGGAGATTTTCCTCTCTATGCGAAATGGATAGCGCCGAGCTATACGGTACATTTTGATTTAAACGGCGGCGAGAACAATGAAGAAGCGTATGCCGATCAGACTGTGGAGAAGGCAGGAAAAGCAGATAAGCCGGAAAATCCAACACGTGTCGGTTATGATTTCGCCGGATGGACAAGAAATGGCGAGCCATTTAATTTTGACACTCAGATTACAGAGAATACAACGTTAGTCGCTCAGTGGATCAGCAAGAATGAATATACCATTACATATGATTCAAATAATGGTATGGGTCAGACCAAGAAGGATTCGGTTTCCTATATTGATGGAGCCGAAGCTAAAATTCTGAATCTTCCGGAAGAATGGACAGCGCCGACCGAGCATGAAGGTTTTATTTGCTGGAATACAGCGGCGGATGGTAACGGTACGGATTATTATCCGGGCGATGTGTATACCATGCCGGCTGAAAATGTAACTTTATATGCAAAGTGGGCTGAAGTGCGCAGCACAACGCTGACCTATAATTTCAATGGCGGTGCTGACGCGGACAACAAGACTTCCATGCTTGTAAATATTGATGTACCAAATAGTGAATATACGATTGCCGGGCCTGTGGTATCAAAGGCTGGTTATGAGTTTATCGGATGGACCACAGATCAAGCGGGAACAGGCACATTGCTTAAAAATGACGATAAAATCCAGGTGGATACTTTGAATCCGGATAATAATGTTCTGTATGCTCAATGGCGGAAGACGGTGACAGTTACGGTAGAGAAGCTTGTTGAGGGCAATATGGGTGATACAAACGAGAGCTTCGACTTCACTTATACTGTTACAAAACCTGATGGAACAACAAAAGATCCAGTGCAGTTTGCATTGAAAAACGGGGAGCAATATCCTATTACGGATTTGCCGCAAGGTTCTTCTGTCAGCGTGACAGAAACCAGCCAGGCAGCGGATGGCTATAGTACAACAGTGACCGTTGGGGATACTACGACAAATTCAAATGAATATAGTGGACAAAATCTGACGGACGATGTGACTGTAACGTTTACAAATATAAAGAATGTGACAGCGCCGACAGGTATTGTCAGAAATGTATTCCCGTTCATTGTGATGGTTGTTATTGCGATTGAAGCAATCATTTGTTTTGTGGTATGGCACTTGAAAAAGCGGATTCGATAATACGAAAGGAATCTTATGGCAGCAAAAGATATGGAAGAAATTGCCGCGTACATGAAGACAATGCGGTTTCGTAAAAAGTTCATCGGCGGTGTGGATGAGACGGACGTCTGGCGTCAGCTCGAAAAACTTCAAAAAGAATACCAGTCTGCTTTTGAAGCCCAGAGGGAACAGAGCCGCGCTCTGATTCGTGAAAGGGAAGCGATCATTGCCGGGTTGAAACAGCAATTGACAGGAGGGACGCGTTCACGAGGTGGCGTTAATGGCTAAACGTAAAAGGAGACCGGAGATGAATACACCGGAGGAAGTCATCGCGGCCCGCCGCCGTCTGCTGGCGAACCGGCAGGAGGTAATCTCTTTTTTCAGTCGATTGATTTTGCTGGCTTTACTGTTCTGGATTCTGTTTGGAGTTGTTTTTGGGATAAAGCCCATGCCGAATGAGGACATGGCACCGCGAATTTGTGCAGGAGATTTAATGCTGTTTTATCGTCTGGATAAAAACCTGAGAAGCAGCGAAGTGGCTGTTTTTAAAAAAGACGGTAAATGGTATACAGGGCGCGTCGTCGCTCAGGGCGGAGATTCCGTGGAGATTACGGAGGACGCCGAACTTAAAGTTAATGGTAGTATCGTTATAGAGAACGATATTTACTATAAAACGCCGAAATATGAGGACTATGTCAGTTATCCGCTGACATTGGCTGATGACGAATACTTTATTCTCTGTGATTATCGTGAGGGTGCAAAAGACAGCAGGTATTTTGGACCGGTTTGCGGAAATGAGATTAAAGGAAAGGTTATTACCCTTATTCGGCGCTCAGGACTATAAAATATTTTAATTAATGAAAGGATGAAATGTTATGAAAAAAAGTAAGATGTTACATCGAATTGCAGCAGCTTTGCTGGCGGGCACAATGATGATGGCTATGGGAACGACCGTGTTTGCAGAGGGTAATGAACCGAGAAATGTGACGATCACAAAAGAAATTACAAAGGACGCCAATGATTATGCTCCGGCCACAACCTTTGGGTTTCAGATTACATCGGGGAGTCCGGTAGAAGCTTCCAAAGGGCAGGATGCCATTTACGCAGGACCGGCTGGCGGCGCTTATTTTGAAGAGGGAGCAGGGGAAATCACATCGGCTCCGGGTGCAAGTGATATTGGTCAGACGACAACAACTGTAGGTACGACAACAATTTCTATTGATGCGAGCAAGTTTACAGCGCCTGGTATCTATCGCTATAACGTTTCTGAAGTTGCAGGAACATATGAAGGTATTACTTATTCGACAGAAACAAAATATTTTGATGTTTATGTAAATTCGAGTAAAGAAGTTTATGCTTATACCTTTACAGATGCAACGGCTACGGATGGCAAGGATGACGGAGTATTTACCAATGATTATACGGACATTCATGATGTAACCATTACAAAGCAGGTTACCGGTAATCAGGGTGATAAGAGCAAAGCGTTCAACTTTACCATTGATGCATCAGGTGCCGACGGTGAAAAATTTTATGTAACTTATGGCGATGGTGAGACAGTAACATTGGGTGCTGATGAGGATGCTAAGATAATCACATTGAAAGATGGTCAGTCTGCAACTATTCATGGTTTATCCGTAACAGATACATATAGTGTTGAAGAAGCGGATTATACAAGCGATGGTTATACAACAACAGTTGATGGCGCTAAGAGCGGTACTATCAGCGAAGATAAAACAGTAACATTTACAAACGAGAAAAATGCTTCAACTCCAACCGGTATCATGATGAACGTTGCACCTTACGTTCTGATGGTGGCTGTTGCTGCAGTTTTGGCAGTTGTATTCCTTCGCAGAAAAAATAATTTTGAAAACTAATAACATTTTTTGATGAGAAGGCCTGACAGGGGCAGTACATACAGGAGGCAGACGGACATGGAAAGAGCGGCGTTGTTGGCCCGGGCCGGAAATCGGGCGCTCAGTGTCATTGTGGGCATATTCATCCTGGTGATGCTGATGTACGGTGGGTATTCTCTATGGGATACGGCCATGCTCTATCAGGGGGCTTTCGTTTCCAATGATTTGTTAAAGTACAAGCCTTCTCCCGAAAATGCGGATGGTCCCACCCTTGCGGAGCTCGCGGCGCTGAACCCGGATGTCCGAGGGTGGCTGACCATCGATGATACCCATATCGACTATCCGGTCGTTCAGGGGAAGACGGATATGGATTATATCAATAAGAATGTCTATGGGGAATTCGCCTTGTCCGGTTCGATTTTTATGGACAGCCGGAACGCGGCGGATTTCTCAGACAGTTATTGTCTGCTCTATGGCCATCATATGGACAATGGGGCCATGTTTGGAGATGTGGTCGAGTTTGTAAATAAAGACTATTTTGACGACCACCGGACAGGGACCCTGTATCTCACAGACGGGAGTGTTTACGCGATTGAACTCTTTGCCTGTATGGAGATTGATGCTTTTGACAGTGTTGTCTATCAGCCAACTGCCCAGGAAGAGGGAAATGTCCAGCCGCTCCTGGATTATATCCGGGAGGGAGCGGTCCAATACCGGGAACTTGGTGTGGCAAAGACGGATCAGATCATCGGTCTGTCGACCTGTGCAGAAGCTCTGACCAATGGCCGGGTCGTTGTCTTTGGTTGGATGAAGAGAGCAGAAAAGGTTCAGGAAGGAGGTGCCTGACATAACAATGAGATTAAAAATGAAACGGCTCCGTGGGTTTGTGTGCGTTTCGCTGATACTGGCTTTACTGGCTCTGCCGGGAATGGCTTTTGCGGAAGAACGTGGATGTACGGTGACCATACCGACATATGTGGAAGTTACCGGGACTTCCTCACTGACAGATGCGGAATTTGAAGTTGTGCTGGCTGGTCTGGATACGGAAGAGCCGATGCCGGAGAAGAGCAGCGGTACAGTGAAAGGTTCCGGTCAGGTGGTTTTAGGACCGATGACTTATACGGTGCCGGGAGATTATCATTATCGCATTTCTCAAAAGGTGGGAAATGCTGAGGGCTATACTTACGATACAGCCGTTTATACGGTCACCGTCCGCGTGGTGAACGGCGAGGACGGCGGACTGAATGCCGAAGTATGGGCCGTTAAAGACGGAGGCTCCGACAAAGTGGAAGAAATTCTATTCAGCAATGCGTACAAAGCGCCGGAGGATCCGAAGAAGCCGGAAGAACCGAATAAACCGGCGGCACCGCAGACCGGCGATCAGACCCATGTGCGCCTGTTCGCAGCCTTGCTGGCGTTATCTGTTCTGGTGATGATTCTCAGCGGATTCAGACAGAGCAGAAAAGATCGGCGTTTTGATTAAAAGCAGGTAAGGGTTAGGACCTGTTGACAAATTAAAGAGAAATGGCCTTCTGTATGGTATAATTATTATATCAATTGCGGGAGGCCATTTTTTATGATGAGAAAACAGAGCGAACAAATTCAAATAGAAAGGCTGGTAAAAGCGGTGTAAATAACCGGGTTTACCAGCCTTTCTATTTTATACAAAAATATACCTGGAAAAATGAGATTATCAACAGGTCCAGCTTGAAACATTTAAATATTAATATTATGTTTTTTAAGCTTTTGATAAAGCGTAGGACGACTGATGCCTAAGCGGGATGCGGCTTCACTTTTATTCCCCCCACAGTCTTCAAGCACTTTTTTGATAATGGATTGTTCTTCATGTTCTAAAAGCTTTTCTTTGGAATCTGTGAAGGAATGGGAGAGAGGCTGAGGTGCCTCTTGATTTGATAATGCAATTCCCATTGCTTCCCTTACGATTTTTGCATCCACATCCTTTTTGAGTGAAATGACTACCAGGCGTTCGATGATATTGGCGAGTTCGCGAATGTTTCCGGGCCAATCATAATTTATGAGAATTTTCATTCCCTCAGGTTTTATATGTATTGGCGGGCGTTTGAGTTTTGTGCACTCTTTTTTGAGAAAATGATGAATTAAAAGCTCTAAATCTTCTTTCCGTTTTCTTAGCGGAGGGAGCTCTATAGCTAAGACATTGAGACGGTAGAAGAAGTCTTCTCTGAATTGTCCGTTTTTAACCATTTCGTGTAGATTTTTATTGGTTGCAGCTATAATTCGGACATTTACAGGAATGATTTTATCATCGCCCAGCCGCATGATTCTTTTCTCTTCAAGGACTCGCAAAAGGCGCGCTTGGATAGACATATCAATTTCGCCAATTTCATCAAGGAATATGGTCCCATTATGGGCCAGTTCAAAAAGACCGGTTTTTCCATTCTTTCTGGCGCCAGTGAACGCACCTTCTTTATAGCCAAACAATTCGGATTCCAAAAGCGTTGGGGGGATTGCGGCACAGTTTACAGCAACAAACGGTCCGTTAATGCGCAAGCTGCAATTGTGAATACTTTGGGCAAACAATTCTTTGCCTGTTCCGGACTCACCGGTAATTAAAACCGTTGAATCTACGCCGCTGTATCGCCTTGCCATCATAATGCTTTTCTTTAATATGGCAGAATTGCCGATAATGTCAGCAAATGTATGTGAAGCTATAAGTCCGTGTTTGAATAGTTGGTTTCGAATGCTTTGCTCTATACCCTGGATATCCTGTATGCGTTGGAGTTTCATTACAGCTCCGGATATTTTTTCCCCATACCGAACTGGATAAATCGAAGATATATATTTCGTATTTTTATATTCCTGAAGCACGTTTAGCATTGCTTCGTCTTTTTTCATGGAAGTAATTACCTGTTCCACCCATGGAAATGTCATGCTATTATCTGAAGAAGTGAGGAATTTTTCTTCATTAAATAATGAGGATGCAAGTTGGTTCATTAAAGTGATATTTCCCGCTGGGTCAAACATTATGAGTCCTTCGTTGATGATATTAAAAATGGTATTCAGTTCCTCGTTCTGTTTATTCTTTGCGTCAATCTGATCAATAATTATTTGAGCTTCGCGTAAAGCGATAAGAATTTCATCAGCACTTGTTTCTAATATTATTCTTTCGAGTCCTTCCTGCCTGGCAAAACGAGTTTCATCATATCCACCGACAAGTATGCGTACGCCATCACTATGGGCCTTGATTGCTGCAGCTTCATAGTCCTCAACAGAATTTACTTCATAATACTTAATATCAGAATTCAGAACACATTTTACTTCACTGGCAGCATCTAAAAGAGATTTGGTCCCGGCGAGACCAACTAAACCGTAAGTTTTCTGAGCCTGTACCAATTCACAAAGAAGATTGCTTATAGAGAATGGGATTTCTACAACTGGTACAGAGATGTTTGTGGAACGCAGTTTTGATATATACCCTGCTCTTGAAATCAGAATTTGGGTGCCCTGAGCAACCATTTTTTTTGCCACAGATATACCTTCTTCATAGTTTGAAACTTTTATTACGCTAATCGTTCCTTTCGGATAATTCCTGCTTACAGATAAAGCGGTATAATATGTGGAATCTAATTCTAATATAAACGCAATTCGGGCCATGGGATTCTCCTTTCAGCTTTATAAGAATATTGTAAAATAATTTTACATTTTACGCAATAAAAACTTACACTTTACACAAGAAAGGGAATGATGAAATGGTTTTCTGCTGTTTTTCCGGCATTTTTTATCAATAAGCAATTTGGCATCGAACTTGCGGATATATGAGAATGAGCATGATAATTGGAGGTGATGTTTTAAAATTAAAAGGTTTTAGAAAATAGCTATGATAAGTAAATGAAAGGGGGATACACTTGAAGAATTATAGCAAAATTCTAGATATTATACAGCAGATATATAAATGGATTATAATTTTTGCAATGGCTGTATTTTCAGTTGTGATTATCGCATCAGTTTTTTGGCGATATTTTTTGAGAAATCCGATTACCTGGGCTGAACAATTGTCTCGATTTTTGTTCGTATGGACGATTATGTTAGGGATTCCGGTATACTACAGAGTGGGGCTGGCGACGTATCTTGATTTGTTGGTGGAAAAATTTCCGACAACACTCAAACAGATCGTCAGTATTGCGATGGATATTCTGGTTGGCTTTTTTGCAGTATATTATGGGTATTCAGGCTTACTTTACGTAACTCAATCGGGCTCTTCAATATTTCAGGGACTTGGCATTCCAAGTGGCTGCGTGTATGCGTCAGAACTTGCCTGTAGCGCCTATTTAATTTTATGTGTGATTGAAAGTGTCATTAAGAAGATATCAAGATTTGGAAATACAAATTTATTAGGGGGAGGAGGCGATGTGTAATGCTTGTAATATTGATTGGATCATTTTTTCTATTTTTAATTTTAGGGATGCCAATTGCTTTTGTAATGGGAACATCCGCAAGCCTGGCTTTTTTATACGAAGGGATTTCTCCGGCTGTGCTTGCTCAGCGAACATTTACAGCAACTAATTCATTTGCTTTATTGGCAATTCCATTGTTCATGCTCGCTGGAAATCTTATGGAAAGAACAGATATAACAAAAGATCTCATTAATTTTTGCGATAAACTTGTAGGCCATATCAGAGGTGGTCTGGCACATACAACTTGCCTTACCGGAATTCTTATGGCAGCAATGTGTGGTTCCAATAATGCCTCTGCCTCCGCCATCGGTTCGATGATGATTCCGGCCCTTCGAAAGGAAGGATATGACACGCCATTTGCAGTATCACTTGTTGCGGCTGCCGGGAATCTTGGACCGATTATTCCACCAAGTATTATTATGATTATTTATGCCAGTGCAACAAATCTGCCGATTAAAGACTTATTTATGTCTGGTGTTATTCCGGGAATTCTTATGGGTGTCGGATTTATGACATATAGCTATTTACATGCAAAGAAACTTGGAATGCAGACAAAACCGAAAGCAGCTCTTGGTGAAATATGGCAGGCTTTTAAAAAGGCATTTTTTGCATTGCTTACACCAGTTATTATACTTGTAGGTATTGCAACGGGTGTATTTACAGCTACAGAATCCGGTGCTGTTGCAGTGTTATACTGTTGTATTTACGGATTAGTACGTAAGAAGCTTACACTTAAGGACATGGTTGACAGTCTGTATCAGGCAGCTATATCTACGTTGGGTCCAATGATTGTCATTTGTTTTGCTTCAGCTTTCTCCTATTTACTTAGTTATTGTAACTTTGCAGACACAGCAGTAGGTGCAATCATGTCCATTTCATCTAACAAATATATTGTTATGCTTCTTATTATTGCTTTAATTATGTTGATTGGTATGTTTGTTGAAGTTACAGCGGCATGTATTATGATGATTCCGATGTTTACAAAGCTTATTGCAGCATTATCACTTAATCCGCTTTGGTTTGCAATCATCGTAATTATTGTCTTCTGTATTGGAGCGATTACGCCGCCGGTTGGAATTACTCTTTATGTATCTTGTGGTGTTGCGAATCTGCCTCTTCGCGATGCAATCAAGCCGATATGGCCATTTGTATTTATAATGCTGGGCGTAACACTTCTTATTGTTTTTGTTCCACATGTAGCAACATTGCTGCCGGCACTTTTAAATTGATCATATGCACAATAAAACGTGCAATATATAAAGGAGGATTCTTATGAAAAAACGTATAATTGCTGTATTACTCACGGGTGTTATGATGCTCTCTTTAGCAGGATGCGGCGGTAAAACAGAAAGTTCAGCAGGAGAAACGAAGGATGGCGTTTCAACGGAAAGTACGGAAACTGTAGAGCTTAAACTCGGACATCCGTTGGGACCGGGAACGAGTCAGCATATTTATCTTGAAAAATGGGCAGAAGCTGTAGCGGAAGCTTCCAATGGTAAATATCAGATTACAATTTATCCTAGTTCCCAGTTCGGGGAAGCTCGAGAACTTGTGGAGTCCCTTTCCAATGGCATTTATAATATTGGTTGGGTAGATTCGAGTACAATGGATTTCCTTGTTCCTGAAGCAAATATGTTATATCTTGCGTTTTTCTTTGAAGATTACGCACAGCTGTGGAGTGCGATTGATGGAAATACAGGCGCAAAACTGACCGAAATTACAGAAGAAAAAGCGAATATCCACCTTTTATCCGCATTTAGTCTTGGATGTCGTGAAATTTTCTCTAATAAAGAAATTGTTGACTTGTCCAGTTTAAAAAATCTCAAATTTAGAGTGCCGGAACTGGATATGTGGATCAATACCTTTAAAACCCTTGGTATGAATCCTACTCCGGTTGCCTGGTCTGAGCTTTATACGGCTCTGGCTTCAGGTATTGTTGATGGGGCATGTGCAAACTGGGAGACGATTGCGCTTCAGCAGATGTATACAGAAGCACCATATATTTGGGAGTCTAATCATTTCTTCCAAACAGGCTTCCCTGCTTTTAATCTTGAGTTCTGGAATTCTCTTTCAGAAGAGGATCAGCAGATGTTTACAGAAACATGTCTTGAAATTGCAGCAGAACAGCGTGCAAATGTAGAAGAACTTGATGGCGAGTATAAAGAAGAAATTCTTAATAATGGTGGAAATATTCTTGCAAGAAATGATTTTGCTGATATCGATGAAGTGATTGAAACATATCAGAATGGCCTTTGGAAGGATATGGTTGCTCAGGCGGATGCACAGGAGCTTTATGAAATTATGTGTACTGACACAGGAAAAAATCCTTGATAATAAAGGAACCCAAAATTAAGAGCTGTATAAAGGGGATGAGTATATGGGCATAAAGCTCGAATATGTGGGGTGGTCTTCGTTTATCATGACATCTCCGGATGGGATGAGAGTGATGACAGATCCATTCTTGAGTGGAAATGAAAATTATAAAATTTTGCCAAGTCCGGTGGATCCAAAAGATATAATCGTTGATTTGATCATTTGCAGTCATTGTTCAGAAGACCACTTTGCTCAAACATTTGATATTATGGATAATGACCCAAAAACAAAACTTTTGGGGGATCTTAGCACTTTAGCACTGGCGGAAGAAGCCGGATACGGCAATATGTGGGGAGAACGCACAGAGCTTATTACGAGTGGAGCATATTATTCTCAGGGAGATTTTACGATACATGCGACCAGTGCGAGACACATTGCATTTAGACGTCTGGAAAATGGTACTTACATTACAGGGGAACCTATGTGCTTTATTATACAGATCAAAGATGGGCCTACATGCTTTTTTGGTGGAGATACTTCTCTGACATATGATATGAAGCTTTGGGGAGAACTATTTAAGCCGGATGTAGCTTTTATTGGAATCGGTGGAGCCGATATGAAGGGGAGATGCCTTAGTGAGCTGAATGCACAAACAGCCGCGATGTGTGTTGAAATGCTGGGTGTAAAAAAGGTGATTCCAATGCATTATCGTCTGGAGGAGCATTTGTCAGATTTTAAAAAATATTTGGTTGAATTGTGCCCGGAATGTGAAGTCATTGCTATGAAGCCACTTGATATTATAGAATTTGAGTAATCTGAAATTTTGAAGAAACCCGGTATTATGTGGGCTTGCGGATTTTCAGGCAGTCTTTTGATAACAAATTCATATTATTTAGAAAGCCATTAACTGTGGATAGAAACTCATAGTTAATGGCTTTTTGTGCGGCTGAAATCTCGGCAAAATCTGGAAGTTTATGATTGACAGAAAAAAGAGATTGCTTTATAATATTATGATGCAATTAGTATGGAGCCTTAGGCCTTCCGGTCTGGGGTTTTGATAGGCTTAAAGTAACTTTTTAACGGTTGTTTAAATATTTAAGGAGTGAAAAACCGTCAATGAACAGTATGAAGCGTATTAAGCCAGTGAAATCTGGCAGAGGCATTCGTATGAGCTACGCAAAGCAGCGAGAAGTTCTTGAGATGCCGAACCTCATTGAAGTACAGAAAAACTCTTATCAGTGGTTTCTGGATACCGGTTTGAAAGAAGTATTTGATGATATTTCCCCGATTGCGGATTACAGTGGCCATTTAAGTCTTGAATTTACAGATTTTACATTATGTAAGGATGATGTAAAATACAGCATTGACGAATGTAAAGAAAGAGATGCGACTTACGCAGCGCCTTTGAAGGTGAGAGTACGTCTCATCAATAAAGAAACGGATGAAATTAACGAGCATGAAATCTTCATGGGCGATCTGCCGTTAATGACGGAAACAGGAACCTTCGTGATCAATGGTGCTGAACGAGTTATCGTCAGCCAGTTGGTTCGTTCTCCAGGCATCTACTATGGCATCGGTCATGATAAGATTGGTAAGAAGCTTTATTCCTGCACAGTTATTCCGAACCGTGGCGCCTGGCTGGAATATGAAACGGATTCCAATGACGTATTCAGTGTTCGTGTTGACCGTACCCGTAAAGTACCGGTAACCGTTCTGATTCGTTCTCTTGGTATTGGTACAAACCAGGAAATCATCGATATGTTTGGTGAGGAACCAAAGATTCTTGCAAGTATTTCCAAAGATACATCCGACAATTATCAGGATGGTCTTCTGGAATTATATAAGAAGATTCGTCCGGGCGAGCCTTTGGCTGTAGAAAGTGCGGAGAGCCTTATCAATGCCATGTTCTTTGACCCGAGACGTTACGACCTGGCAAAGGTTGGACGTTATAAGTTTAATAAAAAACTGGCGTTCAAGAATCGTATAAAGAACTGGCCGCTGGCTGAGGAAGTTGTGGACACAACCACCGGTGAGATTATTGCCGAGGCAGGCACCGTTGTGACTGAGCAGCTGGCAAATGATATTCAGAATGCGGCTGTTCCGTATGTTTTCATTCAGACAGAAGAAAGAATTGTCAAAGTGCTGTCCAATATGATGGTTGATCTGACAAGCTGGGTGGATGTGGATCCTGCCGAAGTCGGCGTTACAGAAAAGGTTTATTATCCGCTGTTGAGCTCTATTCTTGAAGAGAATGAAGATATCGATGCGATCAAAGAGGCAATTCGCCGGAATCTGAGCGAATTAGTACCAATGCATATCACAAAGGAAGATATTTTTGCTTCCATTAACTATAATATTCATCTGGAATATGGCATCGGAAATGATGATGATATCGACCATTTGGGCAATCGTCGTATCCGTGCTGTTGGTGAGCTTTTGCAGAACCAGTACCGTATCGGCTTGTCCCGTATGGAACGTGTGGTTCGTGAACGTATGACAACTCAGGATTTGGATGGCATTTCCCCACAGTCCCTGATCAACATCAAACCGGTGACTGCGGCTGTGAAGGAGTTCTTCGGAAGCTCCCAGTTGTCCCAGTTTATGGACCAGAATAATCCATTGTCCGAGTTGACACATAAGCGTCGTCTTTCCGCATTGGGACCAGGCGGTCTGTCCCGAGACAGAGCAGGTTTCGAAGTCCGAGACGTTCACTATTCCCATTATGGGAGAATGTGCCCGATTGAGACGCCTGAAGGCCCGAACATCGGTCTGATCAACTCCCTGGCATCCTATGCCCGGATAAATCAGTATGGCTTTATTGAAGCACCGTATCGTGTTCTGGATAAGTCCGATCCGAAGAATCCTCGGGTAACGGATGAGGTTGTTTATCTGACAGCCGATGAAGAAGATAACTACACCGTAGCACAGGCCAATGAGCCGATTGACGCGGATGGATATTTTGTAAATAACTCTGTGTCCGGACGTTATCGTGAAGAAACTTCTCAGTTTGATAAATCTAAAGTAGATTTGATGGATGTTTCTCCTCGGATGGTATTCTCTGTGGCAACTTCTATGATTCCGTTCCTTCAGAACGATGATGCGAACCGTGCGCTGATGGGATCCAACATGCAGCGTCAGGCCGTGCCGTTGATGCTTACGGATTCATCCATTGTCGGTACAGGGATGGAACAGAAAGCAGCCGTAGACTCCGGTGTCTGTGTAATTGCTAAGCGCAGTGGCGTGGTTGAGCGTTCCGCAGCCAGCGAGGTTATCGTTAAGACGGATGATGGCCAGCGTGATGTTTATAAATTACAGAAATTTGTGGGCAGCAACCAGGGTGCCTGCTACAATCAGCGTCCGATCGTATTCAAGAATGAACGGGTAGAAGCCGGCGACGTTCTGGCTGACGGGCCATCCACTTCACAGGGTGAACTTGGTCTCGGTAAGAATCCATTGATTGGTTTCATGACCTGGGAAGGTTATAATTTCGAGGATGCTGTTCTTCTGAGCGAGCGTCTTGTGCAGGAGGATGTTTACACATCGATTCATATCGCTGAATATGAGGCGGAAGCCAGAGATACAAAACTGGGACCGGAAGAAATCACAAGAGATGTACCGGGTGTCGGAGATGATGCTCTGAAG
Source organism: Frisingicoccus caecimuris (assembly GCF_004340975.1). Classification (GTDB taxonomy): domain Bacteria; phylum Bacillota; class Clostridia; order Lachnospirales; family Lachnospiraceae; genus Frisingicoccus; species Frisingicoccus caecimuris. Next base: position 60,547 of record NZ_SLXA01000007.1, read on the forward strand.
AATCTGGATGAAAGAGGTATTATCCGTGTGGGTGCGGAGGTTCGTGCCGGAGATATCCTTGTCGGAAAGGTGACACCAAAGGGTGAAACTGAACTGACAGCCGAAGAACGTCTGCTGCGTGCTATTTTCGGTGAAAAGGCCAGAGAGGTTCGTGACACATCTCTGAAAGTGCCGCACGGTGATTATGGTATTATTATCGATGCCAAGGTATTTACAAGAGAAAACGGAGACGAGCTTCCGCCGGGAGTAAATGAATCCGTTCGTGTATATATTGCTCAGAAACGTAAGATTTCCGTTGGCGATAAGATGGCCGGACGTCATGGTAACAAGGGTGTTGTTTCCCGTATTTTACCAGTTGAAGATATGCCGTTCCTGCCGAATGGCCGACCGCTGGATATCGTGCTGAACCCGCTGGGCGTACCTTCCCGTATGAATATCGGACAGGTCCTGGAGGTCCATCTTGGTCTTGCCGCCAAAGCTCTTGGCTTTAAGATTGAAACACCGGTATTCAATGGTGCGGATGAAGAGGATATTATGCAGACATTGGAAATGGCCAATGACTACGTAAATAAATCCTGGGAAGAGTTTACGGAAATCTGGAAAGACCGTATTTCCGAGGAAACTTACAACTACCTTGAAGAGCATATGGACTATCGCGAAGAGTGGAAAGGTGTTCCGATTGACCGTACCGGTAAAGTACGCCTTCGTGACGGACGTACCGGTGAAGAGTTTGACAGTCCGGTTACCGTAGGTTATATGCACTACCTGAAACTCCATCATCTGGTTGATGATAAGATTCATGCCCGTTCCACAGGTCCCTACTCCCTCGTTACACAACAGCCTCTGGGTGGTAAAGCCCAGTTTGGCGGACAGCGTTTCGGTGAAATGGAGGTTTGGGCGCTGGAAGCTTATGGCGCATCTTATACATTGCAGGAAATCCTGACCTTCAAGTCAGATGACGTGACTGGCCGTGTGAAGACTTATGAAGCTATTATCAAGGGCGAAAACATTACTGAGCCGGGTATTCCGGAATCCTTTAAGGTACTTCTTAAGGAACTTCAGTCTCTGGCTCTGGATGTTCGGGTGCTCCGTGATGATCAGACAGAGGTCGAAATCGGTGAAACTGTCGATTACACCGATGATGAAGAATATCGCAGTTATATGGACAGCCAGAGAAATTATGTCGGTTCCGATGAGTCCTTTGGCGATTATGGATATAGAGAACAAACCGTGGAGGGCGATGAAATTGTGGACGTTGACGTGAGCGACGACCCGGATGACAGTGAAGACTTTGACCTGTATGAAGAACCGGACATGGATTAAAGAAAGGAGTGTCGTGAATGCCTGAGATGAATAGTAGTGAAGCATATCAACCGATGACATTTGATGCCATTAAGATTGGTCTGGCTTCCCCTGAGAAAATCAGAAGCTGGTCCCATGGTGAAGTAAAAAAACCGGAGACCATTAACTATAGAACTTTGAAACCGGAAAAAGACGGCTTGTTCTGTGAGCGGATTTTTGGACCTCAGAAAGACTGGGAGTGCCATTGCGGTAAGTATAAGAAAATCCGTTACAAAGGCGTTGTCTGTGATCGATGCGGCGTTGAGGTAACAAAATCCAATGTTCGTAGAGAGCGTATGGGACATATCGAGCTGGCCGCTCCTGTGTCGCATATCTGGTATTTTAAAGGTATTCCGAGCCGTCTGGGCCTGATCCTTGACATGTCTCCTCGGAATCTGGAAAAAGTCCTTTATTTTGCATCTTACGTTGTTCTGGATAAAGGTTCCACAGATCTGCAGAATAAGCAGGTTCTTTCTGAAAAAGAATATCGGGATGCCTATGAAAAATTCGGTAATGCCTTCCGGGCCGGAATGGGTGCGGAATCCATAAAAGAACTGTTGGAAGGCATTGATCTGGAAAAAGAAGCAGATGAACTGAAAAAAGATCTGAAAAATTCCTCCGGTCAGAAGCGGGCGCGGATCATTAAACGTCTGGAAGTTGTTGAAGCATTCCGCACTTCCGGTAACCGTCCGGAGTGGATGATACTGACTGTGATTCCGGTCATCCCGCCGGATATCCGTCCAATGGTCCAGCTGGATGGCGGCCGTTTTGCAACGTCTGACCTGAACGACCTTTACCGTCGTATTATTAATAGAAATAACCGTCTGAAACGTCTCCTTGAACTGGGAGCGCCGGACATCATCGTGCGTAATGAAAAGCGTATGCTTCAGGAAGCTGTTGACGCCCTGATCGATAATGGACGCCGCGGCCGTCCGGTAACAGGACCTGGAAACCGTGCGTTGAAATCCCTTTCTGATATGCTGAAAGGTAAACAAGGGCGTTTCCGTCAGAACCTTCTTGGTAAACGTGTTGACTATTCCGGTCGTTCTGTTATTGTCGTAGGCCCTGAATTAAAGATTTATCAGTGCGGTCTGCCAAAGGAAATGGCCATTGAGCTGTTTAAACCGTTCGTAATGAAAGAACTGGTTGCCGGCGGACTGGCTCACAATATTAAGTCTGCCAAGAAGATGGTCGAACGTCTTCAGCCGGAAGTCTGGGACGTATTGGAAGATGTTATCAAAGAACATCCGGTTATGCTGAACCGTGCACCTACACTGCACCGTCTGGGTATCCAGGCTTTTGAACCGGTGTTGGTTGAAGGTAAAGCCATCAAGCTGCATCCGCTGGTATGTACCGCTTACAATGCCGACTTCGATGGTGACCAGATGGCTGTGCATGTACCATTGTTTGTGGAAGCTCAGGCAGAATGCCGCTTTATGCTGCTTTCTCCAAACAACCTGCTGAAACCGTCCGATGGCGCGCCGGTAGCCGTACCTTCTCAGGATATGGTCCTCGGTATTTACTATCTGACGCTGGAGAAGCCGGGAGACCCTGGCGAAGGCAAGTTCTTCCACAATGTGAATGAAGCGATCATGGCTTATGAGAATAAAGTCATTACCCTTCAGGCAAGGATTAAAATCCGTAAAGAAGGTTATGTGAACGGTCAAAAAACAAGCCGTATCATCGAATCCACACTGGGACGGTTCATTTTCAATGAAATCATTCCTCAGGACCTGGGTTTTGTAAATCGTTCATTACCTGAAAATGATCTGGTTCCTGAAATTGATTTCCTTGTTGGGAAGAAACAGCTGAAACAGATTATTGATAAATGCATCAATACTCACGGTGCTACAAAGACTGCGGAAGTACTCGACCTGATCAAATCAACAGGTTACAAATATTCCACTGTCAGCGCTATCACCGTATCCGTATCCGATATGTCCGTACCGGGAGCTAAGAAACAGCTCATTGACGATGCGGAGAAGACGATTGAAAGGATTACAAAAAACTTCCGTCGTGGTTTTACTACTGAAGAAGAACGTTATAAAGCTGTTGTTGAGACCTGGAAACAGGCCGATGATAAGATTACGGATGCTCTGTTGTCGAATCTTGACAAATATAACAATATTTATATGATGGCCGATTCCGGTGCCCGTGGTTCTAACCAGCAGATCAAACAGCTGGCGGGTATGCGTGGTCTGATGGCCGACACATCCGGACGCACCATCGAATTGCCGATCAAATCCAACTTCCGTGAAGGTCTGGACGTACTGGAATACTTCATTTCCGCCCATGGAGCCCGTAAAGGTTTGTCCGACACAGCTCTTCGTACCGCCGACTCGGGTTACCTGACCCGCCGACTGGTTGATGTATCTCAGGATTTGATCATCCGTGAGACAGACTGCTGCGAAGGCACAGGCGAGATTCCGGGTATGTGGATCAATGCTTTCATGGATGGCAAGGAAGTCATTGAAAGTCTTGAAGACCGTATGACCGGCCGTTATGCGGCAGAGGATATCGTTGATCCTCAGACCGGCGAGGTTCTTGTCAAAGCCAATACGATGATCACGCCGAAACGTGCATCAATCGTGACAAAAGCGGGAATTGAAAAAGTTAAGATTCGTACGGTCCTTTCCTGCCGTTCTCACATTGGTGTGTGTGCAAAATGTTATGGTGCCAATATGGCTACCGGACAGGCCGTACAGGTTGGTGAAGCGGTGGGTATTATCGCTGCCCAGTCCATTGGTGAACCTGGTACTCAGCTGACCATGCGTACGTTCCATACCGGTGGTGTTGCCGGTGATGATATCACTCAGGGTCTTCCGCGTGTCGAGGAGCTTTTTGAGGCAAGAAAGCCAAAGGGCCTTGCGATCATTTCTGAATTTGCCGGAACGATCAGCATCAAGGACACGAAGAAAAAGCGTGAAGTTGTTGTTTCTAACAGTGAGACCGGAGAGACAAAGGCTTATCTTATCCCGTATGGTTCGAGAATTAAGGTTCTGGAGGGACAGGTCATTGAAGCCGGAGATGAACTGACAGAAGGTAGCGTTAACCCACATGATATTCTGAAGATCAAAGGTGTGCGTGCCGTCCAGGATTACATGATTCAGGAAGTTCAGCGTGTATATCGTCTCCAGGGTGTAGAAATCAATGATAAACACGTTGAAGTCATCGTGCGTCAGATGCTGAAAAAGATTCGTATTGAAAATAGTGGAGATACAGATTATCTTCCGGGAACTCTGGTTGACGTCCTTGATTTTGAAGAAATCAATGAAAATCTCGTTGATCAGGGTAAAGAACCGGCTGAGGGAAGTCAGGTTATGCTTGGTATTACCAAAGCATCTCTGGCAACAAACTCCTTCTTGTCTGCCGCATCCTTCCAGGAGACAACCAAGGTTTTGACCGATGCTGCAATTAAGGGAAAAGTTGACCCGTTGATCGGTCTGAAGGAAAATGTTCTTATTGGTAAACTGATTCCGGCCGGTACCGGTATGCGCCGTTATCGGGCAACACGCTTGAATACAGATATCTATATGGATATGGATGTTGTATTGGATGAGAGTGAAGAAGAAGATGTGACAGGTGAAGAAGTCGCAGAATATACAGATGTTCAGCCGGAAGAGATAAATTCTGATGAAGAATCTGTCATCGGTGTTGTTGAGGAGTAGGCAACTATATAAAAATATGGTAGGAATCCACAGTTTATTTAGAATTGTGGGTTCCTTTTATGTTTATGAGAGAAAAAAATGGGAAAACTTTTAGTAAAAGCAATTGACAAGGGAAAAAATAGTTGATATACTCAGTTAGTGTGCGTAAATGGACATCTTTGTTTATTTGCGCAAAAAACGTAAAAATTTACGGTAACCGATTTAATTTACGCAGGAGGTGAAAATAATGCCAACATTTAACCAGTTAGTAAGAAAAGGAAGACAGACTGTAGAGAAAAAATCCACAGCACCAGCACTTCAGAAAGGTTATAACTCCCTTCACAAAAAGCCGACAGATCAGTCAGCTCCACAGAAACGAGGAGTTTGTACAGCAGTGAAGACAGCGACTCCTAAGAAACCTAACTCAGCTCTTAGAAAAATCGCCAGAGTTCGTCTCTCCAACGGTATCGAAGTAACAAGTTATATTCCGGGTGAAGGCCACAACCTTCAGGAGCATAGCGTTGTGCTTATCCGTGGCGGTAGAGTAAAAGACTTACCAGGTACAAGATATCACATTATCCGTGGTACATTGGATACAGCTGGTGTCGCTAAGAGAAGACAGGCCCGTTCCAAATATGGAGCTAAGAGACCAAAGGACGCTAAATAATACTGTTTTCAAACCAAATACTATTGCGGCGAATGTAGCATTATTTTACCAGGCAGTGAAGGTTGCAGGTTTATATAAACGCGATTCGGCGCGAACACGTAGGGAAACGTGAGTACCTATGAATTAAATAGCCGGACGGAATTCCGGCCGGTAATATTAAGGAGGGAAGTAACGTGCCAAGAAAAGGACATATTGCAAAAAGAGACGTATTAGCAGATCCTATTTACAACAACAAGGTTGTAACTAAGCTTATCAACAACGTTATGTTAGATGGTAAGAAGGGTGTTGCTCAGAAGATCGTATACGGTGCATTTGACAGAGTGGCAGAGAAAACAGGCAAAGATGCCGTTGAAGTTTTCGAAGAAGCTATGAATAATGTAATGCCTGTATTGGAAGTAAAAGCTCGTCGTATCGGTGGTGCAACATATCAGGTACCAATCGAAGTAAGAGCTGACAGAAGACAAGCATTAGCGCTGAGATGGTTAACTCTTTATTCTCGTAAGAGAGGCGAGAAGACCATGGAAGAAAGGCTCGCTAATGAAATTATGGATGCAGCAAACAACACAGGTGCATCTGTTAAGAAGAAAGAAGACATGCACAAGATGGCAGAAGCAAACAAGGCATTTGCTCACTACAGATGGTAAGCAGAACCTTGCTGCCTGACTTATTTTTAAGGAGGAATTATCCTTGGCTGGAAGAGAATATCCATTAGAGAGAACCAGAAACATTGGTATTATGGCGCATATTGATGCTGGTAAAACAACAACAACAGAGCGTATCCTTTACTATACCGGTGTTAACTATAAGATTGGTGATACTCACGAAGGTACTGCAACCATGGACTGGATGGAGCAGGAACAGGAACGAGGTATTACAATTACATCAGCCGCCACAACATGTCACTGGACACTCCAGGAACAGAACAAACCGAAGCCGGGTGCGGAAGAAAACCGTATCAATATTATTGATACCCCTGGACATGTTGACTTTACAGTAGAGGTTGAACGTTCTTTGCGTGTGCTCGACGGTGCTGTCGGTGTATTTTGTGCAAAGGGCGGTGTTGAGCCTCAGTCTGAAAACGTATGGCGTCAGGCTGATACCTATAATGTACCACGTATGGCATTCATTAATAAGATGGATATCATCGGTGCAAACTTCTATGGCGCAGTTGATCAGATTAAAACCCGCCTGGGTAAAAATGCCATCTGTATCCAGCTGCCAATTGGTAAAGAAGATGAATTCAAAGGAATCATTGACTTATTTGAAATGAAAGCATACATCTATAATGATGAGAAGGGTGACGATATTTCAGTTGTCGATATCCCTGAAGATATGCAGGATGAAGCTGAGCTTTATCGTACAGAATTAGTAGAAAAAATCTGCGAGCTGGACGATGATTTAATGTTAGCTTATCTTGAAGGCGAAGAACCATCCGTTGATGAGATGAAAGCTGTTTTAAGAAAAGCAACATGTAATTGCGAAGCTGTTCCGGTATGCTGTGGTACAGCATATAGAAATAAAGGAGTTCAGAAACTTCTGGATGCTGTTGTTGAGTTCATGCCGTCTCCATTAGACGTTCCGCCTATTCAGGGTGTCGATGAAGATGGTAATGAAACGGTTCGTCATTCCTCTGATGAAGAACCATTTTCAGCGCTTGTATTTAAGATCATGGCAGACCCATTTGTAGGTAAACTGGCATTCTTCCGTGTTTACTCCGGTACAATGAACTCCGGTTCCTATGTATTAAATGCGACAAAGGGCAAAAAAGAACGTGTTGGACGTATCCTTCAGATGCATGCTAACAAGAGACAGGAACTTGATAAAGTTTATTCCGGTGATATCGCTGCCGCTGTAGGTTTTAAAGTATCTGCAACAGGTGATACCATCTGTGATGAACAGCATCCGGTAATCCTTGAGTCCATGGAATTCCCAGAACCGGTTATTGAGCTTGCTATCGAACCTAAGACAAAAGCTGGTCAGGGCAAGATGGGTGAGGCTTTGGCAAAGCTTGCTGAAGAAGACCCGACCTTCCGTGCACATACGGATCAGGAAACAGGCCAGACGATCATTGCTGGTATGGGTGAGCTTCATTTGGAGATCATCGTAGACAGACTTTTACGTGAATTCAAAGTTGAAGCCAATGTAGGTGCCCCTCAGGTTGCTTACAAAGAGACCTTTACGAAACCTGTTGATGTTGACAGCAAGTATGCAAAACAGTCCGGTGGCCGTGGACAGTATGGTCATTGTAAAGTTAAATTCGAGCCAATGGATCCAAATGCTGAAGAAACATTCAAATTTGATTCCACTGTTGTCGGCGGTTCTATTCCTAAGGAATACATTCCGGCCGTTGGCGAAGGTATCGAAGAAGCATCCAAAGCCGGTATCCTTGGCGGATTCCCTGTATTGGGTGTTCATGCAACTGTATACGATGGTTCTTATCATGAAGTCGACTCTTCTGAAATGGCATTCCACATTGCTGGTTCCCTGGCATTTAAGGATGCTATGAAGAAAGGTAATCCGGTATTACTTGAGCCAATCATGAAAGTTGAAGTAACCATGCCTGAAGAATACATGGGTGATGTTATCGGTGATATCAACTCCCGGCGTGGACGTATCGAAGGTATGGAAGACATCGGCGGCGGCAAGATGGTTAAAGCCTATGTTCCGCTGGCAGAGATGTTCGGTTACTCTACAGACCTTCGTTCCAGAACTCAGGGACGTGGTAACTATTCCATGTTCTTCGAAAGATACGAACAGGTTCCGAAGAGTGTACAGGAAAAAGTGCTTAACGCAAAAGAAAAATAAATAATATAGAGTCTTGAATATATGCGTGAAATGCAATATAATCAAAGATAGCCAAAAATGAAGCCCAGAGAGGCATTATAAAAAGGAGGACGTTAAAAATGGCAAAAGCTAAGTTTGACAGAAGTAAGCCACATTGTAACATTGGTACTATCGGTCACGTTGACCACGGTAAAACAACTTTAACAGCTGCTATCACAAGAGTATTAGCAGAAAGAGTAGAAGGTAACGAAAAAGTAGATTTCGAAAATATTGATAAGGCTCCAGAAGAAAGAGAACGTGGTATCACAATCTCTACAGCACACGTTGAATATCAGACAGCTCGTCGTCACTATGCACATGTTGACTGCCCAGGACATGCCGATTATGTAAAGAACATGATCACAGGTGCTGCTCAGATGGATGGTGCTATTCTTGTTGTAGCCGCTACTGATGGTGTTATGGCTCAGACTAAAGAACATATCCTTCTTTCCCGTCAGGTAGGTGTTCCTTACATCGTTGTATTCATGAACAAATGTGATATGGTTGACGATGAAGAATTACTTGAATTAGTTGAAATGGAAATCACAGAACAGCTTGAAGAATATGAATTTACAGATTGCCCAATCATCAAAGGTTCTGCTTTAAAAGCTCTTGAAGATCCAAACAGCGAATGGGGCGACAAGATTATGGAACTTATGGATACAGTTGACAGCTATATCCCAGATCCACAGCGTGCTACAGACCAGCCATTCCTTATGCCTGTAGAAGATGTATTCTCTATCACAGGTCGTGGTACAGTTGCTACTGGTAGAGTAGAACGTGGTACACTTCATCTGTCCGAAGAAGTTGAAATCGTTGGTGTTAAAGAAGATACACGTAAAGTCGTTGTTACAGGTATCGAAATGTTCCGTAAACTTCTTGATGAAGCTCAGGCTGGTGATAACATTGGCTGCTTGCTTCGTGGTGTTCAGAGAACTGAAATCGAAAGAGGACAGGTTCTTGCAAAACCAGGCAGTGTTCATCCACACAAAAAATTCACAGCTCAGGTTTACGTATTAACAAAAGATGAAGGTGGACGTCATACTCCATTTTTCAACAACTACAGACCACAGTTCTACTTCAGAACAACAGATATCACAGGTGTTATCAACCTTCCAGAAGGTACAGAAATGTGCATGCCTGGTGATAACGTAGAAATGACAATTGAACTGATTCATCCAATCGCTATGGAACAGGGTCTTACATTCGCTATCCGTGAAGGTGGACGTACTGTTGGATCAGGCCGTGTTGCTACAATCATCGAGTAATACAATCTGAAAACAGATTTGTTATCGCAAGATAACGTTGTGTTCAAACGCAAAATGAGGGTGTTGCAAAATCATCAAATTAGATGATGGAGCAATGCCCTCGTTCTATATATGCAATAATCCAGAAAGAATCTTTTGGACTGTTGAATCTTTCTGGATTTTTTGCACTCAGGATATTTTCATAAGATTTCTCATAGACAAATGTATTCTGTGGAAGTATAATGTTTAGAAAAGGAAAGAGGAGATTTTTATAAGAGAAGCACCAGAAAAATTTAAGTTGGAAGATACAACGATATGGTCTTTTCCGGAAAGAGGGGATTGGGCTACACATTCAGGAAAATATAGAGGAAACTGGTCTCCATACATTCCTAGGAATCTTATTTTACGATATTCAAAGAAAAACGATTGGATATTGGATCAATTCTTAGGCAGCGGTACAACATTGATTGAAGCAAAACTATTAGGAAGAAATGCCATCGGTGTTGATATAAATTCTGAAGCTGTCAAATTATCTAACACAAATCTTAATTTTACTTGTCAAGAAAGATCAAAAATTTTCACTAAACAAGGAAATGCAACCAATTTATCATTTATAAAAGATGAGAGTATAGATCTTATTTGTACGCATCCGCCTTATGCAGATATTATAAGGTATAGCAAGGATATTCAGGGAGACATCTCTCATTTAAAATATGATGAGTTTTTGAAAAAATTGGAACAAGTTGCAAGAGAGGCTTATAGAGTATTAAAGAAACAAAGGATATGTACATATATGATTGGAGATATACGGAAAAAGGGATATGTGCTACCTTTGGGAATGAACTCTATGCAGAAATTTGTAGATGCGGGATTTAAACTTAAAGAAATTATTATAAAAGAACAGCATAATTGTCGATCATCAGATTACTGGGAAGGGAGAGAACGAAAATTCTTAATGTTAGCACATGAGTATATTTTAGTCTTAGAAAAATTAAACTGATATGGGGGAGTTTATTAGTGATTAAAGAACAACTTTTATAAATACAAACAAATGTTCGCGCAAAAGTCTGCGATCGCTGAAATTAATATTGATACCGCTGAAATCATATGATAGAATAACGCTATAGCAATATTTTAGAAAGTTGATTTAGAGGTTCAAATATGGCGGTTAGTTATAAAAAGTTGTGGAAATTACTTATTGATAGAGATATGAAAAAGAAGGATTTATGTGCGGCTGCAGGTATTAGTCATGCTTCAGTAGCAAAACTTGGAAAAAATGAAAATGTTACTACAGATGTGCTGGTGAAAATTTGCACTGCTTTAAAATGTGATATTAGTGATATCATGGAAATAATAGAGATTGAAGGGGAAAAGGCGTGATGGAACAAGTTTTAAAGAAAGAAAAACGGATACAGGCAAAGCCTATCATAAAATGGGCTGGTGGAAAGACTCAGATGTTAGGCGATATCATGCCAAAAATTCCTCAAAAGTATGGAAAGTACATAGAGCCATTTATTGGCGGTGGTGCGTTGTTTTTTGCATTAAGTCCGGATAAAGCAATAATTGCAGATAGTAATCCAGAACTGATCAATATGTATCGGCAAGTTGCAGATAATGTAGAAGCTGTTATTTCATACTTGAAAAAATATAAAAATACTAAAGAAGATTTTTATGAAGTACGTTCATTGGATTGGGTTAAATTAAAAAAGGAAGAAGCTGCAGCAAGAACTATTTATTTGAATAAAACATGTTTTAATGGTTTGTATCGTGTAAATAAAAAAGGACAGTTTAATGTTCCATTTGGCAAATATAAAGCACCAAATTTTTGTGATGAAGAGGCTTTATATGCTGCTTCAGACGTGTTGAAAAAAGCGACTATAACATGTGGAGATTATCTTTGGGTATTGAAAGAATATGCAGAACCAGGAGATTTTATCTTTTTAGATCCTCCGTATTTGCCAATTTCAGAATATTCAGATTTTAAGAGATATACGAAAGAACAATTTTATGAAGAAGATCATGTAGAATTAGCGAAAGAAGTCAAAAGATTACAGGAGTTAGGGTGCCATGTAATATTGACAAATTCCAATCATCCATTGGTTCATGAGTTATATGCAGATTATAAGATTGAGGTTATTCAAACAAAAAGGTATATTTCTTGTAATGGAAGTAAAAGAAAAGGCGAAGATATTATAGTAAATATTCCACCAAAACAGAAAACTATGTTAAAAATAGTTCCAAAACCTTTGCCTGAACAGGTAATGAAATATCCAGCAACTAGATATATGGGTTCTAAAAGTAAATTATTGCCTCAAATTTGGGCTGTCGCTTCACAATTCAATTTTGATACGGTAGTGGATCTGTTCTCAGGTTCTGGAATTGTTGGTTATATGTTTAAGGCTCAAGGGAAAACGGTAATTAGCAATGATTATATGGCAATGTCGGCAACTTTTACCAAAGCAATGGTGGAAAACAATAATGTTGTATTGCCGTTGGATGAAGCAAAAAAATTACTGATTGAAAAAAAGGAGTCTGATCATTTTGTAGAAGAGACGTTTCAAGGATTATATTATAAAGATGAAGAGAATAAACTAATAGATATTCTACGAACCAATATCGCTAGTATTAGAGATCAATATAAGAAAGCGATTGCAATGACAGCACTGATTAGAGCCTGCACAAAGAAAAGACCAAGAGGAATTTTTACATATACCGGAGATCGATATAATGATGGAAGAAAAGATTTGCAGAAATCTTTAGAGCAACAATTCCTGGAAGCAGTGGAGAGTATCAATAATGCAATTTTTGATAATGGGTGCAAAAATAAATCTAAACATGGAGATGCAATGGAAGTAAAAATTAAACATCCAGATTTAGTATATATCGATCCACCGTATTATTCTCCACTGTCAGATAATGAATATGTTCGTAGATACCATTTTGTTGAAGGACTGGCACGAGACTGGAAAGGTGTAGAAATACAAGAAAATACGATAACAAAGAAATTTAAGTCATATCCTACACCATTCTCAACTAGGAAAGGTGCTGCAGATGCATTCGATAAGCTGTTTAAAAAGTTTTCGAATAGTATTTTGATTGTATCTTATTCCTCAAATAGTCAACCAACACAAGATGAAATGGTTGCGCTTATGTCTAAGTATAAAGAACATGTAGAAGTGGTGCCAATAGATTATACATATTCTTTTGGAAATCAAAAGCATGCTAAGACAAATCGAAATAAGGTACAGGAATATTTGTTTGTTGGGTTTAACGGAGAAGACGTATGGAAGAAAAAATAGATATTTGGTTAGTAGGAAATACCGGATTACGGAATCCCAATAGAATACAGGAAGGTTTTAAAGCATTTGCAAATTCACCGTATGTGGGAAAACTTCGTGGAAAAGAGAATGAAATTGGTTTTATGAATTTTCTTAATGACCAGGGAATCATTCAAAATGAAGCCGGAAAAGATACATCCGGTAGTCATGCTCGGAAATGGCGTTTGATGTTTTCAAAAAATGGCTTCATCTATCCACAAGTAAAGAAGAAGGATGGAGATCAAGATGAACTGGGAAACTTGGATGACATAACACCATTCGGACGAACTTTTTTAAAGGCGGATACGTATCCGGCAGTGCAAGAATGTTATTTAAGGGCATTAAGTGTTGAACAATTTGCCATGCCAGATGGTAATTCTTATTTTTCTCCATTGAGATGGATATTGGCAATTATGCTGGAGTTAGAGAAGCGAACAGGAAGTTCAGAGATTACCAGAATAGAGTTTGCATTATGGGGGCATACGACAAATCCGAGTTATTCAACTGGAGAGGTTGTGGACAATATTTTGGATTTGCGTACTCGTAGAAAACAAGCATCGTCAAAGCGCAATTTTGATAGGAAAGAAGTTGCAGAACGTGGAAAATACTATGATAAGAAAGCAGATAATTTTCTTGATTATTGTGATATGAACATGCGGTACTTACGTATTTCAGGGGTGTTACAACGAAAAGGAAGAGGAATGGTCATTGCTCCGGCTAAGCATATTCTGGCTGAAAAATTAGCAAAATCAACATCGAATGAAGAATCAATAGTGCTTCAATATAAGAGATTATGCGAAGGTGCAGAATTACCAACGGATAATGTGGATACGGCTAGAGCTTTACTGAATGACTTGATGATGCAGATGAAGAGCAGACAAATTATGTTTGATATTTCTGATCTGCCGTTGAATACCGCAACAGAAATCAATATTGCCAGACGGCGTTTGGAAAATATATTATCCCAAACAGATGAAATTCAATATGCAAAAGAGCAGTGTAATCAATGGCAAGAAATAGCCGATTATATGGAACTGTTGATCAAAGGTGGTGGAAAGCGTACATACGATGATGACAATGTTATTGAAGTTCCAAAAGACGAAACTCCGGCATATTTGGAATGGATTTTATGGAGAGCATCTTTAGCCATTGATCATATGATCAATAAACCATATGAAGTGAGGGGCTTTAAACTGGATTCAGATTTTCTTCCGGTATCTGCAGCTGGTGGTGGAAAAGGTGATCTGTATTGTGAATTTAACGATTTTACAATTTTAACAGAAGTTACGATGTCTACGTCATCACGCCAGGAAGCAATGGAGGGAGAACCTGTAAGAAGACATGTATCAGATGCAGTTCTGAAATATGATAAGCCAGTATATGGAATGTTTATTGCAGTAAAAATAGATACGAATACAGCAGAAACATTCAGACATGGAATTTGGTATGCACGAGGAGATGTAAAGCAGAGATTAGATATTGTTCCATTGACCTTAGCCCAGTATAGAGATTATTTTATAGCTATGTTTAGAACAGGTAACGCTAACCCGGAAAAATTACGTGAGTTGATTTTGTTGTGTGAAACCAGAAGGGATATTTTGAACGCACCGGGATGGAAAGCATATATAGGTACTGCAATTGATGAAAAAATAAAAAGAATGGAAAAAGGACTATTAGTAAGCAAAAATAAGAAAGTGCCGATAGTGCCACCAGGGGCAAATATATGTCATTTAATATATGGTGAAGGGCGAGTAGTTGCAATGGATGTATATTTTCCTGAAGCAAAAGTGAAAGATAAAAAAATTCCATATTTAATGGGGATTCCGGATGAAATTAGTTTGTATGCAGATGGAAAAAGTGTATTGCATGAAAGATATGGCGAAGGTGTAATACGTGCGTATGTGGTCGCTTTTCAAAATGAAATAATGTCATTGTGCTTTCCTAAAGTATTTAGTGATGGGTGTGCAAAGATATTGTAAATAAAAGTATAAAAAGTATAACTGTGCATAAGATAAGGAGTAGATGATGTATAATTATGTAAGCAATTATAAAGGACGAACTGATTTGGTGAATTTATATGGAGATAATTCATTGCTATTGTATGCATTGCAATTGCGCTATGACATTGAAGATATAATATCAGTTGCTTCGGAAGCGTTGACGGATGGAAGTGATGATAAGAAGTGTGATTTGATTTATATTGATAGAGATTCGGGATTTGCAGTTGTAGCTCAAGCTTATATGAAGAAAAATCCGATGGAAACAGACTTAGCCAAAGTAAATAAAGCAAGCGATTTAAATGTGGCAGCATCATGGATTTTTACGAGAGATATAAATGATATACCAGATAGAATAAAAGATTCAGCTAGTGAGCTGCAAGAAGCGATTAAGGAAGGCGATATTAACACAATTTATTTTTGGTATGTTCATAATATGAATGAAAAAAATAATCCAGAAGTTCAGGAGGAATTAAACACTGTCCAGATTGCAGCACAAAAATTAGTAAATGATTTGGCTGGAGATAATTCTGTCAAAATAGTAGCATTAGAAGTTGGAAATAATACGATTGAACGTTGGTACAATAGCTCTAGTAAAAGAATTACAATCGAAGAAATGATTGATGTGGAAGGAAACGGAAAAGCCTTTGAAGTCAAGGGGGGAAAGTGGAAATCTTGTGTAACAGCAGTAAAAGGTAGTTGGATACGAAAACTTTATTTGATGTACAAAGATGATCTTTTTTCTGGGAATCCAAGAAATTATTTAGGAGCGGGAAAAAGAAAAAATAAGATTAATTTAGGCATTATGGACACAGTACAAGAACAACCAGAAAACTTTTGGGCATATAACAATGGATTAACAGCATTAGTGAATGATTACGAAATAGAGGATGATAATATAACAAAAGTACATGGAATAACTATTATTAATGGAGCACAATCAACAGGAGCTATTGGAGCTGTTGAAAGTTTAAAAGAAGATTTCCTTGTGCCGATACGCTTTATTGTGTGCAGTGATCCTAAAATTATAGAGGAAATTATTAATAATAACAATAAACAAAACGAAATTTTGCCATCTGATTTAAGAAGTAATGATAAGCAACAAGTAAGACTTAGAAAAGAATTTGAAAAATATCCACAATTATATTACAGCGGTGGAAGAAGAGATAGTACAAGGGTTAGAAACAAAGAAGTATTTGATCCATATTTGGTTGCACAAACTTTACTAGCTTTTCATGGGGATTGTGTAACTGCTTATAATTCAAAGAAATTGATATGGGATGAGGATAAAGAATACACAAATATTTTTTCAGATCAATTGACGGCAGAGCATATTATTTTTGTATATTCGTTAGGTCGAGCTATTGATGAATTTAAACTTAATTTAAAAAATAAAAAAGAACAGAGAACGGATATAGAAAATGACGAATTCAATTTTTTGAGTAAGCGTGGCTCTAAAATGTTGTTGATATCAGCAGTAAGTACTTGTATGGAAAACTTACTTGGAAAGAAAATATTAGATTCTTGGAAGTTAGTATTTAAGGATAATGGAAATTTTGATAAGTTAGTTGAAGAATGGAAGGCAATATTAGATGTTTTGATGCCATTGCATACTACGCTTGAACCGGCAATATCAAGTGGTTTAAAAAGTAAGGAAGCTACACAAAATGCAACTAAGCAATTAAGAGCAATGTTGGCATCGTTTAGTGCGATGTATGCTCAACAACTGAAACCATTTTCAGATATTATAAATACAAATATGTAGATGGGTGATGAAATACTGTTGATAACACCATGATAACAAAATCCTCCAAAACCACACGGCCACAGTGGAAAATTCGTATTTTCTCCAACGAATCACACGAAAAATCACCATTCGTACACCGCAATACGCTGGTCTGATATCGTGAAGGTGGACGTACTGTTGGATCAGGCCGTGTTGCTACAATCATCGAATATATCGTAAACATTAAGTAGTGCTAAAATGAATAATAGAACCGGGAGAGTATTCGTACTCTTCCGGTTTTATTTTATGGAGAGGAAGACCATTTCTTATATATCAAAAAGTGAAATAATTCTCAAAAAGGCTTTAATTTCCCACTTTTTTCGTGTATAATAGATTTATATGTTGTGTGAAAATACCCTCATCAGGTATAAAATTGTCTGATGGAGGGGAATTTTTTCATATAGCAAAAATTTCGGGGGATTGGAGATAACAATGGGTAAAAAGGAAGAAAAAAGAAGCAGCTTTTCAGGAAAAATCGGCTTTGTTCTGGCGGCCGCCGGTGCTTCGGTGGGATTGGGAAATATATGGCGATTTCCTTATCTGGCTGCGAAGTATGGCGGAGGAATTTTTCTACTGGTGTATATCATTTTGGCGCTGACCTTTGGGTATACGATGATTATGGCAGAGACGGCTTTGGGGCGTCTGACGAAAAAAAGTCCGGTGGGGGCCTTTAGTGCCTTTGGGCATACATGGTCGTTTCGCTTTGGTGGATGGATCAATGCGATTGTTCCGATGCTGATCGTTCCATACTATTCCACGATCGGTGGATGGGTTATCAAGTATATGTTTGAATATATACGGGGAAATGGAACGGAACTGGCAGCCGACGGCTATTTTACAGGTTTTATTTCCGGCGGGTTTTCTGCGGAAATATGGTTTTTGGTTTTTGCACTTGTTACGCTGGTGGTCATTTATGCCGGTGTGGAAAATGGAATTGAGCGTGTATCAAAATTTATGATGCCGGTATTAGTTGTGCTGGCTGTGGTTATTGCTATCTATTCAATGACAAGAGAGGGAGCCTTTGAGGGCGTGAAATATTTCCTTGTTCCTGAATTTGAGAATTTTTCATGGATGACGGTGGTATCCGCCATGGGACAGATGTTTTATTCCCTGTCGATTGCAATGGGAATTTTGATTACCTTTGGTTCCTATATGAAAAGGGAAGTGTCGATTGAGAGTGCGACGAAAAATGTAGAAATTTTTGACACAGCGATTGCTATTATGGCCGGGTTGATGATTATTCCGGCAGTTTTCGCTTTTTCCGGAGGGAATCCGGAGATGCTGCAGGCTGGACCGTCATTGATGTTCATTACGATTCCTAAGGTGTTGGACAGCATGGGATTCGGCACGGTGATGGGAATCCTGTTCTTTGTTCTGGTATTTTTTGCGGCGCTCACCAGCGCGATCGCTCTGACGGAAAGCGCGGTAGCAACTTTTGAGGATGAATTGAAATGGAGCCGGAGCAAAGCTACAGCGATTGTTGGTCTGATTATTATTATCCTGGGCACATTGTCTTCTCTGGGATATGGTCCGTTAGCTTTTATCGAGATTATAGGTATGCCATTTTTGGATTTCTTTGATTTTATCACAAACTCTGTAATGATGCCGATTGCAGCCTTGATGACGTGCTTATTGATCGTGCGTGTGATTGGTATTGAACGTATTGCGGAAGAAGTGGAAAAAGAGGGGGCGTCTTTTAAACGAAAAAAAGTATTTAACTTTATGATAAAATACCTCTGCCCGATTTTTGTAGTGATTATATTAATTTCATCCGTGGCAAATGTATTTGGATGGATTTCTATGTAGAAATTAAATTGAGGCAATCGTCCGGATCATTGTAAATCGAAAAGGTTCCCCCTTTGATTTAAGGCGGAGCCTTTTCTTATTGCAAATGCACAGCAGGTGTGATATATTATCAATAACTGAATAGATAACAGCAGGTGTCAGATTGAAATCATTTCAGATCTGGTGAAAAGGGAAACAGGTGAGAATCCTGTACGAACTCGTCACTGTATTTAGGGAGCCAAGGCCGATATGTCACTGGGAAACCGGGAAGACGGCGGAAGGCGTTGATCTATAAGCCAGGAGACCTGCCTGACTGTTGTACAGGAACAGCTTGTTCCAGACCACGAGTAATTGGTTGTACATGTGAAATGCGATTTTGTATGATGCGACCCTTTGCCTGTTTTTCAGCAAAGGGTATTTTTTTTCAATGCCGCAGATGAACCAGCAGGATTCTTATGGAGTGACTGTTTTCCTGTACGTTATTCAATGATACAAACAGACCGGGATATGGTCAGAAAGAGGAGGAGAATCATGAAAAAGAGATTTGCAGCATTTTTAGCGGCAGCCCTGATGGGCACGATGATCTTGTCCGGTTGCGGCAGCAGCAAAGAAGAAACAAAGGCAGCGGAGACGACCGCTGAAACAGCAACAGAAACGAAGGTGGATGAAACGAAAGCAGCAGAAGGGACAACGGGCGGAGCGACAGAGAAAGTGATTATGGTCGTCAGCTTCGGAACAAGTTACAATGACAGCAGAGAAGCTACGATCGGCGCAATTGAAACAGCCATTGCAGATGCTTATCCGGAATATGAGGTGCGCCGGGCATTCACAAGCCAGATGATCATTGATAAACTGAAAGAGCGCGACGGACTTGAAATTGATAATGTGGAGGAAGCTTTGGACAGAGCAGTAGCGGACGGTGTGAAAACACTGGTGGTTCAGCCAACACATTTGATGGACGGGTATGAATATACAGATTTAGCCGATGCGCTGAAGGCGTATGAAGATAAATTTGAACAGGTTGTGTTGGCCACGCCATTGCTGACGAGCGATGAAGATTTTGATGCCGTAGCCAAAGCGATTGCTGAAGAAACAGCTTCCTATGATGACGGCGAGACGGCTATCTGCTTCATGGGTCATGGCACAGAGGCAGATTCCAATGGAATCTATGCAAAACTTCAGGAAAAAATGACCGCGGCCGGTTATGAGAATTATTATATCGGAACAGTTGAGGCAGAACCGACTCTGGAAGATCTGCTTACAGCGATTAAAGAAAAAGGCGTTTACACCAAAGTTGTCCTCGAGCCTTTGATGGTCGTTGCCGGTGACCATGCGAATAACGACATGGCCGGTGACGAGGATGATTCCTGGAAGAGCCAGTTTGAAGCTGAAGGCTATGAGGTTGAGTGCATCCTTAAAGGTCTTGGCGAGCTCCCGGCTATTCAGGATATCTATGTAGCACATACACAGGCTGCCATTGACAGTCTTGCAAAATAATTGAATGATTGGAGAAACGATGTTGAAAAAGCGGATAGTATATTATGCAGCGCTTCTCATGACGATTACCGGTGTGCTTGGCACACCGGTAATCTGCCATGGGGAGGAAAATTCAGAAACAATGACGGAGAGCTCAGATCTCATCGCCGGTGAGGGTGAGCGGGCGGCGCAGCAGACCGTTGGTGAGCAGGGCCTGGAGCCTGTTTACGCCGGCAATTTGAAAGAGGGAACCTATTCTATTGCGGTGGATTCCAGTTCTTCCATGTTCCGTATTGTGGATGCGGAATTGACAGTCAAAGATGGAAAGATGACTGCTGTACTTACCCTGGGAGGTAAAGGCTACTTAAAGCTGTTTATGGGAACAGGGGAAGAGGCCGTGGCAGCGGATGAATCAGCCTGTGCAGAGTTTGCAGAAGACAGCGAGGGCGCCTATACCTACGAGATTCCGGTGGCGGCTCTGAATATGGAGCTGGAGTGTACCGGCTTCAGTAAGCGAAAAGAAAAATGGTACGATCATCAGATTTTCTTTAAAGCAGAAACTCTTCCGGCAGAGGCTTTTGTGATGGAGACGGAACCCCTGGATTTGAAGGATGGAGATTACACGGTCAATGTGGAATTGTCCGGTGGTACGGGGCGGGCCACGGTGATCTCACCGGCCAGACTTCGGATTCAAGATCAAAAAGCGACGGCAGTTATTGAGTGGAGCAGTTCAAATTATGACTATATGATAGTCAACGGTGAAAAATATCTTCCGATAAATACAGAGGGGAATAGCGTCTTTGAAATTCCGGTGCCAGTATTCGATGAAGCGATGGCTGTGACGGCAGATACAACAGCGATGAATGCACCTCATGAAATCGAATATACACTAATCTTTGACAAAGCGTCCATTAAAGGAAAATTCGGCCAGACGCCTCGGATCATCGGAGTTGGAATGGTGATCATTGCGCTGATTGTCGGGGCAGCGGCTTTGACAAAAAAGAGGGGAACTTCAGATGAAGCATAAAACATGTTTTATTTTATTAATCTTTAGTTTCATAGTGACAGTTTTTGTCTCCTGCGGTTTGCCGAAGGAAACAAAAAAACGGTTGTCTGAGGACAGGGATATCAGTCCGGCGCTTGAGTATGAGAGCCGGATGGATCTGGAGTATGCACAGGAGTTTGCGGTAGACCGTTACAGCGGCGGTCATGCGTTGATTACGATATCCGACGGCAGCCGCTTTTTAGTTGTGCCGGAGGGCCAGGGCGTGCCGGAAAATCTGGATGAGGATATTGTTGTCCTGAAACAGCCAATGGACCATATTTATATGGTAGCTTCAGCAGTGATGGATATGTTCCGGGTCATTGATGCGATGGATGCTGTCCGGCTTTCCGGAACGGATGTGGATGGATGGTATATTGAAGAAGCGCAACAGGCTATGGAGGATGGCAGGATACTTTACGCGGGCAAATACAGCATGCCGGATTATGAACGGATTTTATTGGAAGGCTGTCGGTTGGCTATCGAGAACATGATGATCACCCACACGCCGGAAGTGCAGGAACAACTGGAGAGTTTTGGCATTCCGGTGTTAATTGACCGTTCCAGCTATGAACTTCATCCGCTTGGACGGATGGAATGGGTGAAGCTTTATGGTGTGCTTATGGACAAGGAGGATGAAGCGGAAGCGGCATTTAAATCGCGGACGGAAGCTCTGAAAGATATCAGTCATCAGGAAAATACGGGAAAAACCGTGGCCTTCTTTTATCTGACGGCCAATGGTTCGGTCAATGTCCGAAAATCTTTTGATTATGTGCCGAAGATGATTGAACTGGCCGGCGGAAAATATATTTTTGAAAATCTTGGAGATAGGGACAGCCGGGCGTCCACGATGAACATGCAGATTGAAGAATTCTATGCCGGAGCAAAGGATGCCGATTATCTTATTTATAATAGTACGGTGGACGGAGAGATGGCATCTCTGGATGAGCTTTTGGCGAAAAGTGATCTTTTGAAGGATTTTAAGGCAGTCAAAGACGGGCATGTCTGGTGTACGACAAGTAACTTTTATCAGGAATCCATGTCTCTGGGAAGATTTATTATGGACGTTCACAACATGCTGACAGAGGGAGTAACGGCAGACACGGAGTATATGTATCTGCTCAGATAAACGAGGGATGGTGTAGAAAATGGCAGAAAAACGATGCGGAGGGATGGGGGCGGATGACGGAAACAGGCAAAGGAGTATAAGATATATTTTGTCTTTTGGCATATTATTCGCCCTGCTGTTGCTGTTTTTAGTGTGGAATATCCGGGTCGGGAGTGTTTCGGTTTCTTATGATGAAATTATAAGAAGTCTTTTAGGACAGGAGATCGGGGAGACAGCGGCCAATATTCTCTGGCGTATCCGGATGCCGAGGGCGTTGGCGGCCGCTATTCTCGGCGGCGCGCTGGCCTTGTCAGGCTATTTGTTACAGACATTTTTTCATAATCCCATTGCAGGTCCTTTTGTTCTTGGAATTTCATCGGGAGCCAAATTAACGGTGGCGCTGGTGATGGTGTTTTCTTTGGGAAACGCTTTCAGAGCCAGTTCGGGGATGATGATCATTGCCGCCTTTGTCGGCGCCATGTTGTCTATGGGATTTGTCCTTCTTATGTCAAGAAAAGTTCAGCGAATGTCCATGCTCATCATCAGCGGCGTTATGATCGGCTATATCTGTTCAGCCATCACGGATCTGATCGTCACCTTTGCCAACGATGCGGATATTGTGAATCTGCACAATTGGTCGAAGGGGAGCTTTTCTGGAATTACCTGGGAGAATGTGGCCGTCATGACGTTGGTCGTGGGAGTTGTTTTTGTCATCGTCTTTTTTATGTCCAAGCCAATCAGCGCCTATCAGATGGGAGAGGCTTATGCACAGAATATGGGAATCCATATCCGTCTGTTCCGGGCAGCGCTGGTCGTTTTGTCCAGCATTTTATCTGCCTGTATCACGGCCTTTGCCGGACCGGTGTCCTTTGTGGGAATTGCAGTGCCCCATTTGGTAAAAAATCTTTTTAGGACATCCAAACCCATCCTTATGATTCCTGCCTGCTTTCTGGGCGGCGGCGTATTTTGTCTGTTTTGTGATCTGATCGCGAGAACATTATTTGCCCCGACCGAACTCAGCATCAGCACGGTCACTGCCGTTTTTGGGGCGCCGGTAGTTATCCTCATTATGATATGCCGTCAAAAGGAGAAAATGTGACATATGGAGAAAAAATATTTTTATACAGAGGCCATGACGGTGGGGTATCAGGGAGTACCCCTGATTCATAACATTAAAATTCACATTTCCCGAGGTGAAATACTGACTATGATCGGACCGAATGGCGCCGGGAAATCTACTATATTAAAGAGTATTGCCAGGCAGTTAAACCTTTTAGGCGGTATGGTCTATCTGGACAACAGAGACCTGACCAAAATGCCGGGGAATGAACTGGCACAGAAAATGGCTGTCGTGTTTACGGAGCGTATCCGTTCAGAAATGATGACCTGTGAAGATATTGTGGCGACAGGCCGTTATCCTTATACGGGAAAGTTTGGAATATTATCGAAAGCAGACAGGAAAGTTATTGCGGAGGCCATGGAAATGGTTCACATGACTGAACTCAGGAATCAGGATTTTATGAAAATCAGTGATGGACAGCGCCAGCGGGTCATGCTGGCCCGGGCTATCTGTCAGGAGCCGGAGATCATTTTGCTGGATGAACCGACTTCCTATCTGGATGTGAAATATAAACTGGAGTTCATGACGATTCTTCAGGAAATGACACGGACAAAGAAGCTATCCGTCATCATGTCTTTGCATGAGTTGGATTTGGCTGAGCGGATTTCGGACCGGATTCTCTGCGTTCACGAAAATTATGTAGAAAAATTTGGGCCGCCTGAGGAAATATTTGTTCCGGGATATATTTCCCATCTTTTTGAAATGACGGCCGGGAGTTTTGAAGAAGGCAGCGGTTTGGTGGAACTGGAAGCGCCCCAGGGAGCGCCGGAAGTTTTTGTGATTGCCGGGGCCGGAACCGGACGAAGCATTTTTCGTCGGCTTCAGAGAAAAGGTATTCCATTTGCTGTGGGTATTTTATATGAAAACGATCTGGACTATCCAACGGCAAAAGCTCTGGCGGTAAAAGTCTTGTCGGCAGGGCCTTTTGAGGCGATTTCAGAAGAGCAGATAAAATCGGCAAAAGATTGGATGGATCAGTGCCCTGAGGTGATCTGTTGCCGGGATTCTTTTGGTGTGTGGGACCAGGCTAATGCCCGGTTATCAGAATATGCGAAACAGTGCGGAAAGTTAAAGGTATACCCATGAGGGCATCCCGCAAGACATGCCCTTCGGGCGGGCGCGCTCCGTCAGACTGCGCTCGATAAAGTATAACTGGCTAGCAGAATTTCTTATTGGACGCTAAAACCGAAGTATGCTATTATTACCTCGTAATCAGGTAGGAATTATATGATAAGAAATATCATAGACAGACTAAGAAAAGAGGTAAGTTATGGAAAAGAAACCATATGCGGAAAGAAATTTAAAGTTTGAAACATTACAGTTGCATGTAGGACAGGAACAGCCGGACCCGGTGACTGATGCCAGGGCAGTGCCGATTTATCAGACATCTTCTTATGTATTTCGAAACAGTGACCATGCGGCTGCCCGGTTTGGCCTTGAGGATCCGGGCAATATTTACGGACGTTTGACAAATCCGACAGAGGATGTGTTCGAACAGCGTATCGCAGCGCTTGAAGGCGGTGTGGCAGCTCTGGCGGTTGCTTCCGGAGCAGCAGCCATTGCATATACATTTCAGAATCTGGCCCATGCGGGAGACCACATTGTAGCGGCTAAAAATATTTACGGCGGCACATATAACCTGCTGGCCCATACACTGCCGGAGTACGGAATTACAACGACCTTTGTAGACCCATTTAATTATGAAGAAGTTGAAGCGGCCATTCAGGAAAATACAAAGGCGATCCATATTGAAACTCTGGGGAATCCCAATTCGGATGTTGTTGATATCGAGAGGATTGCGAACATCGCCCATGTACACAAAATTCCGTTGGTTGTGGATAATACGTTTGCCACACCGTATCTGGTACGGCCAATTGAATACGGGGCAGATATTGTTGTTCACTCCGCGACGAAATTTATCGGCGGTCATGGAACGACCATCGGCGGTGTGATCATCGACAGTGGTAAATTCGACTGGGAAGCCAGTGGAAAATTTCTGTCATTGACCGAGCCAAATCCAAGCTATCATGGCATTAGCTTTACAAAGGCAGTGGGTGCAACAGCTTTCGTCACAAAAATTCGTGCCATTTTACTTCGTGACACGGGTGCAACCCTGTCTCCGTTCCATGCATTTATATTTCTTCAGGGCTTGGAAACCTTATCTCTTCGTGTAGAACGTCATGTGGAAAATGCATTGAAGGTTGTGGAATATTTGAATAATCATCCCCAGGTTGAAAAGGTACACCATCCATCGGTTTCCGATGAGCCGGGACAACAGGAGCTGTACAAAAAATATTTCCCGAAGGGTGGCGGTTCCATCTTTACTTTCGAGATTAAAGGCGATGCTCAGAAGGCCAAGGATTTTATTGACAACCTGGAACTGTTCTCGCTGCTGGCTAATGTGGCGGATGTAAAATCCCTTGTCATTCATCCGGCGACAACAACCCACAGTCAGTGCACTGAAGAGGAATTACTTGATCAGGGAATCCGGCCAAATACGATTCGTTTATCCGTTGGAACGGAAAACATTGACGATATCATTGAGGATCTTGAAGAGGCATTCAAAACTGTGTTGTAGCGATATTCTAAAATTTCTCGGATTAAAGAGGTGTGGACAAACCCGGATAGAAAATGTATACTTTATGATAACAAAGTAATTGGAGGGATTTTATGGAGACAATATTCAAACGACGCAGCGTGCGTAAGTATACGGAAACTCCGGTAACAGATGTGCAGGTGAAACAGATCATCCGGGCGGGTATGGCGGCGCCGAGTGCAAAAAACAGTCAGGAGTGGGTGTTTATCGTTTTGCGGGACCCGGAGATTTATAAGACATTTTTCGAAGTGCATGTGAATGCCTTTGCGATGAAAACAGCCCAGGCGGCAGTTCTTGTCTGTGCGGATCTATCCAAAGAACAGGACCCGGGACAGGGCTGGTGGATTCAGGATTGTTCAGCCGCTATGGAAAATATGCTTCTTGAAGCAACGGATTTGGGACTTGGTTCTCTTTGGCTTGGTGTTCATCCGAAGTCGGATCGTATTGCATGCTTAAAGGAAGTGTGTAAGCTCCCGGAAGGTATTGAACCTTTAGGTATCGTGGCTTTGGGTGAACCGACAAAGGACCGTCCGGCGATCGACCGGTATCTTGAAGATCAGGTGTTTTTAGATACATATGGTAATCCATGGGAGAAATAGAGGTAAAGGGAAATGAAAAGTAAAATCAGCAGAGAAGAAGCGTTTGCCCTGCTTCAGAAATACAATAAAGAGCCATTTCATATCCAGCATGGTCTGACGGTGGAAGGTGCGATGCGCTGGTATGCAAACGAGTTGGGATACGGTGAAGAAGAGGATTACTGGGGGATTGTCGGACTGTTACATGATATTGATTTTGAACTGTATCCGGAAGAGCATTGTGTAAAAGCACCGGAGCTTTTGCGAGAGGCCGGTGTGGGCGAAGATATGATTTATTCCATCTGCAGCCATGGCTATGGCATTTGCTGTGAGCTGGAACCAAAACATGAGATGGAAAAGGTCCTTTTTGCCGCGGATGAATTGACCGGCCTCATTGGCGCGGCGGCCCGGATGCGCCCGTCGAAAAGCGTTATGGATATGGAGGTTTCCAGTCTGAAAAAGAAATTTAAAGACAAACGGTTTGCAGCCGGATGTTCCAGAGACGTCATCCGTCAGGGGGCAGAGCGTCTTGGATGGGAACTGAACGATTTATTTGAAAAAACAATTCTTGCCATGCGGTCCTGCGAGAGTCAGATTAATGATGAAATGAAAAATTTGTTGTTGAATGAAGACGAATTTTGAATTAATATATATAGTATCTATCTATTATGACGGGGGTGAAGAAGAATGACAGGTGCAGATGCCATGGTAAAATGTTTAGAGGCACAAGGGATTGACGTGGTATTTGGCTATCCGGGGGTAGCGATTGCTCCTTTTTATAACAGCCTGTATGATTCAAAGATTCAAAGTATTTTAGTTCGGCAGGAACAGAATGGCGGACATGCAGCCAGTGGTTATGCCCGTGTAACAAGAAAACCGGCAGTTTGTATTGCCACATCCGGTCCGGGAGCCACGAATTTGATTACCGGTATTGCTACGGCTTATGCCGATAGTATACCCATGGTGGCGATTACAGGACAGGTGTCGACGCGGCTTTTAGGAAAAGACGTTTTTCAGGAGGCCGATATCACGGGTGCATGTGAACCGTTTGTAAAATATAGTTATCTTGTTAAAAATGTAGAAGATATTCCTCGGGTTTTCAAAGAGGCTTTTTATATTGCGTCCACTGGGCGGCAGGGCCCCGTGCTGATTGACGTGCCGATCGATATCCAGAAACAGGAATTTGAGTATGAGGAACCGGGAGAGGTTTCAATCCGCGGTTACAAACCGAAGGTAAAAGGCCATATTGTTCAGATTAAAAAGGTCGTTGAGGCGATTCAGAAAGCGAAAAAACCGTTGATCTGCGCCGGCGGCGGAGTTGTCCTCGGACATGCTGAACCGGTGATTCAGGAGTTTTGCGAAAAGTATAGCATTCCGGTAGTCACGACCATGATGGGCGTGGGAAGTATGCCGAAGCGTCATCCACTATTTTTCGGAATGCTTGGGACAAATGGCAAACCTTATGCGAACCGGGCAGTGGCTGAAAGTGATCTTTTGATTATTGTTGGCGCCAGAGTGAATGACCGGTCCATTGGAGCATTATCCAAACTGGAACAGGACCGTCTGATCATTCATATTGATATTGATACGGCAGAAATCGGAAAGAATATCGGACCGACGATTCCACTTGTTGGAGATGCCCGTCTGATTTTTGAAAGCCTGATGGAATACGATATTCATGTCTCCTTTGAGGATTGGGTCGAACGGCTGCGGAATATTAAGGTGAATTGTGTGGATTACCGGACATTCCATGAAGGGTTTATCAATCCGTGCTTATTTGTCGAACATCTGACAGAACGGATGGATGAAGACGCCATTTATGTGGCGGATGTCGGGCAGAATCAGCTTTGGTCAGCAGATAATTATGTTATGAAAAAAGGTCGTTTTCTCACAACGGGCGGCTTTGGAACGATGGGATATGCAATTCCGGCGGCCATTGGCGCAAAAATGGCAGCGCCGCACCGTCAGGTAGTTGCTGTCTGTGGCGACGGTTCTTTCCAGATGTCCATGAATGAGCTGGCGACCATGCTTCAGAATCATATCAAGGTCAAGATTATTATCATGAAGAATATGTATCTTGGACTTGTACGTGAGTATCAGTATAATAATTACGATAAAAATTATATTGCAGTCGAACTGGGAGATATTCCAAATCTGAAAAAGATTGCGGAGGCCTATGACATGGAGTATTTCCATCTGAGAAATATGTCAAAGATGGATGAGACGATTGAAGCCTTCCTGGCCTGTGACAATTCGGCATTGTTTGTCTGCCATGTGTATAAATTTGATAAAGTAAAGGAGTAGAGACAGATGAAAGGTATATTTTCCGTACTGGTTGAGAACCAGGCCGGTGTGTTATCAAAAACTGCCGGACTGTTTGCACGACGGGGCTACAATATCGATAGCCTTGCCGTTGGTGAAACAGATAATCATGAAATATCCAATATGACCATCGTCTCTACAGGAGATGCAAGGGTCATTGATCAGATTGAGAAGCAGTTGAATAAAAAGGTCGATGTGATCAAAGTACGTCGATTGAAAGAACTTCAGAGTGTCTGCAGGGAACTTTTAATGATGAAGGTTTCCTATAATAATACGACGCGCAAGGATATCATGGAAGTCTGTATGATCATGAATGCGAAAGTCTCTCATGTATCTACCAAAAGTATGATTATTGAACTGAATGCAAGTCCGGATATTATTGAGAGTTTTATAAAGATCATTCAACCGTTTGGTATTATTGAGATGGCACGGACAGGTGTTATTGCTCTTCAAAAAGATGAGTGATGATCATAAGATGATAATTGCCAAAATTTTGAAAAAGTGGTAGAATGCGGAATAAGGGAGACATATTTTATTTTTGCGGCGTAACATCGAGGAGAGACATTTTATGAATCAGAAATCGCAAATCACAGAAGAAGCATTAGTTGCAGGAATGAAACATTTAATAACCGTTATGCCATTTGAAAAAATAACCGTGAAGGAAATTGCCGATGCAGCCAATGTAAAGCGACCAACATTTTATAATCATTTTAAAGATAAGTATGATGTTGTCGAATATATTCTCAAACAGGAACTGGTTGAACCGGCCCGGACGCTGGTAGCCTGCGATATGCTTGAAGAGGCTATTCGTCTGATGCTTATGACGATGAAAAAGGAAAAGGCCTTCTATATGCGGGTGGCGCGTATCGGGGAAGACCGTATCTTTCATCAGATCGTGCTGCAACTTTTGAAAGAATTGCTGTTGGACGTTATGCGGGAACGGATGGTGGATGACGACGATAACAAAAATCCGATGCTGACAATGGATAATATTGCCGAATATTATGCTTATGGACTTACCTTTGGTATCAGCAAGTGGATACAGAAGGGAATGAAGATGGAAGTGGATGAGGTGCTTGAAGCATTGAAGGTACTATTATCCGAATCGTTGACGGATTTGGTTTATCGTCGCGATACAGAACAGAGTTTGACAAATATCACAAAAAAACGACGTTTTGGTGAAAATGTCGAAAATAGAAAACAAATTCAAAAGATTGAGTCTTAACAGATTCAATCTTTTTTTTTATGATGAATGGTAAATAAAGACAGAAATGTTTAATACAATATAAGAAGGGTGGTGGATGAATGGCGATAGGTATCGTTGCCATTATTGCGCTTGGCGTAGGCACCCATATTTTTGAGATTACAATGAAAGCAGCGGCAACTCAGGCCAGTTTAAGCCGAAAGCGGATGGTCGTATTGGGAGCAGTTTTTGGAGGCATCCAGATGCTTCTGATGCTTTTGGGGCTGTTTGTAACCTGGATAATTGAAGAAAACTGCGAAATGGATATGGTAAATCATATTTATCGATACGCCGCCATATGTTTTCTGTTTATGCTCATAGCCAAAAGTTTGTTTGAAGGAATATATACAAAGGAATTTCTCGAATGCCGGGCAGAGCCTTTATCTTTAAAGCAATGGGGGATGCAGGCGATACGGGCCGGAATTGAGTCATCTGTTGTCGGGATGAGTATTACCTACTTAAATCCCGATACTTTATATGATATGGTCTGTGTTTTGTGCATCAGCATTTTATCTGCCATCGGCGGGCTTTGGTATGGATATTGGAGTGGCGTTAAAGGGCAGCGGGTATTAAACTTAAGCGGCGCATTTATGTTGGGAATTGCCGGCGTTTATATGATTATACGTCAGAAGGCAGGAATTTAAAAAGGAGGAAACATATGAATACAGCAATTAGTAATCTTTCTCACGCAATGCAGAGGAAGGCAATCGGAATATTAGTGGATACAGTATTGAAACAAGTAAATAAGGACCGGGAGAAAGGTTTTCTGGATGCGGTGGACCTGGCAGAGCAGTTCTGGGGAAAAGGTTTTTCGAAAGAAGACTATGATAAAGTCCGGGCAGCGATCAAGGATCCAAATAATAAATGGATACGTTATATTAACCGGGTGCTGGATGAAACACATCCGAATGTAGCAAAAACAGCCATTATGAATCTGGGCTATGAAGCCTTTATTCGCGGAACAAAAACGATCCGTAAAAACCGGGAGATTTATAACTGCAATATTCCGTGGTTGATTTTATTTGACCCGACATCGGCTTGTAATATGCACTGTGAGGGTTGTTGGGCTGGTACTTATGGGAACAAACATAATCTGAGTTTTGAAGATATGGATAAAATTGTCACAGAAGGTAAAGCATTGGGTGTTTACCTTTACATGCTGACCGGTGGAGAACCGTTGGTACGCAAGAAAGACATTCTGCGTCTGGCTGAAAAACATAATGATGTGGAATTTTCTATTTATACGAATTCCACATTGATTGATGATGAGTTTTGTCAGGAAGTTGTTCGTCTTGGTAATATTACTTTCCAGCTTTCCATTGAAGGAACGCCGGAGACCAACGATGCAAGACGTGGTGATGGTCACTATGATGCGGTCATGAAGGCTATGGACCTGTTTAAAAAGTATGGAATTATTTTTGGAACTTCCATTTGTTATACGCGTTATAATATTGAAGCGGTAACCAGTGATGAATTTTTAAAGATGATTACGGAAAAGGGTGCACGTTTTGGTTTTTATTTCCACTATATGCCGGTAGGCAACAATGCGGTGACGGATTTAATGCCGACGGTAGAACAGCGGAAATACATGATTCAGAGAATACGTTATATCCGTTCAGCTGAGTCGGATATAGAGTTCTTCCCGATGGATTTCCAGAATGATGGTGAGTATGTGGGCGGCTGTATTGCTGGAGGACGGAACTATTTCCATATCAATTCGGCCGGAGATGCCGAACCTTGCGTATTTATTCACTATTCCAATGCAAATATCCACGATATGTCCATTCTTGAGATTTTGCAGAGTCCATTGTTTATGGCTTATCATGAAGGCCAGCCGTTTAACAAGAACCATCTCCGTCCGTGCCCGATGTTGGAAAATCCGGAATTACTTCAGGAAATGGTACACCGGACCGGGGCGCACAGCACAGATCTGGAATCTCCGGAACCGGTAGAGCATCTTTGTGGTAAATGCGCTGAGTATGCTTCTAATTGGCAGCCAAGTGCGGATGAGATCTGGAATCATTCGAAACATAAAAAGAAACCATATGAAAACTATAAAAAATCGGCAGAGAACAAAGCTGTCGGAGCTTAAATAAATCCATCTATTGTCATAATGCTGCATTTTCGTTATAATTAGGGTCAGGTAAAACTGACGAAGGGAAGTAACGAAGATGCAGCATTTTGATAGTGATTATATGGAAGGCGCCCATCCGGTCATTTTGCAGCGGCTGCTGGAGACGAATATGGAGAAGACGCCGGGATATGGAACAGATATATATTGTGAGAGGGCCGAAAAAAAGATTCTGGAAGCTTGCGGCTGTCCGGAGGGGAAAGTCTATTTTATGGTCGGAGGTACTCAGGTTAATTCTACGGTCATTGGGGCTCTGCTGAAATCCTACGAGGGAGTTGTGGCTGCCGATACGGGGCATATCAGCGTCCACGAGGCGGGAGCCGTGGAGGCGACAGGTCACAAAGTGCTGACGGTTCCGGGGGTACAGGGAAAACTTTTGCCGGAGACGTTAAAAACATACATGGAAACCTACTATGGCGACGAGAACCATGAGCATATGGTCTGGCCGGGAATGGTGTACATTTCTCATCCGACGGAATATGGTACGCTGTACACAAAAGATGAACTGGAAAAGCTGCATCAGATCTGCGGTGAATATCATATGCCTTTGTTTTTGGACGGAGCCCGGCTGGGATATGGATTGATGGCGGATGGTACGGATGTCACCCTCAGAGATGTTGCCCGGAACTGCGATGTATTTTATATTGGCGGAACAAAGGTTGGAGCGCTGTTCGGAGAAGCAGTCGTTTTGCCAAAATCCGGATGGATTCCCCATTTCTTTACAAGTATCAAACAACATGGCGCGCTGCTCGCAAAAGGACGTATCCTGGGTATTCAGTTCGATTCGCTTTTTACAGACAATCTGTATTTTGAAATCAGCCGCCATGCCATCGATATGGCTATGAAACTCAAGAAAGGTCTTTTGGAAAGGGGCTATACACTGTATATGGATACGGTGACGAATCAACAGTTTGTTCTGCTGGATAACAGCCAGTTGGAGGCTCTGGCCGGACAGGTTTCCTGTGGTTTCTGGGAAAAGCGGCCGGATGGCCGGACAGTGGTTCGGTTTGCGACAAGTTGGGCGACCCGGGAAGAAGATGTGGATGAATTGTTAGAAATTTTGGGACAGGTGAGTAGGGATGTATAATGAATTGACGGAAAATGATATTAAAAAGATGGAAGAGGAGATTGAATACCGGAAGCTGGTTGTGCGCAAAAATGCTCTTGAGGCAGTGAAGGAGGCCCGCTCTCATGGAGATTTGAGCGAAAACTTTGAATATCATGCGGCAAAAAAGGAAAAGAATCAGAATGAAAGCCGGATTCGCTATCTGGAAAGAATGATAAGAACGGCGAAGATTGTTACTGATGAATCTAAAGAGGATGAAGTGGGTTTAAATAACCTGGTCGATGTTTATTTTGAAGACGATGATGAAATGGAACGGTTTAAACTTGTGACGACGATACGGGGTAACTCTTTGGAGGGGCGTATCAGCACGGAATCACCCATCGGAAAAGCGATTTTCGGTCACAAGGTCGGTGATCGGGTTTATGTGGAGATGAATGAGAAACAGGGATATTATATTATCATAAAAAATATAGAAAAGATTCCGGATGACGATTCGGACCCGATTCAGAAATTTTAGAAATATTTTAGGAAAAATCCAGTAAAGTTTAATTGAATTTCTGGAGAGCAAAGGGTATAGTAATATCATTGTATAAATGGAAGGACGATGCATATGCGTAATAAGTTGCAGCGTTTTATGATGGGGCGCTATGGAATTGATAAGATGAATCAGGTGCTGTCAATCTGTTCACTTATTCTGGTTGCTTTAGGAATTTTTTTGAAGGTGCCTGTGCTATATTGGGCCGGCCTGGTGCTTATCGGATTTATATATTTTCGTATGCTTTCGAAGGATATTCCAAAAAGATATGCAGAAAATCAGGCTTTTTTACGGCATTACGATCGTCTGACCGGGTGGTTCGGCAGCAGGAAGCAGTCGATGGAACGGAATAAGGGGCATCGTATCTTCAGTTGCCCTCAGTGCAAACAGAAGGTGCGGGTTCCAAAGGGCAAAGGCAACATCAGCATTCACTGTCCAAAATGCGGAAATGATTTTATTAAACGGAGTTAGGCGGTTTCTATGTTCGGCTATGTGGTTATCAATGAACCGGAATTGAAAATTAAAGATTATCGGGAATACAGAGGGGTATATTGCGGCTTATGTCAGACATTGAAGCGCAAGTATGGCCCCTTTGGTCAGTTATGTCTGAATAATGACATGACGTTTATGGCCCTGCTGCATATGTCCCTTTACGAGGATGAGGAAGCCGGACGGGAGCGGATGTACCGGTGTAAATTGCATCCGACACGAAAACAGAAAATCTATGATAACCCATGTCTGGAATATGCGGCGGATATGACGTTGGTTTTGAGCTACTATCTGGCCAGAGATCACTGGATGGATGACCGGAAGCCGGAGGCCCTGCTGCATATGCATCTGCTCCGGAAAAAGGTGCGGAAGCTTTTAAAAATTTATCCGAGGCAGTTCCAGGCGGTACGGAATTATGTCTACCGGTTGGAGGCGGCAGAGCGTGCCGGAGAAAAGGATCTGGACGTGCTGGCCGGGCTGACAGGAACCATGCTGGGCGAGATCATGAACTGGAAGAACGATGTCTGGGCTGATATGATTAGAGAGACGGGATTTTACCTGGGAAAATTCATTTATTTGATGGATGCGTATGAAGATCTGGATAAAGATATTAAGAAACATCGGTTTAATCCGTTGACGGTTTATAAGGATCAGCAGGATTTCGAGAAGAAGATATTTTCCATGTTGGATCTGATGATGGCAGACTGCGCCCGGAGTTTCGAAAAACTTCCGCTGCATCTGGATGTTGAAATTTTGCGGAATATACTGTATGCTGGAGTATGGAGTAAGTACATGAAGATCAGAAATGATAAAAATAAGACGGAGGAAGTTCGGGATGAATCCTTATGATATATTGGGTGTTTCACCATCAGCGTCAGATGAAGAGATCAAGAAAGCCTATCGGACGTTGAGCAGAAAATATCATCCGGATGCCAATGTGGGCAAGCCGGGGGAAAAGGCGGCCGAAGAAAAATTTAAACAGATTCAGCAGGCCTATACCCAGATTATGAAGGAAAGAGAGCAGGGATATAGCACCTATGGTTATCAAAATAATAACCAGACGGCCGGAGGGGATTCGGATACAGTGGAAATGCAGGCAGCGGCAAATTTCATTAACAGTCGTCGTTTCAGAGAAGCGTTGAATGTTCTGGAAGGTATTCGGAACCGTAATGCTCAGTGGTATTATTTTTCAGCAATCGCCAATGCGGGACTTGGAAATAACCTTCGCGCCCAGGATATGGCCCGTCAGGCCATGGAAATGGAGCCGAATAATGCCCAGTATCAGATGCTCTGGCAGCAGCTTCAGTCCGGACGCCAATGGTACGGCAATATGGCCGGCGGTTATGGCCGACCTCAGATGTCTATGGATAATATATGTTGTCAGATTTTAGCTTTAAATATGATGTGCGGCTGTTGTTGCCGGCCGTGTTAAAAGAGGTGTGGTGGCTGTTTTTTGCCATTTTAAATAATACCTTCCGGTTATTGTTCAATGAATAAACAATATTGTACAGATTGTATTTATTTTAGTACAATATAGTTGGGTTAAGAATTCAAGGGAAATGAACAGTAACATGGGAGGTATTATTATGGGAAAAATCATGAGCGCCGAAGAAGCATCGATGTTGGTAAAGGGCGGAGACACGATTGCGGTTGGTGGTTTTGTTGGATGTAATCATCCAGAAGAATTAACCGTGGCATTGGAAAAACGTTTCCTGGCAACGGGGTGTCCGAGAGATTTAACGCTTGTTTATGCAGCCGGACAGGGTGATGGAAAAGATAAAGGACTGAATCACCTTGGCCATGAAGGCATGCTTAAAAAGATTATTGGGGGCCATTGGGGGCTTACACCGAAGCTTCAGAAGCTGGCGGTGGAAAATAAGGTAGAGGCTTACAACCTGCCGCAGGGAGTTATTACCCATCTCTTTAGAGATATTGCGGCAGGGAAGCCGGGAACCATTACACATGTAGGCCTGGAAACTTTTGTAGATCCTCGTTTGGACGGTGGAAAAATCAATTCGAAAACAAAAGAAGATATCGTAAAACTGATTGAACTGGATGGCGACGAATTCCTATATTATAAAGCTTTCCCGATTGATGTGGCATTCATTCGGGCCACCTATTGTGACCCGGACGGCAATGCCTGCATGCGGAAGGAAGCGGTAACTCTGGAAAGTCTCTCCATTGCTCAGGCAGTAAAGGCTTCCGGCGGCAAAGTTATACTTCAGGTGGAGAGCATCGTGGAATCCGGAAGTATCGATCCAAGACTTGTGAAGATTCCGGGTATTTATGTGGATGCTATCGTTATCTCGGAACCGGAAAATCATATGCAGACCTTTGGCGAACATTTCAATCCGTCTTACTGCGGGGATATCCGTGTTCCTGTGGACAGCCTGAAACCGATGGAACTGGGGGTCCGTAAGATTATCAGCCGTCGGGCGGCGATGGAACTTCAAAGTCAGGCAGTGATCAATCTGGGAATCGGTATTCCGGAAGGCATTGCAAGTGTGGCCAATGAAGAGGGCGTCAGGGGGCTCAAGCTGACAGTGGAATCCGGTCCGATCGGCGGCGTTCCGGCCGGCGGCAAGAGCTTTGGCGCTGTGGCGAATCCGGAGTGTATTCTGGATCAGCCATATCAGTTTGATTTCTATGATGGCGGCGGCCTGGATATGGCCTTCCTTGGTCTTGCACAGTGCGATGAAGAAGGTAATATCAATGTCAGCAAGTTCGGTCCGAAGATTGCAGGCTGCGGCGGATTTATTAATATTACACAGAATGCAAAGAGAGTTGTTTTCTGCGGGACCTTTACGGCCGGCGGCCTGGAGGTGGCTGTTGAAGATGGTAAGCTCAATATCCGCCAGGAAGGCAAGAGCCGTAAGTTTATGAACCATGTAGAACAGATTACTTTCAGCGGCAATTATGCAAAACGTTTAAATAAAGAAGTTCTTTATATTACGGAGCGGGCTGTGTTCAAATTGACAAAAGAAGGCCTGATGCTTATTGAAATAGCTCCGGGTGTGGATCTTGAGAAAGATGTTCTGGCTCATATGGATTTTAAGCCTTTGATTTCCAAAGACTTAAAGCTTATGGATGACTTCCTCTTCCGTGAGGAACTGATGAATCTGGCTAAGAAAATTGCATAAATTGCTATAATGTAGATTTGCCTATATTTGAAGTGGTTTTTCAACGGATATCGTTGGGGAGCCGCTTCTTTTTTATGGAAAATATTTTGCCAGCTATGAGGATGCGATGGCTTTACTGGATGAGGATGGTAAGCTTGGGAGTTTTGGAAAATACTTTTTGAGTTTTCGGATAAAGGGGAGTCTTACTACATATAATGAAAATGCTGTAAAGGCGGATTTCAGTATATGTGCAAGGCTCCTCTTTTCAAATGGGAAGGGGTAGTGTAAAATGGATATAAAACGATGAAATAGGACGGGAGCGATAGGATGCTTGAAAAACTGCAGGGGCGTAAGCCGACGTTAATTGATATGGAAAGCTACCGGCGGTCGGCAGTGGTCATACCGTTGATGGAAACAGAAAATGGCTATGAAGTTCTTTTTGAGGTGCGGGCCATCGGATTGAAGCATCAGCCGGGGGAAATTTGTTTTCCGGGCGGCGGATGTGACAGGGGAGAGATGCCGGAAGCAGCAGCCCTTCGGGAAATCTGCGAGGAATTATTGCTTTCATCGGACCAGGTACTGCTTGAAGCGCCGATGGATATTTTTGTTTCGCCCTTCAATATGGTCATTTATCCCTATTTGGGAACATTGAAGAGTTATGAAGGAACCTATAGCAGAGATGAGGTTTTAGAAATATTTACCGTTCCGCTGAGGTTTTTTATGGAAAATGAACCGGGAATCTACTATAATAAGGTATACACCGAACCACCTGAGAATTTTCCGTGGGACAAAGTTCGGGGGGGATATCGGTACCGTTGGAATACGGGAACCTATCCGGTGCTTTTTTATGAATATAAAGACCGGGTCATCTGGGGAATTACGGCGCGGATCATGCGGAATACGGTGCAGCTCATGCGGGCAGCCGGCTGGAGGATAGAATGAAGATGAAGAAGATAAAGAAAAGTACGATTGTTGAGGCACAGAAACGAAAAAAGAAGATTGTCGAATTTTATTATATGACACCGGAAAAGACGGATGCCAAAGAGTTGACAAGGTTTATAACTTCCGTGGATGAGGAGAAAGTGGACGTCTGGCCGGAACTGAATTTGATGGAAGTCGTATTGGACAGTGATTCGCTTATTTTTCAGGATGGCCGGGAATGTTTTGTGGACCCGCTGGATCTGGAATTTATCGAAGAACGAAAGATTCAGTCGATTTATGTGGTCAGTTATGAAGAGGGAGACGACCAGAAAGCCCGCAGGGTCATCAAGGAGATTCTGGACGCAAAAGGCGGTTTTCTGTGCAGCGATACGGAAGATTTCGAGCCGATGTTTACGGCAGATACGATTTTGTAAAGCGGGATGAGTGATCGTGGGGACAGTTTTATGAGATACGATATTTTGCTCTGGGATGTTGACGGAACGTTGATGGATTTTAAGCAGGCGGAAGCAAAAGCTTTGAGCCAAAGTCTGAAAGAAATCAGTGTAGAGCCGACGGAGAAATTGATCAGTGAATATTCCAGAATCAACATTTCTTATTGGAAGCGTCTGGAGACCGGAGAATTGACAAAAGATGAAGTGCTTCTGGGACGGTTTGTTGAATTCCTTGGTAAAATGAACATACAAGCTGAGGCGGAAACATTTTTAATGAGCTATGAAGAGCATCTTGGACATACCTGGTTTATTCAGGATGATTCTCTGGAATTATGTAAAAAACTTCGTAGGGAAGGACTTCGCCAGTACGTGGTTACGAACGGGTGGGTGTTTGTTCAGAAGACCAAGCTTCGGGAATCAGGCTTTGATCAGGTTATGGACGGCAGTTTCATTTCCGATGAATTCGGCGTGCCAAAGCCGAAAAAAGCTTTTTTCGAAGCCTGTTTTGAACAGATTTTCGGGACAAAGACGCCGTCGCCGTCGGACCTTAGCCGGGTGTTGATCATTGGTGACTCGCTGAGCAGCGATATGAGAGGCGGCGTGAATGCCGGAATCGACCGCTGTTGGTACAGACCATCCGGCGAGACGAATACAGAAAATATTCCGGTCAACTATGAAATTGAGGATTTATGGCAGATATGGGATGTCTTGGCAGGCTCTGACTGAAACTATCCGGATATCTGCCGTGTTAAAAAGCGGAAATAAAAAAATGCCTTTGGGACAATCCGTCACGACTGACAGGAACCCAAAGGCGTTTTTTTGTTTTATTCACGGCGCCATCTTCCGGAAGCGCCGCATGGTAAGATCAGGCCGTTGCCGGAAACAGGTAACCCAACTTCGTCGGAAACAACATGACCGCCGAATTTTGGAGTCAGTTCGGTGGAAAGCATGTAAGTCAATACTGCTGGCTGTAAGCCGGTTGTATAGGAATTTACAAGATAAAACAGTGGATTGTCACTGAGCAGCTTTGCGCATAATTGAATAAACGGATGGATATTGGCTTCAATTTTCCAGATTTCACCCTTAGGTCCGCGTCCGTAAGAAGGAGGATCCATGATAATGGCATCGTAAGTGTTGCCGCGTCGAATCTCTCTCTCAACAAATTTTACGCAGTCATCGACAATCCAACGGATAGGTGCGTCGGAAAGGCCGCTGGACCGGGCGTTTTCCTTTGCCCAGGTGACCATCCCTTTGGATGCGTCCACATGGGTGACGCTGGCGCCGGCGGCTGCGGCAGCACAGGTAGCCCCGCCGGTATAGGCAAAAAGATTTAATACTTTGATTGGTCGGTGGGCGTCGCGGATGAGCTTGCTGAACCAATCCCAGTTTGCCGCCTGTTCCGGAAACAATCCAGTGTGTTTGAAGCTGAACGGTTTTAAGTTAAACGTCAGACTGCCATAGTGGATGGACCATTGTTCCGGCAAGTCAAAAAATTCCCATTGACCGCCGCCTTTATTGCTGCGGTGGTAATGACCGTTCATTTTGTTCCAGCCCCGATGTGTTTTCGGGGTATTCCATATCACCTGTGGATCCGGTCGGACGAGCAGATATTTCCCCCAACGTTCCAGTTTTTCTCCACCGGATGTATCAATAACTTCATAATCTTTCCAATGATTGGCAATAAACATAAGGCACCTCTTCGCATTTTTTCTACCCTATATAATACATGAGGGATGCAGGTTTGTCCATCCTGCGTCTGGATGGATTTCAATATTCGTTTTTGTAGATATTTTTGAGTATATGAATTATAATGAAATTGAAACACAAATGGGGGGATTGAAAATGGAACGGATAGAGGATCGTCTGGATTTCAGCAGATATGATAAATTGTTGGATGTGAAGAAGCTTATATCCCGGGGACTTGATGCAGTTGTGGGAGAACTACTGTATACCCGTGAGATTTATGAAAAGTTACATGCCATTTTCGAGGATTCTCAGGATGGCTTTTTTATTACTGACGGCGAAGGACGTATTTTGATGGTAAATAAAGCTTATGAAGAAATGTCCGGGATTAAGAGCGAAGAAATATTGGGTGGTCATGTCAGGGAACTGGAAGGAAAATTAATTTCTTATTCTGCATCTTTGATCACGATTCAGTCAGGGAAGCCAATGACAATTGAGCAGACCTTCTACAGGACCGGACGAAAGGCCTACATCAGCAGCACGCCGATTTTTGATGATGACGGGAAGATTGTCATGATTGTGAGTAATACAAGAGATTTTCAAATGATTGAAGATTTGCGGCGGGAACTGACTCAGAAGAATGAGCAGGTACAGGAGTACGAAGAACGGATTAAGGCGATGGCCCAACAGAATATCAACCAGTCCCAGCTTCTGGTCAATGACCCCCGGATGTATGAGACGATTTACAAGGCTTCCAAGGTGGCTGATAAAGATACAACAGTCCTAATCCAGGGGGAAACCGGTACGGGCAAGGAAATGCTGGCAAATTTCATACATCAGAACAGTTTGAGAAAAGATAAGATTTTACTGTGTCTGAACTGCGGAGCCATCTCGAGAGACTTGATCGAGACCGAATTGTTTGGCTATGTGGGAGGCGCTTTTACGGGCGGGCTTCCGAAGGGGAAGCCGGGATACTTTGAGATAGCTGACGGCGGGACCTTGTTTTTAGATGAAATCGGAGAATTGCCTTTTAATGTTCAGATGAAGCTATTAAGAACCCTCCAGGAGAAAGAAATTATCCGGGTAGGAGCAGGCAAACCCAAAAAGGTCGATGTACGGGTGATCGCGGCAACGAACAGAGATTTGATGCAGATGGTCGAACGGAATGAATTCCGGGCCGATCTCTATTATCGCTTAAATGTGGTCAATATTGAGATTCCGCCGCTCAGGGAGAGAAGGCAGGATATTGTTCCGTTGGCAAATCTTTTTTTAAAGCGGTTTAATGATAAATTCAAAACAAATAAGAGCCTGAGCGCTTATTCTTATAAAATGCTTGAGGATTATGACTGGCCGGGAAATGTCCGGGAACTTAAAAATACCATTGAGAAAATGGTGATTTTAAGCGATGAAGACATCATATCTGTGGCGGATATTAAGAAAGAAGAATCCAGATTTGCTTTTGAACGTCCTGAAATCGGAGCCGTGAACTTGAAAGAGATACTGGAACAGATTGAATTGCAATATATCCATGAATATTATGAGGAGTATAAGACGTTGGAGAAGGCTGCGGACAAGTTGGGGGTAAATGTGAAGACGCTTTCCAGGAGAAAAAGATATCTTGAACAAAAATATTTATTGGATGAACAGGAGTTTAACAAGGAGAAATCTCAAATATAAGAAAAATCTCAAAAACGAGAAGCGGGAAAGGGAAATAAATCTCATAATTGAGAATAAAATCGGAGGAATTGACGGAGAGAATTGATTTTACACCGTCAGTTCCTTATTTTATTGGATTTATAATTGATTTTCAAGTTGGCACAAAATTTGCTATTAGTTAAATTGATGACAAAAATGGCAGTGAAAGCTAAAATAAAAAAGGAGAGGTAACTATGGCTTTAATGACAGGTAAAGAGTATGAAGAAAGTTTAAAAAAAATGAAGATGCGGATTTTCCTTTTTGGTGAGGAAATGGAAACGGCAGTCGGCAATCCGATTCTCCAGCCGTCCATCAATTCCATCAAAGCGACCTATGATCTGGCGCATATGCCGGAGTATGAGGATTTGATGACAGCAACCTCCAATATTACAGGTGAAAAAATCAATCGTTTTACACACATTCATCAGAGCGCCGAGGATCTGGTGAAGAAGGTAAAAATGCAGCGTCTGCTCGGACAGAAGACAGCGGCTTGTTTCCAGCGCTGTGTTGGCATGGATGCTTTTAA
Source organism: Frisingicoccus caecimuris (assembly GCF_004340975.1). Lineage (GTDB taxonomy): Bacteria > Bacillota > Clostridia > Lachnospirales > Lachnospiraceae > Frisingicoccus > Frisingicoccus caecimuris. The sequence goes on from NZ_SLXA01000007.1 coordinate 103,256, forward strand.
TGCGGTATACAGCACAACTTATGAAGTGGACCAGAAGTGCGGAACAAATTATCATGAGAATTTTAGAAAATTTGCCGCATATGTTCAGGAGAATGACCTGGTGGTTGACGGCGCTATGACAGACACCAAGGGTGACCGGAGTCTTGCGCCTTCCAAACAGGCAGACCCGGATTTGTATCTTCACGTTGTTGAACGTCGTCCGGACGGTATTGTTGTCCGCGGCGCAAAGGCCCATCAGACAGGTATTGTCAATTCCCATGAGGTTCTCGTTATGCCGACAGTGGCTATGGGACCGGATGATAAAGACTATGCCGTATCTTTTGCAGTGCCGCTGGATTCGGAAGGTCTGGTCATGGTCGTTGGACGTCAGAGCTGCGATACACGAAAGACAGAAAATACCACATTGGATGTAGGTAACGATGTCTACGGCGGTATGGAAGCGTTGACTGTATTTGACAACGTGTTTGTTCCGAATGACCGTATTTTCTTAAATGGTGAAACCGAATTTGCCGGTATGCTTGTAGAACGCTTTGCCGGATACCACAGACAGAGCTATGGCGGATGTAAAGTCGGCGTGGGCGACGTACTGATCGGCGCAACAGCCCTTGCAGCCGAATACAATGGCGCGGAGAAAGCTTCCCATATCAAAGATAAACTGATCGAAATGACCCACTTGAATGAAACATTATATTGCTGCGGCATTGCATGTTCCTCCGAAGGAACAGAGACAGCGTCAGGCAACTATCTGATTGATCTGATGCTGGCCAACGTATGTAAGCAGAACGTGACACGCTTCCCATATGAGATTGCCCGTCTGGCTCAGGATATTGCCGGAGGTCTGATGGTAACTCTTCCGTCGGAAAAAGATATCAACCATCCGGTAGCCGGCGCTTATATTAAAAAATACTTTGCCGGAACATCGACAACGCCGATTGAAAATCGTTTTAAGATCATGCGTCTCATTGAAAACCTGACAATGGGAACCGCCGCGGTAGGATATCTGACCGAATCCCTCCACGGCGCAGGAAGTCCGCAGGCTCAGAGAGTCGTTATTTCCAGACAGAGCAATATGCCGGGTAAGAAAGCGCTGGCAAAAGCCATTGTACATATTGAAGATTAATTAAGAAACGGGACGCCCCGAAGGTTTGAAAGGACCTTTGGGGCGGCGTTTTTAAGTTTTTTCAAAAGTACAAAAAAAAACTTGCATATTACTGGCAAATCATGTATAATAACGAATGTTGTGACATTGATAGCTGTGAAGCGTGAGGTTGCTGCAGGCCATGCAGGTGTTCCGTGGAGCGAATGTCAAGTTAGAAAAACTGGCGACAAGTCACTGTACAATGTAGAACCATCTGTGAGGAACAGAGATGACGTGTGCGTAGAGAGAAGAGGACACACACGGGAAGATGTACAGTCACCGCTTGTCGTACTGAATGTAAAAGTGCGAAAAGGAGGCGACTTTTTTTATGGCAAGTCAAGTAATGAGAATTACGTTAAAAGCGTATGATCACAAATTAATCGATCAGAGTGCCGGAAAAATTATCGAAACTGTAAAGAAAACGGGATCCAAGGTGAGTGGACCAGTGCCGCTGCCGACAAAGAAAGAAGTAGTTACAATTCTTAGAGCTGTACACAAATATAAAGATTCCCGGGAACAGTTCGAACAGAGAACGCACAAGAGACTGATCGATATCATCACACCAACACAGAAAACTGTAGATGCATTATCCAGACTGGAGATGCCTGCCGGTGTGTACATCGACATCAAGATGAAAACAAAATAATTCATGATGGAAATTATCCTTAGTGTTGAGGAAGTATAGAATTACCGAATCAATACATCTAGGATGATTGCACATACAGTGTAATCCGCTGTAGATGAAACAGGAGGTAAATATGAAGAAAGCGATTTTAACAACCAAAGTTGGAATGACTCAGATTTTCAACGAAGATGGAGTTCTGACTCCAGTAACAGTTCTTCAGGCCGGACCTTGCGTTGTAACACAGGTTAAGACTGTAGAAAATGATGGATACGCTGCAGTTCAGGTTGGATTCGGCGATATCAGAGAAAAATTAGTGAACAAACCGATGAAAGGTCACTTTGCAAAAGCAGGTGTTGCTCCAAAGAGATTTGTTCGGGAATTCAGATTAGAAGATGCTGAAAGCTATGCTGTAGGTCAGGAAATCAAAGCGGACGTTTTTGCTGCTGGAGATAAAGTAGACGCTACTGCTAAATCCAAAGGTAAAGGCTTCCAGGGCGCAATCAAGAGACACGGACAGTCCAGAGGACCTATGGCTCATGGTTCCAAATACCACAGACATGCAGGTTCCAACGGTTCCGCAACAACACCAGGCCGCGTTTTTAAAGGAAAGAAAATGCCGGGACATATGGGTGCGGTAAGAATTACAGTTCAGAATCTTGAAGTTGTCAGAGTTGATGCTGAACAGAACTTAATCTTAGTTAAAGGTGCGGTACCAGGACCTAAGAAATCTTTAGTAATGATTAAGGAATCAACCAAAGCCTAATGAGCTTTGAGGAAGGAGGACATACAGATGGCAAACGTATCTGTTTATAATATCGAAGGCAATCAGATTGGCGAGATGGAATTAAGCGATGCAGTATTTGGCGTTGAAGTAAACGAACATCTCCTGCACATGGCTGTTGTAAATCATCTTGCTGCAAAACGCCAGGGAACACAGAGCGCAAAAACGCGTTCTGAAGTCAGCGGCGGAGGAAAGAAACCATGGAGACAGAAAGGAACCGGTCATGCAAGACAGGGTTCAACAAGAGCTCCACAGTGGACAGGCGGCGGTGTTGTATTTGCTCCGAAGCCAAGAGATTATTCTTTCAAATTGAATAAGAAAGAAAGAAGAGCAGCTCTTAAATCTGCTTTATCCAGCAAAGTTGCAGAAAACAAGATCATCGTTTTAGATGCTTTTAATATGGAAGAAGTTAAGACAAAGAAATTCAAAGCTGTTATGGATGCTTTAAAAGTTTCCAAAGCGCTGGTCGTTGTTGATAATAATAACAACGTTGTATTATCCGCAAGAAACATTCCGAGTGTTAAGACGGCTTCCACAAGCACAATTAACGTATACGATATTCTGAAATATGACACATTAGTGGTTACTCAGGATGCAGTTGCTACAATCCAGGAGGTGTACGCATAATGGCTGATATTAAATATTATGACGTAATCCTTAAACCAGTGATTACAGAAAAAAGTATGAACCAGATGGCTGAGAAAAAATACACTTTCTTAGTGCATCCGCAGGCTACAAAGAGCCAGGTAAAAGAAGCTGTTGAGAAAATGTTCGAAGGAACAAAAGTTGCAAGCGTAAACACAATGAACTGCGAAGGAAAAAACAAACGCCGCGGCATGGTTTATGGAAAGACAGCTAAAACCAAAAAAGCAATCGTTAAATTAACAGAAGACAGCAAAGATATTGAAATCTTCGCCGGGTTATAAGGATACCTGTTATAAGACTTGCTGAAACCAATAAATATACGCAAACAAGCGTGACAATAAATCAGACACTTGAAAGGAGTGAACAAAATGGGTATTAAGACATTTAACCCATATACACCTTCCAGAAGACATATGACCGGTTCTGATTTCTCGGAGATCACAAAATCCACACCGATGAAATCCTTAGTTGCAAAAAAGAAAAAAACTGCCGGACGTAATAATCAGGGAAAAATCACAGTTAGACATCACGGTGGTGGTGCAAAACAGAAATACAGAATTATCGATTTCAAGAGAAATAGAAAAGATGGTATTCCGGCTACGGTTAAAGCAATCGAATACGATCCAAACAGAACAGCCAATATCGCTTTGATCTGCTATGCAGACGGTGAATATTCTTATATCCTGGCTCCAAACGGACTTCAGGTTGGAATGAAAGTTATGAGTGGTGCGGATGCTGAAGTCAGAGTGGGTAACTGCTTACCTCTTTCCGAAATTCCTGTTGGTACTCAGGTACACAATATTGAGTTATATCCTGGCAAGGGCGGCCAGCTGGTTCGTTCCGCTGGTAACGCTGCTCAGTTAATGGCTAAAGAAGGAAAATATGCAACCCTTAGATTACCTTCCGGTGAAATGAGAATGGTACCGATCAGCGGCCGCGCGACCATCGGTCAGGTTGGAAACACAGATCATGAGCTGATCAATATCGGTAAAGCTGGTCGTAAACGTCACATGGGTATCCGCCCAACAGTCCGTGGTTCTGTTATGAACCCGAATGACCATCCACACGGTGGTGGTGAAGGACGCGCACCAATCGGACGTTCTGGCCCAATGACTCCATGGGGCAAACCAGCACTGGGTCTTAAGACTCGTAAAAAGAACAAAAAATCTAACAAGATGATTGTTCGTAGACGCGACGGAAGCATGATTAAATAAGAATAATCTAAGGAGGTAAGACGCATGTCTAGATCATTAAAAAAAGGACCATTTGCAGATGCAAGCTTACTTAAAAAAGTAGATGCTATGAACGCAGCTGGTGACAAGTCTGTTATTAAGACCTGGTCCCGCCGTTCCACGATCTTCCCGCAGATGGTTGGACATACAATTGCTGTACATGATGGCAGAAAACATGTTCCAGTATATGTTACTGAAGATATGGTTGGTCACAAATTAGGAGAATTCGTTGCCACTCGTACTTACAGAGGACATGGCAAAGACGAAAAGAAAGCAAGACGTTAGTTTGAAAGGAGGTTTTATCCATGGCTAAAGGACATAGATCCCAGATTAAAAGAGAAAGAAATGCGAATAAAGATACAAGACCAAGCGCAAAATTATCCTACGCCAGAGTATCCGTTCAGAAAGCGTGCTTCGTTCTCGATGCGATCAGAGGCAAGGATGTAAAAACAGCATTAGCAATTTTGGCATATAACCCAAGATATGCTTCTACAGTTATAGAGAAATTATTGAAATCTGCAATTGCAAATGCAGAGAACAACAATGGAATGAACCCAGACAACTTATTCATTGAGGAATGTTATGCAGATAAGGGACCTACAATGAAGAGAATCAGACCGAGAGCACAGGGTAGAGCTTACAGAATCGAAAAGAGAACAAGCCACATTACCATCGTGCTGAATGAGAGATAGGAGGAAAATCATGGGACAGAAAGTTAATCCTCACGGCCTCAGAGTCGGAATTATTAAGGATTGGGATTCCAGATGGTATGCGGAAGCAGATTTTGCAGACAATCTGGTAGAAGATTATGAAATCAGAAAATACCTTAAAAAGAGATTATACAACTCAGGTGTAGCCAAGATTGAAATCGAAAGAGCGTCTGACCGTCTGAAAATTATCATCTACACAGCAAAACCGGGTGTGGTTATCGGTAAAGGTGGTTCTGAAATCGAAAAAGTTAAAAGAGAACTTCAGAAATTTACAGATAAGAAATTACTGCTTGATATCAAAGAAGTAAAGAGACCAGAAAGAGATGCTCAGCTTGTTGCTGAAAACATCGCTGCTCAGCTGGAAAACCGTATTTCTTTCCGTAGAGCAATGAAATCTGCAATGCAGAGAACAATGAGAGCCGGCTGCCAGGGTATCAAAACTTCCGTATCCGGCCGTCTTGGCGGAGCTGATATGGCTCGTACAGAGTTCTACAGTGAAGGTACTATTCCACTTCAGACACTTCGTGCTGACATCGATTATGGATTTGCAGAAGCTGATACAACTTATGGTAAAGTTGGTGTTAAAACATGGATTTACCATGGAGAAGTACTTCCAGTAAAGGGAACAAAGGAAGGGAGCGATAAATAATGTTAATGCCTAAAAGAGTTAAACGTCGTAAGCAGTTCCGTGGTACTATGAGAGGAAAGGCAACACGTGGTAATAAAATTTCTTATGGTGAATATGGTATCGTAGCCTTAGAGCCAGGTTGGATTAAATCAAACCAGATTGAGGCAGCCCGTATCGCTATGACACGTTACATTAAACGTGGTGGTAAAGTTTGGATTAAAATTTTCCCAGATAAACCAGTAACTACAAAACCAGCTGAAACACGTATGGGTTCCGGTAAAGGATCTCTTGAATATTGGGTAGCAGTTGTTAAGCCGGGCCGTGTAATGTTTGAAATTGCCGGTGTGCCTGAAGAAGTTGCCAGAGAGGCTCTTCGTCTTGCAACACATAAGCTTCCTGTAAAATGTAAAGTTGTTTCTCGCGAAGACTTAGAAGGCGGTGATAACAGTGAAAATTAATGTATATGTAGAAGATTTAAAAAAGAAATCAGCTGCAGAATTAAATGACGAATTAGTAGCTGCTAAAAAGGAACTTTTCAACCTGAGATTCCAGAACGCAACAAATCAGTTAGATAACACGAGCAGAATTAAGGAAGTTCGCAGAAACATTGCCAGAATTCAGACCGTTATCTCTGAAAAAGCGAACGCTGCACAGTAATCTGGAAAGGAGGAATTTGTTGTGGAAAGAAACCTTAGAAAAGTAAGAGTTGGAAAAGTAGTCAGCAATAAGATGGACAAGACAATCGTTGTTGCTATTGAAGACCGTGTAAAACATCCTCTTTATAAGAAGATTGTTAATAGAACTTATAAATTAAAAGCTCACGATGAAGCAAATGAATGTAACATCGGCGACAGAGTAAAAGTGATGGAAACAAGACCGTTATCTAAAGATAAGAGATGGAGACTTGTAGAAATCGTTGAAAAAGCTAAATAATTGGTTTCGGATTAAGGAGGTAACGTCATGATTCAACAGGAGACTAGACTTCGTGTTGCTGACAATACAGGTGCAAAAGAATTACTCTGCATCCGCGTATTAGGTGGTTCAACAAGAAGATATGCGAATATCGGTGACATTATCGTTGCTTCGGTCAAAGATGCAACACCAGGCGGTGTTGTAAAGAAGGGCGATGTTGTTAAAGCCGTTGTAGTTCGTACTGTAAAAGGTGCCCGCCGTAAAGACGGTTCATATATCAGATTCGACGAAAACGCTGCAGTTATCATCAAAGATGATATGAATCCAAAAGGAACTCGTATTTTTGGACCTGTGGCCAGAGAGCTGAGAGAGAAACAGTTTATGAAGATTGTTTCCCTGGCACCAGAAGTACTTTAAGGAGGCGCCAACCATGATGAAGATTAAAAGAGATGACCTTGTAAAGGTAATCGCAGGTAAAGATAAAGGTAAAGAAGGCAAAGTTATTGTTGTCAATCATAAAAAAGGCACTGTTCTTGTAGAAGGTGTAAATATGGTTACAAAACATACAAAACCATCCGCGCAGAACCAGGCCGGCGGCATCGTTACTCAGGAAGCTCCAATCGACGCATCCAACGTTATGTATGTTTACAAGGGAAAAGCAACACGTATCGGTTTTGCTGAAAAAGACGGTAAAAAAGTCCGTGTGGCTAAACAGTGTAATGGTGAAGTTATTGACTAATTGAGAAGGGAGGTTATTCACGGTGAGTAGATTAAGAGATATGTATTACAATGAAATCGTTCCGGCAATGATTTCAAAGTTCGGATATAAGAATGTCATGCAGGTACCGAAGCTTGACAAAATTGTTTTAAACATGGGCGTTGGCGAAGCTAAGGATAACGCTAAAGTTTTGGAATCTGCAGTTAAAGATATGGAAATTATTGCAGGTCAGAAAGTTGTTACGACCAAAGCAAAAAATTCCGTTGCTAACTTCAAGATCAGAGAGGGTATGGCTATCGGCTGTAAGACAACTCTGAGAGGCGAAAAAATGTATGAATTTGCAGATCGTCTTGTAAACCTTGCACTTCCACGTGTACGTGACTTCAGAGGTGTTAATCCGGATGCATTTGACGGAAGAGGTAACTACGCTTTAGGTATTAAAGAACAATTAATCTTCCCTGAAATCGAGTATGACAAAGTTGACAAAGTAAGAGGTATGGATGTTATCTTCGTTACAACAGCCCATACAGATGAAGAAGCTCGTGAATTATTAAGATTATTTGGTATGCCATTTAAAAAGTAGTTAGGAGGGAAATCCATGGCTAAAACAGCGATGAAAATTAAACAGCAGCGCCCACAGAAATTCTCCACAAGAGAATACAATCGCTGCAGAATCTGCGGACGTCCACATGCTTATTTAAGAAAATATGGCATTTGCAGAATTTGTTTCCGTGAATTAGCATATAAAGGTGAAATTCCAGGAGTTACAAAATCAAGCTGGTAGGAATAAGTGAAAGGAGGAACTTATCATGTCAATGAGCGATCCAATTGCAGATATGCTTACAAGAATCCGTAATGCAAATACTGCGAAACATGATACTGTCGATGTTCCGGCATCCAAGATGAAGGAATCCATCGCTAAAATTCTTTTAGATGAAGGATATATTAAAGGCTACGAAATCATTGAAGACGGAATAGCAAAAACGATTAAAATCACCCTGAAATATGGTGTAGATAAAAACCAGAAGACCATCAGCGGAATTAAGAGAATTTCCAAACCGGGTCTTCGTGTATATGCTGGCAAAGATGAACTGCCAAAGGTACTTGGCGGACTTGGTGTTGCTATCATTTCTACAAACAAAGGTGTTGTAACAGACAAAGAAGCCCGCGCTATGAACGTAGGCGGCGAAGTTATCGCTTTTGTGTGGTAACCATGAGACCTTGGTGAGTGCGAACGTTTGCGAAGCACGAACCTAGTTCGAAGGTTCTTCGCGACACTTAATGAAAGCAAGCTTTTGCGCAGCTTGAATTTAGTGGAGGCGAAGATACCCCTATATTTACCTCTTTAGTGGAGGCGAACATTCTCGTATGCTTGCCTCTTTAGTGGAGGCGAAGATACCCGTTCTCTCGTAGTTGAGATGAACAAATCCGTTCTGCTTTGTCGGAAACGGAGCGTCTCTCTCCGGGGAGACTTTAAGCCCTGCTGTCAGGGGTGAATCGGCAGTGAACTGAAAACAGAAGGGGTACGGCCCCTTCCGAGAATTTAAGTTAGGAGGAAAAAGGCATGTCACGTATCGGTAGATTGCCAATCGCAATTCCTGCAGGTGTTACTGTAGAAATCGCAGAGAACAACAAGGTTACTGTTAAAGGACCAAAGGGAACTCTTGAAAGAGAATTACCTGTTGAAATGAAAATCGAAAAAGATGGAGATTCCATCATTGTTTCCAGACCAAATGAATTAAAGAGAATGAAATCTTTACATGGTCTGACCCGTACATTGATCAACAACATGGTGATCGGTGTTACCGAAGGTTATAAGAAAGAACTTGAAGTAAACGGTGTTGGCTACAGAGCTCAGAAACAGGGCAAGACACTTGTTTTAACTTTAGGCTACTCCCATCCGGTAGAGATGGTTGATCCGGAAGGTGTTGAGACCACATTGGATGGCCAGAACAAGATCATCGTTTCTGGTATTGATAAAGAAAAAGTTGGCCAGTACGCTGCTGAAATCAGAGACAAGAGAAGACCTGAACCATACAAGGGCAAAGGTATCAAGTATGCTGATGAAGTCATCAGACGTAAAGTTGGTAAGACTGGTAAGAAATAATTAAGGAGGATAGCGTAAGATGGTTAAGAAAGATTCAAGAAAAGAAATTCGAGTTAAAAAGCATAGAAGACTGCGTAACCGTTTCTCTGGCACTGCCCAGCGTCCTCGTTTAGCTGTATTCCGAAGCAACAACCACATTTATGCACAGATCATTGATGATACTGTAGGTAATACACTGGTAGCAGCTTCCACAGTTGAAAAAGAAATCAAAGCTGGTCTTGAAAAGACGAATGATGTTGCAGCTGCAAGTGCTGTAGGCACAGCAATTGCTAAAAAGGCTTTAGATAAAGGCATTACTGAAGTCGTATTCGACAGAGGCGGATTTATTTATCAGGGTAAAATTAAAGCTTTAGCTGAAGCAGCTAGAGAAGCTGGATTACAGTTCTAGCAGGGAGGAGAACAGATGAAACGTACAATTATTGATGCTAGCCAATTAGAGTTAACAGAAAAAGTAGTATCAATTAAACGTGTCACAAAGGTTGTTAAAGGTGGACGTAACATGCGTTTTGCCGCTTTAGTTGTTGTAGGCGACGGCAATGGACACGTTGGTGCTGGCTTAGGAAAAGCAACTGAAATTCCTGAAGCTATCCGCAAAGGAAAAGAAGATGCTATAAAGAAACTTATTGAAGTTCCGTTGGATGAAAATAAGAGTATTCCACATGATTTCCAGGGTAAATTCGGTAGCGCAAACGTATTGTTAAAAAGAGCTCCTGAAGGTACTGGTATCATCGCTGGTGGTCCGGCGCGTGCCGTACTGGAATTGGCTGGATACAAAAACATCCGTACAAAATCTTTAGGTTCCAATAATAAACAGAACGTCGTACTTGCCACAATCGAAGGATTGGGTGCCTTAACGACTCCAGAAGAAGTTGCTAAGAAACGTGGAAAATCTGTTGAAGAAATCTTGGCATAGGAGGAGGAGTATAAAATGGCAGATAAATTAAAGATTACTTTAGTTAAATCTACAATTGGTGCAATTCCTAAACATAGAAGAACTGTTGAAGCTTTAGGTTTGAAGAAACTTAACAAAACTGTTGAGCTTCCGGATAACGCATGTACCAGAGGTATGGTAAAGCAGGTAAAACACTTAGTGAAAGTAGAAGAAATCTAATAGACAGTGAGGAGGTGCACGTATGAATTTATCAGAATTAAGACCGGCAGAAGGTTCAAAACACAGCGATAATTTCAGAAGAGGCCGTGGACACGGTTCAGGAAACGGCAAGACAGCTGGTAAAGGTCATAAAGGTCAGAAAGCTCGTTCCGGAGCACCAAGACCAGGCTTTGAAGGTGGTCAGATGCCATTATACAGAAGATTGCCGAAGAGAGGTTTCACAAATAGAAATTCCCTGGAGATTGTAGCCATTAACGTTGATGCATTAAATCGTTTTGATAACGATGCAGAGGTTACTGTAGAGACATTAATTGAAACAGGCATCATCAAAAATCCTAAGGATGGCGTAAAGATTCTTGGTAACGGCGAACTTACAAAAAAATTAACAGTAAAGGTTAATGCTTGCAGCGCAAGTGCCGAGGAAAAAATTAAAGCTTTAGGTGGAACAGTAGAGGTGATCTAATGCTTACAACCTTAAGGAATGCATTTAAGATCAAAGAAATCCGTGGAAGAATTCTTTTCACATTATTTATACTGGTTGTCGTGAGATTGGGAGCTCAGCTTCCAATCCCAGGCGTCAGCCGGGATGTGTTCAGTGCCTGGTTTGCAGCCCAGACTGGCGGAGCATTTAATTTCTTTGATCAAATGACCGGCGGTTCATTCACTCAAATGTCTGTATTTGCTTTGAGTATTACACCGTACATTACATCTTCTATTATCATGCAGCTGATGACCATCGCCATTCCAAAACTGGAAGAGATGCAAAAAGATGGTGAAGATGGAAGAAAGAAAATTCGTGAATATACAAGATATGTAACCATTGCTCTGGCTGTTGTTGAAGGCCTCGCAATGGGTATTAATCTTTACCGGGGCGGCAATCTGATGCATAACAACGTGTTGGATGTTATCATGGTAGTTGTAGCTTTGACAGCCGGTTCATCACTCCTGATGTGGATGGGCGAGCAGATTACGGATAAAGGTGTGGGTAATGGTATTTCCATTATCCTTCTGATCAATATTATTTCGACCATTCCAAACGATTTCGGACTTTTATATGACAAGTTCATGCGTGGAAATAATATTGTCAAAGCAGGTATCGCAGCGATCATTATTCTTGCGGTTATCTTGTTTATTGTCGTATTTGTTATTTATCTGCAGGACGGCGAGCGCCGCATTCCTGTACAGTATTCAAAAAAAGTCGTTGGACGCAAGATGGTAGGGGGAAGTACTTCAAGTATTCCTTTGAAGGTTAATACCGCCGGCGTAATGCCGATCATCTTCGCATCTTCGATTATGTCTTTGCCGGGAATCATTGTCGGTTTTCTTGGCAAGAACCCAGGCGGTATTCCAGGAACAATCCTGGCTGTATTGAGTAGTTCCAACTGGTGTAAACCATCACAGCCGGTCTACTCGGCTGGTTTACTGATTTATATTCTTCTGGTCGTGTTTTTTGCTTATTTCTACACATCCATTACTTTCAACCCGTTGGAAGTTGCGGATAATATGAAAAAGCAGGGCGGCTTTATTCCGGGTATTCGTCCTGGAAAGCCTACTTCAGAATATTTAAATAAGATTTTGAATAATGTTATTTTTATTGGTGCGGTAGGTTTGATCGTAGTAGCCATTATCCCGATTTTAGCTACGGGAATCTTTGGCGTTAATGTTTCATTTGGCGGAACATCCTTGATTATTATTGTAGGTGTTGTACTTGAAACATTAAAACAGATTGAGTCCTTAATGCTTGTAAGACATTATAAAGGATTTTTAAATGACTGACAGGTCTGATTTTTCGCGGTGAGCACAGGCCGTATAGGAATTTTATGTTCCTATATGGCATTGACCGCGAACGTATATATTATATATTTATGAATCATCAGAAGTTGTTGGACATATGTTTGGAGGCAAATTATGAAAATAATTATGTTAGGTGCACCTGGTGCCGGAAAAGGTACGCAGGCAAAAAAGATTGCCGATTTGTGCAAGGTTCCACATATATCAACTGGAGATATTTTCAGAGCTAATATTAAGCAGGGAACAGAACTCGGAAAGAAAGCAAAAACTTATATGGATGCTGGCGAACTGGTTCCTGATGAATTAGTCTGTGATCTCGTTGTTGATCGAATTCAACAAGATGACTGTACCGAAGGGTTTATTTTGGACGGCTTCCCGAGAACGATTCCTCAGGCTGAAGCGTTGACAAATGCCCTGAATGCTATCGAACAAAAGATGGAATATGCGTTAAATATCGATGTTCCAGATGAAAATATAATTCATAGGATGGCCGGCCGCAGAGCATGTGTTGGATGTGGAGCTACATATCATGTGGAGTTTAATCCACCAAAAGTTCAGGATGTCTGCGATGTGTGTGGAGAAGCGCTTGTCCTCAGAGATGATGATAAACCGGAAACGGTAATGAATCGTCTGAACGTTTATCACGAACAGACAAAACCATTGATTGATTACTATGAGAAGCAGGGCATTGTGCATACGATCGATGGTACTCAGACAATGGATCAGGTATTCAGTGATATTCGTAAAATTTTAGGAGTATAAATATGTCAGTTACAATTAAGTCAGAACATGAAATTGGATTGATGCGGGAAGCCGGAAGGCTTTTGGCTATCATGCATGAAGAGCTTCAAAAAGAAATCAAACCGGGGATGTCCACCTGGGATATCAATCACATGGCCGATACGATCATCCGTGATTTTGGCTGTGTTCCAAATTTTCTGAATTATAATGGATATCCGGCGACAATCTGTACATCTGTCAATGATGAAGTTGTCCACGGAATTCCTTCCAAAGAACGAATTCTTCAGGACGGTGATATTATCAGTCTGGATTGTGGATTGATTTACAAAGGATATCATTCCGATGCAGCACGGACCTGGGGTGTTGGAGAAATTTCAAAAGAAGCACAGAGACTTATCGATGTAACAAAACAAAGTTTCTTTGAAGGTATAAAATTTGCCAAAGAAGGAAATCATCTCTATGAGATTTCAAAGGCAATCCAGGATTATGCTGAAGGGTTTGGGTATTCCATTGTTCGGGATCTGGTTGGACACGGAATAGGAACCCACCTTCATGAAGATCCACAGATACCGAATTTCAAACCAAAAGGCCGGGGCCTGAAGCTTCAGGCAGGCATGACCCTTGCAATTGAGCCGATGATCAATGAAGGTGTCTATGATGTCGAGTGGTTGGATGATGACTGGACTGTGGTAACCGCAGACGGAAAGTTATCGGCACATTATGAAAATACTATTTTAGTTACAAAAGATGGCTGTGAAATTTTAACATTGAGGTAATTAAAATGGCAAAAAAGAGAGATGTGAATCGGTTCCGGGCCGGGCAGATGGCGCTGTCAGTTGCAGGCCATGATCGGGGAAAGCTGTATGTGATTCTTGAAATCCAGGACGAGACGGTGCTGCTTGTGGATGGCATCCGTAAGACAGTAGAGAAACCAAAGAAAAAGAATATCCGTCATATACGCCGAATGAATTACATAGACCCGGAGATTGATGCCAGGCTAAACGGTGAATGTCCATTAAATAATGAAGATATTTTAAAAGCCATTCAGCTTTTTGAAGCGAAATGTAAGGTAATAGGAGGCTAATATGTCAAAAGCAGATGTTATTGAAGTCGAAGGAACTGTTGTTGAGAAGCTGCCAAACGCGATGTTTCAGGTGGAATTGGAAAATGGCCATCGGGTGTTAGCCCATATCAGCGGAAAGCTTCGCATGAATTTTATTCGAATTTTACCGGGTGATAAAGTAACCATCGAGTTATCTCCTTATGATTTGACAAAAGGAAGAATAATTTGGAGAGACAAGTAAAAAATTCTTGACTTGTCACATTGTGGGATGCTATAATTGTTCGTGAACGTTTTGAAAGGAGAGATTTCTAATGAAGGTAAGATCATCAGTAAAGCCTATCTGCGAAAAATGCAAAGTCATTAAGAGAAAAGGCAGTATCCGGGTTATCTGTGAAAATCCTAAGCACAAACAGAGACAGGGCTAATCAATAAATTAATTAGGCTTGTATTTTGTGTTATAAAACGATTTTTCTGACGAGAGTCAGAAAGAAAGTATGCGGCTGCAGCGATGAAACACCAGGATGTGTTGTAATCGCTATTAAATAAATAGAATTTTTTATGAGCAGGGCCTGAGCCTGCCTATTGTCATGTCTTTTAGTCAAGGAGACAGGACATATGTAAATATTGAATAATAAAAAGAAAGAACCAGTGGAGGTGTAATTACATGGCTCGTATCAGTGGTGTAGATTTACCAAGAGAGAAGCGTGTCGAAATCGGCCTTACTTACGTCTACGGAATCGGTAGAGTAAGTTCAAATCGTATCCTTAAAGAAGCTAATGTTAATCCAGATACACGTGTAAGAGATTTAACAGACGAAGAAGTGGCCAGAATCAATGCTGTTGTTAATGAAACTCAGACAGTTGAAGGTGATTTGCGTCGTGAAATCGCTATGAATATTAAGAGATTACAGGAAATCGGATGTTATAGAGGTATCCGTCATAGAAAAGGTCTTCCAGTTCGTGGCCAGAAGACAAAGACAAATGCGAGAACTCGTAAAGGTCCTAAGAGAACAGTAGCAAATAAGAAGAAATAAGTAACCTAATAGGAGGTTTGGTTCAATGGCTAAAAAAGTTACAAAAAAAGTGACTAAAAGACGTGTTAAAAAGAACGTTGAGCGTGGACAGGCACATATTCAGTCATCTTTTAATAATACAATTGTTACATTAACAGATTCCGAAGGAAATGCTCTTTCATGGGCAAGTGCTGGCGGTCTTGGATTCAGAGGCTCCAGAAAGTCCACACCATATGCTGCACAGATGGCAGCTGAGACAGCAGCAAAAGCTGCATCCGTTTATGGATTAAAATCCGTTGAAGTTATGGTAAAAGGTCCTGGTTCAGGACGTGAAGCTGCAATCCGTGCTCTGCAGGCTTGCGGTATTGAAGTAACCAGCATCAGAGACGTAACACCAGTTCCGCATAACGGATGTCGTCCACCAAAAAGAAGAAGAGTCTAATAGGAGGTTAAATTAGATATGGCTAGAGATATGGTTCCAGTATTGAAGAGATGTAGAAGTCTTGGTCTCGACCCAATTTATCTGGGTGTTGATAAAAAATCTAATAGACAGTCTATTAGAGGCAATAGAAAAAAGAGTGAATATGGACAGCAGCTTACTGAAAAACAGAAAGCAAAATTCATTTATGGTGTTCTTGAAAAACCTTTCAGAAACTACTTTGCAAAAGCAAGCAAGATGAAAGGTACTTCCGGTGAAAACCTGATGATCTTACTTGAAAGCAGACTGGATAATGTTATTTTCCGTCTTGGCTTTGCAAGAACTCGTAAAGAGGCAAGACAGATCGTTGGTCACAAACATGTTTTAGTAAACGGTAAACGTGTGAATATTCCGTCCTATCAGGTAAAGGCTGGAGACACTGTTGAAATCCGTGAAAAATCCAAAGGATCTCAGAGATATAAAGATATTTTAGAAGTAACAGGAGCAAGAATTGTTCCGGAATGGCTTGAAGCTGATCAGGAAAACCTTTCCGGTACTGTAAAAGCGCTTCCTACCAGAGAACAGATTGATGTTCCGGTAAATGAAATGCTTATCGTCGAATTGTATTCTAAATAATAGCTTATTAAGCTAGAGTGTTACCCTCAAAGAAACCTAACCCATTAAAGGAGGGCTAATAATAGTGTTTGATTTTGAAAAACCGAAAATTGAGATTGCACAGATTTCCGAAGATAATAAATACGGACGTTTTGTTGTAGAACCTCTGGAAAGAGGCTATGGTATCACGCTTGGTAATTCGCTGAGAAGAATTATGCTTTCATCCCTTCCAGGCTCTGCAGTGAGTCAGGTCAAGATTGACGGCGTTGTTCATGAGTTCAGTTCGATTCCGGGTGTCAAAGAAGACGTTACTGAAATTATTATGAATATCAAAAGTCTGGCAATAAAGAATACAAGCGCATCAACTGAGCCTAAGACTGCATATATCGAGTATGAGGGCGAAGGTGTTGTAACGGCAGCAGATATTCAAGTGGATCCAGATATCGAGATCTTGAACAAAGATCAGGTTATCGCCACTTTGAGCGGCGGTACAGACTGCAAATTGTACATGGAATTAACCATTACAAAGGGCCGTGGTTACGTAAGTTCGGATAAAAACAAAAACGAAGATCTGCCAATTGGTGTGATTCCGGTAGACTCCATCTACACACCTGTAGAGAGAGTCAACATGAACGTGGAGAATACCCGTGTTGGCCAGATTACCGATTTTGATAAGCTTACACTTGATGTATTCACAAATGGTACATTGGGACCAGATGAGGCTGTAAGTCTGGCAGCAAAAGTTTTAAGCGAACATTTGAATCTTTTCATTGATCTGTCTGAAAATGCCAAAACAGCTGAAGTTATGGTAGAAAAAGAGGATAATGAAAAAGAAAAAGTTCTTGAAATGAATATTGATGAATTAGAGTTATCTGTTCGTTCTTATAACTGCTTGAAGAGAGCAGGTATTAATACGGTTGAAGAGCTGACGAACAGAACTGCAGAGGATATGATGAAGGTTCGTAATCTTGGACGTAAATCTTTGGAAGAAGTTCTTGCCAAATTGAAAGAACTGGGCCTTCAGTTAAATCCAAGTGATGAATAATCGCGATATTGAAGTAGAGTAGGAGGAGGCTAAATCATGGCAGGCTATAGAAAACTTGGAAGAACTTCCAATCAGAGAAAAGCTTTACTTAGAAATCAGGTTACGGCTTTGCTCGACAATGGCAAAATTCGTACAACTGAATCTAAGGCTAAAGAAATCCGCAGAATTACCGAAGGTCTGATTGCTCTTGCTGTTAAGGAAAAAGATAATTACGAAACAGTAACTGTGCAGGCTAAGGTTGCTCGTAAAGATAAAGACGGCAAGAGAGTAAAAGAAGATGGAAAGGTTGTTTTTGATACTGTTGAAAAAACGATCAAAAAAGACAGCCCATCCCGTCTGCATGCAAGAAGACAGATGTTAAAAGTGCTTTATCCGGTAACAGCTGTTCCGGAAGAAGCTGCCGGTAAAAAAGCTGCTACAAAAAAAGTAGATTTAACAGATAAGCTGTTTACAGAAATTGCGCCAAAATATGCTGACCGTAATGGTGGTTACACACGTATTGTGAAGATCGGACAGCGTAAAGGCGATGCTGCAATGGAAGTACTGATCGAATTAGTATAAGAGTAGCTGAATAGAAAGTAAAAAACACAGGTGAGTCACACCTGTGTTTTTTAAAATCAGCAGGAGCTTTTTCACAATTCAGGAAGGAAGCACTTATGGGAATTATCAAAGCTGCGAAATTATTTTATGACTATGTGAGTAAAGATGAACATGATGAGATTGAAGAAGTCATTCATGCCGTATCCGGCGTGGATTTAGATGTGGAAGCCGGACAGTTTATTGCCATTCTTGGACATAATGGTTCAGGAAAATCTACTCTGGCGAAACAGATGAATGCGCTGCTTGTTCCCACAGGAGGGACTTTGTGGGTAAAGGAGATGGATACCAGTCAGCCGGAAAATGTCTGGAATGTACGTCAGACCGCCGGGATGGTCTTTCAGAATCCGGATAACCAGATTATTGCCAGCCTGGTTGAGGAAGACGTGGGTTTTGGACCGGAAAACCTTGGTGTGCCTACAGAGGACATATGGAAACGTGTCAATCAGGGTTTGAAATCTGTAGGAATGCTGGAGTACAGTCATCATTCTCCAAACAGACTTTCCGGCGGACAAAAGCAGAGAGTGGCTATTGCGGGAGTTATGGCCATGGAACCGGAGTGCATTGTCCTGGACGAGCCGACGGCTATGTTGGATCCGAACGGCCGTAAAGAAGTTATAGAGACGGTTCGCCAGCTAAATCAGGAAAAGAAAGTGACTGTCATTTTGATTACACATTACATGGATGAGGTTGTCCATGCAGATAAAGTATACGTGATGGATGATGGAAAGATCGTGCTTTCAGGGACGCCGCGGCAGGTATTTTCCCAGGTGGAATATTTGAAACAGCTTCGTCTGGATGTGCCTCAGGTGACAGAACTGGCCTATGAGCTTCGGCAGTCTGGTGTGGATGTGCCCGAGGGGATTTTAACAATTGAGGAATTGGTTGAGTCTCTGGAAAGATTTAAAAGCAGGTGACGACATGGGAATACGTTTAGAACATGTAAATTATATATACAGTCCGGATAATGCATTCCGTAAACAGGCGCTGAGAGATGTAAATCTGGAAATTCAGGACGGTGAGTTTATTGGACTTATCGGACATACGGGATCCGGAAAATCAACGCTTATTCAACATTTAAACGGTTTATTGAGGGCAACGAGCGGGCAGATTTATTATAATGAGCAAAACATTTATGATGATAAATATCGAATGATAGATTTACGCAGTCAAGTGGGACTAGTGTTTCAGTATCCGGAGCATCAGCTTTTTGAGATGACGGTCTTAAAGGATGTCTGTTATGGACCGAAAAATCTTGGGTTGGATGATGATGCGGCAGTCGAGCGGGCTAAAGAGGCGCTGGCTATGGTCGGAATGACGGAAAAGGATTATTCAAAGTCACCTTTTGAACTTTCCGGCGGGCAAAAACGCCGGGTGGCGATCGCCGGTGTATTGGCGATGCATCCCCAGGTCATTGTTCTGGATGAACCGACAGCCGGACTTGATCCCAAGGGGCGAAACGACATTCTGAATCAGATTTCGGCGCTGCATAGGCAGACAGGGATAACGATTATCCTGGTTTCACACAGTATGGAAGACGTGGCAAAATATGTGGATCGAATCATCGTTATGAATCGGGGAGAGGTGTTTATGGACGACACGCCAAAGGAAATCTTTCGCCAGTCGGAAGCTTTGGAGAGAGTCGGTCTTGCAGCGCCTCAGGTAACCTATGTCATGCGGCAGCTTCATAAGATATTTCCGGAATTGCCGGAGGATGTTACGACTGTAGAGGAAGCGAAGGAAGCTTTACTACATTGCCTGGAGGCGGATAAATGATTAGAGATATTACAATTGGGCAATATTATCCGGCGAATTCTGTGATTCACAGGCTGGATCCAAGGGTCAAGTTATTGGGGACCATTGTTTTTGTTGTGACTGTATTTTTTGTAAATGATCTGATGGGGCTGGCTTTGGCGACTGTGGCTCTGGCGGCGGTTATCGGACTTTCAAAGGTTCCTTTGAAATATATGTTAAAAGGGCTTAAAGCTATTTTCATATTGATGATTTTTACAGTTCTTCTCAATATTTTTCTGACGCCGGGAACAGAACTTGTCCATTTAGGATTTTTAAAAATTACAAAAGAGGGTCTTGTCCTTGCCGGAAAGACGGCCATTCGTCTGATTTATTTAATTGTGGGTTCTACGATCATGACGTTGACAACGACGCCGAACCATTTAACAGATGGACTGGAAAAGGCATTGGGGCCTCTTAAAAAGATCCATTTTCCGGTGCATGAGTTGGCTATGACCATGTCGATCGCATTGCGGTTTATACCGATTTTAATGGAAGAAACCGATAAGATCATGAAGGCTCAGCAGGCCCGCTGTGCTGATTTTGAGAGCGGTAATCTGATTCAGCGGATGAAAAGCCTGATACCGATTCTTGTGCCCCTGTTTATTTCGGCCATCCGACGGGCGAATGACCTGGCAATGGCAATGGAAGCCCGCTGTTATCATGGAGGTGTAGGCCGCACGAAAATGAAACCGCTTGTTTATGCGCTGCGGGATTATCTGGCTTACCTGCTCATTTTAGTTTATATCCTTATCTGGACCGGGGTGAAGGTATGGCTTTAAGACGAATCAAGCTTGTAGTGGCCTATGACGGTACGAATTACTGTGGGTGGCAGGTACAGCCTAACGGCGTATCTGTTCAGGCGATGCTTCAAAAACATATCGAGGCTCTGACTGGAGAAAAAATTATGCTTACCGGCGCCAGTCGGACCGATTCTGGTGTGCATGCCCTTGGTCAGGTGGCGGTGTTTGATACGTCAAGACCATGGCCGGCGGAGCGGTTTGTTCCGGCGCTGAACCAGCGGCTTCCAAAGGATATTGTGATCCAGTCAGCGGAAGAAGTGGCGGCTGATTTTCATCCGAGATATCAAAAGACATTAAAAACCTACGAATATCGTATTTTAAATCGCCGGGTGCCATTGCCGAACCAACGGCTGAACAGTTATTTTGTGCCCCAGCCCCTGGATTTGGAGGCAATGAGCAAAGCAGCTGAAGAAATTATCGGTACCCATGATTTTCACAATTTTTGTTCGGTCAAGACTAAGGTGACAAATACTGTGCGGACGATTACGAATCTGACGTTGACCAGGGAAGAGGATATGATCTGTCTTCGGATTACCGGTGATGGTTTTCTTTATAATATGGTACGCATCATTGTAGGCGGATTATTGAAAGTCGGATTTCATAAAAAGACGGCGGCGGATATCCGAAAAAGTCTTGAAACCAGTGAGCGGTATGTGGTTGGCCCAACGGCCCCGCCCCAGGGCTTAACCCTGATAAATATTGAATATTTGGAATAAAAATGCTTGACAGTACTTTTTATTTGCCATATAATATTTAATTGTGACGATATGTCTAAAAATGCGAAATCCAAAGCCCCGGTAAGTAGCATTTATTAAAGAATACATTGTTTTTAGTACATTAAGGAGGTCCAAACCATGAAAAGTTACATGGCTAGTCCAGCAACAATCGAAAGAAAATGGTATGTAGTTGATGCAGCAGACCAGACATTAGGTCGTTTAGCTTCCCAGGTTGCCAGTGTTTTAAGAGGTAAAAATAAACCAACATATACACCAAGCATGGATACAGGTGATTATGTCATTGTTATCAATGCTGATAAGGTTAAAGTTACAGGTAAGAAATTAGATCAGAAAGTATACTACAGACATTCCGATTATGTTGGTGGTATGAAAGAAACGACTCTGAAAGAGTTAATGGCAAAAAAACCAGAAGATGTTATTAATTTTGCAGTTAAAGGAATGCTTCCAAAGGGACCGCTCGGAAGACAGATGATCAAAAAACTTCATGTGTATGCAGGTCCGGAACATAACCATGCTGCTCAGAAACCAGAAGTATTGGAAATTAAATACTAATAATATCGGAAGGAGAGAAGAACATTGTCTAGTGTAAAATATTACGGAACAGGAAGAAGAAAGAAAAGTATCGCCAGAGTATACCTTGTACCTGGAACAGGTAATATCACCATTAACAAAAGAGATATTGATAACTATTTAGGTCTTGAAACTTTAAAAGTTATCGTAAGACAGCCATTGGTTGCTACAAATACAGTAGATAAATTCGACGTTATCGTAAATGTTCATGGCGGTGGATTTACAGGACAGGCCGGTGCGATCAGACATGGTATCGCAAGAGCATTACTGAAAGCAGACAACGATTACAGACCAGTTCTTAAGAAAGCAGGTTTCTTAACACGTGACCCACGTATGAAAGAACGTAAGAAATACGGTCTCAAGGCAGCCCGTCGTGCTCCGCAGTTCAGCAAGCGTTAATCGGCTGGATATTTACAATCAAAAAAGCTCAAAAACCCCGGAAAATCAAGGCTTTCCGGGGTTTTCTTATGCCCCAAATCGCTGATACTGTTTGTTCTGATTTGAAATGATTTGGTGTGATTTGACCCTGTTTTTAGTAGTTAACGATGGGGGAACCAGCGTTTTTGACCCCATTTTAGTTAACGGATGGGGGAACCTTTGCCCCATACCTTTACCAGTTAGTAGATTACTCTGAGATCAAGGCGCTGGCCACCGGCAATCCGCTTATCATCGAAAAGTGCAATCTGGATATGGAGGTGGGCAAGCTCAATATGCTCAAGGCCAGCTACCTGAGCCAGAAGTATGCTCTGGAGGACATAAGAGTAAGCGACCAAATGTATGGGTATCTGAATTGAATGGATGGACAAAAATACGAATAGATTATAGCATGCGTCCTTTTTCGTGGCAGGAATATGTAGCTGATGTTGACGAGATAAGAACCAATGTCAATGATTTGGTCGTTGAGACAATCAAACTTATTGATGATGTATACAGGAAAGGGAGATATACGCAGGATCGAGGAAAAAGGATTGATGATCGGCTAAAAGTGTTTAGAGAACACACATTCGCCGAAAATCTACTCCCTTATTTTGCTGTTGACCCATACTGTCTTTATTCTGAAGGAAACGCTAAAAGCCCTGTTGCGGAGTATTTACCAATGCGCCAATTGCTTTCAGTTGGTAAGTATGAGAACTTCAGAAAATACTTGAATGATGTATATTCCTCATTAGACAATTTCTATAATCAATTTGCAGAAGTTCTGCGTGTACGAATTAACAAGCAAGATATTAGCACTGTTGAAAATCCAAGGCTTGCTATGTTTAATCTATACTCTGCAGCAAAAGCTCTTACAGATTTTCAGAAAGAGTATGATTTATTATTTTCTAACTATAGTTCACTTAATGAAAATTTTGCAAAAGAAGAGCTTGAAAATGTTCTTACTTTAGTTAATGTCTGGCGTTATGTACTTGATAATCAACAGAAAGGTTATGCAATTGCCTACGATGCAAAGCAAAAATATCGCAAGGGAACAAATTACTTTGGCGATACGCTTTCAAAAGCTGTTACAGCGGTGGATGGTACGCTTTTCAAAGGTGAGAAATACGCCTATATCATTGTTGATTACAAAATGGATGATAGTAATACGCTTGACAGAATTGCAAAACCAATGTTTCCTTGTGAAATAGAGCCGGCATTGGTCGAAAAAATTAACGCAAGCGAAACTTTGAACATTTGGGTTGATTCCATGAGAAAGCTGGGTGAAATGAAGTTGTACATTCAGCGTTATCAGCAAGTTATGCAAGTGTCAGTCGATGAAAAGTGTCTTTGTAGTTTAACATCCTTCACAGAATTGCTGATCGAACAGATTAATTCACTCTGGAAGGACTTTTTTTGTCCGAAGATATCGTAAATAAAATGATTGAGGGAGCGGATGAGCAAAATAGTGAGTTATTAAATGTTGTACAGCTTTTCTTTGATTGCTACAAAGAAATTGAAACGGTTATAAGAAATAAAAAGGATCCAAGTGAACTCATACAGATAATCGATACAGTGTCTATAGTAATGTTTGCTTTACAGCCTTTTGTATCGGAGCATGGTTCTCATTACGAATATGCTTAAAAATCAGCCGAGTGGTTTTAACTGCTCGGCTGACCATTTTGTTCCAATGATTTTCCATATAACTAAACTAGCGGTGATGCTTGGATTGCAAATCGTGCGCTAAAAGAAAATTCGATGACTAGATGTGCTGATTGTATAAATCGAAGATTGCTTTGCCTATATATCCAATAAGCTGAATACGGAAAAGGAATACTACGAATACTACTATGATGAAATCATTATTCCAGAGGAGCCGTGCGGAGTTCACTACAAAGCCGCGATTCAAAAGCGAAACCGATGGATGGTGGACAGAGCCGATTGCCTGATTGCCTATCTATTCCGGGATTTTGGCGGTGCCTATGAAACCGTCAAATACGCGAAAAAGCAAGGCAAGCCGGTCATCAATCTTGCAGAACAGAAATGAAATTATACATTTGATATTGCCCTGCCCTATGGGTATAGTAAAAGAAAAACAGGAGTGAAAACCATGAGTGACACATATTTTGATTTGCCCTCCCGTCTGGAGGATTCCTTCACGGAGATCGACAGTGATATTGTGACTGACCTGCGGAAAACCAGCGAAGAATACGCGGACATTCAACAGCAGATTTCTGATCTGAAAAAGCGGTTCCCGTGTATTATGAAAGTGATGGAGGACAAAGGTGAGATTCGCCTGACCGCAGAAGAACACGCTGCATTTGTCCAATGCCTTCGGTTATCCCGGAAGCTGGATGATATGGAGCATCTACAACATGTTACAAACTTCTCAAAAATAAAAGTTTATAGTATCAATTCTACAAACTTGATTTTTTTACGAGATTTGTGATATGATTCTAAGCGAAAGGTGGTGCTTTCTTTATGCAAAAAACAACGCTGCGAAAACGTGACCTCTATCTGAATCGAATTATCGCATTTCAAGATACAGAAATGATCAAGGTCATGACCGGTATCCGACGCTGTGGAAAATCCAGTTTGATGAAGCTGATGGCGGAGCATTTGCGGGATACTGGAGTGACTGATGACCAAATTATCGAAATGAACTTTGAGTCTATGAGTATTCCGGATATGGACGCAAGAGGATTTTACGAATATGTCAAAGCGCGCATTTGCCCGGATAAACGGACATACCTCTTTTTTGACGAGGTGCAGAAGGTGCGTGGTTGGGAAAATGCGGTCAACTCTTTCCGGGTAGACTTTGACTGCGATATATATATTACGGGTTCCAATGCCTATCTACTTTCTTCTGAGCTTTCCACTTACCTATCTGGACGATATGTGGAAATCAAGGTACTGCCATTATCCTTTAAGGAATTTCTGTATTTTCACGGCTATACCCTGACGGAACGGAAGTCGCCTGCAGGTGGTGTCAGAAAGCGGATCACAGATACAGAGGGCGAAACTTATGATGTAAAAGAACTTTTTGACGCCTATGCCAGATTTGGCGGTATGCCCATGCTGGCAGATGTGGGCTTGGAAATTGACCGGGTGACAGCCGCTTTAGACGGTGTGTATTCTGCTGCCGTTATCAATGACATCCTGGAACGGGAAAAGAGAAAAGGTCAGCGAAATATCACAGACCCAGTGCTGCTGAGAAAAATCATCTTGTTTTTGGCGGACAATATTGGCAACAACACTTCCGCAACCTCCATCGGAAACACCCTAGTCAATGAGGGCCTTTTGGAGAATGGAACCCGAAAGACAAAGCCTGCCGTACAGACAATTCAGGCGTATATCGAAGCTCTGACAGAAGCCTATATCTTCTATGAAATCAAGCGCTTTGATATTAAGGGCAAGGAGTATTTGCGTACGCTGGGCAAATATTATATTGTGGACATAGGTCTGCGAAATTACCTGCTTGGTTATCGTGACGGTGACAGCAGACATATTCTGGAGAATATCATCTACTTTGAACTGTTGCGCCGTGGCTATGATGTAGCCATCGGTAAAATTGACAATCAGGAAGTTGACTTTATTGCCACCAAAGCAGATGAGAAAAAATATATCCAGGTTACAGAATCAATGAACGCTCCAGAAATGAGAGAACGAGAGCTTGCGCCTCTGCGTAAAATCCGGGATAGTTACGAAAAGGTTGTTATTGCCTTGGAGTGTGATCTTACCCAGACACAGGACGGAATTAAAATTATTAGAGCGCTGGATTTCCTTCTGGAGTGACAGACCGTTTCAACACATACAAACTTCTTTTCTGTCTCATAAAATTAATCGTCTCGATTTTCTTTCTCAATGAGATTTTTTTGAATCATAATGGTATAATGGTTTGAGTAAATGAACAAAGGAGATAAACCTATGTCCGAACATAGTAATGAGATAAAACAGCTTGCTGAGGAATTTGAAGCCTGTCAAAAGGTTTTGTTGGCACTTGGAGATGAAAATCGCCAGCACCTGATTCTGGAAATGATGAAAATTGATGAGTGCGGCGGTGTGCGTGTCGGTACTATTACGGAAAAAACCAATCTATCCCGTCCTGCGGTGTCCCACCATATTCAAATTTTGAAGGAAGCAGGCATTTTGAAAATGCGTCGGGAAGGCACGAAACACTATTATTACTTTGACGCAGATACAGAAGCGATGAACCGCCTGATTCATATGCTGGAGCATGCCAAACGCTTTATGGAACAGTTGCCTGACAGGAGTGTACAGAAGGCGGAACGTAGATTATAAGAAAGGAACTTATCATCGTATGCTTGCAAAAATTATTGTATGCCTGATTGCAGGTGCGGGAGCCGGGTTCGGCACTGGACTTGCCGGACTGTCCGCAGCCGCCGTGATCGCACCGATGCTGGTGACATTTCTCCATGTAAACGCCTATGAAGCGGTGGGCATTGCGTTATCTTCCGATGTGCTGGCTTCGGCTGTCTCGGCTTATACCTATAAAAAGAATAAAAATCTGGATGTAAGAAACGGCTTGGTCATGCTGGCCTCCGTTTTGGTTTTCACGCTGGTCGGAAGTTATTTGGCATCTCTGCTTCCGCAAACGGCGATGGGCGGATTTTCTATGTTTATGACACTTTTTGCGGGCCTGAAGTTCATTTTTCGTCCCGTTATGGAGGCCAGGGAAAGCAATAAAAACCGAAGTAAACAAAAAGCTGCAGTTCAGTCCATTGTCTGTGGGGCGGCTGTTGGTCTGATTTGCGGCTTTGTAGGCGCTGGCGGCGGGATGATGATGCTTTTGGTACTGGTCAGTGTGCTGGGTTATGAATTGAAAACCGCAGTGGGAACCAGCGTGTTTATTATGACTTTTACTGCACTGACCGGAGCCATCTCCCACTTTGTTATCGAAGGCGGGATTTCCGATTACTCAATTTTGATTATGTGCATTATTTTTACTTTGATCGGCGCAATGATTACCGCAAAATTTGCTAACAAAGCATCACCGAGAGTAATGAACCGAACGCTCGGATTCGGGCTTGCGATAATGAGCGTGGCTATGATTATTGTCAATTATATATAATGGAGGGATAAAACATGAGCATTACAGAAGTGATGAAAGCACGCCACAGTGTGCGCCAGTACAAAAATCAACCAATCGGCGCAGAAACTCTTTTGGTACTGCAATCAGAGATTGACCTCTGCAATAAAGAAAGTGGTCTGCATATCCAGCTTGTCACAAACGAACCGAAAGCCTTTGACGGATTTATGGCGCACTATGGGAAGTTCAGTGGAGTGACGAACTATATTGCTCTGATCGGTGAAAAGAGTTCTGCGCTTGATGAGAAGTGCGGTTATTTTGGTGAGCGATTGGTGCTAAAAGCGCAGGAACAAGGTTTGAACACCTGTTGGGTTGCAATGACATACAGCAAAATTAAAACTGCTTTTACTGTAGAAAAGGGCGAAAAGCTCTGCGCTGTCATTGCACTCGGATATGGGAAAACGCAGGGCGTTCCGCATAAATCAAAAGCAATCTCTGAGATCGCCAAAGTGGAAGGAAAAATGCCGGAGTGGTTCAAAAACGGTATTGAAGCGGCACTGCTAGCCCCCACAGCTATGAATCAGCAGAAATTTATGTTTACACTGGATGGAAGCAAGGTATCTGCAAAAGCCGGAAGAGGCTTTTACACAAAACTTGACTTGGGGATTATTAAATATCATTTTGAAGTTGGAGCAGAAAAAGAATTCTTTTATAAAACATATGGGGCCGTTGCAAAATAGATGAATAATCATCTATGGAGCAATGGCTCCATTTTTATGTCTAAAAATAGAAAAGCAGGATCCGAAGAACCTGCCATCCATGGTATAATAAGATATGCCTAGTAAATTAAAATACCATAAAAATTATACCGAATTTGGCGAGCCTTATCAACTGGTTTTGCCATTAAATTTGGAAGGTTTGGTTCCTGACGATGATTCTGTCCGACTGCTGAGCCACGAATTGGAGGATTTAGACTACAGCTTGCTGTATCAGGCTTACTCTGCCAAAGGCAGAAATCCGGCAGTGGACCCAAAGAGCATGTTCAAGATCCTGACTTATGCTTATTCACA
>NZ_SLXA01000008.1 GCF_004340975.1 Frisingicoccus caecimuris
TTCGTCCGTTCAGACTCATCAAGTGTTCACAGTCAAGAACTTTCGGGATTGTTTTATTGTTTAATTGTCAATGTCCATTTTTTGATGTTGCTCATTTCCGTCGTGCAACTTTTATAGGATAACACAGTTGCAAGTTTTTGTCAACATCTTTTTTTATTTTTTTTAGTTGTTTTTTCAACTTGTTTTGCTCTCTTGCGACAGCTTTGATAGAATACCACTATTTTTTTATCTTGTCAACACTATTTTTTAAAAAAATCAGATTTATTTTTCAGGTAGAATCATCTTTCGACATAATGCTCCGCCCGACTCAGAACAGAGACAATCGGCACGATCAGCATACCGCAAAAGAAGTTGCTTATCCCATGTATACAGTCCCACGGCAGGCCCGCTATGATCCATGCGGCTACCGCCTTCAGATTAAAACCAAACAAAACAATCTGTATGGGAGCGTATAACGTCCCAAATAAAAATCCATGGGCAGAGCATACCAGCATATACACGATTGGTCTTACTTTTTTTGGCATATTCTTTGGTAAAAGCATGACCATACCCCAGAGAATTGTCCATATATACAAGTAAGGTATCCACCATACAGAAAAACCGCTGAAGAATCCATTGAGAAATACATAGATATAGATTGGATACAGTGCTTTCTTCCGATAAACCAACGTAAATGCGACCACGAAGACGCCCAATAAATGTATATTGGGCAGCATCTCCATGATTACTTTTGAAACATACATAAGCGCTCCGAGCAGAGCAAATAACGTCATTTCTCTGGTTGACAGTTTCATTACTTTTCGACCTTAAAAGTATAATGGGCTCCCGCAGTAACTTCTGTCAAATCCACACTGTTCGCTGCGTACACATCATCTACATAAAAAGCCCAATATGTCTGATCGACATCATAATCCGCCGTGATCCCGTTTACACTCTGTACATATAAACCGTAAGGTCCCTCTTCGCCCGCTATCAGATTCAATTCCTCCAAAGCGTCTCCAACCGTTTTTTTGTCTGTATGAATCTCAAACTCTGTTTCATTTCCATCTTTGTCTACGACGCAAAAAGTAAATTCCGTCTGGCCGTCGCCCAAAACACTTCTTTCACCGGCAACGCTCTGTACCGACTCGGCTGTTGTCTGAGATTCTTGATTTTTTGTTCGGTTGCATCCTGTTGTACAAAATACTATAGCCACAATAAGCATCATACAAAGGAGCAAACAAAAACTCTTTTTGTTTCTTAATTTCATTTGCATTTTATTTTCTCCTTTATTTATATTTCCTCAAATACCGGCACTCGCAGTTTTTATAATGAGGCATATGTGTCTGGATATTCCGACTTGATACTTTACTGTTCAGCCTTCTCAGGGAATCCCAATGGCTCTGTCTCAAAATGTGGCCTTTGATAAGAACAGTCATTTATCCATATTTCACGGCGACGGGCTCGTACAGGATTTACACCTGTTTCCCCACACACATAATTTCTCTTAAATTATAACATCAAAATGTGAAATTTTCTCCTATAATTACAAAATTAAAAAGCTTTCACCGCACACATCTCCAGTGCATGAAGAATTTCTGCTTTTGTCCGCTCATCTGTATTTTCCTGCATTAACTGGCGTTTCAACGCTGCTTCCGCTTCTTTACCGCCAATCTTACCCAACGCCCAGGCAGCTGCACCCTGTACCCTTGGCTTACATGTTTCCAGAGCCTGCATAAGCGCCGGAACATGAGCCTGATCGCCGGTATTTCCTAAAGCGATCGCCGCATTTCTCTGAAAAAGCTCCAGCTTATGGATATAATTATAAGCAATTGGATAAATAACTTTTTCGTAATAATCCGGGGTTAAAAGCAATACCTTTTCCAGATCAAAATCTTCTGCCAACAGTTCCAGAAAATGATCGCGACGATTTGCCTGCGCCGCAACTTTTTTATTCCGCGGGCAAACTGCCTGACAAATATCACAGCCATGGATACTCGTTCCCGCCTTGTCCCGCACTTCCATATTGTAAGTTCCCCGCATCTGATTATAAAGCAGGCATTTTTCAGGTTTCAGTTTGCCCGGTGCATAAAGCGCTCCTGTCGGGCAGCTGTCAATGCAGAGATGACAATTCGGAGGGCAGCCGCATTCTACGGTAGGTTTATCATAAACTAATTCCTGATCGACCAGAAATGCTCTCAATATGATGTAGGAACCACATCCTTCCGCATAGGCAAAGTTATTTTTTCCATAATTTGTAATTCCTGCACGGGCGCAGGCGTTTCGCTCAGGCATATGAAGGCCCGGTGCTATATGGAGGCCAAGACTTTCCATATAATCCGTAAAAACCCTGAGGCGGGCTCCGTGTTCAGAATTCTCCTTCGGAAGATAGGTCCGGCTCAAATACGCTCTGCCAAAACTCTGAACCAGTTTCTCCGGATAGATTGTCTTGGAATAATCCCATACCAGCGCCACGATGGACTTTCCCTCCGGCATGACCGTTTTTGGCCTTGATCCTTTCAACGGGTCAATGGCATCGCCAACCAGAAACTGATAATCATCTATCCTGCTTCGAAATTCTTCTTCATATTCGCTGAAATCGTCTGCCGGAGCGATTCCTACCCTGGCAAAACCCAATTCATAGGCTTTATACTTGATTTTTAAAGTCAATTCCTGCTTATTCATGTTTTCCCTCCTTATCGCCCTTTCAGACCGCCGCTTATCTTTGCTTTAGCTCCTGGAGCCGAATTAACGTATCCACAAATTTTTCCGCTTCCTGTTCTCCGCCCAAAAGCTCGATCATCTCCTGCTGCATTTTTCTCCAAATCGGAAAGGCTTCCGCCATCTTCTGCTGCCCTTTTTCCGTCAGACTGAGAAGAACCTCTCTGCGGTTCTGTCCCCGCTCCGAATAAATATATCCCGCCTCAACCAGAGGCGCCAATGTCCGGGTCAATGTACTCTTATCCAGCTTGACTACCCGGGTCAAATCCGTAATATTGGTCGTCCCGGCAGACTTAATATTAATCATCAACGAAAATTGGGTCACTGTAATTTTCAGCGGACCAAACATTTTATCATAATACGCCGTCAATGCATTAGCCGCCCTCCGGGCGCTCATACACACACAGGGCAGAAATTTTTTATCCATTTGCCACACCTTCTATCCCCCCTTAATCCTTCAGCTCATCGCCGTTCCAATTGTTGTATATACAATAATTGTATCTACAACCAAATTACATAATAAAATGCGGCCTGTCAAGCCGCATTTCATTAAAAAAGCATTTTTCCCATATTCGTTAATGCAGACAACAAAAAGTTATGACCATAAAGAAAGCTCAACAGCGGATTTGCATTAATCTGAGCGCTGATCCATTGACCCGGTCCGGTCCATGCAAATACGGTAATAACAATACACAAAATCCATAAAATAATCATACCGTGGATCATCCCGCACACCACACCGCCAAGCACATTGATTCCGTGAAGCACCGGAAGCTTGCTGATCAAGTCCAATCCGGCCTCTATCACTTTCAATAGGATAAATGCCAGAAGAAAAACAATCAAAAAAGAGACGGCATTTAACACAAGACAGGCCATATAAGAAGCCACATATTGATTAAACTGGCTCACACCAAGTGCTTCATAAATCTGATTATTATTATTTTCAATCAATGCATCTTTCAGGTACTGAGGCAGTGGATACTGATTGATCTCTTCAATCTGCTGAGAAACTTTTTCTGCCTGAGTTTCACTGTATGTGTCCAGTTTTTCCTCAATCTGTCCGGAAATCATCGTATACATCGGTGTATGCTGAAGCACTTTTCCGAGATAAGGTCCGGTCTGAACAGCCACAAAAAGTGCGATTGCCACAGAAAATGCTGCAAAAAAAGTTTTAATAAAGCCCCGGATACCTCCGGCAATGATGGCGATTAAAAGAATAGCCGCCGCCACGATCAGAACATAATTTATACTCGTCAATTCCAATACCGCCCTTTCTATTTCAGTCGAATCGTCTGTACGTTTTGAACGTCAATCAAAATATATTCTTCGGATTTAATGCCAGGGAGAATACTTTCGATATTATGCTCAAAAGCATATTGGAATTTTTTATGTCCCCGATATGTATACATCTCACATTCCTGATCGTTATAAAATATAATATCCTTATCCGAAGCAGATACGGACTTATAATCAAAATCAAATGTAAATGATGCAGCTCTTCCTCCGGAAAAACGATAAACATTTACCTCATATTTATCTACTGTTTTCCCTTCTTTTGCTTCTTCCGTATTCTTTGTAATAACGCCTACATTCTTATCCGTAATAAAAATACTCTTTGCTTCTGCTTTAAACGCACAACTGAACTTTTCTGACACTGTATCTTTAAAGTGATATGTATAGAACCCATTTGCACCGCAGGCCAGCACTGTATCCGTCCCGACAAATTCCAGCCTTGGGAAAAGTTCATCATAGTCAAAGCTCCCCGCCGGTTCGCTGCTTGTTTCCTGGTTGGAGAAATTATAAAAAACCAGACTGGAACTGATCTTTCCTCCATTAAAGATAACATAGCTGACCACCAACCGTGTGCCGTCCTCCGATAAAGCCAATGTCAACGGATAACCCTTTGTGTTGATCGATGCCTTCACACTGGCCAGTATTTCGCCTTGTTTGCTGTAGAGATTAATCTGATTTGCATCATTGTCCGCAAGGACGACAGCGATAACCCCCTGCTGGCTTACCCTGATATCCTGCACTGGTTTTTCCAGTGCAATCCGCCCCTCCAGCCCGGTACCGTTAAAGATGTATACACTGTTGGCACCCACATCACCAATAGCCATATAGTCACCACAGGTACTCATCTTTGGCGCTGCCATGCCAAACACCTGATTCCATATCACTTGGCCATTATTATCTGTAAAGGAAATACCATCTTTACTATAACAGACCACACCATCTTCCCGAAAATAATAATTTGCAGACGTATCAGTCTTTCGTTCCATGGAATCCACCACTTCATAATTATGATACGTCCGCAAGAAAAACCAGAACGCGCAGCCAAACAGCAGCACGGCTGCCGCTACACCTATGGCAAAGGATTTTTTATGTTCTTTGATCCAGCATTGCGCCTGACGGAGCCGGTGTCTGATTCCCTTTGGGGTCTCTTGTGATTCATATTCTTCTGACAGATGGGCTTCGTCCGGCTCTGCACGATGAAGTACTCTATTCCATAGATTTTTCCAATAAGTACGTATTTTTTCCATTCTGAATTACTTTTTAACCTCCGTAAGAGACAGTATAACGCATTTTTTAAAAAATAGCACTACTTTTTTTATGGCAGTTCTAAAACCATTCCCTCATAAATTACATCCGGATCTTCAATATCATTGATTTCGCAAATGGTATCCACGTAATCCCGATCATTGTAAAGACTTAAGGAAATATTCGCCAGAGTGTCACCCTTTCGAACCGTATACCGTTTAGAGGTGGTCACATTTGTTGTCTTTGCCGATTCGGATGTCGTGCCGTTTTCACCCGTATCATCCTCCGTCACCACTTCATTCACAGGGTTCTGTTCCGCCCCTCCTGCAAAAGTTTCGGAAGTACTTTCTTCTGTCATTCCTGCACTGTTATTCGCTGTAACTGCACCTTCCACAACCTGAACATTCACTGTCTCATCGGTTACACTGCCGTTCACTGTTTTTGCCCGATTCGGCATATAAAACCGATTTACTAATGTCACTCCGAGAACTACAACGGCCGCGGCCGCTGCCATCGTCGCCGCCACATTCCTTCCCCGATGTTTATTTTCAACCGGCTTTACCTTTTCCGAACGCCGGCGGATATTTGTGGTTTTTTTCAGATTGGCCGCTTCCAGAAGCTCCTCGCTGCCGTGCCCTTTTCTATTTTCCACCATGTAATTCTGCATGTCTTCATTGCGTTCATAATAAATATAATATCCGTGCTGGCGCACCAGCTTTCCGCCTTCATAAAGAAAGAAAGCATCCTCCCGGTCCAGAGGGTCCATTAAAAATAATGTTTTTTCTCTCCCCGGAAATTGGTCGACATGAATTTTCGTTATTTTTTCATTGATACCCAAAGATTTTCCCGGACGCGTCAGAAACCATCCCACAATTTCGCAATCATGGAAATATTTCCGCATCGTTCCGTAAATATCTTCCCAGAGGTCCGTACAAAAAGATACCTGATCCTCTTCCACCTTCGCCGCCGGAATCCCTATGGCGCCATGGATAAAGGTCAGACGTATATCATCCTGCTTTGTGTGGAACCCTAAAAGCACCGCCGCACTCTGACGGTTTGGGTATTCCGATGCCAACTGATTCATATAGGTTACCACATAATCTTCCACGTAAATCTTTTTTTTCTCTTCTGGTAGACCAATCTGTCGGATATTCTTCGGTAATTTGAGTTTTTCCTGACTGTTTGACTGACTCATTACTTCAACCATTACCTCACCTTCCCTGAATCGCTCTTCGGAACATAGACAGAGTATCATATTCCTTCCGATTTATCTGGCGAAAGCTGTCACTTCAAATTTACAAATTGTCTTCCCTTTTCGCCCCAAAACATCAGGAAATTTCCTCCTGTCAAAAAACTGCATTCCATGTTTTACATACAAACGGAATAAAATGGCATATATTTGTACAGACTCAGGGAAAAAAGGAGTTTTCATCATGTATTGGATTCACCCGGATTTTCCGGATGCTTCTCAGTCTTTTTCAAATTGTCTGGCTTCCATGCTCCGGCAATATAATAAAAAAAATCGTCCCCTTGTGTTTGTTTGTATTGGCACCCCGTCCATTCTTGGTGACTGTCTCGGTCCGGTCATCGGTTCAATATTGTCTGTTGTCCCCGCTTCCGGCAACTCCGTTCCGGCGGACATCTACGGCACTCTGGACGCTCCCGTCCATGCCCTGAATTTTCAGGATACATGCCGTGAAATTAAAAAACGGCATCAAAAGCCATTTATTATAGCCATTGATGCCGCTCTGGGCAATTCCACCCAGTCCGGTTATGTTCTTTTGAAAAAAGGGCCCCTTCATCCTGGAAAAGGTGTCGGCAAAAAGCTGCCCCCAATCGGTCATCTGCAGATTACTGGTGTCTTTCAGGATATTTTTGCTCCGGCAGCCGGCCATCAAATGGCCCGTTTCAGCCGCTGCATCAGTCAGGGCATCTTAAAGCTCTACCCTGCCCTCCAATGCCCGAAGCAAAGTGACCTCATCGATGTATTCCAAATCCCCGCCAACGGGAACACCGCTGGCAATCCGGCTGACCTTGATTCCGGTCGGTTTGATTAATTTACTGATGTACATGGCTGTCGTCTCCCCTTCCAGACTGGAATTTGTGGCAATGATCACCTCATCCACATCCCCCTGGAGGCGGAGCATCAGCTCCTTAAGGCGGATATCATTGGGTCCGATGCCGAGCATCGGCGAGATAGCTCCATGCAGCACATGATAAACCCCTTCATATTTCCCGGTTTTCTCATAGGCTGCCAGGTCTCTCGGTGTCTCCACCACCATGATCACCTTTTTATTCCGCTTTTCATTGCGACAGATTGGACACAACTTACTGTCAGTCAGATTAAAACACTGACTGCAGTAACGGATATTTTCTCTGGCATCCACAATCGCCGAAGCCAGACCAGCTGCCTGATCTTTTGGCATGTTGATAATATGGAACGCCAGCCTCTGAGCTGATTTTGAACCAATTCCCGGCAATTTTGATAATTCTTCAATCAGACGTGTAATCTGACTGCTGTAATATGCCATTAAAATCCAAAGCCTCCAAATCCTCCAAGGCCTCCGGTAACTTTCGCCATGGACGCCTGAGATATTTCATCAATTTTGCGCAGTGCTTCGTTGGTAGCAGCAACAATCAAATCCTCCAACATCTCGATGTCATCCGGATCAACAACTTCTTCCTGGATTTTTACGGACAAAATCTCTTTTTTACCCGAAACCTTCACTGTCACCGCGCCGCCGCCGGCTGTAGCTTCTGCTTCTGTTTCTTCAAGAGCTTTGGACGCTTCCTCCATCTGTTTCTGCATCTTCTGTGCCTGTTTCATTAAATTATTCATATTTCCCGGCATCCCGCCCGGAAATCCACCTCTTTTTGCCATTTTATGCTCCTCCTTCAATTATTTTAAAATTGATCTTCATCAATAAATTCTACATGCTCTAAATGAATTTTATTCGGATTTATGAACAAAGCTTCTCCTGCTCTGCCCTTCTCTAAAAGTCTGGACACAATATGAACTTCCTTGCCAATATGCTCGCTGACCGCCTTTTCCACAGCTTCCCGGTGCGTCTCTGCATCAAAATAGCCTTTCTTCATATCATCATGAAAGCCTAAAATAATCTGATTATCCGGCCCCGCACTCACCATGGCAGATTTCAGCATCATCATTGTGCTTGTCTCAAGACCGCTGATAATTTTCCCCCACTGGGCCACCACAGCCTCTACATCCTTCGCCTGGGCCGGCGGCAGACTTTCTTCGACCGGTTCCGTCACCTTTTCATCCATCTCCACCGCGATTGCTCTCACAGGGGCCGCAGCCACGCCCCGCTCCACCATGTCTTCCAGTACAGCCAGCCGATTCAGGATGGATTCATAATTATTTTCCATCTGAGGCCTGCACAATTTCACTATGGCAAGTTCAACCAAAACTCTTTTTTGAGTTGAATAGCGGAGCTGATTCGTCAAATCAGAAAAAATGCGGATATAACGCATCAGTACGGCCTGCTTTATCTGCACCGCCTCTTCTTTTAAAGCTGCCAGATTTTCTGACGACATATCTAAGACATCCTCAAGCTGGTCTGAGCTCTGGACCAGCATGAGATTTCTCAGATACCATGTAAAATCTGTAACAAACTGATTCAGTTCCCGGCCCTGAATAACGACCTCTTCCACCAATTTCAGCGCTCCGGCCACATCCTGACCCATCACGCAGCGCAAAAGCCGGCTGAAAACACTGGTATCCACCGCCCCGAGAATCTCCAGAACATGATCGTAAGTCAGACGCTCATTCAGATAAAAAGCCACACATTGATCTAACAGGCTCAGGGCATCTCGCATGGAGCCATCCGCTGCCCTGGCAATATAACGCAGCGCTTTATCCTCCACATCCATTGCTTCTTTATCGGCCAGTTCTCTCAGACGGTCTGCGATGGTATCGATCGTAATTCTGTGAAAATCATAGCGCTGACAGCGTGAAAGGATGGTTACCGGAATTTTATGCGCTTCCGTCGTTGCCAGAATAAAAATAACATATTCCGGCGGTTCTTCCAGAGTTTTTAACAAAGCGTTAAAAGCACCGATGGAAAGCATGTGCACCTCATCAATGATGTACACTTTGAATCTTCCCTCTGTCGGAGAGTACTCCACCTCGTCCCGAATCTCACGGATATTATCCACACCGTTGTTGGAAGCTGCATCAATCTCGATGACATTCATTGACGCCTGACTCTGAATTGCCCGGCACATGGCACACTCGCCACAGGGGCTCCCGTCCACCGGATGCTCACAGTTCACCGCCCTGGCAAATATCTTAGCCACCGTCGTCTTTCCTGTTCCCCGGGTACCACAGAACAGATAGGCATGTCCGATGCGCCCGAGACGTATTTGATTTTTTAATGTTGTAACGATATGCTCCTGTCCTTTAACATCCTCAAAATTCTGGGGACGCCACTTTCGATAGAGCGCCTGATAGGACATGTTTTCCACTCCCTGTTCTATTTTCTATTCATCACCGAAACAGATGCCCATATCCTTAGCTTCCTGGATAGCGGCTCCCTTCGGGTCCACATATTTTAGTTTTCCGGCTACGCTGTTAAGCGATACATTCACGACCTCAAAGCCATCAAAGGCAACCATACGGCCATATTTACGTTCTACGACCAGACGCCCCGCCGCCGCGCCAAGTCGTGATGAAATAAACCGGTCATAGGGGTCCGGTCCGCCGCCGCGCTGCGTATGTCCCGGGACGGTGATCCGCACTTCCCGTCCGATAGCCTCTTCGATCTTTGCTCCAAGCTCATAAGAAATGGACGGATACGGACTACTGGCAATCTTTTTATTATATTCTTTTTTGCTGAGCTGTGCATCTTCTTTGGAGATTGCCCCTTCGGCAACCGCCAGAATCGAGAAACGTTTTCCTGCCTTATGACGGCGTTCAATAGCCGCCAACACACAGTCCAGATCATAAGGAATCTCCGGAAGAAGGATGATATCCGCACCACCCGCAATACCTGCATGGAGTGTCAGCCAACCGACTTTATGACCCATGACTTCCACAATAAACACCCGTCCATGGGAAGCAGCAGTGGTATGAATACAGTCAATCGCATTCGTCGCAATATCTGCCGCACTCTGGAAACCAAAGGTCATATCCGTACCGTAAATATCATTATCGATGGTCTTTGGCAGTGAAACCACATTCATTCCCTCTTCCATCAGAAGATTGGCTGTTTTCTGTGAGCCATTACCGCCTAAAATAACCAGGCATTCCAATCCCAGTTCCCGGTAGGTTTTCTTCATAGCCGCTACCTTGTCCAAACCATCTGCTTCAATGACACGCATTTTTTTAAAAGGCTGACGCGAAGAACCTAAGATCGTTCCTCCCATCGTCAATATCCCTGAAAAATCTGAGGGCCTCATCACCCGGTAGTCATTATGCATTAATCCACGATATCCATCCATGAAACCCAGAATTTCCACATCATCCAGTTTATTATAAAGAACCTTTGCAACACCGCGCATCGTCGCATTTAACGCCTGACAGTCGCCGCCGCTTGTCAACATACCAATTCTTCTCATAGCTTTTTCGCTTCCTTTCTGTTAAGCCCGGTTCTCCACTCTCCGGCAAAACACACTTCTTATCATAAATGAAAGAAGAAATAAATGCAATATCCTTCCGAAAAAAGAAAAGCTCCCGTCATAAAACGAGAACTTTTTTAATTCATTTAAAATCCGTGCATCCTGCTTCGAATCACTCCCACAGACGTTACCTGTACAGTTAACTCAGCCCAGGCACCCTCGCGGCACACAAAAGATCCCGCTTAGTGCTGCTCCATTCCTGACCTGACACGGTTCACGGGTTTCTGTTGCGCAAGACCCAGGCTTCAACGCCACTTATACAGGGCAGCTCCACAGGATATGACCCTCAGACAGGACATCACCCCTGCTGTAGCGGATTGCAGGTACAAGGCACCGCTATCTCCCCGGCTGCACGGAAAGGTTATAACATTGTCGCATCACCCAGTATATCTTGTTTTTATTTTTCTGTCAAGGACTGGTCTGCCTGCTTTTTTCGAGCTTTTTTGAGTTTCCGCAGTTCCCTGAAAAAACTACTGAGCATCTCTGAACATTCCATACCCAGTACCCCCGTCTCCAGTTCCACCTGATGATTAAAGCCTTCTGTTTGCAAAACATTTAAAACCGAACCCGCACATCCTGCTTTCGGGTTCATTGACCCTATGACAACCCGCGGAATCCGGGCCTGCACAATGGCCCCGGCACACATCGGACAGGGTTCCAATGTCACATACATCGTACAGCCTTCCAGCCGCCAGTCCCCGATAACTTTACTGGCCTTATTCATGGCGATAATCTCCGCATGAGCCAGGGTATTTTTCTTCAAATTCCGTTTGTTATAGCCTCTGGCGATAATCTTATCTTCGCAAACAATCACACAGCCAATAGGGACTTCCTCGATGGCAGCCGCCTTCTTCGCCTGCTTTATGGCTTCTTTCATATATTTCTCGTCCTGTGTCATGAATTATTCCCCATTCTTCTGCGCATTATCTAACAAATACTTTCCTTCATAGATTTTAGAACGCAAACGTCCCGAATGAATCCCCCAGGCAATCCCCAGGCCAACACCGATCAAAACAGCAGACAACACCTGGGACACCCGGACTCCCGGAATCAGATACAAACTGTCTGTCCGCAATCCTTCAATGAAACACCGTATGGCGCCATAGCCAACCAGGTAAAGCACGGTCATCCACCCATCCTTTTTGACTCGCCGTGCCACGATCATCATAATGATAAAAAGGACCAGATTTGCTGCACTTTCATAAAAAAATGTAGCCTGATGCCATTCCTGAAGATCATCAATAAATACACCATACGGGAAAAACTGCAAGTCCGGATTCGTGATCAGATTTCCAAAAGCCTCCTGGTTGGTAAAATTTCCCCATCTGCCGATAATCTGTCCCAGCAGCAGACTTGGCATAGCAAAGTCCATCAGCTTTAAAAACGGAAACTTCTGAATTTTACAAAACACGATTGCCGTGACCACACCGCCAATAACGCCGCCGTAAATGGCCAGACCGCCTTCGCGAATGGCAAAAATCCGGCTTAAATCCTGACTGTAATATTCCCACTCAAAAGTCACATAATATATACGTGCACAAATAATGGCGATCGGCACAGCAAATAATACAAAATCAATGATCAAATCAGATTTATATCCGGCTTTCTGAGCACGCCAGGCTGCGATGCAGGTTGCCAGAACCATGCCGAATCCGATAATAACGCCATACCAGGCAATATTAAATCCTTCAATGCCAAACAGGTTGTGTATGATAAAACGATCCATTGTTTCGACCTCCGTCCTACAAAACTTACTTAGTGAGTATATTACTACACTTTTTTCAATAATTCAAATTTAATTTCATTGTACCCACTTTCGTTTTATGCTAGAATAAAAAGAAAACAAATGATTTAAAATTTGAAGAGGGTATACGCATGGAAATCAAAGGACTTGCAAAAACAACTTTATTAGACTATCCCGGACATGTGGCCGCCACATTATTTGTCGGCAATTGCCAGTTTAAATGTCCTTTCTGTCATAATGGCTCTCTCGTCACCAAGGCGTCTCAGCTTCCGAATATTCCTTTGGAAGAGGTTTACGCCTTTCTTGAGAAACGCCGCGGTGTATTGGACGGCGTATGTGTCACCGGCGGTGAACCGACGTTTCAGCCGGACTTAAGGGAATTACTTTATGATATAAAAAGTATGGGATATCTTGTCAAGCTGGACACCAACGGCTATGACCCGATTCAGCTTGACCATTTATTTAAAGAAGGCCTTGTCGATTATATCGCCATGGATATTAAAAACAGTCAGGAAAAATATGCAAAAACCGTCGGACGGACGGATTTCGACCTGACCCGGATCAAACTGTCTGTAGATTTAATTCGTGACAGCGGCCTGGACTATGAATTCCGTACAACCGTTGTCCGTGAACTTCATTCCATTGACGATATGTACGAAATCGCCCGCTGGCTGGAAGGCTCCATGGCT
Source organism: Frisingicoccus caecimuris (assembly GCF_004340975.1). GTDB lineage: Bacteria > Bacillota > Clostridia > Lachnospirales > Lachnospiraceae > Frisingicoccus > Frisingicoccus caecimuris. The sequence continues at coordinate 13,309 of NZ_SLXA01000008.1, forward strand.
TACTATATTCAATCTTATGTTGCTTCTGAAGATGTCATTATGCCGATTTTCTCCAGCTATTCGAAGGATGAACTGATGGCTATACAGGCACTCATGAAAGAATATATTCCCCGTGTCTTTCTCCGGGGCGTCGATTAAAAAAGCTGCCAGAAACATACTAAAACGTGTTTCTGGCAGCCTTATTTTACACCCATGCGAAGCATCTGACATACGGTATGCCCGGATGGGTATGTATTCCGGGTCACTGTGAATTACATAGCCTGACGGATTATCTACGGTCTCCCATATAGAACAGTGCAATGGTCCCCGGTCCGGAATGGGCGCCGATCGTCGGGCTTACCGGACTGATCAGAAAGTTTTCAATACCGAATCGTTCTTTAACCAGACCGGCTACATATTCTGCCTCTTCCGGCGCATCCCCATGACTGATAAATACGATGTCATTCTTATCCCGATAGCTGCCGATGGTCCGCTCCATATTATCTACAAGGGCATTCAGTGACTTCTTTCGCCCACGCACTTTTCCGATTGGAATCAATCGGCCTTCATCACTGACATGAAGAATTGGTTTTACATGAATCAATGTTCCGGCCACAGCCGTCAGCTTTGAAACTCTTCCGCCCCGATACAAATGATTGAGGTCATCTACCGTAAACTGATGGCAGAAATGCAGCTTATTTTCTTCAACCCAGGCTGCCGTCTCTTCAATGGTTTTGCCTTCTTTGCGAAGCTGCACAGCTTTATGAACGACCAGTCCCTGACCCAGTGATGCCGACAACGTATCTATGACGATCACTTTATTTTCTGTATACTGTTCATTTAATTCACTGGCAACGACCGCCGCGTTATTATAGCTGCTGCTCAATTCCGAAGAAAAGGCCAAATGCAGGATATCCTTTCCTTCCTTCAAATATTTTTCAAACATTTCATGCAGTTCTTCCGGATTGGCCGCCATAGTCGTCGGCATCTCCCCGCCCCGCATCATGTCATAAAATTCTTTAACTTCCAGTTCTATCTCCTTGCCGTAAGCAACGCCTTTCATATTGTAATATAATGTAACTACATCAAGCCCATGCTCTTGAATGTAACTTTTTGGCAAGTCACAGCATGTATCTGTAGTGATCATAAAACTCAAATCGCTCATTGTCTCTCCCTCCATATCTGATTTCTTATAGTCAGGCCCATTTTAACACAAGCATTCCAGCTCCGCAACACCCTGTTCCGTTCAAAACGCCCATCCCGGTCACTGCTGCAGACTGTAAAATACCATATCAACCGTACAAATCAGCATCTCTTTATCATCCCGGATTTCCACCAAAAAAGTCCGAATTTTTTTCCCCAGCTTTTTCGGCACAGCTTCCGCAATCAGATATTTCGGCCAGAAGGCCGCATTTAAAAACTGGATATTACTGTTGACCGTTGTACAAATGCCTCCCAGAGAAGAAGCCGCGATGCCACAGACTGCATCCGCCAGTGTGAACAGGCAACCGCCATGCACTGTTCCGATCGGATTCATATGCTCCGGGCGAATATCCAACCGGGCTTTACATGTTCCTTCGCCCCGTTCCAGAAAATGCACGCCGACAAATTTTCCAAAATCATGATCGTTCAGCAATACTCCCGTAACACAGGCTATCGGCATGTTGGTTTTTTCCGGAATAAAATTCAGGCTGACAAATTCCTTTTTATCGATCTCAATAACAATCCCACTTCCTGCCTCACAAGAGCATTCCTCACCATTCCATTCCATCCGGAATCCGGTATCAAATCCTAAAAATGCCATCACGCAAGCGCCCATCGCTTCCCCCACACGCATTTTCTTCTCTTTATCAAGTATCATCTTTCGAATAAAACCTCGGACACCACCGGCCATAAACATATTAAAAACCCGGCCAGTTCCGGTTAATTCCAGACTTTCCTGCTCCTCACAGGAAAAAGTCTGTCCAATCTCAAACGTCTGTTTTCCGGATTCGCAATTCACTGCCTCTGCCCGACCGTCGAGCATAATATGGCAACTTGATACACGATCACTTCCGAAATAAAGTTTTTTATTTTCATCCAGCTGACTTACTGAAAGACCGATCCTGAAATCAACATTCTCTAAAACGGTATGTTCCGGATAGGAGAAAAAAAGTCTTTCTCCCACATCTTTTAATAAAACTTTTGTTATTTTCATTTCTATCACATCCCACATCATTATATCGGTTAATTGGCAAAAAAACAATGGTGGGACTGTTCATTTTGTTTTTTTGTGTTATACTAATTAATGACATTTTTCCGAAAGGCAGGTGGTTTTTATGAAACATCATATAGAAAATTTTCTTGACGTTCCCGGGCCCGAGCCCTCTGATTTTGTAAAAACTACATACCGAAAAGGAGAATGGCGATGTTTAATAAGATTAATGAATTATTAGAAAACAAGCTGTACATTGAAGCTCGCCGGGAAATTGCCGAGATGAATCCGGTAGATATTGCCGTACTGATTGAGGAATTTCCAAAAGACGAGCGAAATAAAATTTTTCGACTACTGCCAAAATCTCTGGCAGCCGACGTATTTTCCTATCTCCCCATTGAACTTGAACAGGACATCATCGTTGCCCTGTCTGACAAGGAAGCCGGCCATATTCTGGATAATTTGAACGCCGATGATGCGGCAGCTCTGATTGACGAAATGCCGGCCAATGTGGTGAAAAAACTTTTAGCCAATGCCGACCCGGAAACGCGCCGGGATATCAACCATCTTCTCCAATACCCGGATGACTCTGCCGGAAGTATTATGACTGTGGAGTTCATGGATTTGAAGGAATCCTATACCGTGGAACAGTCTCTCCGCAAAATCCGTATGGAAGGAATTGATAAAGAGACGATCAATACATGTTATATCCTGAATCCGCACCGCCGTTTGCTCGGCGCTATTTCCCTGCGCCGTCTGCTTTTGAGTGACCCGGTAGAAAAGATGAGTAATATCATGGAAGACCATGTCATCTCCGTAAACACTCAGACAGACCAGGAAGAAGTTGCCCAACTTTTTCAGAAATACGACTTTACGTCAATCCCCGTAGTCGACAGCGAAGGTCGCCTTGTCGGTATTATCACGGTCGATGATATCGTAGATATCTTACAGCAGGAAGCCACTGAGGATATTGAAAAGATGGCAGCCATTACACCAACAGATAAGCCTTACATGAAGACCGGCGTGCTGGAAACATGGAAAAAACGTATCCCCTGGCTTTTGATTTTGATGATATCCGCCACATTTACCGGACGGATCATCTCCCACTATGAGGCAGCATTAGCTTCTTATGTGGTTTTGACCGCTTTTATTCCGATGCTTATGGACACAGGCGGCAATGCCGGAAGCCAGGCTTCCGTATCCATTATCCGCGGTCTTTCCCTGAATGAGATCGACTATTCGGATACGCTGAAAATTTTACTTAAAGAATTATTGGTCGGCATTTTGATTGGCGCTACTCTGGCCGTTGCCAACTTTGTAAAACTGCTCGTCATTGACCGGGTGACCGTCACTATTGCTGCTGTTGTCTGCCTGACACTGATCGTTACCGTTGTATTTGCCAAACTGGTCGGCTGTTCTCTGCCGGTCTTAGCCAAACGTCTCGGTTTTGACCCGGCGGTCATGGCCAGTCCTTTTATCACGACCATTGTTGACGCATTATCCCTGATGATGTATTTCAAAATTGCCGGTGCAATTCTTCATATTTAACGAAAGAAGGTCTGTTATGTCCATCATTATCGACACTACCGTTTACGACGGGGCTCCAGCCGATACCGAAGGACGCCAGGAGCGTGAACTCCGCACTTACCGCCTGCTGGAACAATTAAATATCCCTTTCCGGCGGCTTGACCACGGAGCCGCTATGACGATGGAAGATTGTGACGGCATCGACGCCCTCTTAGATATCGACCACTGTAAAAACCTGTTTTTACGCAATACACAGAAAACCAAATTTTATCTGCTTCTTCTTCCCCACCACAAAAAGTTCCGCACAGCCGTCCTTTCCAGACAGATCGGCACGGCGCGGCTCTCCTTCGCAGAGGAAGAATTCATGGTCAGATATCTGGATATCCATCCCGGCTCTGTCAGCATTCTTGGACTGATGAATGACACAGAGCACAACGTCCGTCTGCTCATTGACACCGAAGCTCTGAACCGTGAGTATATGGGATGCCATCCTTGTGTCAACACCTCCAGCCTGCAGATCAGGACTTCGGATATCTATGACAAATTTTTAAAATATACCGGGCACGAACCAACTTTCGTGACATTATAACAAAACAATCCCTTAGTCACCGGAATACCTATCCATGACTGAGGGATTGTTCTATAGCTCATTTAAAACATCTTCGTATTTTTCTTCTATTTTCACCTTTAAATCAATAAATGCCGGAATATATCTGTCCAATATCATTCGTGCAAGTTCTTTTGCCTGATTACCATTATAAATATGACTGGTATCATTTCTATCCCGAAGCATCGAAAGCCAGACATCTTCATCCAAGAAGCCAAAATATGCGTAAGACGCTTTTAAAATCTCCCTCGGAGAACCCGTCTTTGCTCTGCTTTCACCTTCATACACCAAAAGTTCTTTTAACACTTTCCAGCCCAATTCAAATTGAAGAGAAAATTTATCAATAATACCACTGATAATAAATTCATTATCCATGTCTTCATCATAGGCTTTCTTCAAAACATTTAACTGTCTTACATAATTATCAAATTTTTTCATATAAGATAACTCCATCTCTATTGATTTCATCAAGTAATTCCTCTGAAATACTTTCTCTGTTCATATCCACCATATCAAAACGAAGCAGTGTCCATACCTTTTCTTCTACTTCTGCCTGAAAATCGAAAAACTTTTCACATCCATATACAGCCAGATCGATATCGCTTTTTTCCTGATTTGTCCCTCTGGCTCTTGACCCAAAAAGCACAATCTTTTCTACTCCAAACTGCTTTCCAATATGAGCAATCTGACGATATATTTCATTTATTTTGTCCTTCTGATACATTTTTCACATCCTCCGGGTTCATACCTATCACTTTTTTCAGTATATCATATCCTCTGAATAATAAAAAGCAGGAAAATATGTTGACAGACGATATATATCGTGATGCGATATATTTAAAGATGATATATCGTCAATCGACATATATACACTACAGGAGGATGAACATGTCCAGAAAAAATGAACCTCTCACTGAAAGTTATTTTTATATTCTTCTCTGCCTTTACCATACCCCCATGCACGGCTATGGCATTATGCAGAAAACCGCAGAACTTTCACAGGGAAATGTAAAAATCGGTTCCGGTACCATGTACGGTGCGACGGAAAATATGATGAAGAAGGGATGGATTCGTGAAACCTTCAGCGATAATCCCGAAGATAAACGCAAGCGGCTCTATGAATTAACCGATTCAGGCCGGGATATTCTGGAACAGGAAATCCGGCGTCTGAAACACCTGGTAGAAATTTCAGAAAAAGTAATTAAGGAGGGCAACTAACATGAAAGACACTATCACCAGTCATAAATTTTATGCCGTATGGGAATATAAACGTGAAGAGAATGATCTGAATGAAGCTTCAAAAAACGGTCTGCAGCTGGTCAAAGGCGGATGTTTTCATTCTGTTTTTCGTAAAGACAACTCTATTCGCTACATTTACCAATTAGACTATTGTCCTAAGATATCCGACAAAAGCCGTTACATTGAATGTTTTCAGGATGCGGGTTGGGAATATGTAAACTCTACTTTTAACGGCTGGCACTATTTCCGCCGCCCATATGTCCAGGGACTTTCAGAGGAAGATACAAAAATATATACGGACCTCGACTCTCTCTATGCTATGGAAAACCGCTGGTGCCGACTGCTTCGCTTTCTTTCCATATTCGCCCTGCTCATGGCTCTTATAAATATCGGCATGCTCCTGTGTCGTTTCGATGCCACAAATAAACACACCCTTATCTATGTGCTGGAAACGGCAGCCATGTTCATTTTTTCAGCGACTTCTTTTATGGCTCTGCAAAATATCAATCGGATGCGTCGGGGGGAAAAAGCCGGATTTGTACCGCCTTTTCAGATTGTCTACCCACTGGTTTTGTTTCTGGTTATTTTCTGTATGATACTTATCTTCTTTATCTGATCAGGCAGATATTGCATCCAGCTTTTCACTATGCCCGGCAACAATCCTTTTGAGCAGCTCAACATCCTGCCCGACCGATTCCACCTGGTTTGTTGCCGACGCGTACCGCTGGGCGGCCGGCAGATAATTCTGCGAAAGGATTCGGATATTGGGTTTCACATCCTGCTCAATATGAAATTTTACCGCTTGAATATCCTTTTTTAAAGGAGCCAGTTTTATGTCAATTATATTTGATATTTCTAACAAAAATTCATGTTCTGTCATCTGCCTCATCCCCCTTTCTTTTTGTACTATTATATCCCCCGGCGAAACTAAAATCCCTCTTTTTCGTTCGACAAAAGCCACAATCTGGCGCATAAGTTCTGGTTCTTGCCCACGGCAATTCTTGCAAGTTTCTTAATTCCTTCCCTCGCTCCTTGGTTTTCCCCGGTTCCCATGATAAAATGAAAGCACTTGGCAAAAATAAAGCAGGTGAATATATGTATACGATAGCTATTGTAGATGATGATTGTTATATAGGAAATATGTTGGAAGAAGTTCTGACCCGGGCCGGATATTCAGTCATCCGCGCCTATTCGGGAACGGAAGCTCTTATGTTATTTGAACAGACTCAGCCGGACCTGATTCTGCTCGACCTGATGCTTCCGGGCTGTTCCGGAGAAAAGGTTCTGACAAAAATCCAAAAGGTTCCTGTCATCGTCATCAGCGCCAAAGTAGATATCCAAAATAAAGTCAACGTTTTACTCGGTGGTGCCGTCGATTATCTCACCAAGCCTTTTGAGATGGAGGAACTCCTCGCACGGATCACTGTTCAATTGCGCCGCCGCCCCGGCCTTCACCCCGGAGAGATGCTGACCTTTGATGAGATTCTTCTGGACCCGGACAGTCACAGGGTTTCAGTCTCTTCTAATAATGTCCATCTGACCAAAACAGAATTTGCCATTCTAAAGCTTTTGATGCAAAATCCGTCTCAGGTGATCACAAAATCGGTCATGCTGGACAAGATTGCCATGGACACGCCGGACTGCATGGAAAGCTCCTTAAAAGTTCATATCAGCAACCTTCGAAAAAAGCTTCGGAGCATTAACGGCAAAGACTATATTGAAGCCGTCTGGGGTATCGGTTTTAAATTAAGGGAAGATGACCTTTAATCTTTATTTACTTTTTATTTACGTTTTTCTTTACCGCTCTCTTAACGTTTCTCACTTAAAATGGTCCTATCAAATAAAAGGAGGCTATCCCATGGAATATGTACTGACAACTCAGGCCCTCTCAAAACATTATGGCCATTTTAAAGCCCTGGACCATCTCAATATGAAGGTTCCAAAGGGCGCTATCTATGGATTCGTCGGAAAAAACGGTGCCGGTAAAACAACCCTGATTCGTCTCATCTGCGGACTTCAATCGCCCTCCGAGGGGGAATATACACTTTATGGAAAGAAAAATACTTCGAAAAGCCTGCATGATGCCAGACGCCGTATGGGTGCTGTTGTCGAAACCCCATCCATTTATCTTAATATGACCGCCGAAGAAAATCTGAAACACCAATATATCATTTTAGGCAAACCTTCTTTTGAAGGCATTGACGAACTTCTCAATCTTGTCGGTCTCGGCCATGCCGGACGAAAAAAAGCAAAAAACTTTTCCCTTGGAATGCGCCAACGTCTCGGTATTGCCATTGCGCTGGCAGGAGACCCGGATTTTCTTGTTCTGGATGAACCCATCAACGGTCTGGACCCACAGGGAATCATTGAAATCCGTGAATTAATTTTAAAACTAAATCAGGAGCATCAGATAACTTTCCTGATTTCCAGCCATATACTGGATGAACTATCCAGGCTGGCTACTCATTATGGTTTTATCGAAAAAGGACATATTGTCCGGGAAATCAGCGCTGAAGAACTGGAAGCCGCCTGCCGTAAGTGTATGCATATTGAAGTTTCCGATATACGGGCTTTGATTCGATTTCTGGATAAAGAAAAACTGGACTACAAAATCATCTCGGATACACAGGCAGATATTTACGGTCACACAGATATTACGGATATGACCGTGAAGCTTGCCGAAGAAGACTGTAAAATTATTACCATTAATGAAAAAGACGAGAGTCTGGAAAGCTATTATATCCGTCTTGTAGGAGGTGAGGATTATGAGTAAATTACTGGTTTCCAACTTTATCCGCATAAGATGTTCCCTCTCCTTTTGCCTCAGTCTGGCCTTCATCCTTGTATGGAATGCCTTCATGCTGTTTTCCAGTTATGAAGTTATGACAAAATATAATGAAAAACTCGCCCTGGACGGCATGCTGTTTTCCTTCCTTATCATTATCGGGATTATTCTTTCTGTTATCATCAGTCTCTTTATCGGAACCGATTATAACGACGGAACGATACGGAATAAAATTCTGGTGGGACACAGCCGGCAGCATATTTATCTGTCTAATTTTATTACCTGCGCGCTGGTTGGTGTTATTCTCTCTGTTTGGGGAATCATCGTAAACCTTGCTATCGGTGTCCCCCTGTTTGGAACGCCGGAAATGGCCTTAAATGGCATGACCCTATTGATTGCAGATACCCTTCTGGTATGCATTGCCTATGCCTCTGTCTATAACATGATCGGCATGTTATGCTCCAGCAAATCCCATACAGTCATGATCTGTATACTGATCTCGGTCGTCCTGTTCTTTGCAAGCGTCTATCTCTATTCCTCGCTGTCTCAGCCGGAAATCATCGACGCCGCTGTCTCCGTTAATGGAAACTTTTCTTTTGAACAGATGCCGAATCCAATGTATCTCACCGGAATCAAACGCCAGATTTATCAGTTTTTCATGGATTTTCTCCCGAGCGGCCAGTGCGCCCAGATTGCAAATCTTGAGGTTCTTCATCCTTACCGACTTGGAGTTTATTCCATCATTATCATTGCTGTGACTAATTTGTTCGGACTTTTTGTTTTCAATAAAAAGGATATCAAATAATCAAGAGGCATTTTTATGATTCTAAATTTCTTTATAATACTATGTATCCTGTTGGGTATTGGACTGACCATATGTCTTATCAAAATACGCTCTATACACCACGGAGCAGACGAATTGCGGACCGAATTTGCCGCACGTCTCAGAAACGATACCAATGTAGGTATTGATATTTCCACTTCCGACAAAAAAATGCGGGCTTTAGCTGCCGATATGGACCGGCAGCTAAAACTGCTCCGTAAAGAACACATACGCTATGCTCTGGGGGATTCTGAATTAAAAAGCGCCGTATCCAGTATTTCTCACGATTTGCGCACGCCTCTGACTGCTATCTGCGGTTATATGGATTTGCTGGCAAGAGAAGAAACTTCAGATACCGTCCGTGAATATCTCTCCGTGATCAGTGGAAGAGTCCGGGCTCTGAAAGAACTGGCCGAAGAATTGTTTCGCTATTCCGTGATCATGTCTGTGGATAACTATGCGGCGAGAGAAAATATCTCCCTCAAACGTGCTCTGGAAGAAAGCCTTGCCGCCTATTATGGCGCTTTTAAAAATGCCGGGATTGAGCCCCAAATTCATCTTCCCGAATCAGACGTCATATGCCGGCTGAATGCTTCCGCTCTGTCCCGAATCCTTTCAAATATTCTCAGCAATGCTGTGAAATACAGTGATGGCGGCTTCTGTATTTCTCTGGACACTGATGGTGTCCTCCAATTTAAAAATGAGGCGGCCGGTCTGGATTCGATTCAGGTCGGACACCTGTTTGACCGTTTTTATACCGTCTCCAGCGGAAGCCAGGCCACTGGTCTGGGGCTTTCCATTGCCAAAGCCCTGACCGAAGAAATGCACGGCCGTATCGACGCCGGTTATCACGATGGCTGCCTCATCATCCGTCTCATTTTTCCTCTGACTGAATTTTCCCATTAACCAGGCAAATATCGGGAAGAACCTGCAAAAAACGCCTGCTGTAAAAAGCGTTTCAGGCTTTTGACAGCAGGCATTTTTATTATAATGTTACCTGAACTTTTTTCAGATGCCAGATATCTCTGACATATTCCTCAATCGTTCTGTCCGATGTAAACTTGCCGGAATTGGCTGTATTGAGCATTGCCATCTTCGCCCAACGCGCTTTATCCTGGTAAGCTTTATTTACCCGTTCCCGGGCTTCCGCATAAGAACGGAAATCTTTCAGTATAAAATACTGGTCTGCCCGACCATAAGAAGGCGCAAGGAAGGAATTGTAAATCTCCCGGAACATTTCCCGGTCACCGTGACTGAAGGTGCCATCCACCAACTGGTCGAGTATTCTGTGGATATCCGGGTCATTCCGGTAAATCTCTTCCGGATGATAACCGCCGTTCGCCTCATAAGCCATAACTTCCTCGGAGGACATGCCGAAAATGAAAGCATTTTCTGCACCGACTTCTTCAACGATTTCCACATTGGCACCATCCATTGTTCCCAACGTCACTGCACCATTTAACATGAACTTCATGTTGCCCGTACCGGAAGCTTCCTTACTTGCAGTAGAAATCTGCTCAGACACATCACTGGCAGCAAAGATAATTTCCGCATTGGAAACCCGATAATTTTCGATGAACACGACCTTAATCCGTCCGCGGATATCCGGATCGTTATTTACCACATCCGCTACGGAGTTGATCAGCTTAATGGTTTCTTTAGCCCGCTTATATCCGGCTGCTGCTTTTGCACCAAAAATAAATGTGGTCGGATAGAAATCCATCTGCGGATTCGCTTTCATCTGATTATACAAATACATAACATGCAAAATATTCAGTAACTGACGTTTATATTCATGCAGACGTTTTACCTGAACATCGTAAATAGAATTCGGGTCCACATCGATATGATTATGCTCTTTAATATATTTAGCCAGACGAAGTTTATTTTTATATTTAATATCCATAAATTCCTGCTGTGCTTTTGTGTCGTCCGCATAAGCTTCCAGACCTTTGATCAACGGTAAATCCGTAATCCACTTATCGGTTCCGATTTTTTCTGTCACCCAGGAGGCCAGCAGCGGATTGCCATGAAGCAGGAAACGTCTCTGAGTAATACCATTTGTTTTGTTATTGAATTTTTCAGGCATCATCTCATAGAAATCTCTCAGTTCACGCTTTTCAAGAATCTCTGTATGCAGGCGGGCTACACCATTGACAGAAAAGCCTGCCACGATCGCCATATTCGCCATGCGGACCTGGCCCTCATAAAGAATCGCCATGCTTCGAATCTTATTATACTGATTCGGATAACGTTCCTCTACCTCGATGAGGAAGCGACGATTGATCTCCTGCACGATCTGATAAATTCTTGGAAGGAGACGCATAAATAAATCTACCGGCCATTTTTCCAGAGCTTCTGCCATGATCGTATGGTTTGTATAAGCGCAGCATTTTGTTGTAATATCCCATGCTTCATCCCATTCCATACCTTCCTCATCAAGAAGGATACGCATTAATTCCGGCACGGTGACCGTCGGATGGGTATCGTTCAACTGGAAACATACTTTTTCCGGCAGTTTATGCAGGTCTGAATGGGTTTCTTTATATTTTCTGATGGCCTGCTGAACACTGGCAGATACGAAGAAATACTGCTGTTTCAATCGAAGTTCTTTGCCACTGTAATGGTTATCGTTTGGATAAAGCACGTCAACAATGTTTTTCGCCAGATTCTCCTGCTCTACCGCCTGAAGATAATCGCCTTTATCAAAGGATGCCAGGTTAAATTCCTGAATGGGCTGTGCATCCCAGATTCGCAGTACATTGACCACATTATTGCCGTAACCGACAACCGGAATATCGTATGGTACGGCATTGACTGCCTGATATCCGTCATGGATAAAACGGTTTCTCTGACGTTCCGCATCCCACTCAATCCGGACATAACCGCCGAATTTAACCGTCTGAGTATATTCCGGACGCTTAATCTCAAATGGATTTCCGTTTTCCAGCCAGTTATCCGGCACTTCCACCTGATATCCGTCATGAATTTCCTGCTTGAACATGCCGTATTTATAACGGATACCACAGCCGTACACCGGATAGTTCAATGTGGATAAGGACTCGATGAAACAGGCCGCCAGACGTCCCAGGCCGCCATTGCCCAGAGCGGCGTCCGGCTCCTGGTCCTCGATAACATTGATATCCAGTCCAAGTTCCTCAAGGACCTCTGCCACTTCATCATAGCAGCACAGATTGATGAGATTGTTGCCAAGGGCCCGGCCCATCAAAAACTCCATGGACAAGTAATACACATATTTTGCATCCTGTTCCTTATAGGCTTTCTGCGTTGCAAGCCACCGGTCAATGATCAGGTCCTTTACTTCAAAAGCCACTGCCTGAAAAATTTCCTGTTGACTTGCTGTCTCCATCGTCTTACGGAACAGAGATTTTAAATTATCTAACACATTTTTCTTAAAAACTTCTTTGTCAAAACCAATTGCTGTCGGGTTCTTTACTACTGTTTCTGTATTCGTTTCCAATAAGATTCCCTCCATTATCCTGTATTTTCAGGCTTTCTTAACACCCAGTGTTACTGTCTCACCATTAATATTCCATTCTTTTACATAACCATCTGTGCTTCCGAAAGCGACTGCTTCAGCAAGGACATCTTTCTTCACGCTGTCCGCATTCTTTTCTGTAATAGCTTTCAGCTTTTCATTACCTTCCATAGAAAGAACAATGTGGTCTGTGACCTCGAAATCAGCTTCTTTACGCATTGTCTGAACCTTGGAGATAATCTCACGCACGAAACCTTCTTCAATCAGTTCCTCCGTCAGCTGAGTGTCCAGAACAACCGTAACATTTTTGTCTGTTACAGATACATAGCCTTCCGTCTGAGCAGAGTCAATTAACAAATCCTCTTCCAGAAGTACAACACTCTCCCCATTGACCTCAAAGGTAAGCTGTCCGTTTTCTTTCAGTTCTGCCATCGCCTTATTGCCGTCCACACTGCTCAGATACTGTTTGATGCCGCCAAGAAGTTTTCCATATTTCGGACCAACGGTACGAAGCTGAGGCTTAAATGTATAAGATGTAAAAGCGCTCACATCCTGGGCAAAAGCCATCTTCTTTACATTCAGCTCATCTTCCACGATTTCCTGATAGAATTCCGGAAGCTCAAAATCCGCTTTGACATACATCTGACCGATTGGCTGACGGTTTTTAATGTTGGCTGTGTTACGGCAGGCACGGCCAGCCACAACAATCTGAAGTACCAGATCCATATTGGCTTCCAGTTCGTGATCGATAAAATCTTCGTTTTCTTGCGGGAAATCACACAAATGAATACTTTCGGGAGCTGTCTTATCCACACTGCGAACCAGGTTCTGATAAATATCTTCAGACATAAACGGAATCATCGGTGCAGCCACCTTAACCACCGTAACAAGTGCTGTATACAATGTCATGTAGGCATTGATCTTATCCTGCGGCATACCCTTTGCCCAGAACCGCTCACGGCTCCGGCGAACATACCAGTTACTCATATCATCCACAAATTCCTGAAGTGCACGTCCTGCATCCGGAATCCGGTAATTTCCAAGATCATCATCCACTTCTTTAATCAGTGTATTCAGTTTGGACAGAAGCCATTTATCCATAACAGATAATTTTTCATAGTCCAATGTATATTCTGTAGCATCAAACTTATCAATATTCGCATACAGGACAAAAAATGCGTAAGTATTCCACAATGTACCCATGAATTTACGCTGTCCTTCCACAACCGCTTTTCCATGGAAACGGTTTGGCAGCCATGGTGCGGAATTTACATAGAAATACCAGCGAATCGCATCAGCCCCATAGGTCTCCAATGCTTCGAACGGATCTACCGCATTTCCCTTGGACTTACTCATCTTCTGGCCATTTTCATCCTGAACATGTCCGAGAACGATAACATTTTTATACGGCGCTTCATTGAAAAGCAACGTCGAGATCGCCAGCAGAGAATAAAACCATCCACGGGTCTGGTCTACCGCTTCGGAAATGAAATCCGCCGGGAACTGGGCCTTGAACACATCCTCATTTTCAAATGGATAGTGATGCTGTGCAAATGGCATGGAACCGGAATCAAACCAGCAGTCGATCACTTCCGGTACACGTTTCATCGGTTTTCCGCACTTTGGACAGGTAATGGTAATCTCATCGATATACGGACGGTGGAATTCTACGGTTTTCGCTGCTTCATTGCCACTCATCTCGAAAAGTTCCTGACGACTTCCAATGGAATGTTGATGGCCGCATTCACATTCCCAGATATTTAATGGAGTTCCCCAGTAACGGTTACGACTGATCCCCCAGTCCTGAACATTTTCAAGCCAGTCACCGAAACGGCCTTTGCCGATACTCTGCGGAATCCAGTTGATCGTATTATTATTGCGGATCAAATCATCTTTCACTGCCGTCATCTTGATAAACCAGGATTCTCTTGCATAATAGATCAGCGGAGTATCACAGCGCCAGCAATGCGGATAGCTGTGTTCAAACTTCGGTGCGTCGAAAAGAAGTCCACGGCTTTTCAGATCTTCAAGTACCAGTGGGTCTGCTTTCTTTACAAATTTTCCTGCAAATGGCGTATCCTCTGTCATGTTACCTTTGGCATCAACAAGCTGTACAAACGGCATGTCATACTTACGGCCAACACGGGCGTCATCTTCACCGAAAGCCGGAGCCTGATGCACAACACCTGTACCGTCGGTCAATGTAACGTATTCATCACACAGTACATAGAAGGCTTTTTTATGCTGTTTTTCAGCAATTTTTGCCGCTGCCTCATAAAGCGGTTCATATTCTTTATATTCGAGAGCTTTACCTTTGAAAGTTTCCAGAACTTCATAAGCCGGAGCATCTTCTGTTTTTAATTTGCCAAGCACTGTATCCAGCAGCGCTTCTGCCATATAATAAGTATAGCCGTCAGCAGCTTTGACCTTGGCATAGTCCTCATCCGCATTCACACAAAGAGCCACGTTGGAAGGCAATGTCCAAGGGGTTGTTGTCCATGCCAGAATATAGGCATCTTCACCGACAACTTTGAAACGCACGATTGCCGAACGTTCCTTAACGTCCTTATAGCCCTGAGCCACTTCCTGAGCAGACAACGGAGTCCCACAGCGCGGGCAGTAAGGAACAACCTTAAAGCCCTTGTACAGCAGGCCTTTTTCCCATATCTGTTTCAGTGCCCACCATTCAGATTCGATGTAATCGTCATGATAGGTAACATAAGGGTGCTCCATGTCGGCCCAGAAACCTACAGTGCCGGAAAAGTCCTCCCACATGCCTTTGTATTTCCACACGCTTTCTTTGCATTTATCGATAAATGGAATCAGACCATATTCCTCAATCTGCTCTTTTCCATCCAGACCGAGCATCTTTTCAACTTCCAGTTCCACAGGCAGACCATGGGTATCCCATCCGGCCTTTCTTGGCACCTGATAGCCCTTCATCGTCTTATAACGCGGAATCATATCTTTAATGACACGGGTCAGCACGTGACCAATATGGGGTTTTCCATTAGCCGTCGGCGGTCCATCGTAAAACGTATATTCCGGAGCATTCTTCCGGGATTCGATACTCTTTTTGAAAATGTCATTTTCCTGCCAGAATTTTTCTACTTTCTTTTCTCTTTCCACAAAATTCATATTCGTAGAAACTTTTTCGTACACCATAATTCCTCCTTTTATATTCCTTCAGTTCGCAAGTACTCATAGCAAAGGGCTTCCATCCGCAAAGGATGAAAGCCCTGAAAAAACTATCATTATACCACCTGTGCAACATACCCTTCATATGTCCTCCCGATAACGGCGGGATACCGTCTCCCCTACAGGCCTTTGAGACTTTCAGTTTGCAACTCCGGAGTGATCTTCGACTTTATACTACTGATATCCGGCTTCCACCATCCCGGACTCTCTGGGAAACTTCCTATAAAGTTACTGTCTCCATCTTCGTTTTTTGCACTCTATATCATATTATATATTTTTTCTACTGTCAACTCTTCAATTTTAATTCCTTAGATTTTCTTTCGTAAATCTTAAATTTTCCCTTTTAGCAGTATTTTCCACTGATGCTGTGGGATTTATGGTATAATGGTTATATTGTATACACTTTTTATTGGAGGAAAAAACATGACTAAAAAGAAAAAGATTATCTTTGTTTCGGCCGGTGCAGCAATTGTTCTGGTTCTTCTCATCGGCATCTGGTTTTTGGTTTTCAGGAAATCTTCATCCCCTGCCGACGGTGTGGTTGCTTATACGACTCCGGTGTCCATGCTGACCAACACATCCATCGGTACGGTAAACCGCTATGCCGGTGTTGTTGAGCCTCAGAAGACCATCAAAATCCAAAAGGCCTCTGATAAAAATGTTAAGGAGGTTTTCGTGAAGGAGGGCGATACGGTAACCAAAGGCGCACCGCTTTTTTCTTACGATACGGATGAAATTCAAATGAAGTTAAGCGAAGCCGAACTGGAGCTGGAACGAATCACCACAGAAATTTCCACCCTCTATAACCAGATTGAAACGCTTCAGAATGAAAAGGCCAAAGCCCCGGAAAGTGAAGCATTTTCCTATACGACTCAGATCCTGACTGCCCAAAACGATGTGAAACGAGCCGAGTATAATCAGAAGAGCAAAGGTGTTGAAATTGAGCAGATTCGCAAATCCCTGGAAAATTCCACGATCACCAGCGAAATTGACGGAGTTGTAAAATCTATCAACGACGGTTCTCAGGCATCCTACGGATATGACAATGATACTTCCTATATGACCATTCTTTCGAATAATGAATATCGCATTAAAGGAACGATCAATGAACAGAATATGTATGCCATCTCCACAGGACAGGAAATGCTCGTTCATTCAAGAATCGATGAAAATCTCACCTGGCGGGGCACAGTGACTGAGATAGACACGGAAAATCCGGTCAGCAGCCAGAACAATATGTATTCATCCGGCAGTGACACGAACACGTCCTCCTCTTCCTATAATTTTTATGTGGAACTGAACGACGAGGCAGCCCTCATGCTCGGACAGCATGTGTTTATGGAGCCGGACTTTGGGCAGGCCGGGGCCAAAGAAGATCTGTGGCTTCCGGCTTACTACCTGATCATTGACGGAAACGACGCCTATGTATGGGTCTGCGGAAAGAATGACAAACTGGAAAAACGTCAGATAACTACTGGCGAACATGACGAAGAGATGGACGAATACGAAATCACTTCAGGGCTCACACCGGAAGATGCCATCGCTTTTCCAGAAGATACACTGACTGAAGGTATGCCATGTGTCAATGCCGGCTCTCAGGAAGACTCCGATATGGGTATTTCCGACAATATGGAGGGAATGGTTGAATGATACTTGAATTAGAACATGTTTATAAGGATTATATACAGGGTAAGATGTCCGTCCATATTCTGAAAGATATTTCCCTTTCTGTTGAAGAAGGTGAATATCTGGCGATCATGGGTCCTTCTGGTTCCGGCAAGACAACTCTGATGAATATCATTGGCTGTCTGGACAAGCCAACATCCGGTTCTTATCATCTGAACGGAAAAGATGTGCTGACCTATTCGGATAATGAACTCTCCGACACCCGGCTATACAATATCGGCTTTGTATTCCAGAGTTTCCATCTGCTTCCGAAACAGACAGCTCTGGAAAATGTCTACCTGCCGCTGATTTATGCCGGTATCTCCAAGAAGGAACGCATTGAACGGGCTACTGAGGCCCTGGAAAGAGTCGGTCTTGGCGACCGCCTTCATTTTAAACCGACACAGCTTTCCGGCGGACAACAGCAACGTGTGGCTATCGCCAGAGCCATCGTCAATCATCCGACGATTCTCCTCGCCGACGAGCCCACAGGTGCACTGGACAGCAGCTCCGGTGAACAGGTCATGGAGCTCTTCCAGAAGCTCAATGATGAAGGTATTACGATCATTATGATCACTCACGATGCGGAGATTGCCTCCCATGCCAAACGCCAGGCAATCATCCGTGATGGTATTCTCACAGGGAGGGAGGCTCTGGCTTATGAAAAAACCACTGATTCTGACAATTAGTCTGGCCGCTGCTGTCGCTGTCATCAGTATCAACATCGGAGGCTATCGTATTTATAAGAATGCGAATACTCGGGTAGAAGTTTCTCCGGTCTCAGCCGTTTCCGTTCCAATGTGGGAAGATAATTCCTCTTACGGCATAGTGACCACGGACCTGACCCAGGATGTTTATATCACAGAAAATCAGGTCATTCAGGAAATTCTCGTCAACGAAGGTGATACGGTTTCCGTCGGAACACCGCTGATGATCATGGATAACACGTTGGCAACTCTGGATTTGGAAATGCAGGCTCTTGCCATTGATAATATCGACCTGCAGATACAGGCTGCAAACCGGGACATCCATTTTCTTGAAACAGCCGCCATCGGCTACGGCACCCCTGGAAATTCGAATGGGGAGGGGCTTCCGGAGATTTCAAAAAAAGCTGATGAACATCAGCTGCTTTCATCCCCGGGTACGATTCCCGCAGACCCGGATGCGATCGTTTATCGGCTGGACCGCCAGACGATTTTATTTTTAAAAGATGATACCCAGAATATCTATACCGTAAAATGCGCACCGGAAACCATTATTACTCCCGATTTTCTATACCGGATCAAAGGTCTGGATATGGACACCGGCCGTAAGATCGGTGAACCTCTGGTTGTATTTTTGCAGATCCCATCCATCGGAAAACGTATTTATCTGGACGGCTATAATTTTGATATCCCGGAAGATTTTTATGAAATGACTCTGGAAGAATTTATGTATAACTACAACACTCAAATTTCCGATATCACTTCCGCTGGCGAAAGTGAAGTGAATCCATATGATGGAATTACCGCTGAAGAGCGTGACCGCCAATTGACAAAAAAGAAACATGAATTGACCACCTTAAATATTGACCGGAAAGAAGCCGTTCTCAAATATGAAAAGATGCGCAAAGAAATCGCGGAGGGAACGATTCTGAGTACCGTCAACGGACAGATTAAATCGGTTGGCGATCCGAACACAGGCGTTGATGCCAACACTCCGTTTATTTCAGTATCCAGTCAGGACGGATTCTATCTAAAGGGTACAGTCAATGAATTAAAACGGGAAGAAATCGCCGTAGGACAGCGTATTTCTGTCACTAATATGGAAACGGGCATGATGGCCGAAGCTGAGATTACGTCTATCTCCGACTATCCTGTATCCGATAATGCATCCTCCTACGGCACCAATCCGAATACGTCAAATTATCCCTTTACCGCTTTCTTAAGTGAAACCAGCGGATTTAAAAATAACCAGTCGGTCAGCATTAATATTTCTTCTGACGGAAGCGGCACTGATTCCAAGTTATATATTCCAAAAGCCTACGTCCGGGAAGATAACGGCGAGCACTATGTTTTTATTGCAGATGAAAAGGGGCGGCTGAAAAAACAGGTGATTGAAGCAGGAGCTGTCATGTACGGTTACTATCAGGAAATCAAAAGTGGTCTCACCACGGAAGATTTAATTGCATTTCCATATGGAAAAAATGTAAAAGAGGGAGTTAAAACTGAAGAAGTTGAATCTCCTTCCTATTATTAAAGGAGGATTCCCATATGCTTGAAAATATAAGACTTTCCATCCAGGGAATCTGGTCTCACAAGATGCGTTCCTTCCTTACGATGCTTGGTATTATCATCGGTATTGCAGCCATTATTTCCATTGTCTCCACGATCAAGGGAACCAACGAGCAGATTAAACAGAATCTGGTCGGCGCCGGAAATAATACAGTAGAAATAAAATTATATCAGAATGATTGGGAATATGAGGCCGCCTACAATGGACTGCCTCAGGGGGTTCCCATCATCACTGATGAAATCCGTGAAAGTATTCTGGAAATTGACGGTGTGGAAAAGGCATCTCTTTACTTGAACAGAAATTACGCCGAGGGCATTTACTATCATAATACCTCTTTAAACGGCGGCAAAATCTACGGTATCGACGAGCAGTACTTTTCTACCTGTGGATACCAGATACAGAAAGGGCGCGGCTTTGTCGATAAAGACTACAAAAGCTTCCGAAAAGTAGCTATTTTAGATTCGGCGGCTTATAATTCCCTATTTGGCGGCAATGAGCCAATTGACCAGACCATTGAAATTCAGGGGGAACCTTTTACAGTTATCGGTGTCTGTGAAAAGTCCAACACCTTTAAGCCGGTCATCAATTCGATGGAAGATTATTATAACTATATGGCCGCAGGCAGCGACGGCGGCATCATCTTTATTCCAGATGCATCCTGGTCAATTCCTTACAGTTACGATGAACCGCAGAACCTTATCATCCGGGCTGCCAGCACGGATGAAATGAGCAGCGCAGGACGCAAATGTGCCGATCTGCTGAACAGTTATGTCACCTCCTCGGATATCAAATATAAGGCTTCCGACCTTTTGGAACAGGCAAAAAGCCTCCAGGAATTAAGCGCAGCTACAAATCAACAGTTAATATGGATTGCCAGTATCTCTCTTCTTGTCGGCGGTATCGGCGTTATGAACATCATGCTTGTATCCGTTACTGAACGCACAAGAGAAATTGGTTTAAAGAAAGCGATTGGTGCAAGAAAGCGCCGGATTCTCGCCCAGTTTTTGACCGAAGCTGCCGTATTGACCAGCCTTGGCGGTATTATCGGTGTCGCGGCCGGTATTGTCATGGCTCAGGTAATTTCCAGAATTTCACAAACCCCATCCGCGATCAGCGTGCCGGCTATTATATTCTCTGTGCTTTTCTCCATGGCCATTGGTATTCTCTTCGGTCTGCTGCCTTCCATTAAAGCAGCAAACCTTAATCCGATTGATGCCTTGAGACACGAGTAAAAGGCGCCGCTGATATGTTCCTCAAAAGCTTGAAACGCTTTTTCTGAACATATCAGCGGCTTTTTTTGTGCAGCCGGAAGTTTACTGAAATATACTTTCTAAAGACCTGATGGCCTTTGGCATGTTCCTTTTAGCATTGCTGACTTTCATTTACATGATTTGTCACTAACGTTTTAGAATACAAGAAAACCACCCTCTAAACTTTTGACCAAGGAATGAGGATGGTATTCTTAACTTATTGACGAAGTCAACCACTTTTGTGGGCGGTTGTTCTCTTGTTTTTACTATAGCACGTCTGCCGACGCTTCGCAAGATATCTTTAATTCATATAGCTGGCAATGATCTGCCAGATTTCCGGGCCGCTTTCCCATCCGATGCTCCAGCTGGCAACACCGGCCAGATCATATTCCTGAATCATCTGCATGCGGGCTCTGAGGGATGTCTCATCCTCCAGCCAGATCTGATAGCGGCGCCCATCGACTTCCGATGTATATTCGCCGTAATTCTGTCCGGTGCTCTCATCATAGACTGGTGTCACGTCATGGCTCTCAAGATAGCCAGCCGCCTCTGTCATACCCGCATTAAAGGATTCCACAATGCCATTGACATCTGTTGCCCATACACGCGTATACAGAGGAATCGCATTGATAACCTTTTCCTTCGGCACCATAGCGATCATATCTTCAATCCCCTGGCGCACAAAGTCCATGGACGCAACAGATCCCGCCACCTCCGATCCGGAATGATGTTCATCATACCCCATAATGATGATATAATCGGCAAAAATTCCCTCTTCTTTATGATTATAATGCCGCCAGTACATCGGTGTATAATTATCAATAGAAAAAACAATATGCTTTTCACGACACAATTCGGAAAGTTCACGGACAAACTGAATATAATTATCCGCGCCCGACTCGCCGATCATCTCAAAATCAAGGTTGACACCATCCAGATCATATGCATCAATATAAGATGAAAGCTGTTCCAGTACATGCTGGCGTTTCGCTCTGGATGATAGAATCTCATCTGTCATCTCCCCATCAAAGTTCGTAAATTCATTGGTAAACATCGCCCAAACTTCAATTCCGGCTCCATGGGCTGTATGCACATAATCTGCACTTCCAAGTGTCGTCAGATCGCCGTCCGTATTCTGGAAATAGAACCAACGAGGGCTGATCGTATTAATTCCAGGCACCTCTGTCAAAATCTGTTCCAGTTCTTCATTAGCAGATTCACTGTACACCCCATGCCACGCCAGATTAATTTTATAGTTTTTAGAAATGCCGGTAAACACCGGTTCCGTAAATTCCGGTTCGGTCAGGGCTGCCATAGATGGTGTATCCAGATCTTCATTCCTAACCCATCCGTTATAACCATCCTCAGTAATCACCTGGGCCCATTCATCACCGGCGCCATCATCCAGCACGTACAGTCTTTCTCCCCGTTCCAAATCTCTGAAAACCGGGCTTTTTATACCTCCCTGATAGCGGATGACCGCTTTCTTTCCAGTCACCGTCGTCATATAAGCTTCGCCCCATTCCGTTCGGGTAACTACCCGATTCGGTTCCGTAAAGACCGCACTGTCCATCTTCGTATTCTCTTTCACAAAATCAAGAGAAATATAGAGCATTCCGTTTCGATTAATGACTACAGGAATATCGCTCGTTGTGGTCTTTGTTCCCACTATATAAGACGTAGAATCCGG
Source organism: Frisingicoccus caecimuris (assembly GCF_004340975.1). Classification (GTDB taxonomy): domain Bacteria; phylum Bacillota; class Clostridia; order Lachnospirales; family Lachnospiraceae; genus Frisingicoccus; species Frisingicoccus caecimuris. The sequence goes on from NZ_SLXA01000008.1 coordinate 36,039, forward strand.
TGTGTACTGAGCCATGCCTTCCGGTGTTGCATACAAAACGCAATTTTCATCTTCCTCCCAGTAAATTCTGGAGTTATAGTACTGATTTGCCGTATTTACATCCATATAGACATTCCCGGCGCCGTCATCGATCGCCTTTGCCTCCAGCATAGAATTATTCAATGTAAGTGTATACTCCCCATCCGAAACACCATATGTGGCATTATAGTCTACCAGGTCTTTCTCTGATCGAAATTCGTCAATTATGCCGCATCCGCCAAGAATACCGAGGAGGCATACAGAAATCAACAACATTCCCATAATTCTTCTTATCTTATTCATGTGCTTCAACCTAACCTTCCTTTTTGGTTTTTAAGTCTCGTGGATAAACAATCTGCCTGCCACAAAACAACCGAGCATGATTAAAAATCCAATGGCATAATAAAGGATATCTGCTTCCCGGTATGTATCGTAAGTCAAAAGAACTCTATCAGAAATATTATAGGTCTCAATATACGTTTCTGTCGTCATACTTTCACTCTCCGCTGCTTTTTCAAGCACCGACATGTCGTCCGATACCCGGGCCACAAATTCCATATCTGTTAAGTCCGGCATCGCCTGAGAAAGGCCGGCGTCATCTGTCTCTGCCGGAATTTCTACAAACCATGACTGTTCTCCAATAGACCCGATATAATAGTATCCGCTGATTTCATTTTTTGTATCCACCGTATAAAAACCTGTAAATCTCAAATCCATATGATTCACCCGAACGTACGCCTTCGTTTCCTCCGGCTGCCAGGATACCGATTCTTCCGAAGCATCCACGGACGATATCATAAATGGATTTCTCCAAAAAAGTAATCCGCAAATGATGGCGATCCCTGTCAGAATCCCCACGCCGTAAAATATCCGTCCCACGATCGAATGCTGTTTTTGCAGATAACCCTTTATCTCTTGTTTTTCCATAATGATAGACTCCTATGCAGATTATATTTACGATTATACTACATTGGAGCCTATCAGGCAAATGTAAATGGAAATCTTACCCACTTTTAAGGAGATGCAGGCCCAAAATATGTAATGATATCCCACATTTGACATATAATAAGACTAGCTAAGTATAATAATGCCAGGCATTTTTAATTGTAAAGGTTCACATAATGGGAAAGTAAAGATTTTTGAAATGAATTGGGAAGTCAGGCACATTACCTTAGAAATCTTATATACTTTATTATATCAAATGAAAAATTAAGCAGCAATCACATTGCTTCGACAAAAATTTTATAAAATTTAATACTTTAATCTCTTTACAGTTTCCGCTGCTGTAGGTATACTGTAGGTAACCTCAATCCTACATTAAAGGAGTGATTTCTATGAAGATTGAGAGACTTAATGAAAATCAGATTCGCTGTACGTTGAGCAAAGAAGATTTAGTAAATCGTGAGATTAAGCTGAGCGAGCTTGCTTACGGTTCTGATAAAGCCAAGCGGTTATTCCGCGATATGATGATTCAGGCTTCCACAGAGGTCGGATTTGAAGCGAACGATATTCCGCTTGTCATTGAAGCCATTCCTGTCTCCAGTGAATGTATTATATTAATCGTAACAAAGGTGGAGGACCCAGAAGAGCTGGATACTCGATTTTCAAAGTTCTCACCAACGAATATATCTCTGGATGATGAGGATTCGGAAGATGAATCTTCCGACAGTCCGACCGGTTACCGCAGTGCGGCAGACATTTTGGATTTATTCAAAAAGATCAGTGAGGAATTGATCGTCAAAGAGATTTCCTCCGACGAATCCCAGATTCCTCTGCCTTCCGGTTCCAAGCCGCAAAACCTCCGATCCCTTGGGAATCTGAATATGACAAAGATTTTCTGTTTCCATCGATTGGACGATGTATGCCGCTATGCTGACGCTATCTATTCCAGATATCACAGCTCGAACACCTTATATAAAGATCCGAAAACCGGCGAGTTTTACCTGATCCTCACAAAAGGCAAGGCATCTCCGCAGCTATTCAATAAAGTCTGCAATATCGCCATTGAATACGGCGATTATGTACCGGCCACCGACGCATCTGTGGCTTACTATAATGAACATTATAAAGTGATTTTAAAAAACAGGGCTATCCAAAAACTGGCGAATCTGTAAACAGTAAAAACAGCGGGAAGTATCTCTCCCCGCTGTTTTTCTACGTCTATTGAATTGAATCCTATTTATTATTCTTTTCAAGGAAGTTATTAATTTCTGCAACTAACGCTGCCGGATCAATACCATGGACCATTGCTGCTTCAGCGATGGTTTCACCCTGAGAAGATGGACATCCCAGACAATGCATCCCAATGCTCATTAAAATAGGCGCTACACCTGCATCGATTCTTAATAAATCGCCAATCATAGTATCTTTTGTTACCTGTGCCATTTCAAAGTCCTCCTTCTGAAATTTTAATCATTGCTTATTATAATACATTATCTCCAGGTTTGCAAGTCCTCAATCACCCCTGCCTATTTTCCAGATATTCTCAATTATTTAGCTAAATGATAAATTATATCATTCATCTATCATGTTATGCTTGTCTAACCGATGCCTTTTGTATTACAATAAGGTCGTACAATTTAAAAGTACTAATTGATTTATCATACTTATAAGGAGGTAACTATCATGGCATATGTAATTTCTTCTGATTGTGTTTCCTGTGGTGCTTGTGCTGGCGAATGTCCAGTAGGCGCTATCGTTGAAGGCGATGGAAAATACGAAATCAAAGCTGATGACTGCATCGATTGCGGTACTTGCGCAGGAACATGCCCTACAGGCGCTATTTCTCAGGCTGATTAATTCTAAAAGAATAAAAAGTAAGGTGCTTCGGTTTTTCCGTAAGCACCTTATTTTTTTAGGACGCTCTTCCGGTCATCTACCACCTCACGAGCGCCCTCTCCCTGTATTTTTAAAATTATTTTTTCATCTGCGGAACAGACTAAAATGCCTCTTATGCATTTTGGTCGGCGTATATGGCGGAAGTTTCGCCGCAGCCGCTTCCTGATATCCCCGCTGTCTTCCCCGAATGGCTTCATCCAGCTTTCTGAAACGCATTTCCTCCCTTTGCTCCCGTTCCTGTTCCATAACATCCATCTCCCGCATCAACCGTTCGGTCACCTGCCGTGCAATTGACTCTTCCAATTTCAGGTTATTCGCCTGAAGCGCCTGAGACACGATACCATCCATTATGTATTTAAAATGACTCATCTTCTCCGCCGGACTTACCGTAACAGCGACAGGTTTTTCTGTTTCTTCTACCTTTGCCAATTCCGTCACCTTTTCTTTTGCGGTTTTTTCCTCCGAATTCTGCACCTTTTCTTCAGTCTTTTGAACCTTCTCCTCTGTTCTCTGAGTCTTTTCTTCAACTTTCTTAGATTTTCCTTCCGACTCTCCAAAATTTTGCCGTACATTATTCAGTGAGATAATCTTCGTCTCTTTTTCTTCCTCAAACATGATCTCAAGAACATCTTTTATCGCTTTCAACTGAAATCCTCTGTCCTTTAACGCCCGTATTTGGCAAAATACATCGATTTCCCGCTGTGTATAATAACGATGGCCCATTTCATTCCTTGGTATGTCCAGTGACAGTTCGTCCTCCCAGTACCGAAGTACATGAGATTCAACCTTCACCATTTTTGCCGCATCCGATATTGTGTATCGCATCTCTTCCATAGAATACCTCCACTTAACCTTCTCGTTATCTAACAATCAAATTATAGCAAACCCCCAAAATATTTCAATTTTATGCCCTAACAACTTATCGACACCGGTCTTTCGAAAAACAAAAAAACCGGTCACATTATTCGTGACCGGCTTAATATACGCCGAAATATGCGCTATTTTATTTTTTTGATTTATTAGCAAACTTCGTGTAATTCGGAAGCCATACCAGTTCTACCGTTCCAATCGGTCCGTTACGCTGTTTTGCAATAATAATCTCGGAAATATTTTTCTTATCCGTATCTTTATTATAGTAATCATCCCTGTAGATGAACATTACCACATCCGCATCCTGCTCTATGGCCCCGGATTCACGTAAATCGGACAAAATAGGCCGATGGTCAGGCCGTGTCTCACAGGCTCGTGAGAGCTGAGACAATGCAATAACCGGTGCGTTAATCTCTCTGGCTAAAGCTTTTAATGAACGGGAAATTTCGGATATCTCCTGCTGCCTTGAATCCGTCCGTTTACTGCCGCCGCTCATGAGCTGAAGATAATCGATAATGACCAGTCCCAGATCATTCTCGAGCTTAAACTTCCGACACTTGGAACGCAGCTCAGAAATGGAAATTCCAGGAGTGTCATCTATGATCAGAGGCGCCTTACTTATATCGCCTGCGCTTTCAATAAGCTTTTCCCAATCATTAGCGCTCAGATTACCTGTACGAATCAACTGAGAATCCACTTTTGACTCCATAGAAAGCAAACGGTTGACGAGCTGGTCCTTCGACATTTCCAAACTGAATATGGCCGTCGGTACTTTATTTTTCACAGCAATGTACTGAGCCAGATTCAGAACAAACGCTGTTTTTCCCATAGATGGTCTGGCTGCCACCAGAATTAAATCCGACGGTTGAAAACCGGATGTCTTATAGTCCAGATCATAAAATCCGGTAGCCAGTCCGGTGACTGTTCCTTTGTGTTTCGCCGCCAGTTCAATCTTGTCAATAACACTTAAGACCACATCCCGGATGGGTACAAAATCATCGGAACTTTTTTTCTGGAGTAAATCAAAAATCTTTTTTTCCGTTTCCTCCAGGATCTGGTCTACAGGCTCTTTTCCGAGATAACAAGTATTGGCAATCTCCTCATTCGCCCGTATCATTCGGCGAAGAAGGGCCTTTTCCGCCACAGTTTCCGCATAGTGCTTTATATTAGCTGAGGTCGGCACATCGTTTAAAATGCCGCTGATAAACTCCACACTGGTCAGTTCCGGCGGCACATCCTTATTTTTCAGCCGCTCCTGCAGTGTGACCAGATCTACCGGCTTATCTTCCCCGTACAGCTCCGTCATCACGTCAAAGAGAATTCCATACTGTCTCTGGTAAAAATCATCACTGGTGATCATCTCCGAAGCCGTCACAATAGCATCCGCATCCATCAGCATGGAACCGATAACAGCCCGTTCCGCCTCATCACTGTGCGGTAATATTCTCTTGATCAACGCTTCTTCCATCGCCATATCAGGCCTCCACAACCTTCACTTTCAATTCTCCTGTTACCTTCGGATGTACCTTATAAGGCACAATGACCGTGCCCACCATACGAATCGGCTCCTGCAGATTCAACTTTTTCTTGTCAATATCCAGATTGAGCTGAGCCTTGGCCGCAGCGGCAATCTCCTTCGTAGAAACCGAACCAAATACCCGTCCGCCTTCGCCGGTCTTTATGGATACCGTAACGACTTTTTCTTTTAATTCCTCAGCAAATACTTTCGCTGCTTCAAGCTGCTCTTTGGCAATTTTCTCTTCATTTGCCTTTTTCAGTTTCAGATCATTCATATTCCTGGCCGTTGCTTCCAAGCCAAGTTTTTTCTTCAGAATAAAGTTTCTTGCGTAACCTTCATTCACTTCCACAAGTTCACCTTTCTTTCCAAGGCTCTTTACATCTTCTAATAAAATAACTTTCATCTATATCGCTCCTTCTTTCTGCATCTCCGCTATCGTCCGTTTCACAAGGTCCATTCCCTGAGCTTCTGTCATATTCTGAAGCTGAGCTCCGGCAATCGTACTATGACCGCCGCCGCCGATGCGTTCCATGACAAGCTGGACGTTAATTCCATCCTGACCCTCCATCGAACGTGCACTGACATAAATCGTTTCTTTTACCTGGGTAAATACAAAGGATGCTTTGATTCCTGTAATATTTAAAAGTTCATTGGCCACCTGTGCACCGACGATGGTCGGACTTTCCAGTCCCTCCGCAGGACAGGATGCATAAGCCATATTATTTTCCATTTGCGCATGGCGCACGGCTTCCGCCCGGGCCCGGTAAATTTCCATGCTGTCTCTGAAAGCCAGATGGACGCGGGTAATATCCGCGCCACTCTTTTTCAGGAAAGCGGCAGCTTCAAAGGTACGCGCCCCTGTCTTACTGGAGAAATTGTTCGTATCGATCATCAATCCGGCAAACATGGCATCCGCCTCAATCGGTCGCAGTTTTACGCCATCCGTAATATACTGTAAAATCTCGGCAACCATCTCGCAGGCCGATGACGCATAGGGTTCAATATAGGACAATACCGGACTTTCAATAGACTCGCTGCTCTGACGGTGATGATCCAGAATGACCACAGTTTTCGTTCGATTCAAAAGCTCCGGTCCTTCCGTGTAGGATGGACGATTCACATCCACCACGATCAGCGCCGTCTCCATATTCATGATCGCGGCCGCTTCGCTGCTTCTCAGGAACATATCCGGTTCATAATCCGGATTATTTTTAAAATTATTAATAATCGGACGCACGGATGTCGTAATTTCATTAATAACAATATGCGCCGGTTTATTCAGGGATTTCGCTGCCCGATACACACCAATGGCCGAGCCAAAGGAATCTACATCGCCAATCTTATGTCCCATGATGATAACCTGGTCTTTTCCGAGGATAATCTGTTTCAGAGCATGGGCCTTCACACGGGCTTTCACACGAGTTCCTTTTTCCACCTGCTTCGTCTTGCCGCCATAGTAGGAAATTTTATCTCCGGCTTTAACAACCGCCTGATCACCGCCGCGGCCAAGAGCCAGATCAATGGCATTCTGCGCCCACGTATAGGACTGTCCATAGGAAATAGCATTCATCCCCACACCGATACACAATGTGACAGACATTTCATTACCTATGTTAATCTCCCGAACTTCATCCAAAATGGAAAAACGGCTGGATTGGATGGCTGACATATGTTTATGATTTACCACAAATGTATATCTGTCTTTTTCCACTTTAGTGATAATCGCATCATAAGACTGCATATATTTTGTAATCTTTCGCTCGATCAGAGCTGCCAGCAGAGACCGCCGGACCTCTTCCGTACTGTTCATGGCCTCTTCAAAATTGTCAATAAAAATAATACCGGCAACCAGTTTCTGCTCCTGATTTTCCCGAATATATCGCCGTATATCCGTCTCATCGAACATAAACATGGCAATCAGAAGATTTTCCGGATGATCGAAGCCAACAAGATCATTATGCTCGGCAAAATCCTCCACATGCATCCGACAAAACTCTGTCCGATATACCCGATTCTCATGGACGATTTCTAAATAGCACTTCTCCTCCATCTCCAAAACTTTCTGCAGATCCAGTGCAGGAAATACACTCAGAATATTTTTCCGTACAGCCGTGTTTCCAATAAGCTTTGACAGAGCCTCGTTCTCCCACATCAACTTTCCTGTCGCATCAAGAACTCCGTAAGGTACTTCCAGTTCATGAAGCAACTTTTTTTGTACCTGACCAAACTGAAGACCAAAGTTAATCAATTCCTCCATAATAGCTGGCTTGGAATAAAAGGATACAACGACGGAAAATATCAGATGGACAAGAAAAAAAACGCCCATCAGAGCGCCTGCCTTATGGTCGATCACCGTAACGCCCAACGTCATAACCCCTACAATGATATTCAATATAATCGGCCATCGCAGGTACCATTTCAAACGCCCTTTGATTTCCATATCATTTCTCATTATATTACCTCTTTTTTCTGAATTATATCAATACAGGTAAAAGCAACTTATCCTATATTATAGCATTTTACGAAGTTCTGGTAAACACTTTTCTCTATTTCAAAATCAACGAATCTATAGTATAATAGGAACAATTACAAATATGATTGAAAGAAGGTGCCACCACATGAGTCGAGTTTGCATTTTTTTCGCACCGGGTCTTGAGGAAATTGAAGGTTTAACTGTTGTAGACCTGATGCGCCGTGCCGACATACCGGTCCGTATCGTTTCCATCAGCGATACACTGGAAGTCACCGGTGCCCATGGTATTCATATCACAGCGGATACCTGTTTTACCGACACGGATTTTTCAGATACGGAGATGCTGGTTCTGCCGGGGGGAGCCCCAGGGACCTGCAACCTGAATGCTTGCGAACCTCTCAAAGCTTTATTAAAGGAATTTTATGATAAGGGTAAATATATCGGAGCCATATGTGCCGCGCCTATGGTCCTCGGACATCTTGGCTTTCTTAAAGGCCGGAAAGCGACCTGCTATCCGGGCTTCGAAAATGACTTGATCGGCGCTGTCCATGTAACTGATGATGCGGTTATTGACGGACATATCATCACAAGCCGCGGTCTGGGCACCGCCATCGAATTTGCCGCTGCACTGATCGGCCTGCTGACTGACGCGTCCATCGCGGAAGATATAAAAAAATCTGTAATGTATTCAAAGGAGAAATAACTATGTCAGACAGAATCACCAAAGCTCTTGAAAATCACGATAAAAATTATAATTGCTGTCAATCTGTTGCCTGCGCTTTCTGCGATCTGGTCGGCATTGACGAAGAAACCATGTTTAAAGCCGGAGAAGCCTTTGGTCTGGGCATGGGCGGTATGCACGGCACCTGCGGCGCTATCACCGGAGCCGTCCTTCTGGCCGGTTTTAAAAACAGTTCAGCCAACCTGGAACAGCCAAATTCAAAAGGGGCAACCTACAAGCTTTCCGCGGCTATCGTTAATGAATTCCTGAAAAAAAACGGAGCTATTGCCTGCTGTGACCTAAAGGGTGTTGAAACAGGAAAAGTTCTCCGTTCCTGCCCGGGTTGCATCGAGGATGCCGCACGGATTGCTGAAGAAATCCTCGGATTAAAATAGTAAAGGATATGTCTCTTGTTATATAAAGAAGGTCTCCGAAGCATCACTTCGGAGACCTTTTTATGTATCTTCCTTATGCGATCGGATTAAATCCGGAAAGAATCAAACCGCCAAGAATCAAAATAGTTAATGCGGCGTAGATCAGACAAGGAACCACGTTGGAACGCATCAGACGACCTTCGGCACCGATCGTACCACAAGTTGCACATGCAGAAACGATATTGTTTACACATACCATGTTACCCATAGCACCACCCATAACCTGCATAGCCAGGATCAGCATTGGAGCCAGTCCAAGACGAGTTGCTGCTGCGTACTGAAGTGTGGAGAACAGTGTACAGGAAACAGTTGCTGAACCGGAAATGAAAGCTCCGATAACACCGATGATAGGCGCTACGACAATATAAGCTGTACCAAAGAGATCTGCAAGACCGTTAGCCATAACAATCAGCATACTGTCCATGCCGCTGTTATTGAACTGTGCACCGGACATCTTGAACAACTGAACCATGGCAATACCAAAAAGTAATGCGATGGCAGCGCCGCCAACCATGGAGAAGGTCTGTTTCCAGGCAGCTTTCACACGTTCACCGTTCATCTTATGCAACGGAATGATCAGCAAGGCAACAAGAATGAATGGAAGTACGCCCGGGTTCCAAGCCCATTTCCATGCAAAACCAACTTCAACACCGAAGATGGAGTTGATCGCGATGGCAAATGGTGGTGTTGTAACATTAAGAATCCCTTTGATACCAATCTGAGGAATACGTGTGATTACAAGGATGATAGCAATGATACCATATGGTACCCATGCCATAACAGGGGACATAGTTGTTTCCACTTTCATGGATTCATCTTCCTGAACATCGGATGTAGATTTCCAGTGTTCGGCCCACTGAGAATGTTCCGGGAATTCAAACTTGCTCTTAGGAACAAAGATACCCTTTTTAGCTGTAACAACACAGATAACCAATGCGATCAAAGCACCGATCAACGACGGGAACTCTGGTCCAAGGAAAGCTGCGCAGATCAAATATGGTACAACGAAGGCTACCGCTGACAATAAAATGTATGGGATAACTTCAATTGCATATTTTGTTGATTTGTCTTTACCGAACATCTTAACCATCATAAATACAACGATAAAGATAATGATCGGACAAATAATCGCACTCGGGATAGCTACCCATTTTGTCAATCCTAATTTCCATGCTTCAGTATTCGTGACACCTGCAGCACCCAGCTCACTGGAAACCATGTTGAATGCGGTGTTTGTCGGTGTACCAACAGCGCCGTAGGCAACCGGCGTGCTGTTCATGATCAGGGCGCACATCGCTGCACAAAGCGGCGGGAATCCCAAACCAATCAACAACGGAGCAGCCAGAGCAGCTGGTGTACCAAAACCGGCAGCACCTTCAATAAATGCACCGAACATAAAACCGATAATAATAACCTGAATACGCGGGTCATCACTCACGCTTGTGAACATACGGTTGATAACGCCCATACCACCGGACTGTTTCAATGTGTTCATGATCAAAATCGCGCCAAAGATGATAACGATGGTATCAATGGAATTCAGGAAACCGGCGATCGTCTGAGCAGCGATCGTGATGATGTCCATTTTCCATGCGGCAAAACAAACCACTGCTGTGATAAGCCATGCCAGCGGAAGGGCGATTTTTGCCGGCCAGTTAAATCCGGCCATAACAATAATTGTGACAATGATTGGAATAAAAGCTATAATTGCATACATGTTTTTTCCTCCCTCTCTTAAACCCTGTCAGCCTTTATTTTATCGTCCGAATCCTGCTAGATTCAGGATTCTTCTAATATTGTTAATAATATTACAATATTCAAGATTAGTCAACACTTTTTAGACAATCCGCACATTAAATTGGCGCTTTTTTATCTTCATTTTGTTAAATATGTATCATTTTATTTTTTTAATTTATTTTTTTTGAATATTTTTTAAATTTGAATATGTTTTCTTTCTAATTTATTGTACATTTTGTACATATAAAAATACAATGTGGACGACTATTTGGAAATTGGTTAAACCATTCAAAACTTGATTCAAAATTGGTCAAACCATTAAACACACTTTTTTGCTTTTTGTTTGTTATTTTCTTAACATTTTATTGTTAAAAAAACCCCAGTCTGTTTTTCAGTCTGGGGCCTTATTCTTTCATACCCATCCGGGCATACTTATTTATTTTCTGATGTTCTTATCTTTTGTTGCTTTATGCGCCGCATCCCGGATACTGATGTTCTGGCCACCTTTTATTTTAGAAGCGCTGGTCAGTTTCGGCTGTTTTTTTCCATGTCCGGATGCATTCATGTTATTTTTACTTTTCTTTTTACCACTCTTTATCTGTGCATTTCTTTCTTCTTCCGCTTTTTTCTCCATGCGCTTCTTAAAATCCAGATAAAGACAGTACAAAACGATGGCCGCGCTGAAAAGAGTCATATAAAACCGGCTTGTACCCTGCAAATAACCAAAATAAACCATCACGCCCGCTCCCGCGGCAACCAGAATATACATAATGATAAACATCTCAAGTTCCCCTGCCTATCTCATAAAACTAAGGGCCATCGCAGCGCGACGGCCCTCTTATAGTATAATTTACTCTTTTCCTGTCGTCAATCTTTTTTTAATCCCCATCATCAGAGTACAGATACTAATCCCAGATTCATAACAATGAGGGATACGACAACGACAACAATACAGAATGCAATACATGGAACAAAGTTTGTACGGATGATCTTACCTTCGTTACCCATCGTACCTGTAGTTGCACAAGCCGAAACAACGTTGTTTACACAAACCATGTTACCGATTGCACCACCGTTGTTCTGGAGTGCAACGATAATAACCTGCGGCAAGCCAACCATGGTTGCCGTCTCAAACTGCAGACCGGAAAACAGTGTATTCGATACCGTATTGGAACCGGACATGAACGCGCCAAGAACACCGATCAGCGGCGCGATGATAATATATGCACCTCTGAAAATAGAACCAAGGCCGTCAGCCATCATGGTCAACATAGAACCAAGACCTTTAGATGCTCCATCCATCATATATGTAACGGTCACGCTATCATTTGCAGAATTACGGAAGATGTAAACCATCGCAACACCAAACAAAAGTGCGATCGCAGCGCCTTTAACCTGATTCAGAGAACCAGCCCAGGCCGTTTTAACAGCCTTGCCATCCATCTTATGCAAAGCAATCGTAATAAGCGCAACAATGATGAAAATAACACCCGGATTCCACAGAATCGCCCAGCTCCAGTTGATTACCGGAAGTGTGATCTTAAAGCTCTTCATAGCACCTGCCCAACTGTCCGGCTGTAAAGTGGACCACACACGAGTGATAACCAGTGCACCGCCGATAATGAAATATGGAAGCCATGCTTTCATCAGAGGCATATCCGACTGAGCCGGTTCGGAAACTTCAGATACGGACAGCCAGCTCTTATCCCAATTTTCCTTCGCATCGAAAGTCCATTCGTTCTTTGGCATGAGGAAGCCGCTCTTAGAAGTTGCAAGAACAACAAACAATGTAACAACGGCTGCTACAAGAGACACAAGCTCCGGACCGATAAATCTTGCAATTATAAGATAAACAACGTCAAATACAACAGCTACAAATACGATAAATGGAAAAACTTCAAAAGCTTTGGAAACTTTTCTGTGTTCCGCATCTTTACCAAACATCGTAACAAGAATGATAATGCCGAGAGTAATGATAACAAAAGCGCCCACGGCCATGTTTACAGCTGAGAAAAAAGTCAGCTCTGAAAGAAAACCTTCCGCACTGTGCCCAAGATTTGTAACAGACTCAGAAACAACAGCAAATGCGGAGTTTGTCGGTGTACCCACCGCACCATAACATACCGGTACGGAGTTGTAGATCAGAGCAACAATAGCGGCCGCCAATGGTGGGAAGCCCACGCTGATCAGCAGCGGCGCTGCAAGCGCTGCAGGTGTACCGAACCCGGCGGCACCTTCAATAAACGCGCCAAAAATGAAACCGATAATAATTGCCTGAATACGTGCATCTGAAGAAATGCCTGTAAACATGCGATTAATTGCAGCCATAGCGCCTGATGCAGATAAAGTGTTCATGATCAGGATAGCACCAAAAATGATAACCAGCACGGCGAACGCCTCAAGGAAACCGATGACCGTTTGTGTCACAGCGGCCGCAATACTCATCTTCCATACCGCAACACCAATCACAAACGCCAATGCCCACGCCAACGGAAGTGCTCTCTTCGCCGGCCAGTTAAAACCGACCATCAATACAACCGTAACAATGATAGGAATAAAAGCAATTATAGCATACATAAATAAAACCCCTCCTTTTGAATCCCTTTTCGAATCCCTTTTGCTTTTTTATTTGCAAGTTCCCTTTCATAATGTTAATAATATTACAATCCGTTTTATTCGTCAATACCTTTTTGGATATTTTGCATATTTTTTTTACTGTTTGTCCAATATTTTTGTTAATTATGTATCATGTTTTTGTTTTTTAATATTTTTTTCACAATTTTAAGAAAATAGTATATAGTTATTTTGTCTATTTTTTATTTTATTTTTTGTGCTTTTTGTCTTTTTTGTGTGGTTCACCAGTCAAAAAGCACCAAGTGGTTAGACCACTTAAAACACTTTTTCAGGATTGGTTGAACCATTTCAAACACTTTTTTGATATTTCATTAACAATCATTCCCGTTTTCAGCAAACCAAAAAGAGAGCATCCTTTCGGACACTCTCTTCAACTTCCCATTATATGCGCCTTAATTAATCTACGATATAAGGCATAAGTGCGATATGTCTTGCTCTCTTGATAGCAACTGTAAGAGCTCTCTGATGTTTTGCACAGTTTCCTGTGATTCTTCGAGGAAGAATCTTACCTCTTTCAGAGATATATCTTTTTAATTTGTTTACATCCTTGTAATCAATTACAGCGTTTTTATCTGCACAATATACGCAGACTTTTTTTCTTCTGCGTCCGCCACGTCTCTTCATTGGAGAGTCGCTTCTTTTTTCTCTATCGAATGCCATACTATTAACCTCCTAATCCAAATTCTAATTTCCGGAATCTAACATTTAGCTGAAAGGTAATTCCTCATCCAAACCGTCCGGAATATTCATAAAACCATCACCTACAGGAGCACTCGGTGCTGCTGCCGCGGCCGGCCGACTGCCATAGGCTGCTGCGGACTGGTCACTGGCCGCTTTGCTCTCGGCAAATTCCTGATCTTCCACAATGACGTCTGTCGTATAAACTTTAACACCGTCACGGTTTGTATAACTGCCGGTCTGGATTCTTCCGGACACAACAATACGGATACCCTGTCTGAAATACTTTTCCGCAAATTCTGCACTGCGTCCAAATGTCACACAGTTGATGAAATCTGCATCCGGCTCTCCGGCTCTTTTAAATGTCCGATTGACCGCCAATGTATATCTGGCAACTGCTACCGGGCGTTCCCCCTGAGAATACCGTACTTCAGGATCTCTTGTTAATCTTCCCATCAAAATAACTTTATTCATTTAGACTTACACCTCTTTCTGAAAATGAAAATTAAGCGTCCTGTCTAATGCATAAATACCGAATTACATTTTCCATGATGCGAACTCGCTGTTCAACTTCATTTGGACAATTAGAATCAGATTCGAAAGTAATGAAATAATAGAAGCCTTCTTTCATCTTCTGAATTTCGTAAGCTAACTTTCTCTTACCCCATTCATCCACGTTTGTCACATTGCCACCGAAACGAGTAATGATGTCTTTAACCTTTTCTACGGTTGCGGCTCTTTCCTCATCTTCGATTTTAGTTGTGACAACAACGCATAATTCATACTTCTTCATGCTGCTGCACCTCCTTCTGGTCTTCTGGCCCTCTGTCATACGCAGAGAGCAAGGAATAATAAAAAACATATCACGATTAATCATGATAACATAAAAAAAGACTTGTTACAAGTCTCTTTTTAAATTTCTGATATTTTTTTCCACCAGTTTCCTGGAAATCATAACAGGATGCCCGCAGCCGACACACTTCAAACGAAAATCCGCACCAATTCGCAGGACTTCCCATTCAAAACTTCCACAGGGATGCTTTTTTTTCAATTTTATAATATCCCCTACCTGAATATCCATAATAGCCTCGCATCAAAACATTTTCTATAAATTCCCGCTTCCGATGCTGCGCATAGGCGCATCCCGTCACGCCATGCGGGGTATGGTAAAAAAAAGCGAGCTACTGAGGGGATTCGAACCCCTGACCTACGCATTACGAGTGCGTCGCTCTACCGACTGAGCCACAGTAGCCTGCTTTTCCATTATACCAAATTAATTGATTTTGTCCAGCCCTAAATATTAATATTTATTATGAACGACCTCTACCGCACAAAGAAAATCTTTAATATCCAGCACTTTTCCGTCATCCAGGACGGCTTTCCCGGTAAATCGGCCAAATACCTGATGCTGGTCTGTCATAATAATCTTCATGTCGGTTTTGGCACTTCGGTCAAATATCGGAATAAAATCCCCTTCCAGACGCTCGTCGGAGGAAAGAATCTGCCAGCGCTCAGTATACAGTTCATTACCATCCATATCCTGAGGGATGCACAGCGTCACATCGGATAACTTATGGATCTTTCCGTCATAAAAAATCACATTTTCGCTGGCGGAGGTACGGTCGCTGAAACCATAACCGACATTAATTCCGAACGGCACCCCGTCGATCCGGCCACTTCCGGTCCCCCAGTACCATATATTGTCATAAGTCCATACGCCCCGTCCCCAGTCCAGAACGCCCATGGCATCCTCCGGCTTAAACCGCCACTGTTCTTCGCCCAGACGGATACAACCGCTGGCCGGCAGACAATTGATTTTCTGATTATAATAAAAGGCCTTCGGCTTATCTGGCCACGGTGTTGCAATGCACATACTCTCCGCTGGTTTCTGCAGCAGCCATATTTCCGCATTCAAGTCCTGTCCATCCTTAAAGCTCTTAAAATGGCACTGAATCTTCCTGCGGTCAAAAACCATAGAGTATTTCAAATGTACCCGACGATTTTGGAAATTGGCATTCCCATAATCCGAATGGCTCCCGAGGCGGAGCCGTCCCATTGTAAGCGGGACCAGCACGGTTTCCGTATGATGCCAGGTATTGTCAAAATCCAGCACGGAAACACTGATCATCCCCAGATAACCTAAATCCGAAATGGTAAAAGCCGCTCCAAAATGGTCATTGGTGATCAGATAATAATCCCATTCCTTAATCCGATATTTTGGCGCCTTAATTTTTTTTCTGTCATACTGCCATACGAGGCTCCGCGCCCAGCCAGGCTCATTCACACACCCTTTTCCATCCAGCAATGGCTGTATCTGCGTCACTTCATGCTGTTTCATAAAACCACCCCTTTCATCGGTTTTACAACGTCTTATAAATCAATTGCTTTTCAGGAACCGGCTCAGCACTCATTTCAAAAGCAGTGTATAATCGTTCCAGCCACTCTCCCTCTAGTGGGCCACGATGATGCACCCAGGCCAGAATATCGCCCGGTTTTACAAAATCTCCGGTTTTTTTGCCAAGAACAATGCCTGTTTCCGGGTGGATCACATCTTCCTTTGTTTCCCGTCCGGCTCCAATCTCCATGGCAAGCCGTCCAAGTTCCAGAGCTCTCGCCCTTCGGATATAGCCCCGTTCTTTCGAAAATACAGGTGTCACAAAATCTGCTTTTGGAAGCAGTTCCGGATGCTCGATCTGATCTGCATCTCCCCCCTGAGCTCTGACCATTTGCTTTAACTTCTTCAATGCACTGCCATCGGCAATAACAGCCTCCATTTTCCGGCGTCCCTCCGTTTTGTCTGCCGTCAGCCCGGCTTCCGCCAGAATATTAGCCCCGCTGCTCAAAACCAACTCTGTAAAATCTGCCGGTCCCTGTCCCCGGAGTGTATCCACTGCTTCCTTCACTTCCAGCGCATTTCCGATAGCCCTCCCCAAAGGTTCATTCATATCCGTGATCATCGCCCGAACCTTCCGTCCGCAGGCTTCACCCAGATAAATCATCATTCTCGCCAGTTCTACTGCTTCTTTCGCCGTTTTCATAAAAGCTCCGTCGCCGTACTTCACGTCCAGCTCAATCACTTCCGCTCCCGCTGCCAGTTTTTTTGAGATAATGCTGGAAGCAATAAGTGGAATCGATGCCACCGTTCCGGTCACATCCCGAAGAGCATACAGCTTTTTATCCGCCGGCACAAGGCTTTCCGTCTGTCCAATGACCGCAATTCCGATATCCTGTACCTGCCGAATGAATGTCTCTTTGTCCAAATAACAATTAAACCCTCGAATAGATTCCAGCTTGTCCAGTGTTCCTCCGGTAGAGCCGAGCCCCCTGCCTGACATCTTTGCCACCTTTGCACCGCAGGCCGCCAGCATCGGTCCCAGGGCCAGCGTCGTCTTATCTCCCACGCCGCCTGTGGAATGCTTATCTACTTTGATACCCTCAATCCGGCTCAGATCAATCGTCTCACCACTCTCCATCATTGCCATTGTCAAGGCCGATGTTTCGCGGGCCGTCATCCCATTCAAGCAAATTGCCATCAACAGAGCACTCACCTGATAATCCGGAATCTCACCGGCCACATAGCGTAGAATCCACCAACGGATCTCTTCCTCTGTAAGCTCTTCTTTCCATCGTTTTTTTTCAATGATATCCACAAAACGCATCCGTATCACCTCCATTATCCACAAACGCCCTTTATTTTCCGATAAGTATCACAGAAAATCTCTGCCATTACCGCATAACCTTCTCTTGTTGGATGAACGCCATCCTGAAAAGCCCGGCTTATTCCCTTTCCTGCAAGATATTCAGGGAATTTTTTCTGAAAATCCACATACGGGATCTTCCTACATTCGCAGTAATTCAAAAGCCACTCTCTGTAACCAGAAAACAGAGCCATTGTCTCATCAATACCTAAAAAACTATACCAGCAGTCTTTCAACATTGCGCCGTCCACCTGAAGCGGAATGCCGACCATTGGTTCAATCCCCGCTGTCAGGGCCTTTCCAATAATCATATCCATACTTTCTCTTGTATGGGCCTGTGGAATCCCCATAAGAATATCGTTGGCTCCCGCCATGACAAATACATCTTTTGGATGGTTCCAAACGACATCTTTCATAAAGCGAACGTTCATACCATCTGCCGTATCCCCATTCTCCCCTTTATTTAATATATTAATCCCCAATGTCTTCGATGCCAGATAAGGCCAGGCATACCGGGGACTTACGCCATATCCATAAACAATGCTATCCCCCAGGCACACTAAATCGACTCTTTCCATGTAAATCCCCCGCTTGTCCTTTTATTTAATCTCAGTATAGCATCAAAAAAGGACATTGTGAATGTCAAAGTCCACAATGTCCCTTTTACTAATAATACATGATAACCGGCGTACCTATTTCAACATTCCAGAACATTGACTCGACCGCATCATACGGTGTATTAATGCAGCCGTGAGAACCGGAAGTCAGGTATTCCGTGCCGCCATAAGTGGAACGCCACAGTGAATCATGAATTCCCACACCACCAACAATCTTCATCCAAAAATTTACCGGCTGTCTGTAATCATCACCGACGAGAACAATATTCTGAAGACGATTATGAATATAATAGACTCCGGAAGGCGTGCCATGTCCAGTACTCATCGTGCCGGATGTAATCGGTGTCGAAATAAAAAGCGCACCATCTTTATAGTACCACATATACTGGCCGGACAAATCAATCTCTATATAGGTAGATCCAATATCATCGGGTGAATTCGGATCCAGATAATCATATGGTGTCATATAATAAATTGGTTCCCGGCTTGTAACCCGCTTGTTCTTGATATCGTCCATCAGCAACTCAATCTCGCTGTCAACATCTGTTCCCCAGCCGTAGCTTCCAGGATTCAACGTAATCCAATATCCCCGGGAAGAGTAAAAATCCCGGTAAGAATTAATGGTGTCGTATTTATTTGAAATCTCACACAGATAATCGTACGCGGCACTTTCTGAAACATAGAAATCTCCGTTTTCACCCCGGCGAATCCATTTTCTGATCTGCTCCTTACCAATCTTTTCTTCATTTCCATGGAAATCATAGGTTATTTCTGCCTGGCACAATTCATCGACCTTTTTCAGCTCATCCTGAATCTCCGGAGACTCGGTCGTAATCTTTGGCAATTCATAGCATCCGGCCTCTTCCAATGAAATCTCCGACTTTCCACTGCCCATAGCCTTGGCGATTTCTTCTTTTACAGTCTCTTTTTTCAGCGTATTGCCCTTATTCTCTTTCACCAGATTTACGCCATTATCATCAACATTTAAAGACGCATTGACCGGGGCTGTCATTTCCTGAGTCATACACTGAAGCTCGTCAATCTTTTTATTTAATTTTTCTTCATTCCATTCATAGACAGCTTTAATTTCATAATCCGTCTGTGAAAAGAATTTTACCGGCCAGAGCCAGCCCATCTCTTTTATCTTTAACTCATCAACTTCATCAAAATTGTAATCGAAATCGAAGTCTTTTCCGGAAAGGACTTCCGTTGTGCCTTCAATCGTCAGCACTTTCATTTCATAAGCCATCATCGACTGCTCCAATGTTTCTTTGACCGATTCCGGAGACTCATTGGACACATCTGTTCCATTGATGGAAGTATTTGGATAGAATACCTGAATAAAATAAATAGATACGCCAACATAACATGCCGCCAAAACACCAGCGGCACATCCTGAAACAATTAACACTTTTTTCTTATTGCTCATTTTCTCTGTCTTTCTATATTAAGTCCAAAACATGTCAGATTTAATATTCCCTTTTCTGAATAGAATTAAAACTATGTTGCATACTATTTCGTGTAAACCCTTCCAAGGATTTATAAATCAATTATCAAACATTTGAAAGGAGTCTATAACATGAGTAAAAATGCTTGTATCCAGTGTTCTATCAAAGAATGCAAACACCACTGCGGAACAGAAGATTATTGTACTTTAAACCAGATTAAAGTCGGTACTCACGAAAATCATCCGACAAAAATCGAATGTACTGACTGCGAATCCTTCGTATTCAGAGCATAATCTCCCGCAAAGAGAAGGAAGTGGACAGCTATAAACTGTCCACTTTTCTCTTTTTAAGAAAATTCCATAAAATAGGCAGCTTCAAATATTTCATTCGGCTGGAGACATTGTATCCAGTCCTTTTCAATCAGATCACCAGAGAAACCTTCTCTGTCACATCGCCCATACCAGGGTTCGATGCATACAAAAGGCGCCTGCTTTCCAGGCGGTGACCAGACGCCAAACAACGGCGCCGCAAAAGTCACGGTAACATATGGCCGTTTATCCGGGCGTATCAGATAAACCCGAGTCGTCTGATTTTCAAAGATCAGCGTATCCTTTGTGAACGTTTCTCTGTCAAATCTGTAGAGTCCCTGCTCCAGCGGGAGCTCATATTCCTGTGGCTCATAAAGCCCTCTCCGGCTGATTGAATGATATTTGGGATTTCCACGCCCCTCCATATCAAAACCTATATAATAATCTGTCTGTGCCTGGTTCTTTTCCAACGGACAGCGAAACGCCGGATGTCCACCAATTGAAAATAACATCGGCTCAGAATCCCGGTTTGTCACCACCCATTTCACCTCAAGAACACGTCCCCTGAGGCGGTAACGTACTGCCAGATGGAAATCAAAAGGATAACTCTTTTTTGTCACATCATTGGAGTCCAGAACAAACCATATCTGGTCGTCCGTCTCAGCACTCTTGCTGAAAATCATATCCCGGGCGAATCCATGACGCGGCATACGGTATTCACGACCATTATGCCGGTATGTCTGTCCATTCAGTTCTCCGACTACCGGAAACAGTAAGGGCGAACGTCGATTCCAATAATCCGGATCTCCATTCCACATATATTCTGTCTTATTTTTTGCGTCCTTAACGGACATAAGTTCAGCGCCCTGATTATTTATGTAAACAACCAACTCATCATTTCTCAGAAAATAGAAACGGGACACCTGTTTTCGTTTAAAAAGTCCCATATTCACTGCACCCCCGACACATAGCTATGTCAACCTGATACTAATTTTATCACAATCGCTCCAATATAACAATGCGGTTTTGCCCAATTTCTGTGTAAAATTCACTCCACATCTTATAACCTATAGTTATTATTTCAATAAATAATATGTATTTTACAATCTTTATCTACATGACTATAATGTAATCAAGGTTATATTATTAGCGGGAAATCACCACCGGCAGATGGTACTTTCAGGTGTATCATCTGTCCGGGATACCGGCTTCCTGAGTTGCCATTTTGGAGATATATACCTAAGCCCTCAATACAAAAAGAAGCATCACTCAGTCTCGTCCTTGCAAAGTGATACTTCTTTTTTTCTGTATACGAATTAAAACTGCCTTTTTCAACGAACTGGTTAAAAATTCATCTCTCCCCAGTTTCGTGACTGACGCATCATTAGAGCATACCACATCAAACATTCCATTTGACAGAATCCCAATTCCTATTACGGATGCAGAAGCAAACGTATCTTTTTTACATCACCATAAAAGATACAGCAAAATACAAATCATTGCTTTCAAAACTAAATTAACAGAAATATGGTCAGAGCACAGTCCCCTCCTGTTCCATTCATATTTCATTTCAATACAAAACCTTCCGGATTGGAACACCGGAAGGTTTTCTTTTAGTACATCTCTTTTTAATTTTTTTTAATCCTGGATTCTTCAGAATCCCAATTTCCACTCCATTCGACACTCGTATCCGCATAGTAGATATAATGAAATTCCTTATGTTCTTTCAAATATTCCTTTGTAAATTCTATAAATTGATTCATCGCATGCGTTCTCGGGCGATTTTTCAAACAAAAGAATCCGACATCCCAATTGAATCCCTCTTTAATCTTTACCGCCTTAATATCCGGCAGAGGACTTTTTTCTACCAACGGTCTCGGCAGTATGGAAACTCCAAGATTGGCATCGACCATCATCAACGGGAAATCCCACTGGCTGCTCTTCGCCGTCACATTCGGTGTGAATCCCGCCTGCATGCATAATTGCATAATATCATCATAGAGCAAATACTGTTCGTTCATAAGAACGAAATTTTCGTCTTTCATATCCCGGATACTGATTGCATCCACAGCTGCATAGGCCTTACTCCTGTGGACCACTGCCACGCCTTCATCGTGAGTCAGTGGTATCACCTGTACGTCTCTGGGAATCGGAACGTTTTCCGAAAGCATGCCCATTCCCAAATCCAAGCGCTCTTCTCTCAGGGCCGCATTGATATCTTTCGTGCCCTCTCCGGATACAGAAATATTGATTCCCGGATACTTCTTCTGGAACTCACAGATCAGCTCAAAATAGCATAAATAGCCAAGAATATTTGGAATGCCTATCTTAATCTCCCCTTGATTCGATAACCGGACGTCGTCGATCATCTTGTAAATGTCCTGAAACTGCTCAATCAAACATACAGATTTCTGTAACAGCGCCTGTCCCGTATCCGTCAATTCAAAACTTTTATTGGTTCTCTCAATCAATACTGTCTTCAATTCTGTCTCTAAAAGACGGATACTCTTACTCAATGCCGGTTGAGACAAATGTAAATGTTCCGATGCTTTTCGGAAATTTCTTGTCTTAGCCAATTCCACAAAATATTCCAATTGTCGAATATCCACGGCTTCACCCCTTTATTAAAATATAACCCTTCGTCCGCCCCCTCTATACAGACTTACAATTCCTTTGAAACCAGTTCGAGCGCCGCCTCAATAACCTTATCCATATCATAATACTGATAATTTCCAAGACGGCCGCCGAATATCACCCTATCCTCCTTTGCTGCTAATTTTTTATATTTCTCGAACAATGCATTGTTTGCGTCATTATTTACCGGATAGTACGGCTCCATACCTACTTTCCACTCAGAAGAATACTCTCTGGAGATCACGGTTTTTTCCTGCTGACCAAACTCAAAATGCTTGTGTTCGATAATCCGCGTATATGGCACTTCTCTCGCTGTATAATTTACAACGGCATTTCCCTGATAATTATCACAGTCAAGTACCTCTGTCTCAAAGCGCACAGAGCGATACTCCAGCGCTCCCAGCTTATAACCATAAAATTCATCGATCATACCGGTAAACAACGTCTTTTGTGCAATATCCGGATTTTCTTTTATAAATTGAAAATAATCCGTATTTGTTTTTACATCTACGCCATCCAACATTTTCTCAATGATTTTTGTATAGCCGCCCATAGGAATTCCCTGGAAACGGTCATTGAAATAATTATTATCGTATGTGAAGCGCAGCGGCAGACGCTTGATGATAAACGCCGGCAGTTCCGTACAATCACGCCCCCACTGCTTTTCCGTATAACCTTTGACCAGCTTTTCGTAAACATCACGGCCAGCAAGAGACAATGCCTGCTCTTCCAGATTCTTCGGTTCTTCAATGTGAAGTTCTTCAATCTGCTTTGCAATAATGTCTTTGGCTTCCTGCGGTGTACGGATATTCCACATCTTACTGAAGGTATTCATATTAAACGGCAGATTGTATAATTCATCTTTATATACTGCCACCGGCGAGTTAATATAGTTATTAAACTCTGCAAACTGATTCACATATTCCCAGGTAGCCTTATTGGATGTGTGGAAAATATGCGCGCCGTATTTATGCACATTAATTCCTTCGATTTCTTCACAATAAACATTACCGCCAATATGCGGCCTTTTATCGATCACCAGGCATGTCTTTCCCCGCTTCTTTGCTTCATACGCGAAGACCGATCCGAACAGCCCCGCCCCTACAACTAAATAATCGTATTTCATACCGATTCCTCCATTTTAATGATCACTATCCAAACACCTTACAGAACGCCTGAAGCGCTTTAATCTTCAATCGTCCATCATTCATTTGATAGTCATCCATAATTTTAATAACTTCTCTGATTAAGTATCTGGCATTCGTCGGACGATCCACAACGATATCCGATCCAATAAAGCGTATAAACCAGCGGGTATACTCCCGATTCCATTTCTTTAAAAATCCCTTTTTATACCAGAAGTCGGTAATAAAACGCATATTACGAACATGCTGACATAACTTCCGTTCGTTTTCCCCATTATATTTATTCATCAAAGAACCCTGTCTGAAACATTGATAATAATGGAGTTTATCACTAATAAACTGAATGCCTCTGGCCAATGGGGCTGCCTGAAAAATGAATACAAGATCCTCGCCAAATAGCACCTCTTCTGAAAACGTCAAATGATTCCGCACTAAAAACTCCCTTGAGAATGCTCTGTTCCATGCAAACGGGTTTCCGCTCGGTTCTTTGAATAAAGCATCCGGATGAAATTTAGGATAATAGACATCCCGGCAAGTGAGAGCCCATACCGTCCACGGATCCGGCTCAGGTACCTCCGGAAAAGGCGTTGAGCCAAAAACGATGATATCCGCCCCGTGATTCAATCTTTCTTCATAAATTCGTTCACAGGCATTCAATGCCAAATAATCATCCGAATCCAAAAACAGAATCATATCTCCCGTCGCCACAGCTAATCCGGCATTTCTTGCCGATGACAAACCGCCGTTTTCTTTTTCAACCAATTGCATTCTGCTGTCTAACGCCATATATTCCCGCATAATTTCAACAGAGTTATCCTTTGTTCCATCGTTCACGCCAATAATCTCTATGTCAGACAATGTCTGGTTCATCACACTCTCAAGACAACGGCTCAAATAATCTTCCACATTGTATATCGGTATAATTATCGAGATTTTTGGTCTTTTAACCATGATAATCCCCTCGCAATCTTCTTACATCCAAGCTTAAACGTATAAACAATGCCGTCATCTTTCACACTTTGAATCCCGCCAAGAAATTTTCTTGGGAAAAAAGTAATTAATCTGCCGATTTTATAAGAATAAGAATTCTTAATCGTCCGAACAGCCTTTGATGTATAACCCGGTTGATTCAAAGCTTTCCGCGTATAATACACAACCGGATCCTCCACTAACTGCTTCACATCTTTCCACTTATATTCCTCAAAATATTTCGGATTCATCGTGCCCTTTTCAAAGTCCTCTTTAAATTCCATAGCCGCACGCTCGATAAAAATGTATCTATACTTTGGTGCCAATCTCTCAAAATTCCACATATAAGAATCATATTTTATACGTTTACAAACGCACTCAAGTCTTCCACGGTTCACCGGATTAGTCTCCAAAAACCGCTGCATTTCCGCATATTCATCACAAACGCAGAACACTTTCCCCACAGAATTTACAGAAGAATTTTCATTATCCTGCCGATAATGTAAAAAAGCATCCCGGATTAACTGCACCCTTTTTGCCAGTGCCATTACCTTAAAATTAAAACTGGCATCTTGAAAAGAAGCTCCCGGCGTTTCATTAAAGCGAATATTATTCTCGCGAATAAAATCTCTGCGATAAATGGCTGACCAGATTGTTGGCTTCAAATTAAAAAACTCAACCATTTCCATTGGCGCCTTAAAATCTGTAGCTGGACAAAAAATTACATTTTCTCTCGCCTTTGAAACAATTTCAATCTTTTCATTCCGTTCTGTCGGAATAGAATAGTAAAAATAATAGCCGGATTTTACAATATCCAACCGATTTTTACTGGCAATGCGATACAATACTTCAAACATATTCGGTTCTGCATAATCATCCGACTCAACAATACCGATATATTCTCCCTCAGCCATGTCAAAACCACGATTCATCGAATTTCCATATCCGCTGTTTGGCTTTGAAATAACCTTCACTCTATTATCTTTTTCAACGTATTCCTGAATAATTTCTGGCGATGAATCTGTAGAACCATCATCCACACATATAATTTCAATCTCCTTTAATGTCTGATTCACAACACTATCCAGACATTGGCGCAGATACTTTTCAACATTATAAATTGGCACAACAATTGATACCTTTGGTCTTCCCATATTTCTTCCTCCTATCTGTTCACCTGCATATATTCATCGCAGACTTCATCGACCAATCCGCTCTTACGCACCCGGCCTTTTTCCAGCCAAATGGCATGGTTACAAAGTTCACGTACTGAATCAATATCATGAGAAACATAGAGCAGCGTTGTTCCGCCCTGCAACATCTCCCGCATACGACCATAACATTTCTGCTGGAACTGATAATCACCAACAGACAAAATCTCGTCAACGACCAAAATATCCGGGCGCACCATCGTCGCAATGGCAAATCCCAAACGGGCCTGCATACCGGATGAAAAGTTTTTGATCGGTACATCTAAAAACTGATGCAGTTCCGCAAAATCAACAATTTCGTCAAAATGCTCCTGCATAAACTTACGGGAGTGTCCAAGGACTGTACCATTCAGAAATATATTTTCCCGCGCCGTCATATTGTAATCGAAGCCAGCGCCAAGCTCAATGAGCGGAGCGATGTTACCATTGATTCGAATACTGCCCTTATACGGTTTTAATATACCGCAGGTGGATTTCAGCAGAGTGGATTTTCCTGAACCATTCACTCCGATCAACCCCCAGGATTCCCCCCGCTTTACCTTCAGGTTCACATCCTGAAGCGCAAGAAATTCCTGAAACATCAACTCCCGCCGGATAAGTTTTATAAAATACTCTTTCAAATCACTGATTTTTTCCGATGCCAGATTAAACCGTATCGTCAAATTTTCAATGTCAACTACATAATCCTGTTCCATCTTCCGCGCTCCTATAAATATAAGATAAATTTATCCTGCGTTTTCTTAAACACAAACAACCCTAAAACCAGCATAATAAAAGCCCATATCCAACCGCCTACAAATACCCGCATGGTCGGGAAGCATCCATAAAGGACCAAATCTCTGAAATGTTCTACATAATACCAGGCCGGGTTAATCCATTCAACAATTGATCGGAGCCATTGCGGGAGCAGATCGATCGGATAAAACAGCGGCGTAATATACTGCCATGCTACCAGAAATGCTCCGTAAATATACTGAATATCTCTGAAAAACACATTTGCCGCCGACAAGAAAAATCCCATGCCACAGGCAAAAATGTAAACCTGAATAACGAGAATCGGCGTTGCCAGCAGATAGGGTGTAAACGCTGAACGCGTCACGATCATAACAAGCACCAGGGCCCCCAGAGAAAATACAAAATCCACCATGGTACTTGTGATTTTGGACAATGTGAAAATATATTTCGGAACATAGATTTTTTTAATCAGCGCCCCATTATCCAATACGGAATACATAGCCATTGTCGTTGAATTCCGAATAAAGTCAAATACCGCCTGTCCGGACAACAGATATACCGGGAAATTCTCGATCCCCGCGCGAAACATATGGGAAAATACGGCCACCATGACCAGCATGATCAGTAAAGGATTTAAAATGCTCCACAGATAACCAAGAAAACTTCTCCGGTACTTTAACTTCAAGTCCCGGACCACCAGCTCCCGTAATAAATCTTTATATCGAAAAAGTGTATTTAAACGTTCCATCATCAGATTCATATCCAGAATCTCCTTACACGTATTTTAATAAGAATTTCTACGGTGTTTAAACGCCAGCACGGCCACCGGGAAGGTTAAAAATCCCGTATACCGCATGAACCACACCGCTTTATTTTTTACACTGCGATAGGCCCCGGGGTTCCGCTTCTTCATAAAAGCATCGAACGCCATTGCCTCTTTTTGCTTACCGCTCCCCAGAGGGAAACTTATATAAATCTTCATCTGACTACCGATCATCCATCCGATGATTTCATTCATATACTGCCTCTGTGCATCGCTCAACTTTCCGTCCATATGTTCCATATAGCGTTCCAGACGCAACAAAACATGCAGATGATTTTTCAGATTCGCCTGCATTTTCTTAATAGACATACTTTGATTCGGTACTCCCAGTCGATACCGATACACCGATGGTTCAAGGAAGATCAGTGTATCTACATATGGAATCGGGAAAGTGATATACTCCATGTCAACATAGAACATATGCTCATCAATCTTCACCCTCATCTTTCGAAGAATCTCTGTCTTGATCGTCATGGCATGCATTGATACTGTCGTCTTGCCAACAATGTCTTCCAGATGATAGATTCTTCCATATTCCACCTTTTCAAAAGGATATTCCTGAAGCTTCGTCGGTTTTCGCGTCACATGGTCCACCATTGTATAATTACTTCCGACCACATCCACGTCTAATCGTTTTAACATTTTAATTAACCGTCGGAAATTTTCCGTATCTACCCAGTCATCGCCGTCCACGACTTTAAAATATCTCCCGGCAGCCTCTTCAATGCCCCGGTTGATGGTGGAACCATGACCACCGTTTACCTTTGTGATGACACGGAATGTCTCCGGATACTCTGACTCATACCGTTTGCCAATTTCCTCTGTCCTGTCCACTGAACCATCATTGACAATCAGGACCTCCAGATCTTCTATAATATCCGGATGGATAAAAGAGGTCAGCGTTTCTTCCAAATAAGCTTCTACATTATAACTCGGCACGACAACCGTTAATATCT
The DNA here is from genome assembly GCF_004340975.1 of Frisingicoccus caecimuris. GTDB lineage: Bacteria > Bacillota > Clostridia > Lachnospirales > Lachnospiraceae > Frisingicoccus > Frisingicoccus caecimuris. The sequence continues at coordinate 64,505 of NZ_SLXA01000008.1, forward strand.
TTTCACTCATAATGGGTTCTCTTTCCTGAATTTTCTATTTATATTATATCTTTTCTATTTTAAAGCTTTTACACAGGTTTGTCAACGAATCAGTCCGGCGATAAATCCGCAGCCATAGGAAACATGCAGCAGAAAATGAATCAATATCAGCCTCAGGCGCAGCATGAATCCATCCGAAGTATCCTCCGCTTTCAATGTACAAGAAACCCCCACATCCATTACTGTATAAAGTCCCATCACTCCAGCATAGAATTTTCGGAATCTCTGACTGAAACAGCTCATGAATCCTCCGAATATTAAAAACAAAACAAACATCATCGGAACAAGATGGGACAACCGCGCTGGTTTATGATGCTTCTTTATGACTGCGACTTTCCAGAACCCATAGCCAAAATATTGTTTGATAAGCCCAAAATAAGTATCACGTGGATAATAGATACTGTGAATTTCACTGGATATATAAATCTTGCCACCAGCTTCACTAAGCCTGAAATTAAAATCATCATCCTCATTTAAAATTAATTTTTCATCAAACAAACCAATTTCTTCCGCTATGGATTTTTTAAAAGCTCCTAAAAAAACCGTGTCGCTATAGCCCTCATAATCTTTAATATGCTGCTTTCCGCCTCCAAGGGCAAATGGCGAATGATAGGCGGCAGCCACTGCGCGCTGAATTGGATTTTTCCCTTCTGCTACCATTGGCCCGCCCACATTTTCAGCGCCGCTTTTCAGCAGATATTCCACACATTTTGAAATATAATCCTGAGCAAATTCTGAATGTGCATCCATGCGAACAATATACTTGCCTTTTGCCGCTTTGATGCCGATATTCAAACCGCAGGAAATCGTACCCTTTGAATTTTTCAGCATATGGATATGACCATAGCATTCCTCATATTCCCGGATAATTTCCTCTGTATCGTCTTCAGATGGACCTACTGCCAGCAGCACTTCATGTCTGTCCCGCGGATAATCCTGCCGTAACACCGAATCCAGACAGGCCCGTATATATTTATGCTCATTTCGCACCGGAATCACCACCGAAATAAACGGTAGTCTCGAACTTTCCATAACCCTACCTCCGTTCCGCAACATGCTTTCAAAATAAAAACATATTTTTATTAATTATACTTGTATTATTTTGCCAAGTCAAACCGAATTATGCAAAGAAAAGAGGTTCTAAAACAAAAAAGCACCGGATGCCTTAAACCTAGACTTTCCGGTGCTTTTCCATCGTCGAAGCGACGTGATTCGAACACGCGACCTCTGCGTCCCGAACGCAGCGCTCTACCAAACTGAGCCACGCTTCGATGTGCTTTATTATTCTAACGCTTTTGGGCAAAAAAATCAATATGTTTTTTCAAAAAATTAACAATTTGTTCACATCATGCCCACATATTTTTCACAGGACATGGATATACTATAGTCATCAAAAGAAATTTTGATTAATTTTTTCATAACTCCATCCGAAAGGATGGACCCTCCCCCTTTTAATGATAAGAATACTGAAGAAAGCCGCGCGATGCGGCTTTTTTCAGTTTCTCATCAAATCACCAGTTTTTTATCTCTTTCTGTCTCCGCTTTTTAATATCCGATCTTCAGAACGCCCTCTTCAAAAATCAGCGGCTTTGCCACTGTTCCGGCCTGTACATACTCCCGTTTCAAATCTTCTATCTGGCGGATAAGATCATCCTTCGACGATGCCTGATAGAGAGAAAGGATATGTTCATCGCTCATAGCCTGATATAGAAGCAGAAAATCCGGGAATTCCTTATGAGACCAAAGAGAATAGGTCAGAAGATTATTTCCGTCAGAATCCTGCAAAATGAATCCATTCAGAAGTTCCTTGCCAAAGTTCTGGAGTTCCATGTCCGCATACCATCCCGTATACTGAGAATTCTTTGCCAAATCTGTATGAACGATCTGACATGCGCACCAGAATCGATACACTTCATCCGCATCTTCCATGCCTGAATTCCGGGCCGCAAAAACCTGTATCCGACCCTGATTTTCCATCTCTTCACAGACAATTTCGCGATAACATTCCGGAAGGCCGGCAAGGCCGCATTCATTGAGTTTCTGAATCCATCCAAGAAATACCGGGTCCACATCGCATCGCTCCGCAGATACCAGGTAACCATTCTCAGCTACAAGACCGGCCAGCTTCTTTGCAAAATCATCAATATTCTCAGCAAAATCCGCCGCTTCCGCCTTTAACATATTATAACCTGACATTACATCATTAATTTCACAATTTTCCTGAAGAAGACGCATGGCAAATACCGTATCGTATTTCTGTCCCGGAAGATTGGTGACATCCGTATTTATAAATGTAATGTTGTTTACATCCAACCTTTCTGCCAGTTCCTTAGCCGCCCTGATCGCATTTGAGCTCCGGTCAACTGCTGTGATATGAGATTCAGGCAATGCCATTCCCAGGAAGCAACTCATAATTCCGCACTCGCATCCCGCATCCAGAATCTCTTTTCCAAAAACATCATGATTGTCTACGATCCAATTGCAGATCTGTCTGTAATTATCTGCCTGATATCCGCCGTTAAAAAGCAGGGCTTTATCCAGCGATTCGTTTTTCATCTCATAAAATTCTCTGAGATATTCCGGATTATCTTCAAACTCACGAATTTTCCTGTAAAGATCCGTAAGCATCTTACGTCCTGTCGTTTCTCCGTATTTTGCGCTGAACTGAAAATAAAGCAACTTGCTTTCCTTTGGAGGATTCATGTCTAACTGACGCAGATAACTGAGCCCAATATCTTTTTTCTCTTCCATAATTTACACCTTCCCACCTTAGTCATAATCAAACCGAATACAAAGTTCGCCATTATCAAATGACCAATCTGTCATTTTTCTTCTGCGCACTTTGTCCGGCAAATGAAAGCGTCTTGTCTGATTACGCACAACAAGAATCAAATCTTCTCCGTCCTTAGAAACGTCAATCTCTTTTTCCGACACGTACGGAAGTTTGACAATAAAAAGCCGCGTTCCCTGCTCATCTTCCATTCTGAAAGCCTGTTCACGGCTGAATACCGTTTCCGGATCGGACTCAGCGTAAAGTTCACATCCAACCGATTTCAAAATTTCAATTCCACGGAGCTCATCTTCCTGCAGCATCAGCTTAAAAACCTTGCAATCACCAAAGCTCTGCTCCGCAAGTCTGAGGCTTTCTGCCTGCATATCCGTCCACCCCGCAAAATATCCCTGCATCGCTTCTTCCGGATAAATTTTATTTACATAAATGGCATCCACGCCAAAATCATACTCGTTAATCCAGGTATAGCTGCGACGCGCCTCGTCCATAACGATACGCTCCGGTGTCGTCACAATACGCATGCTGGCAAGCTCTCTGTTTTTCAGGATTTTCTGCAGCTGTGCAAGACGTTTGACCAGCTTATCAAATTCCTCAAATACCTGATCCCTCGGCTTCGGCACCTGGGTCTTTCGGGATATCAGCCCCCCCAATGCATTATTCATACTGCGCACTGACGGCAGCAATCTGTCTGCCAGAACGCCCAAACGTTCTGGATATCTGAGCAGGGACAGGGTCTCTCCCGTCGGCGCACAGTCTACAATAATGACATCATAGGCGCCACTTTCATAGGCGTCCAGAATCTTCAGCAGTGAAAAGAGTTCATCCAATCCCGGGAACAGCAGCACTTCATCAGCCGCAATGCCTCCGTTGGCTTTCTCTGAAATAATCTGCTTTAGATAATCCCGCAAATTTCCCCATGCTTTTGTACTTTCGGCTACCGGATCGATCTCCAGAGCCTGAAGCCCTTCAAAAACCTCTGTCGGTTCAAACCCCAACGGCATATCCAGGGAATCTGCCAGACTATGGGCCTGATCCGTACTCATAACAAGGACTTTTTTTCCGGAAAGTGCGATATTTACAGCAGTAGCGGCCGCGATACTCGTCTTTCCAACACCGCCCTTCCCGGTATAGATAAGAATTCTCATGGCTGCCTCACATCCTTTCCTCCACCTTCAGGCAAATCCGAAGTATATCTTCCTGAAAGTATACATCTGTAACCCGTGCCCCCCGCAGTGTATTTGGAAGAGGAATACATCGGTTATAATTATTCACTTTTATATCTACATCCATATCATGCACCGTAACGTTCACTTTATCCGCCTCAGCCCCCGGGAGCCTGATCGACAGACAATATCCGCCGTCAATGACATCATAGGTCTCTTTTTCTCTCTGCACATTTATCTTAAAAAGGTTCGGTGTTTTCAACACATCTCTGGCCAGCCGCTCGATTGCTTCTTTTCCGCGGACTTCTTTCGAATACCACGGTATCTTTGTCACCGGCACATCCACAAATACTCTCTCAAGCTCATCTATATATTTTTTCTGTATATCCCGCCACCGGTTCATAAATTCACTGCCCGTATCCTCCGGCAGAATACGATTGATAAAAACCCCATCGACCTGGTAGTCATACAAGCTTAAATACATATAATTACGCTTTGTCTCTTCGACAACCATTTTCTCCGGCACACACACAAGACGCACACTGCAGACCTCTGGATTCTTAAGAAGCTCCTGCAAAAGGACCATCTGGCCATGCATCTCTTCAATCTCATTCATCGCCTGATGCGTCGGAAGGGTCACTTTATATTTGACCTTCGATACCGGAGCCAGCACCCGGACCATCACTTTACCCACCGGAAAAAACTTTTCCATATACCAGGTGAGCAGTTCCGGCAGTTTCAGGAGCGATAATGTTTCGCCCGTCGGCGCACAATCTACGATAATCCTGTCGTACTCACCGCTCTCATATATATCCTTAATTTTCATCAGCGAAAAAAGGTTCTCGAATCCGGGAATCATAAAATTGTTTCCATCCTTCCCGAGCGCCGCCCCTGAGCTTCCCATCAGCGAAGTGATCGCTTTATTGACATTCGGAAATTCTTCTTTCATAAGCATATCCGGGTCCAGCTCCAGCAGAAACAGATTTTCTCTCACCTTTTTTATATGCCTTCCGACTTCCGTCTCAAAAATATCGCCGAGATTGTGCGCCATGTCCGCGCTGGCAAGCAGGGTCTTTTTCCCCTCGTCAGCCGAGGCTATGGCATGAGCAGCCGCCACACTGGTCTTTCCCACACCGCCTTTACCGGTAAAAATAATAATTCTGCCCATTTATATTCCTCCAATTAAATGAGTCACACCAAAAGTCTCCCTCTGATGTGACTCATTATATCACGGTCTATCAACCCTGTCTGAAAGATACCCCGATTTCACCATGTGGATGTTTCCATCCCTTAACAATCTTATCATGGGAAAGAACTCTGCAGGTTCCGCACTCAAGGCATCCAAGATATGAGAAGCTAAACTTTCCATCAATGTACTTATAGCATTCTGCCGGACAGGCCAGAACGAGTTTTCTGATTTCCTCTTCATCTGTACACTCAAGGTCTACATCAATATGAGAGTTCTCTTCATCCGTATGGAATAAGTCAAGGCCTAACTTCGCTTCAACACTCAATTTCTTCATATTAGAACGCCTCCAGTATATTTGTGATCATGTCAACGAGCTCCCTGGCGCTGGTCTTCTTAGCAATGGACTCAATAATGTACATAATAAGTCCACTGTTTGGCTGACCATCCACTGTAAACAGCTTAGCTGCAATATCATCGGCCATGGCCGGAAGATCCTCAAAAATGCCTCTGCATGTAAGCAGTGTTGGGAATCCTTTACATCCCTCCATATCCTTCATAACAAAGCTGTCCTTCAGCGCTTTTTCATATTCTGAAAGTGTTGCCGCACTGAAATCACCAATTTCGTGTGCTTTGATCAATGTCTCGGCAGCAAGACGTCCGGACTCAATCGCGAAATCCATACCTCTTACAGTAAAGCCAAGGTTGATACACATGCCGGCAGCATCACCAGTCACAAGCACACCGTCTCTATAAAGTTCAGGAATCATATGGATACCTTCTTCAGGTACAAGGTGTCCTGAGTATTCAATGGTCTCTCCGCCTTCAATAAATGGAGCAACTGCCGGATGTTCCTTAAATCTGTCAAGCATCTGAGGAACAGATACATCCGAGTGTCCGATATCACTTAATGTTGCAACAACACCTACGGATACCGTGTCTTTGTTCGTATAGATAAAACCGCCGCCAAAGCCGCCAACGGTAGGATCGCCGGCAGAAAGCCATGCTGTACCTTCGCCCTCTTTGAGAGCAAAACGTTCATTGATGATCTCTTCGCTGAGTTTGATCGTCTCTTTAGCGCCTACAGCAACCTGTCCCGGTTCAAGCTCTTTCTTCATACCAATCTGCTGTGCCAGCAATGAGTTAACACCGTCGGCAAGGATAATAGCTTCTGCATACATCTCTTCACCATCAGATTCGATACCTACAACTTTGCCATCTTCAACGATAATATTATCAACAAGAATACCTGTGATAATTTCTGCGCCGGCTTCTTCAGCCTTTTCAGCCAGCCACTGGTCAAATTTTGCACGAAGTACAGTGTAGGATGCATTTCCCGGCTCTGAACTTAATTTTGCTGAACCATATCCGATATCCAGTGAACCATCCGCTGTCATAAGAGAAACTTTCTCGTGTTTGATAATTCTCTCAATTGGGGCTTCATCTTTGAAGTTCGGAATAATTTTTTCAAGACTGTGCCCATAGAGACGTCCGCCTGTCATATTCTTAGCGCCACAGTAATCTCCGCGTTCGATAACGATAACAGAGAGACCTGCATTGGCAAGAACGATTGCTGCAGAACATCCGGCAAGTCCGCCACCCACGATGATAACGTCGGCGTCAAATTCTCTCTCGCTCATTTATATCCTCCTTATTGTTTAAAAGCCAAAGGTCAATATTTACAAATTATATATTATTTTCGTCCCCAGACCAGAACGCACGCACCGCACATTCTGTTCTTATAATCCACCGCTTTTAATCCGATGTCACGGTACAATTCCTCAAGTTCCCCACGATGTAGAAACTTCTGTGTCGATTCATACAGCCACATATATTCCTGTCTATATTTCCTGCCGCCGCCAAGCCTCGGCATAATATAACGAAAATATATCTTGTAAAACGGCTGTACGACCGGGTTGTCAGGGACAAATGAGTCCAAACAATATATGTAACCACCGGGTCTGACAACTCTTCGCATCTCACGCAGGACCTGTTCATAATCCGCCGTATTCCGAAGTCCAAACGAAATACATGCCGCCGTGAAACTATCATCCCTGTAGGGCAATTTCATGGCATTGCCCTGTGTGAAACGGACATTTTGCCGTCTGCCGCGCTTGCTCTCCGCCACTTCAAGCATCGCCGGTGAAAAGTCAATTCCTGTCACCTTAAGGTCGTGCCTTGCGTCTGCCATCTTCAGCGCTATATCCCCGGTTCCGCAGCAAACATCCAGTATGTTGGTCCCTCGCGGCGTATTGGCAGCAAGTCTGTCTGTAAGTGTTTTCTTCCAACTATTCTGCAATCCCAGACTAATTCGATCATTGGCACTGTCATAGTCTTCTGAAATACTCTGAAATACACCGTAGACACGCTGCTCTTTTGAATGTTCAGCCATGTAAAACCTCCAGAATGAATCCTGCTGCAAAAGCAGCCGTATAAGCTCCGTTCAGTGCGATGTTGGTCATAACAATTCCCTGCATCGTGGCGATACGCCCCTCGGGCTCCAGTGTACATGCCAGCTGCTTTCTGATGGTTTTTCCACCCAGAAGTACCGTAAGTATCCCGCTTACAAAACCAATCGGTCCAAGCAGCGTCACCGGCAGCACGATCACAAGTATCAGCCATGATACAATGAGATACCGATATAACTCAAGAGTTCTCGCTCTGCCAATACATGTCGGAAGTGTCCGCCTTCCGGCCTTTCTATCCTTCTCAATATCACTGCCGTTATTGCTCATCATGATCAATGCGATTCCCGCGATCATCGGAAGTGAATAGAGAAGAAGCTGCCAGTGGATCTTTCCATCGGCGCAGCCTGCAATTCCCAGCGGAATAAGTCCGCCCATCACAACCCCCGATACGATTTCACCTATCGGAAGATAGGATACAGGAATCGGTCCACCCGAATAGATAAGAATCACCACACCGCCTGTGATACCGATAATAAGCGGAACCAAACCGCTTCCCATACAAGACACCAGCCCCAAGACTGCCCCTGCGACCATATATGCAATTCCGAGAATCAATGCACTTCCCGGTGTGATATTTCCATAAACCAGGACCGCATCGTTCACTTCTACATGATCGTTCGCACTGTCAACTCCTTTTATAAAATCAAAATAATCATTTAAGGTATTGACCGCACTTTGAAGAAAGACACAGGCGGCAAGAAGCATAACGCCTTTAAGCCATGTAAGTTCCAGCCCCTGCTGCCAGCAGTAAAAATCAGCAAACAATGCCGGAAATGCAGATGCTACCCATGTGTGGGGTGCTGCCAGGCTCAATGCCAGTCTGGGTGTCAGTGATCTATAATGCTCAGATTGTCTCAAGTTTATCTAACATCCTTCTGATCTTCGATGCTTCCGGGATGTCTTCCAGAGAATCCAGTATTTCTCCAGCCAGTGCCGCATATCTGTGAATTTCCTCCACGGTACGCTTTACACCGCCCCATTGAATCACATTCTTCTCCATTTGTTCTATCTCATCCGCACTCAGATTTCGCTCTGCATTCTCTCGCATGATCGGAAGAAGAGCCTCCCTGCCCCCAGGCGTCTCAAGTGCCATAAGGACCGGAAGTGTATATATGCCGTCATGGAAATCCTTATGTGTCTTCTTCCCCTCAGCCATCTCGCTGGATGTAAAATCCAGAAGATCGTCCCGGAACTGAAACATAATGCCCAGATACGCTCCAAAACATTTAAGTTTTTCGGCAGTTTTCTTACTGCATCCGGCTTCCATCGCTCCAAGTTCGCAGGCTGTGCTGAAAAGCGAAGCTGTCTTTCCTCTGATGTTCTTCAGATAGGCATCGACCGTCACATTCATGTCATATCGGCACACCGCCTGTCCAATCTCACCGATGCACATATCTTCCACTGTTTGCGAAAGAATCATTGCTGCGTCAATAAGTTGCTCTTTCACCTGCCAGTAATGAACCCGCTCAATCAGAAAATCTCCGGCATACACCGCCGCATCTTTTCCGTACTTACCCTGAATCGAAGGCTTTCCGCGTCTGAATGGTGCCTCATCAATAATATCATCATGAATCAGCGACGCCATATGAGTGAGTTCTACCATCGCTGCCAGCATGCAGAGCCTTTCGGACCGCTCCAAAGCATATGGCCCAAAGGCACTGCACAGCAGCAAAAGTCTGGGGCGAATCATTTTCCCGGATGAACCGAGCACGTCATCCAGTACGGCGCCTGTTCTGGTGCTGGCAAATGAATTCTCAGCGATTTTGTGTATATAGTAATTTACCCGTTCCATCGCTGACTCTTCCGTCATCGCACAGGCATTATTCCGCTCTGTCATTCTTTTATCTCCAGTTCATCATCTAATTTAAGTCTTAAACAAGGCCTCTCTTTTCAGCAATGATCTCTGCCGTATGTTTTACCTTGATATCCAGTCCGCGGGCATCCAGACCGCCACGGATCTGCATCATACATCCTGGACAGTCAACTGCAACAACATCTGCGCCTGTCGCCTGAATGTTGGCAATCTTCTTTTCAAGAATCGGTGTTGCAATATCCGGATAAAGGACGCTGTATGTACCGCCGAAGCCACAGCAGTTGTCATGTTCTTCCATCTCTACAAATTCAACACCCTTAGTGTTCTTGAGAAGTTCACGCTGTTCCTGTGTTACACGAAGGCTTCTGCACAGGTGGCAGCTGTCGTGATAAGTAACTTTAACAGCTTTTCCATCGCCGGATTCTTCGCATCCGCCAAGGTCATAGAACAGTTTACAGAAATCAAATGTCTTGCCTGCAAGTTCTGTTGCTCTCTTGTGCATCTCTGTGCCTTCCTCAAAGAAGGTCGGATAATCACGAAGCTGATGTGTACAGGATGGACATGCGGATACAATATAATCGTATTTCTCTGCTTCCATACCTTCGATATTGATTTCTGCCTCTTTTGTAGCATTCTCAACATCGCCCATCGTAGATGCCGGACATCCGCAGCAAGCCTGTCCCAAAGGCATCTCTACAAGATAACCAATGGAGTTCAGATCAAGAACAACGTCACGTGCAAGGTCTGTATATACAAAATCAAGCAGGCAGCCTGCGAATAATGCGATCTTACCCTTTGGATTTGGAACATCCTGTTCAATGGTCGGGAAGATATCACGCAGCGGAACCTGTGCAATATTCGGGAAGCTTCTTCCTTCTGTCAGGCCGGAAAGGAACATCGGCAAATGACGAATCATCGGCTGACCCTTTGTAAATGGTGCCTGAGCAACAGATGCGATACGAAGCATGGAATGGAACAGCTTACGGTCGCTGACAGCATCCAGTGCAAATTTATGAATTGCATTCGGATGTTCTTTCGCATTCTTTTCACGAATCTTCCGAATCATATCTGTAATCTTAAGGCCGCCGCCGCAAACTTCCTTACATCTTCCGCACTGGAGACAGAGACTCTGAATCTCACTTGCGCGGCCTTCATCGATCAGGAAATGTGTCAGCATAATACCGATACCGCCGGTATATACCTTGGAACCATATACATGTCCGCCAACTAATGCGAATGCCGGACAAACATCAAGGCAGGCGCCGCATCGGATACATTCAAATACCTGTCTGAATTCAGGTTCCGCAAGGATTGAACGACGGCCTGGCTCATCGAGAATAACAGCGTAGAATTCTTTCTTTTCTTTCGTATCATTCTCTTTATCTGTAACAACCTCTGTTGCACCTGTGTACATCGAAACATAAGATGCGATTCTCTGTCCTGTACCATTACGTGGAAGAGCTTTGAAGATCCAACGGGCATCCGATATGGATTTTACAAATTTTTCAATACCAAAGATATAAAGATGAATCTTTGGAAGTGCACCAACCATACGGCCGTTACCTTCATTGGACATGGTAAATACCGTACCTGTATCGGCAACTGCTACGTTCGCACCGGAAACACCCATATCTGCTGTACAGAATTTCTCTCTCATAACTTTACGGGCTGTCTTAACCTCTTCAGCAATGACAGGTGCATTTTTAACTTTTGTATAGTCCGTAAACAGATCGGCAACTTCTTCCTTATTCAAATGAAGTGCCGGCATAACCATATGTACCGGAGTATTTCCTTCAAGAGCTATGATAAACTCACCAAGGTCTGTCTCCTGAACCAAAACACCATCATCTGTGAGAACTTTATTAAAATGAAGTTCCTCAGAAGCCATGGATTTGGATTTTACGATCGTCTTAACATTTTTCTCTTTTACAAGAGCACGGATTTTTTCCATTGCCTCGTCTTTACTTTTGGCAACGATAACATGTCCACCTCTTGCTTCACAATTCTTCGTAAACTCTGAGATCATCTCATCAACATGATCTGCCGCATAACGTTTTACTTCACTGATTTTATTTCGTGTAGCCTCAAAATCAACACCTTCATAAGCTTTTTCTCTTTTAGCCGGATATGTCTTACAGAATGTACCCAGTGTTCTGGCAAGAGTGGTGTTGTCCAATGCAGCCCGAATTTCTTGTTTTAATGCTTCACTTGACATTGTATTCCCTCCTTACCTGATCATTCATCATCTACAACAACTACGGACATCTGAAGCGGTCCATGCACACCAACTGTGCTGACACACTCAATATCGGCTGTACGGCTCGGGCCGGTGACAAAGCCGACAAAATTAGGCAATTCCGGAAGTTCTGCGAGAATATCAAACATATCATCATACTCTGGTACAATTGTTGAACCCCTTAAAATACCAATATAATATTCAGACATCGTTGATACGATTCTCTCGTCAATAACGTCCCTCGCCTGAACCATGGTGCCAAGATCTGCAATACCATACTGACTCTCGGAAACACCGCCTTTTACTGTCTCTGCATTAAGACGAATGTGGTCTGTGTACACTTTAATCCCTGCTTCTTCCAGTGCATTGATGACTCCTCCCTCTTTCAGGAGTGGAGTTTCAACGATACATGTATCAGGGATGCCGGCTTCTGTAAATATTCCGGCAACTGCCTTACCAAGATTCTCCTTGGAAGTGCGCACACATGTTCCATTCACGCTTTCAAGATTCTTTTTGAATCTTTCATACAATTCATCCGTGATTTTATTCATTGTTACGCCCCTTTCTGACGAATTTATTGCGTCGTTTTACCTATTAAGTATATTAAAAAAAACACAGTTAGTCAACGTTATGCCGTGTATTTTGTTTGTTTTTTTAATCAAATTGACTATTTTTTCTTCAAATCTGGTCAATTTTTTGTCAATCTTTGGTATCATTTTCAAAAAACCTTATTTTTGTATTGATTCCACAAAACCTATCTGCTATGATTAAATAAAATTCAAAGATTCGAGGCAAAAAATATGGACATGGAAATCGAAAAAATCGCATTAAAACTTCAGGGCGATTTGTGTCTTGATGACTCAGACAAAAATCTGATCATGATCTGGAGTAAAGCCGTCGACATTGCCGACCAGCCGCTCATTGTCTGCTGGCAGGTGACAGACCCGGAGGCCGGCGAACTAAAAAATATGGTATCTGAATGGGACAAATTTATCGTTCTGAATGCCGACGGAAAACCCATCGGCACGGCAAACGATTACTTTTTGACAAAATGATGTGGCGCAGAAACTAAAAAGGACGGATGAAAAAACCGGTTATACCCCGGCTGATTCATCCGCCTTTTTTATCTGCATTCCGATATCATTTAATTTTTCAGATTCAACTTGGCAAAGGCTTCGGCAAAAGCATTATTTAACGGTTGTTCCGCCTCTTTCTTCTGTTTGTTCAGATACTTCTGTACATCCCGCTTGCTCACGCCGGCGCCTTCTTTTTTCCGACGTTCCTGAAAAATGGACAATTTTTCCTTATAGCCGCAGACACAGACAAACGTCTGCCCGTCCCCTTTGCCGTACATTTCCATCCGTTTATGACATTTCGGGCAGCGGGCATTGGTTGTACGGGCCACCGTCTCCCGATAGCCGCATTCTCTGTCCTGGCAAACGAGCATCCGGCTGTTTTTGCCCTTTACCGACAACATCCGCTTACCACATTGAGGGCACTTGGTATTCGTCAGATTCTCATGCCGGAACTTTCCATCTCCAGTGCGGATTTCTGAAACAATTTCTTCTGTATATCCTCGAATATCCCGGATAAACATATCTTTTTTCAGACGCCCTTCTGAAATCGCCATCAACTTCTTTTCCCAATCTGCTGTCAACGCCGGTTTCTTCAAATCCTCCGGCACCAGCTCCAGAAGCTGACGCCCTTTGGAAGTGACATGAATATCTTTATCCTTCTTTTCCATCAGGAATGTATGAAACAGTTTATCAATAATATCCGCCCGGGTCGCCACCGTACCAAGGCCGCCCTTTTCCATCGCTGTCAGCAGGGTCGCTTCATTATAATAAGCCGGGGGTTTTGTCTGACCTTCATTAATTTTGATCAGCTTAACCATTTGGGAGGTTCCTTCCTTTATCTCCGGAAGCAGTTGTTCCCGAATATCTTCTTCCGACACTTCCTCCTGAAAATCCTCATAGGCCGCCTGCCATCCCGGCTGTTTCATCACCCTTCCTTTGGCCGAGAATGTTTCTCCGCCGCACACTCCCTTTAATGTGGTCTGCTCATACTCACAAGGCGGATATAAAACCGCCGCAAAACGGCGCACAACCAGATCATAAATCTTCCTCTCGTCACTGCTCATGTGCTCCAGTTGGACAAACTGCTCCGTTGGAATGATCGCATGATGGTCTGATACCTTGCTGTCATCGACAAAACTTTTATTTAATTTAAGAGGCTGACTGATCAGCTTTCCGGCTACCTTCCGATAAGGTCCCACACTGCAGGCCTTCAGTCGTTCTTTCAGCGTCTCCGCCACATCCTTACCTATGTATCTGGAATCGGTTCGCGGATAAGTCAATACTTTATGATTTTCATAAAGCCTCTGCATGATATTCAGGGTTTCCTTCGCCGAAAATCCAAACCGTTTATTGGCGTCCCTCTGCAGCTCAGTCAGATCGTAGAGCCCCGGCGAATAGGTCTTTTTCGTCGTTCGATGCACTTCCTTTACCGTCAGTTTTTCTCCCTGGACCTGGCTTTTTATCTTCTCTATCCGTTCGGCGCTGAAAGTGCGGGCGCTTGCCGACCGTCCATCCTGCCAGGTCCATGTGACGCCGCCGCTGGACAGAGTCAGTCCGTAGTATTTTTCCGGTTTAAAATCACGGATTTCTTTTTCACGCTGATCGATCATTGATAAAGTTGGCGTCTGAACACGGCCGCAGGATAATTGGGCATTATATTTACAGGTCAATGCCCGGGTCCCGTTAATCCCAACAAGCCAGTCTGCTTCCGCCCGGGCCTCTGCCGCCGCATAAAGATTCATATAAGCCCTGCCGTCTTTTAAATGGGCAAAACCTTCACGAATGGCCTTATCCGTCACCGAGGAAATCCAAAGCCGTTTTACTGGTTTATGACTTCCTGCCTTCGCCAGAATCCAACGGGCTACCAGTTCGCCTTCCCGGCCCGCATCTGTGGCAACGACCACCTCAGAAATATCCTTCCGGTATAAATGGTTTTTTATTGTCTGATATTGTTTCCCCGTCTGTTTGATGACCACTAGTTGGAATTTCTCCGGAAGCATCGGCAGGTCTTTCATCTCCCAGACTTTATATTTCGAATCATAAGTTTCCGGGTCGGCCAGAGTGACAAGATGCCCCAAAGCCCAGGTAACCACATATTGGTCGCCTTCCAGCGCCCCCTGATTATTTTTACTGCATTTTAAGACCCGGGCAATATCTCTGCCCACTGAAGGCTTTTCTGCAATAACTAATGTTTTCATATACTATTCCTTCCTTATCACATAATTACATATCATTGGACACAGGTTTAAATCCTTCGCCAAGAATCTGGCTCACTTCGCTGACAATAAAGAAAGCATTCGGGTCCACCTCCCGGACAATCCGCTTGATCTGCCCGAACTGGGACTTCCGCGCCGCACAGAGAAGCACCGCCCTCTCCTCCATCGTGTAAGCACCGACTGCCTTTAAGATCGTAGCTCCCCGGTCCACATCAACGAGAATTTTATCTTTAATTTCCATATTCTTATCCGAAACAATAAGGAACATCTGGCCATGCTCACTGCCATAAACAATGCTGTCAATAACCTTTGTCTGAGCAAACAGGGCCACAACACCAAAAAGTCCCGCTTCTATATTATGAAATACAAAAACAGAAATGGCAAGTACCAATCCGTCGACCATCATCAAAGCCCGGCCGATGGGAAGATGTGGAAATTTCAATTGAAGCAAAAATGAAATCGCATCCGTTCCTCCGGTGGAAAAGCCCCGCAAGAATACCAGGCCGAGACCGGTACCCATGAAAACGCCGCCGAACAGTGAACCGATCAGCCTTTCGCCCGTATACATGGGCAGCCACGGCGTCACAATATAATCAAGAATGACCGTACTCAGCAGGACCGCTCCAAAACTCTGCAGTGTATACTTTCTTCCCAGATACCGCCAGCTCAATACAAATATAGGCACATTAATGACAAAGGTCATCATACCGATCGGCAGCCCCCATAGATATTGAATCAAAATGGCCACACCGGAAATGCCTCCCGGCGCAATATTGGCCGGTACAAGAAAACAATGAATGCCGATGGACATAATAAAAATCCCACCGACCTCAAAAATTAAGTCCAGCACCCTTTCCTTTCCCTGAAATTTTTGTTCCATGATTTTTTCCTCCTTTTTCCCTAGTATTCCCCAAAACGAAAACGAAGAGTACATTTTTCTTTGAAATATACTCTTCGTTGTTTTATCATGATAAAGTTTTTAGCGACTTCCCCGGATATACGGTTTACTTAATGATTCCGGTTCATTGCTCCGCCCGATGGAACCGAGCAGGGCGATCAATGTGATAATATAAGGCAGCATAGCCAGCGCCTGGGCCGGCAGCGGAACACCGACGGCCTGCAGCCGAATCTGCAGGGCATTGGCACCGCCAAAGATCAGGGCTGCTCCAAATGTCCCCACCGGTGTATATCTGCCGAGAATGACCGCCGCCAATGCGATATAACCACGGCCGGAAATCATATTTTCCGTAAACACGCCCAACTGGACAAGCACCAGATAGGCTCCGCCGATGCCGCCTAAAATTCCGTTGACCAACATGGCAATGTATTGATACTTATGGACCGGGATTCCCGCTGCATCCGCTGCCCGCGGATGTTCACCCACAGCCTGAAAAGCCAGGCCCTTAGCCGTTTTCGCATAAAAAACGGTCATAACAATAATCAACACATACAGAAAATATGTAAAAATATCCTGATTGAATAAAGCATCGCCAATCAATGGAATACTTCTCAGCCCCGGAATTTTTATGGTCGAAAATGTGGTCAGCTGCTGATAACTTTTTCCCTCTTTTAAAATCCTTGAGAAAAAGCTTGTCACACCAAGCACGAACATATTAATAGCGATGCCGCTGACCGACTGGTTCTGCGCCAGCTTGATGGACAGCACCGCATGAATCATACCGACAGCAATGCCGCCCAGGATACCACACAAAAGTCCAATCATGAGACTGCCTGAAAACATGGCTCCCGCAAAAGAACAAAAGGCACCGCTCAGCATGACACCTTCCATACCTATATTTAAGATACCGGCCTTCTCAGCAAACATTTCACCCAAACCAGCATAAATCAAAGGCACAGCCATACGCACCATGGCAGAGAAAAAGGCTGTAAAAAATCCCATGGTCAAAATCTGTTCCAACATCTCTTTTCTCTCCTTTCTATGCTGCTTTCTTTACTTTTTTTCTGCTCATCAATCCTTTGGCCAGAATAAGAAGCACAACAAGACCAACAAGTATATCCACGATCGCCGACGGAACGCCAAGCTGGCGCTGCATCGTATTCGCTCCGACCTGCATGGCCGCCATAGCGATCGATGCCACAACAACGCCCACCGGATGATTACCGGCCATCAGCGCGATCAAAACCGCCGTATATCCACAGTTGGAAGAAATTCCTTCCAAAAGCTTTTTCTGAATCGCCAATACCTCAACCACTCCGGCCAGGCCTGCCAGGCCGCCGCTCAGGAAGGCCGAGATAACAATATTTTTCATAACGGAAATACCGTTGCAGGCTGCCGCCCGCTTATTAAATCCAACGACCTTAATCTCATAGCCAAGAGTCGTTTTCTCTAACAAATACCATACCCCAGCCGCAGCCACCAGGGCAATAATAAATCCCACGTGAAGCCGTGTCGGTGGTAAAATCTGTGCCAGCAATGCGGATTCATCAATCTTCGCCGACTGAGGAACACTGCCGGCCGGATCCATCAAAAATGTCCGGACAGCAAGCCCGATCAGGTTAATAGCTATGTAATTTAACATAATCGTTACGATGATCTCTGAAATACCGAATTTTGCCTTGAATATAGCGGCGATCAACGCCCAGACGCCTCCGGCCAGAAATCCGATCACAAGAGCCAGAATAATCCGCAGGATTCCCGGAACACCCGGAAGTCCAAGGGCCACCATAGCCGATGTGAGCGCTCCCATATAAAACTGCCCTTCGGCTCCGATATTGAAAAACCCGGTACGGAAGGCCACCGCACAGCCAAGTCCTGTAAAAATCAGCGGCGTCGCTTTGACAAACACTTCACAAAATCCATTTAAATTTCCGAAAATTCCCCGGAAGAAATTGGTATAAGCGTCCATCGGATTCGCATTGGACATCACGATCAGGCCGGTTCCTGCAATAATTGTAATCAGCGCAATAACGACTGCCTGAACTATCTTTTGTTTTTTCCCCGTCATTACATGGCCTCCTTTGTCATTCCGCCCATTAACAAGCCAATCTTTTGTACATTCGCCTCACTTCGGTTCAGCACCCCGACGATTTTGCCGCCAAACATGACCGCGATCCGGTCAGACAACGCTAATATCTCTTCCAGATCCGCTGAAATCAGCAGAACGCTCCGATCGGAATTCCTGACATCCATCAGAGTCTGGCGCACAAACTCGGTGGCGCCGATATCCAGTCCTCGGGTCGGCTGATTCGCAATGACCAGTCTCGCCTCCTCCGTAACTTCTCTGGCAATAATAATCTTCTGCTGATTACCTCCGGATAAAAGCTTGACCACCGACTCCATCCCCGTTGTTCCTGTTGTTTTGATCTGGAACTTTTCAATGGCATTCTTTGCCTGCTCTTCGATCGGTTTTTTATTAAATATCCCTTTTTTAGAAAAAGGCTCCTTATCATAATCTTTCAGAAGCATATTTTCTTTTAAAGTCATATCAATGACCAGGCCATCCGCATGACGGTCATCAGATATATAGGAAATTCCTTTCTCAAAACGCTGCTTCACTGTCGCTTTCTGAATACTCTCATTCATAAAGCAGATTTCGCCGGAAGTACTCTTGCGAATGCCCGCGATCACCTCGGCCAGCTCTGTCTGTCCATTGCCGTCAACTCCGGCAATTCCCAATATCTCGCCCTTATTCACCGTCAGATGAATGTTATCCAGTATGGCTTTTTCGCCCTTCATAATATTGACATTTTTAAGTTCCAAAGCCACGCCAGTATCCGACTGTTCCTGTATTTCAAATTCCCCGTGCAACTCCCGTCCGATCATATACATCGACAATTCCTTTGGGTCCGTTTCGGAAGTTACCAGTTCCTTTACTTTCTTTCCATCTCTCAAAATCGTTACCCTGTCACTGATTGCCATGATCTCACTCATACGGTGAGTGATAATAATGACGGCGTAACCTTCTTTTTTCAATTTTCTCAGGACCTCAAAAAAGTCCTGTGTTTCCTTCGGCGTCAAAACGCCCGTCGGCTCATCCAGAATGAGCAGGTCCACATTCCGGTATAAAGCCTTCAAAATTTCCACTCTCTGCTGCTCACCTACGGATAAATCCCGGATTCTTGCATCCGGTCTCACCCGAAGCCCGTATTTTTCCGCCAGCTCTACAATGCTTTTTCTGGCATCCATTTTTGAAAGGAAAAGGCCATCCTGCTTCAAACCAAGAATAATATTCTCCAACACCGTCATTTTCTGCACAAGCGAAAAATGCTGATGCACCATACCTATTCCCTGATTGATTGCTTCTCTTGGAGAATCAAATACAACTTTTTTATCTTTCCAGTAAATTTCTCCGGTATCTGCCGTATAAATACCAAATAAAATATTCATCAGCGTTGTCTTTCCCGCCCCATTTTCGCCGAGCAGTGCATGAATTTCTCCTTTTTCCACAGATAAATCAACATCTTCATTCGCATACACGCCGGAAAAAGCCTTGCTGATATGTTTCATCTCTAAGATTGCCATAATCCTTCTCCTTCAACGTCTTCAATTAACCAGACATGGGACGTCCCGGCCAAGGCCAGTACGTCCCCTTTTGTCTGTTTTTATATCTTCTTAGAATTACTTTCTGATATTTTCATCCAGCGGTACAACAAATTCACCGGATTTGATCGCTTCAATCTTTTCGTCGATCATTGTGCGAACATCTTCAGGGATAGCGCTTTCCATATCATAATATGGAGCCATTTCAACAACGCCCTCTGCCATACCCAGATACTTCACTTCGCCTTTGAATGTTCCGTTAACAACATCCAGATAAGCGGATTCAATAACTAATGGCACATTGTACATGGAAGATGTAAGTACAGTTTCCGGAGCGAGTTCGTGCTGGTCATAGGAATCACCTGTCGCATAGATGCCGGCTTCCTGGGCTGCAGCGATCGCACCATTACCACATTCATTTGCATCATGAGCAATAAAGTCAACACCACTGTCGATCATCGCCTGAGCTGCTTCTTTTGCCAAAGCTGTATCTGTGAAGCTGCCTGTCCATGCTGTCTGAACTTCGATATCCGGATTAATGGATTTTGCACCGTCCTCAAAACCATTCATGATCTTGATGAGGGAAGCGCCTTCGATCGGTCCGATGAAACCAATCTTGTTGGATTTTGTCATGCTTGCTGCAAGCATACCTTCGATATATCCGCCCTGTTCGCAGCTCATAACATAAGAAGCTACATTGTCAGAGGCTGCGGCTGCTTCTGTACAGATAAATGTTGTATCCGGATACTGAGCGCCGACTTCGAGGGCCGGATCACCGAACTGGAAACCATGTCCGATAACGATATCATAGCCATTTGCTGCATAGTCTGTAAATGCTGCGGCCATATCTGCTGCCTGAAGATTTTCTGTATAAGCGATTTCAGCGCCATACTTTTCTTCAAGTAACACAAGACCTTCATAAGCGGACTGGCAGAATCCCATATCGTTTACTGCGCCAGTTACGCACAGAGCAACTTTCAGGCTCTCGCCATCTGCTGCGGCTGTTGTTTCACCACTTGTCTCTGCTGTTGTTTCTGCACTCGTCTCTGCTTTTGTTTCCTTTGTGCCGCCGCATGCTGTCAGCATGGAAACAGCCAGTGTCAGGCTCAATGCCATTGCCACAAGTTTTTTCATTGTTTCAATCTCCTTTACCCTTTTAGTGATTACTTCATTTTATATTGAATAAATATAAATGACTATTTAGAAGACATCGGATAAACTACCGGGAAACGATCCGGAAGTTCAATACCGGCACGGGAACGAATGGCTGCTGCATGTTCTTTTGCTGCTGCAAGCACTTCTTCCTCATTTAAAGAAAGAACGATACGGTCTTTCATCAGCCATTTACCGTCACACATAGTGCTTTCCACGTTAGATGAATGCATGGAAGTTACCAGATTGGCTACCGGATCATGTAACGGCAGCATTCCGGCCGAATCCGGATTAATAACGATCAGGTCGGCTTTCTTTCCAACTTCAAGGGAACCGTAAAGCTCTTCGTCCATCAGGGCTTTCGCGCCATTGATGGTTGCCATACGCAGGATTTCCTGGGCCTTTACAACATCCGGCTCCAGACGCCATCCTTTGTGAATCAGGGATGTCAGATACATTTCATCCACCATATCCATACGGTTATTGGAAGGCGCGCCGTCCGTACCGATCGTCACACAGATACCCTCCCGGAGCATCCGGGGTACCTTTGCGAAACCAAGAACGCGCATTGCCGCGGCCGGATTGTGAGAAACCTTTACCTGATGGTCACGGAACATCTCAACTTCCTCATTTGTCAGCCATACGGTATGTACAGCGAGGAAGTTTTTATCCAGGACACCCAGTTTATTCAGATGGGTAACGGTCCACTCACCTCTGGTAGCCTGCATATATTCCACTTCATCTTTAACTTCGGCCACATGCATATGAAGGCCCACATTATATTTATCTGCCAGTTCCTTCGAACGAACGATCAGATCATCGGTACAGTTGAAAATGGTTCTCAGACCAAACCATACCTGAACACGGCCGTCATGTGTATTATGGAATTTCTTTAAATCCTCTTCCTGTTTATCCAGCTCTTCTTCTGTTGTTTTCTGCCATACTTCCGGAAGTCCCTCCCCGCAGTCCATGACAGATTTTGCCAGCTTTGCACGAACGCCGGCTTCCGCTACGCCGCGGGCCATGCCGGACACATACTGTCCGCCCGGCTCGGCAAATGCTGTACAGCCACACTTGATCTGTTCAAGACAGCAGGCCAAAGTAGATACATAGGAATCTTCTTCTGTCATATTACTTTCATACGGCCAAATACGGTCATGAAGCCACGTCAGCAGATTAACGTCATCCCCTAATCCCCGTCCAAGCTGCTGTGATGTATGTACATGGGTATTGACAAGACCAGGCATAATGATCTTGCCTTTACAGTCAATAACCTCATCCACGTCTTCCTTCAATTCGAAATGTCCGATTTTGCTGATTTTGTCATCCTCCACAAGAACACTGCCCTCAGAATATACCTCTTCATTGGCATTCATGGTAACAACAAGTGCATTTTTCAACAATGTTTTCATAGAAATATACCATCTCCTCTGCTAAACTGCGTTCATTATAACGAATTATGTTCGTTTTGTCAATCACCGCCATGTTGAAAAAAGTTGAAATTTGTATTTGACGAATTTCTTTTTTTTCTATATAATACCAAATCAGAAAAGGAGGCGCCTCATGTCCGATATTGATTTAAACAAAATTGGGAATATATTAAGAAACCGACGCATGGAAAAGAACCTGTCCATCCGCGATCTGTCCGCCCGCTCGGATGTCGCCGCAAGCACGATCAGCCAGATTGAAACAGGAAAGACTTCCCCGAATCTGCTTACACTAAAATCCCTTTGCAACGCTCTGGATCTTCCTGTCTTTTCACTTTTTATGGATGATGAGATAGCTAACGTCCGTCTCGTTCGCCATAACGAACAACAGACATTTATCCGAAATATCAGCAACGGCAAAGCCTTGGTTGAATCATTGATCACTCAGGGACGGAACGAAATGTGGGGTGCCATCATCGATATTCCGGCACATTCCGATTCGGGCACCTTTGCCCACCATGGCGGCGAAGAGCTCGTCTTTATGCTGGAAGGATGTATTCGTTTCGAGCTTGAAAATTATCAGGGCTACACATTGGAAAAATATGACACCCTGTATTATCCAAACTATATCGGTCACCGCTGGATAAACAACTGCGATGAAGATGCAAAGATACTGATCATTTCCACATCGCCTTACAAATTTTAAAAAAAGGAAAACCTTCGGCTTTCAACAATCTGTCCGAATGGTTTTCCTTTATATTTCACCCGTTTATTTGCCCGATGTCGGTATATAAGGGATGATTTTATTTGCCAGCTCAGAAGCCGTCATCGTCTGAAGCCATACTTTTCCAGGGCCTTCGAGAACTGTCAGGAAAAGTCCTTCTCCACCGAAGAAAATATTTGAAAATCCCTTCACCATCTCGATGGAGTATTTCACTCTTTCTTCAAAATAGGCTACATTTCCCGAATCAATTTTCATTTTCTGTCCCGGAGCCAATTCATACTCGCACACAGTTCCATCCAACTCAAGAAATGCCATTCCGTTTCCGGAAAGACGCTGGAGGACAAAGCCCTCGCCGCCGAACATACCGCTGGATATCTTTTTAGTCAGCACCGCATCCAGTTCCACGCTGTGCTGAGCGCAGAGAAACGCCCCTTTCTGTGCAATATATGTATTTCCAGGTGAAATTTCCAGCGCATGGATTTCTCCAGGCATCGATGACGCCATGGTAATCTCCTGTCCATCCTGTTCTGCGGTGTACGTTGCCATAAAAAGGGAATCCCCCGAAAACATCCGACCCAGACCTTTCATCAATCCTCCGTGGGTATTCGTCTCCATGGAAATACCATCTGTCATCCAGCTCATACCTCCGGACTGGGTATAAATACTTTCTCCCCGATTCATCCGGACAGATACAGCCGGAAATGGATTGCCAAATACTTTGTACTGCATATTCATAACCTCCCTTTATTTTTTTCTTTAGTATATCATGACAACGCTTGTAAAAAAACTTAATATTTCCTTTCAGGCAAGGAATGTGTACCAATACCCAAAATCACTGCTTTCGCCATTTCCCTCCCTAATTGGCTTAAATTCCCGAAATCCGAACATATTCGCCATAAATGCTTCCCTGGAATGCCGTGTTCCCGGCACGCCCAAAATGTAACTGCCTCCCCTTTCCTCTTCCGGCTTCAGACGTGCCAGGATCAAATGACGGTAACTGTAATATCCATGAAGCAGGAAACTGTTGCTTCCATAGGACCAGCAATCGATCGGCATCATTCCGATATCCTGTGGTTCCAGACGGACGCAGGCTTCCACGCCATCATCCTCAAAGGGGTACATCCCCGGACACTGGTCAAGAATTTTTCCAAAATTTCTGCATCGTTCATCTGCTTCCATCGTTATCAGAATACCATCCTCCGCCTTTTTATCTTCTTTTTGCTCTTCGATCGCCTCGGCTTCTGTTTCCGCTTTTTCTTTTATAACCATCTCTGCCTCTGACGCCGTCCCCATTTCCTCCGTCAAAACAGATATTCCTTTCTCTTCCAGCGCCGGAGCAGATGAGGTCATCTCTTTCGGCTCAATCTCAGACTCTGGGATGGATATACTTTCCGGCCCCTCCTCAGGCTCCGGGATGGATATATTTTCTGTCCCGGCCGCCGACTCTTCCCACTGGGTACGAAAATGACGAATATCCAAATCACCATGGTCCCATCGTGTACCATAGAATTTTTCCCCTTCACCCCGGATGATCATACCGGACATCTGATCCAGCCGATAACCAGAACCGGCAATATTCATCGTATCCGTTCTGAAATTCCAATCACTGCCATGGTTTTTTATCTGAACATCTCCAATATAAACCCCTCTGAGATCCTGACCAAAACGAATAAACATATACACCTGGCACCGTTCCAGACCGGTATAGACATTCTTTAAAGACAGTCCGATCCGGCACTGGCCATTCCGGCTTTCCACTTTAACAAAACCGGCATTCATGGTTTTTAATCCATTCTCATAGAGATACATATAGGAAACAAAACGACTATAATCCGACATAGAAAAATCCTCCTTTTTGACTATCCTATGCGTCAGACCGGAGGAATATTTCTATAACTTTTATGGATTTATTTTTTTGTTCAATACATTAGCCAGCCCGGCAAATTGCTCCAGAGTCAATGCCTCTCCACGAATTGTCTCCGGCAAACCGACTTCCCGGATAGCGTCCACTATGTCTTCTTTGGTTGCTGTGACCAGATTGGAATTTTTCAATCCGTTCTGCAATGTCTTTCTTCTCTGGTTAAATGAAGCCCGAATCATATTAAAAAGCAGTTCCTCATTATCCACAGATACTGCCGGCGTCTTATGCCGTGTAAGACGAATCACTGCCGAATCCACATTTGGCCTTGGTATAAAACAATTCGCCGGAACATTGGCTACCAGATAAGGTTCGGCATAATATTGGACCGCCAACGAAAGTGCTCCGTAATCCTTGCTTCCCGGTCCGACTTTCATTCGGTCCGCCACTTCCTTCTGAACCATCACTGTAATATTATCAATCGGCACATGACTCTCAAAAAGTCCCATGATAATCGGCGTGGTAATGTAATAAGGCAGATTGGCCACAACCTTAATCGGCTTTCCATCATTTCTTTCCATCGCCAGCGCCCGGATATCTACTTTCAATATATCTTCGTTAATAATCGTCACATTATCATACTCAAATAAGGTTTCATTCAAAATCGGTATCAACTTTCTGTCAATCTCAACGGCTGCCACTTCCCGGGCGGCCTCTGCCATATATTGGGTCATCGTCCCAATTCCCGGACCGATCTCCAATACAAAATCATCCTTTGTTACCTGGGCGCCGAGAATGATTTTGGAAATCACATGCTCATCAATCAAAAAATTCTGCCCGAATTTTTTTTGAAAATTAAACTGATATTTTTTTATCGTCTCAATCGTCTTCTGTGGATTTGATAGCTTTTCCATGTACAACTCCTTTTACTATTTCCCATATCTCCTAACAGTTTATCGTTCCATGAATCAAATGTCAACCGAGAGACGCTCTGTCTTGGACTCGAAATAGAAATTGTGGTATACTGTGAATAAAGCAACGACAAAAAGGAAGTTTACTATGATTGCATTATTTTTATCACCACTTTATCTCATCGGAAATGTTTATATCTGCTGCCGCACCCTTCAATGGCTTTCCGCCTGTTCAGACACTACATCCAGATCCGGGTTTCGGCTGTTCTTTATAATCACCTACACATTTTTGGCCTTATCCATTGGCCTGGCTTTTATCCTGCCCCATTCAGGGTTCCAGAGAATTCTGGCCTGCATTGGCACCTATTGGCTTGGAATTCTCTTATACATAATTATCATCCTGGGTGCTGTCGAACTGATTCGGCTGATTTTACATATTACCCACACCGTCCCCTTCCAAACTCTCACCGACAGAAAAATTTTTATCGCTACAGGTCTGATCTGTATTGCCGCAATTGCATTTTTCTGTATATGGGGTATCATCAGCGCTGTCCACGTTCGCAGTACGAACTATGAAATAACCATTGATAAAAATGGGGGAAAATTAGATGAATTAAATATCGCCCTCGTAGCAGACTTGCATCTTGGCTACACAGTCGGTCCGCGAATGATACAGCAGATGGTGGATAAAATCAATGCCCAGAATCCAGACATCATTCTGATCGCTGGCGATATCTTTGACAATGACTATGATGCCATTGGAAATCCTGAAGAACTCATTCGCATCCTTTCCCAACTCCGCAGCAAATATGGAACTTATGCCGTTTACGGCAATCACGATACCGACGAAAAAATTCTTGCCGGCTTCACTTTTCCTTCCAAAGAAAAAAAGACGAGTGACCCGCGAATGGATGACTTCCTTCAACAAGCCGGCATCCGGTTAATCAATGAAGAAACCCTGCTCATCGATGATTCCTTTTATCTTGTTGGCCGTGCAGATGAGGAGCGGCCCGGCCGCGGTGTTGACATCCGAAAAAATCCGCAGGAAATCATGGACAATCTCGACATCAGCAAGCCGGTCATCGTTGTGGAACATGAGCCCAAATTTCTACAGGCACTCGCTGACGCCGGAATTGATCTGCATTTATGCGGTCATACCCATGACGGTCAGACATTTCCAGCCAACTTTCTCTGTAAACTGGTCTGGGAAAATCCGGCGGGATATCTGAAAAAAGATAATATGCAGAGCATCGTTACTTCCGGTGTTGGTCTTTTCGGGCCAAATATGCGGGTCGGTACAAAAAGCGAAGTAGTGCATATTCAGGTTCATTTTAAATATTCTTCCAGACAGATCCCCTGTCGATAAATGTCCTCCGCAATTGCTTTTCCAACGTATCTGTAATGCCACGGTTCGTAGCCGATTCCGGTAATATCTGTTTTATCTTCCGGATATCGTAGAATAGATTATATCGAAAAGAGGCTGCCGACACTTTAATATTTCTTGATTTAATTCCTAAGAAAACATTAATTTTGACATACGATACATATTCTTTCCATTTTCCCATGTCACCGCTTCCACCTCATCTGCCGGGATTCCCTTTAACTGTGAAATGGTCTCAATGACATATGGCAGATTCAGAGAACTATTCCTCTTTCCCCGATGAGGTTCCGGCGCCAGATATGGGCAGTCGGTCTCAAGCACAATCCGATCCATCGGAGCATACTGAACAACATCTTTTAAAACTCTGGCATTTTTGTAAGTGATAACGCCGCCAATTCCCAAATAAAAACCCTTATTCAGATAATTGCGGGCCATTTCCACCGAGTATGAATAGCAATGAATCACGCCGCCGATATCTTCACATTTCAATCCATTCATCATATCCCACGTATCTTTTGCCGCCTCTCTGGAATGAATCACCACCGGAAGCCCTGTTTTCCGAGCCAGTTCCATTTGCTTCTCAAACCAGTGTTTCTGTTTTTCACGTTGCTCCGGATCCTTTTCCCAATAATAATCCAGACCGATTTCACCGACAGCGACAATTTTTCCCTGTTCTTCAACAGATTCCTCCACCAGACAGGTCAGCCACTGGAAACTACGTTCATCCAGACAATCCACATCACTCGGATGTACCCCGGCCGCCGCATAAATAAAATCATATTGCTTCGCCAACGCCACAGCCCGACGGGTGGAATCAATGTCTGCGCCAATGTCTACAACACGCCCGATTCCTGAAACCTGAAGCTGCTTGATCAGCTCTTCTCTGTCCGCATCAAATTTTCTATCATCATAATGTGCATGTGTATCAAAAATCATAATACTCCTCCTAAATTATACTTCAAACTTTTCAAAAAATATTTTCGTAATATTGGATATATACCGGTCATCCCGTTTCACCAACACCAATTGTGTTTTCAGTGCTTCCTCTTTCAGGTTCCAGATTTGAATTCCTGGAATATCTGCGGCAAAGGATTCAGGCAAAAGCGCAATTCCCATCCCGGCCCGGGCCATTTGAATACTCGTCCAGGCATTATCTGCCATACAGGCCAAACGAATCGTGAGCCCTTTATCCTCAAAAACCTGACGAATTGAAGCCTCCCATCGCCGGTATAGCACAAGGGGATGCTCAGCCACCCCGATCAATCCGGTTTGCTCCGGCAAATGCCCCGGCAATCCGGCAGCCACAAAATATTCTTCCTGATATTTATGACATATAAAACCGGTCTCCGGAAAAGGCGCACGAACCAATGCCAGATCAATTTGATTCGTTTTCAGTCCATTCAATAGCTGATACGTATTTCCTTCATAAATCTGAAAATTGACTTCCGGATATAATTCGCGAAATGCCATCATTCTCTGTACCACACAGCCAGTCACCGAAGATGATACCATTCCCATGCGCAGCGTCCCACGGAGTCCATTCCCCAGGCTGTCAATTTCCATCTTGGCTGCCGAAGCCATATCTAATATGGCATTGGCACGCTCATACATTAATTCCCCTGCATCTGTCAATGTAATGCTTCGAAGACCCCGCTCAAAAAGCACGACGCCCAATTCTGCCTCCAGCAGCTTCATCTGATTGCTTAAAGGCGGCTGAGAAATGTGCAGTTTTTTTGCCGCTGCCGAGATACTTCCTTCATCAACAATCGCTGTAAAATAGCCCAGCTGCTTCAAATCCATAAAATCACCACCTGATACATTATTGCACAAAGCACGGCGATGTATATCTTTTTGATATAGATCATATACTTTTTTAATACTTTTCATATATATTTATTTATGATATGATACCAATAGTTTCGGGGAAAATCAAGCATTTCCCTAAGATATCATGGAAATACTATATCGTTGAGGAGGAATCACATTTATGAAAGAATTTTTAAACCTCTTCATGGCCTTCTTCCGAATCGGCGCCTTTACCTTCGGCGGCGGTTACGCCATGCTCCCAATGCTTCAAAAAGAAGTTGTTGAGAAATACCACTGGGCCACTGAAGATGAAATTATGGACTATTTCGCCATTGGTCAATGCACACCGGGGATTATTGCAGTAAACACCGCAACCTTTGTCGGTTACAAGACTAAAGGTGTCCTTGGAGGTATTGTTGCTACCCTTGGCATCATCACCCCATCATTGATCATTATCACATTGATCGCTGCCTTTTTGCAGAATTTTGCCGATCTTGCCGTCGTTAAATATGCTTTCAACGGGATTCGTGCCTGCGTTTGTGTTCTGATTTTTAACGCCGTCTCCAAGTTGGCTAAAAAATCGGTTATTGATAAAATCTGCCTCGGTATCTGTGTCGTTGTTTTGCTTTTATCCTTATTTTCTCCATTGTCTCCGGCGCTTATTGTTATTCTTGCCGGTATCGCAGGCGTCCTCTTTAAACGCACAGGTATCTCAGGAGGTGAAAAGAAATGACCACACTTTTACGTTTAGCATTTGAATTTTTTAAGACCGGACTTTTTGCTGTCGGCGGCGGACTGGCTACCCTGCCTTTCCTCTATGCCATGGGATCAGCTACCGGATGGTTTAACGCCCAGGATGTGGCCAACATGATCGCCATTTCCGAGTCCACGCCCGGACCTATGGGCGTCAATATGGCAACCTATGTAGGATTTACCTCTTTCGGACTTCCGGGCGCACTCGTCGGACCACTGGCCCTCGTATTTCCTTCCGTTGTCATCATCATCCTCATATCAAAGATTTTAAATAAATTCAAAGAATCCAAACTGGTACAGGATGTTTTCTATGGACTTCGTCCGGCCTCCACCGGTTTGATCATCGCTGCCGGTCTTGGCGTTGCCAAAATTGCTCTGCTCCATCTGGACCAGTATGAAATCACAAAAAGCTTTGCCGACCTGTTAAATTATAAAGCTATTATTCTGGCTTTAGTCATCTACTTCGTCATGAAGAAAAAAGACTTCCATCCAATTCTCATGGTGGTAGCCTCCGCCGTTATCGGAATTATTTTTAAATTTTAAGAGCAAAAACAGTGCAGTCTTGAAATTCGGAACATGATTTCTCTGACTGCACTGTTTTTCGATTTTCTCCGAAAGAATTCGCTGTCTATCGTCTCTTTAATTATGTTTTCATCTCGAACACCGTCGATGAATGATGATTGATAAAGTCGTCTTTATATTTTAAAATTAACTTATCTTCTATAGCGGCTTCGGTTCCGCTGACACAAAATTTCTTATTTTTACATATCTATTCCATTTTCTTTTCATTGCGGTTCCGCACAGCCTTTTTTCATCCCATTGTTACAGCATGCAGGACACCCGATAAAAACAACCACCTTGGGAAGAAAAAATTTACTCACATGATAAAAAGGGGCAGTCCCACAGCCATTTCTCAGGCCCTTCGGGGCTACCCTCTTCCTTCTGCACCAATATTTTTACTGATATAACTTATGCCTGCTTCTTCAGAAGATTTTTATATTCGTAGGCCAATGTCATCAGATTTTCATCTAAATGCACATTTTTAACACATATATGAAGCATTGTATTTAAATCCACAGGCGTAAAATTCCAAATCGCTTGTATTCCTGTTTTTTCCAGATACATCCCAACATCCAGCGCTGCTTCCTCCGGAATCGTCAACACCGCAATATCTACCTGGTTTTCCTGAACAAAACTTTCCAGAGCATCCATCATCATGACCTTAATATTCCGAATAGCAAAACCATTTAAACGCGGATTAATATCAAAAATTCCAATCAATTCAAACCCAACCTTGTCAAACTGATAATTTGCCAGAGCCTGACCCAGATTACCGGCCCCAACAACAATCATCCGTTTCATTCTGTCAAGATCAAGTATTTTTCCAATTTCTTCTCTTAAATATTTCACATTATACCCATATCCCTGCAGTCCGAATTCTCCAAAGCTACAGAAATCCTGCCGAATCTGTGAAGATGTTAATCCCATTCTCCGGCTGAGTTCCATCGATGAAATCCGATTCGTTTTTTCTTCCAAAAGTTCTCCCAAATACCGATAATAACGTGGAAGTCTTTGGATAACCACCTCAGGTACCTTGTCTAATTTCATATGCCACCTTCCTCGTCTAAAACCGTCATTTCTGCAAATTACAAAAAACAAATTCGGCACAAGCGACTAACAGATCCTGATCATCCCGAATCTCCACATCCAGATGACGAATACTCTTGCCTAATTTTCTTGGTTTAGCTTCGGCAAGCAGAAATTTTGGCGAAAACGCCGGATTAAAATATTGAATATAACTATTCACAGTGGTTGATATCCCTCCCTGCGAACCTATCGTAAATCCACAGACCGCATCTGCCAACGTAAAAATACATCCGCCGTGAACAACGCCAAGGGGATTTAAATGTTCCGGCCGGATTTTTAATTTACCATAATATTTATCATTTTGACCTTTGATCAATTCTATACCAATATTTTTTCCAAAATCATTCTGCCCAAGAACTGCAAATCCAGCATATTCAAGATGAACATTGTTTTTTTTACTCACCAGATAAATTGTATGATATTCCGCCTTATCCACTGTCAGAAAAACGGCGGAATCCGGTGTACACAAAACCGATCCATCGTCCCATTTCAATGAAAATTCTGCGTCCGCGCCAAAAAAAGCGATCACACAGGCTCCCACTGCTTCCCCAATTCGCATTTTCACCGAATCATTTATATTTAGACGACGCATATTCCCACGAACATTATGCGCCATTGTTGCCGATAATACCATGCCGTCCGTCAATGCTTTATATTTACTCTCATTCTGTGCAAAATATGATTGACCCGGACGATATAAAAAGCTTCTTTCCGTTCCTTCTTGTTCCAGGCACTGTTTTTCCACTTCCAAAACGTCCTTCAATTCTCCGGACAATACATAAAATTGCGTGCTCATTCCTTCATTATTAAAATATAATTCTTCATTTTTCTTCAAGAAGTTCAGAGAAAATTTGAACTGGAAATCAGAATTCTGACATTCCTTTACATCCAAATAACCGTATATATCTCTATCTTGATTTTCTTTTAAAGAAAATGTCTTCACTTCCATAAATTTTCACCCTCTTATTCCATTCTTTCCCAAACGGGAATCAGCGGAAAACAGTCTCTCACCTGATTTCCGCTGATTTTAGTATGAACACGTATTGGTTGTGGTGCAATCAAGCTTTACTTGCTCATACCTGTTTAAGGAGTTTAATAATATGATTTACCTTCTCTTCTTGATTTCTTCTGTCAGAATTGGAACAACTTCAAAAAGATCACCGACAATGCCATAATCAGCCACTTTAAAAATATTCGCTTCCGGGTCTTTATTGATCGCAATGATCACATCGGCAGAAGACATGCCCGCCACATGCTGAATTGCACCGGAAATTCCACAGGCAATATAAATCTTCGGTCCCACGGTTTTACCAGTCTGTCCGACCTGATAAGCATGATCGATCCATCCTGCATCAACCGCCGCACGCGATGCTGCAATACTTCCTCCCATCGCCAATGCCAACTCTTTTAAAACCCCATAGCCTTCCGGGCCGCCAACCCCTGCGCCTCCGGACACAAGTATTTCGGCTTCCTCAATATTCGGCACATCCGAACTCACGGTCGTAACGATATCGACGATCTTTGTACGAATCATCTCTAACGGTGTTGTAATATCCTCTTTAATAATATTTCCAACTCTGTGTTCATCCGGTTCCGCCTTTTTAAATACGCCAGGTCTCACCGTGCCAAGCTGTGGTCTATGTTCCGGACACAGAATATTTGCCATCAAATTGCCACCAAAAGCCGGTCGGGTCCAGACAATATTTCCGTTATCCATTGCCAAAGACGTGCAGTCTGCCGTTAACCCGGTTTTCACTCTGGCAGCAAGACGCGGTCCCAAATCACGTCCACGGTTTGTTGCTCCAATAAATATCGCTGAAGGTTTATATTTTTCAGCCAATACATTTAATACATTCGTATATGCATCCGTTGAATAGGAAGCATATTCTTCACCTTCAACAACGATTACTTCATCTGCTCCATATTTAATAGCCGTCTGGGCAAGAGCCTCTGTATCTTTACTATCGATAACAATAGCAACCAGCTTCTCATTGACACTGTCAGCCAACGCTCTTGTCGGATTTAAAAGCTCAAGCCCGACATTTGCCGCAACACCATTGGAAGATTCAATGTATACCCACAGATTCTTATACTCTTCAAACATTCTACAACCTCCTAGATTATGCTCTTTTCATCAAGGATAGAAATTAATTTGTCTACAGATTCTTTTGCGGTTTCCTCTTTAATAACAACACTGTCACCTTTCATTGGTGGTGTATATGTCTTTTTAACTTTTGTCGGAGAACCTTTCAGACCTGCACGAGACAAGTCAATGGTAATATCCTGTGATGTAATCACATCAATTGGTTTACGGTTTGCAGCAATCTTTGCCTTAACAGAAGCCATGCGAGGTTCAAATTCTGTCTTAACAACGGTCAACAGAGCCGGAATCTGTGTTTCAACCATTTCGTAGCCGGTTTCTGTTTCCTTCTTTACAATAACCTTGCCATCTTCAGTCACATCGGCATCCAAAGCATAAGTTACCTGTGGAATATCCAAATGTTCTGCGATCTCCGGCCCTACTTGAGCTGTATCTCCATCAATCGCCTGTTTGCCGCACATGATCAGGTCAAATTTCCCAAGAGAATGAATAGCAGATGCTAAAATGTAGCTTGTAGCTAAAGTATCTGAACCGCCAAAAGCACGATCTGACAAGAGATATGCCTTGTCTGCTCCGACAGAAAGACACTCTTTTAAAGCAGCTTTTGCCTGATCCGGACCCATACTCAGTACAGTAACTGTTCCACCATGTTTTTCTTTTAAACGCACTGCAACTTCCAGTGCATATGCGTCAAAAGGATTGACAATACTCGGCACACCTTCACGAATCAGAGTATTCGTTTCATAATTAATTTTAATTTCAGTTGTATCTGGAACTTGCTTTACGCAAACCAAAATATCCATTAAATATACCTCCTATCGGCAAACATAACCGGAAATTACCATACGCTGGATTTCATTGGTTCCTTCGTAGATCTGCATAATCTTTGCATCTCTTAAAAGTTTTTCAACCGGATATTCTCTGGAATAGCCATAACCGCCTAAAATCTGGATAGCTTCCAGTGCACATTCTACTGAAGAATCACCACCATAGCATTTTGCAATTGCTGCGGCTTCACCATACGGTTTTCCTGCATAATACTGGTTGAAGCAATTAATAACTGCCGCCCGTGTTGTTTCAAGTTTAATCTGCATATCGGCAAGCTTGAACGAGTTCACCTGGTGTTTAATGATCGGTTTGCCAAACGTTACTCTTTGTTTTGCATAAGCTACACATTCTTCAATACATCTGCGGATAATACCTGCTGCCATAGCACCGATAATCGGTCTTGCCAAATCAAGTGTTGACATAGCATAACCATATCCTTTGCCTTCTTTACCAATGAGATGATCGGCAGGTACATGAACATCATCAAATACAACGTCGGCTGTGTTTGAAAGACGGATACCCATTTTATTCTCCTCTTTACCTACAGAAACGCCGGCTCTGTCTCGTTCTACGATAAAAGCTGAGTATCCTTTTGCGCCCTTTGATTTATCTGTGATTGCAAAGACAACATAAATCTGAGCCGGACCCGCATTTGTAATAAAACATTTTCGTCCATTGATGACATATTCATCACCGACTTTTTGGGCAACTGTTTTACCTGCACCTGCATCAGAACCAGCATCTGGTTCAGTTAAAGCAAATGCAGCGAAGCCATTGCCTTTTCCACCACAAATATAGTCGGCAAAGTACTGTTTCTGCTCATCATTACCGAACATTAAAACCGTCTTTAACGCAAGACCATCCGCTGCAACACCGGTACAGAAACCAGCATCAATTCTTGCAAATTCTTCATAAACAGCACAGCATGTATAATAATCAAGTCCGCTTCCGCCAAACTGTTCTGGAATTTCAAGTGCATGGAAGCCTAAATCAAAAGCTTTCTGATATAAATCCATCGGGAATTCACCAGTTTCATCATACTGAGCACATACCGGTTTTACTTCTTTTTCTGCGAAATCTCTTGCAAGTTTTACGATATCCATTGATTCTTCATTTAAAATATATCCCATAATAATATTCCTCCATTATTTTTTTGTTAATCTTTTATACAACAAACATTATTGTCCATTCTTCGTCACCAACCACAACATCATTCTGGTTAACGACCTTAACACTCAATGTAACAATACCACGTTTTGGATTCTTTGTTGGTTTCTTGTCAATTGCTGTGACTTCCAGATGAATTGTATCACCGAAAAGCACTGGCGCCGGCCATTTTAAATTTGCACCCAAAAAGCCAACAACCACACCTTCGATCATTCCAGAATGATCCATAAGACCTGTAGCAATAGAAAATGTTAAAGCACCATGAGCAATTCTCTCACCATATGGTGTATTTGCTTTTGCAAACTCAGCGTCTGTATGTAACTGATTATAATCTCCGGAAAGTCCGGCAAAACGTGTAACATCGGATTCAGTTACAGTCCGTCCGCTTGTTTTAAGTGTTTCACCAATAATCCAATCATTATATCTCTTACCTCTGGCCATTACTTTCTCTCCCTTCTACTATTTATTCTTAAATACCGGCGAACGCTTTTCTACGAAAGCGTGCATGCCTTCTTTTTGATCCTCTGTTGAAAATGCAAGGCAATCATTTGCTGCTTCAATCGACATGGCATCATCAATGTCTACCTGTCTGCCTCGATTAATCGTATCCTTTGCAAGTCCAACTGCGATCGGAGCTTTACTTGCAATAACGTTTGCCATCGCCATTGCCGTATTTATCAACTCTTCCGGCTCAACGACCTGATTAACAAGACCCATTTCTTTTGCTTCCTGACCATTGACCTGGCGTGTTGTAAAAATCAATTCTTTTGCAAGTCCGTCTCCGATCAAACGCGGCATTCTCTGTGTTCCGCCAAAGCCTGGGAAGATACCCAGACCAACTTCTGGAAGTCCAATTTTTGCCTTTGTGGAAGCAATACGAATATCGCAGGCCAGCGTCAGTTCACAACCTCCGCCTAAAGCAAAACCATTAATCGCTGCAATAAACGGTTTACGTACTTTTTCAATACGACGATAGAGTCCCTGACCCTGTTCCATATAGCTCTGCGCCTGAATCGGGTTAAAATCCTTCATATAATCAATATCCGCACCAGCTGCAAAAGCTTTTCCTGCTCCAGTAATAACCGCCACTCTTACATCCTCATCTGCTGCTACCATTTCAACGGCGTCAGCTAATTCTGTTAAGAGCACATCATTAAGTGCATTCAGCGCTTTTGGACGATTTAAGGTAATAAGTGCAACATGTCCCTGTTTTTCATAAATCAAATTTTCATATACCATATGAATCACTCTTTTCTTTAATTTTTATCCCATAATGCTAAACATCGCGACAACAAGTGCCAGTTCAGCAGTGGTAATAACAACGGTAACGATAAATGCATCGAAATAGGATTCTTTATGGTTTGTCTCACAATACTGCAAACAAGTATTTACAAAACCATTATGCGGAAGGGAATCCAGAGCCGAACTGGAAACAGCTGCAATACGATGAATTGCTTCAGCGCTGACACCCATTGGTATAAACAGGTCAGCACACATCGGCACGGCAATACCAAGGCCGCCGGAAGCTGATCCGGAAATACCTGCCAATGCTGCTACAGCAATTGCTACAGCAATGTAAGCATTTCCATTCTGAGCCATACCGGTCAATGCTGCGGACAATGTTGCAAAAGCCGGTGTTGCCTGAACAACTGCGCCAAAGCCTACTGTAGCTGCTGTATTGGCAATTGAAGAAAGACCATTTGTTGCTCCTGCACTCATATCTTTCCAAAACTGTGCAAAGGTATGCGGCATCCATTTCCAGTAAATAACAATTCCTAAAAGAACACCAACAAACAAAGATACAACGATCGGCCATCCGGTAACGTTAAGAATGATGATCAATAAAATCAACGGCAACAGAGAAATAAGGAAATTAGGAACTTCTCTGTTATCATCTTCTGATAAGCTTTCCTCACCAGGAAGAAGCACATAATGTTCGCCGTTTTTTCTGCATTTGTTAATACGCCACTGGATATAAATTGCACATAAAATTACGCAGAAAACAGAGCCAACCAAACCTGGAATTAAACCTGCCGACAATGTTGTTCCTAAATAACTTGTAGGAATAATATTCTGTGTAGACGGTGAAAACGGGCCCGTCATGGCAAACGTACCGCAGCCGGCCAGGTAGCACATTGGGAACAGTCTTCTCGGAACATCCGCACGTTTAAACATACTCTTTCCTAATGGATACAGTGCGAAAAGTGCAACAAACAGATTGACTCCGCCATATCCAAGAACAGCAGCAGCAATGAAGATACCAAGTCCTACATATTTCTCTCCTAACTTATCAACAATTGTTTTGGCAATACTGTCCGTTGCTCCACTGACTTCTGCCAGTTTTCCGAAAATAGCTCCTAATGTAAAAATCAGGAAATAATTCATAAAATAATTTGCAAAGCCTGTCATATAGGCCTGTGTAATCCCCTCAACCACATTAACACCCTGTGATGCCAAAACAAAGATTGAGGCAATTGCCGTAGCAAAAAGGATCGGAACGCCCTTAATAGCTAAAATGGTTAATATTACTAATCCTATAACCACTAAAATAATACCCAACATACAATTTCTCCCTCCGAAAAATTTACTTGTTTAACATAGTTTCCCTCAAATTAATCAGTTCATCTGTAAAAAGTCTTGTATCCATGACTTTCAATTCATCTTCTTTAATAATCGGAGCAAATTCCATTTGACCCAGAATATCCTTTTCAAGATCTACACCCGGTGCAATTTCGATCAACTGAAGGCCGCCTTTAACTAACTTAAATACAGCTCTCTCTGTGACATACAGCACGTTCTGTCCGGTTTCCGCTCCAAACTCACCACTGAAAGTAACCTGCTGTACTTTCTTGATAAATTTCTTGCTTCTTCCTTCCTGAACAATTATCAGTTTTCCGTCCTTAATTTCCTCTTTCAAACCGCCTGCTGTAAAGGTTCCACAGTAAACCAAATTTGGCGTAGTCTGGGAAATATTGATAAAACCACCGGCTCCAGTCACGCCAGTTCCGAATTTACTAACATTGACATTGCCAATTTCATCGGTTTCAGCAAGTCCAAGATAAGAAACATCGAGACCGCCGCCATTATAAAAATCAAACTGGATTTCCTGTTCAACAACTGCCCATGCGTTCTGAACAGCACCAAAAGCTTTGCCGCCTAAAGGTACGCCTGCTACTGCACCGCTCTCAGAAGTCATTGTGATCAAATCAGCACACCCTTCTTCTGCCGCAATATTGGCAATACCTTCCGGCACGCCAACGCCAAGATTAATAATGCTTCCCGGTTTTAATTCCATCGCCGCACGGCGGGAAATCACCTTTTTCGCATTAAATGGCAAGGATGCCACCGCTTCTGTCGGTACAAATGCATGGCCGGAAAGGCTTGGATCATATACATGTAAAGCCGTCTGCCGATGTGTTTCTTCTGGTGTCTGAGATACAACTACAGCATCCACAAAAATGCCAGGAATTGCGACCTTGTCTGTCATTAAACGATCACACGTATACTTAACTTCGACAATAACTTTACCACCGCAGGCTTTAGCTGCCATCGCAATAACACGCATATCTACCGGGAGAGCTTCTTCCTCAAATGAGATATTGCCTAAACTGTCTGCCGTCGTTCCGCGAACAATTGCAACATCAATCTTTGGCGTTTTATACATCAGATATTCTTCACCGTCAATTTCAACAACTTTGACAATATCCTCTGTTGTGATATCATTCAATTTTCCGCCTTCGATACGTGGATCAATAAATGTCTTGAGACCAAGCTTTGTAATATGTCCAGGCATACCCCGAACCGCTTCATGGAACATATCCACGATAACTCCCTGAGGCATATTCCATGCTTTAAACTTATTCTCACGGATCATTTTGCCAATCTGGTCACAGCTTCCAAAATGGCCGCCTATTAATGAGGCCAGTAACCCCTCATGCGCCATATGCTGCCAGCCATGTCCCGGTTCCCAGCATCCCTGCCCGGCAGCAAAAATACCATTCAGATTTTTTGGAGCTCCTGTCTCCAAAAAGCTTTTTTCAATGCCCGCAACAACTTCTTCCGGGAATCCTGCCATTGCGATGCCTGACGTAGCGATACAATCACCATCTTTGATCAGGCCAATGGCATCCTGCAGCGACATTAACTTACTCATATAAATACCTCCTTAAAATATTTCAATACCGACTCACCTTTGATAAGTTATTGTCAATATTTTTAATTATTTAAGAAGCAATTTTTTAGCCAAAAATCTATTCTTTCTTCTTGTTTTTTATTTCACATTAAAAAATTGTTTAAATTATCCAAATTCTTTTTTCTTTTTTGTGCATATTATTCTTTTTTTAGAACAGTCTTTAAAAAAATGGGGGTTTATGATATGATAATTAAAAGAGTTTTCAGACATTTTATGAAGTTTTTCTACTTTTATCGACTATTTTTTAACATTTTTTCTACAAATATAGAAATTGTGAGGTGAAATAAATAAAAATGAGTAACACTATTTTCAACAGTATCTATTTTGAAGATATTCTTCATTATTACGAGGGCAGTATCATTATCTGTGACAATACCGGAAAACTACTTCTTTGTTCTGATGGAACCTGCAAACTTACCGGCCTGTCCCGTGAAAAGCTGCTGAATACCACCATGCAACAACTCGTGGATAACGGAGTGTTCAGTAACAGCTCCTGCCTTGACTGTATCAAACAAGAATCTGAAAACATGTCCTATCTGATTCTCAATGGAGATCCAGAACAGGGAATTTATGCTTACTCGGTACCGATTTTTGATTCAAATCACAAATTAATCCGTACTATTACCTTCAGTCAATCCGAACGTTTTTCTATCCAATACAGAAATCGTGTAGATGAACTCTGCCGAAATATGCAGCAAACCTTCAACACTGTTTTAAACAGCAAAAAAAAGCACTCCTATATCGCGGAAAGCCCCTCCGTCAAAAGAGCTTTTGACTATGCAAAAAAAGTTGCCCAGACCGATGCCAGTATCACAATATACGGGGAATCAGGCAGCGGCAAAGAAGTCCTTGCAAAATATATACATGAGAATAGTTTAAGAAAAAATGAAATTTTTGTTCCGGTCAACTGTGCGACGATTCCAGAAGCTCTGATGGAATCTGAAATCTTCGGCTATGAAAAAGGCAGTTTTACCGGAGCAAACAAAAGTGGAAAATCTGGTTTATTTGAACTTGCCAATAATGGAACTCTTTTCCTGGATGAAATTGGAGAAATGCCTATAAATCTCCAGCCAAAACTTCTGCGTGTCCTTGAAACAGGAGAAATCCGAAAACTTGGCGGAACTACAACTAAAAAAATAAATGTCCGTATTATTTCCGCAACAAATCGAAACCTTCTTAATA
Organism: Frisingicoccus caecimuris; assembly: GCF_004340975.1. Taxonomy (GTDB): domain Bacteria; phylum Bacillota; class Clostridia; order Lachnospirales; family Lachnospiraceae; genus Frisingicoccus; species Frisingicoccus caecimuris. Next base: position 105,123 of record NZ_SLXA01000008.1, read on the forward strand.
TGGTTAAAGAAGGGACTTTCCGTGAAGATTTGTATTACCGGCTGAATATTATTCCTATCACTATGCCAGCCCTCCGCGAACGTATTGAAGACATCGAGCCGCTGATCAATTTTTTTCTGAATATTTATAACTATAAATACCATAAATCCGTTACCATTGATCATTCCTACAAAAATGCCATGATAAACTACGCTTGGCCAGGCAACGTACGTGAATTAAAAAACGCGATTCAACGTTATGTGATCACCGACGGAATGTCACAAGATTTGTTAGTGGGTCCATCCTTTACCCCTTCCCATGAAAAAACGATAAACTCCGAAACAGAGCATATCTTGAATGATTATATTTATGAAGCCCCAAATGTTTTCCGTCATTTCAAAGATTATAAATATAACTGTGAATATCAATACTTTTTTGAGCTTTTAAAACATACCAATGGAAATGTAGCAAAAATTGCGGCTCTTTCCGGCCTTCACATGTCCGGAATTTATAAACGATTGGATACCTTCAAATTAGACCCCAAAAAATTTCAAAAATAAATCGAGTAGGAGGAATTTCTCTTGATTGAGAAATTCCGACCTCTCACACCACCGTGCGTACCGTTCGGTACACGGCGGTTCAATCAACTTGACAT
>NZ_SLXA01000009.1 GCF_004340975.1 Frisingicoccus caecimuris
TGGCAGGTTCTTCGGATCCTGCTTTTCTATTTTTAGACATAAAAATGGAGCCATTGCTCCATAGATGATTATTCATCTATTTTGCAACGGCCCCAGATGATTATTCATCTATTTTGCAACGGCCCCTTTTTCCATGTTCATGCGGGAGAAAAACAGAAAAGGTGGCTCCTTTGCCCGGCTCTGACGCTACCTTGAGATACCCACCCTGCATTGTGATAATCTCACGGGCCAGATATAGGCCAATACCAATTCCCTCTATATCGTGTACTCCGGGTTCCCGGTAAAATCGCTTGAATATCGTGCCATGCAGATTTTCGGGGATACCTTTTCCGGTATCGGTAATATCAATCTTTAAATAAAATTCCCAGCTTTCAACAGCAACATGGATTTTCCCACCATCAGGTGTGTACTTTACTGCATTATCCAGAATGTTAAACAGGGCCTCACTTGTCCACTTCCCGTCATGAGAAACAGCCAGATTTTCCGGACATTCGACGCTGACATGGATATGTTTTCTTTCCGCATTCAGGAAAATACCGCCTAGAGCTGTTGCCATCGTGTCATAAATCGGCTGCATTTTCTTTTCCAGTGAAATAACACCTGTTTCCAGACGTGAAGTCTTAATCATGGCCTGCATGAGAAAGTCCAGCTTATCAAGCTGTATCCCGCTATCCAATAAAAACCTTTGGCGTTTTTCCTCCGTCATGGGTTGCTCAAGCAATGTAGTATTTATCATTTTCAGATTCGTAATCGGTGTTTTTACCTGGTGGGAAATATCTGAAATCAGTTCCTGCAGATCAGCCCTTTCCTTTGCAACGATGTTTCGATTTTCCCGCATGACTTCATAAAGCCGTATCAGGCGGTGATTGATTTTATAAAACAGGCTTTCTTCCTCTGCTGCCTGCGGAGGTTCTGTTTCTTTGGTCAGCATATTGTCCAGTAGTTCACAAAAACGATTTGAGAACAGAACCAGCTTTCGTCGTATCAAAGCAACAAAAAGGGCAACACATAGCAACGTCAGCATAGTATAAGACAATCCACACAATACCACCGTTACATCGTTTGTAAGGAAATAAAGAACCTTAAGCTGTATTGCCGATACCAGCACAAGAAAAACCGCCATTATAACACAGGCTTTATTCATTGAGAGCTTTCGTGCATTCATTTTTTCAGCCTTCCAATCCACATGTAACCCATGCCATACACCGTTTTGATATATTGCCGACCATCCGTTTCGATTTTATTCCGTACCCGGCTGACTGCAGCTGTCAGGGCATGTTCATCCACAAAATTTTCATCAATATCCCACAGCTTTTCGAGAAGTACCTGCCTCGTCAGAACAACCTTTGGATTTTTCGTCAGCACCTTTAGCAGCCGGTATTCCAGCGGTGTAAAGGTAATCGCTTCTCCGGAAATGGTCGCAGTCATTTCCGAAAAGTTTATGAACAGGATACCATCCTCATAACAGTCCCCACCTGATTGCTTTGCTATGCGCCCCAGCAGCACCGCCAGCTTTTTTTGAAAAACGCTCATGTGGAATGGCTTCGTCACATAATCGTCTGCACCTAACTCATAGCCTTTGAGCATATCACTTTCCATATCATTTGCAGTCAGGAAGATGACTGCGGTATCAGGATACCGTTCTTTGGCTTCCCGGCAAAACTCAAAGCCATTTCCATCCGGCAGATTCACATCCAGCACGATCAGATCGTAATCCTGCTTCTCAATAAAATTCGTTGCCGCCTGCTTTGATAAAGCAGAATCTATGATATATCCCATCGTATTTAGGTTATAGCATAGTGTATTATTCAAAAGACGATCATCTTCGACTACCAAAATTCGCATTACATCACATCCTTTTCTTTATAGCGTATCAACTAAATGTCACAGAAACCTCACGGCTAAACTATTTTTTATCCTTTTTATATCGTTTGTCAATCGGTTTTTCCGCAGTTTTGAGAATCAGCCAGATATGGGAATTTTGATTGTAACCTGTGCGCCGCCAGTTTTTTCGGAATTGCCTAAAATAAGTTGCCCGTTGTGTTGTTGAACAATAGATTTTGTGATAAACAGGCCCATTCCAAAATGCAATTTAGAACTCCGACTGCGGTCTGCCATGTAAAATTGTTCCTGTGCGTGTAATAAATCCTCCTGTGAAAAGCCGCTGCCTGCATCTGCCACGGAAATTTGCAGGTTTTGCTGAACACCCATAATTGTAATATAGACGCAGCCATCTCTCGGAGAATAATCCAGCGCATTGCTCACCACGTTCATAATCGCTCGTTCTAACAATAGCGGATCTGCTGACAATGTGTCAGGCAAGTGACGGGTTTCCATCTGCAAACCGATTTTTTTCGTCTGGCATAAAGCGTCAATCTGCCCCCGCAATTGTTCCGCAAAAGCGGGTAGGTCAATATCCACCATATGAAGTTGATAGCCAACCGCCGCCCGTGAAATATCAATCAAGGTTCTAATATACAACTGCATCTGTTCGGAACTGCTGCTGATATATTCCGCATATAACCGTTGTTCCTCGTTCAACTCCGTTTCAATGATAAGGTCAGCATTTCCCTGAATAACCGTCAGGGGCGTTTTCAAATCATGGGCAAGTGCGACGATCTGATCTTTCTGTGTCTGCTCCGTTTTCCATTGACGTTCTAACGAAATTTTCAGATTATCTTTCATATCTGAAAAAGATGCAAGGACATCTTCAAACTCTTTGATTTTAGAATGTCCTACTTCAAAGTCAAGGTTTTGCTTTGCAACTTCCGTAGTAGCTTCAAAAAGCGGTGTCAGCTGTGTACGCAGGTTCTTTGCAAATCTGGCGGTCAGAACGATAATGACCAGCAGCGAATTTACACCCATCAGGATAAAAGTAAGCGTGTCAGGAGATGGAAAAAAATCCGGCAGCCATGACACTGTAAATTGGGAATCAATGTAATACCTTAAAACGCAAAATTCATTTTCCCGGACAACAAGCGCAAACTGCCTCCCCGTAGCATATTCAATATATTCTCCTTTTGCGTACAGCAGAGCAATTTCTTTTTCATCATCGTCCATGTTGCTGTAAAGCTCGTTAAAATTCTTATCCAGAATTAAGTAGCCGCATCCCTGTGGAATCACAACCTTTGTAATATCCGGGGCAATCGTCAGCGTTGGAATAATCTCTTTTACCTGCAATTCACTTTGATTTGCCCTTGTAGCCAATCCTGCATTTACAGCGAGGCTCTCCAAAGCAAAAGGAACAATAATTGCCGCTGCCAGCACGACAATAAGGAAAATAGCAAACTGGCGAAACAATATTTTCAATGTGGGTTTCTTTTTCACTCCCATTTATATCCTATCCCCCATACGGTGCTGATCGGGCTTATTTTGAAATGCTCCAATTTCGCACGAATATTTTTTATATGCGTTGAGATCGTAGAGTTATCGCCTATTCCATCAAACCCGAAAACGGCTTCATAGATTTGTTCTTTTGTAAAAACCTGTCCCCGGTTTTTTGCAAGGTATTCACAGATGGAATACTCGCTCTTGGTCAGGGAAACCGGCTGTTCTGAAACATACAGTGCCTTTGCGGAAAGGTCAAATCTTATATCAGGCTCAAAGGAAAGCGTACTGTGACGCTCCCTTTTTTCTCTGCGTAAATGTGCTGCAACACGGGCGCGAAGCTCCTGAATACGAAACGGTTTCGTAATATAATCATCCGCCCCGAGACCCAATCCAAATAATATATCTTCCTCTAACGTCTTTGCGGTCAGAAAGAGAATCGGGCAGTCTACCATATTCCTGATTTGCTTGCAAAAATCAAATCCGTCTGTTCCAGGCATCATTACATCCAAAAGAATGAGGTCATAGCAACGCAGCTTTTTGATGTCTACATCATCCGCATTTTGACAGGCTGTTATCAAATAGCCGTCTTTCCCTAAACTATTCTTAATCAGTTCCAGGATAGAAACTTCATCGTCAACTACAAGTAAGTGGGTCAAAAAATCACCTCCCGCCCCATTGTACCACATTACAGGGGTTACTCGTCATTATATTTAATGTCAGCTTTCCGATATTCGTTGTTGATATTTACAGCTACGGCATTGCTTATATCCACATCCACAATACTGTAGACATAGCCGAAACTGAAATCTTCCCCCGCCACATTCTTGAAGCGTTTCGATACCTGCCCGATTTCTTCTTGCAGTTCTGACATTTCCAGACATTCATCCGTTATGGTATAGGTCAGGCCGTTATAGGAAATTTCATCATAGTTTGCGGCGTTCAGTTCATAATACGGCAGAGATTCATTTAACGCCTTGTTTTTACCGGCAGTATTGCGGAGCGCACCGCAGGCCGATAAACAAATAAGACTCACAAGCATCATTACCACGGCAAACAGACACTTTTTATTCACTGTTTTTACCTCCCTCCCAACTACGAAACCAAACTAAACTGGTAATCAACAAACAGACAGTACAGCATACAGAAATAATCATACCACTGGAAAAATCAGTTTTTACCTGTGCATACAGTTGGGGACTATCCCATGCAAGCACAGTATAATCCATAGCACGAACGCTCCAGGCCCAGGGAATGTATCTCCATACAGCGTCACCAAGGCCTGTTATCATAAGGGCAGCTATGAGACTTCCGGCAATGCCCAATCCCATAGACGCACCCTTTCCAAAGCTCATTCCCACAAACAAATGAATCAGGTAAATAGGGAGTATGGTAATCAACAATAGAATCCCTGCTTTCAGGTATAGGCTTGCCGGGGCGTCCCTGTATAGTACAGCAAATGTTCCCAATGCTAAAAATGTTGCACCCATAGCACAGATCATCAGAAACCCAAGTTTACCAATATACGTTGCTATGCGGGATGGGATTGTTCCTAACAAAAGCTGATAATGCCCGGCCTGATTTTCAATCTGAACAACCAGACCCACTATAATGCCGATCAGGAACGGAAAGGCAGCGGCCAATACTTCCAGATAGGCACTGATTTTGGTCGCCGGTTCCCATCTGGATATATGATAATACCCCACAAAAACCGCCGCACACATAATTGGAATCAGGCTGTGCATATAGAGCAAAATGCTGTGTTTACACTTCTGATATTCTGCTTTCCAGCACCGAATCACAGATACCATAGTTACCCCACCTCCTTTTTTTCAAACCATCTTGCCGTTAAAAATGACAGCACCGCAAACCAGGCCAACGAAGTGACAAGCACAAGTAGAATCATCCAAAACGCCATTGCCGCGCTCTGATCTGGAACCGGTTCACCGTTCGGTAAAATACCTAACACGGAAATCATAAGATGCGGCACCCAACTATACGGGCAGATCATCCACAAAGAGGTTGTAGCCGTGAAAATTCCCAAAACGCTGCCAAGTCCGGCATTAAGAATCACCGCGACAAAGATACCAACCTTTTTTGATAACCATAAGCACAACGGAATTTCCCACAGGCTTGCAATGACGATACAAGCGGTTCCGGCGATGGCCTGCCCAACACCGATTGTCAGGGGAATTTGGTTGATAACTAATATTGCAAAACCGCCCAGCAGATTTAGCGCCATGAAAATGAAGTTCCCCACGCAAGAGTAACTACCGGCCACTCCAATTTTAGCTTTCCAGACTTTGTTCTGCGAAACAGGCAATAAAGCAACCGCACGATATTTTAATTTGCCATTATCCCGCTGCTCAATCAAAGCGCAGGTAAGCGTGAGAAATCCTGGATAGAGCAGGATATACCACCAGTTATAAGAATTGAGCTGGAACCAAAGAGGGGCGAAAAAGTTCATCAGCGCAGTTACAAATGGGGCCAGAATCATCAGCGTTTTCGTGAAAGTTCTCTTATGCTTTAGGTTCTCGGCCTGAATATATGCCATTTCCATTTAATATCCCTCCTTGCCATTCCTACGGATAACATCCATAAAGAGCTGTTCCAAATCTTCACCGGCGCGAAGTTCCCCCTCATATCCAAGGATGCCGCCAGCAATAATACCTACATGATCTGCAATCTGCTGGACTTCTGACAAAATATGGCTTGACAGAATGACCGTAATTCCATTGGACGGAAAAGAACGAATCAGTTCACGAAGTTCCTCAATTCCCAAAGGGTCAAGTCCGTTTGTCGGTTCATCCAGAATCAAAAGCCGGGGACTGTTCAGCAATGCAATAGCAATACCAAGCCGCTGCTTCATGCCAAGAGAAAACTGTCCGGCCCGTTTCTTGCCGGTATTCGTAAGCTGAACAATTTGTAATACCTCGTTAATTCGCGCATCATCCAGGCCAAGCAATGTAGTTCTGACTTTGAGATTTTCATATGCAGTCAGATTTTCGTAAAGCGGGGGCATCTCGATCAAAGCGCCGATATGCTCCAAATCGTTCCGTTTCCACGGGTGGCCGTCAAATTCAATGCTTCCCGATGTGGGGCGTAAAATGCCGGTGAGCATTTTCAAAATTGTAGATTTACCAGCCCCATTCGGCCCCAGCAGGCCATAAACCGAATTGCGCCGGATATTCAGCGACACGTTGTTTACCGCCATCTGCCCTTTGAAATCTTTGCAGAGGTCAGTCGTTTTCAAAATCATATCCATGTAATCAAGTCCTTTCTTGTAATTTCATGGATATCATACAGAGTAATTTTGAAGATTCCATAAAGATTTCTTCTTGATTTTTTATCAGAGCACATGAAAACATCCCAAAGCAGCAATTCTACATTGTTACTCTGGGATGTTCTTTTACCCCACAAACTTATATCCTCTCCTGATAACCGTCTGTATCATATCCGGGTTCTTCAGTTTCTTTCTAATCTGGCAAATCACGTTATAGACCACGCTCTCACAACCAGACACGGGACCTGCAACCAATAAACCAAGAGGCATTGGCAACGAAATAATACTGTTCAATAGGGAAAATGCCACATCTGACTTTGGAAGAAACCCGCTAATGAGTGTGGTACTGCCAAGGCCAAATAATCCAATGAAGGCAGTACAGATAACGTTATATTGCAACTCATTTCCAAAATGATTTATTGTAAAAGTTCCAATCATCATACCTGCGGAATAAAGAAAACCATACAAATTGTGGCGGCGAGAGTCAAAACGAAAAGCCGCTTATCCATCAGAAATATCCGAAACCCTTCTTTCCATTCCGTTACAAATCCCATCGAATTATCATCCACTCTTGCGATATAAGGAATTTTCACATACTTTCCAGACAATTTATCGTTCCGTAAATCTATCCTCAATCAATACATCCTCTGATTTCCTCCAGAGAAGGAATCCTGTTTTCTTTCATGTATTGCCTGATTCCATCTATGATTTCCACAGACGCATATGGATTATGGAAATTTGCGGTTCCAACAGCAACCGCCTGTGCGCCTGCCATAATAAATTGAAGGGCATCTTCAAATGTCGAAATACCACCCATTCCAATCACCGGCACATCAACGCTATGGCAGACCTCGTAAACCATCCGCAGGGCCACTGGCATAACACCCGGGCCGGAATAACCGCCTATCTTACTGGCAAGGATAGGCCTGCGCTTATGAATATCTATCTTCATCCCTCTTAGGGTGTTAATTAGTGAAAGGGCATCAGCCCCGCCGGAAACAGCAGCTCTGGCAACTTCCATTATATCAGTGACTTCCGGCGATAATTTTACAATCAAAGGCTGCTTTGCATAATGGCGCACAGCCTTTACCACTCTTTCTACAACATGAGGATCTGTTCCAAAACTCAAACCGCCCTCCTCCACATTCGGGCAGGAAATATTGAGTTCCAACATGTCAATGTCACAATCTGCAAACTTTTCTGCAACTGCACAATACTGTGATAAAGTATGTCCACAGATATTGACGATGATCTTTGTATCGTACTGCCTGAGAAACGGAATATCATGATTTATAAAATACTCTGCTCCTGCGTTCTGCAGGCCGATAGAATTTAAAAGACCGCTTTGGGTTTCTGCAAGTCTGGGGACAGGATTCCCTTTCCACGCTTCCTCAGAAACTCCTTTTACTGTGATCGCCCCTAAACGGTTTAAGTCGATCAACTCCCCATATTCACGGCCGGAACCAAATGTACCGGATGCTGTTGTCACCGGATTTTTCCATGTTACGCCTGCGATGACTGTTTCCATTCTGCTATCCATTCCAGACTACCTCCTCCCCTGAAAAAACAGGGCCTTCTTTGCATACCCTGAGATATCTCCAGTCCTGCTCTCCTGGCTTTTGTATTTTCACTCCACATCCAAGACAGGCACCAAGGCCACAGGCCATCCGTTCCTCTAAGGATACCTGAATGGGGACGTCATGCCCTTTTGCCCACATCGAAACAGATTGCAGCATCCGGCGAGGTCCACAGGCAAATATCTGTCCCGCCGGAAGAGTGAGATTCTCCAGCAAATCCAACACGGTCCCGTGAAAACCGTAGTTTCCTGATTGGCTTGCAATATGGACCTCCAGACCTAATCTTTGAAACTCCTCTTCCATAAACGGATCTTCCCGATACCCAAGCAATGCCACTGTATTTCCATGAAGCCTTTTTGCAAGTTCCAAAAGAGGCGGGATACCCAGGCCGCCGCCAACAATCACATTTTGTTCTCCTGCATCCGGAAGCGTGAAACCATTTCCCAACGGTCCCATAACACGGACCATATCATCCACTTGCAGGCATGAAAACTGCTTTGTTCCTTGTCCCACAACCCGATATACCACCGTCACACTCTCTTTAGATATGGAGGAGAGGCTGATGGGACGCGCCAGCAGATTTCTCTCATCCGGTGGATATAACTGAATAAATTGTCCCGGCCTTGCCGTTTTTGCGATCTCCGGCACCGCCAGCTCCATCTTCCATACTCCCGGTATGATTTCTTCGTGGTTTATCACCGTTGCAGTGCAATATGTACTCATGCCTGTCCTCCCATTACAGATGCCGCAGATTTTCACGATACCTTCTAAGCTCTTTTTCGTCCACAGAACTGATCACTTCATCCAGCCATTTTATCATCCTCGTTTTATCCTTTGGCAAATGTCCTTCCACATTGACACAATTCGATGCGCCCATCGTTGCAAAATAGGTATCAATATTCAGATTTCCGATCAGCACTTTCAGCTCCATAAGCTTTTCGATTTCTGTTTCTTCTTTCCAGCTACCGTCCTGAATCTCCTGATAGAGCTCAGAAGTACAGTAGATCGTCATCATAGAGTTAATAATAATCTTAGGATTCAGCTGGTTGAAGACTACCGCCGTATTCTTTGCACCGATTTCTCCACGTCCACGGCCATAAATTCCGGCAAGGTAGAAAAAGTTATATTCCATCCCGGCCTCATCCAGCCGTTTACATTCACGAATAATTTCCTTTGTACCAAAACCCTTATGCATAAAAGACAGCGCTTCATCATCTCCGGCTTCTACACCAATCGTAATACTGTTATACCCCAGCCGGCGCAGTTCCTTCAGCTGCTCATCCGTCTTAGGCGTAATATCGGTAATGCGGGCGAAACAGCCAATGGACTCTGCCTTTGGATAATATTTCCTGACCAGCCCTGCCAGAGTTTTCAGTTTATCAAAACTCAGGACAAACGGGTTTGCCCCGGTAAAAAATACACGTTTCGCATTCCGGTAATAGCAGCTGATCTCTTTCAAATCTTCTTCCACCTCTGATAAAGGGGACATACGGAATTTAAACGGTACATCCTCATAAAGAGTACAGAATTTGCATTTATGGTGGGTGCAGCCAGCCGTCACCTGAACCAGCGCACTATAAGCCTCATAAGGCGGTCTCCAAATTGTTCCTGTGTAATGCATAGATCATTTCTCCTTTCCATCCTCTGTTTTTGCTAATGCATTGCGAAGCACTGTCACTTTATCTGTCCATTCCCAGGGCAGCTGCAGATCTTTCCGGCCAAAGTGACCATAAGCAGCCGTTTGCCTGTAAATTGGTTTCCTGAGCCCTAAGCCATTGATGATGGAAGATGGACGCAGATCAAAATAAGTATCGATCAGTTCCAAAACCTTCTCATCTGAAATTGTTCCCGTTCCAAAGGTATTTACCGAAACGGAAACAGGCCGTGCAACACCAATGGCATACGCAATCTGTATTTCACACCGGTGGGCAATTCCGGCTGCAACCAGGTTCTTTGCCACATACCGGGCAGCATATGCGGCGCTGCGGTCAACCTTCGTCGGGTCCTTTCCTGAAAAAGCACCGCCGCCATGTCTGGCAAATCCGCCATAAGTGTCTACCACGATTTTCCTTCCTGTCAGGCCGGTATCTCCCTGCGGTCCGCCAATCACAAAACGTCCGGTAGGATTGATCAGATATTTGGTATTTTCATCCATAAGCTGTTCCGGGATAACCTCCCGGATGACCTGTCCGATCATATCTTTTTCAATCGTAGCATGGTCGGTTTCCGGCAAGTGTTGTGTGGAAATGACCACCGTGTCCACCCGCACGGGCTTATCATCTTCATATTCAACCGACACCTGTGCCTTCCCATCCGGTCCAAGATATGGAATAGTTCCATTCTTTCTTACCAGAGCAAGTTTCTTTGTCAGTGCATGGGCCAGATAAATTGGCATTGGCATCAGTTCCTCCGTTTCATCCGAAGCATATCCGAATACCATTCCCTGATCGCCGGCCCCAAGTTCCCGTTTTTTACCTCCCCCGACTTCTAACGCCCTGGTAACGCCCTGTGCTATGTCCGGGGACTGCCCATGAATGGCTGTGATCACTGCCACAGTATCCGCATCAAATCCAAAGCGATGGTCGCTGTATCCGATTTCACGGATCGTATCACGGGCAATCGTTTCAATGTCAATTCCATTCATCCCACCGTCTGATACTTCGCCCATAATAAAGACAACCCCTGTTGTGGCAAATACCTCGCAGGCCACTCTTGCATCAGGCTTTTTTCGTATAATTGCATCCAGAACAGCGTCCGCTATCTGGTCGCACAATTTATCCGGATGACCTTCTGTTACAGATTCAGAAGTAAACAATTTCTTCATAAAATGATCCCTCCCTGTCTTATTCGCTGACTAAATCCGCATTACAGACGTGGATAGTCAGAGTATTTTCTGAGAACAACTGATTGCCTGCGTAGAGCTTATATTTCAGCTGTACATTCAGCTCATCCTCTTTCCTATCCAAGTGATAAGTTTCCGTTTCAGCCTCAAAAGCAATCTTCCCAAAGGGTGTCAGGTAATCGGCCACTGTCTTTTCGCCTGGAATAAATAAAAATCGTCCGGCAACAGAACCGCTTTTACTCAGCCGCATTTCTGTTTCTGAAAGAAAAAGAAGATTGTCTGTAGCGGTTCCATTTTCATCCAGTTCACAGTAAAGGATTTTGTGAAACCCATTTTCAAAACAATAGTCTCTGGCTGTCTTTGTCAGAATTGCTTCTGGTTCACTTCCGGCATTCTGGATACCTAAAAGGGATATCTGAATGTTCTGTTTCATCTCTTTCGCCTCCGTTCAAGCATAGTCTAAATCGAAAAAAACAATCCTACAAGTACTGTCTTTTTGTTGTCCTGGACCGTTTTTTGACACCTGGTATCTTTTGAAAAACCGGTATGAAAAAAGACACTATCTTGATATTCGGAGGAAAATACCGTATAATTTTCATCGTATAAAGGAGGTCTTTGCTATGACTGACAACAAATTTTCACGCAGTCAAAGCCTAATGGCAAGCTGCGTCCCGATGACGACACTACAATCCATTCTTGGCGGCAAATGGAAAATTTTAATCGTATGGTACATTGCAGTATATAAAGTCCAGAGATTTGGAGAATTACAAAGAAGAATCGGGGATGAAATCACAAAATCAACACTGACAAAGCAGCTTAGAGAACTGGAAAATGACGGCTGGATCAACCGCCGGATTTATCAGGAAATACCACCCAAAGTGGAATATACCCTTACAGAATTGGCTGAGAGTTTTGTCCCTATTTTGGAACAGATGAAGGAATGGAGCGAAACACATTTAATGTAAGCCTGCCCTGCATTGAATTTACAGCCAAATTCAATGACCGTCTTAACATTTTTTTCTACCAAAAAATCTTTAACACCATCTTCGATTTTGCATGGGGCATCACTGCGGATAAATCTCTGAAACTTAATATACCTCCCCGTTACTGTTGGCGTATATCCCCTCCATCCTCTATAATAAACTATCACACAGCGGAACAGTCAATACACTTTTCCTCACAAAATCAATTACCAGGCAGTTTCACTGTAACCAAGCCCTGCTATCGCCTCTTTTCCCACCACAAAACAGAAAAATGCCCGGATCCGGGCAGTTTCCAAACCGCGCCGTACTCCGGGCTATCCTGTTTTATTTTATATTAAGAGGTGCCGTTATCCCTCGATGGCAATATATTTCTTTTCTTCAACCTCCGGCTTTCTTGTCTCCTCCTTCGGAATACTCAGTTTTAATACCCCGCTCTCATACTTTGCGTGGATATCTTCCTGCTTTACATCCTCGCCGACATAGAAGGATCTGCTCATGCTTCCTGCATAACGCTCCCTGCGGACAAATCTGCCTGTTTTCTTTTCCTTCTCATCCTTGTCAAGTCCCTTCGCTGCATTGATCACCAGATAGCCGTCTTTCAGTTCCAGGGAAAGTTCGTCTTTCTTAAAGCCAGGCAGGTCAATATCTACTTCATAGTGGTCGTCATGCTCCTGCACATCGGTCTTCATCATATTCGCCGCATGGCGTCCGTACAGCTTCCGCTCTGCTTTGCGCATCGCTTTATCGTCATACGACGGGAAATCAAAAAAATCATCAAAGAAATCGTCAAATAAGTTTTCTCCAAAAATACTAGGTGTCATCATAAGTCATCGCTCCTTTTCCAAATTAAAAACAACTTGTTAACCGGAACTGGGGATGATTGGGAAGAAAATGAAACCTTCTACCGGTTCCTCTCTTTCCTCTTCCTTTGTTCTATCTGTGTTATAACACTTTTATTGGCACTCGTCAAGCAATAGTGCTAATAATTCTGTGAAATATTTGTGAACTCTGTTTTACACACATTGTGCCCCCACTATACCCTCTGCCAGAGCAACATATTGTCCTGAAATTCAACCGCTATCTTCCCGTTATCTTTCAGCCACGAAAGATAGGATCGCACTGTACTGCCTACCAGCACATACTGTTCAAAGTTCATGTCAAGCCCATAACCATTGAACAATTCCTGCAAAATACGCTCAAAGCGTATTGGCTCCCCGCAGATGGATAAAATCTTGTCCGCCACCTCATGTACCTTATCCCTGTTGTAACAGACAAGTTCCTTTATGTCGGCAGACGCCTCTGCATGGGCGGGAACAAATGTAGCCCCCTCCATCTTTTCCACCATATCCAGCGTTTCCAGATAAGCACCCACATCATAAATGAAGGAAACTGCATACTTATCCAATGTCTCCCTGCTGCTGATGCAGTCCGCAAGGAATACCACACCATCCGGCATACGGAATCCCACCATGTCAAAGAAATGCCCCGGCAGCGGTATCACCTCGATCTCCTTCGGAAAACTCTCATCTGAAAAATCCGTCACACTGCTCTCCTGAGCCATCAGGAATTTGTGCCGCAAATCCTTACACGGATAACCGCCGTAAAGAAAGGACGGCTCCAAGACCGGGTATTTTGTGAATGCCGCCTCTATGCCGCCGGAATAAACCTTACATCCTGTCTGCCTCTGCAGGTATTTGTTCCCGCCGATATGGTCTGCGTTGGAATGGGTATTCAGAATGGCAGTGAGATGCCAGCCATTCTTTTCCAGAATCTGCCTGACCTTCCTCCCCGCATCTTTATCATTCCCGCTGTCAACCAGATAGATATGATCCTTGTCCGCAACGTAGACGCCGATCTTTGCCGGGCAGTTTATGTAATAGCATTTCTCACTGACTTGTACCAATTCATACATTTTCCGTTTTCTCCTTTACTTATTGGCATAAAATATCACATTATAAACGGCGCAGGCTTTATCCGAAACATTATGATATACATGGGAAATGTCAGCCCCAAACCGTATGGACTGCTTTTCCTGCAGCAACACTTCCTTCCCGCCTATCACAATCTTCAGCACCCCATGCACCAAAAAAATATATTCCTCCACGCCTGTTACATGAAGAAGTGAAGCATGACGCACCCCTGCGTCAAACTCAATATAAAACACTTCTACGTTCCTTACCGGGTCAAAGGGAAACAGCGGGTATGCTCTCATTCCTCCGTCTTCTTCCGTGATCACATTCTTTTTTTCAAGCCCGGCCACCGTGTACTCCGCTTCCTCCTGTTTACAGAAAAAGGACAGCGGTATTTTCAGCCCTGTTGAAATCTTCCATAATATGTTGATGGTGGGCGAGGACTGGCCACGCTCAATCTGCCCTAACATAGGCTTGCTCACGCCAGTCAGCTCTGAAACATCATCCAGCGTGAGCTGCCTTGTATTTCGGATTTCTTTCAGCCGCTCCCCTATCTTCAATGAAACCTGCTCCATAATTTCTCCCCTTTCATTTGTTTTTACATACAAAATATATTATAGCATACCACTTGTAAAATAAAAGAGCCTGCTTTTGTGTAACCTGTCGTAAGTATAATAGCAAACAAATCCGCTCCGACGGAATCTGCTAAATTTTCTGCCACTCTCGCAGTTATGCCTGTTGTTGAAAAATATGCTACCAGTTTTTTACTCATTTAGAAACAAAGTCAGCATCATATTTTCTATTTTTCTCACATAGCACCTCCTTCTGGGCATGAAAAAACCGGCAGGTATTTCACTGCCGGAAAATGTCGGTTATAAAACATAATTAATTACTTTTGCGTTCTATGTCATTAAATGTTTCCACCATAGAAATTTGAAGTAAATAGATGTTTGACTTATTGATAAAAATGCTTAATTGCATTTGCAAAAAAATCTGATGCCCCTTCACCATAATCTGCATCATTTTTTTCTCGCACCTTCGTATCACGATATGATTCTGCAACAGAAAGCATAACTGGTTTTTCATCTTTAATCTGATAAAGCATTTTCATAATAAATCCATACTCTGCTACTGCTTCTTTGATTTCAAAAGAATCCAGTGGATACTCTCTTCTTGCCAATAATTTTCTTAAAACTGTATCAATTCGTTTATTAAAGCATTCTGCTGTTTCCATTCCTCTTCACTTCCAAACTCGTTAATTGAAATCTTTCTTATATTTTCAGGCATATGATCAAGCATAGTCTGAAACATTTCTTCGATTTCCTTCTCATTGAATACTGAAAAATCCATTTTGTTCTCTCCTTTCAGAATATCATCAATACTTGCAATTAAACGCTCCATACGTTCTTTTTTTGCAACAAGCATTTTTCTCTGCATCTGCAGAATTTGGTTTCTATCAAAATCAGGAGATGTTATAATAGATTTTATTTCTTTTAAAGGAATATCAAACTCACGAAAAAACAGTATTTGCTGTAATGTTTCTAAAGCTTTATCATCATAGAGTCTGTATCCTGCCTCACTCTTTGCTGTCGGCTTCAATAATCCAATCTCATCATAATAATGAAGCGTACGTGCACTAATCCCTGTAATTTCTGCAATTTCCTTTACGGTCATCATTATCATTATCCTCCTGTCTTTGATAATCTGAATATACTCTATGACGTTCCGTGAAGGTCAATACTTTTCTTTAAAATTTCTGCGCTGAAAAACAGAATCATTCCACTCAAAGAATAATAATTATTCAGCTCTACAAATCATTAACCCGAAAATTAAGTGGTCAATCAACTTTATCCTCTGTTGCTGCAAATCATTCTTGCATATTTATTCTTTGAATCTTCAACAACACGAATCTCCCCCTGTTTAATATAATACTCTATTCTTCGATTGTACCACCAGTCTCCCACTCCAATTGGGGACTGACCAAGGATATCCCCAATCAGTCTGGCTTCTTTCAATGGAACATTTTTCAGCCTTTTCCATATTAGGAAATCATAGAAATCTTCCGGAACGCTAAGGACTTTGCCATTAACTACCGCGCGAAGCGGGCTGTTCTCTTCAATCAATCCACTCCATAACATAGCATACATACGAACTTCTTCTTTTGAAAGCGATCTTTCATATGGTAAAAATCCTGCAAATTCTTCTGCTGATACTTCACTCCAACTTTGGTATGTGACAATGCATTTCTCCCGAACGATATGCGCTGGAAGCTTTACTGCCGATGTTTCGTTTTCATACCCTTTTAATATCTGGCACAGGTTATAGAAACCGCATCTGGAATAAGGCGTATCGCTGTACCATATCCTGACAGCTTCTCCATGATCCAAAAAATCCATCAATCGATATAATTCTTTTACATAAACATCTCCGACATTTTTCAGTTCTTCCTCTGTCTCTCCATCCTGTTCCCACTGATTTTGCGCATACATAGAATAAATCAATTCCCTGCGGTAAGGACTGTCCATTTGCTCTTTGATGTTTCCAATATCCAGCATAAAGCCAAGACAAATCACTTCCTCCGATGTTCCCTCTATCCATCCGGTAAAAGGTTTTTGTGGCGGTGTCTTTTTCCCTGCCATCCATACAGAAACAGGGCCATTGACCTTACCAACCACTATTTTATTTTTTGCTGCTTTCATGGAACCGGCTTCGCTCTCACCAAACAATATTTCAATCATTAACCCCATTTCCTCCCTGGCTAAACTCACTTTTGGGTACATTATTCGAATACCCTTGTCTCCTCGACTTCCAATTTGTTCATTTCAAGGGGCATAACTCTATGCCCCTCATTTTACACCTTATAACCTGTCTTGTATATCAAAAGATTACCCGATACTCGCTTCTGTGGTTCTCACTGCATCCTCTTTCACATCCTGTTTCTGGTTCAGTTCTTCCTCTTTCGAGAACGGTTTTTTCACCTCTTCCATCGCATTTTTCAGCTGTCCCTGCACCGTCTCCAGCTTACGCTCTGCTTCCGCCAGTTTTTATGGGATTGCCTCCAATGCGTTATTGATCCTGATGATATATGCTGTCCGACATTGATCATGGCATACATTGTCTGGTAGAGTTCATAAAAAAGAGGACTGAACCAGACAACCGGAACTAATGTCCGTGCGAGCTAATTCAGTCCTAAAAATAAATATATTCAGTTATCACCGCTTTCATGGTATGCAAATCCATATCCAGTGTTCTGGACTCACAGTAACAAGATACGGGAATCCCTTATAAGCAACCCTGTTCTTATCGTAAATAACAGGTTCTATCTTAGGTTTCTTTCTGTTAGTAATGATAAAGCGAAAACATTCTTGAATAAGTGGCTGGTCAAAAGCAAACAGAACTTCATTCAATTCAAAAGCAGGTCGGTTAGTCCTGCAACATATCCAAATGCATATCCAACCTCGCAGAATTCAAAAACTAGCCCTTTAGTAAGATTCCTTTTCAATACAGGCTATTTATCCATTCTTTTACTTCTACCTCAGTTACGTTGTTTAGTCTTTTTCCGCCTGCAATATTTACGTCGGGATACAGTTCCTGTAAATCCGATATGCTCTGTTCAATTCCACTGCTTCCTGACGTGCAAAACACATAGACTGTTGCCCCACTGATGTCATAACTTTCTATAAATGTCTGTATAATTCGAGGAGCTGTCCCCCACCAAATGGGATATTAAACTGTACCCACTCCCCGCAACCCGTTGAAAATGCGGGCTTTAACGGAATACACAATTGTGTTTTGTGTTCTTCTTTGCTCCGTTCTCATCGTACACCTCCAGCCTATTTCCATTATAAATCTCCGACCCGATGTTGAGAATATCAGATAAGTTCACGAGTTATAAACTAAAGGTTACAACTAACAGAACCAGCAGGTATCGCATTTGTACTTGCTGGTTCTATGTACTTTCAATTCTTATAGATTCTTAATCACGCTGAGGCTTTTCTTTTTCACGGCCTTCTGTAGTTTCTGATTCTCCGCCCGCAGCATTTCATTCTCTCTTTTTAACTCTGCTATCTGTTGCAGGAGTAATTCGATCCGGTTGTTCATCGCCATGTCGAGAATGCCCCGGCGCGGATCAACCATTCCGACCTGCCGGTCTAAGGCTTCGCTGATCTGTGACCGGATGACCACGTTTTTGTAGAAGAATCCTTTTGATAAGCCGGTCATCTTCATCAGCTTAGAAACAGTTACCTTTTCACCGTTCTCCATCAGCTTTTTGATCGCCTCGGCTGCCACTGAGATTTTTGCCTCGCTGCGCTCCTGATTCATTTCTACCATCCTATCGTATTTGCTCATATTCATCACCCCATCCCTGTAAGTTTTCGAGTAGGATTCTCGTCTGGATTTCTCTGGCCCTGCGGGTTTCATCTGCCAGAAGCCGATGGCTCATCTTCCTATAGTATTGCACCGCCCGGACATTCTTGTGGCCGAGGAGTTTTGCGATTGTCCAGTCATCTAAGTGCAGTTCCGTCAGTTTCACACCATAGGCCCTTCGGAACATATGGGTGTTAAAAACGAAGGGTTTTCCATTGTCATCGCGCAAATCCAGCTTTGTGATCAATCCAATTACCTTGTGCTTAATCGTTGAGTATTGGAGCGGTTTTCTGGTATCTTTTTCGTCTACAAAAATGTACGACGTTTCCCCATATCGTTCCTCGGTACATTGGATTGCCCTCTGAATCAGCGCCGCCATCTCTGCGCTGATTGGTTTTTGGTAGGTACGTGTTTTTACCTGCTGGATAGTAATCATATCGACGCCGTTTTGCCGGAACAGGCAATCCTTCCGCAGTGTTAAGGTATCAGAGATTCGAGTGCCGAGCATCTGGTGTATGATCAGGCACCGGGTGATCTGTGCATCCAGCTTGGTGATCTGCGCATTCAGCCGCTTCAGCTCCGCATCGGAGTATGCTTTGAATTCCGGCTGAATTTCTGACGGGATATCCGTGTTCAGGAACAGCCTTTCCAGATGCTCATAACCATATTTCTTGCCGATGGTTTCCAGTACGGAACGAAGCTGTTGGATATGTGTGCTGTTACCCCGACCACTACCTCCATCTGTCGCTTTATGCACTAAATATTCTTCAATGATTCCCCGGTCGATGTCGGCGCAGGATTCCACTTTACTGTATTTGGAAGTCAGGTAGGCAGAAAACCGCCGCATTGTACTCAATTCGCCGCAGACCGTACTCAGCTTTTCATATTTCAGGTGCAGATAAATCGCTGCTTTGACTTCATCCCGGATGCCCTTCTGTGTGATCTTAGTAAAATTCAAGGTCTGCCGGTTGTAGATTGGATTTACCTCCAGAGGAATGCCCAAGCGGTCAAGCCGCCAGATATCCTTTTCTTTTTCTTCCCGCAGATCCTCCGGTTGTAGGAACCGAATGACCCGCCGCAGAAATCGGAGTTGATGTGCTTCCACGAAATGCACCGTTTGATATATACTCGTTTTCTTTTCGAATATGGCAATTCCATTTAACATCATCCAGCTTTTAAATATGCTGATCCATTTGCTTTCCTCTAAATCGAGCAGACTTTGTGGTACCTTTTTCGCCCGGATTGCCTCACAGAACTGCTTAAAATAAGTCTTTTCATGTTGGATTGTGCGTAGTGTCACCTGCCTGCCCCGGCTATATAAATATCGCCGGAATTCTTCCCGCATAGTTTCTCCCGGCAATAAGGATAAATCATAAAAATCCATCTTTCCGATCATACGCAGAACACTTTTCTCTGCTCCCGCATAGCAGGCCAGTTCCCTGTAATAGAGCTTATCGTCCATGCCTTCCTCCTTTCTTCCTCTGTAATCCGGCGGTAAGGCTGTTGCCGGGAGTGCTGAAAAATTCATCACTTTCCCTGGCGATCCTTCTTGGCGTATAGTCGATGTACTGCTCGGTCATTTCCTCATAATTATGTCCAAGGTAATCCCGGACACCCTGCAGGGAAACACCGTTATCATAGAGCATGGTGGCTACCGTATGCCGGTAATCGTGGGACTGGAACAGGTAGTCGCCGTCCTCAATAACATTTTCCTGGCAGAATTTCTTCATCTGATAGCGGAAAGTCGCTGTGTAATATGCACCGCCGTTCTTGTTTTTAAACAGATACTCGTCAGGGCCAATCTCATTCCTCCGGATGTACACCTGCATGATCTTGTACAGCCCTTCCGCAATGGGAATCCGCTTATAGGTTTTCATCTTTGTCTGATAGATCTTGATCCAGGCATCCTGCCCATTTATTTCATAGGCATCGCCTTTCAGCATACATACCTCGCTGATCCGCAGCCCCAGGCACCACAGGTGAAGATACATACATCGGAGATGCTCCGGCAGAAGAGGCAGCTTTTCAAGTATCTCCATGCACACATCCGGCGAAACGCTCCGGTTTAAGTGTTTTGGGATCACCTTCTTCTGATAGTATTCCATGCGGAAGGGGACACGCTTCCTATGTCCCATCACAACCAGGAAGCTGAAGAAATGGTGGAGCGCCGCCAGATACTCATTAAATGTCTTAGCGGTTACACCCCTTTCTTCCAGTGTGCGGATATATTCATCAGCCATCTCTGATGTGCATTTGCTCACATCCTCACCATACTCGCTGAACCACATCAGCATAGTGTGGACTTCATTATATTTAATCCGTATCGTGCCGATGGACTGGCTTGAAATGCCGAACTGGTATTTCATATAGTCCTTCAGGTACTGGCGGTTACATGGTAGCGCGATCTCTCCGAAGGTTACTTTTTCAAAGGAACCGCTTGGATTCACCCGGTTTTGCGGTAGATGCAGCCGCTCCAAGTACCACACATTTGCATCCCAGTTGATCTCTGCCGATTGCAGGAACACAGTTTTGATACAGAAATTCAAGCTTGGCAATAACTGTGCTTTTCTGGATTTGCTGTTTGTCTGTTCCTCCAGATACCTTTCAAAGCGCCTGACCTGTTCTGCATCCAGCAACTCGATATCCTCGATCCTCTCCGCTATGCAGAATTCGTACAGTGCCTGCAGACCGGAGAGCTTATGCTCCCGCGACCGCTTCTCTTTGAAATCTTCCAACATGGCGTTGAGGGTAGTGAAAATCTGCTGCTTTACGGTCTGGCTGGCGGCCTTGCTGAAATCCCATACCATGTTGTTTTGGTGCCGCACAGAGTCGAACTCCATGGCAAGCGCCTGATTTGGATGATAGGGAATAAACAGTACCGTGTTATTCATCTCCCACCGGCACTGATATCTTCCGGTCAGAGTTTCCATCTGCTTTCGTATGGCGTACTGCTTCACCCGGTCATAGGCCAGCAGATATCTTTTGGTCTGCTGTATCCTCTGATTGTGAATCAGATAATTTTCATACTCCCGTCGGAGAAGGTAATCCATCTCATGGATGCTCCGAATGCCTGTCTGCCTTAGAAATTCCTTTAATTTATTTCGCCCGACCGAGTCAAGCTCCGTACAGGCGTCAAGCTCCATGCAAAGCTGTATGGATAATATGCGGGGTTCTTCCGCCCGTTCTATCCGCTGTACCCATGCAGGCATTGTCGCTCACCCCCTTACAGCAGATCCTGTATTCCATACAGGGCTGAGTGCTTCTCGTAAAACTGCTGACTGGCCTCCAGCAGTTCGTCATCCACAATATTGAGGTACTTGATGGTGGTATCGATGTGCTTATGGCCCAGGGCCTGCTGGATCAGTTCCAGACGCCATCCGGCTTTCCGGCGCATATTGGCGAAATATCGCCGGAGCATATGCGGCGTGATGAAAATGCCGGTTTTCTCCTGAAGGCGGTTTCGCATTGAATAGACGCCATCTGCTGTTAAGGGCTGTCCCGCCGTATCCCCGGAAATATTGATGAAAAGCTTTTCCTGATGCTGTAATAGCTCCCGGTATTCCGCCAGATAGTACATGAGGAATTCAAAGGTTTCATTGCTGATCTTCGCCTTCCGGTATTCTGCGTTTTTCGCCCTTGCATGGTTCTCGTTATCATCGCGGAAATAGACGCTAATCATTTGGTGCTGATAGTCAATATCCCTGACATAATCCACGCCAAGCAGTTCGCCGATACGAAAGCCTGTTTCCGCCAACAGCAGGATGAGGAGCTGGTCGCGGCAGTTGGTGCAGGCATTCAGGATTGTGATGATTTCCTCCTGCTCGGCAGGCCGGACATTCCGTTCTTCCGCTTTCAAATAACCCTTAAATGCCTGATACCGCAGCTTCTTCTGTACGCCTACGGCATTGACCGCCATATGGTAGCTGTAGGACAGCACCTTCAGGCTTCCAAGCCGTTCATACTCCGCTTCGATAAAAAGATAGAACCTGAACACATCTTCTAAGTATGCGTTACAGGTTCCATTGTGGATTGGTTTTAAGTTGTTCTCTTTATCTGACCGGTGGTTTCCTGCTTTCAGCCAGTGCAGGAAGTCTACAAAATGTTCGCTTTGTTTCTCATAGTTTAGTTCATAGACCTGCGTGATCTCTATTGGGATTTCCCTGAGATACTCCAGGTAGTAGCATATGGCAAAGGCGGCCCGCCGCACCGTATTGGGAGAACGGTTGGCCTTTATCTTATGTTTCAGGTACTTGGAGGGCAGCAATACGATCTCCATGCTTTCCCGGTCACGGATAAAGAAATACGTTACCGCGCCCTCTGAGATTCTCTCAACGCTATATCTTCTCATTTGCTGTTCCTCCTTTCCTTCACTCGGTACACCGACAGTATACCGTGTTGTTCCGCAAATAGCTATCACAAAATCCAATAAAAAACCCGTTTTTTTCGGTCGGAAAACCACCACTACCAACAGCCGTTTATCCCTGCTCTCTGACCTCGGACACTCCGGTTTCTTCACCAGGAAACAGAATTTTATCCAAACCAAAGCTGGCCGCAATAGCCGCATCTACCTCCTGCATCATCCTGGCGCTGAACTGTGTTGTCACATCGCCCGCTCTGCTGTTTTCTCTATTCCGCCTCCGGCATCGTTCCCTCTCGTTCCTGTCCACGTGATGTCTGTTCCTATTTATTCCCAGGCTGACCGCAAGAGCTGTGTCCACTGCCTGCATCGTGCGATCATCGAGCCGCCCAATGTATTTGGCCAGCCTTGTCCGGTCAATTGTCCGCACCTGCTCCAACATGACGCAGGAATTTCTGTTCAGTCCGGCCTGCCGGTAAAGCCGCACATGAGTCGGCATCCATCGTTTCTTTCTGCCAGTGATAGCTGCCGCGATCACTGTGGGACTATAATAGTTTCCTTTATCATTCTGAATAGTCATGACCACCCGTAAAACGGGTGGCTTGTTCCAGGGCTATAAGCCCATGATACTAGGCCAGCGTCTCAAGGCGCTGGCTTTCTCTTTCGGCTGTGGGAATTCTGCTTACGCATTTTTCCCACAGCTCCGTTCAAGCCATACTGCTCTTGACTCGTCGCTACCCCTTAAGGGGTATTGATACTACTTAGCCTTAACCCTTAAAAGGGTCTTCATATTCTTTCACGCTTAACTTATCCATTGCAATATCATACTTTTCCTGCTCCTGGATATATTTCCTGATAGTGGCTTCATTTAATCCCACTGTACTAACATAATATCCCTCTGCCCAGAAATGCCGATTTCCAAATTTATACTTTAAATTTGCGTGTTTATCAAATATCATAAGTGCGCTCTTCCCTTTTAAGTATCCCATAAAAGAAGATACACTCATCTTTGGCGGAATACTTACCAACATATGGATATGATCTTTCATCAGATGTCCTTCGATAATCTCAACGCCTTTATAACTGCACAATTGTTTAATAATATCCCTTATATCCGCTTTGTATTGATTATAAATGATTTTTCGTCTATACTTTGGAGTGAAGACGATATGATATTTGCACATCCATTTTGTATGTGCGAGTGAATTTTCTTTCTTCGCCATAAATTACCTTTCCTT
This sequence comes from Frisingicoccus caecimuris, assembly GCF_004340975.1. GTDB lineage: Bacteria > Bacillota > Clostridia > Lachnospirales > Lachnospiraceae > Frisingicoccus > Frisingicoccus caecimuris. The sequence goes on from NZ_SLXA01000009.1 coordinate 23,886, forward strand.
TCTGCAATATAGCCTGAACAACTTTATTGTAATCGGAAAGGTAATTTTTTTGTATAACAAATTGTCTCCGCCCGCATAGCAGGCGGTTTATTGTTTCACCGCTTTTCATTTTTATTCCCAGAAAAACTCAAACCGGTTCAACAGGCTAAAGCCCATAATAAAAAATGTGTAAAGTATGTTTCATTCATACCTTACACATTGATTATATTCCACATTATCCAATCATGTCTAATACCCATATCAAATCATTTTCTATGCCTTAAAAGCATTGATTTCTTCTATGAATTTATTCATTGCCAATGAATATGGAATATTCCTTCTCCATGCGATTACCGTACTTGCTGTTATTTCAGGATACAACCTTCTTTGAACAAGCAAATCCTCTCTCCAATATTTTGCAGCACCTTCAATCGAAACCGGATATCCCAGCCCATGAATCGCCATAACCCCCGCGTTCGTTCCAAGATTACTGATAAAAGATACATGGAGCTTATTGAAATCCTTACCAAACCAATTTGCGAATTCGCTCTGTACATTCTGTCTCCGTGGAAGAATAAGTGGTTTATCCAGAAGATCCTCTTTTGTAATATATTCCTTGTCCACTAATGCATCATCCGGCTTCATGCCAACAACCCAATGGTCACTTTCCATGATTCTGATATAATCGAGTCCTTCTGTATTGACCGGTTCCAAAAATAATCCAATGTCCACCAGACCCTGATTCATCATTTCATATACTGAATCTGCCGTTGCCGTGTATAATGCGATCTGCACCATTGGGTATTTTTTCTTATACACTTTACAAATTTCTGCTAAAGTTTCAACAGCAGCAAACTCACCACAACCGACTGTAATCGTGCCTTCTATCAGCTCTTCTCTCGCCTTAATTTCATCCAGCATTTTTTCTTCCAGATCAATGATTTCCAAGGCTCTTCGTTTTAATAGTATCCCAGCCTCCGTAAGCGTGATACTACGACTCCCTCTTATAAAAAGGGCCGTGCCAAGTTCCTCCTCCAATGCAGCAAGCTGTCTTGAAAGTGTGGGCTGTGTAATATTCAATTGTTCTGCAGCTTTCGTAAAGTTCTGTTCTCTCGCCACGGTCAAAAAATATCGAAGTATTCTAATATCCATCTTTATATACCTCTTTTTCAGAATCCACATAAGTAAATCTGTAGAGCATATCCAAAACTCCTTTGTTATCTCATCACCTTTTCAAGTAATGCCTGGTAACTGTCTACCACATCATAAATCACATTTTCACCACTGATTGCCTTGAAATGTTCTCTTGCACAATGAATCTTCGCATCCTCAATGCCACGCAATTCCATTGTATCCATAGACCCTTTCGTCTCGGCCACAAAGTAAATATGCTTAACAGTCCCACTCTTAAATGCAATCGCCCAGTCAGGATTATAATGACCGACCGGTGTAGAAATATAGAATCCATCCGGAAGTTTCACATATACAGCAACGTCTGATGCCCCATCCAACGCCATGGCAAACTTACGCTCATTTGTAGAATCATACACAATATGATCAAACAGATGCTTGTCAGTCTTCATTGCATTTACATCAAGCTTACCTTTGATTGTAACATCCGTAAAAATATCCGTACCATATCTGTCATCCAGAACATCATAAGTAATATGCTGAATGATTGCTGTAGCTTTCTCATTATTGATAAGTTTCGCGGCCTGAAGGATGAATTCTTCCGGATTGTCCTTAAACTGATTGAATACAGAAGGTTGGATTCCCGTCAAAATCTGAATTACTGCTTTTCTTGTCAGTCCTGTTTCTTCAACCAATTTCCCAACGAGATCATATTTAACACTTGTATTGGCAGCTACCTTATGCTGGTCATAGGTTCCTGACTTCTGCTTTTCAAATGAGGAACCGGCAAGTAAATCGTCTTTTGACTTAATCTCCTTCATGGAACCAGTCTCAACTTTGAAGAAAATCTTCGGTACATGAAGCTTACGATCAAGAGCCGCCACAGCTTTGCAAACCAATTCATCTGTGTCAAAATCTACTACATATGCAGTCCTTGCATTAATCTTACTCCACAATGCCTGGAACTCCGGCATGGCAAGCTTATCCGGATTAACCTTCAGCTCAACGTTGTTACTTCTGGCATTTTCCGGCTTCATCTTGGTATCATCATAAATACTGTCAAGAATATCAATAAAATCTGGCTTGTACTGATCCATTTCCGCCCCAAAACTTACTTCTCCATTAGCCTTCTCTTCATAAAACTTATCTGTCAAGGCTGCATCCTCATCAATGTAATCCATCTTAATCATATAATGAATAAGTCTTCTAGCCATTGCGGAGTCAATGATTTCCTCATGACCATCCTTGTCATGCACTTTGATATTTTCAAATAGGACCTCTGTAACCTGACGCGGTCTGCTGCTAACAGCTTCTGCAATTTCAGACTGTAATCCCTTAGCAAACTTATCATAGCTCTCACTGGCAATAACAGTAAGCACATTGATATTATGAACATCCGCTCCAAGCACATTCTCGTCCATACGCTCTCCATCCTCATTTACACAAAGACGCATACCACGACCGACTTCCTGACGCTTACGGATGTCACTGCTGCTCTGCTTCAAAGTACAAATCTGGAATACATTCGGATTATCCCATCCTTCTCTAAGAGCCGAGTGAGAGAAAATAAATCTAACCGGCGACTTCTGTGGATTTCGATTCAAAAGAAGCTCCTTGTTCTTCATGATAAGGTCATATGCATCAACATCATCCGATGACTCTTGCGAACGTCTCACCTTACTATTGATCATACGCCCCTTCTTATCAATAGAGAAATATCCCGCGTGTGTGTTCTTTGCACTGATACACTGCAGATATTTGATGTAATCATCTTCTCCGATTTCAAGTTGTAAATTCTGGATAATATCCTCATATTCCTGCTCAAACATATCTGCAAAAATACCATTTTCAGGATTTCCGGATTTATCATATTTTCTGTAATGTTCTACTTCATCAATAAAGAACAGTGAAAGTACTTTGATTCCCTTATAGAATAGCTGACGTTCTCTCTCAATATGCGAAAGAATAGTCTCACGGATCTGTATTCTACGGAACTGCTCTTCACTCACTTCACCAATCACATCCCCGGCATAGAGCTTGATACCATTAATGAACTCAATAGAGTCATCCCGGCCATCGATACTTTTCACAATAAAGTTATTCTTGTACTCTTCCATCTCACCGGAATTCGGATACAGATTAAATCCAATTCTAACCTTCCTGGAGACCGTCTTTACCCCTAATGTTCCCTTAGCATGGAACTGAATTGTCGCTGTAGGATCGGATTTTGATAGATTTATTCCTTCCAAATAAACATAGCTGTCTGTCGCAGTGGTACCAGATTTCTGGATACCCTTAACTGCAATCTTCTTAACAAGCTTTTTGTTATACGCTTCCATAGCATCCAAGCGATAAACCATATTATAGATACTATCACTTCTATGAGTAGCAGAATAACGAAGTGTCATCAGTGGATGAAACTCTTCCAAATTCTTCTTGGTCTGTTTTCCTTCTACAGACTGTGGTTCATCGATGATGACAATCGGATTTGTTTTCGCTATGATATCAATTGGTCTTCTGGACCTAAATTCATCCAGCTTCATATAAATTCTTCTGGCATCCTTGCCCTTTGCGTTGAATGCCTGGGAATTAATAATCATTGCGTTAATAGAGTTATCCGACGCAAATCTGTCAATCTCAGCGAGCTGCGTAGAATTGTAAATGAAGAATCTGATTTTTCTACCATATTCTTCTGCGAAATGCTCCTGTGTTACTTGGAATGATTTATAAACACCTTCTCGAATAGCAATACTTGGAACAACGATAATGAACTTGCTCCAACCATAATGTTTATTCAGTTCATACATAGTTTTGATGTAAGTATATGTCTTGCCAACACCCGTCTCCATTTCAATTGTGAGATTGTATGTACCTTCCAGCCTTGGGGATGGCTCAATCTGATTTGCTCTCTGAATCTTCTGAATATGATCCAGAATAATCTGATTATTAAGTTCCGGTACAATACGCTGATTGCCCCAACCTGTGAAATCCTGCGCATCTGTTAAAGACATCTGGTAAGTTCCGGTACCCCTATCCATCATATAAGAAGGCGTCAGATACGGCTGTCCTGCAAAAACATCAACTACTGCTTTTGCAGCATCAGCCTGGAACTTCTGATGCTTAAATTGTAGCTTCATTGTCATCTTCTCCTTAGATTACTTTCACTGATGTATCCGGTGACATAAGCTTAAAAATCTCACCAACATTAATCTTTGACGGACTTCCAGCAAAGCTGCTGTCTCTGAATACCGCACGCAAAGGCTGCTGCTTTGCAATGGTTTTGATTACGGTGTCCGGAATATTCTCATCAAAACACGCGATCAGATCACCATGGTTATAATTGTGAACTGTGTATCCTTCAACCTTTTTTGAACTGTAAGGCAGGGAAAGTGGAAGTCCCCACTCAATAAGGCAACCAAATAGCAGGTCCTCTGCTGTCCTATCATCTTTTATATTATATAACATCTCTTCAATAGTAGATTGTGAATATTCATTTGCTGAGTAGTAGACGTCTTTCATATTACTATCATCAACTTCAAAAACCCTAAATCCAACGTCAATCGCTTCCTTACCGGCGGTTATTTTTTCTCCGGCCAGCTTTATCCTCTGTATTCCAATTTCACAAATGTTACTATATCCGGCCTTAGCTCCATAACTTCCTTTTGTGCATGTCTCAGGAATTTGTATCATTATATATTTGCGTTTTCCTCCATCCTCGGCATTCAGTTGCATGACTGCATCTGCAGTTGTCGCCGAACCCGAAAAGAAATCGAGAATAACTGAATCCTTGTCTGATGCAATTTTCAATATCTGCTTAATTAATGATGTAGGTTTCGGAGTATCAAACGGAGTCTTAGTTCCAAAAAGTGCTTTCATCTCCTTATTCGCAGCATCATTATGCCCAACTTCATCAAATGGCCACCATGTAATAGGAACACGCCCTTGCTGAACTTCATTGAGATACCGCTTTAATTGAGGCGCCCCTTTTCCATCTTTTCCAAAATAAATCCTATTTTCTGATAACCATTGCTGCATTGTATCCCTGGATGCTCTCCAGCAACTACCTTCTGGCGGATAATATTCAACGCCTGTATTCGGATTAATTATCGGATATACACCTGACTGTGAAAAGGATTTCACCAAAAGATTATCGCTTCGCCATAATCCTTTTCCATCCATATCGTCATGCTTATAAGGAGCATTTTGCTCTGCCGTTCTTGGCAGCAAATTACGTGTCATCTTATTAGCATTTTTTGCATATACAACGATATAATCATGTGTTGTTGAAAAACCTTTTGCATCATTCGTTGCTGCATACTTCTTTTGCCAAACGATTGTTGCGACAAAATTCGAGTTTCCAAATACCTCATCACAAATATTTCTTAAATTATGAAATTCATTATCATCAATACTAATGAATATCATTCCTTCATCTGCCAAAAGATTCCTGGCCACAATCAATCTGGAGAAAATCATGCTGCACCAACTAGAATGAAATCTTCCATTTGAATCTGTATTCCTAATCATTTTAGAACCCTGATCTGTTATTTCACCAGACATTTCAGCATATTCATTTTGACTAATAGTAAAATCATCTCTATAAACAAAGTCATTCCCCGTATTATAAGGAGGGTCAATATATATGACTTTCACTTTATTCAGATAACTTTCTTGAAGAAGCTTTAATGCTTCCAGATTGTCTCCTTTTATGTACACATTCTCTGTAGTATCCCAATTGACGCTCTCATCCTTCTTAGGTCTGAGTGTCTTTCTTATTGGCTTACTCGCTTCTATCAAAGCTTCTTTCTTACCTACCCAGCTAAATTCATAATGTTCATCGCTTATTGACACCTCTTGGTTCAATAGCACCCTCAATAAATCGATGTTAATGGAACTGCAAAGCTTACCATCAACACCTTTACTTTCTTGAATACATTCCGGAAACAATTCTTTTATCTTGTCAATTCTAAACCTATCTGGATTCCTTGTTTCAAATAACATTTTTTCCATAAAGCAGTACTCCTACTCATCTATAAATTTACTAATCTTTTCTTTCAAACTTTGATTTCCCGCGACGCTCATTTTCAAAATAGTTTCATTACTTATAATAAAATCTACACTTTGCGCTTCATCAACATCAACTATATTGTAAAAAGATATTATTTCATCGTCATCACAAGGTCGACTTTCATGATGTAACAACCAAAAATATGAAAGTATCCTTTTGGCATAATTAGATTCTAATTTATAATTAGCCTTATCATATTTAGGCTTCCAATCAGGTATTGGCGGCTTGCTTGATCTTTTTATTTCTACCAACACACCCTTGTTTCCTAAATTATTTATAATTATTCCATCGATATCTAATTTAGTAATATTCCTGCTTAAGGTTTGCCGACTCCAAAAATGGAAATAATCTGACAAATGGCTATTTTCATCCTTACCGGTGCCTTCGTCATTAAAACATACTTCTAGTGCAGAATATATTCGTTTTCTTAACTGCTCCCCTTTAAGTATTTCGTGCTCAATTTTTCCATTCACTTTTTTTGAAATATCAAACCAATAAAACAATACTTGCTTTCGGTTATAAACACGTTCTGTATCGGCCCATTTTCCTCCATAAGTTTCTCGCAGACTAGGATAAACAATTATAACAAATGGCATATGACTCTTTGATGAAATTTCTTCTCCATATTTCATTAATCTTTTGAATGAAGAATTGCTTTGATATTTTTGATTCATAATGTCCCCAATGGTTTTCCCTTTCAACCCTTCTAATGGACTATATTCAACTCCGATGTTAAGACTAAACATTTTAGGCTCGGTACCATTTTTTCCCCATAAAAGCAAGTTGCAATCCTGTTCGCCGGATATATAGTTTTCTGGATAATTTCTTTTTAAATATTCATCTAGTTCATCTTTTCTCGCATTGGTTAATTCTTCTGAATCCTTTGTCATAATTATTTTCTCTCTTTCTTTTGGGCATAATTTTATTATATCGTCAGCCTGACACCACGTCAATTCTTCATAAGCTTTTTCCCAGGGCACAGCACTTTTATAGTTCAGCAGTTTTTACAAAAATTTCATAAATCAAAAATTGACTGGTCGGTCAATTTATGATAACATAGTCCCATAGCAAAGGAATTCCATCAGGGAGGTATTTATGAAAAGAACAGAACGGACAGAATTGACCGTATCAAAAATACAGGAAGCAGCATTAGAAGAATTTGGTGTAAACGGTTATGCTGGCGGAACGATCAATAACATCTGTAAGAGAGGAATCAACAAGGGGCTTATCTATCACAACTTTAAAGATAAAGATGAGCTCTATCTTGTATGCCTGGAGAACAGCTGCAAAAAGCTGATCTCGATGATTGAGGAAAGTGGCTGCGTCTCTGATCAGCTGCAATATATGAAGCTCCGAATGCATTTTTTTACAGAATATCCCAATGAGGCGCACATTTTCTTTGAAGCTATTTTGCAGCCTCAGGAAAAATTACGGGACAGAATAAAACAGATTTTAGAGCCCTTTGAAGAGATTAACGAAAGAATCTACCGCTGTGTTGTCTCCGGTATCACATTGCGGGACGGAATCACAGAAAAGGACGCCATTGATTATTTCCGTCAAATGCAGCGTATGTTTAATGGATATTTCAGCAGCTCCGCTTACCACTATATGACGCTGGATAAGCGAATCAGAGAACACGAGATGAACCTTTCCAAATTACTTGACTTCATGCTGTACGGGATTGCAAAAGGAGGTACACAAAAATGATACAATTACTGCGATGGCTTATGGTGCTTGTGCTGGCGATGCTTGCCGGCAAGCTGGTTTCCAAAATCAAGCTTCCATCTATTTTAGGATGGCTTATCATCGGTATGCTATTTGGCCCACACGCGTTTGGTCTGATACGTCAGCCCGTCCTCGACGCCATGTGGTATAAAACCGTTATCATGTGGATGCAGTGCGCGTTTGGCCTGATGCTCGGTACAGAGCTTGTGTGGAAAAAGCTCAAAAACTACGGCAAGGGACTGATCGTCACTACCCTGACCCAGTCTTTGGGCACCTTTTGCTTTGTAACGCTTGTCTTTGCAATTATATTTTTGTTGGCAGATGTGCCTGTTTACCTCGCCTTCATCTTCGGCGGGATTGCACTGGCTACCGCTCCTGCACCGGCGTTATCCATCGTAAACGAATTTCACGCAAAGGGACCTGTAACCAACACATTGCTGCCAATGGCGGTATTAGATGACATCGTAGCGATCATTGTATTCTTCACGGTCAATTCCGTTGTGGCCAGTTCGGTATCGGGCGGCTCCATTCCGCTATATATGATCCCCGTAATGGTTCTTTTGCCCGTCATCATCGGTCTTGTTACAGGACTTCCCGCCGGATGGCTCCTGAACAGGGTCAAAGGGCGTGCACAAACATTGGCCGTTTTGCTTGCCGGTATCACACTGACAGTCGGGATTGGCTGGTTCATAAATACAAAAATACTGTCCGGCATTACGCTGAACTATATGTTGATGGGCGTTTCCTTTTCCGCTGTATTTACAAATATGGTCGGCAAAGAGCGACTTGAGGAAATAACAGACGATTTTCATCCCATCCTGGCCGTCAGCCTGCTGGCCGCTATTGTTGATCTCGGCGCCCCGCTGAATTATCATCTGATTCTGGGCGCGGGATTCTATACCTTTTTATATATTGCGGCAAGAGGAGCCGGGAAATATTTTGGGGCAAGATTTGGCGCCAAAGCAATGAAGATGCCGGATGCCGTACAGAAATATCTCGGCCTTACATTGCTGCCCCATTCGGGCGTCTCTCTCGTTTTTACCGGGATTGCCTGTGCTACTTTGGCCTCACAGCCAGAACTTGTCGGCATCCTGCAGGGAACGATTGCCGCTGCAGCTGTAATCAATGAAATTATCGCTGTAATTGCAGCAAAAAAAGGCTTTGAATTGGCAGGGGAAATCGAAAGGATTTAAACACAGGCATTAATTTTTTTCTATAATAAACTTCAATTTCCATACGCAAAAACAACGGGTAGGATATCCGGAAATCTCCGGAACCTGCCCGCTGCTGACTTGTGTTCTCTATAACTCGTTCAATCTCTTTCAGCTCAATATCAAAGTCTATCAATTCGTCCAATGTAAGGTAATATAAATTGGATAATTTTTTTGTTTAGATTTAGCTGGCGCTTATTCAGCATGACTCGTCTGAAGACAATTCGTCTACAAAAGAGTGACTCATGATATAAAATTCTTCCTGTGAAGGCAGATATTTACGTTCTTTCGGAGGCAAGGTGTCATCATATGCCTTCGCATCTTCCGGATTCACAAGCATCACCGGGCTATCCTTGTAATACCACTTTCGGCCATCCAACACGCCGGGCTTAAGCTCTCTTATCAACATAGCTGCAGGGAACTTGTCACCTTCTACACATACATTATGTCTCTTACAACTTACGAATCCGCTGGATACATAATTCGATGGCATTCCCAAAATAACCACCGTATCATACCCCATAGACACTGCTTTTTCAAAAGAGTGATGAATCAGCAACTTTCCATAACCTCTGCGCTGATATTCCGGTTCTATACAAAGGGGTCCAAATGTCAGGATATTTTTTACATTGCCGGCTTCATCCGTTAATGTGGCTTTCGTATACATGATATACCCAATAACTTCGTCGTGAAGCTCCAAAACGAAATCCAGTTCACGAATAAAATCCTGATGCTCCCGCATTATGTGAACAAGATAGTGTTCCACACATCCAGGCATATATAAATTATAAAATGCGTTTCGTGTTATATTTTCTACGATTTCATAGTCTCTCGGTTCTTCATTACGAATACTCACCAATTTAATTTCCTCCAGTAATTTATTTTTACAGTTCTCTCCAACGTGCCAATATCGTCCTTGGATTACTTCTATCTCAATTCTGTATATTTTTCCCGCAGACATCAGCCATAAGAATACAGTAATTTATCACATCTGCAAGTTCCTCTCGGATTTTATCTATTTTCTTTTCACATTTTACATCTTCAGCACTCCATTGAAATACCTCGTTTATTGTATCCTGCTTCATTTCTATGCACTCCTTATTAACTATAATGTATCTACATACTGTGAAATATATTTTCTTAATTCTGAATCACACACATATAAATAAGTTCCTCGAATCCCCCTGGTCATCAGAACATAATATATGTATTGTATGTATTCCTTCAATTTTTCATCGGATATGAAAGTCTGTGTCGCATGTACTAATTTCCACTTCTTTTCTATCAATCCATGTGATCTGAATATATGGACTTTGATTAATCAATTTCAACATCTGATCAATCTGATCGATCGTCCCCTGCGCTTCCAACGCCACACTTCCGTCCCACTCATTTTTTACCCATCCGGTCACTCCCAGATTACTGGCTGCATAGCGGGCCCGATATCTGAAACCGACACCTTGCACCCGACCTGTAATTTTCATATGCTGACGGATTAGTTTTCTATTTGCCATAGCAACCTCCCTATTCCATATACGGAATCTGCACAACCCATTTTCCAGACAATTATAGCATAGGTTCTGTTTTCTGGTACACTTATCATATAAATTATTACGTATAAAACGAAATCTTACCCAAAAACAGCTTACCTGCATAGCTGGTGTGGCGGCCAGCACCATTCATTCTTATGAATCGGGTAATCGTTACCCATCCTATGGCGTTTTAATCAATTACCTGACTGACTACCCTGTTTTTCATCTATTAAAATGAAAATTTTCTTTTTCATCTCATAATTTACAGTTTATTTTAAATATCCATTGAATTTTTCTGTCAAATCACATATAATATAATTATGATATTTTTTTATCAATATGTATTGAAGGGGGTATTACATATGGAACTGCAAAAACTGATTTATACCGTTGAAAATGGCGTGGCTATTGTTACGATGAACTACATGAAAAATCTCAATGCCATTGATGAACAGATGGCCGATGAATTAATGTACGTTGTCGACGCAGCCGAAAAGGACCCAAACGTCAAAGTCCTGGTTTTGAAAGGCTCTGACAGAGCATTTTCGGCCGGTGGAGATATCGGCTATTTCTACCAGTTAATCCAAGCCGGAGGCGAAGTGAATATGGACGGGCTCATCGCCAAAGTCGGCATCGTTGCTGATGGATTGAAAAAGATGAGCAAGATGGTCATCACCTCTGTCTGCGGTGCAGCAGCAGGCGCCGGCGTGAGTCTCGCTCTTGGCGGCGATTTTATGATTTGTGCAGATAATGCAAAATTCATTCTGGCCTTCGTAAATATCGGTCTTGTTCCAGATACAGGTGCTACCTATCTGCTCTCCAAGGCCATCGGTGTATCTCGCACGATGGAACTGGCGGCTACAGGACGTCCTTTAGGAGCTGATGAAGCCAAAGCCCTCGGTCTGGCCTACAAAGTAACCACACCGGAAGAGCTCGATGAAGTAACGATGAAATTTGCCAGAAAACTGGCGGCCGGTCCACTTCTCTCCTACAAAAATATCAAAAAACAAATTTACGATGCAAACTATTCTGACTATAAACAATGGCTCGATAACACCGAAATCCCAACTCAGCGTGAATGTGCCGCATCCATGGATTTCCAGGAAGGCTGCAAAGCATTTATAGAAAAACGCAAAGCTGTTTTTGAAGGTAAATAACAAAAATATCTTATGAAAGGTGGAAACTAAATTGCTGTCTAAAGTAGTAACGATGGAAGAAATTCTCGAAAAATTCCATGATAATCAAACCATCATGTTCGGCGACTGGCACGGTGAGTTCGCAGCGGACGATATCATCGACAGACTTCTTGAAAAAAACATTAAAGGTATCGACGCCATCGCTGTTTCCGCTGGTATGCCGGATCAGGGTGTCGGCAAACTTATTAAAGCAAAAATGGTAAAAAGCCTTATTACAACGCATATCGCCTACAATCCAATCGCCCGCGATCAGATGTTTGCCGGCGAACTCGATATTGAATTCAGCCCTCAGGGTACATTTTCTGAACGCATCCGCTGCGGCGGCTTCGGACTTGGCGGATGTCTTACCCCGACCGGCGTGGGAACGGATGTGGAAAAAGGCAAACAGAAACTGACGATCAACGGTAAAGAATATCTTCTTGAGCTGCCTTTGCGTGCGGATATAGCACTCATTAAGGCAAGCAAGGCGGATACGGCCGGCAACCTCTCCTTCCGCATGAATTCCAGAGCCATCTGCAGCAACATGGCCTTTGCCGCAGACCTGGTAATCGCTGAAGTTGAGGAACTGGTGGAACTTGGCGAGCTTGGACCTGAGGAAATTCAGGTTCCGGCACCAGTCGTTGATATGGTCTATGTAAGAACCGGTGAAACCCGGCATATGTGCCCGATGTGGCAACGTTTAAAAGCAAAAGCAGAAGGAGGTAAAGAGTAATGGCAGAACTGACTGGACGTGCACTTATTGCATCTCGTTGTGCAAAATTCTTTAAAGACGGCGATTTTGTAAATCTTGGAATCGGCGTTCCTCTGATGTGTGTCAATTATCTTCCGGAAGGTGTAGACCTCTGGCTCGAAGCCGAAATCGGTACAGTAGGCAGCGGACCTTCTCCAAAATGGAGCGATGTGGATATCGATATCATCGATGCGGGCGGTATGCCAGCTTCCGTCATCAAAGGCGGCAGTGTCTATGAACATCCGACCGGATTCGGTCTCATCCGTGGCGGCCATATCGATATCGCTGTTCTCGGGACACTACAGGTAGATCAGGAAGGCAATATTGCCAACTGGACCATTCCGGGTAAGCTAGTCCCGGGTATGGGCGGTGCCATGGACCTTTGTGCCGGTGTAAAGAAGATCATCGTTGCCACCGATCACTGTGAAAAAAATGGCGATTCTAAAATACTCAAAAAATGTACTCTCCCTCTGACCGGAAGTAAATGTGTCACAGATATTGTGACCGAACGATGCTATTTTGAAGTTACTCCGGAAGGATTGGTCTTAAGAGAACTGGCTCCAGGCTACACCGTTGAAGACATTCTTGCATGCACTGATGCGGATGTTATTGTCCCTGATGAAATCGGCGTTATGCAATAATAAAATCGGGCTGCTGATTTTTTCAGCAGCCCATTCTTGTACAGTCAATATCAAAAAAATATCTCCAGTAATTTAAACAAAATCATTGTCACTACAAAACCAATCGTCCCGGATATGAGCACCTTCAATATGTCCTGATAGGGCCGTTTTGCCTCCTCCTGTTTCCGGGCAATCTCATCCAGACGCTCCCCATTACAAAATGCAAGTATTTCCTTATAGGTTTGGATATTATTCCGTTTTTTATAGCCTTCTACCTTAAAAGCAAAAATCATCGTAATAGTAAAAAGTACACATGTGATCGCTATGCCGTAAACCCCCAGAAAATAGGCCAGTGGTGCCACTGTCACTACCGTCCCCAAAAGCAATACCGAAAAAATACCTCCGTAGAAATTAAACTCTCTAATCTCTTTTTTGCTCACTGTTTCTCTCATCATCTCTAAATCTCCTTTAATTAATTGATCCAGAGATACATTAAATAATGAACTCAACAACAGCAGGCTGTGAATATCCGGATAGCTTTTGCCTGTTTCCCAATTGGAAATTGTCTGCCTCGTAACATATACCTTTTCGGCCAATTCCTCCTGAGATAAATTCATCATCGTACGATACTTTTTAATTTGTTTGTTCAGTTCCATCATGTAATTACCTCCTGATCTGCTTCCAGCATAGGTCATTATTGTTGTTTCGTCTATCAAAAGAGGTTAACATCGATTCAAAACGTCATGTCAAAAGGTTTTGACTCCCCCATTACATCAATCCATACTCCGATGTCTCAACATTGAGTACAAAATAATTGCGGTTTACAGTTAATACTCCTTCTTTCTGCATCTTACTCAACTCATTGGACATGGCACTCCGGTCTACACTCAGATAATCGGCCAGCTGCTGCCGATTAAATGGAATAGAAAAATTCAAACTTCCCTGCCGGGCAGCCTGATAGGACAGATAGGAAAGGAGCCTTCCCCGGATAGACTTTGATGTGGTATGGAAAATACGACGTGAAAGGTTCAGATTTTTCTGTGCCGATATCGTTAACAAATTTTGTATGAGCCGCCCGTGAGAATGGCACTCTCCCGAACATGTTTGCAGGCCCTCACTCACATTTAAAAAAAGGACCTCCACATTCTCCGATGCCACAACGCTGACCATCATCGGCTCTCCCGGGACACAGGCATACGTTTCAGCAAACACCTGTCCCGGACCAATATTATCCAAAATGCTTTTATTTCCCCAAACATCATCATTTTCAATGTTCACACTTCCAGTCAGGACAAGCCCCAGACTCTGAACCAACTCACCTGCCCGAAAAATCACTTCACCTTTTGAAAAATGCTGTTGCTTTGCACCAAGACAATCAAGCATCTTCTCAATTTCTTCCTCTGTCATTCCCCGAAACAAAGTCGTTTTCGACAAAAAATTAAAATTCAAATTTTTACTCCCTTCGTTGTTAAAACAACATACTTGTTGTTGCTATTGTATTATACTGTCCTCATGAAGTCAATAAACAAGCAATAATGACAGGAGGATATCCATATGATCCGTAAAATTATAAACATCAATGAAGAAAAATGTAACGGCTGCGGCCTCTGTGCCCAGACTTGTCATGAAGGTGCCATCGGCATGTTCCATGGCAAGGCAAAGCTTTTAAGAGATGACTATTGCGATGGCCTGGGAGATTGCCTTCCGGCCTGTCCTACCGGCGCCATCACTTTTATTGAACGTGAAGCTGCCGCATATGATGAAGCTGCCGTTATAGAAAATAAGAAGAGACAACAGCAAACTGCTGAAAAGCCATTGGCCTGCGGCTGTCCGGGAAGCCAATCCCGTCAGATTCAGCGCGATAATGCACCTTCCGAACCATCCAGGACTCCTGCCTCTGACCAGGCTGTACCTTCCCAGCTCCGTCAATGGCCGGTTCAGATTAAACTGGCTCCTGTGAATGCACCTTACTTTAACGGCGCGCATCTGCTGATTGCTGCTGACTGTACTGCCTATGCCTATGGCAATTTTCATCAGAATTACATCCGCGGTAAAATCACCCTTATTGG
The DNA here is from genome assembly GCF_004340975.1 of Frisingicoccus caecimuris. GTDB lineage: Bacteria > Bacillota > Clostridia > Lachnospirales > Lachnospiraceae > Frisingicoccus > Frisingicoccus caecimuris. Next base: position 39,147 of record NZ_SLXA01000009.1, read on the forward strand.
CTGTCCAAAATTGGATGAGGGCGACTACAGTGAAAAACTGACTGAAATCGTCAAAAATAATGATATTAAAAGTCTCACTGTTGTGCGAATGGAAGTTCCATGCTGTGGAGGTATTGAGCGAGCTGCTGTCACAGCCTTAAAGAACAGCGGTAAATTCATTCCATGGCAGGTCGTTACGATTTCCACAGACGGCCGTGTTCTTGAATTATAAAAATACGCTCTTCATACACAAGAGCAGCCATCCCGACCTTAATCGTCAGAATGGCTGCTTTTGTAATTACATAACCGCCTCCAATACTAATTACTTAAATTCGTATTTATATTCGCCTGTGGCCGGGTCATAAATCAGACGGCTGTGGGCGCCTTCCAGAACAACCGGTTCCGGTTCAACCGCTGGTATTTCCGGTTCTGCTGATATTTCCACCTCTGCTTCTGGTGCTTCTGGTTCAACCGTCGATATCTCTGATTCTGCCGTCGGAAGCTCTATCGTTTCTGACGTTACCACATTTTCCGGAAATTCCTCACTGGTTGACGCTTCCATGTTTTCCGGAGGCTCTACATTCTCTGTACCTGCTTCCGAAGATTCCACAGCAGGCTCTTCATCAATCAAAGGCGTTTCTTCAGGAACAACTTCCTCCGCATCAATTGCTGCTGTGACGACTGCTGCAGCAGCATGGTCAGTTTCTTCCTTCATTGCCGATAAAGCTTTATCTTCCTCCTTCGAAACCCGGGCATATATTTGACGCATATCTTCATCATCGTCATCATCGCCCGGACCTGCCGCTGCCTGTCGGTCAGAAATTATTTTCGCAGTCGCAATTGCCCCTAAAAGAACAACAATCACAGTAATAACGATCAGCACCCATCGAATCGGGAATTTTGGACTTTGATCCTTCTGAATCAATGGTGTCTTCAATGATTCACTTTCTTTATCATTATTTTCACCTTTGGTTTCTTTTTTAATCATACTCTCCCGGCTTTCAGGTTCCAGAGTTTCTCTCGTCTCCCGTGGAACAGTAACACCAGAAGTATTGCTTCCGTCATCACTATAGTATCCTGCCATCGGAACCGCCGGAACACCATAATAAACATTACCTTCACCATTATTGACCGGCATATGAATGCCGCCACTGTTATCTCTGTCGACAGGATTTTGAATATTTCCGCTGCCGCCGGAACTTTCTCCGTTATTGTTTGTCGGTCGCTGTGCATAATTCACCTGAAGCGTTGCCTGAGTATAATTACCAGCTTTATCACGGACAAGAACCGTATAATCGCCCGCTGCCGTGACCACATGCATCGCATCATTTGTCCAGCTCATACCACCATCCCAGGAATATGGTTGATCTGCCAACCCTGAGCTGATATCAGAAGCGCTGGCTATCAAAATCACACTTCCGCCTTCACCTTCATACAAAACACCACCATCTGCAATACTGACCCGCACAGTTGGATCCGATTTATCAATATTATCCACCGTGATATTCTGTCTTGTTTCGTTCCCCAGAGCATCTCTGACAACAAAATCAATCGTCGCATTTTCTTCAAATGTAATAAAATTATCTTTTGTCCAGTTCTTTCCTCCATCAAAAGAATAGGCCCCTTCCGGATGAAGGCCGCTGCCATGGACCCTGTCAGCATTCGCTGTTTTACCGACATTTTCTGTCGTCGTGTTGTTTTGTTTCTCTGGCTGATAATCCTCACATTCAACCGTAACTTTCACTGGACTACTGGTCCATTCCGATGTATCCTTAACCACATTAATTATTTCTGGTCCGGTTGTATCGATATTTTCAACATCTATTTGAATATCATCCGATGCAGCCCCACTGTTTTCCGCCGGTTTCCATTTTACCGTATAAAGCCCATTTTCTGTGACCGTGTAACTTTCAGCCGTCAGTGTATCCGCATTTTTATCATTTTGCCACAAAAATGAAAACTCCGGCAGAACCTTGCCGTCATCCGGAACTGCCGAAGCCTTCAAAATAACTTCTTTCGTCCATTCTCCCGTATTTTTTTCACAACTGAATACCCCTATCTGCTGCTGTTTTGTATCTTTGATCGGCTGATTGTATTCCGTCTGTTCCGCTCCATAAACAACTGCAGGAACAGACAAAGCTATTAACAGGCCGGTTGCTGCAATTTTCTTAATCGCTGTCATTCTTCCAACGTGCCTCCTGAATGTTTGTATTTCTTCACATTAATATATAATACCACCAGGAGTGGGGGGTAGGTCAAGAGAAAATGTCGAGTTTTGTAATATTTATTTAATTTTTATGAAATATAGTTAATTTCTATATACATTTTTTTAACATATTGTTTAAAATTCGTTTTTAAGGCTTCGTGTAAACAGGGCATCTAACGCTTCTGACGGTTCCCGGTTTTCATACAAAACTTCATAGACAGTATGACAAATCGGAAGCTCCACGCCATATTCCTTTTCCAGCCGCATCAAAGCCTTTACCGTAAAATAACCTTCCGCCAGATCATCGCTCTGCTTTCCCTGTACAAATAATTCGCCAAAACGCCGATTATGACTGAATTCAGAAAAAACCGTAGCCTCATAATCACCTAAATGACACAAGCCATAGGCCGATAACTCATTGCCGCCCATTGCTTTGATCAGCCGGGCAACCTCTCTGGTCCCCCGGGACATCAGAGCTCCCTTTAATGTGGACAAATGAAAGCCATCCAACATTCCCGCAGCGATGCCAATGACATTTTTCGCAGCAGCTCCGATTTCATTTCCAATCAGATCCTGGCCATAATAAAAGCGAATCAATGTGCTGGAAAATTCTTTTACAAGCAGAGATTTTGTCTCTTCATCCGAGCTGTCAATCACCATACAGTTTGGTATGCCCTTTGTAAATTCCTGAACATGCCCCGGCCCTAACCAGACAGCCACCGAATTCGAGCTATCCAGATTTTCCCCGGCAATCTGGGATAAACGGCGTCCGGTCTCAATTTCAATTCCTTTCATACAAAGGACAACCTTCTTATCCGCCAGATTCAGAATTTTCAATTCGTCCATCAGCTTTTGAAGTCCCTGAGAATTAATGGATATAATAATAACCTCAGAATCCGCCGCAGCGGATAAATCCGTTGTCAGTCCCACGGATTCCGGCAAAGTCAGCAGGTTATTCTTCCGTTCCTTTAAAAATCGCTGCATATGGACAGAGCTTTCCCTTCCATATAGAAATACCTGATGTCCGATAGAATCCAGATACCAGGTAATAAACGAACCCCAACGTCCGCAGCCAATCACTGTAATCTTCATCTCTTCGTCTCCTCCATACAATGATGTGTTATAAAGAATTAAGCGCGGTGCGATGCACCACGCTTTTCATTTTACATGTTTTCCAATAATTTGTCTATACTTACCAACTTCACACAGAGAATAAATAAGTCTGCCGCCAAACCCAGTTCATCCATTGAAGGGTATGTCGGTGCAATACGAATATTACTGTCTTTCGGATCTTTGCCATACGGGAAAGTGGCTCCCGCACCTGTCATGATAACACCGGCCTCCTTTGCCTTGGCAACAATGGCTTTGGCACACCCCTCCAGGGAATCAAAACTTATAAAATAGCCGCCAATAGGACGGAGCCATTCACCAATGCCAAGTCCTCCGAGTTCCTTATCCAGTTTATCCAAAACCAACTCAAATTTCGGACGGATGATTGCCGCATGTTTCATCATATGTTCTCGCATTCCATCGATATTCTTAAAGAAACGCACATGTCGAAGCTGATTCAGCTTATCATGGCCAATCGTCTGTATCGACAACTGCTTTTTAATATCTTCCAGATTCGCCTGAGATGCTCCGAGGGCCGCCACACCAGAGCCCGGAAAGCTGACTTTAGAGGTAGAAACAAATTTATAAGCCAAATCCGGATTTCCGGCCTTACGGCATTCATCCAGAATTTCAAGAATCGTATCCTGTTTATCTGGATACAAATGATGAATACAGTAGGCATTATCCCAATATAACCGAAAATCTTTCGCTGCTGGTTTCAAACGGGCAAAACGACGAATCGTCTCATCCGAATAACTGATTCCCTGCGGATTGGAGTATTTCGGTACACACCAGATACCCTTGATAGCCTCATCTTCCGAAACAAGTTTCTCTACGATATCCATGTCCGGTCCTTCCGGTGTCATCGGAACATTGATCATTTCAATTCCAAAATACTCGGTAATTGCAAAATGTCTGTCATATCCCGGTACAGGACAAAGGAATTTCACCTTGTCAAGCTTACACCATGGTGTATTTCCCATGACACCGTGAGTCATTGAACGAGCTACTGTATCATACATAACATTCAAACTGGAATTTCCATAAACAATGATATCTTCCGCACGGCACTCCATCATAGATGCCATCAATTCCTTCGCCTCCGGCAAACCATCCAGATTTCCGTAATTTCGACAATCTAAACCATCCGCTGCGGTTAAATCTGCTCTGCTGTGAAAAACATCCATCATTCCCATGGATAAATCCATCTGTTCTGAAGATGGCTTACCTCTGGACATATCCAATTTCAATCCCCGGGCTTTAAAGTCATCATAAGCCTTTTCTAAATCGGATTTCAATGCTAAAAGTTCTTCCTTACTCATCTGACTGTAAGCTTTCATGTGTCATTATCCTCCCTGTCACTTTATCAATGTTAAATTATACACCAAAGTTAATTCATTGACAATACCTGCTTGAAACGAATCAAGGCATCTTTTAAAACACTTCTCGGACAGGCAATATTAATTCTCTGGAAATTCTCTCCTTCCTTTCCAAACATACTGCCGCCGTCCAGCCATAATTTAGCTTCATTCAATATTTTGTCATTCAATTCAACATCCGAATATCCAAGAGAACTGCAATCCAGCCAGATTAAGTATGTCCCCTCGGGTTCTATCAAATGGACCCCAGGCAACTCTTCCCGGACAAAAACTCGCACGAAATCAAGACTTTCCGTCAAATAAGCCTTTAAAGCATCCAGCCATGGACGGCCATATCGGTACGCTGCCTGAGCGGCATAGATTCCCATCATATTCGGACTCATATATCCTGTCCGGTTCAGAGCACTTATAAACCTTTTCCGCAGTTCCGGATTGACAATAAATATATTTGAAATCTGAAGTCCGGCCAGATTGAATGTTTTACTCGGCGCCGTACATATGACCGAATGTTCAGCAAATTTTTTCCCCAAAGAAGCATATACTGTATGTTCGTGTCCGCTATATGTGAAATCACAGTGAATTTCGTCCGAAACCACAATAACACCATAAGTCTGGCATATTTCACCCATATGCATAAGTTCTTCCCGAGTCCACACTCTTCCCACTGGATTATGCGGACTGCACATAAGGAACAGCTTTACATTATTTTCTCGAATCTTATTTTCAAAATCATCAAAATCAATACTATATTTTCCATTATTATAGCAAAGAGAATTTCTTATAACTTTCCGGCCATTTCGCTCAATAGATCGGGCAAATGGATAATATACTGGCGTTTGAATCAATACGGCGTCTCCCGGTTCTGTTAATCCACGAATTGTCGTGGAAATACCGAATACAACCCCAGGGACCCGTACCATCCATTTTTCTTCCGGCCGCCATCCAAAACCTTCCTCAAACCAGTCCGCCACAGCCTCATAATAATCTTTCTTTGTATCTGTATATCCATAGACACCATGCTCCGCCGCCCGAACTAATGCCTCACGAACCTCCTTCGGAGACTGAAAATCCATGTCCGCTACCCAGAGAGACATGACATCCTCCGGTTTATGAAATTCTTTCATAAAATCATATTTCAGACAATTGGTATTTTTCCGATCAACTACTTTGTCAAAATCATAATTCATCCTATCGTCCTCCCAAAACTTCAGAAGCAAAAAAGGGGATATCCCCATCTTACGATTTTGGATATCCCCTGCTGCTCAGTTTTTAATTACTGAATCGCATGTACCGGACAAACTTCTTTACAATGACCACAGTTTGTACACTTATCATAGTCAATTGTAGCATTAAAGTTTGTTACGGTGATAGCGCCGGCTTCACATTCTTTCTGGCACTTCATACAACCGATACAACCAACTTTACAAGTTTTTCTTGTTTCAGCACCTTTGTCTTTATTGACACAACGTACGTGCTGTGTAAATTTCAAAGGTTCGATAATAATAATGTGTTTTGGACAAGCTTTTGCACAAAGTCCACAACCTACACAGAGGTCTGTGTTTACAGTAGCAAGACCATTGCAGACTGTAATCGCATTTTCCGGGCAGACAGCGGCACAGTCGCCATGTCCGAGACAACCATACTGACATGCACTGTCTCCGCTCCACATCTGGCTGACAGCCTGACATGTATCAATACCCTTGTAATCCAGTTTCTGGCTAACAGAATCGCATGTACCAGCACACTGGATAATTGCAACTTTTTTCTCCATAGAACCGGCAGAAACACCTAAGATTTCTGCACATTCTGCTGCAACATCCGGGCCGCCCGGAGAACAGAGACCAACTTCAGCAGTACCGGCTGCCAGAGCTGCTGCATAACCGGAACAACCAGCAAAACCGCAGGCACCACAGTTAGCACCTGGTAATACGCCTACAAGAGCTTCTTCTTTTTCATTTACCGGTACGGCAAATACGATAGAAGCTACGGAAAGAATCAGACCTGCAATAAGGCCGATTACTACAACAACAATTATTCCCATGAGTAAATCCTCCTTAATTGAACAAGCCGTCTACTAATCCCTGGAATCCAAGGAAAGAACAAGCAACAATAGATGCAGCTACTAATACAATTGGAAGTCCCTGAAGGAATTTCGGAACATCACTGGTTTCCATACGGCCACGAACGCCTGCAAAAATAGCCATAGCGAGCATGAAACCAAAACCGGCACCAACAGTATTTACAATAGATTCAACGAAGTTATAACCTTCATCAATATTTAACACAGTAACACCAAGTACAGCACAGTTTGTTGTGATCAGCGGAAGGTAGATACCGAGGGCTGAATAAAGAGATGGAACATATTTCTTTAAGAAAATTTCTACAAACTGTACCAATGCAGCGATGATCAAAATAAATACGATTGTCTGCAGATATCCTAAACCATTAGGGTCAAGAATAAATGTCTGAATCGGCCATGTAACTAATGTAGCCAGAGTCATAACGAAAATAACGGCCACACTCATACCAACGGCTGTATCCAGTTTTTTGGATACACCAAGGAATGGACAAATACCTAAGAATTTGGACAATACGAAGTTATTCGTAAGAATAGCTGCCAAAAAGATTGAAACTAAACCTGTAACTGACATTATTCACATCCTCCTTTCTCAGCCTGTCCGCAGCTTGCTGCTGCCGGACAACCAGCACAACCAAGTTTTGCCGGCTCTTTGCCCTTCTTCTCTGCAATCTTGTTTGCACAAGCCATTAACATGCCGAATACAAAGAAACCGCCTGGAGCAAGGATTAAGATCAACATTGGATCGACAGCCTTTGGAATGATCTGCATACCGAACCATGTTCCGGCGCCGATGATCTCACGGATACTGCCCATGATCGTCAGGGCGATGGTGAAACCAAGCCCCATGCCAATACCATCGAGGATGGATGGAAGCACTGGGTTCTTACCTGCAAAACTTTCTGCTCTACCAAGGATGATACAGTTAACTACGATCAGAGGAAGGAAAATACCTAAGGCGCTGTCCAAAGCCGGCACAAACGCTTTTACAAGCATCTGCAGAATGGATACGAATGCAGCGATGATCGTAATGTAAACCGGAATATGAATCTTATCCGGAATAATGTTTCTTAATAAAGAAATAAGAGCATTGGAGCAGATCAATACAGCCGTTGCCGCAAGCCCCATACCTACGCCGTTAAACGCCATTGTTGTAACGGCCAATGTCGGACAGGTACCGATTACCAGACGTAATACAGGGTTTTCTTTAACAAAGCCGGCTGTAAAAACCTCCCATAAACTTTTCTGTTTTTTAGCCATTAGTTTGCACCTCCTGTAATCTGCTGATAAGCTTCGATTGCATAATTTACAGAGTTTGTAACAGCTCTGGAAGTAATTGTTGCACCGGAAATCGCATCAATCTGATTTTCAGCAGTTTTACCGGTTTTTGTTACTTCAAAAGTATTTCCATCCGGAATAGCCATTACATACTGAGCTGTAAAGGATGGGTCGGACTGGGCTTTCATACCAAGACCAGGAGTTTCATTACAGTCTACAACTTTAACACCTGTAATCTCACCGTCTGCTGAAATACCTGTCATAACACCGACAGCACCGCCGTAGCCTTTATAAGATGTATTGAAAACATAACCTGCTCCGTTAGCAGCAGCATAATATTCTACATCTCCTGTGGAAATAGAAACTGTTTCTGTAGAGAAGCTGTCTGCTTCAGGAAGTACTTCCATTTTAGCTTCATCAGCCGTCTGCTGATTTAAAACTGCAATTTTTTCTGCTGTCAGGCTGTTTGTACCTACAACAGCTGCTGTAAACACAAGACAAACACCCACTAAAACAGCGGTAGGCCCAATAATATCTTTCGGATTCATGTTCATTATTTGGAGGCCTCCTTTCCAACACCAAATGTCTTCGGAGTTGTAAGATTTTCAATATGTGGTGTCAGAATGTTCATCAGCAGGATGGAGAAGGAAACACCTTCCGGAAGGGAACCAAACTGGCGAATCATAACTGTGATAATACCACATCCGATAGCATAAATAACTTTACCTTTATTTGTAATAGGACTTGTAACATAGTCTGTTGCCATGAAGATCGCACCGAGGAAAAGACCGCCGGAGAGAATCTGCATAACCGGATCCTGTCCTAAAACTGCAGAGAATACAAATACTGTTGCAATATAGCAAACCGGAATTATCGGGCTGATAACTTTTTTAGCAACCAGATAAATACCACCGATCAACAGAGCAAGAATACATGTTTCACCAAGACAGCCTGCTCTATCTCCAAGGAACATCTGCATGTATGTAGGAAGTTCTGCTGTATTACCTGCAGAGATCAATGCCAATGGTGTTGCTGTAGCTGTTGCATCTACAGCGCCTCTCCATGCAAATGGAGCAATCCAGGTTGTCATACGCAATGCAAAAGATGTCATTAAGATAATACGTGCTGTAATCGCCGGGTTTGCAAAGTTGTGACCAAGACCGCCAAACATCTGTTTAACCATAACGATAGCTACGACACCACCGATAGCTGCAATCCAGAATGGAAGTGTCGCCGGGTAGTTGAATGCCAAAAGCATACCTGTAACAACTGCACTGAGGTCGCCAATTGTCTGCTCGCGTTTCATAACCTTACGAGAAATATACTCAGAAATAACACAGGCAGCCACAGTTACACATACAAGTGCTAATGCGCGTGGTCCGAAATAGAAAACTGATGCAATTAAAGCAGGAATCATTGCGATAATAACATCAAGCATGATATTTTTAGTCTTCACCGTGCTGGAAATGTGCGGCGATGAAGAAACGATTAATTTACCATCCATTGTTTATTACACCTACTTTCTAATTGCTTGCATTTCTGACCAGGCCTTTGCCTAATCGGATGGACTGTACAAGTTTACGATTAGCCGGGCATACAAAGCTGCAGCATCCGCATTCCATACAGTTCATAATATTGAGTTTCTGTAATTCGTCTGTGTTTCCGATGTTTGTATATGCTTCCAGTTTTGTAGGCATAAGGTTCATCGGACAGGCATTGACACAACGTCCGCAGCGGATACAAGCGGATGGTTCCGCAACTTCTGCGTCCTGTTTATCAAAAATCAAAATACCGTTGTTCTGTTTCAGAATCGGGAATTCGTCAGACACCATAGCCTGTCCCATCATAGGACCACCAGAGATGATCTTAAATGGAGTACCCTTATAACCGCCGCAGAATTCGACAATATCTTTGATCGGTGTACCGATCGGGACACGTACGTTCTTAGGTTCGCTGATTGCAGAACCATCAACGGTCAGACGTTTTGTTGTCAACGGCATACCTGTTGCAACATAGTTTGCAAGAACTGCGATGGATGTTACGTTCATAACAACACAGCCAACGTCGGACGGCAGTTTTCCCGGAGGTACCTGACGGCCTGTACACTGGTCAATTAAAACCTTCTCAGCACCCTGTGGGTAACGGGATGGTAAAGTCTCTACTTTGAAATTAATACCATCAATCTTAACCTGTGCAAGACGTTCTGTCATAAGTTTGATTGCTTCCGGTTTGTTGTCTTCGATACCGATCACGGCATTTTTAACATCCAGCAATTTGGCAACCATCTTCATACCTTCAACAATGTTTTCAGAATCTTCAAGGATTTCTCGAACGTCTGGTGTAAGGTATGGTTCACATTCTGCCGCGTTGATCAACAGGTAATCAATTGTAGCTTTAACTTCCGGCTTCGGACTAATCTTAATATGAGTAGGGAAACCGGCACCACCAAGACCTACAAGACCAGAATCGTGAGCGGCTTTGATTAAATCTTCGTCACTGTTGATTACCGGTGGCTTGATGGCCGGATCAACTGTCTGCTGTCCATCGCTTTCGATGATTACAGCCTGAGCTTTTGAACCGTTCTGCATCAAAATTGAATCAATTTTCTTAACCTTTCCTGACACACTGGAATGAATTGGTGCGGAGAAAGGTGCAGTGCTGTCACCAACAATGGTACCGACAAACACTTCGTCGCCAACTTTAACGGTAGGCGTACAAGGTGCACCGATATGCTGCTGCATAACCAGGGTGACCTGTGCAGGAACTGGCATGTCCACAGTCGCACAATCTTTTGTGTTTTTTCTGTGAGGCACGGCTGCTCCAGGGCTTTTTACAATTCCTAACTTACAAAGAAGTCCATTTGAATTTTTAGCCATTTGAATCCTCCTCTTTAAATTTAAACCTCGGGGTATCCCCCTCCGTTTAATGATTTAATATATAATATACTAAATAGTCCCGAACCTCTATCCATTCTGACTATCTAGGTATATCCTTTTTCAGCCTTCATAAGGTTTTAAAGCGTATCCTTCCGCTTCGCCCTCAAAAGACAATAAATCTAAAATACTCTCATTATTATAATATACATTTCGCTGATTATCAACAAATATCGCCAAGACACCATATTTATCCATCAAATCCATGCCTTCATCCAGGCCAAGGATAAAACCGGCTGTGGAAAGTGCATCACACAGGGTGCTGTTATCGGCTATAACGGTTACGGACATCAGACCACTGTCTGCCGGATATCCGGTCCGGGCATCCAGAATGTGATGGTAACGCACACCATCCTCTTCAAAATACCGCTCATAATCCCCCGATGTGGAAATCGAAAGATCTGTCAGTGTCATGATACCAATCCGATCGTCCTGGCCGCCTCTCGGATCGCGTAACGCTACCCGGAATTTGCTGCCGTCCGGCTTTGTACCGAAAGTCAATATAGAACTTCCCGCAGACAAGATACCTGCAGACACTTCATCCCGGTCAATCTCTGCTGCAGCCTGCTCAATCGCATAACCTTTTCCAATGGCTCCAAGCTCGAATAAAAGATGCATATTGTCTGTTTTCAGTGTCCCATCCGACAGTGTAGCCGCCTGATAATCCACATTCTTTAAAGCATCTTCTATCTCTGCCTGGGATGGATGACGTTGATTCTCACCACCAATATCCCAGAGACCGGATACAGAAAGCACTGTCGGGTCAAAGGCCCCGCCGCTGTCCTGTGCGACTTTCAAAGCCATCTGAAAGACTTCCTCTCTGTCATTGACAGAAACTTCATGCTGACGATTAAATACGCTGACAAGCGAATCTTCTTCCCGCCAGGAAATATCCTGGTCCACATCATTCAGACACTGGCTGATCCTATCCAGATTTTCTTCCAGTTCTTCCCTGTTTCTTCCATATAAAGTAGACGTTATTGCCGTCCCCATGGAAAAAGCCGTATCCTGAACATCTGCTGTCTCCTCAGTTGAAACTTTATTACATGAAATGAAAACCATTATTACCGACACCAGAAACACTGCCAGAATAATCGTCTTTCCCGGATTACCTGAATGTATATCAATCACCTCAACTATTGCTCTCCATTCTGTTTTATTTTACACTGTTATCTTGTCTTTTTCAAGCAACAACCCCTGTTTTTTCTCCGAACTTTTTTTTGTATTGAAAAAAATACAACTGATTTCATTCCCCATGGTTTTTCCATTGACATTCTTATAAGCCGCGATGTAGAATAGCCTTTAGAACTTATCAACATACCAGGAGGAATATACTATGAAAAAATCTTCATCTTTATTGAAACTGGCTCTTTGCACAGCCATCATCGCTTCGATGCTCGGCGGGTGTGGAAACAGTTCAAAAACCGAAACAACAGCCACTGCCGAATCTGCAGCAGAATCCAATGGAGAAACTTCTTCTAAAGCAGACAGCGCAGCCGGTTCTTATACAATCGGTATCTCTCAGCTGGCCGAACACGGTTCTTTGGACAACTGCCGTGAGGGCTTTATCAAAGGCCTTGCTGAAGAAGGCTTCATCGAAGGCGAAAATCTGACGATTGATTACCAGAATGCTCAGGGTGATACAGCCAATGCCAGTGTCATCGCTCAGAACTTTGTTTCAAAAAAATACAATTTGGTTTGTGCCATTGCCACACCAAGCGCCATGGCCTGCTATAACGCTGCACAGGGTACAGATATTCCTACTATTTTTACTGCTGTATCCGATCCGGTTGCCGCCGAACTGGTAGAATCTCTCGAAGCTCCTGGCTCTAATTGTACAGGAACAAGCGACGCCCTTCCTGTGGAAGACCAGTTGAAAATGATTCGCGCTATGATGCCGGAAGCAAAAACTATTGGTATCATGTACACAACAAGTGAAGTAAACTCCATAAGCACTCTGGAAACTTACAAAGAACTGGCGCCAAAATATGATTTTGAAATTGTTGAGTCCGGCGTTTCTTCTTCATCAGATATTCCGATCGCTCTGGATGCTCTCATTACAAAAGTTGACTGTATTTCCAATATGACAGATAACAATGTTGTCAACAATCTGGATACTGTTCTTGCGAAAGCCACAGAGGCTGGTATCCCTGTATTTGGTTCGGAAATAGAACAGGTTGTCAATGGATGTGCCGCTTCTATGGGTCTTGATTATGTGGAACTTGGCCGCCAGACGGGTAAAATGGCTGCCGCCGTATTAAAAGGCGAAGATGCTGCCACTATGCCGGTTCAGGTGATCAGCAGTGGTTCTCTCTACGTTAACAGTGAAGTTATGAGCCAGTTTAACCTTACGATTCCGGACGAATATAAAGACACTTATACCGAAGTAGAATAAATAGCATCAGGAGGAATTGAAACGTGGATATTATTATTTCCATCATCCGTGGTATATTGGAGCAGGGGCTTATTTACGGCATTATGGCTCTGGGAATCTATATCACCTACTGCATTCTGAATTTTCCGGACTTGTCGGTAGATGGGACCTTTCCCCTTGGCGCTGCCGTAACAGCCATCCTTTTAAGTCTCGGTTTTAATCCATGGCTTGCTCTGGTCGTTGCTTTTACCTGCGGTGCCGCCGCCGGATGTGTTACCGGTATTTTCCATGTCAAACTGAAAATCACTGATCTTCTGTCCGGTATCCTGACCAGTACCGGCCTCTACTCGGTGAATCTGATGATTGTCGGCGGAACCGCATTGCTCTCGATCACAAAAGCAAACACCATTTTTAACAGCGGACTGGCTGTACTCTTTCCTGAATCCATCTCCAGATATGTGACTTTGATCATTATTTTTATTCTGGCAATGATTTTAAAATATTTGCTGGACTGGTACTTAAAAACCCGTTCCGGAATGCTTCTGCGCGCCACCGGTGACAATGAGATCATGGTAACTTCCCTGGCAAAGGATTCAGGCAAAGTCAAAATCGTCGGATTAATGATTGCAAATGGTTTAGTGGCCACGGCAGGTTCCGTTCTCTGTCAGCAACAGCGCTATTTTGAAATTTCCATGGGAACAGGTATGCTCGTTATGGGTATCGCTTCGGTCATTATCGGTATGGCCCTTTTTGGTAAAATACCCTTTATTAAGCCGACCCTGGTTGTCATCCTCGGAGCTATTGTTTATAAGGCCTGTCTTTCTCTGGCCATCAATCTCGGTATCAATCCGAATAATCTGAAGCTGTTAATGACCATTATCTTCCTTATAGCTCTCGTTTCCAGGCGGGCTATTGACGCGAAAGGAGGCTCTAAGTCATGATTGAACTAAGTCATATATACAAAACTTTTGAGCCGGGGACCGTAAACGAATCCATTCTCTTTACGGACTTTAACCTTTCGATTCACGATGATGATTTTATTGCTGTCATTGGCAGCAATGGTTCCGGAAAAACGACCATGCTGAATCTGCTCTGCGGAAGTCTTGCCCCGGATAAAGGTCAGATTATCAAAGACGGTCAGGACATTACAAAAATGAAGGAATATCGCCGGTCTGAATTTATCTCCCGGGTATATCAAGACCCTTCCAAAGGTTCTTGTCCATCCTTTAGTATTCTTGAAAACATCGCACTGGCGGATAATAAAGGAAAACCTTACAACCTGGGCCTCGGTATCAAAAAAGACCGGCTCGATTACTACCGGACCTTATTGGAAACGTTAAAGCTCGGTCTGGAAAACCGTATCCACGATAAAGTGGGTTCCCTTTCCGGCGGACAGCGTCAGGCCCTGGCCATGCTGACCTCCACTTTGACGCCAACATCCCTAATGATCCTCGATGAACACACTGCGGCTCTGGACCCAAAAACAGCAGATAATATTATGGAACTGACAGATCGTCTTGTCCATGAGAAAAAATTGACCACACTGATGGTCACTCATAATCTGAAATTTGCACTCCAGTACGGTAATCGACTGATCATGATGCATCAGGGCAAAGCTATTATAGATGTTTCCGGAGAAGAAAAAAAGGATCTTCCTCTGTCGGAAATTCTTAATAAATTTAATGAAATCAGTCTGGAATATGGAAATTCACTATAAAGGTAAAGGGATGACCCCATCGGGCCATCCCCTTTTCATCAACTAAATCAATGAATACTTTCTTTCATACTGTTGGTTATATAGGAAGGTACATCTTCTTTCGGAATCCCAAGTACGTAAGAAAATTCATCGCAGATCATCTTTTCTGCTTCCTGGAGCATCCGTTCATCAGCCACGTGCAGTTTCTTCCCACGTGCCACAACCTTCTCCCGATGTTCCATCAACATTTTAATCAACTGAATTAACTCAAAAGTGTCCGCCCGGCTGGTCATGTCTTTAAAGTGTTCCTTCCGGGCCCGTTCATCAGCCATCCATTCCTCCTGAACTTCTGGAATCGCACGAATCTTTGCATCAATTTCTTCTTTTGTCAATACATATCGCATCTTTGATGTCAGCTTTTCGTTATTTACCGGAACAAATATTGTGGAATTCGCTGCATAAATCGGCTTCAAAATATAATACTCCACCATCCGGCCGCCGCAATCTCTTTCATCAATGTCTACCACCTTGCAGACACCATTTGTTCCATACAATACCATATCATTTACCTGAAACATTCCGATTCACCTCTTTCTGTGGAAATGCCCTGTAAAATGTTTATTATAAGAAAAAGCGTCTTGTTTCACACAACTGGATTTACGTTCCACTTCCTGTAAACAACACGCTGTATTACTATTATAACCCATTTTTCACAAAAATGTTATAGGCATTTTATACGAAATTAACAACATTAATATTTGTATACAATGAATAATTGACAATTTTATACGATATAACTTCGTGATTATGCCATTACACATAATCTGCAAAAAAGTGTATAATCTAATAATTATAAAATACACACGGAAAGGATCGTAAATCATCGATGAATAAAATATTTGACAAGTTGAATCCCTGGCTTACAAAAGCCTACGCACTGGGTGCAGCTCTCATTTTATTTGAATGGGATAATGAAACAGAAGCGCCGGAGGCGGCTTCCGAACTGACCGCCCGCGCCATTGAAGTGCTTTCCAATGAATATTATGAGACAATTATTAACAGAGATGTTAAAAAATTATTGAATCAACTTTCAGAAGAAAAAAATCTGACCGATAAAGAAAGGGCCATCCTGAAGGACCTAAAAAAGCAATATGAAAGTATGGAACCCATTCCTCCGGAAGAATATCAGTCTTACCAGGGGCTCATTGCAAGAGCGCCTTCTATTTGGGCCAAAGCGAAAGCGGCCGATGATTATAATATTTTCGCACCGACACTTAAAGAAATTATCAACTATCAGAAAAAATTTATTAAATATCGTCTGAAAGCCGGTAAAAAGAAAATAACTCCATATGATCTCCTTCTGGATGACTACGAGGAAGGCTTCACCACGAAAGAACTGGATGTCTTTTTTGAAAAGCTCAAAAAAGAAATTGTCCCGTTGATTCAGGCAGTAAATGCAAAAAAGGATAAAATCAATAAGGAATATAATTACCGGGACTATCCTGTTGAGCTTCAAAAAACCTTTAATCGTAAACTGGCAGAACACGTGGGTTTCGATTTTGACCGGGGTGTCATAAAAGAAAGTGTCCACCCATTTACAACAAACCTGCACAACAAGGATGTTCGTATCACAACAGCCTACCGTGAACATAATCTGGAAAGCGCCCTGTTTTCAACGATCCACGAAAGCGGCCATGCTCTGTACGAAATGCACATTGCCGATGAGCTGACAACAACGCCGGCCGGCACCGGCACTTCCATGGGCATGCACGAAGGACAGTCCCGTCTTTTTGAAAACAACCTTGGGCGCAGCCGTGCCTTTTGGGTACCCCTTTTCCAGAATTTAAAAGACACTTTTCCGGAACAACTGGCCGATATCGATTTGGATACATTTATTCTCGGCATTAACAAATCTTCACCGAGTCTTATCCGTACCGAAGCGGATGAACTGACCTACTCGCTCCACATTCTCATCCGGTATGAAATTGAAAAGATGATTTTTGAAAAGGATGTGGATATTGATCAACTTCCGAAAATATGGTCAAAAAAATATGAAGAATATTTGGGAGTAAAACCGGAAAAAGATTCCGAAGGCATCTTGCAGGATATTCACTGGGCCTGCGGAAATTTTGGCTATTTTCCTTCCTACGCACTGGGAACGGCCATTGCCGCACAGATTTATGCCCATTTAAAACAAGTCATGCCATTGGACGAACATTTGAAAAATGGAAATTTCCAGCCAATTAATGATTACTTAAAAGACCATATTCATCGTTATGGAAAAACTAAGACAACCAATGAAATTCTCATAGATATGATGGGTGAAGGCTTTAATTCTCAGTATTATATCGATTATCTGAAAGAAAAATTCGAAAAATTATATAATGATTTATAAAGCAAAAGGGATAAGCCACATTCAGTCGTTTATCCCTTTGCCTTCATACATCTCAATATAATGCTTTATAAATTCCAAGCACAGTTTCCAGAGTTTCATAAACCCTGGTCTCCGGATAATTTAGAATTCCGGAAAGCAAACGGTTCAGGTCCTGAATAGTACCTACTGGCTGAAGTTTCTGATAAGTTTTATAAACTTCCGTAAATAAAGCATAATCAAACCGCCTCCTGATTCAAAGCTCGGATTTAGAGTAATTTCTGCAGATCCCTGATATCTTCCAGTATAATATCCGCAGCCGCGATTTCTGCTTTTGTTCCAAAACCATAAGCACAGCCGGCTGTATACACTTTATGATATCTGGCCACCTCCATATCGTGGAAACGGTCACCGACCATAAGATATTCGGAAGGATATTCTTCTTTAATCACATTGAAAATTTCATATTTTGGTTTCTGGTCATAGTCGCCGCTGCAATACATATGCTCAAAATAATTTCGCAGGCCGAAAGACTCAGCATGGGTATCCATATAGGCTCGTCCGCAATTGCTCAGATACAGCAGGTGATACCCCTTATCCTTAAGGTACTGGAGCGTCTCCAGAGCTCCGTCATAAAGAACCGCTTCTTTATGACGGATTTTCTCTGTCATAAAACGTCCGACTTCTCCGGCATAGAACATCTTTTTCTCCTGTGAAAATTCAGGCATAAAAGAATCCCACATGTCCTGAACACTATAACCAAGCCATTTTGTAATTTCTTCATCCTGAAATTCCCGTTCCGGTGCATCTTTGGCAGACACCATTTCCCGATAAACCTGACGGAATGCCTCCACATAGATTTTGGCACTGTCGTGGAGAGTTCCGTCATAATCAAAAATAATCGTTTTTACGTCTTTCATTGCCTTTTTAATCATATCTGGCGGAAAAGATTTGCCATTTCGATAGCGCTGAGCGCACAATCGTAACCTTTGTTTCCAGCTTTTGTACCAGCCCGTTCAATAGCCTGTTCAATATTATCTGTAGTGAGCACACCGAACATTACCGGCAGACCAAATTGAAGGGATACGGACGCAACGCCTTTGGACACTTCCGCACACACATAATCATAATGGGATGTAGCACCTTTGATAACTGCACCAAGACAGATGATCGCATCATATTTTTTGCTCTGAGCCATTCTCTGAGCTGCCACAGGGATTTCAAATGCTCCCGGTACCCATGCAACTTCGATATCCTCTTCATTCATGCCATGACGCACAAGACCGTCAATAGCCCCGCTAAGTAACTTCGAACCGATAAATTCATTAAATCGTGCGACGATAATTCCTACTTTTAATCCTTCAGCAACCAGTCTTCCTTCAAATGTTTTCATTGTCATATCCTCCATTTTATCTTAAATTTATACGTTGATCATTTTATTTATAAGTCAGCCAGTGACCCATTTTTTCCTGTTTGGTTTTTAAATAAAAAGCGTCATCCTTACCAAGTTCCATCTGAATCGGAACTCGCTCAACAATAGAAAGTCCGTAGCCTTCAAGGCCATAAACCTTTTCCGGATTGTTTGTCATAAGACGCATTTCTTTAATACCCAAATCCACTAAAATCTGTGTACCAATGGTATAGTCACGCATATCTGCAGGGAAGCCCAGTTTGATATTCGCTTCGATCGTATCATAGCCCTGATCCTGAAGCTCATAAGCACGAATCTTGTTGATCAGACCGATACCACGGCCTTCCTGACGCATATAAAGAAGTACACCGCGGCCTTCGGCTGCAATCCGCTTCATAGCTGCATCATACTGCTGACCGCAGTCGCAGCGGCCGGATCCTAAAGCGTCACCGGTAAGACACTCGGAATGCACCCGGCACAACACCGGTTTTCCATCCCAGATATCGCCTTTAACTAAAGCGACATGGTGTTCTCCGTTCAGCTTATTGATATATCCATAAATTTCAAAATATCCATAGCGGGTCGGCATTTTCGCCTTTGCAACACACTCTACAAATTTCTCATGGGTTTTGCGGTAATGAACCAGATCTTTTACCGTTCCGATCTTCAAGCCATGCTTTTCAGCAAACTTTACAAGCTCCGGCGTCCGGGCCATCATGCCGTCTTCTTTCATGATCTCGCAGCAAAGTCCGACCGGTTTCAATCCGGCAGCTTTCAATAAGTCGACGGTCGCCTCCGTATGTCCCCGACGTTCGATCACACCGCCGTTTCTCGCCAATAATGGGAACATATGTCCCGGACGGCGAAAATCTTCCGGTCTTGCGTCATCATCCACAGTTTTCATTGCCGTAATCGAACGCTCATAGGCAGAAATACCTGTGGTCGTACTCACATGGTCAATCGATACAGTAAATGCAGTTTCGTGATTATCTGTATTATGAACACACATTTGATGAAGTTCTAATTTATCTACATATTCTTTTGCCATTGGCATACATATAAGACCTCTGGCATGGGCCGCCATAAAATTCACATTTTCCAATGTGGCAAATTCTGCGGCACAAATCACATCCCCTTCATTTTCTCTGTCCTCATCATCAACAAGAACAATATTCTTTCCGGCTTTCAAATCTTCTAAGATTTCCTCAATGGTGTTGAATTTAAATGTTTCACTCATCTTTTAAGTCCTTCTTTCTTTGTTTGGTAAAATCGATTAGATAAAACCGTATTTTCTTAAATAATCTTCGTTAATCGTTTCCTTCACAGGTTCCTGTGTATCCTCTTGTCCCTTCATAAGCTTTTCCACATACTTACCGATCAGATCATTTTCCAGATTTACCTTATCTCCGGCTTTCTTCTTTAACAATGTGGTTTCTTCTCCCGTGTGAGGAATGATGGAAACCTTAAAGACTTTATCATCCACATAAGCCACTGTCAGGCTGATGCCGTCAATGGTTATGGAACCTTTCTCAATAATATATCTTAAAATACCAGGAGCAGCCTCAACCGTCACCCAGACTGCATTATCTTCCCGCTCCAGCGACAGCACTTTTCCAGTGCCGTCCACATGACCGCTGACAATATGTCCGCCGAGCCGGTCACAGAGACGTAACGCCCGTTCCAGGTTCACCTTATCTCCCGGTCTTAAATCTCCCAGATTGGTCCTCCGGATAGATTCGGCCATGACATCCGCATCAAAAGTCCCTGAGCCAAGCTTTGTTACAGTCAGACACACACCGTTTGTACATATACTGTCCCCAAGTTTTGTTCCCTCAAGAACCTTACTGGCGGCAATTGTCAGCACGGAAGATTTGGCACCGTGTTTCACACCCTTTAAAACGCCCATTTCTTCAATAATCCCTGTAAACACTCTGCTCACCCTCTTTCTTTTATATATCCGGTAATCTTTATATCATCGCCGATCATTTCTGCCTTCCAGTCCGAAACATGCCAGGCTTCACTTAATGCTGCGATTCCCCGGCCTTCCACTGGTGTTTTTGCACCTTCACCGCCAATGAGTATCGGTGCGATATAAAACTGTACTTTATCTACAATTCCAGCCTTTAAAGCGCCTTCTGCCAAACGTCCGCCGCCTTCCAGCAGAATACTGTCAATTTTCATTTCTCCCAGACGCTCCATGAGGATATTCAGATCCACATGACCGCCATCGTCGGCTGACACCCCGATGACTTGAACCCCCTGAGCCTCCAATCGCTCTTTTTTCGCCGCATCACTCTTTTCCAGAGTAGCTACAACAAGAGGAAACTCTTTGGCGGAACATACGAGTTTGGACGTCTCAGGAATGGACAGGTGACTGTCCACAATAATCCGAACCGGCTGTTTTCCCCCTGGAATTCTGCAATTTAACATCGGATCATCCGCCAGAACCGTACCGATGCCTGCCATGATTCCTGTCAATTCATGCCGCAGACGATGAACCTCTTCTCTGGACGCTTCACAGGATATCCACTGGGATTCGCCGTCTGCTGTGGCAATTTTTCCATCCAACGACATGGCGGCTTTCAAGAGAACGAAGGGCCGCTTCGTAACGATATATTTCATAAATACTTCATTTAATGCAATTGATCTTTCAGCCAAAATTCCGGTAATTACAGGAATGCCTGCATTTCGAATCTTCTCAATGCCCCGGCCTGCCACAAGGGGATTCGGGTCCAATGCACCGACCACCACCCGACCGATCTTTTTTTCCACAATCTTATCTGCACATGGCGGTGTTTTGCCATAATGCGAACACGGTTCCAAAGTCACATACATGGTAGCTCCGGTCACGTCTTCCACTGCATTTTTAAATGCATTCACTTCTGCGTGCCCTTCACCTGCACGAATATGATAGCCTTCACCAATAATCCGGCCATTCTTTACGATCACTGCCCCAACCAGGGGATTCGGAGTTGTTGTTCCCCGGCCTTTGGCTGCCAGTTCAAGAGCACGCTCCATATACATTTCATCAATTTTCTTTTGTTCTTCCGGATAACTGTTCGTCATCTTCATTTACGCCTTCTTTCTCCGGTAAAAATATGCCCGCATGGGCGCACGCCGTCAAGCTACGTGCGATATAATATAATAAAAAGCCACAAACCATATGCAGGGCTGTGACTTTATCCATCATACATAACACAAATTGAAAGCAAAAAAGCTCTGGAACCTGTCATTCCAGAGCATAGCAAACAAAACTGTATACGTCATTCACTTCTTTCATCCAGACTATACTGTCGGCTTCGGAATTTCACCGAATCGGCCTCTCGGCTCGTGGGCTGTACCACCGGTAGGGACTTTCACCCTGCCCTGAAGTCGATATTCAATTTACTTTAATTATCATAATCCTTTTTGCCTATAATGTCAAGTCTTATATCCCTTTACCGTTATTTACCTGATCTGATAATCGAGTACCGCCGATAGCTGTTCCATTTTTTCTTTGATTTCCTTAAGCGTCATACTTTCTGAGACACTTAAATCTCCGAAAACAGCGCCGTTTCGACGTCCGCCGTCAAGAAAGAAACAATCCATACTGGTACATTTCCGATAATCGATATTTGTATTTTTCGGAAGAATCATTCCGGTAATCGGTGTGATATGATACCGGCCATCGACAATACTTTCAATAAAGTCAAAATATATAAATTTCATCTTTTCGTTAAGATAAGCATATTGACGCTTATAGATATTGGAAACCTCAATAAATTCCGGCCGTGAAACTGCCATATAGGACGGATAACTCCCCTGCCATCCATGGGTCAAAAAGACTTTCTGAAGTTTTTCCCTGATATAAGAACGAAAATTATTCATATCCCGGTCGCTCTCATACAGTCCCTGATGCTCCCGGCCACACTCTTCCAACAAATGATTCAGCGTCTTAAAAATCGTATTTCCCTTTAATGAACGCAGCGTGTACAATAATTCCTGTATAAGTTCTTTATCGTTACATTTATTTTTCGTAAAGTAACCGGAAAGTCGTCTTAAGCCCAGACCGGCAAAAAACTCTGCTCCTTCTTTCATCTGAGACGAATCCAATGTCCACTCCACCTGTTCAGAATCATAAAGTACCGTAGACTTGCCGAAACCAATCTGTGTTGTAGGCGCCAAATAAAGTTGAAGGTAAGGTTTGATAAATTTAAATATTTTTAAGGCTTTTTGCTCATAAACGTTCAGAAAATGTTCGCCCAATACCTGACTTTTCTGTTCGATGGCTTCCATCGTTTCATACACAAGATTCCATGGCAGGCCAATAGAGTCACTTTCCAACTTCAATGTATGTACACGATAGTTCCAAAGCCGGACACCGCCCCGGAAGGATGCAAAAGAAAATGCACTTTCCTTTGGTACCTGTCCCTCTCCCGCAGATGCGGGACGATTTGTAAAACTCAGTCGGTAACGACCATTCTCCAGACGCTCGCCCCGCAGATTCTCCATAAAGATTTCTTTTGGGTGGCGGCCATCCTCAATCAACACATCCTGAAATTCCACATCAATGGCAAAGCCCTGGCTCATCTGAACATTCACTGAAAAATTCCGGTCTTTGATCTTATAAGGTATCTTCCGTTTTCCGACCAGTTCACGATAAAAAGCCAGCAATACCCTCTGTTCTTCCGTATGAAATTGTTGAACGAATTGATGAAATTTTTCATCCACAACATCATAATTCGACATAAAAAGCCCCTTACTCTAAAATATAGCTTAATCCTTACTATTTTAGCACGACTGCTCATCGGATGCAATCATTCTTTATTCTCAATCACGATCTTTCGCGTCATTTCATCCCGCATGAGCCGCTGCCATATCTGAGCCACCGGAAGTCCGACCACATTATTATAGTCTCCATGAATTTCCCGGATAAACACCGATCCCCGTCCCTGGATCGCATAGCTGCCCGCTTTATCCATCGGTTCCCCGGTGCGGATATACTCTGTCAGCTGTTCTTCATCCGCGGGATACATGGTCACATCCGTTTTTTCATAAAACACCTGGGTCTTATCGGCCATCACCATACAGACACCCGTATAGACCTGATGGGTCTTTCCCTGAAGAAACCGGAGCATTTTCAGAGCATCCGCTTCATCCTTTGGCTTTCCTAAAATTACGTTGTCCAATGCTACGATCGTATCCGCCCCAATGACCAGCGCATCCGACTCTGCACGGCGGAAGATATCTTCTGCTTTGTCCATAGCCAGGCCCATAACAATCTGGGCCGGACTGTTCCCCTGCATTTTTTCTTCTTTCTGACTCGGTATAATTTCGAATTTCAATCCAATCTGCATTAACAGTTCCCGCCGTCTCGGAGATGCGGATGCTAAAATAATTTTACTCATTTTACATTCCTCCCAGATACAGTATACCCGTCAAAACAAGGATTTTCAACGGTTACTTTCCCAGCATCTCCGGCATGTTGCTCCAATACATTTTCGGCATCATGCTCATGCGGCAACGGGGATTTTCACGCTCTTTGATACCGATCGTCTCATAAAATTGCTTCCACCACTTTTCAAAATCCTTCTGACTGTCAGAAACATCTGAAATTATCCGCTGAGACGGGGTCACATCCTTTGTGATCCACCAGCCCCTGCCAGCTTCATGGACACATACTTCGTGCCGCCGTTCATCATAAATCATCCAATTTTCCATCGGATATCGATCAGCAAAATGTTCTGCTGCCAAAGGCAGCTGATGATGTTTAGGTGCTATTTTTGCAAAAAGAATTCCACTGTTTAATTCCCTGAAACGGACAAAACCGTAAAAATGATCCTTTTCTCTCATAACTCCTCTTTCTAATTTCAGCATCCGATTCACGACCGGATCTGCCAGTTGTTCCGTCACTTTGCTGCCAACACCAAATCCTAAAACAAGGAATCGATAAATTGTATCTGCTTTATCCATATAACAGGACATGGCCGCATACTTTATCAAATGCCAGGCATATCCGGAAATTTTATGAATCACCGCATCCGCCACCCGCATAGCCTTATCCACATCTGTCTCTACAGGAATCATCTCAGCAAACAGAGAGGGTTCCACGTAATCTCCTGCCTCAATCGATTGAAATTCATGACCGTAGCGGCTCATATAAGCCGCATGAACAGCTGATAAAATGCCTTCCAGCGAATCTTCACACATATAAATTCTCGGCGATTTCATACGACCACCTCCCTCAGGGCCGGCAGAGGGATCTGCCACTGGCCAGCCTGACGATCATCAAACAGCGATAATTGATGATAACCTGAAACCGATTCCCGGACTTCTATCGGAAGCCGCTCATGTACAGAAAGAAGGTTTCTCGTGATTGAATCTTCATTAAAATTTATCCGGTACATCATCTTGCCTGAACAGGTAATAAAATAAACAGCCCGCTTCAGAACAACGCCTATTCTCTTCAGATCATTAAAATTCAATGTGGTATGACGACGAGCCTGACAAATCCGACGTGCCCCCGTCACCCCGATTCCCGGCACTCTGAGGAGCATCTCATAAGATGCACGATTCACTTCCACCGGAAACTGATCAAGATTCCGAAGCGCCCAGTCGCACTTTGGGTCCAGTGCGATATTAAAAGAATCGTGCTGCTCGCTTAACAGTTCATCGGCCCGAAATCCGTAATATCTCAAAAGCCAATCTGCCTGATAGAGGCGATGTTCCCTCAAAAGAGGCGGTTTCGTATCCACCGAAGGTAGTAGGTTATCTTCATTCACGGCAATATAAGCCGAATAAAATACTCGTCGCAGAGCGAACTTTTTATACAGAGCTTCCGCCACTGAAATGATCTGGTAATCACTTTCCGGCGTAGCTCCGACCATGACCTGGGTGCTCTGCCCCGCAGGAACAAATTTCGGCGCATGGCGATACACCATCAATTCTTCTTTGTTCTCTAAAATTCCCTTCTGCACCTGACGCAGTGGTTTCAGGATCATCTTCCGGTCTTTATTCGGTGCAAGTTTTTTTAATCCTTCTGCCGTTGGCAATTCCAGATTACAACTCATTCGGTCCGCATAAAAACCGGCTCTTCGAATTAATTCTTCATCTGCTCCCGGAATGGATTTTACATGAATATACCCATGAAACTGGTACTTATCACGCAAAAGATGCAGTGTCTCCAAAATCAGCTCCATCGTATAATGAGGATTTTTCACCACGCCGGAACTCAAAAAAAGCCCTTCGATGTAATTTCTCCGATAAAATCCCATAGTAAGCCGGCAGATTTCTTCCGGTGTAAAGGTTGCCCTCGGCACATCATTGCTCAATCGATTTTTGCAATATTTGCAATCATATATACAATCATTGGACAATAATATTTTCAATAACGATATGCACCGGCCATCAGACGCAAAGCTGTGACAAATTCCGCAGGCTCTGGAATTCCCCATGCCTTTACCACCACTTTCTCGATCCACTCCCGAAGATGTACAAGCCACATCATATTTAGCTGCATCTGCTAAAATCATCAATTTCTTCTGTAACGGATCCTCTGGCGCCATATATTCCATTTCTCTGCCCCCTTCAGTCAATCAAAATCTTTTTGCCATCACTTATATCATATATAAATTTATTATATCACACATATGTTCTTTTTTCAAACATTTGTTCGAAATCTATACTGTATTAATTCCTCTGTCACCCGACGAGTCGTCAGACTGACAGATACTTAGGCAACAAAAACGCACCTTGGGGGCACCCTCTGCAAAGAAGGTGCCCCCAAGGCGACTCTTGTATGACTGAATAATATCCTCATGAAGGTTTTAAAGTTTTATAAATCCGGGTGGGTTCCAAAATATTCCATGGTTCCTGCCTTATCTTTATGAATCTGATTCTTCAGTGCATCCACACCGTCGAATTTCATTTCCGGCCGCTCAAAACGGAAGAGCTGTACTTCAATCTCTTTACCGTAAAGACTGCCTGAAAAATCATACACATAGGTTTCCATCCGTTTGCTGTTATTCTCTGCAACGGTCGGATTAAAACCAATGTTTGTTACTGAATGATACACATAGTCGCCGACAATGGTCCGTGACGAATAGACGCCGTTCGGCGGCATGATCTTATGCATCGGCGGCATCACATTTGCCGTCGGCATGCCAAGTTTCCGGCCAAGCTGGCGGCCGTGAACCACTTCCCCCGACACAGCAAAGGGCGCTCCGAGCATTTCTGTGGCAAATTCCATATCTCCCCGCCGGATAGCTTCACGAATAAGGGTGCTGCTCACGTCCTTAAATTCCTTTCGTCCGGTAAACCGCCCGTTCTCATAAATCGGCGCTTCAATCT
Source organism: Frisingicoccus caecimuris (assembly GCF_004340975.1). GTDB lineage: Bacteria > Bacillota > Clostridia > Lachnospirales > Lachnospiraceae > Frisingicoccus > Frisingicoccus caecimuris. Next base: position 66,289 of record NZ_SLXA01000009.1, read on the forward strand.
GCAGTTTCTGACAGACGTCCGCTGTAAAACCCATTGTCTTTCCAAGTTCGATCAACATGTCCACATTTCCCCGACGCTCATGTCCGAAATGGAAATCACTGCCGGAAACAATGACTTTAGCCCCCAGCCCATCCACAAGAACATCCTTTACAAAATCTTCTGCCTCAATTCCGGAAGTCTCTTTTGTAAAAGGAAATTCAATCAACACGTCGATACCCATTTTCTCCGCCCACCTTACCCGTTCCTCCCGGGTAAAGATTAAATCCAGCGGCTTATTCGACAAAAGTGATGCCGGATGAAAATCGAATGTAAACATGACGGCCTTAAGGCCTTCCGCCTTATGCTGTTTAATCTTTTCTATCAAAATCTGGTGTCCCCGGTGAAGGCCGTCAAACTTTCCCAGTGCCACCGCCGTATTTTCCAAATGTATATCTCTTGTTCCTGTAATATAAATCATGCCGAATCTCCTACCGATTACACAAACATTTTTTCATTTTTAAACATTCTGTGCCGTCCGTCATAAACATAGACCGCACAAAACTGTCCCTGACTGTCGTAAACCCGAAATTTTTCACCGGATTCCGGCTCTCTTTTTTCTTCAAGGACCATATCCTTCCTGTAAAGCATATTTCCATTATATAATAGGCGGTCAACCGCCGCACCGGTTCGTCCTGCCGGCCACATGCTGAACATACTGTCGATGGAGCGGATGAGGTGATCGATCTGCTGATTCTGAACACAGTCTTCCACCTGGGCCAGTGTCAAGGCATCCTCAATTTTAAAAACACCGACCCGGGTACGGATAAGCTTTTCCATGGCTGCCCCGCAGCCAAGCCTCTCACCGATATCATGGCACAAAGTGCGGATATACGTACCTTTTGAACAGTGCACACGCATATGTACGTGAATTCCATCTTCTTCCAGCCCAAGCAGCTCCAGCCCCAATATTTGTACCCGACGGGGTTTTCTCTCAACGACCCGACCTTCCCGGGCCAGTTCATATAATTTTTTCCCCTGGACCTTCAATGCCGAATACATGGGCGGAATCTGGTCATAATCACCGAGAAACTGATGCATGACTGCTTCCAGTTCTTCTCGTGTCACATGGACCGGCGACTCTCTCAGAACATTTCCTGTCATATCCTGGGTATCTGTAACCACACCGAGCCGCATGACCGTCTCATAGACTTTATCCTTATCCGTCAGCAGGTCACAGACCTTCGTCCCCTTGCCAAGGCAGACCGGGAGAACGCCGACCGCCTCCGGGTCTAACGTTCCTGTATGTCCGATTTTCTTTTGTTTTAATATTCCCCGAAGCTTCGCCACCACATCATGGGAAGTGAATCCTGCTTCTTTATAAATATTAATAATTCCGTTATACATCTGTCTCCAGCTGCCCTTCTATCGCTTCCAAAAATATTTTTAAAGGCTCTTTATAGCTGCCATGAACCGTACATCCCGCAGCCCTTACATGACCTCCGCCGCCGAAGATCGCCGCCACTTTATTGACATCCACATAACGCTTTGACCGGAAACTGAATTTGCATGTTCCCTCTTTCGTTTCAGAGATAAGAATCGCTACCTCGATGCCCTTCGTCAAACGGAGCTGCTCCACAATGCCTTCTAAGTCATTATGATCCGCACCGAACCGCTCAAACATTTCCCGATGAACGACCGTATAAATACAACGGCCTTCAAAAACACAGATACTGTTTAAAAGCGCCTGTCCCAAAAGCTGCGCCTGGATATAGGAACGCTCGTAAAAAACTTCATCGATAAAGCGGCCGCTGTCCACGCCAATAGCCATCAGATGTCCGGCAATCTGCATGGTATGCTCACTGGTACTGGAATATTTAAACACACCCGAATCGCAGATAATCCCCATATACAGAGCCTCTGCCGCAGCCAGGCCGATTTTGTCCCTGTCCAGAAGATCATACACCACTTCGCTGGCCGAGCTGGCCTCTCCCACAACATGATTCACCTGGGCAAATTGGGTATTGCTCACATGATGGTCCACATTGATCGTTGCCTTTGCCATATCAAAATAAAGCTCAGCGCCCTGTGTCAGCCGGTCCTTTTGACTGGTATCCAGACAGATGAACAGATCATACACTTTCGGCTCTGTTCCCGGCTGCTGAATCTCTTCCGCTCCCTTTACCAGTTTATAGCTGTCGCTGATCGGCTCGAGATAAACATCCACCGAAATATCCGGATAGTTTTCTCTGATATAATTGTAAAGTCCCATGCAGGAACCGACACAATCACCATCCGGTCGGGTATGACCGGCAATGGCAACTGTCTGGCTCCCCATGATCTGATTTTCAAGAAAGCTCCTCATCCTCATCTTCCTCTTTTAAATCCTTATTGACTTCCGAAATCATTTTTGACATATTGACGCCATATTCAATCGACTGATCCATAATAAAAGTGATGGCCGGTGTATTTCTCAGATTCACCGAATGGGCCAGCTCTTTACGGATAAAGCCCATTGCACTGTTTAAGCCTTCCAGCGTCGCTTTCTGTGCCGCCTCGTCACCAAGAACGCTGATATACGCTTTACAGCTCTTTAAATCCGGAGCCACTTCCACCGCTACCACGGAGGTCAGCGAAGAAATCCTCGGGTCTTTAATCTCACGCGAAATAATCCGCCCCAGTTCTCGCTGAACTTCTCCGTTGATACGGGTATTTTTAATACTGTTTTTTCTCATATAATTCCTTTCTATCTTGGAATCTCTTCCATAACGAAGACTTCTAACTGATCGCCTTCTTTAATATCATTATACTTTTCAAGGGACATACCGCATTCATAACCAGCGGCCACTTCTTTCACATCATCCTTGAAACGTTTCAGAGATGCCAGTTCACCTTCATGAATGACCACATTGTCACGAAGGAGACGAACTTTAGAATTCCGTTCGATCTTTCCGTCAAGCACATATCCGCCGATGATCGTACCCACGCCGGATACTTTGTACGTCTGACGCACTTCCGCATGTCCGGTGATCTTTTCACGGAATTCAGGATCCAGCATACCTTTCATGGCAGCTTCAATATCCTCAATGGCATTGTAAATTACCCGGTACAGACGCATATCGACTTTTTCCGTCTCTGCTACCGTCTTTGCCATATTATCCGGACGTACATTGAAACCAATAATAATAGCATTTGAGGTAGATGCCAGAGTAACATCGGATTCATTGATCGCACCAACGCCCCCATGAATGATCTTAATGGCTACCTCATCATTGGAAAGTTTCAGCAGACTCTGTTTTACAGCTTCCACAGAACCCTGAACATCGGCTTTGACGATCAGGTTCAGCTCTTTGATCTGTCCAGCCTGGATCTGATCAAACAGGCCATCCAGTGATAACTTGGATTTTGTATCTGCCAGCAGTTTTTCCTTCTTCTGTGCAATAAATGTCTCAGAAATAGAACGTGCCTCTTTTTCAGTATTTGTAGAAATAAATACCTCTCCGGCTTCCGGCACATCATTCAGGCCAAGAATCTCCACAGGGATGGATGGACCGGCTTCTTTTACACGGCGCCCCTTATCATCTACCATGGCACGAACCTTTCCGAAGGCAGAACCAATGGCCAGACAATCACCCACGTGAAGGGTTCCTTTCTGAACGAGAACGGTTGCCACAGGGCCTTTGCCCTTATCCAGCTGAGCCTCAATTACAAGACCTCTTGCTCTACGGTTCGGATTGGCTTTTAATTCACACATTTCAGCCTGAAGAAGAATGGAATCCAGTAAGTCATCCAGACCTTCACCCGTATGAGCGGACACAGGGACAAACAGGGTTGTTCCACCCCAGTCTTCAGGAACCAATTCGTATTCCGTCAATTCCTGTTTGACACGCTCCACGTTGGCGCTCGGCTTATCAATCTTGTTAATGGCAACGATAACTTCAATACCGGCCGCCTTTGCATGACTGATGGCCTCTATCGTCTGAGGCATAACGCCATCATCGGCAGCAACAACCAGAATCGCAATATCCGTAGACTGGGCGCCACGCAAACGCATGGCAGTGAACGCTTCATGTCCCGGAGTATCGAGAAAAGTAATTTTTTCCCCCTTTACATCTACCACATAAGCGCCAATATGCTGAGTGATACCGCCGGCCTCTCCTGTAGTGACATGGGTATTACGGATAGCATCCAGAATGGATGTTTTGCCGTGGTCAACATGACCCATAACACAGACTACCGGTGGTCTTGGCTGTAAATCTTCTTCTTTCTCTTCCTCTTCTTTGAGAATTTCCTCAATCGGATCAATAACGACTTCATGTTCACAGAGCACGTCGTATTCCAATGCGATTTCTTCCGCTTCGTCATAAGTGATCTCTGTATTCAAAGTGACCATCTTACCGCCGAGGAATAATTTCTTAACAATTTCAGCAGCGGAGACCTTCATCTTATCTCCCAGTTCTTTAATCGTAATGACCTCTGGAAGAATAATATTGGTAACCTTTTCCACAACCGGCTTCGGCTTCTGTGTCGGCGGCTGAAGATTCGATTTCTTGGACAGTGGCTTGCCGCCGAAGCCTTTCTTGCTGTTTCTTCCATCAGTGACACTCTTCACCGGCTTCTCTTTATCTTTATAGTTTCTCCGATTTTCACGGGATGTATCCTTGGAGACAACAACTTCTTTGCTGATGGCATTATCCAGATTAAACTTGCCTTCACCGCGGCCACCGCGGTTGTTATTGTAACCGCCCTGACGATTCTGACCATTATTATTAAACGGGCGGCGTTCGCCGTTGCCTCCCTGGCGGTTCTGACCACCATTATTATATGGACGACGTTCGCCGTTGCCTCCCTGACGGTTCTGGCCATTATTATTGAATGGTCGACGCTCGCCATTGCCTCCCTGGCGGTTCTGGCCTCCATTATTATACGGACGACGCTCGCCGTTGCCTCCCTGGCGGTTCTGGCCTCCATTATTATATGGGCGACGTTCACCATTACCTCCCTGGCGGTTCTGACCATTATTATTAAACGGGCGGCGTTCGCCGTTGCCTCCCTGGCGGTTCTGGCCTCCATTATTATATGGACGACGCTCGCCATTGCCTCCCTGGCGGTTCTGACCATTATTATTAAACGGGCGGCGTTCGCCGTTGCCTCCCTGACGGTTCTGACCGCCATTGTTATTTAATGGACGCCGCTCACCGGCTGTCGGCGCTGTCTTTACCGGCGCTTTTTCCTGTGGTGCCGCTTTTGGAGCCTCCGGTTTCTTCACCGGCGGCGCTGTAAAATACTTTCTGATCTTATCCGCATGATCATCGCCAATGGTGCTCATATGACTTTCAACGATCACGCCATGACCTTTCAATGCATAAATAATGTCCTTGCTGCTTTTATTTAATTCTTTCGCTAATTCATGTACTCTTATTTTTGACATATACCTACCTCCGTCTACATCCGTTCTGAATCAATCTGTTTCTTTATGGCGTTACAAAAACCAGTATCTTCCAAAGCTAAAGAGGCCCGAAGCTCTCTGCCAATGGAAGCTCCCAATGTCTCTTTCGTACCATAAATATACATAGGCACTTTATAAAAGGTACACATATTTGTAAACTTTTTCTTTGTATTATCCGAGGCATCCGCCGCCACAATGACCAGCGCCGCCTTCCCGCTTTTTACGGATTTCTCCGTAGAAAACTCTCCGCTTTGGACTTTCCTTGCTCTGGCAGCCAATCCAAGATAAGATAACACTTTATCCTTTGTCAATATGACTCATCTCCTCTTCCAACTGCTGATAAACCGTTTCCGGTATGGCTGTTTTTAAAGACCGCTCCAGTCCCCGATTTTTCATGGCCTGCTTCAGACAATCCATATTCGGACATATATAAGCACCCCGGCCGTTTTTCCGTCCGGTGGCATCGATACAAATTTCATTTTCCGCCGTCTTTATGACCCGAATCATATCACGCTTGCTTCTCATCTCCCGGCAGCCGGTACACTGCCGCATAGGAACTTTCTTTGCGACCATTATTCCTCCATACCATCTTCCATATAATCTTCCTCATAACCTTCTTCGAAGTCTTCCTCTGCCATGATATCTGCTTCGTCATCGGCAGCCTGAGCCGCTTCATAGGCCTGGGATTCACTCTTAATATCAATCTTATAACCCGTCAGACGGGCGGCCAGTCTGGCATTCTGTCCTTCCTTACCAATAGCAAGCGATAATTGATAATCCGGTACAATAACAGATGCCGTCTTTTCTTCTTCATCTGCGTCAACAGAAACAACTTTTGCCGGACTCAGTGCATTTTCAATAAAAACAGCCGGGTCTTCATTCCAGTTTACAATGTCAATCTTTTCACCCCGAAGTTCATCCACTACGGCGCCGACTCTGGAACCATTCACACCAACACAGGCGCCCACCGGATCCACATCCGGGTGATTGGAACGAACAGCAATCTTTGTTCGGGAACCGGCTTCACGGGAAATACTGCAGATTTCCACCGTACCGTCACGAACTTCTGCAACTTCATATTCAAATAAACGTTTTACCAGTTCCGGATGGGTCCTGGAAACCGTGATCTTCGGTCCTTTTGTTGTATCTTTAACTTCCACAACATAGAGCTTGATACGTTCTGTTGGCTGGAAGTATTCACCCTTCACCTGTTCGGCCTCTGTCAGCACCGTATCCACTTTCCCGAGGTTGATACTGATATTCCGTCCCGAATAACGCTGTACAATGCCTGTCACAATATCCCGCTCTTTATCGAAATACTGATGATAGAGGGATTTCCGCTCTTCCTCACGAATCTTCTGGACAACAACCTGTTTTGCCTTCTGAGCTGCGATACGTCCGAAGTTTCTCGGTGTCACCTCAATATGGACAATATCGCCCAGTTCACAGTGAATATCTCTCAGCCGCGCATTTGCCAGACTGATCTGAAGAACATCATCCTCCACCTCTTCTACAACTTCTTTTTCCGCATAAACAACCACATCACCGGTGTCTCTGTTAATATTTACCCGGATATTGTCCGCTTTGCCATACTCGTTTTTGCAGGCAGCAACCAGTGAATTTTCCATAGCTTCCAGTAAAATGTCCTTGCTGATGCCTTTCTCTTTTTCAATCTGATTCAAAGCTTCGATTAATTCGTGTCCGTTATTCATTTTCTAAATTCCTCCTATTCTAGTAAAAAAAGGCCAAACGGATGAGCGCCACATCCGACCGATCAAAAACCATTATTGATTCGTCATCCAACTCAATGGTAATCGTTTCCTTATCATAATCCGTCAATACGCCGACAAATTCTTTTTCTTTATTCAGTGCCTTGTATAATTTAATTTCCACGTCTTTTCCGATACTTCTCGCAAAATCCTTTTCTTTTTTCAAAGGCCGGTCAAGTCCCGGAGAGCTGACTTCAAAAATATAATTTTCAGAAATATAATCTTCCTTGTCCAGTATCTCTTCAAAAGCGCGGCTGATCAGTTCACAGTCATCCACTGTGATACCACCCTCTTTATCAATAAATACACGCAAATACCAGTTTGCACCTTCTTTGACCCATTCCACATCGACCAGTTCAAAATGATGTTCGTCGATCATCGGCTGAATCAATGCTTCCGTTCTGCTTTCATAATCTTTCTTTGCCAATTTGCTACCTCTCCTTGTTGCTCCAAAGCAGAGCTTTTTGTGGAAAAAATTTCCCTTAACACGTACAAAGAGTGGACTCACGTCCACTCTCTAGTTACATCATAATCTGTTATCCTAATTAATATATCACCAATCTGTTTAAAATGCAAGCCTTTTTCAACAATCATCTGTTCAATAGACCATCGGGATTGCCAAAGGTTCCAGGCTGGCCGTCACCTTCGTTACCGGGCCATTGACCTCGCCGTCACCGTGAATCAATTTTGGCCGGGAGGACAAAATCTCTATCTTTTTACAACGATACATATAAACTCCCGGCGCCCCCACATGCTTTCCTTTTAAAGCTTTCGGCAAAAGTAAGAATCGTTTAAAGACAGGTATTCCCGCCGCAATACAAACATGCAGGTATGCATCATCCACCCGGGCCTCCGGTGCAAACATGAAACCACCGCCCTCATAGTTTCCATTCAGACCACATAAGAAGAGAACTTTTTGAAATCGGTGGATTTCCTGACCATCCAGACGAATCTTTAATTTATCACAGGAACTGGTGACCAATAGTTTGACAGCCACACCCGTATAGGTGAATTTTCCTAACCCCAGGCGATTAAAGGCGGATTTAAACCGCAGCCGGTTTGCTCCGTCACAGACCGCCGCATCAAAACCAATGCCCATACTGCCGCCGAAATGACGCACTTTTCCATCATATTCGAGACGTCCCGGATGAAAATAAATCCTATGTTTTTCTGAAAGAATCCCCTGTAAAGCCTTACGCCAGTTGGACGATATACCAAGGCTTCGGGCAAAATCATTTCCTGAACCGATCGGAATAAAGGCAAAAGTCACCTCCGGATGGTCCCAAATGCCATCCATGACTTCTGAGATCGTTCCGTCGCCGCCCATAGCCACGATGATCTTTTCGGCACTGTCCAGATTTGTTCTTTTGCCCTGAATCGGCTTATTGCTTCGTTCCGCCGCTTTTCGTGCAAGTTCTGCAGCCTGTCCTTTTTTCTCCGTGAACAACACTTCATAGGCAAGACCTTTGCTGTTCATGAGATGACACACTTTTTGCCAGATTATCCGGCCTTTGCCGGACTTGGCGTTGGGATTGACAATAAAATAGTACATATGGGTTCCCCTTTATCCAATTTTTAAATCAAAGATGGAAAGCTGATTGCTCTCCGGCAGATCGCCGAGCAGCCCCAGTTCTCCCATCACATCCAGCGTACTCCGGCTGACCTTTGCCCGTCCCGCAATATCATCCTTCGATATAAATGGGCCGTCTTTCGCCGCCAGCGCCAGAGCCTCCGCAGCAATACCGCCCATGCCGTCGATAGATGAAAATGGCGGAAGCAGCTTGTCGCCAACAATGGTAAATTTGACAGCCTCCGACCTGTACAGATCAATCGGGAGGAAATCAAAACCTCTGGCATAAAATTCCTGAACAATTTTCATATCCCGGATGGTATCCTTTTCCTTTGCTGTCAGATTCGGATTGGACTTATAAAGTTTCAGATGCTTTTCCAGTTCTTCTTTCCCCCGGCACATCAGTTCATAATCAAAGGCTGTGGCACGAATCGTAAAGAAAGCCGCATAGTAAGCCAGCGGATAATGTATCTTAAACCAGGCAATACGGAAGCCCATCATAACATAGGCCACCGCATGGGCCTTCGGGAACATGTACTTAATCTTCTTACAGGACCATATATACCAGTCCGGTACATCGTGCTCCTTCATGGCCGCTTCGAATTCCGGCGTCAATCCCTTACCCTTACGGACACTCTCCATGATCTTAAAGGACAACTCGGATTCAACTCCTTTATTGATGAGATAAATCATAATGTCATCACGGGTACAGATTGCCGTAGAAATCTCCGCCTTACCTTCTTTGATCAGTGTCTGGGCATTATTCAGCCAAACGTCCGTACCATGGGACAGACCGGAAATACGCACCAGATCAGAAAAAGCCTTCGGCTTCGTATCCCGCAGCATCTGCATAACAAAGTCGGTTCCGAATTCCGGAATTCCCAGAGACCCCAGATCCGTCCCACCGATATCCTCCGGTTGAATATGTAAAGCATCCAGACCATGAAACAGTGACAGTACCTCCTGATCATCCAGAGAAATCGTCGTCGGGTCCACCCCGGTAATATCCTGAAGCATACGAATCATGGTCGGATCATCGTGTCCGAGAATATCCAGTTTCAACAGGTTGTGGTCAATGGAGTGATAATCGAAATGGGTCGTTATAGTATGGGTCGTCTGATCATTGGCCGGATGCTGTACCGGCGTAAAAGAATAAATTTCTTCGCCTAAAGGCACAACGATAATACCTCCCGGATGCTGTCCCGTTGTCCGCCGAACACCAACACAGCCCGAGGCCAGCCGAGTCAGCTCACAGCTCCGCTTCTCCATGTGATGATCTTCAAAATAACCTCGCGCATATCCATAGGCCGTCTTTTCCGCCAGCGTACCGATCGTTCCGGCCCGGAAGGTCTGGCCCTTACCAAAAATAACTTCTGTATAATCATGAGCCTTACTCTGATACTCACCCGAAAAATTCAGGTCAATATCCGGCTCCTTATTTCCTTTAAATCCAAGGAAGGTTTCAAAAGGAATGTCATGTCCCTCTTTTGAGAGAGGCGTTCCACATACCGGACATACTTTATCTTCCATGTCACAGCCGGAACGTCCTGAAAAACTTTTTACATAATCCGAATCAAAATCCACATATTTGCAGTTCGGGCAGAGATAGTGGGCCGGAAGCGAATTTACCTCCGTGATTCCGGCGGTAAAGGCCGCAAAGGATGATCCGACCGAACCACGGGAACCAACCAGATAGCCGTCGGCCACCGACTTCCACACCAATTTCTGGGCAATGATATACATGACCGCGAATCCATTGCCGATAATGGAATTCAGTTCTCTCTCCAGTCGTTCGACCACGATTTCCGGAAGATTCTCTCCGTAAAGCGCATGGGCTTTATCATAACAAATGGTTCTCAATGTCTTATCCGAATTCTCAATGACCGGCGGGCATTTGTCCGGCCGCACCGGAGAAATCCGCTCAATCTGATCCGCTATGTAATTCGTATTGGTAATAACAACCTCTTCCGCCTTTTCCGCACCAAGATACATGAATTCCTCCAGCATCTCTTCCGTTGTCCGAAAATAAATCGGCGGCTGCCTGTCCGCATCATCAAATCCCTTACCCGCCATGATAATCCGTCGATAAACCTCATCTTCCGGATTAATAAAATGCACGTCGCAGGTGGCACAGACCGGCTTATGAAATTGTTCGCCGAGACGGACAATCTTCCGATTCATCTCCATCAGATCTTCTTTGGACTGAATCTGTGGAATTTTCTCACTCTCAATCATAAAAAGGTTATTTCCGATGGGCTGTATTTCCAGATAATCGTAAAAACTGACGATCCGTGCAATCTCATCAGACGGCCGGTCATTTAACACAGCCTGATATAACTCGCCCGCCTCACAGGCCGAACCAATGATCAGACCCTCCCGGTATTTTGCCAGAACACTTTTTGGAATTCTTGGCCGTCTTGCATAATAATCCAGGTGGGACCAGGATACCAGGCGATAGAGATTAATCCGTCCGATATCGTTCTGAGCCAATATAATAATATGATAGGTTTTCAATTTTTTTATGGCATTAACTGACATCTGGCTCATCCCGTTTAATGTATCCAGATCCGTCACACCCATGCCCTTTAACCGGGCCACGAATTTTACAAATATATCTGCCGTGGACTCCGCATCCTCTACAGCCCGGTGGTGATTCTCCAGTGTCCCGCCGACAGCTTCCACCACCGTATCCAATTTATAATTCTTCAAATCCGGCAGCATGCTCCGGGCCATGGCCAGAGTGTCCACCACTGTAAACTTTCGGAGCAAATTCATCCTCCGGCAGTTTTCTTTAATAAAGCTCATGTCGAACTCTGCATTATGGGCTACCATAATACAGTCTTCTGAAAACGCCAGGAATTCCGGCAATATATCTTCAATGACAGCCGCATCCACCACCATACCATCATTGATACCCGTCAGCTTTTCAATTTCAAAAGGAATCGGCCGCTCCGGATTGACAAAAGTGCTGTAACGGTCCACAATCTCACCGTTTTCCACCTTTACCGCACCAATTTCAATGATTCGGTCATTAACTGCAGAGAATCCCGTCGTTTCAATATCAAAAACAACAAATTTACTGTCCAGGCTCTGGTTTTCCGATTCAAAAACTATGGGCTTTAAATCATCGACCAGATAACCTTCCACGCCGTAAATCGGCTTAAAATCCGTCCCTTCCACACAGTGATTGGCATCCGTAAAAGCCTGAACCACACCATGATCCGTGATCGCCATAGCCTTATGCCCCCAGGACATAGCCGTTTTAAGCATTGCCTTACAGTCGGCCACGCTGTCCATGTCACTCATTGTTGTATGTGCATGAAGCTCTACCCGTTTCACCGGGCTTAAATCCATCCGTTTCTTTGTGAAGTCAGGAATATTTTTAATGCCCGTCACCGAGTTTAATGCAATACCATGGTCATATTTATCCATGACTGCCATGGCTTTCATTCGAACGAACTTTCCCACCTTCAGATTTGAGAGAACCTGAGGTAAAAATTCATTTTTTGTAAATATTTTTGCTGTGATACTATCCGTAAAATCCGTCACAGCAAAAATAATAATCGTTTTTTCATTGCGGATTTCCCGCGTCTCCATCTGAATGATCTTTCCACGGACGATCACCTCTCCGATTTCGTCATTAATTTCTGAAATCGGTGTCTCATCGCCCTCAAAAGGACGGCCATAAAAGATATCCGGATCGATGATCTTTTTCTTGACGTAGGTATTTTCCTTCTTGAAATCCCGCGTCGGCTTCTGCTGCTCGGCAATTTTTTCTTCCTTCTGTTTAACTGCAGCTTCTGCTTCCGCATAGTTTTTGACAATCGTCTCAACTTCCCTCTGGAAGGTCTCTTCCGCATATTCAGCCTGCCGGCTTTTGCGCTCCCGGACATATTCAACTGAAATATCCACATAATATCCAAAACGATCCTGAAAAATCTTCAACAGCTTGCTTCGAATACACTCGATTTTCGAAGCCGTAATAAAATTATCCTCCACAGTGAGGACCATTCTCTGCGCATCGATAAATTCCTTTTTCGCTTTATGGAAAATATTCGCTTCCAGATCACTGGAATCTTTAAGCTCCGCCTCAAAGCTGTCAAAATAGATGGACATGAGCCGCTCCGGCGTATATTGCTCCGACAGTTCGTATCGATCGATAATATCCACATGGACATCCGTATTTTCAAACAGTTGTCCACGAATCTGATCTTCCAGTTTTCTTACTTCCTCATAGGAAATCAACCTCGGACTGCACAGATACACCCGAATCCTGTTTCTGGCCTGACTGGCCGTCACCTTTTCCACAGTCGCCTCCTCCAGTAAGTCCATCATTCCTTTATTCAGTTTCAGAACGGGAAAAACTTCAAAAAATGAAGCCGCCATGTCTATTCACTCCAGTTATCCAATGTATCCTTCAATGCCGCAAGCAGCTCGCTCTCCGGCACCTTTTTTACAATTTCACCTTTTCTTATAAGAAGGCCCTCGCCTTTTCCCCCGGCAATCCCCAGATCTGCCTCCTTCGCCTCGCCAGGACCGTTGACCACGCAGCCCATGACAGCCACTTTCAAATCCAGATCATAACCCTGAACCATATTTTCCACCTGATTTGCAAGGCCGATCAAATCAATCTGAGTTCTTCCACAGGTCGGACAGGAAACCACCTCGATACCGCCCTTCCGCAGGCCAAGAGTTCTTAAAATCAGCTTCGCTGACTTGATCTCTTCCACCGGATTCCCAGTCAGAGAGACACGAATCGTATTGCCGATACCTTCATTCAGCATAATACCAAGGCCCACCGCAGATTTGATATTACCTGAAATCAATGTTCCCGATTCGGTAATGCCCACATGCAGCGGATAATCCGTCTGTCTGGCAATCAATTCATGAGCTTTGATACACATCATGACATCCGATGATTTAATACTGATGACCATCTGGTCATAGTCATAATCTTCAATCATGCGTACCTTATCGAGAGCGCTCTCCACAATCCCCTCCGCCGTCACATGACCGCCGTACTTTTCAATCAGAGGCTTTTCCAGAGAACCACTGTTGACACCGACACGAATCGGCACATGATGGGCCTTTGCCATATCCACCACAGCCTTCACCCGGTCTGCCGAACCGATATTGCCCGGATTGATACGGATTTTATCCACACCATTCTCCATCGCCGCAATGGCCAGCCGATAATCAAAATGAATGTCTCCGACCAACGGTATATGAATTTGTTTTTTAATCGCTTTAATCGCTTCCGCCGCCTCCATCGTCGGCACGGCTACCCGGATAATGTCACAACCGGCTTCTTCTAAAGCCAGAATCTGAGCTACTGTACTTTTTACATCTTCTGTTTTTGTATTACACATGGACTGAATCGCAATGGGATTTTTCCCGCCGATACAACAGCCCCCGATTGAAATGACCTTTGTATTTTCACGAATCATGAAACACGCCTCCTCATGCCACTGTCCGAAAGCTACAGCAGCAGTCTCTGTATATCATTGTATAAAATAAATACCATCAGTACCATCAACAGTGCAAACCCAATCGTATGCACCCATCCCTCTTTCTCCGGCGGCAATGGTTTTCCCCGCACGGCTTCTACGATCAAAAACATAATCCGCCCGCCGTCCAGCGCCGGAATCGGCAGTAAATTGACAACACCCAGATTAGCGCTCAGCAAAATACAGATATTCATCATATTTAAGAGCACATCCAGCCAACCGTAGCTTTTCGCCTCCTGATAAGTGTCGTCGATCATGTCAACAATTCCCACAGGACCGGAAAGTTCATTGGCGGATACCTGACCTGTGATCAGCTTTCCAAGGCTACGGGCCGTCGTGGTAATCCAATAGCGCACTTCAAATACACTGTATTTTAATGTATCCAATATCCCTGTCCGCTCATAGGCTCCACCATAAATCTGAATTTTGTAAGTACCATCCGCACCCAATGCCGGAGTCACCGTCGTCCGGTATTCACTGCCGTTCCGCTCGAGAACCATTTCCATCGGCGCTCCGTCCGAATTCATCAGCACTTCGGTCCGAAATTCTTTATACATGTGGACCTTCCGCCCATTCACCTCTTTAATGATATCGCCATCACGTATACCCGCTTCCCAGGCAGGGCCGTCTGACTCAACCTTATAGACCGACGGTGTGTCATAACCGATGATGCCCACAAGAATCAATGCAAAAATAAAGGCCAGAATAAAGTTAAAAACCGGTCCGGCCACAATGACAGAAAATCGCTGCCATACGCTTTTGGAATTGAAGGAATTCTCTCCCGTCTCATCCGTATCCTCGCCGACCATGGCACAGGAACCTCCAAGCGGCAGCGCCTTCACCGCATAAACTGTCTCGCCCCGTTTAAAGCTGAACAGGATCGGCCCCATACCAAGGGCAAATTCAGTAACACCGACGCCGTTTTTCTTAGCCAGAAGAAAATGTCCAAATTCATGGAATAAAATAATAATACTGAATACAATCAGAGCTACAATAATTCCCAAACTACCACCTGCTTTCGATAAATTCATAAGCTGCCTTCTCCGTATCCAGAATCTCTTCCAGTGACGGAGATTTTATTGCAGTGTGTTTTTCCATAGCCTCCCCAATAATTTCCGGTATATCTAAAAACTTAATCTTTCTGTCTAAAAATTTCGCCACAGCCCGTTCATTCGCCGCATTAAAAACCGTCGTCATCGAACCGCCAATCTCCAGTGCTTCATAGGCCAGCTTAAGTCCTTTGAAAACTTCCAGGTCCGGCGCTTCAAAATGTAATGTTCCTAACTTAAACAGATCCAGCCATTCTCCGCTTAAAGGTTTTCTGTCCGGATAAAACAGCGCATACTGAATCGGAAGCCGCATATCCGGAGTGCCGAGCTGAGCGATGACCGCCGAGTCCTCAAATTCCACCGCCGAATGAACAACGCTCTCCGGATGGACAACGACCTGAATCTTATCCAGCCCCACATCAAAAAGCCAGCGGGCTTCGATGACTTCCAGACCCTTATTCACCATGGTCGCCGAATCAATGGTAATCTTACGTCCCATGACCCAGTTGGGATGTTTTAAAGCATCCTCCACCTGAACCGATGCCAGATCGTTAAGACTCTTTCCCCGGAACGGTCCGCCGGAAGCTGTCAATAATATTTTATGAATCTGTCCCCGGTTTTCTCCCTGTAAAGACTGGAAAATAGCCGAATGTTCACTGTCCACCGGCAGGATTTTGACGCCTCTTTCCTTTGCCAGCGGCATAATAAGATGCCCTGCCGTTACAAGTGTTTCTTTATTAGCAAGGGCAATATCCTTCCCCGCTTCAATAGCTGCAATGGTCGGACGAATACCAATCATACCGACCACCGCCGTCAGGACAATATCTGCCGATGGCTCTACAGCTGCTGTTAAAAGGCCGTCCATCCCGGCCAGCACTTCTACAGAAAGGTCACTGATCTTTTCTCTCAGTTCTTTTGCTTTATCCTCGCGGTAAACGACCGCCAGTTTTGGTTTGAATTCCCGAATCTGTTCTTCAAGTCTTTCGATATTCGATGCGGCAGCCAGAGCCGTCACCCGAAAATCATTTTTATAATGACGAACCACATCCAGAGTCTGAGTCCCAATGGAACCGGTAGACCCTAAAAGTACTATATTTTTCATCTGTTCCTACCTCACTTTTATGCACCAAAATAAATCGCCAGGAAATAGACGATCGGCGCTGTGAATAAAATGCTGTCAAACCGATCCAACACACCGCCGTGCCCCGGAATCAGCTTCCCATAGTCTTTGATTCCAGTATCCCGTTTAATAGCCGACGCCGTCAGGTCACCGACAACAGCAATGACTGCGCCAACGCCGCAGATAATACCGCAGGCAGCGACGGCATTGCTCAGGGACGACAAATGACTGCCTGCCAGAGCTCCATAGGCCATACCAAGCAGGACAGCGCCGACAATACCCCCGATCAATCCCTCTACACTCTTTTTGGGACTGAGCTTTGGTGTCATCTTATGCTTTCCGATCAGCATGCCCACACAATATGCACACGTATCATTTCCCCAGGCACTTAAAAATACCAAAGGAATAATGAACAGACCGTCGGGCAATTCCCGCACCTGATATAAATGCATCATCAATACCGGCACATAGATCAGGCCAAAAACGGAAAAAGCTATCTGATCTGCTTTAAACTTCGGAAAGGTAAACACATATACGGCACAAATGACAAGAAAGCCGGCGATAACAGCCATAAAGGGATCGCCCGTAAAATTTCCACCTGCTTTTTCGTGGAGAAGAATACAGTACACAGCCGTCGTTATACATCCAATCCATCCGGGAAGCATCCGCTCAATACGCATCGTTTTATAAAGTTCATACAAGCCCATGAGGGATAAAAGAGATACAACTAAAAACCATATATTGCCGCCGGCCATAATCGTCAGGAATGCCACAATGACTAAAACAATGCCGCTGGCCAATCGTGTCCAGAACATAGTATCCCCCCTTAAATACCGCCGAAACGACGTTCTCTTCCATTATATTGACGAATAGCACGGACTAATTCATTCCGATTAAAGTCGGGCCACAAAACTTCCATAAATACAAATTCTGTGTAAGCCAACTGCCAGAGCAGAAAATTCGACAATCGCTGTTCTCCGCTGGTCCGAATGAGCAGATCAGGATCTGGAATATCCCACGTATCCAGATAACTGTTGAACAGTTCTTCCGTCACTTCTTCCGATCTGATCTTTCCTGACTCCACATCTTTGGTCATGCGGACCATGGCCCGCCGCATCTCATCCCGGCTGCCATAATTGATAGCAATCGTAAAATTCAGGCCCGTATTTGCCGCCGAAACCCGCTCAAGTTCCTCAATGGATTCCCGGATGTCCTGACTCAGGCCTGTCTTATCACCGATCACCCGGACACGCATATTGTTCTTTGTCGTCCGTTTAATACAGTCCTTTAAATAGGAGCGGAGCAGCTTCATCAATGCATCCACTTCTTTCTGAGGCCGTTTCCAGTTCTCCGTAGAAAAAGCATACACTGTCAGATATTTAATTCCAAGATTCCAGGCATCCTCACAAATCTGCTCCACGGTCTTACTCCCCTGAGCATGTCCATAATTTCTCGGCATCATTCGTTTCTTAGCCCATCGGCCATTCCCATCCAGAATGATCGCCACATGATTCGGAACTTCCAAAAGTTCGCCATCAATTTCTCTCTGCATACTTCCATTCCTTTCCGGACACAAACAGTCATGAACAGGAAGAGGCTGCCGAAATCCGACAACCTCCCTCTCATCTTGTTTTATCCCAATGTGCTTATACAGTAAGCACTTCTTTTGTCTTTGTATCTACAGCCTTATCCACTTCGGTGATGAATTTATCTGTAAGCTTCTGAACAGCTTTCTCCAGATCATCTGCCTCATCTTCAGAAATTTCTTTTGCTTTACTCCATTTCTTTAAAGCATCATTCGCATCACGACGGATATTACGAACAGCAACCTTTGCCGCCTCGCCTTTTTTCTTAACATCCTTTGCCAGCTCTTTACGACGCTCCTCAGTAAGCTCAGGGAACACAAGGCGGATCGCTTTACCGTCATTGCTTGGTGTAATGCCGATATCAGAAGCCATGATTTCTTTTTCGATAGCTTTGATCAACTTGGATTCCCAAGGCTGGATTAAAATAACCCGCGCTTCCGGAACTGTAATATTCCCCACCTGCTGAATCGGTGTCGGTGTTCCATAATAGTCTACCACCAGTTTGTCCAGAACATGCGGATTTGCGCGTCCGGCACGGATGGAAATATAATCTCTCTCCAGGCTCTCCAATGTTTTTTTCATCTTTGTCTCATAAACTTGTATTCTTTCATCCATGTCTGATCATCCTCCCAAATTATTTATCATTCATCTACGGTCACATACGTACCGTTAAATTCACCATACAAGGTCTCTACAATGCTGTCCTTCTCATTCAGTCCGAAAACAACCATCGGCATATGATTCTCCAGACACATGATCGTGGCTGTCAGGTCGACAACCTGCAGTCTCTGGTCTACCACTTGCTGAATGCTGATCTCGTCATACTTCACCGCATCCGGATAAACCTTTGGATCCTTGTCATAAACGCCGTCGATCGCTTTAGCCAGCAAAATCGCATCGGCTTCAATCTCAACAGCTCTCAGCGTTGTTCCCGTATCCGTTGAAAAATATGGATGCCCTGTACCTCCGGCAAAGAAAACAACCTTTCCCTCGGAGAGTGCGTCCATGGCTTTATCCTTTGCAAACAGTTCGGTAAATGCACCACAGACAAAAGGTGTAAATACCTCGGTCGTCATTCCCAGTGTCCGAAAAATCTCCGAAACATAGATACAGTTCATCACCGTTCCGAGCATACCGATCTGATCCGATTTCGTTCGTTCGATAATCTTGCTGCTGTTTCGTCCTCTCCAGAAATTACCGCCGCCGATAACAATTGCGACCTGGGTACCTTTATCAACAATCTCTTTGACCTGACGTCCAACTTCCAGACACGTAGCCTCATCAAAGCCGAAACCTTTATCCCCCGAAAGAGCTTCCCCACTCAATTTTAATAAAATACGTTTCATGTTTTTCATTTTAAACACCTCATAAATAATCTACCATAAAATATCCATTTTTTCTACTATTATTTTATCTCTCCATCTAACTCACCGGATTTTTTAAGATTTATCCTTGAAACTCCACCGAATATGAGCTAAATTCAGCTTTATTATATCATCTTCTCAACTGTCAGTGCGAATGGAATTCCTTATGGTGTTCCGGTAAATTATATCTATTTCAATCAACGTATTTATTTTCACTGTGCCAAAAATGCAGGTCTTAAATTGAAAAATATCGGGAATAATGCGAATGTCTGCTTCACTGTTATCGGGAATATGTAGAGAAATCTGCTTTCAAAACAGACATTGTAGAAATAAGCATTGAATCCATTACCGGCAAAGGACGAAAATAACGAAAAAACTGTATTTTTATGTATTTTTTTTGGTACATTTTTAACAATCATTGAATATTTCGCCAATATCTGGTAAGCTAGACTATACCCTAAATATTAGGGAATTATAACAATTTCATATTTTTAGCAAGGGGGAAATTATTATGGAAAACTTCCTTATGATCGTTCCTGTCATCGGAATCCTCGCCCTCCTTTTTGCCATTGCAACATCTGCATCCATCGGCAAAAAAGACGCAGGAAATGACCGTATGAAGGAGATCGCAGGAGCCATCGCCGAAGGTGCAAGAGCCTTCCTTATGTCCGAATACAAAGTGCTCCTGATCTTTGTTGTTGTCATGTTTGTTGTCATCGGAATTGGTCTGTCCAACTGGATGACTGCCATCTGCTTCCTTGTCGGCAGTATTTTTTCGGTTCTTGCCGGTTATCTCGGTATGGGCGCTGCGACAAAAGCAAATGTGCGCACAACAAGCGCAGCCATGAACTCCGGTATGAATGCCGCTCTTTCCGTTGCATTCTCCGGTGGTAGTGTTATGGGTCTTGCCGTTGTCGGTCTTGGCCTTTTCGGTATCAGTATCATTTATGTACTTACCGGAAATGCAGATATCCTTTTCGGATTCAGTTTAGGTGCTTCTTCCATCGCTCTGTTTGCCCGTGTCGGCGGCGGTATTTATACAAAAGCTGCGGACGTTGGTGCTGACCTTGTTGGTAAAGTAGAAGCCGGAATCCCTGAAGATGACCCGAGAAACCCTGCAGTTATCGCCGATAACGTTGGTGATAACGTTGGTGACGTTGCCGGTATGGGTGCCGACCTTTTTGAATCCTATGTTGGTTCCATTATTTCCGCAATGACTCTCGGTTTGACTTACTACGATCAGACCGGCGTATTGTTCCCATTACTTCTGGCTGCCAGCGGTGTTGTTGCCGCAATTATCGGTACTTTTGTTGTTAAGGCCGGTAATGCAACAAACCCACATGCTGCTCTGAAACGTGGTGAATACGGCGCTACTGCAATCGTTATCATTATTACGATCATTTTAAGTAAGACCATGTTCGGCAACTTTAGTATAGCCCTGGCTGTTATCGCGGGACTTCTTGTCGGTGTATTGATCGGTGTCGTTACCGAAATCTATACTTCCGATGAATATCGTTTTGTTAAAAAGATTGCTCAACAGTCTGAAACAGGTTCTGCCACAACCATCATCAGCGGTCTTGCTGTTGGTATGCAGTCCACTGTTGTTCCGATTTTATTAATTTGCGTTGGTATCTTCATTTCTTACGAACTGGTTGGCCTTTACGGTATTGCTTTGGCAGCCGTTGGTATGCTGTCCACAACAGGTATTACTGTTGCCATCGACGCTTACGGTCCAATCGCGGATAACGCCGGCGGTATCGCTGAAATGTCCGGTCTGGATGAATCTGTTCGTGATATCACAGATAAACTTGACTCTGTAGGTAACACAACAGCTGCTATGGGTAAAGGTTTCGCTATCGGTTCCGCTGCTTTAACAGCACTGGCACTGTTCGTATCCTACTCTGAAGCTGTAAAATTAACTGCCATCAACGTACTTGACGCCCGTGTTGTTATCGGTGTCTTCATCGGTGGTACATTGACCTTCCTCTTCTCCGCTCTGACTATGGAATCCGTTTCCAAAGCAGCGTACAAGATGATTGAAGAGGTTCGTCGTCAGTTCCGTGAAAAACCAGGTATCCTGAAAGGTACAGACCGCCCGGACTATACAACCTGCGTTGCTATTTCTACTCAGGCTTCCCTGAAAGAAATGTACGTACCAGGTATCATGGCTGTTCTTGTACCAATCATCATTGGTGTGCTTCTTGGAGTTGAAGCCCTCGGCGGACTTCTCGTCGGTGCCCTGATCACTGGTGTTCTTATGGCCATCTTCATGTCCAACTCTGGTGGTGCATGGGATAACGCCAAGAAATATATCGAAGGCGGCCATCACGGCGGCAAAGGAAGCGAAGCGCATAAAGCAGCCGTTGTTGGCGATACAGTCGGCGACCCATTCAAAGATACTTCAGGACCATCCATCAACATCCTGATCAAATTGATGACCATCGTTGCACTTGTATTCGCACCACTCTTCCTTCAGATTGGCGGATTACTGTAATTGTAAAAATTTTCAGGCCGGGAAAATTTGTTTCCCGGCCTATCTTGTATTTATTTCCATTATGATCGTCACTCCTGATGATTACTCTAAGTCAATCCGTTCCCGTACATATCTTTCGAATTTCTCTCTTTCCTCTTTTTGACAATAAATGACCAGTTCATTGTCCACCTGCCTTTTTAACTTTAGTACAACACCTTCCCCTTTTTCGGAATCCATTATTTTTCGAATCATTGACCACTCAACAAATCCCTGATGAGTGATAATCCCTTTTGCGCAAATCTTGTAAGGCAGTGTTGAAAAAACAGCCATAGCTATCATTTCGATGGCCAGAACACATGATGTGATCATCCGAAAAATGTCAATGTCCGTCAACCTAAAAAGTCTTGAAGAAAAAAAGCATCCCACAACTATGTACATTGCACAATTACGGATATTACGCTCGGATGACTGTTTTAAAACCCATATAATATCGCCTGAAATTTCTTCGGCTACATAATATTTCTTCGCTCTCCAAATCATCAGGCAGGCTACGACCCCAACCAACAGGACATGTAAAGCTATTAATAAAATTATTGATGTGGTGCTTAATCCTTCGAACATCTGTATCCCCCCCCAATTATCCGTTCAAATCGAATATCCCCTGTCGGACGCTAACGCATTTCTCCCATTTGACGCATCAAAAACTCACATTCCTCATAATCTGATGCCCTGACGTAAATTTCATAGGTCGTCTGATATTCGGATAACTGTCCCAAACTTCCCCGACCTCTGGCCTGTCCGCCTCTGGCGTGCCATCTTTTTTCTTCATAAGGAATTTTATTTTTCGACAAAAGTTTTATAATTTTATTTTTTTCTTCCTTTGAGTAGCCTATATATATAGCTCTTCGATTAAAAACTGTAATCATCCTTTATACAGTCCTCCCTCCATGTTTTATTATTTCACTGATAATTCTGATTAATTTTATTATAATATATATATTGTCAGAAAACAACATGGTGGCCATCAACGACACGTTTCAGGCCACCACTTTTTAAAATTTATTTTTCTTTATTAATAAATCATATATCTGTTCAGCGTCAGATTCGGGAGTTTCTTCCAATATATTTATGATTTTTTCGACAAATGTTACCTCTTCTTCCAGCATATCCGCTATAACTTCCGCTGAAAGACCTTTGTTTGCTTTTTTCTGAACCTTACAAATTCGCTCCAAAAATGCACCACGCTGCAGCCCCTGCTATATTCCCTGCTGTATTCCTTGTTGTATACCCTGCTGTATTCCTTCTTTCCTGCCTTCTTGCAGTCCCTCCTGCCAGCCATCTTCCTTGGCAGCTTCCCTTTCCTGCCGGATATGTAAAGCTTCATTATATTCGTAAATACTCACTTTCAACACCTCCGCTCTGTTCTTCCTCAGGAATTCTGCCAATATATCCTCATCAATACATGTTCTGATTGATTTTTCGACCGCTTCGTTCAACGACATCTGATGGCTGTATTCCCGAATCCGTGAGACAAAAATCATATAATCTTTTAAGGTTTTACATTTTTCCATCAATCCATCATTATATCCCGGATTGATGTTCAACACCAACACTTTGAGCTCCAGATCGACAGTTCCGGATTTCGTTTCATAAGCATCCGAAAGCCGAAGCTCGCTGCGTTCCGGAAGATCATCCATACCGTTATAAAATACGACAAATTTCGGTTCCGGAATCTTAACAAGTTTCGAACCATAAAGGTTCATCCTGGCCGTTAATTTAGAATAGATATCCGACACATAAAATAAATCCCGTAAAGGCATATTCGGATTATCCGTAGACTGATGCTCATATAAAGCCAACTGGTCATAGATCAAAAACGATATATCATTTTTCAATCCCATATAGATGGCATTTTCCAGTGTCGTGACCACTAAATCCTCCGGATTTGTATAGGCTGTCCCGTTCATTGCATTATACAATTCCAGAAATTCTTTCTTGTCCCTGAAAATCATCCGGAATACCCGGTCTTTGTGACTGACCAGCGCATTTGGCATCTCGTCTTCAATTCCCATAATGGTTCTCTTCATCCAATGTCCTCCTTCGATACTCTTGGGAGGACACCGCCATTCCGGAATCCTCCCTGCACTTTTTATTGTCTGCATTGAAAATTTCCAGAATGAAAGAGCCGCTGCCACGGCCTCTGGTTTATCTTATGTATGTTATGATTATAGCATTTCCTGAAATTTCTGTCACTTATTTTTAATCCTTTTTAGTTCTCCCATCTCCATTTCATAGACTTCATCACAGAGAATATCAATATCTTCTCTATTGTGGCTGGCCAGTAAGATGAGTTTCCCTTCTTTTTTCAAGTTGAGAAACAATTCCCTCATCTCTTCCACCCCCTTATGATCCAGGCCATTCATTGGCTCGTCCAGTATTAGAATTTCCTGATTTTCCATGATGGCCTGAGCGATAGCCAGGCGCTGTTTCATTCCCATAGAATAATTACCGACTTTCTTTTTCGAATCAGGACTCAATCCCACCTTCTCCATTATATTTTTTAGATGTGCTGTGTCCTTCCCATGCTTTATCCGATATAAAATATCCAGATTCCGCTGGCCGCTGGCATTTTTTAAAAATGAGGGTTCCTCGATAATGATTCCGGCCCCGGTCAAAATTGCTCCCTTTTTACTTCTCTTTGTTCCATCAATGATGATTTCCCCCTCATCCAGATTCATGAACCCGCAAATACACTTAAAAAGTACTGTCTTCCCCGAACCGTTGTGTCCGACGATTCCATAAATATGTCCGGATGCGCATTGAATCGATACATCTCTTAATACCTGCTGCTCTCCAAAACATTTCACACCATTTTTCACTTCAATCGTTCTCATCATTTATTCCTCATTACTCCATTTTAAATCAACAGTTCTCAGCTTAAACAGCGCGGCAAGGCTGAATATCACACATAAGATTATGTAAGCCGATAATATGAATTTTAATGACGGCAGCCTTGGTATTCCGTATCTGAATTGCCCTATTTCTGAAATACGTGTCCAGGATATGGGCGAAAAATGGGTAGCCAACGGTAGCCATACGCCACCATAATTATCCAGCATAATGGGAAGGATGACCCAAATACTTGAAATAAACAGCGCCGTCATCCGACCAAACCAGAGGCTCAATGCGAACATTAACAACCCTACACAACTTCCGGCCAGCCATAAGATCAACATCGTTAATATCATCATTTGTAAAGGAGATTTTTGTCCGATAATATCATAACTAAACCCCATTGAAATATGATATTCTTTTCCCGCATTTGTCCGTGATAATGTATAAATAACATTTCCCCATCCCGAATCCAGGCATATATACGGAAGCATTACAACAATACTCACCAAAAAGCTCTGTATATTATATACAAAACTGCTTATCAGAATTTTTTCAATCTGAACAACTCCCCATTTTACTCGTCCGCAACGTATCATTTGATACATAGTATTTCCCTGAATAAAGGGCGCATCGGAAAAGAAATAAATATACAGTGCAAAATAAATCAGGTTATAAAAATATAAAGATACTAAAAAAGGAAAAAACCAGGGCGTGACCGAATATCCTGTCAAATAAGAAAACCTTCTTAATGTCACGGTATTTAAAATGCACATAAATCCAATGAGGATGATCACTGCCAGATATCTTGTAGTAAAAAGCTTTCTTTTAGCTTCCATAAAGGGATAATACAAAAACAACCATATGTCGCTCACAGTCCCAACCTCCTTTTCATCCTTTCTATGATCAGTTTCGTCAATATCAGAAACAGTACCGCTGTCGCAGCAAGCATTATAAAAAATGAAAGTTCTTCACTGTCGCATACCGTATACCACGGGTCATATATATACCCAAAACTATAGAATCCAGAAATTATTTCTGAAAGATAGCATAAAATATAGTAACTGATCACAGGCAGTGAAAGGGTAAGAAGACGATTTGCAATATATAAAGACACAACTGTACAGACCATTGCCAATATTCCCGTCAAAAGACCCAGTTGAACGCTGCACAAAAATATATGTGTAACGTATTTCTGTTTCAAAATAAACGCATCAAACATTCCGCCCCACATATGCCCTTCGGATATCCACGGCGCCTCAGGATATCGTATTTTAAGAATGAAAAGGTACAAGCCCGTGCCCAAAACCATTGTCAAAACTGCTGAAAAAAATACCGCGGTCGACTTTGAAGCCCCATAATAACTTGTTTTTCCCCGAATGATCAACAATTGGAAAAACCGACATTCTATATCCTGACACATACTGTCTCCATAGGGCACAATACAAAAAATATAGGCCAGCAATACCTGCATTTGCATAATATTATAATGATAGACGCTCACGATAGAGTAGGTATTCATCGGCTTAAATCCAAATAAATAAAAGGTTAAAGCCACACCAACGACTGACGCCGCAAATTTCCAGGAAACCAGCGCTCGCTTCAAATCTGAAAATACATATTTAATCAATAACTTTCCCTCGCTTTACCTACGAAATAATTTCTCCGGTTTCAGCATCGATGACACTTTGCAGAGGTGTTCGATTCTCTCATCCCCTGCTCTTAAAAGTGCCGGAAACCTTGAATTTTCAAGGATTCCGGCGTTTTTCATTTTCTGAAAAATTCCTATGTAGTCAAGCATGTAGTCAAACAGGAATCATTCCTAAAATGAGATAGCATTTTCAATCTGCTTTTCTTTATTTTTCGTTGTTTTGTTGCTGAAATAATATAACTTTTTTGTTGTGCTGATGTCGCTGTGTCCCATTTGTTCTGTGATAAATCCCTCGTCCACGTTGCTGTCAATCAATGTAGTACCATAGGTCTTTCGTATTTTGTGCATTGTTCTGTGAGGGATATTTAACTTTTTGCATATTTGGGATAAACGCTTATTGAACGTATTTCCTCTGATACGTTTACCATTACGTTCAAATAAATATGTTCCGTTATGGTTTAATGCCAGTATTTGATTTATCGTTTCTGTTGCAGTTGTAGGAATAATCAAATCACGGTTTCCGGCATCTGTTTTCGCATGTTCTTTCACAGCTACAACCCACTTGTCATTTTCATCCCGGTATTTATCTTCCGTACGTCTGATTTTAATAATACGTCCAGAAAAATCTCCTGCTTTTAAGGTACTTAATTCCCCTACTCGTAACCCTGTCTGAAAAGCAAGCAATATTCCAAGGTTATAAATATCCGGGTTACGCTTCAAATAATTGATTACAAGAGGGATTTCATTTTCCATGAATACTTCTTTTTGCTTATCGACAATTCTTCTTTTAAAGAGATTATTGGGAAGTTCCAAGTCTCCGAAAAATTCTGTTATGCTGATAGAAGTATATTTTTTCTTCTTGCCATATTTAAAAATACCTCTAATCAATGTACGAAGTCCGGCATAGGCTTTTCTAGTCAGTCCTAAATCACGAATGGTAGTTTTAATAAAGATTTCTAAGTCATCCTCATTGATATTTTTAAACTTCTTTTTGGAGATTGGAATATTTGTATAATGAAAAAATCTTTTGTAGTCATTTACATAACGGTCATAAGACGCTTTTTGTATTTCTCCAAAATCCAGTTTCCGGTCAATCCATTCATAGAACACGTTTTCAATGTAGATTTCTTCTTGTAATGCCTTATAAAAATCTACAATGACATTTTCCAATTCCTCAAGAGAATTTCTTCGTCTGAAAAGCCGAGTACCGTCCGGGTTGGGTAAATAGGTAGAAAAAATTTCTTTTCCCGATTTATCAGTTGTAGTTGTTATTGAATAAACATGCTGTGCAAGTATTTCTTTTCTTTCCATAATTGCCATATCATTCAGCATGGTATCTAAAGAGATTATACCTGTCTGGACTGCATAATTCAACAGTTCAGAATCATCGTAAACGGTTGCTTTTGTCATAAAGTGTACTGATGTGATAAGGGTATCGTTCTAATCTCTTTTTACTTTATATTTCATCTTTTCTAAAATCCATATTCATTTATTTACAATTCTATATTTCATAATCTAATACGTTTATGTTAGACACTAATACTCACTATCAAAAATTCTCCTTTCTTCTTCCCTCAAAAGGAAAGATTTTTTATAGTCCTCATATATCCGTTGTTGTTCTTCGTTCATCTGCCCCCGTTCTACTAACTGCCGGATGTAATCTCTGTTATCCAGTTTCCCAATTTTATCCATTAGTTTTAATGAGGGCGAAACTGCTACGTTCAGCCACCGCCATGTCCGTTCCAGAGTTTTTTTCTCTGGATTCATGGTCAGCTTTATCTTCCCTACATCCTGCATGAGTTCTTCCCACGGGGGATAAGTAGGATAGAGCCGTTTCCTTGTAATCATATTGTTTTCCGGCTTCTGTAAGAAACGTACTTTCTCGTTTAATACGGACAATGCAATCCGTGCCACATCCCTGTCTTTCAGAACTTCTTCTACTAATCTGCCCGCTTTTTTGTGCCGGAATCGGAGTTCATATCTGTTCCAGTCCGGGTTGAGTTCTTTTCCGAACTTTTCTGCCTGTTCATATCCCTTTTCATAGAATATAATTCGAAAATCACTGTGTTTACTGCCGAGATAGAGCGTTTTCCCCTGTGCTTCTATTTCATCTTCTTTCAGCTTATCGGAACGGTTCTCTGATGTGTCACGCAACTGACTGGATATCAGCCCCTCATTTTTCAGTCGAATCAATTCCGGGATAGACAGGTAAGGCTTTCTATCGTCGATTGCCAAGTCTATCCGTGGGAAATTCACCGGGTATCTGCAAACTCTTTCCAGAAAGTCAAACCATGTTTCCCTGTTCAGTAAAAGAAAATCTTCATAATTCCTGCATCCCGAACCACTCATAAGAATCTGGAATCCCTCATACTGTGCATTTCCTGTCGGTTTCAGAATCTTGATATTGTCAAATCTTGCTATCAGTTCGTGCCCGGCAATTCCTTTTTCCTTACCATGCAGTTCCATAAAACTCAGTGGAATCCGCAGGATATCTTCTATAATTGTGAACACGTCTGCACCTTTGACGGTAATCTGACACCAGTCAATCAGTGCTGTCAAATCTTCTTTCTGACGAGTTACCCCCCTGTTAGTATAGGGGGGGTCTGAAATTTTCATTATTTCCGTTATTATTATCCCTGCCTTTCCTAGTCTGCCGTGGCTTTCGCCACGTTCCCGGAACTTCCTCTGCTCCCTTTGCTCCTTTCACGCTGTACGGAGCAGTCCGCAGAGAATGTCCGGGAACAGCCTTTACACGTTTCCTTTTCCGGCAACAGTGCGGATACCCTTACAGGTGATTCTGTCCACTAATACCGGGAAGTTTCCCCTCTGCACATAAGGGGCATATAACGGTTCTTCCAGTTCTACCACAGTATAAGGCTCTACCTTGGGAAGTTCCGTTGCTTCCAGACGGATATCTACGCTGTTTCCAAGTTTCATGCTTCCGAGATGAAGTTTCAATGCTTCCACTTCCTCAGTTTTCTTCCGGGTTTCCTTATCATACTTGTAGCAGTAGTCTGCTCCCATGTAACGGAGTTCCCCGAACGCTTCTCTGACCTGTTCTTTTGTCAATGTAATCTGCATTCTGCATTTCTCCTTTTTTGAAATCATGGTGAATGAGTGTCCGGTAAGTGTGACAAGTCCTTTTCATATCCACATCTATATTTATTTCATTACTTTTCTCCTTACCTCTTAACCTCATCATAGACCTGTTTTTTCCTCTTGTCAACAATTATTTTACTTTTTCCCTTACTTTTTTATTTTTGTATTTCAAACGCTTAACCATATCTTTTTGTAACTCATTATAATTTCACCCTTACATTTATCCTTATCTTATGTTATGATGAGAACAGAAACGAGGTGT
The DNA here is from genome assembly GCF_004340975.1 of Frisingicoccus caecimuris. Lineage (GTDB taxonomy): Bacteria > Bacillota > Clostridia > Lachnospirales > Lachnospiraceae > Frisingicoccus > Frisingicoccus caecimuris. The sequence continues at coordinate 96,056 of NZ_SLXA01000009.1, forward strand.
GCATATGTTTGTAAATAAAGAAGCAGTAGGAAAACGGATTTTGCAGATACGCAAGAAATACGGTTACAGTATGCAGAAGTTTGGGGAAATCATAGATAATGCCCCGAAAGGCTCTGTAAACAGTTGGGAAAAGGGTGTGAATCTCCCCAATGAGAAACGCTTGAAGCAGATTGCCACGTTGGGAAATATGACACTTAACGAACTTCTGTATGGTTCATTCAAAGAATATGTAGATATGCTTATCACAGAAAAACTGGGGATTGAACTGCCGGAAGAATTTACTAAAACTTTTTATCCCCTTTTAGAACAGAAAGGCTTTACCTACGGGGATGATATCGAGATTGTCCGGCTTGTAAACGGCTTTCTGACTTATCATAACCTTACAACAAAAGAAACTGCCATTTTCTATCAGCCGACTGCATACTCCGGCGATTATTTTGACGGTATCATACAAAAAGCGGATTCTTCCATTCTAGTCTGCCGGGCATATGCAGATAAGGCAAATAACACCTTACATATCATTCCGGCTTTTGAGAATGGACAGACAGCGGAAGTAGCAGACTTTTTTCATGCACTGGAAAAAATAACTGTTCCACACAGCAATAATTACTTCACTTCCGGCTTTCTGACACTCGGACTGGCATTAAGAGATTCCAAAGTGATTGTCTATGGAATTGACGTGAAACAGGGAACAGCACAGGTTATCCCCTACGAATATGATTGCGAATCAGACGCTTATATCCAGAATGAACATCTGACATATAACAGACAGGACAGCTTTCTCCGGGAAGCTACGAAAGAAGCAGTCTATCGGAAAATGCAATCCGACCAAAAATAACCCATAGAATAAACGGGGCCGTCGCATTAATGATTGAATAAATCATAGATGCGGCGGCCTCTTTGTGCTCATTTTAAGGAAAATCCCTTGAATAATAAGACGTTATTTG
>NZ_SLXA01000010.1 GCF_004340975.1 Frisingicoccus caecimuris
GATATACCGGACCAATCATGACAATTCTTTTTAACTTTTTCATACGCTTCCTTCTCCACTTTTGTAACTTTCCTTAAGGAAGTAACTTAAGGATTTATTAGAGGGTAAATCGACCTCTGTAAATACATCATTTATTATCAATCCGTGCACTTTCCGCTCTCAGCCTCTCTTTTTTGCGCTTCATGCCCTGGACCATAATCCATTTTTCTTAACTGATATTGAATCTCCTGAATCAATTTTCTATTTCCGGAAATAACATCCGCAAGGAGGCCAACAACTCCGGACAAGGTGCCTATGATGATCAGCATACTGGATAAAATCAACGACTGAACATGTCCGGACCCTTCACCTTTTTTCATATAGTATAAATAACGTGTCCCCAGAACAATGCCAGAGCCAAAGAAGGTACTTGCAATAGCCGCAAAAACCGCCAGCGGACGATACATCATATAGGTTCTCACAATCGTCAGCATAGATTTTTTCACATATCCAAACATGCTGTGAAACAATCTCGACTCCCTTAATTCCGGATTAGTGCGGATTGGCACAGATTTCACAGCCATCTTATTCCTTCCAGCCTGAACAATCGTCTCCAGAGTATATGTGTACTCATTGATCACATTTAATCGCATTGCTGTGCTACGGCTGTAAGCCCGGAAACCACTCGGCGCATCCGGCACGTCTGTCTTTGAAGCCTTACGAACAACCCAGCTTCCAAAATGTTGTAATTTCTTTTTTAATGGCGAAAAATGCTCGGTTTCGTCAATTGGTCGTTCACCGATCACCATTCCGGCTTCTTTTCTCAGAATTGGCTGAATCAGTTTTTCAATATCATCTGCATTGTACTGATTGTCTGCATCTGTATTCACGATAATATCGGCCCCATTTCGAAGACAGGCATCAATTCCTGCCATGAATCCGCGAGCCAATCCTTTGTTGTTTCTGAAATTTACAATGTAATTTACGCCCCAATTCCGGGCAACTTCTACCGTATTATCTTTACTTCCATCATTAATAATCAAATATTCGATAACATCAATTCCATCAATATGTTTTGGCAAAGCGTTTAACGCAATCTCCAGTGTTTCCGCTTCATTGTAACATGGTATTTGAATAATTAATTTCATAAAACTTATCTCCCCTGTTAAAAATAAATCTTTATTTATAACAAATAAAGACACGTTTAGTATACCTCTTTATGTCAAGTGCTGTCAACTTTTTCAGATCTTTTAAATATTGTAAACAAAGTTAGTAAATTCCATTTAATAATCTCTTTCACACTACCAACCGATTGTTTCCCTGCCTATAGAATCATAAATAATACCCGAATTAGCAAAAGCATCCAATTTGTAGCAATTCCTTCCATCCAGAATAATAGGATGTCGCATCAGTGCTTTGTAAACCATCACATCTAACTGTTTTACCTCTGGCCACTCTGTAAAAATAAAACAGATATCTGCATTTTCCAGCGTCTCTTGAATTGAATCACAATATTCAATCTCCTCTGGATAAATCTTTTTATAATTTTGAACTCCAACTGGATCCCATGCTTTTACTCTGGCGCCATCTTCGAGCATAATTGGAATATTTACAAGCGACGGCGCTTCACGAAGATCATCCGTACCTGGCTTAAATGTAAGTCCTAAAACCGCTACTGTTAATCCCGAAAAATCTTCATAATATTTTCTGGCTTTTTTAATCAATTTAAACTTCTGATTTTCATTTACTTCAATAGCTGCCTTAATTGTCTTAATTTCGTTATCATTAAAACTCGCAAGCCAACTTAACGCCTTTGTGTCTTTCGGAAAACAGGAACCTCCATAACCGATACCAGAATTTAAAAACTTATCTCCAATTCGAGCGTCAAATCCCATTCCCCTTGTTACATCTTCAATGTCTGCTCCAACAATTTCACATAAATTAGCAATCTCATTCACATAGGAAATCTTCAATGCCAAAAAGTCATTTGATGCATATTTGATCATTTCAGCGCTCCGTCGGTTTGTAATAACCTTTGGCGCTTCAAAATTTTCATATACTTTTTCTAACACAGTTTTTGCATAATCACTTTCTGCACCAATGACGATTCGTGATGCATGTAATGTATCGTGAACTGCTGTTCCCTGCGCCAAAAATTCCGGATTAGATGCAATATGTACCCGAACATTATTCTTCAAATGTTCTATCATATATGTTTCAATTTTATCATTTGTTCCAATCGGAACCGTAGACTTAACAACTACAACACATTCGCGCTCTACAGACTCTGCAATCTGTTCAACCACTTTATAAACATAGCTCAGGTTTGCTGATCCATCTTTTTTCTCTGGTGTACCGACGCCGATAAAAATAACCTGTGCATCTTTATATGCCGACTCATAATCAACGGTAAATGTAAGCCGTAACATATTTTGTTGCATAAGTTCATCTAAACCTGGTTCATAAATTGGAGAAATTCCTTGTCGCATTATTTCAACTTTTTTTTCATCTACATCCACACAGGTTACCTGATGCCCTTTACTTGCTAAGCATACTCCTGTGACCAGTCCCACATATCCTGTTCCTGCAACTGCAATTTTCACTTCAATTCCCTCCCATAATACAAATTCTACATATTTTTTATCAATTTTATATTTTTAAATTGAGCATTGCATCCCGCATATCCGTATATACGAAATTCTATATTATTAGTATCTTCATCAAGGTTAAACGCTAAAGAAATTTTTTCACCATTACGTGTCAATTCAATTTCTTTCTGTACTAAAATCTCTCCAGCATAAACATCCATAACAATATTTGATGGCACGCTTGAATCCAGCAGTATCGCTTCAACTTCTACTTCATATTCTCCTTTTCTTAATGGAATATACGGCCCATAAAGAATATATCCTTCTTGTCCCGTACTCTCCCATGAATATTCACTTGTACTTACAGTCGACTGTCCTTTGACCATTTGCTTTTCAGAAAGCAATATCTCTTTTTCATCCTTTAGCACATATTCTTCTAAAATATCAGAAGATTCCAAAAGAATCATTCCATTTTGCCAATACAATATCTGATATGTTGGTACTAATTCAAACAAATCAAAACAATTTTCATCAATTACAATAATTCCATCTTTAAAATCATCTATATCTCTGATTTCCTCTTTATCTATATACCGAATGGGTGTTTCTGGAATAAAATACTGTAAAACTTCTACATATCTTGATTCAAAATCCTTTCGATCCGTTAAATAGTATACTTCGCTATTTTTATTTCCGATATGATTTCTTATGTTCTCTGCAACTAACGCAATCGACGCATTGTTTTGGTTTGCACCAGATACTATGGTCAATGCATTATTATTCACATAGGTCCAATAGCATATCGGAATTACAAGCATTATTATCAATCGACTTATATGTTTCTTAATATACCTTCCAGTCAAATACATAATAATCCCCACAGAAATCGCCGCCACCATAGCATATAATGGAGCCATCCCTGCAGCTTGACCATCTTTAAATATCTTGCTTAAACCTACGGCACATACAAGATTATATACTGTAAAACCCGTATTGCGTAATTTAATATATACCAAAACCGACGCTACAACGAATCCTATATTTGTTAAAGCAAATACTTTTTTTGAAACTTTATGCTCCCACAAAAAAAGAAGCCCAATAAGCAAAACAGGTCCAATAACATATTCTGTATAACGTCCATAAATCAATGTATCTTGTCGATTTCCATGTAGCATAAAAATTGCACTAATTCCAATGGCTCCGCAAAGACATAAAATAATATAAATATAAATACCTAAATCTTTAGACTTCTTTTCTTTAATTAATTGTCCAAGTCCCGACAAATGACCATTGACTATCATCAGGCTGGCTGCGAATATATAATATACTTTCCCAGAAAAGCTCAGCAGAAAAGCCTTCATTCCTTCCCAGGATGTTATAATCTCAATTACCTTTGATAATTGTCCCCCATAGTCATTTACATCTTTGCTTAATATCTCCATCCCCCATAGATTGTTTTGTACATCACTCTTCAATAGATATGAAATAGACAAACATACAAGCAAAATACCATTAAAAAATATTATGCTTTTAAATTCTTTTTTTATAATCCCCCATCCTACTACTATCATAAAAGATGCAATAATAATCGCCAACGTCCTCTGATGTACCATATACATATACACATTGCAAACTGCAAGCCCTATAAAATACTTTAACTTGGATGATTCAAAAGCTTTCAAAAGTAACCAACAGCTCACCCAAAAAAGAAAATATAATAAAGTTTCGGTCCATAAAATATTTGTCTGAACCAATGTATTCGAATAAAAACTTATTCCGAACGCCGCCAGTATAACAATATACTCCGGTACACTGTCAAATAACTTTTTTCCAATTTCACAAGCAATAATAAAGCTGATTACCAGCAGTAAGATATTCATACCAATACAAAGTCTATAATACAATATCATATTGCCATTTGAAATTCGCATAATAACTGCTAAGAGCAATCCCAAGCCATATGAATAATAAGCACTGTGTTCTGCCACAGACGACCAATCATAACCGTTATAATATGCTGCTGTTGCCGTATAGCCAAATTCATCATAAAGCACATGTATCGTAGATAAATCAAATATTTTATATCCTGCAGCAATCATCAGAATCACACAGCACACTATTTTTAATACTCTATTTAATTGTTTGCTGCTATCACTGATGTTCGCCATATATTTGTCCTTAATATACCTTTTGAATTCTTCCCCGATAAAAAATTATCAATGTATCCCTAAAAACCGTAATAATATCTTTAATCCCGATTCTTCCCATACCTTTTCCACGCCTGAAAACCAGTTCTACCGGCATTTCCATAATCCGGTACCCTCTGCAGTTCAACGCCACCAATATCTCGATATCATATGCAAATCCTTGTGTTTTAATCAAAGGTATGATTGATTTTAAAGCTTCTGCTTTAAAAACTTTCAATCCAGTCTGCGTATCTTTAACTTTTAAGTGAAAAAGCACACGCAACATACAGTAATATCCAAAACTAATCACTTTCCGTACTACCGGATATTCGATTTTTGAATCTTTATGCATCTTGGAGGCAATCACCACATCTGCCTTATCCTGAATCAGTGCAATCACATATTCCTTCAATTGCTCTGCCGGCAAATCCAAATCTGAATCTAAAAACGCGATATAATCTCCGGAAGTCTTTTCCACTCCACATTTAATGGCATTCCCTTTTCCTCGGTTTTTCTTATAACTCACCAAACGAATATGTGCATCCGATTTAGCACAGCGAAAAATCTCAGCTCTCGTATTATCCGTGCTGCCATCATTAACTGCCACTATTTCATAATCCTTTATAAAACCAGATAAAATCTCAGAAACTATATGCAAGTTTTCATATATATGTTCACCTTCGTTGTATGCCGGCATAACAACCGACAACTTCTTTTCTGTTTCTAACATAGCACTCCCTCTTTAGTTTTCTGCAATTCCGATATAATAACCATCCACATAATATACATCTAAGCCAAGATTTCTGCCTTTTTCTTCTGTATCCAAAATATACATTGTTTCATCTCTGGATACCCCATCAACAGCACCGGCCATATATTCAGCATCATTCAATGCAATTTGCTCCAAATCTGTTCTTGCCAATGGAAAATAGTTAATGGTCATTCCATGATCCACCGCAAAATCCCCCATTTCGTAAGCTGCCGATATGCCCTGATTCTGCCAAACAGTACTAAATGGCAAAATCACCAAATGATCTTTTCCTTTCGCTAATTTTTCCCACTCCGCCGATTGGATTGTCTGTAAGCTCTTTTCCTGACAAACATTATTCTTTTTAATCAATATCATATTTTGCATATCAGCGATTTGTACAAGTAAAGCGCCAAACATGCATATCATAGCAACCGCTCTTTTCCCATAATAGCACACCGCCATCATGCAAAAAGTCATTATCAAATATCCCACGCACCAGATAAATCTTCCAGAAGCACGAAATGTCGACAGGATTTTTAAAATGAACTCCGGATAATGAATCCTCATTACTGTTTTAGTGCCAAATACAATTTCCGGACTCCATGCTAAAATAAGAAAAATAAAAAGTACTACGACCATACTGCATCCAAATGCCATCTGCGTTCTTCTAATTTCTTTTGCGAAGTTTTGTTCAATACCCTTTCTGCACCGAACTTTATATACAATGTAAATCCCCAAAGCACATCCTAAAAGAAATATTATTCCCAAACCCAGATATCCAAAGCCTTCATCCTGACCAGGTCTGATGGGAAGTGTTTTTAAATACTTGGCATAGTTGTTTGGATTAAATAAACTATTCAAGTTGGCGCTATACACTCCCAATCCGCTATCGCTATAGCCACCCGATTTTGAAAATGCTCCCACAGCATACAATACAATCAGATCTACAGCTACTGTCACCGGGGCAAAAACCAGGTCTTCCTTCCATCCTCTTTTCTCAAACAAATCCTGAAGGCAAAAACCGAACATAAAAACCATAATCATGGGAATAAAATAAATATGTACAAGCGAGCCAAGAATAAGCAATCCGGTCCACGCAGCTAGTTTCCTTCGAAAAGTTGAGAAAAACGGCTTATATATCCATATTCCTATGGCTAATAAAATAACCCAGTGACCAGCCAGTGCAGTATGTCCATACATTCTCTGAAACACATATGGAGAAAGACAGAAAAACCCCGAACCAATCCAACACAGCCAACAGCTTTCCGTACTTTTCCGAACAATAACTGCTGAAATTCCCCCAACTAAAAGATAGGTTGCTATCCCCCAAATTCCAAAATACTGAAAAGTTTCCGGTAATATAGGCGATAAAATTTTGAAAAAAATAGCAAATAATGGTATTGAATCCGAAAAAATAATACATGACGTCTCCGGATAAATAATTCCATCAATTTGTCCAATTGGAAAATGCCATGCTGATGCTCGGTAAAACTTCCAGCCAATATAATGCTGAGATATATCCTGTCCAGTAAGCAACCATGAATCATTTGTCACATCAAGAATTTTCCATCCGTAACATGCCAAAAATACAATACTTCCAATCAAACTCCCCACACAAAATATTTTAATTAATTCTTTTTTTGTTATACTTTTATAAATGCTGTCTTCTAGATTATTCATCATAAAGTCCTTCAAAAAAATCAATATATTTTTTTGTTACAATATCCCAGTCAAAATTCTCCAAAACAAATTTGCGTCCATTATTGCCCATCTGATCCGCTGTTTCTGGATGATCGATCAAATAATTGACTTGGTCCTGAAACTCAAAATAATTGTCAAAATAGAATCCGCCCTGAGATGCTACAGCAAAATGTTTTGTCACATCACAGCCAGCATGTACCAATACCGGCCGCCGGCACAGCCAACTCTCCATAATAACGAAAGAAAAACTTTCGTGCTTTGACGGCTGGCACAATGTCAATGCAGCGCCATAAGCATCATATTTATCCTGAATAGATATGAACCCAAGATCGTACACCTCTCCTTTAAGAGCTCTCGGAATATTCACTTTTCCGCCGCCAATAAGAACCAGTTTAAGATTGTTTTTATTTCGCTTCTTGTATTCTTGAAAATACCGGATCAATGTGTAAATATTTTTTCCCACATCTTTTCGCCCGGCATAAAGAATAAACGGATCTTGTATATCGAACTTTGCTCGAAATCTTTCAACATCATATCTCAAAGAAATATCCAGCCCCAACCCCGGCGCACTTAATTTTTGTGTAGAAATATCATATACTCTTTCAGCCAACTTTTTCTCAGGCTCCGCATTAAAAAGCATACCCCGGATATTAGAAAATGCTTTCTTAAACACATCCATATAAATATAGGCTTCCTCATGAAAACATGGAATCATGACGGATTTTTCCGGAAAATATTTACACATATGATAGACCGGTCCAAACATATACGGAATGCCGACAAAGCAATGATATTCATCCTGATGCCGCTTCATATACTTATACATATCCGGGCTATTGATCATCTCTTTACAGAAAATCTCTTCTTCTTCCGGTGTCAGACGTTCATCATTCATTAACTTAATATTCACCTGATTAAATGCATCTACATTGCGCTTGCGCACTTTAAACCGTCGGACAGGAATGTAATTCTCAATCGTCAATCCGGATTTATGAAAATTTGTATTCCAATCCGACATGAAATCTTTTACACAAGTCGTCAATATCTCAACGTCAACACCAGCTTTATTCAGATGTTCTGTCACTCCGCGAAGGGCCATTTCCGCACCACCAGGGATATTCTGTCCATGCCATGGTACAACAAATCCTATCTTTTTCATTTCTTATCCCCTGCTAAAAATTTCTTCATAATCTCTAAAAAATCCTTTTTAATTTTATCATGGTCAAAATCTTTCAGCCGTTCTTTTTCTCCCTTAACTAATTGATTTCTCAACTCTTTACTTTCTGTCACAAGATGAATCGCTTCACCAACAACCGCCGGTGATTTATCTTGAAGCAGTAGCCCGCTGCCACCCAACGTATCCCCGATTGCCGTACTGTCATAGGCAATAATTGGAACACCAAAATACATCGCCTCAACTAATGGCACACAAAACCCTTCATGCTCGCTCAAACAAACAAATACATCCGCAATATGATAGTAAGCAAGAATTTCATCAAATTTCACATGACCGGTAAAATAAACATCTTCCAGTGCTAACTGTTTGACATAAGCATCCAGTTGAGCTTTATAAGCCGGCACCCCATCATATCTTCCCACCAAAAACAGTCGTGATTTCGGTTGTATATTTTTTTTATAATAGTAGAATGCCGCTATAATATCTTCCGGACATTTATTTGGAACTACCCGGCCGGTAAAAACAATATTTACCCAGTCATCATCGTATGCTTTAATAACTTTTTTGTCCGGTTCCTTCTTGTAATCATCAAATGCAATTAATATCGGCAGCACTTCCATCGGACAGTCATAACCCATCGCCAGCAAATCCGTCTTATTAAAAGCTGAATCTACAATACATAAATCCGTCTTTTTGGCCAGATACCTGACTGCTCTCAGTCCATCTGCACAGGCCTTTTCCGCCTCCGGATTAAACCCCTTAAAAAATTGAGGCGGCGTCACATTATGATACATAATAATTCTTCGAGCAGGATACTCCGTAATTTTATAATTCAAATCTGATCCGGTTGAGAGATGATAAAAAATAACGTCCCCTTCTTTATATCTATAATCTTCCACCTGCTTTGCAGCATCTTTTCCAAGTTTTGCGTCAATAACATCCGCATAAATTTCTGTCTCATACCCGGCATCCCGCAGCGTATCCTGTAATGCCAGGGTGTCATTGCCAATGGCGTCTCCATAAGCGAATGTTGGCAACATCTGTATAATCCTCATATTTATTTCCCCTCAATCCGGTTGCTCTTCACCACATCTTCAATCAGGCCCCGCAATTTGCGGATTACTACATCCCACTGATAGTATCGATTCACATATTTCTGACCGTTTTTCCCCATAGCGATGCATACGTCCTGGTGATGAATCATATAATCGACTGTCGCACAAAACTCTTTTGTATCCTTATAATATAAACCGCCGTTACTGCGCTGACAGTGGCTTTTCAGCACTTCACAGGCGCCGTTGACCACTACCGGCACGCCCAGGGAAAAAGCCTCCAGCACGACAATTGACAAACTTTCAAATATTGATGGCAATATCAAAAATTTTGCACCGGAAATGCCATCGAACTTATCCTGATCATCCACAAATCCAAGTGAAATGATATCCGGATGTTTCGGAATCTCAATAATATTCTTTCCCATCAAAACCAATTTTAAACTGCCCGGATACGCTTCTTTATAAGCAATAAAATCCCTGAACATCTGGTCACAGTTCTTTCCTGTATCAATCCGTCCTACATAGATGATATAGTTTTCTAATCCATATTTATCTCTAAAGCGCTGGCTTGAAATATCCTCTGGCAAGTCAACGCCGGCCCCTCCGATTCGACATCGAACTTTCCAGTTTTGAAATTTCTTTCGCACTAATATCCGTTCATCATTCGTGTTGAAAAACATTGCCTTCGGCTGTTTAAACAGCTTTTTAAATATTTCCATCCGAAGAAAGGGTTCGTCGTGAGCATCCGGCACAAGAATCGCTTTTTCTTTAACTCCCGGAACACCATTAACCGTTTGATAATACAGATAGGTGAAAAAGATAAAAACCTCATAATCTCTTTTATGGGCTGTTATATATTCGATTAATTGCGGCACATAAGGTCCCTGTGCATCCATCCAGTCTTTTTCCTCTACAGCAGGCAGTTGTCCCAACATAAATCGGTTATTTATCTCATTAAATTTATCCATGTCTCGTTCAGCTGCCACAGAAAAGCGCCGCACTTTTACACTGTTCAGGATTTCTTCATCCTTAGAGTATTCATCCTTCCAAGTCACATAATCAATAGCTTTTGTTGTTAATACTTCTACATCATAAAAATGAGTCAGCCTTTCTGATATCTGGCGACAATGCAGTTCCGCACCACCATTAACTTCCAATCCATAACGTTGAACGATACAACAGATCTTCTTACTCATAAATAGTCCTCTTACTTATTCTCTAAAACTTCAATTCTTGTCTGAAGTTCTTCGATAATCTCTTCTTTTTGAATCAGCGCATCTTCCAGTTCTGCCATATGTACCGCTATCTGGCGTATGCACTGTATCGAATTATAATTAAAATGATTTTGACGATCTCTAAGCGGCTGCATTTGGAATGCCATCAGTTTCCGCATGACCCGCTTAACAAACACCTTTAGTTTACCTCCCTGTATCGGTTCATAATAAGGAATATTGTGTGCAGCTCTGGCATATTGAATATATTGATTTAAGTCGTTTTCATCATAAATCATCTCGTCCACTGGAATTCCATTGCGAATCTCTGTACTCGAATCCACTTCATTAAATCCCAGAACTTCTTCTGATACACCACGCGCTTCTATATTCTTCCGAATCTCTTCCATGATTTTTTCAACATCTACTGTTTGAATTTTATCACTCATTCTTCGTAATCCTTTCTGCTATCTTCTTCCAATAATCGCATAATCCTGACTTCCAAATAGGGTTTCGCTGACCTCTTTCATGCTTTTGTTAAAAGCATCCAGATTTTCTACTCCACCCACTTTAAGTTCAGGTATCTCCACTGGATATCTGCTGGATTCTGTAAATAAAATTTTAACATCCTTAAATCCAACTTTATGCATAAAATATTCCATCGTCAACGGGTGTACTGGCTTGTTGTGCGACGGGTCCATGTAAAATGCATGGGTATAAATCGCTAATGACATCGGATTCGGAGTCTCCATAATAATATATGCGCCCTCCTCCAGTTTCTGATATGCCAGTTCGCACAGTTCTACAATCTGATTAAATTTCAAATGCTCAATTAGCTGTCCGGCAAAAATACCGCCGACTTTGTCCTGATTTCTCAAATAGACCAGCGCGTCATCCTCTGCCACGTTCAGTCCTTTCATTTTACAATATTCCGCAAATTCTGTATAGCATTCAACACCAATTGCATTTATCTGGCATTCTTTAAGAAGTTCCAAGAATTCTCCGCGGCCGCATCCCAGGTCAAGCACATTCGTTCTTCCTTTAAAATATGGAATATATTGTTTCTGAACTGATTTAATAGCTTCTCTGGAACCCCGAAAATGATTTTCAAAATCAAAATAATCCACACAGTCATATTCATTGTCGACAGGCATCATCTGCGGCGTCATAGCTTTTTCTCTTGTCAACGGCGCCTCCTCTTCCGTCGCTCTGCTCAGTTTTTTGAATTTCACTTCCTGCATATCCAAACGGCCAGCCAGGTTCTCAAACATTTCATCAAAACGATTAATGCGAATATTATTGTTCCGAATATTCTCCTCCAGAGACGGATTGGTTTCTTTTCGTACTTTCATGTACTCATATGCTTCTGCCAAAGCAATCTGTGCGCCACGGAGCGCTGCTTTTTCCTGATTCAACTCCGACGTCAATTGCTCAATCGTTCTCTTCAAACCTTCTGTTTCATTTTTCAGCTCATCATATCGAGCGTTCTGTCCCAATATATATTTGCGCCCGGCTTTTTCAAATATACGCTCAATACAGCTCAGCTTTTCCCCCATCACTATACCTCCCATTGGTGTTCCATTCGAAAAACACCGACATCTGTCAATGATGAATAAACTTCAAAACTATATGCCTGCCGGAAATAATCCACCGGTGTCGCCATATCTGATTCAATAGCCACATCTAATGTATATTTTCCAGGAAGCAGCGACAACTTTTCAATATTAACAACAACTTCTCCGTCTTTATCCAGATCGAATCGCTTAAACTGCTCAATCCGTGTATTTGTGCCATAGCATTGTACGCCGTCATCTCGAAAAATCCCAATTCCAAAGACAGCGTCTTGAACCTTCTGTTTCACTTTGTAATTCATGCGAATTTTCACAGATTCTTCTGTCGCAAAAACCCTTTGCCTGTCACTTTGTTTTCCGCTCATACACACTTCGCGGAATCTGGCTCTGCCATTTCCCCAACGCTTTTTCTCTTCTGCCTCTGCCCTGGTCTCTATTTCTTCCGCCACCATTGTTTTCGCTTCATCCTTTTTCTGAGACTGTTCGGCAATCTCCTGCCGTTTCTGCCCCATAAAGTCCAAATAATCCTTATCAATTTCTCTTGGATTGCCCTCGGCCTTTATTTTCCCCTCATGAATCCAAATGCTGCGGTCACAAATCTGTTCAATCTGCCCCATAGAGTGAGACACAATGACAATTGTCGTTCCCTGCGCTTTTATCTCACGAAGTTTATTGAAACACTTTGCCTGAAAATTGACATCCCCAACTGCAAGGATTTCATCAATCAGGAGAATATCCGCATTCACATTGATTGCAACAGAAAAGGCCAGACGCATATACATTCCAGACGAATAAGTGCGCACCGGATTATCCAAAAATGGCTCCATTTCAGAAAATTCAATAATATCATCCAGTCGTTCGTCAATTTCTTTTTTGGTCAGTCCAAAAATAGACGCATTTGTATAAATATTTTCTCTTCCGCTCATATCCGGATGGAAGCCCGCCCCCAATTCAATCAGGCTGGAAACTCTGCCTTTAAGTTCAATACTCCCTGAATCCGGATACATAATTCTCGTAAGCAATTTTAAAGTCGTACTTTTACCGCATCCATTATGTCCAATGAGTCCAATGGCTTCCCCCTGCTTTACCTCAAAACTGACGTCATCCAAAACCCATCGTTCTTCATAACGATTTCTGTTTCGGAATAATATCCGCTCTTTGAGCTGACTTCCTTTATCAAAATATACCTTAAATTTCTTTTTTACATTTTTAACTTCTATTGCATTTCCCGGCTTCATTTATAATTCCTCCGCGAATCCTCTCTGTAATTTCTGGAACACAACACACCCGACAATAAGTACAATACATCCTAAAACAAATCCACTGGTCAACGTACGGATATGCGGCACCTGTTTACTATAGAGAACATCCCTGTATGCCACAATGACAGGGGTCATTGGATTCAAATTCATAAAAGGTCTTAAATTTTCCGGCACCATATCAATTGAATAAACAACCGGCGTAAAATACATCCATGCCATCGTCACGATTCCCAGAATATACTCCAAATCTCTGAAATATACTGTCAATGCCGAAGTCAGCATCGCTCCGCCAAGACACATGATATACTCCACAACCATGATGACAGGCAGATAACATATCGCTATCGGATTTATACCACCCCCGGTCACAATAACCACCGCAAAAATAACGATAAAGCAGAGAAGCATATTCACAAAATTACTTGTCACATAAGCAATGGGCATAACTTCCCTCGGGAAATATATTTTCTTTACCATATCTTTCTGATTAATGATGCTTGCCGCCCCACCCGTCAAAGAGCCGCTGAAGAACAGCCATGGAATTAATCCAACAAACAGGTACAAGTAGAACTTGTCTATATTATTCGGCATAACGATAGAAAACACAAATGTATAAACACATAACTGCAATAAGGGATTAATAAAAGTCCACAAAAATCCCAATGCTGAGCCCTTATACCTTCCCCGCAGTTCTTTCCGCACTAAACTGAAAATCATCTGGCGATAATCATATATTTCTCTCAAATGCTTCATAAATCTCTCCTACCCGTTTCTCTAATGCGCTAACTGCATTTTCCATACTTAGCTTTTTTATTATATATTCATGGGCTTTTTTCTTTAAATATTCATAATATGCTGGTTCCTTATACAATTTCCGCATATAACGCGCTGCCTGTTCCACATTCGGATCTGCCCAAACGCTTCCCTTTTTATATGGCGGACTGTCCTTCTCCAGGGTTATAAATTTACAATCAACCATGCATGCCACATCTGAATTCATAAATTCAGTATTTGAAGACCAATTAGTCGCAATGACAGGGGTTCCGACAATCATTGCTTCCGCCATAACCAAACCAAACCCTTCTGCCCGATGAAGCGACACAAAAACATTCACCAGTTTAATTAGAGAATTCACTTCAACTTTCGATAATGTTTCTGTGATAAAATAAACATTGGTACATCCCTTAAGCATATGATTCAGCCGCTCTATATCCCGTGTTTTTGCATTGTTAATCTTAATAACTATTCCCACATCCGCATTGTTTTTAAAGGCTTTTCTAAACGCACGAATAGCTCCCGTCGGATTTTTTCTCTCTATAGTGCTATTCGAATCATACATTACCAAAAAAAGAAATTTATCCTCCGGAAGCTCAAAATATTTCCGGCTCAGCGCCTCGTCTACCGGCGCCTCCACGCAATAAGGCATCGTATAAACCGGTAAATCGGTAATTCTTCTTAAATTATTACTGATAAATTCAGACGGCGTCCAAATCTCATCAAGCATAGGAAAAAATTTCTTCCAATGCTCCGGAATCTCTTCCAGCTCCCATAACCAGAACGCAATATTATAACGACCATTCCAACGTTCTGCCTCCATCCGGGTATACATAAGCATCATCTCATCCGGATTAATATGAATTAAATTAATATTATACGGAAACGCTTCAGAAATCATATCATCCATCGAATGATCTTCTGCCTTCAAAAGCTTACTGCCAAGTTGAAAATCATAAAGAGAATAGGGTATATTTCCCGCCTTCAGTTCATTAGCCAAAAGACGGCAACTCTGCCCCAAACCCATTTCCGCGCGCACTAACCCAATTAAATTAATACCGTCAGAAAACTTATGTCTGTCAAACGGTTCTCGTCCGCTGTTTACCATCTGATTATAATTTCTTTCCACAAAAATTTGTTTTATCTTCTGCAATAATTTCTTCGGAAATATCTTCTTCAATATGGGTTTCAATGTTTCTGACACCCTTAATATTCCTTGATTAACATTCATCTACATCATCCCCAGATTACCTGCATTATTTTTCGGCTCACACCTTTTTTCCAGAGACCATGTCGAAAAAAGCAAAGAATCCGAATTATTTTATTTTCTTCATATAAATGCGCATACTTATTTAATAATTTTATCACTTTCTTATTCTTTATACAAGATACATATAGTTGGACAAAATAACCAGCCTGATTACATGAATCTCTCATATCCTGACGAAATTTGTTTTTACCTCGTAAAAGCCGATGCCACATATAGGAAATGCTACGTGCATTCTGGGCCCCTACAGAATTATTGCCATGCTGTCGGTAATCAATCGTTGCTTTATTTAAATAACTCATTTTCCCAAAAACAAGAGCGATTAATGCCAGCCAATGATCATGCATAACAATCAATTCCACATCCGTAACTTGAGCCACATACTCCTTTAATGCCTTATTAATCATAACTGTGCATCCTGTTACCTGATTTTGTATAAGTTCTCTATTCAATTTGCCGCCTGTCTCTAAATTCATATATTTATGAAATCCCGGATTCAGCTCGGATAGCTGTTCGTCAACAACACGTAAATCCGTATGCACCAACAAAGGAATTTCATTTCCATATCTTTTCTCCATCTGTCGCATGCGATAAAATGTTCTGGCCACTTTATCCTGATGCCATACATCATCCTGATCACAACACATCATATAATCTCCTGTGCTTGCTTGTATAAGACCAATAAAATTTGCCTTTGCGCTGCCGCTCGCCGGATTATTCTTTTTAATAATCACCTTTTCTTTTCCAAGTCTCTTCTGAAAATTCTCTAAAATTTCCCGGCTCCCGTCCGAAGAAGCATCGTCATGAACGATCAAACGCCAATCCGTCCACGTCTGACTTTCAATAGATGCCAGCTGTTCCTTCAGATAATGTTCTCCATTATAAGTTGCCATCAATATATCTATCATCAATTTACACTCATTTCCATTTCCAAAAGTATTTAAGCATAGATATCAAAAATATCTTTATTCCTCTAAAACTACGGGTATTATCTCGTTTCCATGCGTGATATACAAATGCGTTTGGATAGAAAACGATAGCACTCTTTTTCCGCACTCTCCGTGATAAATCCGCGTCTTCAAAATACATAAAAAATTGCTCGTCAAATCCATTTACTTTTCTGAACATATCTGTCCGTATCATAAAAAAACAACCAGTGCTGGACAGGATGCGAGTCGGTTTGTTAAAAACTTCATCCGCCCGGGTATATTCATCTCTGAAAAAATAAAATGGACGAAATTTGCTTAAAATAACATAAGAAAATTTAGGATCTCTCTTGGGAAGAAATTGTTCACTTCCGTCGGCATTCCTTATTTTCGGAGTAACAATTCCAACTTCCGGATAGCGACACATAAATGCTGTTAATTTAGAGACAACTTCCGGAGTGAACTGAATATCCGGGTTGACCACCATATGAAACTCAGAAGATATTCTTTTTAATATTTCATTATGCCCACGCCCAAACCCCAGATTTTCCGAGCTTTCAATCAGATGAACTCGCGGAAAATATTTTCGAATAACAGACACCGTATTATCACTAGAATGATTATCCAGCACATATATTTCTACATTCATCCCTTTTGTCGTTTCAATAAGAGAATTCAGGCAGGAAATAATTTCCGACACATTATTGTAGGTCACAATGCCTGCACTCACTTGCCCTTTTATCATATCCTATTCCTCTCTTTGCCCCCAGTTTGCCTCCAGGAAATCAGAAAACTTTTCCAAATGCTCATAACGTTCGCTATCAAATGCCTCTGTGCTATCCGGTTTAAAAAATACAATCAACGTTTGTAAAATTAATTTTATGTCCTTCAAAATACTATAATTTTCAATGTACATTAAATCCAAAATTAGTTTGTATTTTGGCGTCGTATTGTACTTTCCTGCGATTTGTGCATATCCTGTAAGCCCCGCCTTTACACGAAGTCTGTAAGCGAACTCTGGATACTCTTCCGTATATAAATATACATTTTCCAACATTTCCGGCCTTGGTCCAACAAGACTCATGTCCCCAAAAAGAATGTTAAGAAACTGAGGAAATTCATCTAAACGATATCTTCTTAATATTTTCCCAACCGCCGTCACTCGATCATCGTCAGCAATTGCTGAATAATTCGTAACATTTTCTTTCATCGTGCGGAATTTATATACCTCAAAGACTTTACCGTTTTTTGTAGCACGTTTTTGTTTAAAAAAAACTTTACCTCCATCATTTAACTTAATGGCTATCCCACAAATCAGCCATACAGGTGATGTAATAACGATAGCTGTCAAAGAAAAAACAATATCCACACACCGCTTCATAAAACGCTGTTCTATAGATAATTCCTTTACCGGAAGATTAATTAATGAAATATCATCCAAAATAGTGTGTTTTGAATTTATCTCCACAATATCTGCAATCTCAGGACTGAAATAGATATTCCTCATATTTCGGTAACAATATTCAACTAATTCCGTACGTTCTTTTACCGGAACATCATATAGAAATATGGTTTCACACCGCAGCACAGCATCATATAAATCATTTGCCCGGTAATCCTTCACCTCGCATATTTTATACTGTTTTCGGAAGACGTCAATGGCATGGCTAATCTGCATAAAAGATTCGGCAGATGATGTCACAACACAACACTTTTCAGGTTCATAAATGGAAAAATACAACCCGTTTCCACCATAAGTAAAAACCACTATGGATACCATCTGAACTAAAACGACAATGCAAAACAGCCCTATGCTCTCAAATTCAAATTTTGTGTTATTGGCAACATTCGTATTCATAATCGACAATTCCACATAGGTGACGATATCTGTAATGATAGTAGCCAAACCAATAGATGAAACAATCGGTTTGCTCTTCCTCTTTCCAATGTCATAACGCCCATACGCCGCCGTCATTCCCAAACCAGAAACAACAAACGTCAGCATAGTAATTGCGGCAGTTCGCGACGGACGAAGTAATTGAGGATTGTCAATACCTAAAATTCCAAAAAAGCTTAAAAAAAGTGTAACATACAGACAAGTTTTCAATGCAAACACCATTGTCCGCTCCAATTTTCGAATAAGCTTTTTCATCACTTCATCCCCCGTTAGTTTTTATAATCCGAAACTATTCACCAATTTGTGGAATTCGTCTGAATTTGTAAAGCCCCAAAAAACCTCCTGTCTACTCTTTCCTGAATTCAGCCAATTTATCCAGTCATGCAAACCTACATCATCAGCTTCTCTGTCAAAAAGTCCCTTGTATAATATTTTTACAAATTCTTCATCGTCTAAATTTTTATCGTTCAACTCTTTAGAGAATACAAAACCTTTTGTTATCTCATCCGGTTTTTCACCTCTCGCAATAAAAGCATCAATCCATTGCCGTAATCCCTGAGTATCTGGTTCACGATTCAAAAAAACACGATAGCACCGATACAAATACTGTGTGATTTCTGGATATAAATCTTCTTTTTCCACCAAAGTTATATTTCCCCGAATAATATCATACTCACTGCAAATGTCCGTAAATTCTTCTGACTCTGCAAAACCTTTTAACACGTATGTTCTGCTCAAGCCCTTTTCCAAACACGAAATCCATGCCCCTTTCCCCTCTTTATCAGAATTCCTTCCAAGACATACATTATACAGCAGCTCCACAAATGCATCATTTGTAAGATTTTTTGCTTTAAGCTCATCGCTGTTTATGAATCCTTGAAGCACATCAGCCCCAGTCTCTACTTGATTCAACAACTGACTTTTCCAGCCTTCTAATCCCGCCTTATCCGGTTTACGCCCCAAAACCAGTTCGTAAAGACGTGTGACAAAATTCTCCACCATTTTTTCCGGTGTATTTATTTCTTCTTCCTCCGGTGTAATATCCATTGTAAAATTCAAGTCTACAAATCCATCAATTCCATCAACAGTCCCCATAGATGTACATTGCCACATCGTATATGCTTTTTTATAAGTACACTCTGTATTATACTGAGCTACCCACCGCGTCCACTGTCCAAATCGTCCGTCGGTAAGTCTGTTTCTAAACCAGTCTAAATTTGCATAAATTCCTACTTCATACCCCGCAGACTGTATCGTTTCACAAAAGACCTCTGCAATATCTGCAATTTCTTTATTCGATAAACTTCCTGTATACCGTTCATCTTCCAAATCCAGATAAATGGGATAAGACAAATCATATCCCTCTATTAACCGAAGAACATGTTCTGCCTCGCTGAGAGCTTCATCTGTATTTAAGGCGTATGAATAAATATATACTCCAAAAGGAATTTCCAGCCGTGTACACTCATCCGCATTATATTTCCACCACTTGTCATCCTGGCTGACTTCATCGTTTCCATAGCCGCATCGAATGATTGCATAACTGATATCCGTAGCCGCCACCTTTTTCCAATCAATCTTGCCTTGGGCAAAGGAAACATCAATTCCTTTCTCTATAGCCCCTTTAATCGGCTCCCCTAAAGAATTGATCCAATTTCCATTTTCAAAACTCCAGGGTGTAAATCCTGATGCAAACATAGCTATTTCATTATGAATCCATTCACCATTTTCATACCGGAAACTGTTTTCTACCAGTTCTGTTTTCTCTATCTCAAGTTCTGTTTCCGTTTCCAATTCTGACTCCGATTCTATCCCTGCCTGAATTTTTGTCTCTGTTTCTACTATAGTTTTAGTCTCTGCTGTATGTTCCGTCTCTGATTCGTCTATTGTTTCATCAGTCATTTCAACTGTTATGTCTGTACTTATTTCTTCAGCATATCCATAAGTTGTTCCAGCTATTCCCATGCCTAGCAGGATTGTTGATAAAACCGCTGCTTTTGCACGGACCCAAAATGATTTCTTCATATTTCGTCCTTTCTTTACTGCTTTATCATTTCTACATATTTTTCCATATTTTCATATTATACAACATTTCCCGCGCTTCTGTCTATCCCTTATACCTCATTCAACCACACGGCCAGCCCGCTATACCGCTTCTGTTCTCTCTGGTTATGTATCATCTGGGCAACAGTCTGTTCGCTGCCCACGATCGCCACGCACTTTTTTGCCCGGGTGACGGCCGTGTAAAGAATGTTGCGGTTAAAAAGCATCCGTGGTCCGGTAAGTAAGGGCATGACCACTGCCGGGTATTCGCTTCCCTGGGATTTATGTACGGTAATGGCATAGGCAAGTTCTAATTCGTCCAGTTGGGCAAAGGGATAAACGATTTTCCGGCCTTCGTCAAACTCTACTGTCATCTGTTCGGCAAAAAAATTGATTTCCTGTACCCGCCCCATGTCTCCGTTAAAAACGCCCACACCCTTTTCCACCGGAATACCATAGCGGTCCGTGATCTCCCATTCGAGTTGATAATTGTTTTTAATCTGCATGACCTTATCGCCCTCCCGGAAAAGGCGGTCTCCCTGTTCTTTTTCCCGTTTCGTTTCATCTTTTGGATTCAAGTATTCCTGAAGCAGTTTATTCAGCCGCTCCACACCAAGCTCGCCTTTCCGCATCGGGGTGAGAACCTGAATATCATTGACCGACGCTCCCACATTGTTCGGAAGCTTATCCCGGACAAGGGCGATAATGACGCCCTGGATATCCGCGGCCTGATAGCGTTTCAGGCAAAAGAAATCCGGCGTCTTTACCTCCAGATCTATATCTTCCCCATCATTGATTTTATGAGCGTTTTTGATAATAGCGCTCTCCATCGCCTGACGGAAAATCTTTGTCAGCATGACCACATTGAAGCAATGGGACTGGATAATATCTTTCAATACGTTTCCTGGTCCGACAGATGGGAGCTGATTCACATCCCCCACCATGATCAGGCGTGTCCCCGGCATAACAGCCTTTAAAAGGGCATTCATCAGATGGATATCCACCATGGACATTTCATCAATGATGATCACATCACTTTCCAGAGGATTCTGTTCGTTCCGCTCAAAATGGCTGCCCGCTTGCTCTTCCGGGCCTCCGGACAGCTCCAGCATCCGATGAATGGTCTGGGCCTCGTAACCGGTGGCCTCTGTCATCCGTTTGGCCGCCCGGCCTGTCGGCGCCGCCAGCCGTATTTCCAGTCCTTCATTTTCAAAAAATCGAATCATAGCGTTAATCGTCGTTGTCTTTCCCGTACCCGGGCCGCCGGTGATGACCAGCACGCCGTTTCTGGCCGCTTCCACGACGGCCGTCTTCTGCATTTCGTCAAGGCTGATTTTTTCTTCCGCCTCAATACGGCGAATCTGCTGTTCTGCTTCTCGAAGACTTACTTCATACTTAACATTTAAGTTTTTCAGCATACGGGCCGTACTGAGTTCCAGATAATAATAGGTTGAAGCGTACACCACCGACTGTTCTTCTATCTTTTTTATAATAATCTTTTTATCAATGGAAAGGTTCATGAGCTGCCGTTCCACCGCTTCTTCCGATATTTCGAGAATTTCCGCCGACTGCCGCTTTAATTCCTCCACCGGAAGATAGACATGGCCGTTCATACTTGCCTGCAGAAGCACATAAATCACGCCGCTTCGAATGCGATAGTCAGAATCCATACCGATTCCGGCCCGCCGCGCAATATCATCCGCCAGCCGGAAACCGATTCCCGATACATCCTCCGCCAGTTGGTAAGGATTCTCCCGGATAATATCATAAAGCCGACTGCCATATTCATTATAGATTTTCACCGCATAGGCCGTGCTGATACCATATTTTGATAAAAACATCATGGCCTGACGCATATCCTGTTTATCATGGAACTGCTGATAGATTTCCTGGGCCTTCCGCTCGCTGATGCCTTTCACTTCCGCCAGCCGCTCCGGTTCGTTTTCAATAATCCGAAAACTGTCCTCTTTAAATTTTTTTACAATTCGTCCGGCCAGAGACGGCCCTACGCCTTTGATTGCCCCGGAGCCAAGATAGCGCTCAATAGAAAATAAATCTTCCGGAGCTTCAATGGAAAAAGAGGCAATGCGGAACTGACGTCCGTAAGTCGCATGTTCCACATAATCCCCTTCAGCCTTAATATATTCGCCTTCATTGACCATCGCCATCGTCCCGGTACACATGACTTCGTCGCCCTGACACATCAGGGCCAGCACCGTATAGCCATTATTCTCATTATGATAAACGATATGTTCAACCAGACCGTGAAGTGTCTCCATACCCACCCTCCCAAAACAGATGTTGTGTTTTTACCATGTAAAAAGGCTGAAAACATTTTGCATTTTCAGCCTTCTCGATTTAGCGTGCATTTTTTTTAGCTTCTATAAACTCCGTATATCTACCGGTACCAATGGCCACAACAGAAATCGGATCATCCGCCAGAGTCGTACGAATACCCGTTATCTGCTCGATTAGCCGATCCATACCGTACAGCAGGCTTCCTCCGCCTGTAAGCAAGATGCCACGAGTAGCAATATCTGCCGATAATTCCGGCGGTGTTTCTTCTAAGACCTTGTGAATCCCGGTAATGATCTGAGTCAGACAGCTCTCCAACGCTTCCTGGGTTTCCACCGAACTCATCACAATCGTCTTTGGCAGTCCGGTCAGAACATTCCGTCCGCAGACTTCCATCGTCTCTTCCTCATCTCTCGGATACGCCGTACCAATCTGCTTTTTTATATCTTCAGCAGTCCGCTCTCCCACAAGGATTTCATATTTTTTGCGCAGATAACGGACAATGGCATCGTCAAAATCATTGCCTGCCACCTTCAGTGACTGGCTGACCACCGTATCCCCATAGGAAATGACGGCTACATCCGTGGTTCCGCCGCCGATATCTACAACAATATTTCCAAAGGGTTTTGAAATATCAATTCCGGCGCCCAAAGCTGCCGCGATCGGTTCCTGGACGATAATGACGTCTCTGGCTCCGGCTTCCATCGTGGCATCGATGACCGCCCGTTTCTCGACCTCCGTCACACCGCTTGGCACGCACACCGTAATTCTCGGGCGCCAAAAGGTTTTTCGTCCAACCGCTTTATGGATAAAGTATTTCAGCATTTTTTCCGTAATCGTATAATCCGAAATCACCCCCTGCCGCAGCGGGCGGACGGCGGCAATATTCCCCGGTGTACGTCCGATCATCTCCCGGGCCTCTTCGCCAATGCTTTTGATTTCATTTGTATCCCGGTCATAAGCGACCACTGAAGGCTCATGCAGTACAATGCCTGTCCCTCTTATATACACAAGAACACTATCTGTTCCCAAATCGATTCCAATATCAGATGCTGACATATGTGTCCCCTTTCGTCCATTTTTCTTCATTCATTCTTTTATTATAACTGATTTCGCAAAAATTACCACTAGAAAAATAAAATACAAAATTAATAGTTTAAAAACAGACAAAATAATGTTAAACTAAAGGCATACAAAAAAATAAGAAAGGCTTAATTTCGATGAAAACGCACATTTTTTTTCTTATTATCTCATTGCTTTGCGGCAGCTATTTTGTTGAATACATGCGCATACCTCATAACGGTTTTATCTGGTTCGCCGTATGTATCGTCATTTATCTCTTGTTTATCAGACAAAAGAAATCTCAAACTCTATTGGAAAAGTACGGATTTTTTGCTTTTTCCTTCATATTCAGCGTATTCCTTGTTTTAGGATATCATATTAAAACGAATTTTGAATTATATGAAGGTCTCATGGATTCGAATTACCGGACACCCTATTCTATTAACGATCTTTTTGCACTGTTTTTTTTAACAATTTTATGGGTTTTAATATTTAAATCTGTATTTTACTATATTAAAAAAATTTCAGCAAATATTTCGTTAACAAAAAATACCGGTATATCCAATTACAAACACTGGTTAATCGGCGCTCTTTGCCTGTCTGCCGCATGGATTCCCTATTTCCTTATTTATTATCCCGGATTCATATTCGGAGATTCTCTGGCGTCCATTTTTCAGGCATTGGAATTCTGGGGATTATCCAATCATCATCCCATTTTATATACCTTTTTCATCAAAGGCTGTCTAACAATCGGTATGGGCCTCAAGGACATTAATTTAGGATGCGCCATATATACAATTTTGCAGATGCTGTATATTTCTTTTATTCTAAGTTACCTTGTCTGCTGGATACGAAACAAGGGCATCTCCCCCAGAATATGCGTCGGTTTAATGGTATTTTTCGCATTTGTACCTTTTATTCCATTAAACAGTATCGCCATGTGGAAAGACCCGATATTTTCTGCTTCGCTGACCCTGTGGACACTACTGCTTTTCGATTTTGTTTTATCAAATGGATCTATTATTAAAGAAAAGCCTCGATTTATTCCAATATACATCATCACATTGCTGATACTTTGCTTTTCAAGAAATAATGGTTTTTATATTGTACTTTTCAGTATTGTTGCCTTTATTTTTATCATAGCCATAAACCGCAGAAAAAAAATATTATATCATACAAAAAAGTTATTACTGAGTACGATTTCCGTTGCTGTTTTTGTCGGTTTTATCACCGGTCCCGTATATACCCATTTTGATCTCCAGGGTGAACCTGTAGAGAGTCTTGGTATTTTTTTAAACCAGATGGCGCGCGTCGCCGCCCTGGACGGAAATATGAGCGCCTCTGACGCGGCGTACATGGACGCTTTACTTCCGCTGGAAGAGTATCCTTCAACTTACCGGCCATGTGTTGTCGATCTTTTAAAATGGGACGAGAATTTTGATCAGGATTATTTAAATAATCACCTCAGTGATTTTATTAAAACTTATTT
Source organism: Frisingicoccus caecimuris (assembly GCF_004340975.1). Lineage (GTDB taxonomy): Bacteria > Bacillota > Clostridia > Lachnospirales > Lachnospiraceae > Frisingicoccus > Frisingicoccus caecimuris. Next base: position 25,235 of record NZ_SLXA01000010.1, read on the forward strand.
TTCCCTGTTTATCAAAAACCCGGTCTGCTACATTGACGCGTGGGAATTAAATACTTTCGGATATTGGGCGGTAAATATCTGGGAATTGAATTTTGATACCGGCAACATCCGCAAAGGGAACCTGAATGAACTTGATAAGTATAAAGAATGGGGGATTACCCAAACCAATTTACTGGACAATGGGTATATCGATCTTACTCAGATATTTAGTATTGACAGTTCCATTTTAAGTTTGGCAATCATTAACTGGTTTATATTTTTTATCATTCTTTTAATGATAATAATGAAAAAAACAAAATGGGGAATTGCCATTGCCCCCTCTTTCGGGCTCATTATCACACTGTTTATTGCCACCCCTTACGCTTATTGGCAACGATATGGTCTGGCCGAATACTATCTTCTTCCATTCTATATCCTTCTGACACTGTTTGTTCTTAAATATAATTATCCAGAATCATAGGAGGTCTTAATTATGGATAAGATTGCTGTTTTGATTCCATGCTACAATGAAAGCAAAACTGTCAAAAAAGTCATCAACGACTATCAAGCCATATTACCGGAAGCAACGATTTATGTCTATGATAATAATTCTACGGATGATACGGCTGCTATCGCCGAAGCAGAAGGCGCCATTGTGCGCCATGAATATCATCAGGGTAAGGGAAATGTTATCCGCAGAATGTTTCGCGAGATTGACGCTGAAGCCTATATCATGGTGGATGGTGACGATACCTATCCGGCAGAATTCGCCCGGGAAATGGTGGATAAAGTTTTAGAGTGCCATGTGGACATGGTCGTTGGAGACCGCCTGTCATCCACATATTTTACCGAAAACAAACGTCCTTTCCACAATTTTGGAAATTCTCTGGTACGTCAGAGCATCAACACTCTGTTTAAAAGCGATATTAAAGACATTATGACTGGATACAGAGCATTTTCCTATCAATTTGTTAAATCCTTTCCCGTATTGTCCAAGGGATTTGAAATCGAGACAGAAATGAGCATTCATGCTGTCCATAAAAATTTACTTGTTGAAAATGTAATTGTAACTTACCGCGATCGTCCGGAAGGCAGTGAATCTAAATTAAATACTTACAGCGATGGATTCAAAGTTATCAAGACCATCATTAAGCTTTACAAAAACTACAAACCTTTTGGTTTTTTCAGCATCCTCGCTGCTATCTTAATGCTTTTGAGCCTTGGTTTTTTCATCCCTGTATTCGGAGAATATCTGGCAACGGGCCTTGTACTGAAATTTCCAACATTGATCGTCTGCGGTTTTGTTGCGCTGGCTGCTTTGATTTCATTCTTTTCAGGAGTCATTCTATCAACAATCAATCAGAAGAATCGCCAGGACTTCGAAATGGAGCTTCATGCTATCCAAAGAGAATATAATCGAATTCATACAGAAGAATAAGAAAAAAAGCTCTTTATCAAATCCCATACGTTTGGCAAAGAGCTTTTTCAATTCATTTCAACTCTGAAATTATTCAATTCCAACCACATCAAAACCAGCTTCATCAATAGCTGCTTTAAGCGCTGCTTCATCGTAAGCACCATTAAAAGTTGCACATTTATCTTCCAGGCTGACGTTAATGTCTTTTACGCCCAGTCCTTCAAGTGCTTCTGTCACATGCATAACACATTTCTGGCATCCCATACCGTCAATCATTACTTTTGTCATTTTAAAATCGCTCCTTCTACTATTTGTTTTATAATAATACTATTTTCATGCTTATTCAAGAGATTTTGCTCCGATATATTCATAACCTGCTTTTTCAATCGCCTGCTTAATCTCCTCTTCCGGCACTTCTCCGCTCATAGAAACGACTGCCGTTCCGGCTTCATGGCTCACGACCGCCTCTGAAATCTGCGGGAACTTTTCGAGGCACCGTTTGACCATCTTTTCGCAGTGGCCGCACATCATGCCTTCAATCTCCAACGTTTTTGTTATGGAGCCTTCGGCTGGTGATTTCACAGCTGTTTCCCCAATCTCACAAGTCTGCGCCTGAACTTCCGGTTCGTTTTGAATGACTGCTGCGGCCACATCCGACACGTCCACGCTTTGAATTTTTTTGTCCTTCGAAGCGTTATGCATGTTAAAGAAATTCAAACGCAGAGCATTCGTCACAACACAAAAACTGGATAAGCTCATGGCAGCCGCACCAAACATCGGGTTCAGCTTCAGGCCAAAGATTGGAATCCAGATACCTGCGGCCAGCGGAATGCCGATAACATTATAGAAAAATGCCCAAAACAGGTTTTCATGAATATTCTTTAATGTAGCCCGGCTCAGTCGGATAGCCGCCGGTACGTCGCTCAGCCGGCTCTTCATCAGCACCACGTCGGCCGCATCAATGGCAATATCGGTTCCGGCGCCAATGGCAATACCTATATCTGCCCGTGTGAGGGCCGGTGCATCATTGATGCCGTCGCCAACCATAGCCACCTTGCCTTTTTCCTTTAAGGCTCGAATCACACTTTCTTTACCCTCCGGAAGCACTCCGGCAATAACTTCGTCCACGCCGGCCTGCTGACCAATGGCCTTAGCTGTCCGCTCATTATCTCCGGTCAGCATAACAACCCGAATACCCATATTTTGTAATTCCCGGACCGCCTGCGGGCTGTCCTCTTTAATCACATCGGCAACCGCGATCATACCGATAAACTTTCCGTTCCGCCCGAAAAAGAGCGGTGTTTTTCCGGCTTCCGCCAGTGTTTCTGCCTTTTGTTTCATCTCATCCGAAATATTCATCAGCCCGCTGACAAACTTTAAGTTTCCGCCAACCAGCGCGTCTCCATCCATCCTGGCTTTTAATCCGTTGCCCGGCAATACCTGAAAGTCCGTCACGTCGACTGCCGTCATCTGTTTTTCTTCCGCCTTCTGCAAAATCGCTTTTGCCAGCGGATGCTCGCTTTTACTTTCCAGAGCGTAGACGAGATGTAAAAGTTCATCTTCCAGAATATCGTCTGCCGGAATTATATCCGTTACCCTGGGTTCACCGCTGGTGATTGTTCCTGTCTTATCCAAAGCTACGATCTGTACCTTTCCGGCTTCCTCCAGGGATACGGCCGTTTTGAAAAGGATTCCATGCCTGGCACCCATACCATTGCCCACCATGATCGCCACTGGTGTTGCCAATCCCAATGCACACGGACAACTGATTACAAGCACGGAGATAGCTCTTGCCAACGCAAATCCAAAGGTCTGACCCGCGATCAACCAGACGATGATCGTAACGGCAGCAATCGCAATGACCGCCGGAACAAATATACCGGACACCTTATCTGCCACCTTGGCAATCGGCGCTTTTGTGGCCGCTGCATCACTGACCATACGGATGATCTGTGATAACGTCGTATCCTCGCCAACACGGGTTGCCTCACAACGAATAAATCCCGATTGGTTTACCGTAGCCGCAGATACAACATCTCCTTCGGCCTTATCTACCGGGATGCTCTCACCAGTCAATGCGGATTCATTAATCGCACTGCTGCCTTCCAGAATCCTGCCGTCCACTGGTATATTTTCCCCCGGACGGACAACAAAAACATCCCCTTTTCTTACCTGCTCAACCGGCACCACCGCTTCTGCGCCATCTTTCAAAATCGTTGCTGTCTTCGGAGCCATCCTCATCAGACTCTTAAGTGCATCGGTTGTCTTTCCCTTCGAACGAGCTTCCAGCATCTTTCCTACGGTAATTAATGTCAGAATCATCGCCGCCGACTCGAAATAAAACTCATGCATATAAGCCATGACCCCGCTCATGTCTCCCTGAACCTGAGCGTCGGTCATCGCAAAAAGTGCATAGGTACTGTAAACAAAAGACGCGCCCGAACCAAGAGCTACCAGTGTATCCATATTCGGAGCCCGGTGGAACAGGCTCTTAAATCCACTGATAAAAAACTTCTGATTAATGACCATAACGATCCCTGTCAGCAAAAGCTGAAGCAAGCCCATAGCCACATGATTATTTTCAAAAAATGCCGGAACCGGCCATCCCCACATCATATGTCCCATCGAAAAATACATAAGGACGATAAGAAATCCCAGAGACGCCCAAAGCCGCCTTTTCAAAACCGGCGTTTCTCTGTCCTTTAGCATATCTTCCGCCTCTTCAGCAGATACGGTCCGGTCCTGGTTCGCTGTGCCTTTTTTTGACGCTCCGTACCCGGCTGCTTGAACCGCCGAAATAATATCCTGGGCGGATGCGCTGCCTTCCACGCCCATCGAGTTCGTCAGCAGACTGACCGAACAGGATGTAACTCCAGGCACCTTTGACACTGCCTTTTCAACCCGGCTGCTGCACGCCGCACAGGACATCCCGGTTACTGTATATTGCTCCATAATTACGCCTCCCTTTCAAACCTTATTTCATAAGCTTCGGTAAAAGAGCTACCAGTTCATCAATCGTTTCATCTTTCCCCTGCCGGATATCCTCGGCTACACAGGTCCGGATATGGTTGGCCAGCAGTTCTCTTGAAAACCCATTCAATGCCGCGTTGGCCGCTGCTACCTGAACTAAAATATCGGTACAATAGACATCCTTTTCCACCATTCCCTTAATTCCCCGAATCTGGCCCTCAATCCGGTTCAAGCGATGAATAAGGCTCTTATATTCTTCCTCCGAACGCTGTTTTGTCTTATAACAACAACATTCTTTCCCTTTTTCCATTAGTAAATACCTCCTTACCTCCGAAAGAAACAGTATTTCTTTAATATACCCCCTAAGGGTATAATTATTATATACCCCATAAGGGTATAATGTCAACCCTTTCAAATACCCACTTTCCACAAAAAAAGGAAGCGAACCTTCTCGGATTCGCTCCCAAACCAGCTAATTAAATTTATATATTTTCTGAGCCAGATGATAACCCTTTCGCATAATCGAACTGGAAATCATTCCCGGAGGATTGCTGACAATGCCGCGTAATCCTACGCGCAGACGATAATACATCCCTGGATCGTTCTCCTTAAAATAACGCCACATTTCCTTCCGTTTCTGCCTATGCTCCTCTGTTCCGGAAATCGTCAGCATAATAGATGTTACCAGACAGATCATCGCCAGATAACTCATCATATACCGTGCCAAACGCTTATTGAAAACATCATCCGGAAGGCTATAGGCATCAAACATCATTTTATTTACACGGATCTGCTGATCGATACGGCTGATCATCACCGTTTCATTCACGGACTGATCGCTCCGGCCAATATAATAACGATATAAATCCACATTCATGTAATACAGACTCCGTACGTATGGCAGCGGGACATAGGCAAACAGGTTATCCACATAAAATGTATGTTTTGGCAATTCCAGCCCCGCATCCTTTAAAACCCGTGTCCGGTAAATCATGGAATGCATCAGCAGGTTCTGGTCCACCCTGAAACGTCTCACCTTATTCCATCCGAATACTTCACCCTCAGGCAGTACATTTGCATAACGAATTGCCTTAGAGGTCTGATCCTCCACATGTTCATACACATAATTGCAGATCATTAAATCTACACGTTTTTTATTCTGTGCAAATCTTTTCAGCACCTCAATAACTTTTTTCAGGCTTTCTTCATCCAGCCAGTCATCTGAGTCCACGACCTTATAATATAAACCAGAGGCATTTTTAAGTCCTGTATTTACAGCTTCTCCATGACCGCCATTTTCCTGATGAACCGCTTTAACAATATCCGGATAGGCTGCTGCATATTCATCAGCAATGGCTGCCGTACCATCCTTTGAACCATCATCTACGATAATAATTTCAATATCATCGCCTCCCACAAGCAGGGAATCGATACATTTTTTCATATATGTTTCCGAATTGTAGCAAGGCACGCCAAATGAAAGTATCTTCATTCTTCCTAATTCCATCCTTTCTGAGCATTACCACCTTCTGACAGACAGATGTCCTGCCCGGCCCTCAGCATTTAGTATACATGAATTTTTTACATTTAACAAGACGCTGAAATCTGTCAATTCTTACAACTCTCTTTCATCCGGTACAAAGCGAAAAATAATAAATGCGCATCCTACGCTTTTTTGTATTCATAAAACACCTTATTGTCTGCTATGACATCAAATTGACTGTCCCGACAGTCTACGATCGTCACACCACAATTTCTCTGCAAAGAGCCTTCCCATAAATCTTTAATTTCATTTTTCCGGATATAATGCATCATGGCCTTATTGACTGCCCCATGGGCCACGATCATGATCCGCTCATCGTTTTTATGCTTTTCGATGATTTCCTTCAGAAAATCTTCCGCCCGGTCGCATACTTCCTGAATACTTTCTCCGCCCTCCGGCGCCTCGTAAACCTCCGGCGCATCAAAAAAAGCGGTGAATTTGCTTGTTTTATCTCCCCGGATTTTTGTAAAGTCCGCGCCTTCCAGCACGCCAAAACCAATCTCTTTAATACGCTCATCCACAACAACCGGAAGTTCCCGGGCACCTTTTAAAATACATGCTGTCTCATAGGCCCGTTTCAATGGGCTGGAATAAATTCCATCAAAATGAATATCTTTCATGCCCTCTGCCGAATCAAAGGCCACCTGACGTCCCGACTCAGTCAGCTCAATATCTGCCCATCCCTGAATTCTTTTTTCATCATTCCAATAAGTTTTTCCATGTCGTACAATATATAATTCCATTTCTCTTTATCCTTCCTGCTTTAAATTCTTCAGCCATTGTTTCATTTTTGCCTCGTATCCCAGATTACCACTGTGATAAAACTGATGCCCTTCCACTGCATCCGGAAGATACTGCTGCTTTACCCAATGATTTTCATAATCATGGGCATATTGATAACCGATGCCATGGCCGAAATTTTTCGCGCCGCGGTAACTGGCATCCTGTAAATAGGGCGGTATAGGTTCGCTCTTATGACCGGCCACCCAGTCCATCGCCTCATTGATCGCCATATAGGCCGCATTGCTTTTTGGCGCACAGGCCACATAAATAGCTGCCTGAGCCAGGGGAATCCGTGCTTCCGGCATGCCAAGCCGCTCCACAGCCTGGGCAGCGCTCACCGCAACCGTCAGGGCCTGTGGATCCGCATTACCCACATCCTCCGCTGCACATATCATAATTCGCCGGGCAACAAAGGCCACATCTTCCCCCGCATAGAGCATCCGGGCCAGATAGTAAACAGCCGCATCCGGGTCTGAACCCCGCATGCTCTTTATAAACGCCGAAATCGTGTCATAATGATTATCTCCATTTTTATCATATAAAGTCACCCGTCTTTGAATACATTCGGCGGCTACTTCCAATGTAATATAAATCTTTCCATCTTCTGATGGCTCCGTTGTGAGAATTCCCAATTCCACTGCATTTAAAGCGGTCCGGGCATCACCATTGCTCATCTCGGCCAGAAAGGCCAGCGCATCCTCGCTGATTTCCGCATGATAGGCTCCCATACCTTTTTCCACATCATAAACTGCCCGTCGGAGCAGCTTCATAATATCCTCATTATCCAATGGCTCCAATCGGAAAATGACCGACCTTGAAATCAATGCACTATTCACCTCAAAATAAGGATTCTCCGTCGTCGCTCCGATCAAGACCAGGGTTCCGTCTTCCACAAATGGAAGCAGATAATCCTGCTGGCTCTTATTAAAACGGTGAATTTCATCGACAAACAAAATTGTCTTCTGACCGTACATTCCGCGTCGGTCCTTTGCCTCTGCCACAACCTGCTCCATATCCTTCTTCCCGGCTACAGTCGCATTCATTTGAGTAAAAACCGCCTTTGTCGTATTGGCAATCACCCTGGCAATGGTCGTTTTTCCCGTCCCCGGCGGCCCATACAAAATGATTGAACTCAGCTTGTCCGCCTTAATTGCCCGATAGAGCATCTTATCTTTTCCGAGAATATGCTGCTGGCCGACAATCTCCTCCAACGATGACGGACGCAGCCTTGATGCCAGCGGCGACTCTTTCTCCATTGTGTTATTTCTCATATAATCAAATAAATCCATTCGCTTCACCCGCCTCTTACTGAACCATTATGCCTCCGATTTCGCTGATCATAACAGATTTGCCATTGGCATCAAACAGATAAACCTGAACTTTATAATTTCCTGTCTGATACCCATAATCCCAGGCATAGATCTCCGCCATATAGGAGCCGTCTCCAAGGGAATAGACGTCATACCACTGCTGATTGTCCTCGTCCTCCTCCGGGAACGCAAGGCAGCGCACAGCCTGATAATCCATATCTGTTTTAATGTCCGAAATGGTCACTTCAAACTGACCGGTCGTATTATCATAAGATGTGGCTGTTACTGCCGCCGAACCGGCTCCTTCTTTCAGTTTCAGACTTTCATCCACAATATCTGCTGTCAGTTCTTCCATCAACCTGGATTTCTTTGACAATTCCGCAGATATCATCTCATTGCCAAAACGTTCCGTCAATGTCGGAATATGAGAGAACAAATTTGTTCCAAGCCCAAGACGGTTTCCTTCAATCTGAACACCAAGACCGGCCAACGTGGTCGGAAACTGATCAAAGGTGGAGAATTCACGCCAGAACGGTTCTTCCGGACTTGTTGGCGCGTTAATATAGGCTGTATAAACTTTTCTCTCATATTCTTCATCCACATCTTCACAAAAATCACCGTCCATCGTCGGATGATCGCCGGAAATGACAATGGTTGTATTCTCATAAAAATCCTGCTGCTGAATCCACTCGATAAACTCACTGACCTTCTGACTGGAACACGCCATAACATTTGCGTATCTGTCTTCTCCATAAGTATCCGGGCAATCCTCACAGATATAACCATCTTCAAAATGGGTATCTACCGTCAGCATAGTCAGATTAAATGGTTCATCTTCCTGACTCATCTCCATCAATTTATCTTTTGCGAAATCAAAAAGATAATCATCCTCATAGCCCCACCATACGCGATAGCCCTCCGGAAGACTTCCATTCTGAGAATAATAATTATAATCCCACATACGATAATTTCCATGGGTCGTAAAATACAACTCTCTTCCGCCGAAAACAGCCTCTGAACCAATCAAAAGTCCCTGATTATATCCGGCTGCCTCAAGAATATCCCCCAGGGAGGTGATTCCCGGGAAAAAGCTTTCCTGAGTATTCATCTCATTATCTCCAATAGATATTTTAAGTGGGAGGCCGGATGTCTGAGCAAACATAGCGGCAATCGTCCAGCCTGTCCCCGGCAGGGATGTTCCGCCATTTAATACGTTTCTGTCACCAGAAAAATTCTCATTCTCCAAAGATAACTCCGTCAGTTCGGGAATAACATTTTCTTTAAATGCGCCACCGCTCTGCTCATCAGCATAGGTTATTTCCATAGACTCAAGAAAAATATAAATAAGGTTCCTCTTTTTCTCGGGGAAAGTCAGAGCCACATCTGTCGGAGCCACATAATTATCATCAATAAATGTCGAAAAGGTTCCTCGATTATCATTATAGGAAGAGACATCCAGCGTCTTCCATGCATAGGATAACGTATAACCTATCGTCACAGCTGAAACCACCCATACAATCCCTCCTGCTGCATAAAAAACCCATCTTCGTTTACAAAAATACAATACTATCATCAATACACACAAAACAATCGCCGTAACAATTGTAATGATTCCGCAAGAGTAGACAAAATCGTTGATCATTCCCTGATTCGTCCCCTCTAATGGAGAATTCAGATGAAAAACAAGTTCATCCATGGTCAGATGATTCCAGGTTTTAAACATCCAGAAAATCCCTTTAAAAACAAGCATCGCGAATGTACCCAATAAAACCGTAAAAATACTTAATATAACTTTGATAATCTTTTGTAGCACGTTTATAACCCCTTTTTACAATAATCGTTATGATTATAACACATCCCATAAAAAATTAATAATAGTTTTATAATTGTTCATTGGAATTTCATTGCTAATCCGTTATAATTTGTTAAAATAGATGTATACTGTAACAAAGGAGATTTTGTATATGCCGGGACTAATTACAAATTATCTGTTCGGTGAACGGTCCTACCAGTTGCTTTCTCCGAACTATTTAAAAGAAATCATCCGAAAAAATCCAAATGCATATCACATGGGACTCCAGGGTCCCGATATCTTCTTCTATTATCTGAACCCTTATATGAGGAAACGAAAGAATAATATATGTAATATTCTTCACGAAAAAAGTACCGGTACTTTTTTGGACAATTTACTGGAATACACCATCGTTCTTGAGACAGAAGACCGGGAGATCTGTCTGGCTTATATTGCCGGCTTTTTCTGCCATTATGCATTGGATACCCATACACACCCTTATCTTTATGCCCGCATGCAGCAGGATTTAAACGACTACCCGGAGCGCAGATATGAGGCTTTTTATTATCGGCGTATTGAAACGCTTATGGATACCCTTTTATTAAAACGTTTGAATCATATGGAACCGTCCCAGTTGAATCTGGAAGCTCTGGTTTCCTTAACAAAAAAAGAACGCCGGATTATCTCTGACTGTCTTTTATATGCCATTCGAACGACCTATCATTACCGGCTGTCCCGCAAAACATTGCTCAAGGTCATTACAACTGTGCGCAGGACCTGCATTTTCCTGCAGACAAATCCGCAGATACGCCAGCGTCTCGTCCGGTTCATGGAGAACCATTTAAAGCTTTCTTCGTCAAAGACCTGCTTTATCTATCCGGAATATCAGGGTGATCCGGAAGATTATCTGAACGAAGGCCGACGCACCTGGTATACCGGTGAACAACGGATTCCCCACAATGAAACCTTTTTTGAATTGCTCAATGAAGCCAATATTTTCAGTAACCAGATTTTGGAAAGTTTTGACGACTATCTGGCATGGCACGGAAGCCGTGAGCATTTGATCCAGACAATCGGCTCTTTGTCCTATTATACTGGTGAATCCTGTTAACTACTATAACTATTCAATGTGGTTTTAAAACGAAATGCTGCTGTAAGATTCAAAATCCTACTGCAGCATTATGATTAATACACAGACATCAAACGACTGATCAGGAACTGGTATTCATCAATGGTCTTCTCCATAGCCAATCCTTCGTCAATATCAAAATCCACATATTTTCCATCTTTATAGCAAATGACCCGATTTGTTTCACCCCGGTGAAGCAGATCAATGGCATAGCCGCCCATGGTCGCCGCCATCACCCGGTCTCGGGCTGTCGGTGAACCACCGCGCTGAATATGGCCGAGAACTGTCGCACGGGTTTCGATTCCCGTTGCCGCCTCAATGCGCCGTGCCAGCCGATTCGTATGACCTACACCTTCTGCATTGATGATCACATGATGGGTCTTGCCTTTTGAACGGTTATGCATGATCGCATCAATTAAGTCCTGCTCGTTAAAGGCATCCCGTTCCGGTATGAGGATACCATCCGCACCATTCGCCATCTGACACCAGAGAGCAATATAACCGGCATTCCGGCCCATAACTTCGATGATACTACACCGCTCATGGGATGTAGAAGTATCTTTAATCTTGTCAATGGCGCTCATCGCCGTATTCACCGCCGTATCGAATCCAATCGTATAATCCGTACAGTTAATATCCAGGTCAATGGTTCCAGGAATACCAATGGTATTAATTCCTAACTCGGAAAGTTTCTGAGCTCCCCGGAACGAACCATCTCCACCGATGACAATAAGACCGTCGATTCCATTATCCTTTAGAATCTGCGCACCTTTTTGCTGACCTTCTCTGGTTTCGAATTCTTTACATCTGGCCGTAAATAAAATCGTACCGCCCAGACGCGCTATCTCAGATACCATCCGGGAATCCATATCTATAATTTCATTATTCAATAAACCGGCATAGCCTCTTTTAATTCCTTTAACTTTCATACCGCTGGCCCGGGCCGTCCGTACAACCGCCCGAATAGCCGCATTCATTCCAGGCGCATCACCGCCGCTGGTCAGGATACCTACGGTCTCTACTTCTCGCATCAATGTACCTCCTGTCTTTATTTATACGCTAACTGTTCACAGTACACCGTGTCAACTAAGTTCACCGTTCACCTTCAGCTCCGATTCACTAAGTTTCCAGGTATGCGTTCTCAGTAAGCTCGAAAACACCTCGCTAACTGTTCACAGTATATCATGTTTTTGCATTATTTTAAAGGGATGTATGTCTCTATTTTGCCTTCCTGAAAACTCGGAAGTTTCTCATAGAGATAAAAAGCCTGGTCAAGCATCGGAAATAAGAGCACGGCGCCGCTGCCTTCCCCCAGGTGAAAGTTTCCGTAAATCACCGGCTTTAATCCAAGCATTTCCAGAGCAAGCACTGCCCCCGGTTCCTTTGAACAATGAGAAGCAATCATACCGTCGGACGCCGCCGGGACAAGCTGCTTCGCCAATAAAGCCGCCACGGATGCAATAAATCCATCAATGACTACAGGAACCCCTGCCGCTGCCGCTCCCAGGAACACACCGGTCAACCCCGCAATATCCAATCCGCCGACCTTTGCCAATATATCAATCCCATCTTTCGGATTCGGCCGGTGAAGTCCGATCGCTTTCTCGATCGTCTGTATCTTTCGTTCAAGTCCCTCGCTGGAAAGTCCTGCGCCCCGGCCGGTCACACAGGCAGCCGGTCTGCCGGATAGAACCGCCAGCACCGCACTACTGCTTGTTGTATTACCGATTCCCATTTCACCCGTGGATAAGAGACCGTATCCTTCTGCCGCCTTTTTTATCGCCAGATCAGCCCCGGCTTCAATAGCCGCTATGGCCGTTTTCCGACTCATAGCCGGACCTTTGGCCATATTATACGTGCCCCGCATCTGTGATATATCCACAACACCTTCAACTTTTTCTTTCATCCCGATATCCGCCACAAGGAAATCGCTTCCCGCCCTTTCCGACATAAGCGCGATTGTCGCTCTCTGATGCAGCATATTTTCCACGACCTGAGTCGTCACATGATAGTCCGACTGACTGACCCCCTCGGCAATGACTCCATTATCCGCCGCCATGACAATGGTAAGTTTCCTGTCAATACGCGGAGTCGCCGTCCGCTGCACCCCGGCAATGCGTACAAATGTTTCCTGAAGCCAGTCCAGACTTCGAAGTGGAATACATTTATTATCCCATATTTTCCAAACCTGATGCATCATCTCCGCATCGGCGGGCTGAATTCTTTCGCAGATTTCTTCTAAACTTAACATGTCACATTTAATCCTTTCAATACCGGAAAATTATCGACAATTTCAAATTCCGTATAGACATCCTGACGAATTTCCAGATGCCATATATTCGATACATCCATTCCAAGAAAATGGCACATCAGGCACTGCATCGGACCGCTGTGACCAACAAAAAGGACATTTTCCGCCTTTTTAAATGTCTCTTTGGAAGAAAGCGCTTTCCATCCCGCCCATACACGTCGGCTAAAATCCGTAAAGCGCTCTCCCTCACTTGGTCCGCAATGCTGCCAATCCCCGGCCATAGCTCTATAATCCTCCGGGTAACGCTCACGGACCTCCGTATAATGAAGCCCCTCCCAGGCGCCAAAATTCATCTCATTGAAGGCCGGAATGGAACATATTTTCCCCGGTTCCGTCTCCAGCCGTGAAAGAATGGCTTCCGCTGTCTGCCTTGTCCGGCAAAGCCCGGAGACAATGACTTGATCAAAAGCCACGTTTCTCAACATATCGCCCACGGCTTCTGCCTGTTGTCGGCCCTTTTCGGTAATCGGCACATCCAGACTGCCATAATAAACCCGTTGAACATTACACTCGGTTTCGCCGTGCCGGACCATATATAATTTCATATCACAACACTCCTTCCAGCGCCACCATAAGCAGCATAGAAAAAATCTCTATAATTTCCGAAGCCGCTCCCAAAGTATCTCCTGTCATTCCGCCAATGACTTTTTCCATATGCCGACGGAACAACCAGGCCAACAGAAAACATACAATCACAAAAAGCAAAAGCACAGGAAAACCTATCGCTGTCCTACAGCCTATACCTGTCCAGACAATGCCGGCTATCAGACTGCCAATAACCCAGACGGCGCCAAAAACCGATGAGACAACGGCAATACTTAATGGTATCCGTCCAATATAGCTTTTTCCCAAGCCACTTTCCCTTGGATAATTGGCTTTATACATACACAGTCCCTGAACCATCTTCCCCGCCGTCGGCGCTGCAAGCAGTATAAATATTGGCATGCCGGAGGCAGTGAGCAACAGATATTTAAATGCCAGATCGGCAATTGCCGCAACAACACCAAAGGTTCCGATATGGCTGTCCTTCATAATTTCCAGCATTCGTTCCCGGGATCTTGAAGAAAAAAGTGCATCCGCTGTATCACACAGACCGTCTAGATGAAATCCCCTCGTCATCCACAGTTCACCGAGAAGCGCCAGCGCCGCCGCTATAGAAACCGGCAAAATATGCACCGCCGCCCAGAAAATCAGCGCATCGAAAACACCAATGATGATTCCCGCTGCAGGCCAGAGGGCCACCCCCCGAATCAGACGTTCGTCGCTCACTTCCACTCTTTTATTAATTGGAAGACTTGTAAATAATTGTAAAATCAAAATCAATGTATCCATAAATCACTCCGCCTTAATCCGCATCGGAATTCCACTGACCACAAAATAGACCTCCGCCGCCTCAGAGGCCAGGTATTGATTCACCCGTCCAAGAATGTCCCGGAAGCCCCTCCCAAGCGGCGTCTCAGGAACAACTCCCAGACCGATTTCATCTGTCACCATTACATAAGGTAAATTTTTCTTCCGCACATCCGCTCCCAGGCTCTGAAACTTATCCATAATATAGGCTTCAGCCGCACTGTAATCCACTTTCGAGAAATCTTCACCATCCTTCTGTTCTGCCATAAAGTCAAACAGCAGATTGGTCACCATCGATGTCACACTATCCAGCAAAATGCCATCAAAACCCGTATAATCTAACGTCTCTAAATCCGTATAGCCTTCATGAGTTATCCACAATTCTCCCCGGCGTTCCTTATGTTTGTCCACACGCCGGGCCATTTCTTCATCGAAAATCCTGGCCGTTGCCACATACAGGCGCCGACGGCCCATAGCTTCGACCAGCTTTTCACCAAATTCACTTTTTCCGCTGCGGCATCCGCCTGTCACTAAAATCATATGCTCTCTCGTCCTACTCATTATTTAACGAAAATCGGCTGTCAAGGATATCTCTATCCCCTGACAGCCAGTTTTAATATCCTTTTATTTTTCAGCAAAACGTTTTGCCTGTTCTGCAATCAACTGGGCATCTTCAAAATAATTGATTTTCATTGCCCGTTTCACTTCTTCCAATGTTTGAGCTGCAACCTTAGCTGCTTCCATACTGCCCTTACGCAGAATCTCATAAATTTCCGGAATATGTTGTTCCAGTTCCTTTCTGCGGCCGCGAATCGGTTCCAGTTCTTCCTGCATAATATTATTCAGGAAACGTTTTACTTTCACATCACCAAGACCGCCCCGGCGATAATGGTCCTTTAACGCATCCAAATTGGCATATTCCGGCCAGAACTTTTCAAAATGGTCGTCCCGACAGAATGCATCGAGATACGTGAATACCGCATTACCTTCCACACATCCCGGATCAGAAACCTTCAAATGATTCGGGTCAGTAAACATTCCCATAATCTTTTTCTGAACCTCTTCCGCAGTATCTGAAAGATAAATACAATTATTTAAGGACTTACTCATCTTTGCCTTTCCGTCTGTTCCCGGAAGACGGCAGCAGACTTCACTCTCCGGAATAAGGGCTTCCGGCTCCACCAGGACCTCATCGTAAACCGAATTAAATTTGCGGACGATTTCCCGGGTCTGTTCAATCATCGGGAGCTGATCTTCACCAACCGGCACAGTGGTCGCCTTAAACGCAGTAATATCCGAGGCCTGACTGATCGGATAAGTAAAAAAGCCTACCGGAATACTGGTTTCAAAATTACGCATCTGGATTTCCGCCTTTACTGTTGGATTTCTCTGCAGACGTGAAACGGTTACCAGATTCATATAATAGAAGCTCAGCTCTGTCAGGGCCGGAACCTGGGATTGGATAAAGAGTACGGATTTCTCCGGATCCAGGCCACAAGAGAGATAATCCAACGCCACTTCGATAATGTTCTGACGCACTTTTTCCGGATTATCCGCATTATCCGTTAATGCCTGCGCATCTGCGATCATAATATAGATTTTGTCATATTCGCCTGAATTCTGAAGTTCTACCCGCCGCTTCAGGGAACCGACATAATGTCCTACATGAAGCCGTCCTGTCGGACGGTCTCCGGTTAAAATAATCTTTTCCATTGTAAATTCTCCTTGATTCTTTATTCTTCCATTACATGGTCAAACGCCACTTTAAACATTTCCTGTATATGCTCATCCGCCAGGGAATAGTAACGCACCTTGCCGTCCCGGCGTGTTTTTACCAGTCTGGCCTGCTTTAACAGCCGAAGCTGATGCGATACAGCCGACTGATTCATCTCGAGAAGCAGCGCCAGATCTCCCACACACAGCTCGGACTGACTCAATGCGCATATGATCTTTGCCCGGGTCGCATCCCCAAAAGCTTTAAATAATTCTGCCACCTCAAATAGATCATCCTCTGGCGGCATAGCATTTCTCACCTGTTCAACCAGACTGTCTCCCATGTTCTCTACTTCCCTTCAACCGCATGGCCCTTGGCCTTTAATACATCAACTACCTGATAAACATACTTATGGCAGATTTCATCTGTTTCTGCTTCCACCATGACACGCAGCAATGGTTCTGTTCCGCTTTCCCGCACAAGAATACGTCCCGTATTACCAAGAGCTTCCTCCACAGCCTTTACAGCCGCCTGAACATCTTCATCCTGTTCTGCTGCTGTTTTATCCTGAACTTTAACGTTGACAAGAAGCTGCGGATAAATGGTCACTGGCTTGATCAGCTCGGAAAGACTGGTCTTTTTCTCCAGCATCACTTCCATAATTTTAAGAGACGTAAGGATACCGTCGCCGGTTGTCGCCAACTGGCTGAAAATAATATGCCCGGACTGTTCACCACCGATAGAGTGGCCATTCTTCATCATATTTTCATAGACATATTTATCCCCGACAGCCGTCTTTTCATAGCGAATACCGGCTTTATCAAGGGCCAGATACAGACCAAAGTTCGACATAACTGTCGTAACAACCGTATCATTATTTAATTTACCATTTTCATGCATATATTTTCCGCAGACATACATAATCAGATCGCCGTCCACAATATGCCCTTCATCATCTATCGCAATACACCGATCCGCATCGCCATCATAGGCAAACCCCACGTCAAGACCCTTTTCTATAACGAATTTCTGAAGCACTTCGATATGCGTAGAACCACAGTTCATATTAATATTTGTGCCGTCCGGTTCCGCATTGATCACATAAGTTTTCGCTCCCAACGCATCAAAAACACTTTTTGCAATGGAAGATGCCGAACCATTAGAGCAATCCAGGCCAACCTTTTTATCTTTAAAGGAACGGGTAGCTGTGGAAATCAAATGACCGATATAACGGTTTCTTCCCATCGCATAATCCACCGTACGCCCGATATTCTCCCGGGTAGCCAGCGGAAGTTCCTCTGTTTTTCCATCAATATACGCTTCAATGAGCTGCTCTACATCGGCGCTCATCTTATGTCCCATGGCATTGATGATTTTAATTCCATTATCATAAAATGGATTGTGGCTGGCCGAAATCATAATTCCGCAGTCAAACTCTTCCGTCCGCACCACATAAGAAACACTTGGCGTCGTCGTCACATGCAGCAGGTAAGCATCGGCTCCGCTGGCCGTAAGTCCGGCCGCCAGCGCATATTCAAACATATAACTGGAACGCCGTGTGTCTTTTCCAATAACAATCCTTGCTTTGTGTTCTTTCCCAAAATAATATCCTAAAAATCGACCGACTTTAAATGCATGTTCCACTGTGAGCTTTACATTAGCCTCGCCGCGGAAGCCATCCGTCCCAAAATATTTTCCCATAATACTTATTCACTCCCAAGAAAATTTTATTCATGATTACTATATCATAGTTTTATAGATTTTTCACTGTTTTTATTTTTTTACGCTTGACATGTATTTTATTTGTGATAGTATCATATTATAGATTATATAGTTTTAATTACTATGTGTTGTCGTTTGATACTTCATAGTTCGTATAAATTTCAGACAGGAAGGTGATATTATGAAATTTAAACCAAAAGATCCAGGCAGTGCAATCACCCATTTTATCGGCTGGCTCATGGCTTTGCTCGCCGCCGTCCCATTAATCCTCCGTGCTTGTACGGCTCCGGATGCCATTCATGTGATTTCTTTAAGCATATTTATCGTCAGCATGCTTTTACTATATGCAGCAAGTACCCTGTATCATTCATTAGATATTAATGAAAAGGTAAACAAACGATTAAAAAAATTTGACCATATGATGATATCCATACTCATTGCCGGAACCTATACACCGGTTTGCCTCATTGCAATCCGAGGCGCTCTGGGTTATACCCTTCTGGCCATTGTGTGGGGCATCGCTATATTTGGAATCATTCTGAAAGCTTTTTGGGTAAACTGCCCGAAATGGATTTCCTCCGTGCTCTATATCGGAATGGGATGGACCTGCATTCTGGCATTTACCCAGATTTTGAACAGTCTGTCCAGAGAAGCTTTTATGTGGCTCCTTACCGGCGGCATCATCTATACCATCGGCGGTGTGATCTACGCATTGAAACTTCCGATTTTTAACAGCAGGCATGAGAACTTCGGTTCCCACGAAATCTTCCATCTTTTCGTGATGGGCGGCAGCTTCTGCCACTTTGTATTAATGTATAAATTCCTGGCGGTTATGCCGATCTACTAAAATAGGATCTATACCAAAACGGGGCGCCAAGGTGATTCGCAATTCCTCTTTGGAAAACTACGAATCCCTCTGGCGCCCTGCTCCTGTTTCATTTATATTCTATTTCCCCGTTATCCGATAGGCGTGATTCAAAGGCCCGCTGCCCTTGCCCAAATCCAGTCCGTCTTTAAGGGCTCCGGTAATATATTCTTTGGCGTTCTTCACGCTTGTTTTCATGTCATAACCCAGAGCCAGATTGCTGGCGATCGCCGATGAAAGGGTACAGCCGGTGCCATGGGTATTCGGATTATCCACCCGTTCGCCCCGGTACCAGATACATTCACCATTGACATAAAGCAGATCGTCGGCCGTTTCCGTAAGATGACCGCCTTTAATAAGTACGCCCCCTTTAAGGTTTTCGCCGATCATACGGGCAGCCCGTACCATATCTTCTGTAGATTTGATCTCAAAGCCGCAGAGACACTCGGCCTCCGGGATATTTGGCGTAATAATATCTGCCAGAGGAAGAAGTTTTGTCACCAGAGTCTCCTGGGCATCCGGACTCATCAGGGCACAGCCGCTGGTAGAAACCATGACCGGATCCACAACAATATTTTCTGCCTGATGTTCTTTTAATTTCTCTGCAATCTTTTCGATAATTCCGATATTGGACACCATACCGATCTTCACCGCATCCGGACGAATATCGTTAAATATACAGTCAATCTGTTCACCGACAAATTCCGGCGTAGCCTCCAGCACGTCATAAACACCCGTCGTATTCTGGGCTGTCAATGCGGTGATCGCGCTCATGGCAAAAACTCCATGAGCCATCATCGTTTTAATATCTGCCTGGATTCCTGCCCCGCCGCTGGAATCAGAGCCTGCGATCGTCACTACTTTTTTCATGTTGTATTCAACTCCTATATTATAATAATGGTGAGAAAACTCTCAATACTCCCTGCACACATTTCTGCCATATCGGCCGCTGCTTCCAGGCATCCAGACTGACCCGCTCACTTCTTCGCATCGTTTCCAGAAAGTCTTCCTTCATCTCCATGACTGCCGGAACTTCCGTCATCAGCACGCCGCACTCATAATGCAGATAAAAACTCCGGTAATCCATATTAATGGTCCCGCAGACACCGCATTCGTCATCCGAAATCACGTTTTTAGCATGAATAAATCCCGGAACATACTCGTAGATTTTAATGCCATTTTCCATAAGCCGCCCGTAATTTGATATATTTACCATATAAACATACCATTTATCATAGTGACGCGGCGTAATGATACGTACATCTACACCGCTCCGGGCCGCCCGGCACAGATCGTCTATCATCCGATTATCCAACACCAGATAAGGTGTTGTGAAATAAATATAATCTCTGGCCTTATTGATCAGATGGGTATACATCTCTTCAATCGGATTATCCGGATTATTGGCCGGACCATCGGCCACCGGCTGAACATATCCCGGCGCGTCTACCGAAATGGTCGGACGATATTTATTATAGTCCAACTGCTCTTTTTCCTTGGAGAGCTCCCACATCTCCATAAAAATCTCTGTCAGTCCCCAGACGCCGTCCCCCTCCAGACGAATGGCCGTATCCTTCCAGTGACCGAACCGATTGATCATATTTGCATATTCATCGGCCAGATTGACACCGCCGGTATAACCAATATTTCCATCAATAATGGCTATTTTCTGATGATTCCGATAATTGAAAGTCAGACGGGAAACATCCTTTACGATCGGTGCAAATATGCTGACCCGGATACCCAGCTTGGACAATTCATGACGAATCTCGTCTCCATCCATAAAAAGACACCCGAAATCATCCAGAAGCAGACGAATTTCAACTTTTTGCGCCGCTTTGCGCGCCAGAACCTCTTTCAATCGGTTCCATATCTCGCCGTTGGAAACAATAAAATATTCCAGGAAAATAAACTTTTCTGCCTTTTCCAAATCTTCAAAAAGCGCATCGAATTTTTTCTCGCCAACTTCAAAATACCGGACCGAAGTATGTTTGTAGAGGGCAAACCCTTCATGCACCAAATAGCGGCCCACTTGAGCCTTATTGGGATGCATTTCAGACAATTCGGCCAATATGGCCGGATCCTGCTGCTTATAGTCCCTGCCCTTCTCGGATATCTTTTTATATTTCTTATAAAAGGCGCTATTTGTATGTTTGCGTCCCCACATAAAGTAAAGACAATAGCCGAACACCGGCAGTGCCAGAATGATCACAATCCAGAAGGAATTAAAGGAGGATGAATTATCCACCAGCACAAATACGACGGCAATACTGGCAATTTCAATCAGCAGATAGGCCCAGGAGGCATACTCCTGAAGCAGCCGGACCAGTAAAAACATGGTCAAGACCTGCAAAATGACTGAAATTAATACAATGGCGGCCCGTACAAGAACCGAGGTCCGTTTTTTTAAAATGTTGTTCATAGGTTGTCTCTCCTCCGCTGTGCGATCAACTGCAGCTTCTGCTGACGGTTTAATTGCTTAATCGCATATTCCCGACGCATCGCTTCTTCCTTTGTTTCTATACATTCATAATAAACCAGTTTGACAGGCCGGCGACTGCGTGTATATTTTGCACCCCGCCCCGCATTATGCGCCTGAATCCGAGCTTCCAGATCATTCGTCCAACCAGTATATAATGAACCGTCACTGCACTGTAAAATGTATGTATAATTCATAATACCCTTTCCAGTAAATGTAAAAATGGTTTACAGAACTTATTATATCTGATTGACACTTTAATTTCAACAGAAAAAGGGCATTGCCGTGATGACAATGCCCCGCTATATAAAGCAGCCGATGAAAATACAGTATTTATTCAAAGGTCTGGCCCGGGCCGGTAATACCAGAAGAATTGTAATATAATCGGCAGCATATTTTCCAATATGTATGGCCGATTCATCATCGCCTGCTTTATATCTTATGTGATTTTTTCAATTTGGTGACTGGAAAACCGGCGCCTTATTTTTCCAGGTAATCCTGAGGATTCACCGGCGTCTCATCTTTTGTGAGTCCAAAATAAAGATGACTTCCCTCTTCCGTATAATATTTTGTCGGCTGAGCCACATTTCCAATGGCCTGACCTTTCACAACAGCTTCACCCTCTTTTACATTGATATCTTTCATCTGACCATAAATGGCTTTATAACCATTGCCCATGTCCACAGTAAGCACCATACCGTTCACACTATCTTCTGTAATTGACTCAACAGTGCCTCCAAAGGCTGCAACAACTTCCTGATTCACATCGGCTTTAATAAGAATCACCGGATTACATTTATACTGATCCAATGTTTCAAAATAAATGGTTTTATCCGATGAGAATTCTTTCAGGATTTCTCCCTCTACCGGCCATACCATCTTAGCATCATCCCCGAAGGTTTCCGCAACCGTGGCATTAGCTGCTTCTGCTGCCGCAATGGATTCGGCTACCGCATTCTCAATGTCTGAAGTGTTTCCTGCTGCTACTGCTGGTGTTTCATCCAAAACCTCCGGTGCATTTTCCGCCTGACTGAATTCGGCGGCATTTTCTGCAGCCGCTTTATCTTTCATCCCGGAACGATATCCGGCCACGCCGGAAATTCCGAGAACAACGACCAATGCCCCTGTCAGTACCATGTAAAATCCATTCTTTTTCCAATAATTTTTGAAATTCTCTTTCACCTGTTATCACCTCGTAGCTATAGTTTGACCAGTAAATCAAACTTTATACACTTGTTCCCGGAAAATACCACGAAATAATTTCCTCCCAACTTTTTCCTTCCTCAGCCATGGCATTGGCGCCAAAAAGGCTTAGCCCCACACCGTGACCGCGGCCATAACAGGTAAATTCAATACCATCATTTTTAACAGTATAATCAAAGCAGGCCGACGGCAAGCCCAAACGACGGCGCAGATCTTCCCCCGAGTACGTCTGACCGCCAATTTCTATCTGAAGTATATAACCGGAATCATCCTTATCCACAATCTGCACCATACTTTCTGATAGTTGTCCCCAGGCGTTTTTCGTCCCGTCCGTCTCTGCCAGCATCCGGATGATTTTTTTCCGGCTCAGCCAGATTTTTTCCATATAATCGGGGGAACTTTTATCCCAAAGACTGTCCACAGTGGTCAAATAAGCATACTCTCCACCCCATACATCGGAAAAGCAGCGGGTTTTCCCGTTAGACAGAGCGCAATATAAAGGCAGTATCGGTTCCCCGTTGTAGAGTATTTTTCTGCCTTCCGTTTCCGATACCGCCTTCTTTAGTTTCTCTTCATCCATGCCTTTGGCAATCCGCTCCCGGGCCGACAACCAGGGCTGGCCCAGCCACTGGCTATCCGGCTGCCTGCCGTCGGCCGAAGTGTAAGCTATGTAAGTTCGCAGGATGACTGCCATTGCTTTCATTGTTTCCTCATTGGTATCTGGTTCCAGTACGGCAGCCAGTACGCCGATCGCATACTCGTCAAAACTCACAACCCTGTCCATTCCGAATTCCTTCATATGAACAGTAAGGCCCTCAGCGGACTGTTCCCAATCTGCTGAAGGCCTGTAATTCTGATAAATCTGCGTTCCCATGCAGGGAATCACCAATAAACATCCTATAAAGAGCCAGCTAAGCCGTCTCCGCATTTTGGGCCTCCGACCTTTCTATGGTCTCCCTATAGAATATTCATCTCCATGTCAAATGTGCATGGACTTATTTTGTTAAAGCAACGGTATCTCTTGCAATCATCAATTCTTCGTTTGTAGGAACAACGAATACCTTTACTTTAGAGTCTGCTGTAGTGATTTCGATTTCTTCCCCGCGTTTTCCGTTTGCTTCCGCATCAATCGTAATTCCGAGATATCCGAGATAATCACAAACACCCTGACGTGTTGTTGCACTGTTCTCACCAACACCGGCTGTAAATACGATCACATCAACGCCATTCATAGCTGCTGCATATCCGCCGATGAATTTAGCCACCTGATATTTGAAAGCATCCAATGCATATTTGCAGCGTTCGTTACCCGCATCTGCTGCTTCTTCAACATCACGGAAATCGCTGCTTACGCCGCTGATGCCGAGAACACCGGATTTTTTATTCAAGATATCTGTTACCTGATAAACATCAAGATTATGTTTCTGAGCATAGAACTCAAGGATGGATGGATCAATATCGCCGCAGCGTGTTCCCATAAGCAGACCGGCCAGCGGTGTAAGCCCCATCGTTGTGTCTACACATTTGCCCTGATTTACAGCACAGATACTGGAGCCGTTACCCAGATGGCAAACGATCGTTTTCAGATCTTCCGGTTTCTTTCCAAGCATTTCGGCCACACGTTTGGAAACGTAGCTGTGGGATGTTCCGTGGAAACCGTAACGACGAATCTTGTCCTCTGTATATGCTTCATATGGCAGGCCATAGAGATATGCCTTTGGCGGCATTGTCTGATGGAAAGCCGTATCAAATACAGCTACCTGTGGTACCCCTGGCATTAATTCTTTGCATACGCTGATTCCCAAAAGGTTTGCCGGATTGTGAAGCGGTGCAAGGTTACTGCACTCTTCAATGGCTTTCATAACTTCATCATTGACAACAACAGAAGAAGCAAACTTCTCGCCGCCGTGTACAACACGGTGACCTACGGCATGAATCTCGGAAAGAGATTTTACAACACCGTTTGTCTCGTCTGTCAGACAGTTGAGTACAAGTTTGATTGCATTGGTGTGATCCGGCATCGGAGATTCGATAGTAATTTTGTCTTTTCCTGCTGGTGTATATACGATTCTGCTGCCTTCAATACCGATACGTTCGCAAAGTCCCTTTGCAAGTACGTCCTCTGTATCGGACTGAATTAACTGGAATTTTAATGAAGAACTTCCACAATTGATTACTAATACATTCATTATTCTTTTCCTCCCATAAAATTATATCCTTATTTTAACATATTTTTTTTAACTGACCAGCCCATTTATGGTATAATTTTAAAAAAAGGAGGTTATGTCTTGAAAAAAATGCAAATATTCATCTTCATTGTGGCTCTCATATGCTTTCTCGGCAGCGCCGGATACCTCGGCAAATACTTCTGGGAACGGCATATCTCAGCAGAAAATATGAATGATGTGAAATCTCTGCTTGTCGAAGAAGCAGGCAATTCCAATACAAATGAAACGACCGACAGCGACAACGGCGAAGTTTTACGGCGATACGCCCGTCTTCATGAAAAGAATCCGGATTTTGCCGGATGGATTCAGATTCCGGATACGACCATCGATTATCCGGTCATGTATGTCGAAGGGGACAATGAAATGTACCTTCATTCCAATTTCAACAGGGAATATGACGCGGGCGGTGTTCCATTTATCGACGGTTACTGTTCTCTGGATCCGGTCAGTGACAATCTGATCATTTACGGGCATCATATGAACGACAACAGTATGTTCCAGCCGCTGATGAATTACAAAGATATGGATTTTTTTGAATCTCATAAAACCATTTACTTTGATACGCTCCATGAAAAAGGTACCTACACCGTCGTTGCAGTTATCCTTTCCAGAGCTTTGGCCGAAGACGAAGAAGGATTCCGTTATTACGGTCATCTCTCCTTTGCGGACGAGACTGAATTCAATGACTACATGAACAACATCAACCAGATGGCGCTTTATGACACAGGCGAGACGGCAATTTACGGAGATCGGCTCATCACTCTTTCTACCTGTGAATATAGTCAGGAGGACGGACGTCTGGCTGTTATCGCCAAAAAAACAAATTAAAAAAAGGCCCCCAAAGCGCTTGTCTTTGGGGGCCGTGCCATATCCATACCGCAGGATTTATTTTCCGGTTGTGAAGATTTCTGTTTCGGCCCTTCGCTGGCAGAGTTCCTCCAGCATGGCCACATGAGACAACAAGGCTTCATCATCAAAAAAGCGAGCGGATTTCGGACACTTCCGAATACACGCATGACATTTTATACAGATTCCGGGAACCTCCGACACATTCTCCGGATTAATGGAGCCCAGCGGACAGACTGCGGCGCACAAACCGCATGCGTCACATTTTTCCATGTCAACCTTTGGTTTGGCCTTTAAAAACTTTGCCGGCTTACCATCTTTTCCGAGCGGCGTATAATACGGCCCTACCGGTTCATCATTTTTAATGATCACCCGACTCAAAGATGTTGGAGAGTCAATGGTGGTCAGCGCCGACACAGCTGCGTCCGCAAGCTGGCTCAGCTTCTCCAGATCCTCCGCATCCGGCCGTCCCGGTGCCATGCGATCGGACATCACATGACCACACACAAAAGCTCCCGCCGCAAACGGAACAAATTGATTGGCCTTCAGTTCATTACAGAGTTCTGTCAACGCACTATCATAGCTCCGATTTCCAAACGTCACAATGGGAACCGTCGGCGTGTTATTCCCTTTAAAAAGATTCTGTACAAATGGAAGCACTTTATTCGGTACGCGGCCTGCATAAGTCGGTGTGCCAAATACGACCAGCGTCTCAGAATCAAATTCCGTCAATATTGTCCGTGATGACGGTAATGTAAAATCAATACTTTCCGTCCCCACACTTAATTTTTCTGCAATTTCTTTCGCTAATTTTTCCACAATAAATCTTGTGCTTTTTACGGCGCTGAAATAAACGGCGCACACTCGATTAATTTTCATTTATTATTCCCCTTTCAAGTCCCTGATGCCTGCCTCTCTGGTATATTACCTCCCTGTTTTTCATTATAAACGCTAATCCCCTTTATTTCAAACATTTTTCATCAGAACTGCTTGACTTTTAAAAAGACTGATGTATATTAATAATGCAAAGGAGAAAACTTTTATGGGATTATTTGAATTAATCTTAATTGCCGTCGGCCTGTCCATGGACGCATTTGCCGTCTCCATATGTAAAGGCTTAAACATGCGCCGCATGAACTATCGACATGCGGGAATTATAGCTTTATTTTTTGGCGTTTTTCAGGCTTTAATGCCAGCCATCGGCTGGTTTCTTGGCAAACAATTCGAAAGTTACATCATCAGCGTCGACCATTGGATTGCTTTTGTCCTTCTCGGTTTTATCGGCGTTAATATGGTCCGTGAAGCCCTCGGCGAAGATGAAGATCTGGAAGAAATTCCGCAGGAACACCTGGATTTAAAAGAACTTTTTATGCTGGCCATTGCCACCAGCATAGATGCCTTGGCCGTTGGTATAACCTTCGCCTTTCTTCAGGTTAAAATCATTCCCGCTGTCTGTCTGATCGGCAGCATTACATTTATCATTTCCTTTGCCGGAGTTGGTATCGGTCATCAGTTTGGCCGCCGTTATGAAAAAAAAGCAGAAATTGCCGGAGGTATTATTTTAATCCTTATCGGCTTGAAAATCCTTTTAGAACACCTGGAGATATTCTAAAAAACCCCCGGAAGCCGAGACATTCTCCAGAAGTTTGAATTTTGGAGAACGTCTCGGCTTCCGGGGACATATTTTATTCCTTCGGCTTAAATCCCGCCCCTTCGACAATCTCTTCCGTCTCGAACAAGGCGTTTACGATCTCATGATAACTTTTCAGGCTTTGAGCCTTCCTTATCTTTTTCCCGTATTTTTTCGCATCGGTAAACAGGCCGATGGCGTAATTCCAGAATTCTTTCATCTTATAAAGCAGTGGGACCTCACCCGACATCATCTCACTGTAGTCGGCATAAATCCTGTCATGAAATTTCCGGAGGCATGGTTTGTCTATGTTCTCCCTCTCTCCGAGAATCACATCGATCAATGCCGGATTGGCAACGAGTCCCCGACCGAGCATGACCGCAGTCACCTCCGGAAACTGGCTGCAAAAGCTATCATAATCCGGTTTTGTAAAAATATTTCCATTATAACACACCGGACACCGGCTTTTTGTCAATCCCAACTGAAACATGGCAAGATTCGGCTTTCCCCGATAAAACGCTTCCCGCGTCCGCGGATGAATGATCAATTCCTCTAAAGGGTACTGGTTATATATATCCAATAATGCCTCAAATTCCTCCGGAACATCCTTTCCCAGACGTGTTTTAATAGAAATTTTCAATTTCGCCTTCCCGTAAATTTCTTCCAGAAAACGATTCAGTTCATCTTGAAATGCAAGAAAGCCAGAACCGCGGCGCTTTCCTACCACTGTCCCCGACGGACATCCCAGATTCAGATTTATCTCATCATAGCCCATTTCTGCCAACTGTTTTTCCGTATAAATAAATTCGTCGGACCGGTTTGTCAAAATCTGAGGTATGATTCTCGGCCCCCGATTATTTTCGGGAAGCACGTCCTTCAAAGCTTTTGATGTCCGGCGGCTATTCAGGCCCGGCGTAATGAAAGGTGTAAAATATTTATCCGCAGGATGAAAATAATCATAATGTGCATTACGAAAAACATATCCCGTAATGCCTTCCAAAGGCGCCATATAAAATTTCATGTTCTTTCCTCATTCATCAATCTCAATCTGGAGGGATTTCATAGCTTCCAGCGCGCATCGATGGGCCTCCGGTGTCGAACCGGCGCAGCAGGATGCATCTACCCGGACCGGCGTGTTTGGCATCGCCGTTCGAATCAACGTCGCATTGGCCATAACACAGATATCCGTGCAGAGTCCTACGACAATGACCTCGTCAATCGGAGCCATCCGGTCGATTCCCTGAAGACAGCCGGCCATCTGGATGGAACCAAAGGTCTCCTTATCAAATACAAGGCTTCGGTTTGCCGTTACCAATTGCTGAATATCGTCCTGGAACTTCCAGCCCTCGGTATCCCGAACACAATGGACTACCGGCAATTTCTTTCCCTCCAGTGTTTCCAGATAGTTATCTTCATGGGTATCCCTTGTATAAACAACCGTTCCAGGGAAATTTTTAATCTTTTCAATGACCTTTGGCAATACCGCCTGAGCCTCCGCCGAACCAAGGCTTCCGTCAATAAAATCCTTCTGCATATCCACAACAACCAGATACTTACTCATGTTTCTTCCTCCATTATTCCACACTCTTCAGTGATTCTACCATATTAATCTTTTTAAGTTTAAAGTACATGACCAGATTGACCAGCAATGAGAACAGGAATGTAAACCCAATGGCATAGAGATAGCTTGGCATATTGATGTTCCGTCCAAACATCGTCATCTCCACTTCTACCGTCTGAATGACAAACTGGTGCAGTACTTTACCGAGAAATACACCGGCGACCGCACCGATAATTGTCAAAAGTATATTCTCCCGATAGACATAATTGCCCACTTCCATATCATAAAAGCCAAGAACTTTCAGAGTCGCCAACTCCCGCTTACGTTCATTAATGTTAATATTGTTCAGATTATAAAGAACGACAAAGGCCAGCATGCCCGCCGATATGATCAAAACGACAATAACACTGTCAAGAACCGAAAGCATATCTTCCAACTGGCTCTCCATATTATTTGTATAAGATACTGTCAGTATACCGTCATTTTTCAGGAGTTCTTCGCCCACCTGGGTCAATTCTTCTTCATATTCTTCCTTCAAATCCGCGAAGATACAATTATACGGCGGTACATCACCCGTCAATGTTTCATAAAGCTGCGGCGCCAGATAAATGTAATGGGATAAATAATTTTCACAGATATCCGTTACGGTTACCGTAATTGTTTCATTATCCTCCAGTTCGATCTGAATCTCA
This sequence comes from Frisingicoccus caecimuris, assembly GCF_004340975.1. GTDB lineage: Bacteria > Bacillota > Clostridia > Lachnospirales > Lachnospiraceae > Frisingicoccus > Frisingicoccus caecimuris. The sequence continues at coordinate 54,759 of NZ_SLXA01000010.1, forward strand.
TCACCTACGGAAACGACCATATCTTTCGCGGCCTTTTCCGTCAATATGGCGCTATCCTCCGTCATCTGCCATGTATCGCCGGAAGTCCTGTCATTAAAGGTCACAAACTTATCCAGGCCTTCTAATTCGGACGGTATGTAAAGATAAATGTCTTTCTTCTCATCCCCGAGGGTCACCTCGGACAGACGCATATACCCATCCATGTAAGAACAAATCCGCTCATCCGATTCAAGCCCCATATCAATGGACTTTTTCTCTTCTGTATCGATGTCCTCGTCAATGACAGCCATCAGATCATATATTTGAATCTTACGGTACTGAAGTCTGGCAATATCCATGATCGAATCTTTCAAACCGTATCCGACAATCATCAGAGCCATACAGCCTCCGATGCCAAATACCGTCATAAAGAAACGTTTCTTATACCGTAAAAGATTGCGCACAGTCGACTTCCAGGTAAAATTCAGATTTCCCCATATCCATGGAATCCTTTCCAGGAACACACGCTTACCGATCTTTGGCGCCTCCGGCCGCATGAGTTCTGCGGGCTGTGCCTGTAATGCCCGGTAACATGCGCTGATCGTCGCTGCCATTGTACATAAAACAGCCGTTCCCGATGCTGCCAACGCATAGCCCATGTCATACGGAATAACTACATCCGGAATATGTATATACATAATCTTATAGGCTATAACAATAATATATGGAAATACTTTCTGGCCAAACAATACGCCGGCAACCGAGCCTCCCAAAGTCGCAGCCAGAGCATAGCCCACATATTTAGCGGCGATCCAGAATTTACTGTAGCCGAGAGCTTTTAATGTACCGATCTGAATCCGCTGTTCTTCAACCATACGTGTCATTGTCGTCAGGCTGACAAGGGCGGCTACAAGGAAAAACAGTACAGGGAACACGGAACCGATGGCCCGCATACGGTCCGCATTGTCCGAATAGCCACTGTAATCCGAATTACTGTCTCTGTCATTCACATACCAGGACGGTTTATCAATGCCATCGATTTCATTTTTCGCATCCTGTATTTTTATTTCCGCATCGGAAATCTTTTCTTCAGCCTCTTTCTTGCCTTTTTCGTATTCTTCCCAGCCATCGGCTAATTTCTGTTCATTTTCGGCGATGGTCGCATAGGCCTCCCTAATCTGGACTTCACCGTCATTCACCTGACCCCAGCCGGTAATATAAGCGCTCTCCCCGCTGGCCAGCTGGTTATAAGAATCCGCCAGGGCCTTTTCTGCCTCTGCCAGTGAAGTTTTCCGCTCCTCCAGCTCTTCTTTCCCGGCCTCAAGCTGCTTCCGTCCTTCAGCAAGCTCCGACTTCTTAGCTTCCAGCTCCGACTTCCCGGCCTCAAGTTCTGCCCGTCCGGCTATAATCTCCGCTTCATGGGCCAACGCCTCTTCTGCCGCCGGCCGCATGGCTTCCATCGCATCAAGATTTGCCTTGATTTCCGCCATCTGAGCTTCTGTCTGGGCGATCACCGCCCGAAGCTGTTCCGCCTGAGCTATCTGCTCCGGCGTCGCCATACCCGCACTGATCAACTGCTCCAACTGGGCCAATTGATTTTTCAAGGTTTCCAGCCCGGACATACCGGCCTGATACTGCTGCCAACCTGTCGACAGACCATCGATCAGGGCTTTGGCGTCAGACAGCCCCTGTTCGGCAGTTGTCAGTTCACTTTCCTTTTCCACAAGGTTTTTTTCCGCCTCTGCGATCTGACTCTCACCATCAGCCAGCGCAGCCTCATTTTCCCCGAGAGTTTTTTCGGCTTCTTCTAACGCCGCCTTTCCCGACTCCATCTGAGTCTTTCCGTTGTTATACTGATTCCATCCGTCGTCTAACGTTGTCCGGCTGTCATAAAGCTTATTTTTTGCCTCCCGGATATCATTTTCCGATGATGCCAGCTCCGCTTTACCATCAGCCAGTTTCGCCTCGCCGTCCTTCAACTCCTGCTCAGCTTCATCCAGCTCAGTTTTTGCTTCTTCTTTTGCTTCTTCTAATTCAGATTCGGCCTCCGCAACCTTTTCATTGGCCTCGTCCATAATCTCTGCATAACGAATATCACAACGGACATCCGAAATACCTTCCACATTCTCTTTAACTTTATCAACAATTTCCCTATAACTGTCCGTAAAAGCCGTCGCACCCTTCGCGCCCTTCACCGTCACATAGGCCTGGGAATAGACCTCCTGATCGAAACTTTCATCGGTCACATAGGCAAACATATCGATTTCGCCGCTGCCAATATTCGTACTTCCCCGGTTAAAAGATATGTACATCGGACTGGAACAGGTTCCGACCACAGTATACTCTTCCGTTGCTAAATTCTCAGACAGTTCCGTATCTGTTCCGGATAAAAACGTCAGAGTATCGCCGATTTTTATATCATAGGATGCGGCCGTATCCATGTCGATGATACATTCGCCTTTCTTTTCCGGCAGCCGCCCTTCAGCCACATCAACCTGATTCATCGTCTCTGGAAGGGACTCCACATGAATGACACGTTCACTCTCACCCATTAAGGCAAGGACATCAATCATATATCCCGGCTCAACCTTTTCCACGCCCTCGACGGCCTGAATCGCCTCAATATCCGCTTCCGTTAATCCCAGGGTAGATAAAATCTTCATGTCCATCATATTGTGGGCATCAAAATAGGCATCTCCTGAATACCGCATATCCGGCTCCGAAGCCCGAATACCCGCAAAAAAGGCAACGCCAAGCGCAACAATAAAAAATATTGATAAAAACCGATTCAGGCTATTCCGAATCTCCATACGAAAATCCTTCGCCAATGCCTTCTTTCTCATAAGCACTCTCCATTACCATTCTATTGTTTCCACAGATACCGGATTCTCGTTGACCGTCACCTCCGACACTTTTCCGTTTTTAATCTTGATGACCCGGTCTGCCATCGGTGCGATTGCCGAATTGTGCGTAATGACGATGACCGTCATTCCCCGTTCCCGGCACATATCCTGAAGTAATTTTAATATGGCTTTACCTGTATTATAGTCCAACGCTCCTGTCGGCTCATCGCAGAGCAATAATTTCGGATTCTTCGCCAGGGCCCGTGCTATAGACACCCTCTGCTGCTCACCGCCGGACAACTGGGCCGGGAAATTTTTCATCCGGTCACCCAGACCCACATCCTTTAAAACACTGCTTGCACTGAGGGGATCCCGGCATATCTGCAGTGCCAGTTCTACATTTTCAAGCGCTGTCAAGTTCGAAATCAGATTATAGAACTGAAACACAAAACCTATATCATCTCGCCGATAACCGGTTAACTCCGTTGAACTATATTTGGAAATGTCCTTGCCATCCACCCATATAGAACCTCCGGTCACCGTATCCATACCGCCAAGTACATTTAAAACTGTTGTCTTTCCGGCGCCGCTGGGACCGACAATGACCACAAATTCACCCTTCATGATTTCAAAATCGATACCATCTGCGGCACGGATTTCAATTTCACCCATGCGGTAAATCTTTGTCACATTCTCCAGCTTTACATAAGCCTCCATGTATTCGCCTCCCGTTTTATACTATTATTTCAATTATAAAACGTATACGTTTTTATTTCAACCAGGGACCTGAAGTTCATAAAAAGTTCAGATATTACAGCTTAAAACGAGATGAAACACGCTTCGCGAGTTTCACTCGTTATCGCGACAGTCGCCAAATATCCGCACAAGTGCGGCTGCCTGGCTCGTTGCTCGCGTAAACCAAATGGGAGACACTGACTTACATCCAGTGTCTCCCATTTGGTTTTCATTCGTATATTTACAATATATCCTGCCCACCCAGGGATAATCCCCGTACTTTCGCATAGGCTTTAATGGCTTCAACGCAGCCCTCGAAGCCGAGTTTGCTGCTGTCAAGGCACAAATCATAATTCCGGGCGTCGTACCATTCCTGACCGGTATGGTATTTGTAATAATCACCGCGGTACTTATCCTTTTTCTGAATAAACCGTCTCATTTCATCCTCTGTTTTGCTGAATTTCTTCATTGCTTCTTTCAGGCAAAAATCAAAAGGGCCATGGACAAAGACACTGATGACATTATCAAAATCTTTAAGGACAAAATCAGCACAACGTCCAATGATCACGCAGGACTCTTCTTCTGCAATCTGCTTGATGATCTTTGCCTGATAATTAAATAAATTATCTGTCGAAGCAAAATCATCACTGTCTGGAGGAAGCACTTCCCCGGTATAAATCTTCTGAGCGATCCGGCCTAAAATTCCGGATTTTGGCGTCTCGTCCGCTGCGCCAAAAAGCTGCTCGCTGATTCCGCTTTCATCAGAAGCTAACCGGATGATCTCCCGGTCATAAAAATGAATCCCCAAATCCTCCGCCAGCATTTTACCGACGGTTTTCCCGCCGCTGCCATACTGACGCGCGATGGTAATAACTGTATGGCTCATGTGAATCCCTCCTATTCACCCAAATATGCCTTTTTCACCGACTCATCATTCATCAGTTCCTTTGCGTCACCTTCAAGAACAATCTTTCCCGTTTCCAGTACATATGCTCTGTCCGCAATGCTCAGGGCCTTTTTGGCATTCTGTTCAACCAGAAGAACGGTCGTTCCGCCGGCGCTGACTTCTTTTATAATATCAAAAATCTCATTAACAAAAATCGGGGACAGCCCCATAGACGGCTCATCCATAAGAATGATCTTCGGACGGGACATAAGCGCGCGGCCCATGGCCAACATCTGCTGCTCGCCTCCGGACAAGGTCCCGGCCAACTGATTCTTACGTTCCTCCAAACGCGGGAAACGCTTGTAAACTGTCTGCAAAGACGCTTCAATTTCATTTTTATCTTTTCGGGTATAGGCGCCCAGTTTCAAATTTTCCAAAACCGTTAATTCCGCAAACACACGGCGGCCTTCCGGTACGTGAGCCATACCCAGTGTTACAATTTTATGTCCCGGCATTTTGGTAATATTCGCCCCTTCAAACTCCACCGTTCCGCCTTTAGCCTCAACCAGTCCCGTAATTGTATGCAAAATGGTTGTCTTTCCGGCGCCGTTGGCGCCAATGAGAGCAATAACCTCGCCTTCATTAACCTCGAAAGAGATTCCTTTAATTGCCTGAATAACACCATAATATACTTGTAAATCTGTGACTTTTAACATCGCCATAACATTGCCCTCCTACTCGCCCAGATATGCCGTGATAACCTTCGGGTCATTTAAAACAACCGCCGGTTCTCCGTGAGCCAGTTCCATACCGAAGTTCAGTACATAAAGATACTCACAAATACCCGACACCAGTTTCATATCATGCTCAATCAGAAGAATGGTAATATGAAATTTATCACGGATCAACTGAATGGTGTCCATCAGTTCCTGAGTTTCATTCGGATTCATGCCGGCCGCCGGTTCATCCAGCAGCAAAAGCTTTGGTTCCGTAGCTAACGCACGGGCAATCTCCAGCTTTCTCTGTTTACCGTAAGGCAAATTTGATGCCAGAACATCCGCCTGTCCATCCAGATCAAATACCTTTAATATATCAATGGCCCGCTCATCCATCTCTTTTTCCCTTTTGGAGAATTTCCCCAAATGGAAAAAGCTTTCAGCCAGACTATATTCTACATGGTTATGAAGGGCTACTTTCACATTGTCCAACACTGTCATTTTAGTAAAAAGACGAATATTCTGGAAGGTTCTCGCAATACCTGACTTACAGATTTCTGTCGGCGCTTTTCCGACAAGACTTTCACCATCCAATACAATGGTTCCTTCACTCGGCGCATACACACCGGTCAACAGGTTAAACGCCGTAGTCTTTCCGGCGCCATTCGGTCCGATCAGGCCAACCAGACTTCCCTGCTCAATACTCATGTTCAAATCATCCACAGCACGAAGGCCGCCGAAGGATATTCCCAGATGTTTAACTTCCAGTAAAGCCATCTTATTCGCCCTCCTTCTGAATGCTCATTGCTTTTTTAAGATTTCGTTTCTCGATCATAACCGTACGGAACTTAGAATTATTAAAGAGCATCATTGCGATCAGCACGATCGCATAGAGCAGCATACGGAAATCCGCTGCGCTGCGAAGGACTTCCGGAAGCGCTGTCAGGATAACAGCCGCAACAATCGCGCCTTTAATATTTCCCATACCGCCAAGTACGACCATAACAAGAATCTCAATAGATTTGTTATAGTCAAAATTTCCCGGTTTCAGAATACCTACATTATGAGCATAAAATACACCGGCCATTCCGGCAAAGAAACCGGAAATAACAAAGGCCATTGTTTTGAACTTGCTGACTTTAATCCCAACAGCTTCCGCAGCAATATAGTTGTCACGCACCGCGCAGATCGCACGGCCATGTCTGGATCTTACCAGGTTGGAAATGACAAGAATCGTCAGCAAAACAAAGATATAAACAAATGTAAAGTTTTTATAATTGCTGTAAGTACCGATACCAGAAAGTCCTTTTGCGCCGCCTGTAAAACCTAAAAAGTTAATGACAGATTTAATGATCTCACCAAAGCCCAGGGTAACGATCGCCAGATAATCTCCCTTCAAACGAAGTACCGGCAGACCAATGATCAAACTGAACACGGCCGCAACGATACCGCCGACCAAAAGACCGATCAACAGTTCAACCATCGGAGGGAGATTCAGAGCATTGGTTGTCAGCGCTCCTGCATATGCTCCGATAGACATAAATCCGGCGTGTCCCAGTGTCAGTTCTCCAAGGAATCCTACAAGCAGACAGAGGGATACGGCCAGCATAACATTGATACAACACGGAATAATAATGGACATTGCCTGACGTCCGAGAAATCCACCATAGATCAAAGCCATAACAATGCCATAGGCAACAATCGCCATAATGATATTTATAATTACTGATTTATTGATTTTCTTATTCACAACAGCCACCTACACTTTCTCTGCTTTCATCTTACCAAGTAAACCGGATGGTTTTACCAGTAAAACGACAACAAGCACACCAAAAACAATGGCGTCTGCAAGCTGAGTGGAAATATAAGCTTTCGACAAGCTCTCGATAATTCCAAGCACAATGCCGCCAAGCATTGCTCCCGGAATACTTCCGATACCACCCAGGACCGCAGCAACGAAAGCTTTGATTCCTGGCAGTGCCCCCAATGTCGGAGACAGAGACTCATACTGACAGATAAACAAAATACCGGCCACCGCCGCTAAAGCCGAACCGATAGCAAACGTCATAGAGATTGTTTTATTTACATTAATCCCCATCAGAGCGGCTGCGCCTTTATCTTCGGATACGGCTCTCATAGCGCTTCCCGCCCTTGTTTTATTGATAAACCAGGTCAGAATCGCCATGGCGATCACCGTTACGATCAAAGTTACGATCGTAATTCCGGAAATATGAATACCCCCGATTTTTATCGATGGCACTTTGATCACCGAACCAAAAGGAATCGGCGTTGCTTTAAATATGATCAACGCAACATTCTGTAAAAAGTAACTTACACCGATCGCTGTGATCAGTACCGCCAGCGACGGCGCATTACGCAGCGGTTTGTAGGCAATACGTTCCACCGTAATTCCGAGAACCGCACAGACAATAATGGTCAATAAAATACATACCGGCACCGGAAGACCCAATAACGCCGCAAATACATAAAGTGCATATGCACCTACCATAATAATGTCCCCATGAGCAAAGTTAATCATCTTTGCGATACCATAAACCATGGTATATCCCAGGGCAATCAGGGCATAAATACTCCCCGTCCTCAGTCCGTTGATTAACTGCTCCACAAGATTATTAATCAGACTCATTACCCTCCACCTTTCTATTTTTTGTATTACCGAATTAACTATATATTTTAATATAATCCTTTCTCACTTGCAAGGATTAATGCATAAAAATCCAATTTTTGTCAGGAAAACACGAAAAAAATAAAACCGCATGCTGTGATCCATGAAGAAAACGCCAATATCCCTGTTTCGGGACATCGGCGTCTCTTTCAATCCGACACAAGCCTGTCAGATAAAATTATTCATATAATGTGTAAGCACCATCTACAATCTGGATAAATTTACTTCCTTTGTTTGGTTCACCCTCTGCTGTCCATGTGATGCCGTCGCCTGTCAGACCATCAACAGTGATTTCTGTCATAGCTGCGATCAAATCTGCACTTTCAACAGAACCGGCCTGTTCCATAGCCGCTTTGATCGTGTAAACAACATCATAAGCATCTGCTGCGAACTGGTCAGGTGTTGCACCGTAAGCTTCATTATAATCTGCTACGAATGCTGCTACGTTTTCAGACGGATCTGCTGCGAAGAATGGGCTTAAGAAGATTGCGCCTTCAATCGTTGCAGGATCTGTAACTGTTCCAAGAACACCATCCCATCCATCACTGCCGAGGAATGGAAGTTCCATACCCATATCCTGAGCCTGTTTTGTGATGTATGTAGCATCCTGATAGTAAGCAGGAATGAAAATAGCTTCTGCATCTGTGCCCTTGATTGTTGTCAACTGTGTATTGAAGTCAACATCGCCGTTTGAGAAAGCTTCGCTTGCAACGATCTCGCCGCCTTTAGCTGCAAACTCTTTTTCAAATGCTTCTCTGATACCTGTGCTGTACTCATCAGACTGATTGTAAATAACAGCAACTTTTTTGTATCCAAGAGTTTCAGCCGCCAAATCTGCCATTGTTACGCCCTGAGCCGGGTCAGTAAAGCAGATACGGAAAGCATTATCATTCTTTGTGCAATCCATAGCAGAACCGGATGGTGTGATCTGTAAGATGCCATCTGCTGCTGTTAAATCTGTGATCGCAATACAAGCGCCACTTGTTACACAGCCAAGAATCGCCTGAGCGCCCTGGTCCATAACAGAGTTATAAGCCTGAATAGCTTTATCTTCTGTAGCTTCATCATCGGCAAATACCATATCCAGTGTGTACGTCTTGTCACCAACGGTTACGCCGCCAGCTGCATTGATCTCTTTAATTGCAATTTCAGCGCCCTGTTTTACAGAGTTTCCGTAAGAAGCTGCACTTCCTGTCACAGGTCCGATACCGCCGATCAAAAATACATCGCCATCTGCGGAAGCTGCTGTTGTCTCTCCAGCTGCTTTTGTTTCTGCTGCTTTTGTTTCCGCTTTCTTCTCACCGCCGCCGCAGGCTGTCAAAGAAGCAACAACTAAAGAAGCTGCCAAAGCCATGCTCATTACTTTTGTCATTTTTTTCATGTCTTTATTCCTCCTTTTAACTTACCGTTTATTGTAATACCTAAACCTAAGAATTGTCAATGAAAACTATCTTTCCCCCGGCAGTTTTTTGGAGTATAATGAAAATAATCATTGAATTAGGAAGGGGACGATTTTATGAAAGTTTTAACAAACGGCCATTTTATTTCCTGCGATGAAGAAAATACCTGTTTTTCTGTCATGGCTATCGATGGAGATAAGATTGCGTATACCGGCGACAATATCCCGGAAAACCTGGCAGATTGCCCGAAAATTGATATGCATGGCTGTACCATCGTACCTGCATTTTCAGATACCCATATGCACTTTGAAAGTTACGCCCTGTTCCGTACGACAGTCGATGTGCGGAACGCTAAAAACTTTGAGGAAATGGGCGACATGCTCCGCGCCTGGACAGACACCCATCCAAAGGCCAGGTTTCTTCCGGCCTACGGCTGCAGCGCCCACACTGTCGTGGAAAAACGTCTGCCAGAAATGAAAGATCTGGATGCTATGACCGACCTGCCATTACTCATCGTTAAATATGACGGTCATGCTGCCGTTGCCAACTCCGCTCTGATCGACCTCTTTCCTCTGGAAGTTCTGGCTGATCCGGGCTTTGATTCTGCTACCGGATGGCTCTATCAGAATGCTTTCTACAAAGGCGTCAACTTTATCACACAGAAGGTGTCCCCGATCACTCTGCTCCATGGCATGCAGGATGCGGCAGAAAGCCTTGCTTCCAAAGGTATTGGCTACATACATACCGTGGAAGGCGTAGGCTATAAAAACGATATTGACATTGATACGATCAATATTGTCCGCCGGGCTTTGCCTCAGAAGTTTACCGTCTTTTTCCAGACAATGGATGTGGATAAGGTTGTCAAACGGAAAATGGCCCATATCGGCGGATGTTTCTCTCTGGCGCTGGACGGCTGCTTTGGTTCGGAGGACGCTGCTTTGTCCGAAGGCTACACCAATTGCCCGGATAATAAGGGTTTCCTTGCCTATTCTCAGGAAGAAGTCAATGATTTCTGTATCAAAGCCAATCGGTCCGGACTTCAGATCACGATGCATGCCATCGGTGACGCGGCTGTGACACAGGCATTAAACGCCTACGAAACTGCATTAAAAGATTATCCGCGCAAAGATGCACGCCACATTTTGATTCACGGTGATCTGATGAACGCCGAAGCTATCCGAAAAGCTGCAGAGCTTGGCATTACCATCGCCGTACAACCAGCCTTTTTAGACTGGCCTCAGGAACCGGAAGCCTATCTGGAATCCATCCTCGGCGAACGTGCAAAACAGATTTTGCCGCTCCGGGATATGATCCATGCCGGACTGCTCGTTACTTCCGGCAGTGATGCGCCTTGCACCATTCCGGACCCTATTGAAGGTATCCATATCTGCTGTAACCACCCGAATCCTGAGCAGGCCCTGACCCCGATGGAAGCTTTGAAAACCTATACTATCTGGCCGGCCCGCAGCGCCTTTGACGATAATTATTACGGCAGTCTGGAAAAAGGTAAAAAAGCCAACTTCCTTGTTTTGGATAAAGATATCCTTTCCATTCCAAAAGAGGAAATCAAAACAACAAAAATCAAGGGCGTTTTCCTGAATGGACGTCGTTTCCGCCCATCGGAAAAATTCTCCATTCCAAACCTTGCCCATGAAATCTGGAAACACCGCAAAGAGGATTAAACCATGATCTACACTCCTATGACTCGAAAAGCCATGCGGATTGCTTATGATGCCCATGCCGGGCAGGTAGATAAAACCGGGCTTCCTTATATCTATCACCCGATGCATGTGGCCGAATCAATGACTGATGAAAATTCCGTCATTACCGCACTGCTCCATGATGTGGTTGAAGATACCGATCTGACCATCGATGATCTGGCCCGCGAAGGCTTTCATGAAGACATACTGACGGCCCTGACCCTCCTGACTCATAACCCGGCGGAAGACTATATGGATTACATTTCCCGAATCTCCACCTGCCCTCTGGCCCGCAAAGTCAAACTGGCGGACCTCCGACATAATTCAGATTCTACCCGACTGGATTGGGTGGACGAAAAAATGGCCCGGAGGTTCGAAAAATATGCCCGGGCAATCCGACTTCTGGAAGCTATTGAAAACGGTCAATCTGCAAACTTCCATCATTAATTAACATAGATATAAGACAGGCATCCAATTTGATAGTCAAAAATCAAAGATTGCCTGTCTTATTTTGTCAAACAAAATGTATTGCTATCTTCATTTCATTGTGGTATAATTAAGCAACTAAAAATTAGTTGCTAACAATGGTGGTGATACATATAGATGCCTAAGAAAAGTGATTTGCTTAATAAACTATGCAGAAAACCCATACCTAAAAATTTTTCAAAAAGGGAACTGGATATCCTTATGGGAAAATGCGGCTGTGATAAATTTTCCGGAGGCCGGGGATCCGGAATTGGTTTTGTTCACAAAAAAACGATGCGTATATTACAATTTGATGAACCCCATCCCGGAAATGAATTATATACTTATCAAATAAAAAAAACGATACAATTTTTAAAGGATATCGGCGAACTCAAATAAATTGCAGGAAGGTGATTAAATGAATTCAATGTTAGAATATAAAGGGTATCACGCATCCATTGAATATGATGCAGAAGATAATATATTTGTCGGGGAAGTATTCGGCATTGCAGATTCGTTGAATTTTCACGGAACATCCATTGACGAATTAAAAGCAACATTTACACAATGCATCGACAACTATCTGGAACTGTGTAAAAAAATCGGTAAAAGTCCGGATAAAGAGTTCAAGGGATCTTTTAATGTCAGAATTCCTCCGGCTCTTCATAAAAAAGCAGCACTAGCCGCAGCAAATCAAAAAATCACGTTAAATCAATACGTTACACAGGCCATTGAAAACTCTTTTAATAAAGCCAAAAATTTTAAAGAAACAATCATCTATATTCCATATGCAACACAACACATGAATTGGGAGAGCGGAATAGATAACAGAATCCAAACATTATATAATGATGATTCTATTTTTACTACAGAGGAGAAGATCACATATGTCGGAAATTAATGCAAAAATAATTGATCAAAAAATTATCAGCACACATATTACCATATCCCGTGAAATTAAAAACAGTATTGACTTAAAGCTCAGCTGTCAGGCCAAATTAAAAACGCCTCAGGATATTGAAAATAACAGTGTACTATTAAACATAAAATTATTCTTAGCCACGCCAACAGATGATTTAAAAGCAGAACTTACTGCAGACATTATTTTTGAATTAGATTATGTGCCCGACGATTATAATATTATTGCAGAGCAAAAACTTATTCCTCTGGCCCGAACTTCTTTGTTTGAGAAATGGGATGAAATTCTGGTTGCCATGGGATATAAAAAGATGCGTCTGGCAGATAAAATATCTCAATAGATTGATTTCCATTCCCATTGACTTTTGAGAAAAATTTTCTTATACTAAACGAGATGAAACACGCTTCGCGAGTTTCACTCGTTATCGCGACATTCGCCAAATATCCGCACAAGTGCGGCTGCTTGGCTCGTTGCTCGCGTAAATAAAAAGGTGCGCCGTAAGATACGTCTCCCGGCAAATCCACCAGAAACAATAGAACAAATAAACCTGCTGAACCTCAGGGTACGCCCGAAAGCGAAGATAAGGATGAATTGTAGCATAATATGTCTACCCTTACCCTGTCCGGCATTTTACGGACAGGGTTTTTAAATTTAAAATGGAGGTTTTTATGGACACACGTATTGCCGTTATCGGCATCATCGTAGAAAATCCGGAGGCTGCGCCTCGAATCAATGACATTCTTCACGAATATTCTCCATACATTCTCGGCCGCATGGGGATTCCTTATCCAAAACGGGAACTGTCCATTATCAGTATTGTCATCGATGCTCCGCAAAATGTCATCAGCGCCCTTTCCGGCAAACTGGGGATGATTCCTGATGTAAGTACCAAGACGGTTTATTCTAAGATTTAACCAATGAAAAGGAGAAAATTTTTATGTATGATGTAAAATCACTGAAAGCCGAAGAATTTATTAATGATGAGGAAATTCAGGACTGCCTTCGATATGCCCGAGAAAATAAAAATAACCGGGAACTTGTTGATGAAATTTTAAAAAAAGCCGAAAACATGAAGGGCATCAGTCACCGGGAAGCCGCCGTTCTTCTGGAATGTGATCTGCCGGATGAAATTGAAAAAATGTTTCATCTGGCCAAAAAGATCAAAGACCGCTTTTACGGCAACCGCATCGTTATGTTTGCGCCGCTGTATCTCTCGAACTACTGTGTCAACGGCTGCACCTATTGTCCTTATCATGCAAAAAACAAACATATTGCCCGTAAAAAACTGACTCAGGATGAGGTTCGCCGGGAAGTTATCGCCCTTCAGGATATGGGCCATAAACGTCTGGCTCTTGAAGCGGGAGAGGATCCGGTCAACAATCCGATTGAATACATTCTGGAATGTATTGACACTATTTACAGTATTAAGCATAAAAACGGCGCCATCCGTCGTGTCAATGTCAATATTGCGGCTACAACTGTGGAAAATTACCGCAAATTAAAGGAAGCCGGTATTGGCACCTACATCCTGTTCCAGGAAACCTACAATAAAAAGAGCTACGAAGAACTGCATCCGACCGGCCCAAAAAGCAACTATGCCTACCACACAGAAGCTATGGACCGGGCCATGGAAGGCGGTATTGACGATGTGGGCATCGGCGTCCTTTTTGGCCTGAACATGTACCGCTATGATTTCGTCGGTCTCCTTATGCATGCCGAACATCTGGAAGCGGCTCAGGGCGTAGGTCCCCATACAATCAGTGTCCCTCGTGTCTGCCCGGCGGATGATATCGATGTCAGCGACTTTTCCAATGCTATCCCGGATGATATTTTCGAGAAAATTGTCGCTTTAATCCGTATCGCCGTACCATACACCGGCATGATTATCTCCACCCGGGAATCCAAACGGGTCCGCGAAAAGGTATTGCAGCTCGGTGTTTCCCAGATCAGCGGCGGCTCCCGCACCAGCGTCGGCGGCTATGTAGAACCCGAACCGGAAGAAGAAAACTCCGCCCAGTTTGACGTTACCGACCGGAGAAGTCTGGATGAAGTGATTGACTGGCTTCTGGAAATGGGCTTTATCCCAAGTTTCTGCACCGCCTGCTACCGTGAAGGACGCACTGGCGACCGCTTCATGTCCCTCTTAAAAGCCGGACAGATTTCCAACTGCTGCCAGCCGAACGCTCTCATGACCCTCAAGGAATACCTCATGGACTATGCTTCAGATAAAACCCGGGAAGACGGCGAAAAGTTAATCCAAAGAGAACTGGACAACGTCGCCAGCGACAAAGTCCGCGAAATCACCCGTGAATACCTGAAAGATATTGCCGATGGCAAACGGGACTTCCGCTTCTAAAAACTAATCTAAATATCCATTTACGAAAAAACGCAGCTGCCGCTTCTGTGACAACTGCGTTTTTACGATACATATCTTCTATATTCTATAAATCATTCAAAATCAGGGGATTCTTGATCTTCTCTAACTCTTCTTTCGTTATCCCGGCTGCCTCCATGATAACTTCATCGGACACCAATCCCGTGCCCAAAAGTTTTTCTACGATTGTCCGTTTAGCCTCTTCACGGCCTGTTTGAATTCCTGCCTGAATTCCTTGCTCCCAAACATATTCTGATAAATTACACATCAAATTTCCGACTTCTTACGACTGAAAGATCACATGTAATGGCGAAAGTCCCGACAATATATTTTTCACCATCTCTTCTTTTTCTCTGGTTTCTCCGGCAATGCCCTCAGAAAGATAAACGACTTTTTTTCCCATATCAATCAAATCATAGATTGTAGATAATACACAGCATTCCGCCACCACGCCTGCAATAAATATCCGTTCACAGCAACGGACCCGTTCTCGCAGTTCCGGATTTTCACAGCATGAATATTTGGATTTTACATAGGTGTTGCCCTCGTTTAAATAGGGTTTGAGTTCGTCAACATATTCATTCAGCCACTGATTCACATTTACTTCCCCATTCAGACGGTTATACTCAGCCCACACGCCCTTCGGGTCTTTTGAAGCAATATATTTTGTATAAACCACCTGGGTCTCTGGAAAAGTTCTAACCAGTTTTGTAATATATTTTATGGCTTCCTGAATCCGGTCACACGTCCACTTCTGCCCAGGCAGATAGACATTCTGCATATCAACGACCAGCAACATATCCGTTTTCTTAATATCCATTCTGCTTCATCCTCCGAATAATTTCACAAACACATAGGTCTTTTCATCAGACGCTTCGGGTGCAAAGTGATATCCAAGCCGATCAAATTCTTTCATAGTCTCCGGAGATTCGGCCTGCTGTTCCGCCATAAAGCGGACCATCTCACCCCGGGCCATTTTGGCAAAGGTGCCCTTCTCAATAATCTTTCCACCTTTATATTCTCCAAAAATGCAGGTAATAAACCGAATCTGTGGTGTTAGATAAGCAGCAATGGCCTTACTGTATTCCTTAGACGCCAGATTGACGATAATATCCGTTTCCCGGAACAACGCGTCCGCCAGCCGTCTGCCCCAAAACTGATACAATGTTTTATAAGTTCCCTCTTCCACATCTGTCGAATTTTCTGACGGACGCTGTATCTGTAATTCCGGCTTTAATCTGGCCTGCATTTCCAGCCGGTAAGGAACGACGCCGTCCATAGGCTTAAGCATCCCGTAAAATCCGGACAAAATCCGCAAATGTTCCTGGAGATAATCAAGGGAAGCCTCGTCCATAACCGACGGAGCCATATACTGGTATTGAATTCCCTCATAGGACATCACGGCCGGGGTCAGATTCCGCCGCAGATCCATCCAGCGGAATCGTTCAAAATTCAATTCGGCAATCGAATCGTTGCATTTCCAGAGCGCTTTTGCTTCTTCATAGGAGAGTCCCGCCACATACTCCCGAAGAATATCCGCATCTTTAACAAACTCCGGGTATCCCTGAAATTCAAGGATATCCGGAGTCTCATTCATCTTTTTAGCCGGTGAAATAATAAACCGCATTATTTTACGATTTTAGAAATCTGGCGGAATACGGGGCAGGTAGAACCTCCCATTAACTCAAAAAGAAGCGCTTCATAAGTTGTTACGATAACACCTTCCTGAATGGCTCTCTTAATACCAAACTTACGGTCTTCCGCATGTCTGGAACCTGCAGCATCGGTTACAAGTATCGGCTGGTATCCCGCTTCTTTTAACTGGATGCATGTCTGAAGCACGCATACGTGAGTTTCTGTACCGCAAACGATAATATTTTTCTTTCCAAGGCCGTCAATTGCTTCTTTGATCGGCGCTTCCCCGTAAACACCAAAACTTGTCTTTTCCATATAACTAAAATCGTCACCAAAGGTTTCGATCACAGAAGGAATCGTCATACCGATACCTTTTGTATACTGCTGTGTTACGATCATTGGGACTTCCAATAATTTCAAACCAGCAACTAAACGATTAACATTTTTTTCTACTTCTTCCTGATTGAACATAGCAGGCATCAATTTCTCCTGAACGTCGACAATGATTGCTGCTGTGTTTTCTGCTTTAATTAACATAATGTGTCTCCTCCTTGCATTAAATAGTCACTTACATTCTACCATCCTTTATTCGGAGCGTCCAGAAAATCTTTTAATGATTTCCCCAGGCGCATCACTTTCCATGAGCTCTGACATCATACATACGCCAGAAGCCCCCGCTTCCATCGCCATACGTCCATGCTCAAGATTCATACCGCCAATGGCAAACACAGGAATCTCCACAGACGCACATATCTCTTTCAAAAAATCCAGTCCTCTGGCCGGAACGCCTTTTTTACAATCCGTCAAAAATATGTGACCGGCAATCAGGTAATCCACACCACGTCTTTCTGCATAAACAGCTTCCTCCCGGCTGTGAACCGATACGCCAACCTGTTTCCATGCCTTAAAGACATCCGCCTTCCCGACCGGATACGTTTCCACCATCCCATCTGCATCTCCGGCCATCTGCCGAAATACCGGCATAGACAGATGCAGTCGCCGAATATCTAACTTTTCCCCAATCTTCCAAAAATGATTGAGAATCAGTGGTGTTTCCCAGGCACCGCAAATCTCCCGACACCGTTTCGCATAAACCTCATAATCCTCCGGCGCCATGTCTTTTTCCCGGAGAATCATCCCATCCGGCTTTGCCGCCGCTATCTTTTCAATCTGCTTAAAATAAACTTCCTCTCCCCCGGAAATCAATTTCCGGTTCGTGATTGCATAAATCATTTTTCTTTAGCTCCAATCGCCAGCCGATTAATCTGAGCAGACATATAGCCAGCGCCAAATCCATTATCAATATTGACAACCGCCACACCTTCGGCACAGGAATTGATCATTGTCAATAAGGCCGACATTCCCTGCATATTTGCCCCATAGCCGACAGATGTAGGCACCGCGATGACCGGCTTATCCACAAGTCCGGCGATGACTCCTGCCAACGCCCCTTCCATTCCGGCGATCGCCACCACACAATTTGCCTTGCGTATCGTCTCCACCCTGGAAAGCAGACGATGAATACCTGCCACACCCACATCATAAATCCGGTCCACATAACATCCAAAAAATTCCGCTGTCCGAGCCGCTTCTTCCGCCACCGGAATATCCGAAGTTCCACCGGTACATACTGCGATCCGCCCCTCTAATTCCGGCACATGATACTGCAGATAAATCGTCCTGGAAAGCTCTTCGTAAACGGCTTCCGGAAGCACGGCTCGAACGGCCTCATACTGTTCCTTCGATGCCCGCGTGCCAAGAACATTGCTTTTACGCTCACTGAAACTCTGGAAAATCTTTACCAGATGCTCCGTCGTCTTTCCCGCACAATAAACGACCTCACCAAAACCGGAACGCAACGCCCGATGATGATCCAGCTTGGCAAAGCCCAGATCTTCATACGGTAATTTCTTTAAATATTCTTCTGCTGCATTTAAATCCATTTCTTTATTCTGAACTTTTAGTAATAATTCATGTACATCCATGCCTGACCTCTTATAATTTTACTTCCGGACATCGCCGGCTTCCTATTGCTCAAAGAGACTATCACTATCACCGAATGTGGTGAAAATGATAGTCTCTTACCGTTTTCATTCTATATTTTATTACTCTTTTGGCGCATCTGAAGCTTTAGCCCCCTGTCCTTCGAGCTGCTGCGCATGAATCTGCTGTTCGTGAAGTTTCTTCTCACGATATTCGTGCCGCTCATGCCGTTCATGTTTCTTATGTTTCAGCTCATAAGCAACAAGCAATGTGATTGCAATATGCAAAACTACGATGCCGAGTACTAAAATGATATCTGTCAAATCACCAATCGTAATCAGCTTGACAATTTCGGCGCAGAGCATAAACTGCAAAGCCACTGCCATGCCCTGACTCAGATGCAAGTCAATATCCGGATTCTTTTTAAATAATTCAATCACACCACGAACACCGGAAATTGCAACAATGATAACGCCAATCCACTCAAACCCCATCGCCGAATATGTAACAACCTCGTGTAAAAGATGATGCAGTATTTCTTCCATTGCTTTATCCCCTCCCCTATGAAAAATATTGTAATATATTTTTCATTGGAAGTCAAACAAAACAGGCTGAAACAGTGCCATTTTTCCCTATTTTTTGTCCCATCTCAGCCTGCATTTTATCCACACTTTGTCATCCGGCTACTGTTCAATCTGCCGTCCAAGAAAACCGGCTGCGGCAGCCGCCAGTTTCTTTTCCACATCACCCATGACATTCTTTTCATCCTTGCTCGCAATAATCACCGAACCAATGGCATCACCTTCCGAAATAATCGGACAGATGACCTGATGCGCATAAGACTCCCCCTCGCTTTCAATAAGGGGCACATAATCCTTCTCTGAACTGGAAGCTGAAACCAGCT
The DNA here is from genome assembly GCF_004340975.1 of Frisingicoccus caecimuris. Classification (GTDB taxonomy): domain Bacteria; phylum Bacillota; class Clostridia; order Lachnospirales; family Lachnospiraceae; genus Frisingicoccus; species Frisingicoccus caecimuris. Next base: position 73,984 of record NZ_SLXA01000010.1, read on the forward strand.
TACGTTTTTCAATTACACCATCCAGAGATTTACTCACCGCCTTGTTCATCAATTCCCGTTTACCGTTTCCGGCTACGGCAATATGATTATCCCGGTCCGTAATACTCACTATATGTCCTGTACTATGAGCCAGAGCTTCCGCATACTGACGGGCAAATGCCCCCAATTCTCCAATCGGAGAATATTTTTTCAATATAATTTCACCTTCACGGTCCGTAAAGATCTCCAATGGATCTCCCTCCCGAATATGCAGCGTTTTACGAATTTCCTTTGGTACGACAACCCGGCCTAAATCATCAATTCTCCTCACAATTCCCGTAGCTTTCATATAAAAACTCCTCCATATAACGTAATCATTAATGTTTCGATTTATTATCTGCCAAACCAGAGAATGTATGCATCAAATTGTAGAAATCCATGCTCATATTTGTAATTAATAATCAGGCTTCACCCATAACTTCCACATAAACGGTGCGCGCCTGCGGTCCGTCAAAATCGACCAGATATATTTCCTGGGCTCCGCCGCAGACAATTTTTCCATCAATAACAGGGAACATACAATGGTTTCCCATCAGCATACTTTTTAAGTGACCCTGAGAATTATTGCCGGTGGCGCCGTAATCCGGAAGAAAATGAGCATGGGCATAAGGCACATCCAGCGGTACCATTCGTTCCAGCATTTCGCTGATATCCGTCTCGACACACGGCAGTGCTTCATTTACCATAATTCCCGTTGTCGTGTGTGCCGTAAGCACTGCTACATGGCCATTTTTAACACCGCTTTCTTCAACAATGCGATGCACCTCTTCCGTTATATTCATATATTCTTCCACACTTTTGCTCAAACGATGAATTTTTTTTAAAACAACCATATTTTCTACCTCTCTCCGGTTAAGAACCGTATTGCATTTCCCGCATAAAGGTCTTTTCGCGCCGATTCCCTCATCGGAATCTTATCCAGCGCCCGTTTCAGTTTAAATGCCCGAAATCTCGGCGTATTCGACGCAAACATGACCTGCCTGCCAAACCCACGCTCATACCAGCGCGGTCCCATATCCACGGTAAACAGCCGCTCCATCGACTCTTCCGGTGAATCCATATATAAAACCGAAGTATCCGTATAAACATTCGGATATTTAATCATCAGCATGACCATTTCCCGAACCCACGGCCAGGCAAAATGAGCCAGACAGCAGCGCAGTTCCGGATGACGGATGAAAACTTTCTCAAATGCCAGCGGATGGGAATATTCAGCCGGCGTATTCGGCTCCCAGGACGTTCCCGCATGAAAAATGATCGGTTTATTCCGGCTCTCACAAATTTCATAAATCGGCTCCAGCAATTCTTCCGCCGGATAAAATTTCTGTTTCGACGGATTCAGTTTCAGCCCCTGAAGACCCAAGTCATCGAAGGCGTGGCGTAATACTTCTTTTGCATCCGGGCGATGCGGGTCCACGCTGGCAAAACCGATGAGACGGTCCGGATAGATGGATTGAAGTCTCGCCACCTGTTCATTCGTTACTATATATCCGCCTTCGGTTGTCGTAATATCCAGCGGAAGCAGCGCTGACTTCTCGATGCCGCCGTAATCCATTTCTACAAAGACTTCATCCCATTCCATTGGTCCCTGTTTCCAGACGCCAAAACTATTTTTTCGAAATTCCAGCTCTTCTGCGTCCTCACAGATTGGTTTATAAAAAATCGGATGAAGATGCATATCGATAATCATAAAAATCTCTCCCCTTCAATATCTAATAAGGTTTAAATCCAGAAATCACCTGCGATGAAAGCTCAGCTCCCCGTGCCATGCATGCAGGAACAGAGTCGCCCTGAAGCAGGCCAAAAGTAAAACCGGCAATATAACTGTCTCCGGCCCCGACCGTATTCACCACCTTCGCCGGTACGATTCCACAAGTATAAAACTGACGACCGTCATAGGACAGACTTCCTTCATCTCCCAGAGTTGCGGTTACCAGTTCAGGCCCACAAGCATGGATTTCCTTCATCCAATCCCGGAGCCCGTCCCTTTCTATCCCATCGGCTGAAAAGAACACATAATCAACATAAGGAAAAATATCCATGCAATGATATTCCGGATTCTTTGTAAATATGGAAAAATCCATGAGAATTTTCACCCCGGCAGCCTTCCATGCCGGAAGATGATCCAAAACATTCCCAAACAGATCGGTGTGGAGCAACTCATGTTCCGCCACGAAATGAAACTCCTCATCCGTGATCACATAATGCTCCATAACACCATCAATGGATTCCAGATGTACCCGATCCGTACCGTCATGAAGTTCCATCCGGGTAATACAGGTTGCCCCTGACTCTGTCCGGAGATGGGAAATATCTATCCCCTCCGACGCCAGAGTCCGTTTCATTTCATCTCCGTAACCGTCCTTTCCGACCACGCTCACCGCACTGACCGGAACCCCCATCCGGCGCAGATGAATGCCCCAGTCAATGCCATTTCCTGTGGCATACCATTCATTTATATTTTCATAAATATCCACGCAACAAAAGCCAACTGCCGCCACCTTTTTCTCAGTCATCATAATGTACTCCATAGCCCCAGGCGCCATCGATACCACAGACCCGGGAAGCAAAAACCGCGGCTTCCTGCAATGCCTTCGGAATAGCCTGCTCATCGGTCTGTCCATCTTTTTTGGCTGTCAGATAACCAACCAGAAAGGCTGTCAGAAGACTGTCCCCGGCGCCCATCGTATCCGCCATTTTTTCAACCGGCATGGCTGACTGAACATAATACCGCCTTCCGTCAAAGGCCATACATCCTTCCGCCCCCCGGGAAGCGCAGACAAAGGATGGACCAAGAGAATGTATCCATTCCAGTTTTTTTCGAATTTCAGATGCCTCCAGATCATTACATGAAAGAAATGCATAAGTAACCGACGGAGCCACCGTTTCAATATAAGCATTCTCCGAATCATCAGAAAAATCAAAGCTGATCGGAACGCCTGTCGCTTTAATTTTGGGCAGCTCCCGTTCCGTAAAGCAATAATTTCCCGTATGCACCACATCAAACTGACAAATATACTCCAGATCAAAACGATTCAGCGCATAACGCATATCGCCGCGAACGCCGCCCTCATTACTTTCCAGAAACACCCGATCTCCGTCAATAACAGTGTTTTTTGAGCAACCATTTTCCCCAATGACCTGGACACACTTTATAAGTTCAATCTGCTCCGCCTCCAGAGACCCAATGACATGTTCCGCCTCCCTGTCGCTTCCGAAGATACCCATGTATGCGCTCCGCTCCGCTCCGAACCGCTTTGCATACACTGCAAAATTTACGGCATTTCCGCCAGGATACATGATTTTTAAATGTTCATATTTATCAACCACATTATCGCCGAATCCCAAAACTTTTACCGGATATGTCATACCGCACCTCATTTCCTAATAAGCCACTTTACCCATATATCTCCGATAGTCCACATCATGGTCAAAGACCTTACCGCGGGCCGAACGGAGTTCACAGTTCATCGGATAAAACAGAACCGGGTCCAGATAATCCCGAACCGCCGGGTCAATGATATCCATACCATAATCCAGAGCATCCAGTACCATCAGACAGTCTGTATGGGTCTTTAAGAAATCCTCGGCCCGTTCATCCATCGGACGGCATTTTCCTGAACTCTTCTGAAGGAAATAGAATACTCCGTTTTCTGTCACTTCAAATGGTCCATGGAAATATTCGCCGCTGTGAATATAAGCACAGTGCTGCCACTGCATTTCCATCAGACTGCAGATAGCAAAGCCATAGGTCTGACTGAAACTGGCGCCGCTTCCGAGAATATATAAAAATGGATGCTTCGTACAAAGCTGTGCAAAACGATCGCACAATTCCCGACGAACACGCACTTTTGCCTTAGCCACAATCTCATCCATCTTTTCAATGCCTTCCATTAAAGCGCCATAAGCTTCAAAAGTTTCCTGTGCTGCCAGAAGCTCTGCTGCCAGAGAAAGACTGATTCCGCTCGGGATCTCACAGGTTTTCAGATTATCGCCCCAGGGATAAATCCACGAAATCCATTGATCGCTGTCCGCCGGGCTGCCCGGATGATTTGTCATCATGACAACTGCAGCATTTTTCGACAATCCCAGTTCCGCCGCATCCAATGTTTCCTTTGTACCGCCGGAATGACTACAGAGAATCACCAGACTGTGTGCACCCAGTTTTTTTGGTGTTGCCAGGATAAACTCCCTACTTGTATAAATTCCAGATTCCACCAGGGTACTTTCGGCCATCAGCATACAATGGGCCGGATATAAATCCACCAGACTGCCTCCGCATGCCACCCAGTAAACCTGACGAATTTCATTTTTCTGTTCTTTCACCTGTTGAATTACGCTTTTTGCATCCATAATGTTCCTCCTGTTATTCATCTATATATCTTTCAAAATTTTTCATATTTCTGAAATCCGCAGCGGCCGGATTGTCATAATATCGTCCGTCGGTAATTTCCTGTCCTAGCAGCCCCGAATATCCATACTGATTCATTACGGCGATTTCCTCACCAAGATGGTGTGTACCGTCCCCCCAGATTAAATGTCCATAAGGATTTCCGTCAATAAAGTGCATATGTTTCAGGTCATCGCCAAAAGCTTCAAACCAATCCGCCAGCGTTTCTCCCGCCACACTGGCGGCACACAGATCAACCATTGGTTTCAAATATGGACTGTTGACTTCTTGTAATATCTGCTTTTCCTGAGCCAGATTCGTCACAATCTGGCTTTCCTCCGGCCGCAGCGATTCCATAACAAGGGTAATGCCCTGACGCCCGGCCTCTTCAGCCAGCCGTGAAAGCATATCTGCGCTCCGCTTCCTGGCCTCTTCGCTGTCCTCATTACGATAGCCCCATCCCGAATTAATCTCCATTAGAGAACATCCGAGTTCTTCTGCCAAAGCAATACCGTTTTTAAAATATTTAAAGCTGCGCTCCACATGTTCCTTTTCTCTGGCGGCTACCTGATAAGGATAAAGGCAGTTTTCCGGGGTCAGCACACGCACCTGGAGTCCCCGTTCCCGGATTTTTTTCCGAATGACTTTCGCATCGTAATAGCCCATATGATCCAGCCAGACATGGGGCGCTCCGCACCACAGTTCCAAAGATTTGAATCCAAGTCTTTGCTGTACATCAAGAAAATAGTCCAGCGAATAATTTAAATAATGAATATTCATGCCGGCCACCTGCTCCCGCCGAATTTTCGGTGCGGATGTCGCTCTCGTCATCTTTCTTTTCTTCATATCACACATCCGCCCCATCCCCTTCCTCTATAATATAAGGTTCAAAGGCCCTGAAATTTCTTGCGTCTGCCGCCGCCGGGTCTTCAAAATATCTGAAATCTGTAATTTCCTGACTGATCAGTCCCTCATAGTGATATTTATTTAAAACGTCCAGATAACTTCCCAACGGAAATAGTCCATCACCCCAGACCAGATGACCATAGGGCCGTCCGTCCACAAAGTGGGTATGTACAATGTCATTTCCAAGAGCCGAAAACCATTCCTCCGGCGTCTCACCGGCCACGCCCATGGCAATCGTATCCAGTCCGGCCTTAATGTTCGGATGGGAAACGTCCTGAAGAAGCTGCTTTAATTCAGGAAGGGTAATGATGCATTTGCTTTCCTCCGGCCGAACCGTCTCCACCGCAATGGTAATCCCATAATCTGCGGCCGTCGGCGCCAGCAGCGACAGACTTTTTACCGCCCGTTCATACACTCTGTCATATTCTTCGTCCCAGACGCCGCCGATACAATTCGTCAGAAGTTTCGTTGCTCCAAACTGTTCGGCAGCTTCCAGCCCCCGTTTAAAATATTCCATGCTCCGCTCGTGAAATCCCGGTTCCGGCGAACACATCAAATATTGATACACCGCGCACTCCGGTGTGAAACAGCCAATGGTCAGCCCTTTCTCTTCCGCCATTTTCCGTATCGGCGCCGTATCCTGAAAGCCGGTATGGTCCATGAGAAAATGGGGAGCCATACCTACCAGCTCGATTGTCTGAAATCCAGCTTTCGCCTGGGCGTCCAGCATATAATCCAAAGGATAATATAAATAATGAATACCCATAGCAGAAAGCTGCTTTCTGTGAATTACTGCCAATTCAATTCCTCCTCTTAGTTTCTTCGGCTTTTTCCATCAGTTTTCATCCAGGAACCGAAATTATAATATATGATAAATAAAACGGTTGACACAGACCAGGAAATAGGATAACTCAACATGATCGTATTCATTCCCGGCCAGATCATCGGTGCAAACATGGCCCAAAGACTCCGAATCGCAAAAGCGCTGACGCCCGTGATCAGCATCGGCACAAAACTGTTTCCCGCACCTTTGATGACGCCGCCAAGCAATTCTGTTCCTGTATAAGTAAAATATGTAGGAACAAGAAAAAATGTATATTGTAGTCCCAGGGCCAACACCACTTCATCCGTTGAAAAAATACCGAGGAGCTGCCGTGAAAAGATAAGCAGCGGCAGACAGATACCGGCTGTCAGTCCAATTGAGATCCCAATGCCGGCATGCATTCCGCCGCGCACCCGGTCCATCTTTCCTGCACCGTAATTCTGACCGGTAAATGTAGTCATGGCTGTTCCAAAAGCTGTCATCGTCAGCCAGAATACGCCATCCAGCTTACTGATGGCCGCCCAGGCTGCCGCCACGTCTGTACCAAGAAGATTGACCTTTGCCTGTACGACAAGATTGGATACGGTATACAACATGTACTGGAAACCCGATGGAAGTCCGAGCCTGATAATCTGTCGAAAAACCTCCGGATAAACCCGGCATCCACTGAGTACAAGCCGGTAACTCTCTTTTGTGCTTAAAAGGGTCTTCAATACAAGAACCGCACTGGAGGCCTGAGCCAGAATCGTTGCCAGAGCCGCACCAAATATCCCCATTTTAAAAACGGCCACAAATAAAACATCCAGTCCAACATTCACAACGGTTGTAAATATAAGAAAATACAGCGGGCGTTTCGCATCCCCGATCGCCCGGAGGACACTTGATCCCATATTATATAAAAGTGATGGAATAACACCGCAAAAATAAACCCGAAGGTATAGCATTGCACCATCTATGACATCCGCCGGTGTATTCATCCAGCGTAACGCCGTCGGCGTCGCTAAAATTCCGGCCACCGTTAAAACCGCGCCACAGACCAGAGACAATTTCATGGAAGCGTATACCGCATATTTTAAGCGTCCATTATCTCTCGCACCATAACAGTGGGATATAACAACACCCGCTCCTGCTGAAGCGCCGATAAAAAAGCCTACCGATAAGTCCACCAGCAGACTGGACGTACCGCCAAGAGCCGCCAGCGCCTCCTTGCCAATAAAACGGCCTACGACCACTGCGTCCACCGTCGTATACATCTGCTGAAAAATAGAACCAAACCATATCGGAAAAAAATAAAGCAGAAGGTTCTTCCAAATACTGCCCTCAGTAATATCTCTGCCGGACATTCTTTCCATAAAAATCTTCCCCCCTCTATTTATGTTAATCGTAAAAAAGGTATTCAGAACATCGCCTTGTAGCACGCATTTCGCACACTATACCTACGGCAAGGTTTTGAATACCCTTTTTTGCCCTCTCACCCGGTGGTGAGGGAAGGTAGAATCATTCATTTTACCAGAATAAAATACCATTAATTATCTGAAAAGTCAATGATTCTCACCTGAGAAATATGTAAAAAAACGTAAAAACTTGTGAATGATTATTGACTTTAACAGTATATCTATTTAAAATTAAATTCATAAAAGATTTGCCGATATTAAAATCAAAGGAGAGAGAAGAAATTATGAAAAAATGTCTTGCATTAACCCTCGCACTGGTTCTCGCCCTTGGGTGCACAGCCTGCGGCGGTTCAGAAAAGAAAGAAACTAAAGCTGAAACAACTGCTGCCGCTGAATCCGGTGAAACAGCAGCAGCCGCTTCGGATACCGAATACAAAGCAACCGATATCGAATACCACTCCGTTGCTGAAATTCAGAAGCGCGGTGTATTCCATGTTGCTACGGAAGCTACCTTTGCTCCATATGCTTTCAAAGATGCGGACGGCAATATCGTCGGTCTTGAAGCTTCGATGGCACAGGCTATGGCCGATGATATGGGTGTTGAACTGGTCATTGACGATATGGCTTTTGATTCAGTTCTGCCAAGCGTTCAGGCCGGTCTTGATGACGTAGCTATCGCCGCCCTGACTCCGGATGCAGAACGTCAGAAGAGTTTCACTTTCACTCAGTCTTATCTGTCCAACGGCCAGATGTCTCTTGTCCGTGCAGAGGACGTAGATAAATTTAAAGATGAAAGCGCTATGGTTGCCGGTGTGACAATGGGCGCCCAGAAGGGAAGCTACCAGCAGAAGGTTGCCGACACGCTTTATCCAGATTGTACCGGACGTTATCTCGAAACCATTCCAAATGTGATTATGGACCTGAAAGCAGGCAATATCGATATTGCCATCATGGATTATGACAATGCTTATTCTTATGCTCAGCAAAATGAGGATTTGGAAACCGCTTTCGTCGTTCCAATGCTTGATGGCGATGAACCGGCTAACTGCGCGGCAGCCATGAAGGGCAATGAGGATTTGACAAACTATCTCAATGAATTGATCCAGAAATACATTGATGATGGTTCCATGCAGAAATGGTATGAAGAAGCTGTTGAACTTCAGCTCTCACTGAGCGAAGCTGAATAATCCGCACAATGAGGTGCTGCCTTTCGTGCAGCACCTTTTTTATATTTTTCAGGGGAGGGTTTTTATGGATTTATTCTCTGCAGGCCGGATGGCCTCATTATTTTCTCAATATGCCGGTCATTTCCTCAGCGGCGCCCGGATGGCTCTGATCTTATCCCTGATCACCGTCATTCTCAGCACCATTCTGGGAACGATATTTGCTCTCGGTAAAATGTCCCACATTAAGCCGTTAAAATGGCTCATCAGCATCTATATCGAAATTTTCCGCTCCACGCCGTTAATGGTTCAGGTTATGGTCATTTATTTCGGCGCAGCCGCTTTTGGTATTAAAATTAACGTTCCTTTTATGAAGGACTTCAACAGCTTTTTCTGGGGACTCCTCGTTCTTGTCCTCAACAGCTCTGCCTATGTTGCCGAGATCGTCCGGAGCGGCATCGGCGCTGTGGATTCCGGACAGATTGAAGCTGCCAGAAGTCTCGGTATGTCCCACGGTTTAACATTAAAAATGGTCATTCTTCCTCAGGCGCTCCGAAATATTCTTCCAGCGCTTATGAATGAATTCGTATCCATTATCAAGGAGACTTCCATTGTCTCTCTTGTCGGCATCAGCGAGCTGATGTTCTGTGCCAAAGACGTGGTTTCCATCTCCTATCGGACGCTGGAACCTTACGTGATTGCGGCAATCATCTATTTTATTATGGTATTCCCGCTGTCAAAGCTTGTCGCATACATCGAAAGGAGGCTGAACGCAAGTGTCACACGTTAAAACAGATGAAGCCCTCTTACAGGTACGCGGGCTGAAAAAACATTTTGGCCATCTGGAAGTTCTCAGGGGCATTGATATTGATATACATAAAGGTGAAGTCGTGGCAGTTATCGGCCCATCCGGTTCAGGTAAAAGTACCTTCATCCGCTGTCTCAACCGTCTGGAAGAACCAACCGCCGGCGAAGTCATCTTCGAAGGCCAGCAGATCAACACCAAGAAGGCCGATATTGATAAAATCCGGCAGAAAATCGGTATGGTATTCCAGAATTTTAACTTATTCAGTAATATGACCATTATGCAGAACATCACCGCAGCACCGATTAATGTCAAAAAAATTCCGAAAGACCAGGCCGAAGAGCGGGCTTTAAATCTTCTCGACCGGGTTGGTCTGAAAGATAAAGCCGCCGAATATCCGGTCCGCCTTTCCGGCGGCCAGCGGCAGCGTGTTGCTATCGCCCGTGCCTTAGCCATGGACCCGGATATCCTCTTATTCGATGAACCAACCTCCGCATTGGACCCGGAAATGGTTGGTGAAGTTCTGAACGTTATGAAAGAACTGGCCGAAGACGGTATGACCATGGTCGTTGTCACTCATGAAATGGGCTTTGCCCGCGAAGTGTCTGACCGGGTCATCTTTATCGATCAGGGTGTCATACAGGAAGAGAATGAACCAAAAGAATTTTTCGCTCATCCGAAAAATCCACGGCTTAAAGACTTTCTAAATAAGGTATTATAAAATCAAATAACCCTCAACATTTCCTTCTCAAACCTTGAAACGGTTTTATGAGGAAATGTTGAGGGCTTTTTTTATACCCTTGGAGCATCCCGTAATTCATGTCCTTCGGGCGGACGCGCACCGTCAGGCTACGCGCGATAAGGTATATAGACTCAGGACAGTTGATGCATATAGTCCTTCGTCGCTTCGTAAAATTTGTTGAAAATTTTTCCCTGTTTCCGATACAGCGAAAAATTTTCCGAATTCGGGATATAGGTTTTTTTCACCTGTATCTTCGTGGAAAGTTCGTTCCAGTCGGCAAAAGTTCCCCCGGCTAACGCCGCCATCAATGCATCACCATAAGCCGCCCCGAAAGATACTGCGGGCACGCAGACTTCCTGTTCAAGAATATCTGCCAGACATTGGAGCCAGAGGGCATTTTTTGTTCCACCGCCCACTGCAAAAATGCGACGCATCGGTAATCCATGGGCCTTCATTAGCTCCACATTGTTTCGAATCGTATAACAGATTCCCTCTATACCCGCCCGCACCATATGGCCCCGGGTATGTCGAGTTTCCAGACCAAAGAACACCCCTCTTGCTTTCGGGTCATTCACCGGTGTCCGTTCTCCGGCAAAATAAGGCAGGCAGATCAAACCCTCGCTTCCGGCCGGAACCTCGGATGCCTCCATCTCCATTCGATGGAACGGCGACTCATTTTCATTGTTAATGTCCCTGTACCACTGGTCGCGCATCCACTGAGTCAACGCTCCGGCCATATTTGTTCCGGCACAGATGCCATAAGTTCCCGGTAATATAAAGGTTCCCGGCCAAAGACGCGGTTCTTCAATTTGATGATCACTGAGATAGATCATATAGCCTGTGGAACCGAGCTGAATCATCATATCTCCCGGCTGACAGACTCCGGATGAAATTGCCTCTGCTCCCGAATCCCCTGTACCGGTAAGTACAGGTGTTCCGACACGCAGTCCGGTGTCCCTGGCAGCCGTCTCCGTCACCGTTCCGGCAATCGCTGTTGCCGGAAGCAAATCGGCCAATTGGTCCGGACGGCAAAATTCCCGGCAGCCCTCGGAATTTATACGCCCTTCTTTCAAATCATAAAGCGGCAAAAAATCTTCCGCCAGATAGGGATCCAGCACATAATTTCCGGTCAGCCGGCCGCACAGATAAGAAGACGCTGTCAAAAACTTGTAAGCCTTCTCCCATATGTCCGGATGGTGATTTTTAAACCACATAATCTTTGGCGCTACATCCGAACTGCACGGTGTATGTCCGAAAACCCTTTCCGCATCTTCACCATATTTTTTCAAAACCCATTCAATTTCGTCCTGACTACGGCTGTCAATGCCATAAAGAATGGCATCAAAAATCGCTTTTCCTTCCTTGTCTACAGGAACACAGTCGCACCCCAATGCCGACAATCCCACACAGCCAATTTCCGATTCTGACACCTGAGCGCTGGCCATCAGCCAATGAGAGAGGCGACAAAAGTCTCCCCACCAGATTGTATCCGCGTCCTGAGAAAACCACCCCGGCCGGGGATTATCCACATCGTGTCCAATCACTTCCATAGCAAGAATTTTTCCCCGATGATCTACAAGAACTCCCTTGCTCTCACGGGTTCCTATATCAATACCAAGATAGCAGGCCATCAGGCTTCACCTCTCAATATGCGTACTTTATCCATAAATTCATGAACCCGCTGCTCATCAACTGGATTTTCGAATAAACCATCCCTTTTAAAAGAAGAACCGACAAAAGCGCCGTTGCACCGGGATAAAACATATTCGATATTTTCCCTCTTACATCCGGTCCCACACACAACGGGCGTCCCCTTCGCCACTTCGGCCACCTGTTCAAGAAGCTTTCCGGCCGGTCCGAGCCCTGCCGCCATGCCGCCAACAACGAGGGCATCGGGACGACAGTTAAAGAGAAGTGAACTGGCAATATCCGCTGTCTTTCTGCCGCCGACACAAGCGTCTCCCTCACTGGTCACAAAATAAAATAATTTTAAGTTGTCCAATCGATACGCATTTTTCAGCCGCAGCGTCACCGCAATATCCCTGTCCACCATACCAAAATCTCCGGCCCAAACACCCGTAAAAAGACACCGGGTAAAGTCGGCCTCCGTCGCGGCACACAGTGCGATCGTCGCATCTCCATCAAAAATCGCCTCGGCTCCAAAAGGCACCCGAATGGATGACTTCAGCGCTCCGATGACCATGCCCATGGCCGCCATTGTCACCGAAGACACATGTTTTTCATAAGGCATACTGAATTCATTGGTAAACAGTACTCCGTCAACGCCGCCATTCTGCAAAGCTTCCAAATCCGCCCGCGCCCGTCGGACGACCGCGTCCATTCCGCCGCCTTTGTAAAAAGGATCCCCCGGAAGCGGCTGAATATGAACAAGCCCTATAATCGGTTTCTCCGTTCCAAAAAGTTCTGATAAAAATGACATCCTTACTTCCTCCATATTCATTATGTATTTTTAATGCTTAGATGTGCGGACGCACCGGGTGGCGGATGACCGTCTTTAAATTTTCCGGTTTTGTCCGTCTCGGGTCACCCAGATAAATTTCATGATGACGCCGTTCGGGATTGATATCCTGAACATAGCCGCTTTCTTCGATATATTTTTCCATCATTTTTATGGTCGCCGGCTCTGCATCATAAGACCCAACGTGCATAACCTGGCAGCACAGGCCTTCTGTAAATTTAACCAGTCGTGTCGATAAAAAATCGATGTATGGTTTCTTCTTTTGAAGACTTTGTTTCGCCCACTCATAAACTTCTTCCGTGACGAACTCGGGTTGACGAATCATAGAGGTCCAGCAAAATCTATCCTTATCCGTTACATTCTGTCCGTCAAAAGCCGCGTCATCCACCCACCAGAGGCCTTCCAGCGGCGGAACCACATAGTCAAAATAGCCTTCCGGCTGAGTCCCGCTCATTTTACTCATTTTAATCGTAAAGGATAAACCATAGAGAATTTCTATCGCATTTTTGTAACTCTCGGAAGTATTCGGATTCCCTTGTCCGTCCACCATTATAAAAATCATTTCCGGAACCTGGATTATTGATGGTTTCTTTTTTGGCATATACAAATCTTTATATTCTTTCTTATAATCTATTTTCATGACAAGACCTCCTATAATTCTTATTTTATCAAATTTCAAACGCATTGCCAACGGCAATAAAATTTGCTAAAATACATTCTGGAGGGATGTATAATGCAAAAAAAGCAACCGCAAACAAGCTGCGATACCTGCCTTTATTATTCCTACGATGAGGATGATGAGGCTTATATGTGCGATATGGACATGGACGAGGATGAATATGCTCATCTGCTTTCCGATGACCACTATAGTTGTCCTTACTACCGAAATGATAATGAATATGCTGTCGTCCGAAAACAAATGTAACTATACTTTATGTTTTATCTGCTTCAATATTTAAGAATATTGAAGCTTTTTTCATTTTTCTTACATTTTTTCAAAAGAAAAACGTAAGAAACCTGTTGGTGAATCCTCATATCTGTTGGCTATAATGAAACCAGAAAAGAGGAGATGACTATGAAAATTCTTATACTAACGGGTAAGTTCGGCATGGGCCACATGAAAGCCGCCGAAGCTATTAAAGAAGAACTGACACTCTGCCGGGAACATCCGGAACAGCGATGCACCTCCAGAGAATCCGATATAGAAATCATCGATTGGATTGAATATATGGCGCCATTCTGTGCCAAATACATTTACGGCAGCTATTCTGCGCTGATCCGGCGCAGCACAGTTTTTTATAACCTTCACTATAAATCATCGGAAAACCGGCCGATTTCTCAAAAACCGGACCTGGCCTGCTATATCCGCATGAATCAGCTGATTCATGATAAGAAGCCGGATCTGATTATCTCCGTTCTGGCCTATGCTTCAAAAGCTGTATCCTATTATAAAGCTTTAAGCGGTTCTTCGATTCCACTGATCACCTGTGTCACCGATATTACCGCCCATTCCGAATGGATAAATAATCATACGAATGTCTATGCCGTCGGCTCGGAAGAGGTCCGTCAACTTTTTGCCCGGAAAGGTATCCCTGAAGGACAGATTTACGTCACTGGAATTCCGGTCCGTCAACGGTTTAAAAACCAGGAAGCTGAAAGAAATTCCCGACCAAAAATCCTGTTAATGGGCGGCGGGCTTGGGCTTCTTCCGAAACGACTGGATTTTTATCAACATCTGAGTGAGAAAGTCCCGGCGGATATGACTTTGATCACAGGAAAAAATGAAAAATTATACCGTAAACTCCATGGACGATTTAAAAACATCCATGTTCTTGGTTATGTTAAAGATATCGATGCGTATTTTCTGTGCTCGGATCTGGTCATCACAAAACCCGGTGGAATAACCACCTTTGAAGCTATTTACTCGGAAACACCGATTTTAGCCCTCAATCCGACCATGCGTCAGGAAAAATATAATGCCGCATTCATTTCAAAGCACGAAATCGGAAGAACCTTTTTTCTTGAAAATGACGCAAAAGATGCAGAACGTATTGCCGCTCTCATCTGTAATAGTACTCAAATTGAACATTACAAGCAGCGCATGCGCCAGTTAAAAAAAGCCTATACTGCCTGTACTTTGACAGAGATTGTAAATGAGCTGACTGCTGCTTTACCATTGGGAGGTACGTTTCACGATGAGATCTTTAGTTTTAACTTTTGATGACGGACCGGATGTCCGTTATACACCGCTTTTACTGGATTTATTAAAACACGAAAATGTTACTGCGACTTTTTTTGTCGTAGGCCGACACGCTGCCGCTCATCCGGAGCTTATCCACCGGATGATTTCCGAAGGCCATACGGTCGGAGGGCATACGATGCGCCACCAAAACGCGCTGTTGTGTACACCGTCCGCTATTCGGGATGACTTTAAAGTCTCTATCCGCCTGCATCGGGAATTGACCGGAACGGCCCTTCGCTTTTTCCGGCCACCCTGGGGTATTTCCAGCCCATTCATGAACCGATATATAAAAAAATACCAGATACAGAGAGTCTTATGGGATGTGATGGCTGAAGACTGGGAATCACAGACGACCTCCGGCATCATTAGCAGCAAGCTGAAAGACCGGGTTTTTGACGGCGCTGTCATCTGCCTTCATGATGCCGGAGAGGATACGGGCGGTGCAAAGGGTGCGCCGCGTCGGACCATCGATGCGCTGATTCACACCATTCCATGGTTGAAAGCCCAGGGCTATCAGTTTCTGACCATGGAACAATACATCAAAGGAGTCGACGCCCATGCCATTCAACAACGAAAAAAAGGCCTCGTATGGCCGTAACCTGATTCTGATGCTGCTGCTGACAATTATTACCCTTACCGCCATACTCAAGGGGAATGACATGAACCACTTAATTTCCACTTTAAAAACTGCTGACGGCCTCTGGCTTCTGTTTGGCCTTTGCTGTATGTTTGTTTTTGTCAGCTGCGAAGGGTTAAATATGTATCAGATCTCCCGGAGTCTTGGATGGCCTCTGGGCTTCTCAAGATGTGAACAATATGCCTTTATCGGTTTTTATTTTAGTTCCATCACGCCTTCATCCAGCGGTGGTCAGCCAGTCCAAATGTATTATATGAAGAAAGACCATATTTGTCTGGCCAATTCTTCTGTAATGATTTTGTTTATTGTATTTGTTTACCAGATGGCTATGCTGCTGCTCGCAGGTATTATGGCTCTGATTTATCCGAACCTTGCCCTGCGGACGGCGGGCCATTTAAAATATCTCCTTCCCTTTGGATTAGTCATGAACGGAGGCGCCGCCATATTAATGGCTTTATTCCTGTGCTCGGAAAAACTTGTTCAAAAAATACTCCTTTTTTCCCTCCGGGCCGGAGCATGGTTCCATCTGGTAAAGCATCCGCAGGAGAGTCAACAGCGAATCCTCACCGAGTTAAAGCAATATCACCATAGCGCCCAGTTGATCCGACAAAAACCGTTACTTTTTCTCCGTGTTCTGCTGACCTCTCTTTTGCAGATGGCTGCTCTCTCTTCTGTTCCCTACTGCACCTACCGCGCGCTGGGATATTACAATTTTTCCGTTGGTGAATTGGTTACCTGCCAGTCTATCCTTACGGTATCCGCTTCGGCCATTCCGACTCCCGGTGCCGTAGGTGCTGCCGAAGGCGGTTTCTTGTTCGCCTTTAAAGATATATTTGACGCCGGCAGCATAAAAACAGCCATGCTGCTCAGCCGTGGCATCAGTTTGTACCTATTCCTGCTCATCAGCTTTTGCGTATGCATGGCTGTTCAAATACGAATATCCCGTTCGAAGCATTAAAACTGTAATCTTCCAAAAATAATTTCGATTATTTTTATTTTTTTCTAACCAAGTTTATAATGGTTTTAGAAAGCAAACACATTTTGGTCACAGTTTTCAGTTATTATATAAACATACCGAACAAACAATAACAATAACATTCCCCTCTTAAAAAGCCGAAGTCTACCAGCTTCGGCTTCCTTTTTTGCATATCAAATATTTCGATTGACATTATGATTATCCAAACCCTATAATGAAAATAGAATATTCTACATAAACAGGAGAAGGAGAATTTATATGAAAAAACGTTCACTGGCTTTTCTGGTCACCCTTGCAGCGATTGCCTGTACGATCATGGGAACAACCGCATGTAAAAAAGAAAATCCGTCTTTTACCATCGGAATCTTCCAGTTTACACAGCATGAATCTTTAGATGCCGCAACTCAGGGATTCAAAGATGCACTCACCGACAAGCTCGGTGACAATGTTACTTTTGATGAACGCAATGCAAACGGTGACCGCACCACATGTACGACCGTCATCGACGAGTTTATTTATAATGATGTTGATCTGATTCTTGCCAATTCCACGACTTCTCTTCAGATTGCAACGGCTGCTACTTCAGAAATTCCTATTCTTGGAACATCCGTTACCGAATACCGTACTGCCCTCCAGTTGAACGATTTTGATGGAACCATCGGCGGAAATATTTCCGGTACTTCTGATTTTGTTCCACCGGCAGAACAGGCGGCTTTAATTCAGGAGCTTTTCCCGGATGCAAAAAAAATAGGAATGCTCTGTTGTTCATCTGAAGCCAATTCCCAATATCAGGCAGCGGCTTTGCAAAAAGAACTGGCCAACATAGGCTATTCCTGTGAATCCTATCTGTTCGCCGATTCCAATGATCTTTCTTATGCCGCAGAAAATGCCGCTGCTGAATGCGATGTCATCTATATTCCGACAGATAATACCATTGCTTCCTGTGCCGGCCTGATTGCAAATATCTGCGAAGCCGAAGGTCTTCCTGTAATTACCGGTGAGGAAAGCACCTGCCGTGTCTGCGGTGCCGCTACATTGACTGTGGATTACTATGATCTTGGATATGCTACCGGAGAAATGGCCGCCCGAATTCTCATTGACCGCGAAGACATTTCAACAATGCCGGTTCAATATGCTTCCAGCTTTACCAAAAAATATAATGCAGAAATCTGCAAACAGCTCGGAATGACCATACCGGAGGATTATATCCCTTTAGAAACCGAATAAACTAAAACCCCGGAATTCCTCATTTGAATCAAATTCTTATCGGGAACTTCCGGGGTTTTTCTATACCCATGCGGAGCATCTGACATACGGTATGCCCGAAGGGGTATCTCTATTCTTTCAAAAGTCTGAAATAATGGTCATGCGCATCCTGATACTCGCGGTTAAATGCTTCATCCCGTCCAGCATGGAGCATAGAAACATATTCATGTACCTGATGCTTCATTTCAGGCTGGGCCCTTGCAACTGTAGCCACACCTACATTGGAACAAATGTCCGAAATACGCTCTATTTCAGAAAGCAAATCCAAAAATTTTGTACCTGGATATACTCCGCAGTTTCCTTCTCTTAGACGCTTCAGATGATTATCATTAAGAACACTAATCATGTCATCCACGACTTCTTCCAGAGGCTCTATATGACGCGCTGCGGCCAAATCTCTTTTTTCAAAAGCATCTTGGGTATAATCCAGAATGGTATCCATCAATTGATGCAGTACCTTTAGTTCTGCCAGGGCTGTCTCAGAAAAGGCATCCTTATTTTTATTCAAAGCTTCCGCAATCTCTTTGATATTCATTGCATGATCGCCCAATCGTTCGAATTCCGTAACGTCAGAATAATACTGGTTCATGATCTCCACATGCTCAGAAGAAGTAATCCGGGTAGAAATCTGAATGAGGTAATTGCTGACCCGGTCGGCCATCAGATCAATGTCATCTTCATCCTTCACGATCTGATCTGCAGCTTGTTCATCATATTTTGTAATCAATTCAAATGCCCGCTCAATATTGGTCCGCGCCATTCCATACATCACCATGAGCACATCATAACACCGGCCAAAGGCGATGGCTGGCGTGCTGATAAAGACCGGATTCAATGCATCAAGCATTTCATCGTATATTCCGGCAGCAACAGGCACATCCCGCACAATTTTGTGACTGAGCTTCTCAAAAGGTTTCAATGCCGGGAAGAGTATGATCGCACACAACAGATTAAAAATCGTATTTGTATTTGCAATACCTCCCGAATCAATGGTACTGGACCATATACCATCCAGCAGCCCCATCTTATGAATAATGGTTACCACAATTAATACAGCTGCCGACTTTCCCAGATTGTACAGAATATTTACAATACCGACTCTCTTAGCATCCGGTTTTGCACCTATATTACAGACAATGGCTGTCGTTATGCAGTCACCAAGATAAATTCCCACAAGTACCGCATAAATGGAACCAAACGTAAGCTGACCGGATGTGGAAAATGCCTGTAAGATACCAATCGTTGCAGAAGAACTCTGCAATACAAAGGCCACTCCGGCTCCAACCATATAACCGATGAATGGATTCTGTCCCAGACTTGAAAACAGCTTTTCAATAATACCACTCTCCGCAAGACCACTGACTGCATCTGTCATATTCATCAGTCCAGAAAACAAAATACCAAAACCAATGACGATCTGACCTGCCTTTTCGGATTCACTGCTTTTCATCACCATAATCAAAACAATACCAACGATCAATGCCAGGGGTGCCAGAGTCGATGGTTTTAAAAACTGTAAAAAAGAAGTCCCTGATGCATTTAAATCCAAAAGCCGAATAATCTGTCCGGTAACTGTCGTGCCCACATTCGCACCAATGACAATACCAAGGGACTGGCTTAGCGATATGATTCCCGCACCTACCAGTCCGGACGTAATAACAATCGTCGCTGTCGAAGACTGAATTACCGCCGTCATAACCAATCCCATAAAAAATGCTTTTAAAGGCGTATTGGTCAGCTTTTCCATCGCCTTCTTCAACGTTCCTGATGAACTTTCCTTCAGCCCGTCGCCCATCATACGCATCCCGTAGAGGAACATCGCCAGGCCGCCCAAAATAGAAATTACATTAAAAATATCCATATCCCACTCAATTTATCATTTGCATTTAACTTGTTCTTAACTTGGATTTTACCATATTTTAACATGGGATACCATATATTTTTATTGTATATTTTTATCATCATGTAAAGTAAGTCAAACAATAAGGGCTTCCGGTCACGCCCAATGTGCCGAAAGCCCTTTATTCATACAATGGTCATTAAAATCCCAGCTTATGGAGCAGTTTCTCCACGTCAGCCGCTTTCAGTACCTTTCCCATGGATACCACCTTTTCATTCACCACCAGAGCAGGCATGGACATTACACCATACGCCATAATTTTCTCCATATCTGTGACATACTCCGGTTCAATAGAAAGCCCCATATGTTTTAATGCAGCCTGCGTATTTTCCAGCAATGCGTGACAGCTTTTACAGCCGCTTCCTAAAATTTTAATACAGCAAACACCTTCCTTTGCTCCTTCACAGCAGGTATTTTCTACACTCTCTGCCTCGTAAGTTTCACAAGCTCCATTGCAGGAGCAAGCTGGAGCCTTAATTTCTTCCTCTTTCTTCTTTCCAAATCCAAATAATCCCATGATAAAATCTCCTTTCAAATTTCTATTTTAATTACCAATGTTTTTTATTTTCCATACAGATTCCGCATTCCGCACACTCCAAAATATCAATTACCGGATACCACATTTTTGCCCTTTTTCCTCCCTTAGATCAGCAGATACTGAAATACATTAAACAGATAACCCACAATAATAATCCCTGCTGTACAGATTCCAATAAACAGTCCCAACAATTTTGGTTTTACCGCTTTTTTCAGCATAATGATGGACGGCAGGCTAAGTGTCGTAACAGCCATCATAAAGCTGAGGATCGTACCAAGCTGCGCTCCTTTTGCAAGCAAAGCCTCCGCTACTGGAATGGTCCCAAAAATATCCGCATACATTGGAACACCAACGAATACTGCCAATACCACGCCAAAGGGATTGTTGCTGCCAAGAACGGTCTGAATCCAGCTTTCCGGAATCCAGTTGTGGATGACTGCACCGATACCGACACCGATCAGTATATATGGGAAAACTTTCTTGAAAGTTTCAACCACCTGTTCTTTCGCGTAAACCAAACGGTCCTTCACAGTAAGGGTATCCAATTCAATGTCTACGCTGCTTGCATTGCGGATAAATTCTTCCACATAATTTTCCATGTGCATTTTCTCAATGATCGTGCCACCCACTACAACGATCACAAGTCCAACCACCACATAGACAATGGCAATCTTAGCCCCGAAAATACTCATTAACAAAACCAGACTTCCAAGATCAACCATCGGGGACGAAATCAAAAATGAAAAAGTCTGTTTTTTGTCAAGTACTTTTCCCTGAAAAAAGCGTCGAAATTCCCTGTTTTCGTCAAGGGATTTTCCCTACTATTGGCGGGCATTGATTATG
>NZ_SLXA01000011.1 GCF_004340975.1 Frisingicoccus caecimuris
GTAGAGCACTCGGCTGTTAACCGAGTTGTTGCAGGTTCGAGCCCCGCTCGGGGAGCTGTAAACAGGTTATTCATTATTGAATAGCCTGTTTTTTTCGATGAGACATATAACAATAATTCCTATGGGAAAAGAAATTGTATTTGCTTTCCGGGGTAGCATGAGCCATATCTTTGATAAAAAATGAAAAAAATTGCGAAAAAATGAAAAAAATATCTTGCCAAATTTTTTAAGATATGGTATGATATTTTTTGTTGAGGCTCCATGGTCAAGCGGTTAAGACACCGCCCTTTCACGGCGGTAACAGGGGTTCAAATCCCCTTGGAGTCATTACAAGCCGATGTGGCTCAATTGGCAGAGCAGCTGATTTGTAATCAGCAGGTTATCGGTTCGAGTCCGATCATCGGCTATTTTGTATGGACCTTTAGCTCAGTTGGTTAGAGCAACCGGCTCATAACCGGTCGGTCCTGGGTTCGAGTCCCCGAAGGTCCACTCAGGAAAAAAGCAAGGCCTGTAAAGTTTAAAGTTGTAAAATTAAGATTGATATATTGAATCAGAAATGATATAATATATGCATATGGGATCTTAGCTCAGCTGGGAGAGCATCTGCCTTACAAGCAGAGGGTCACAGGTTCGAGCCCTGTAGGTCCCATTTTTATGCCGGCGTGGCGGAACTGGCAGACGCACAGGACTTAAAATCCTGCGATCCTAACCGATCGTACCGGTTCGATTCCGGTCGCCGGCATTTACCAGAAAAAGAGAAACGTTGCAAATTTAACGTTTCTCTTTTTTTGTGCGATAAGCCCGGAAAGTGGATGTAATATGTGTTTATACAGACTGTTTATTATTAAAATCTTACAAAATGCTGTCAAATGAAAAATTGACAAAAAAAGAATGGGATTTTTTCTGTATATATGGTAAACTATAGGTATTAAAGAAAAAGGAAATATATATATTGGAGAGAGGTGACAGGTATGGAAAAAAGAAAATCCAGATTATTTGTGGTGCTGTTAATGGCGGTCTTTATGATGACTTCTGTTTTTTCAGTACCGTCGAACGTTTACGCACTTGAAGAGACGAAAAAGGTCAATATTGAGACTGAGTCAAAGACAGAAGACAGTATTACTCTGAAGGTGGAAGAAGGGTATGAGTACGCGATTCAGATAGTGAAAGAGGATAAACCGGACTGGAAGTGGGCAGAAGCTTCTCAGTATATCGAGGATCAGAATACACATAAAATAGTAAAAGTGACATTTTCTGGGTTAGAAGCAAACCGGGAGTATGTTTTTGGAAAGCGTGAAAAAGGAAATGAGAAGGGTGAAGTACTTACCGAGACGATTAAAACAGAAATGGTAAAGACAGAAACTTCCGCGCCAAAGACGACGGAGAGCACGACAGAGACAACCACTAAGTTGACGGAACCGGCAACAGAGTCTACGGAGCCAGCCATAGAATCCGAAGAATCAACTACAAAAACTACAGAGCCGGCTTCTGAGTCAAAGGATGAAGCAAAGACTCCGGAAGAAACGGAACCGGCATTAAACACGGAGAAACCGATAAAAGCTCCGCCGAAGAATGCACCGGACGATCAGAAGATGACGTTGCCAGCGGAATCTAAAGAGTCCGAGTCAAAAGAATCCAAATCAAAAGAATCTGAGTCAAAAGAATCCGAATCAAAGGAATCTAAAGAGTCTGAGTCAAAGAAGGAAACAGAGGCGCCTCAGTTAGAAACGGCGGCAGAAGCACCGGTCAAACCGGAGGTGGAATCCCGGACAGATACAGAAGTTCGTTTAAAGGTTGTTGAAGGTCAGGAATATGCTTTGTTGAGTGAAGGCAAAGCCGGGACCTGGAATGATACCGGAGTGTTCAGTAATTTGAAGCCGGATACGGAATATAGTTTTGTAACCCGGATGAAATACGATCCGTCAAAGGCACAGGAGAGTGTGATGAGTGAAGCGGCGGCAGTGCGCACCAAAACACCTGCGGCAGCGGCGCCTGGGGCTCCCGGAATTGCCAGACGGACAGAAACTTCGATCAGTCTTGCCCCGTTAGAGAACGGCGAGTATGGAATCAGCGAGACAGGGGATAATTTCGTATGGCAGGCGAGTCCGGAATTTACAGAGCTGAAAGCCGGTACAGAATACCAGTTTAAAACACGAATCAAGTATGATCCGGAGACTGGAATGGAAAGCGTTGCCAGTGACAGTATCATGTATCAGACGCTTGTTCCGTTCGAGGGTTCCAGGGTTACAGGCGTGGCAATGGATGGTTCCTATGTTTCCGGCACAAAATTAACAGCAACGGCCGTTGGTAACGGTATGGACAATGTGAATCCTGTAGAAGGAGACAGCCGATGGATACCTCGTACATGGAATTGGGGTCAGAAAGCATTCAATTCATGGAAAGATAACTATACCATACCATTTACGCTGGTTGAGGTCGGAAATTATCGGCTGAGTGTGGACTTTGAGAGGGAAGACTATACGGGCGGAGCCTGGAAAGCTTCAGGTGAAGTTAAAGCCTATACGATTCCATTTAAAGTAACGGCAGCACCGGTGACACAGTATACGATCACAGCCACATCCAATGGCAATGGAATGATTAATCCTCAGGGAAATATTACGGCAGAACAGGGTAAAGATTATACATTCACCTTTACACCATATAATGGTTATAAAGTATCCAAAGTCTATGTGGACGGATATGAAGTAAAGGCTGAGAATAATCAATACACCTTTAAGGCAGTGAATGCAAATCATACGGTTTCCGTAACCTTTGAGCAGGCCAGAAAGATTGATTCTCCGAAGACAGGAGATAGTGTGAATGTAACAGTAGTTCTTGCAGTGCTGATTATTTCAGTGTTGGTACTGGCAGGAATCTTTGTGTACAGTCGAAATAAGAAGAAAAATGATTAAATAATATAGAAAAGCTTGTTCAGAGTGCTTATTATAAGTCTCTGAACAAGCTTTTCCTTTTATCCGTTAGCTGTACCAATGTTGAAATAAGTCTTAAACTTAACTAAAAAAAATAAAATAGTACTTGACAATAGTAAGAAACCATTGTAGAATAATTACTGTTGTTAAGACATGTGCGTTTAGCTCAGCTGGATAGAGCGTTTGGCTACGGACCAAAAGGTCGGGGGTTCGAATCCTCTAACGCACGGCAGAGTCCTTGTAAAGTACGATTTACAAGGACTTTTTTCTTGACTTTATATAGCCAAACGTGTATACTTGATAAAAAATTGTTGTAAGACGTTGGCCTGGAGAAGGCTTTCATTAAAAGGGAGTAGTTGAAATACACTGTCAACAATCGCGGCCCTTTGGGGGTCTGGTGGTGTATACCATATATATGAATGGTTACGAGACTTTTGATGTATCTATTTGAGAAAAGATGGGAAATCTAAATAGATACATTGAAAGTCTCTTCTTTTTTCGCAAAGTTACACAGTAAGCGGAAATGTTTGGCCCATGAAGGAGGAATCAGTATGAGGACATGGTATCAACGGACAGAAGAAGATATTTTAGCAAATCTTCATGTGACAAAAGACGGACATACATCGAAGGCAGCAGCGGAGCTTCTCGAAACAAAGGGAGAAAATGTACTGGAAGGAGGCAAGAAGAAAAGTACTCTTCAAGTGTTTATATCTCAGTTTGCGGATTTGCTGGTCATAATACTGATCGTTGCCGCAGTTATTTCTGCTTTTACCGGAAGTGAAGAGAGCACGATCGTTATCATAGCTGTCATAATTTTAAATGCAATTTTGGGAACAGTTCAGCATAAGAAGGCAGAGAAATCTTTGGATAGTCTCAAATCCCTGTCTTCGCCGTCGGCCAAGGTCATTCGTGACGGACAGAAAATGGAGATTGACTCAAAGTATGTAGTGCCGGGGGATATTTTGCTTTTGGAAGCCGGTGATCTGGTAGTGGCTGATGGAAGAGTTTTAAACAGTTATTCTCTCCAGGTGAATGAAAGTTCGCTGACCGGCGAATCCACCAGCGTGGATAAATCAGAAGGTGTCCTTGATGAGGAAGTGCCGCTGGCTGAACGGTCGAACATGGTTTATTCCAGTAGTCTGGTGACCTATGGGCGCGGTGTTGTCGTCGTAACGGGAACAGGGATGGATACGGAAATCGGTAAGATTGCCAGTCTCATGAATGCGACGAGGGAGAAAAAGACGCCGCTGCAGGTCAGTCTGGACCAGTTCAGCAGCAAACTTGCTATGGTCATCATGGTCATCTGTGTCATTGTATTTGCGTTAAGTTTATATCGTCAGATGCCGGTATTGGATGCGATGATGTTTGCTGTGGCTTTGGCGGTGGCTGCCATACCGGAAGCCTTAAGTTCTATAGTGACCATTGTGCAGGCCATGGGGACACAGAAAATGGCGAAGGAGCATGCGATTATCAAAGAACTGAAAGCCGTGGAAAGCCTGGGATGTGTATCGGTCATCTGCTCGGATAAGACGGGAACACTGACTCAGAATAAAATGACGGTCCAAAATATTTATATTGATGGCAAGGTGATTGAACCTGAGGAATTGGATTTAAAAAATCAATTGCACCGGTATTTACTTTATGACGCGATACTTACCAATGATTCGACCATTGTTGACGGCAAGGGTATCGGGGACCCGACGGAATATTCCCTGGTGGAAATGGTCCGTAAAATTCATTTACCTGACAGGGTCATCCGGGACATGATGCCGCGTCTGGAGGAGATTCCTTTTGATTCGGACCGGAAGCTGATGACGACAAAATATCGGCTTCATGGAGTACCGACGCTGCTGACCAAGGGTGCTTTGGATGTGCTTTTAGACCGGACAACACGAATTCGGACCTCGGAAGGTGTCCGGGAGATGACAGAGGCGGACCGGGAGACTATATTAAATCAGAATCTGAATTTTTCAGAAAATGGTCTCCGTGTTCTGGCTTTTGCTTACCGGGAAGCAGAAGAAAATGAAACGCTCTCTCTGGATTCCGAAGATAACTATATTTTCCTTGGATTGATTTCCATGATTGATCCGCCGAGGGAAGAATCGGCAGCAGCCGTTGCCGATGCAAAGCGGGCGGGTATTCGGCCAATTATGATTACAGGGGATCATAAGATTACGGCGACGGCCATTGCACGGCAGATTGGCATTTTTGAAGATGGCGATATGGCAGTGACCGGAACAG
Organism: Frisingicoccus caecimuris; assembly: GCF_004340975.1. GTDB lineage: Bacteria > Bacillota > Clostridia > Lachnospirales > Lachnospiraceae > Frisingicoccus > Frisingicoccus caecimuris. Next base: position 5,172 of record NZ_SLXA01000011.1, read on the forward strand.
AGCTGGATGCCATGCCGGATGGAGAACTGGATGAGAAAATTTCTAAGATATCGGTTTATGCCCGGGTATCGCCGGAAAATAAAATACGGATCGTTGATGCATGGCAGCGCCGGGGACATGTGGTTTCTATGACGGGAGACGGTGTGAATGATGCCCCGGCATTAAAGAAAGCCGATATTGGTGTGGCTATGGGAATCACAGGGACCGAAGTATCGAAGGATGCGGCATCTATGATTTTGACGGATGATAATTTTGCAACAATCATCAAAGCGGTGGCCAACGGACGAAATGTCTATCGAAACATAAAAAATGCCATTCAGTTTTTGCTTTCTGGAAATATGGCGGGAATTTTAAGTGTGCTGTATACGTCTGTCATGGCCCTTCCGATGCCCTTTGCTCCGGTACATCTACTCTTTATCAACCTTCTGACCGATTCTCTTCCGGCCATTGCTATTGGCATGGAACCGGCCGAGAGGGATTTGCTGTCGGAAAAGCCGAGAGACCCGAAAGAGGGAATCCTTACAAAGAAGTTTATGACAGATATATTCGTCCAGGGGGCGCTGATCGCCGCTGTAACGATGGCTGCTTTTTATATGGGATTGAACAAGGGCGGTTCGGCGCTGGCCAGTACGATGGCCTTTGCAACACTGACGGCAGCCCGACTCTTTCATGGATTTAACTGTCGGAGCAAACATTCAATTTTTAAAATTGGATTTTCTGGAAACTGGTACAGTCTCGCTGCATTTGCGGCAGGTATGGTATTCCTGAATCTTGTACTGTTTGTGCCCGTATTAAAACGTCTCTTCCTCGTATCATCATTGACATCAGGCCAGTACGGAGCGATTTATCTTCTGGCGGTTATTCCGACCATTCTTATTCAATGTGTGAAAATGATTCGGGAACATTAAAAATATTTTGTGTATATTGCGCCTTTGCAAAGCTATATGCTTTGTAGAGGCGTTTTTTTTGAGAAATTTTATCAATCCAGGGTATAGACAAATCAGAGAAAGTAGTGTATCCTTCGAGTTAGTTAAAACTAATGATGGCTGGAGCTAATTAGTAAGGGAGACAAAGGAATGTTGACATGGTGGCGGCATCAGTCTTTAGAGGTGAAAATTGCAGGACAATGCGCGCCGGTGTTGGCGGGGGTGAAACCGTCCAATATGCTGGTTCTTGAAAACAAACATATTAGAGACGTTGTCCGGACTTTGGAAGGAACCGGATTATCCTGGCGGATTGTATATCTATTCGGGCATGCCACCATATTTTTTAAATGTCATATTTGAATTCAAAGGCATAAACTGATGGACAAAGAGAGCGTCCCAAAAGTCACGAAATAACTTTTGGGACGCTCTCTTCTTTGCACAAAAAAATAGAGAACGGTTGTCACGCCGTTGTCTATTTTTGTCTCATTTGAAGATGATACAATGGATTAACTACAATTACCACGAGCTTTTGAAGTTTTGTACCGGGAAACTTTTTGAGGTGGTTGTATAGGTAAAAGTGCGGAGATCAAAACAGGAAAAAGTAGGAAATATCGGGCGTTCACTTTACATACATTTTGTGCGTTTTTACCTGTTTTATAACCTGTTTTTTATACAAATCAGTGTAAAAATAGATTCAACGATATGATAACACATACGAACGAAAAAGTCTGAAATATCGGGCGTTGATATAATTAATGAGAAATGAGGGTGTTATGAATGGATTTTTTTGATGTAAAAATCAGAGATAAGACACGGAAATATTCACGTGGTCAAAAACGTGGATTGAAAAAGTGGCGCAGAGTGGTCAGTGCAGCGCTCTGCATTGTATTATTCAGTACGAATATGATGGGAGTCGTAGCGGCTGAGGTATCTGACAAGACATCAATGACGGAAATTCCTTTTATTGAGGAGGATAACGGAAAAAGCTCTGAAAGTGTTTTTTCTGATACAGATTTTTCAGAGGAAACAACGGAATATTTTGGCGAAACAGGGACGGGAGAATTTTCAACGTCTTCCGATGTTGATACAACGGAAGATGTGTCTTCCACAGAGGGGTCCGATGTTGATACAACGGAAGATGTGTTTTCAGCAGAGGAGTCCATGACTTCGAGTGACGAGAACGAAGTATTGGAACATAGTATCACAAATTGGACATGGGTGGACGAGGAGGAGATTCTTACCGAATATAACGGAGCGTGGTATCTGTCCCTGCCTGGTGCGGATATGCAGGAAATGACTCCGGATATGCTTCAGGAAATTTTGCCGGAAATGCTGCCTAAGCAGATCAGTGCAGTATTATCGAACGACACAGATCAGTCCAACGAAGAAACACTGTTGGACGTCACATGGGATTTTTCCGCCTTGTCGGAAGAACCGCAGGTGTTTGACGTATCGGAGGAAGAGCAGCAGACATTGTACCTTTTACGGGCGGCTTTGGGTGAAGGTTACGCTTTGGCAAAAGACGTCTCTCCGCTGGAAGTCTGGCTGGATGTCGGCGGTGCGGAAGTATATGCAATCTACCCCGGCAATCGTACGCTGATAAACAGTGAAGATGAACTTGAACAAGCACTGGCGGCACATCAGGTACAGGGTATTACACCGGCGGGTACCACTGTCAACCTGTTTGATTATGTGGCGTCCAGGGATGGCGCAGCAGAAAGTGATCTTACGAATAAAGAGCCACTTGACAGTTGGTATAAGGTTGCAAAGTCCGGCGAATGGAACAAGGGCATCAACGAAAACCGCCTATTGCTCTTTGGCGACAGTATTGTTGGCGCGGGCTATTGGAACAATGGCGCTGGTGCGGGACGAAAGTGGGCTCAGGACAACACCAACATGAAGGGCATTGTGTTGCCGACTTTGACCGATGGATATCCGGTGATCAATACAGCGGCCGCAAGTGAACCAATTGCCAACGCTGAAAGCTATCAGGAAAACCAACTTCCATTCTGTATCGCATGGGCGGCGGACGAGGATGTAAGAGCGGAGGGGGACAATTACAGAAATGCGCCTGCTTTGTCTCAGAAGGTGTTAAATAACTACAATGGTGATGCTTCCTTGAATTATCTGTTCGACCTTAGTGCGAATACGTATAAACGCTCCTACGAAAATGTCACCGGTCTGTTCCAGGTGGACGAGAACGGTTACTATTACTACGACGCCCGGAAAAACTTTGCAGAATTTAATGAAAATGGAAATTCCTTTATTCTGTACGATGGCCCTGCAATATGGCGAACGGACGGCGGATGGGACGGCAATGGCTTCAATGGCGACATGAGTCTTGGCAATTTCTATCCGTTCAACACAGGCAAGCAGGTGTTTGACAGCATTGACACGGATAAGAATTGCCTAAGCAGTAGTACAAGCACGTCGAACACGGATCGGGGTCTCGATGGTTCGAAATGGGGCCAGGGACTTCTCCATAACAGAGCAACAAACCAGGACATTCTTATCAACCATCACATGGGGATGACCATGCAGGTGGATTTCACACAGCCAGAGAACGGTAAGCTGAATATGGGTTCATCCGGCAAGCAGGATATGGTCTTTCAGTTTTCAGGAGACGACGACGTCTGGATTTTCATAGACGACGTGCTGGTGCTGGATCTTGGCGGCATCCACAGCGAGCTGTACGGCACCATTAATTTCAGTACGGGGGAGGTCGTCACCGGACAGAGCTGGCGAACCGGCGGACTGCCGGACAGCCCTGGCAGCATGCCTGGCGATACAATAACCACGATCTATGACATGTTTGCAGAAGCACTGGGGCAGGAGCAGGCGGATGCGATCCATTGGGCGACCAATGACAGTGGAGCAAAGATATTCCCTACCGGTACCGATCACAGCTTGAAATTGTTTTATCTGGAGCGCGGAAATTACGATTCCAGCCTGCAGATGCGTTTCAACCTTCAGCCTTCTCTCTACCACAGCATAAAAAAGGTAGACCAGAACGGTGATCCGCTGGAAGGTGTGATGTTTGATCTGTATGCGGCAACGGCTAACAATGGTGACAGCACCGATGTTGCCGACTATGATGTGACAGGCGATGTTATTGGAACGCTGACAACTGGAGCAGACGGAAAAACATCGTTTACCAGAGCGGATGGTTCGCCTTTCAGCTTCACCGATCAGTATCATTCAGACGGCACGCTTTACTACATTTTGAAGGAAACCCAAACGGCTGGCGGTTATCGGGCTTTGCCAAAGGATATTGTGCTCAGGTTTGACCCGAATACCTCCATGCTGGTCGTTGCAAACCGTTATCAGACCGGCGCATACGCCAGCTTCTTTTCCAATATCCGGGAAACGGGTGAACTGACTTATGGCCAATTTGACACGAACACAGGAGTCATTGCGTCAAGCCAAACCAAGCTCGGTCTGGAAAGTAAAAGGGAGGGGCTGATTGTCGCCGTTCCTATGCTGCTGGAGAGTGGAATGTCCCACGATGATGTGGCTAACGACGGAAAGTGGCTGGCCATGTACGGCAGCAATACGGAAGGATATGGAGCGGTTGCTCCGGAGGAACGTACTGCCGAAGCGTGGCGTAAAGCCGTTCTAAAGGCGGCGTTGTATCAAGCCAGCGATGAGCGCTGGCCCGAATGGCGCCTTACATATAACAAGGATACCGGGAAGCTGGAGGGACTGTTAGAGGATCTTCCGGGACGGGCAGACCGCTATGCTCTGAACAATCCAGATGGCGACATGAAAATGGTATATGGCATCCTTGAGCCGAGCGCATTAAATAAACTCGGCATTACGGGGAATACATCTGAGGAACTTTATGAGGCTCTGGAAGCCTATGTATCCAACGCAGTCGAAATGGGAGTCCAGGGCGGCAAGTCTTACGAAGCGGTGATTGATGAGATTGTAGAGAACCTGACGATCACCGGGGATGACTTTACTGCCCGCGATTTCTCCTTCCTGAACACTGATCAGTTTCAGCGGGAGTTCCGATCGACCATTTATATCCCAAACGAGCGCCGGGAGCTGCGCGTACAGAAGGTGGATGAGGACGGCCGGGGTGTAAATGGAGTTGAGTTCACCCTTACCGGTCCGGACGGCTCGGCCATCACCGGCACTACCGCCACAGTAGATGGGCAGGACGGCATGCTGATTTTCAGGCCGGATGCAAAGGAAAGTGCAGGATACGCCCAGGTAGCGTGGGCGGAAGTAGGCTCCGAGTATATTCTGACAGAGACGAGCGCACCGGAGGGCTATGAACAAAACGATACAGAAATTCTGGTAGTTGTGGGTATTTATTCGATTTATGCCGATGCCGGCACACAGGATGACGGCGTTACCGTTATGGCCGGCGTTGGTAAGCTGATGCAGACCATGACGAAGTATGCAGCGGATGATATGGTCAACATTACACTAAGGGATATTACAGCGATTGCTCAGACGCAGGAGACCGGGGCGTTCAATCTAAATGGCTGGGAGGATGATCTGCTTGAGGGAACTCAAATTCCACGCAGCATGAATTTGCACTATGGCATCAATGCAGTGGTGGACTATGGACTGCACGATGAAGACGGCGGAAAAAACATCTATCCGTTCTTCACCACGGATGTCGGCTTTTTGCGGACTCGTGTTGTACAGAACACGGCTGCGCTGCAAAGCAGATTGTACGGGGACGGCAGTAACAGCGCCAACTGGGATAATTTGAGCGGAATGGATCTCACAAGCTTGTTCAGCCTGCTGAATACCGTTGTTGTTACTGATAAAAAGATTACGCCGGAGGATACCGGCAAACTGCGGGTCAGCAAAATCGTGTCCGGGGAGAGCTTGTCCGATGAGGCGTATACTCGGAACTTTACCTTTACGGTATCTTTGAAAAATACTGACGGCACGGCGCTGGACGGCGAATACTATTACTATGGTGAACAGCGTGCTGGTTATATCAGAGATGGCGGGATGCTTTCTCTGCGTCATGACGAGGCGCTGACGATTCTCGGATTGCCGAACGGTACAAAGTGGGAAATTACGGAAAAGGCAGAGAGCGACTGGTCGATATACCCGAAATCCGGCATTATCAATGGCGTAATTAAACAGGATGAAACGGCCAATGCAGCGTTCATCAATTACAAGGGGGACTTATTACTTGGACGCCTGACCGTCTCCAAAACAGTTGACGGCAACGCTGGAGATAAACAGAAGGACTTTTCTTTCACAGTGGAACTTGAAAATACTTCAATCAGTGGTACTTATGGTAATATGACCTTTACGGATGGTATTGCTACATTTACGTTAAAGCACGGGGAAAGTAAGACAGCCATTGGCCTGCCGGTGGATATCACCTATACGGTTACAGAAGCTGAGGCCAATCAGGACGGCTATACAACTTCGTCTGTTGGGGAGAATGGCATAATCACAGAAAGTGGTTCTGTTGTAGCTTTCATGAATGTAAAAAACAGCGGTGATCCTGTTCCTGATCCAAAGACTGGAAACCTGATCGTGTCAAAAATGGTTTCTGGCAATGGAGGTGATACGAGTAAGGACTTCCTGTTTACTGTAACGCTCTCTGATACATCCATTAACGGACAATATGGAGATATGATGTTCCATGATGGAGTTTCAACGTTCATGCTGAAACATGGGGAAAGTATAAGGGCAACGGGACTTCCCGAGGGTATTCGATATGCTGTGAGTGAAAGCGATCATGCAGATTACACGGTAACAGCTTCTGGCGAAGACGGAATCATTGAGGATGGAAAAACGGTAATGACATTGTTTAACAATCACAAGGAGATTCCACATCAACCGGACAAACCAGACAAGCCTGATACACAGGTGCCTTCGACGGAATCTTCAAAGCCGGCGAATCCAACCGATGATTCACCAAAGACAGGCGATAAGACCAATGTGGCTTTGTGGCTGGCTTTGCTGGGTATTTCCGGCACTGCTATGACCACAACGTTGGCAGTGGCCAAACGGAAACATAAAAAAAGACGATAAAAAAGATATGTGAGTCTGGCGGCGAGTCGGATGGATTGGTTCCATCCGTCCCGCCGCTTTGCATATTTAAGGAGATTACCCTGAAGGAAAAACCGACGTGACTTTTGCCACGCCGGTTTCAATGAAATTTTTATTTACTTCTTTATGAGTCTCCGACTGACACAGCGGCTCTCACTTATTTTTCCGGGAATCTTTCATTCCGGCAGCAACATGGGTTTTGATTGCCTGGAAGCTTTCCGGACTGATCACATGTTCAATGCGGCAGGCATCCTGAGCAGCAATTTTGCTGTCTACACCAAGAAATTCCAGCCAACTGGATAATAAGGTATGGCGCTCATAGATGGTTTCAGCAATCTGGAGACCGCTCGCGGTTAAGGAGATATGCCCGTGTTCATTGACAGTCACATATCCATTCTCACGAAGGTTTTTCATCGCAACGCTGACGCTTGGTTTTGAAAAGCCCAATTCAGTCGCAATGTCGATTGAGCGAACCTGCGGATGCCGCTGGCTTAAAACGAGAATGGTTTCCAGATAGTTTTCAGCAGATTCTTGTATTTTCATGAGTAACTCCCCCTGTCCCAAATATTATTACTATTATAACACAGGAAAGGGTAAAAACAAAGGAAAAAACATCTGGGAAAAATTTATCAAAACCTCTTGACATTTGGGTTAGCTGGTGCTAATCTAAACACAAGGTTAGAAATTCCTAACTCAGAAAGGAAGAGATGATGATGCCTTTAACAATGGCAAAAGCTGGAGAAGAGAATACTATAATAAAGATTGGTGGAAAAGAAGAAGCGCGCCGATTTCTGAAAAGTCTTGGATTTGTTGCCGGCTCTATTGTGTCGGTAGTTTCTGAGATGAATGGAAATGTGATTGTTAATGTGAAGGGCTCACGTGTGGCAATCAGCAGGGAGATGGCCAATAAGATTATGGTTTAAACAGGAGGGAGAAAGAATGCAGACATTGAAGGATGTAAAATGCGGTCAAAGTGTGTCCGTAGTGAAGCTCCACGGAGAAGGGGCGGTCAAACGCCGGATTATGGATATGGGCATTACAAAAGGGACGGAGGTATATATCCGTAAAGTTGCTCCGCTGGGTGACCCGGTGGAAGTGACTGTCAGAGGATATGAGCTGTCCTTGAGAAAGGCAGATGCACAGATGATTGAAGTACAGTAATGTGCTGTACTTTTTTAATGGCTGTGAGTTAGAGAAGACTAATTACAGAGAAAGAAGGAGGATGTTATAAAATGGCAATTAAGATTGCACTTGCAGGTAATCCGAACAGTGGTAAGACCACTTTGTTTAATGGATTGACCGGTTCCAATCAGTTTGTAGGAAACTGGCCAGGTGTTACTGTAGAAAAAAAAGAAGGTAAGCTGAAGGGGCATAAAGATGTTGTGATCATGGACCTTCCGGGAATTTATTCCTTATCGCCATATACATTGGAAGAGGTTGTTGCAAGAAATTATCTGATCACGGAACGTCCGGATGTTATCTTAAATATCGTAGATGGTACGAATCTCGAAAGAAATCTGTATTTATCCACTCAGCTTATGGAACTTGGTATTCCGGTAGTTATGGCTATCAATATGATGGATATCGTTGAGAAAAACGGGGATCATATTGACATTAATCAGTTGAGAAAAGACCTGGGCTGTGAGATTGTTGAAATTTCCGCATTAAAGGGTACGGGGATTATGAAGGCAGCAGAAAAAGCGGTAAGTGTCGCAACAAGAAATACTTCCGCGCCGGTACACAAATTTTCACCGGAGCTTGAAAATATTCTGGAAGATATCGAAAACATGTTGGATGCTGCGATTCCTGAAGAGCAGAAACGTTTCTATGCCATCAAATTGTTTGAGCGGGATGACAAGATCGCCCAGACAATGAAAGTTGTGCCGAAGGTTGAAGACATGATTAAAAAGGCAGAAAATGCTCTGGATGATGATTCTGAAAGTATTATCACCAACGAACGTTATGGATATATTACTTCTGTGATCGGAAAGAGTTATAAGAGATCAGCCAGAGGACAGCTTTCTATATCTGATAAGATTGACCGGATTGTTACAAATCGTATACTGGCATTGCCGATCTTTGCTGTGGTTATGTTTATTGTATATTATGTTTCTGTAACAACCGTAGGAACGATTGTCACAGACTGGACAAATGATGTACTGTTCGGTGAAATTATTCCACCGGCCATCGAAAACATATTGGTAAGTATTAACTGTGCGGCCTGGTTACAGAGTTTGATTCTTGATGGTATTGTTGCCGGTGTGGGCGCTGTTATTGGCTTTGTTCCCCAGATGCTTGTATTGTTTGTTTTTCTTGCATTTTTGGAAGCATGCGGCTACATGGCCCGTGTCGCATTTATTATGGACCGTATTTTCCGTAAGTTCGGTTTGTCTGGTAAATCTTTTATACCGATGCTCATCGGGAGCGGCTGCGGTGTCCCTGGTGTCATGGCATCCCGCACCATTGAAAATGACAGAGACCGGAAGATGACGATCATGACAACCACCTTCATTCCTTGTGGTGCCAAACTTCCGATCATTGCATTGATTGCAGGAGCTTTTTTTGACGGCTCCGCATGGGTGGCAACCAGCGCTTATTTTGTAGGCGTGGCAGCAATCGTTTGCTCTGGTATTATTTTAAAGAAAACAAAAATGTTTGCCGGAGAACCGGCCCCATTTGTTATGGAACTTCCGGCTTATCATATGCCTACGGTCACCAATGTTCTCCGCAGTATGTGGGAACGTGGATGGTCCTTCATTAAGAAAGCCGGAACAATTATTCTTTTATCGACCATCGTACTTTGGTTTCTGATGAGCTTTGGATGGGCTGACGGCAGCTTTGGTATGCTGGAAGCAGAACAGCTTGATAACAGTATTCTGGCATCTGTCGGCAGTGTGATCGCTCCATTGTTCACACCGCTCGGATGGGGTGACTGGAAGATGGCGGTTGCCGCGGTTACAGGTTTGATCGCAAAAGAAAACGTTGTTGGTACATTTGGCATTCTTTTTGGTTTTGCAGAAGTTGCAGAAGATGGTGCTGAAATTTGGGGACAGCTTGCAGGAAGTATGACGGGGGTTGCTGCTTATTCATTTCTCATATTCAACCTTCTCTGTGCACCTTGCTTCGCAGCGATCGGCGCTATCAAACGTGAGATGAACAGCGGGAAGTGGACCTGGTTTGCTATTGGATATCAGACAATTTTAGCTTATGCGGTTTCTCTGTGCGTATACCAGATTGGTACGGCAATTACCGGCGGCGGATTTGGTATCGGAACGGTTGTTGCTGTTCTTGTTGTCATAGGGTTTCTCTATTTATTATTCCACCCATACAAAGAAAGCACAAAGTTGACAGTGAATGTTAAGAAGACGGCAAAGGCATGATTTGAAAGGAGCAGAGCGCCATGGGAACTATTTTCGTTGCTGCAATCGTTGCGGCGGCAGCTGGTCTGGCGGTACGAAGCATTTATAAGGATAAAAAAGCCGGCAAGGGCTGCAATGGAAATTGTGGAAACTGTAAAGGATGCCATTAAGAAGATGACCGGTCAGGCTACCGTATGCTCCTGACTTTGGAGGAAATTGGGGCAATTCAGTGGGTTCAGGGATATGTAGTTAATGAATCCTATGAAAAAGCCGCGGTCTGAAAAAGTCAAGTTGTATTTCCTTATAAAGTAGAGTATCCTAAGAGAGTGTTGACGGCCTTGCGCTGCCAGCGCTCTCTTTCCGTTATGGAAGAAACAGGAGGCATGATAATGAATCGATTAAAAAACGGATGGAACCATTTCAGGACAATTACAAAGCATAAGCGGGCCGTTATGCAGGGGTGCTTTAAAGTGGGGCTTTACAGGCAGGGGTTGATGCATGACCTGTCCAAATATACTCCGGAGGAATTTCGGACAGGTGTGCTGTATTTTCAGGGGAATCGCAGTCCAAATGCGGCTGAAAAGGAAGAATTGGGGTATTCGCGGGCCTGGCTGCATCATAAAGGACGGAATAAACACCATTATGAGTATTGGATTGATCTGGCAGTGGACAAATCCCGGGGACTCCAGGGCATGAAAATGCCGGTGAGGTATGTGGTTGAAATGTTTATGGATCGGGTGGCTGCATCGAAAATATATGCGAAAGAGGATTATACGGACAGCCATCCCTTAAATTATTATAAAAAAAGCAGGAAATATATGACAATCCATCCGGATTCGAGAAAGCTTTTGGAACGGCTGCTTATTATGCTGAGCCGATATGGTGAAGAAAAGACATTTGCTTATATACGAACGTTTGTGCTGAGCGGGAAATATAAATATTAATTGGACGAATAATTCCATGAAATAAAGCCATAATAGCTATTGTAATCTTATTAAGGAGGTCCTATTATGGCAAAGAATTACAATCAGAACAACGAAAACTATTCAACAACAAGAAACAGTGAGCGGAATGATTCCACTCAGAACACATCCAAAAACAGTGACAGAAATAGTTCTAAGAACAACAACACTCAGAATACATCTGAGAAAAATACAACAAAGAACTGTGACAGATAGTCAGAGGATGTTTGGAGATGCCGCAGCGGGAAAATACCGCTGCGGTATTTTTTTAATATTGACAAGTTGAAGAACGGCCGAACCCTTTCCTAGTTCAGGCAACCGACGGTAATTTCCGCATATATTAACATATGTAGGAATGAGGTGATTGTGTGAGTTTAGATTTTATCTCTTCAAAAGAGGTTTTAAAATATATTCAGCAGGGAGATTCGGTGGTCATTGATATTCGGGATCGAAAATCATACCGGGAGGGCCATATTCCCGGAGCACTTTCGATGCCTTTTGATGATTTTGATGAGAACGCTCCGGTGCTTAGTGGTTATGGAACCATTATTTTATGTTGTGAGCGTGGAGCGACCAGTTTACTCCTTGGGCGGAGGCTCAGCCGAAAAGGTCTTCGGGTTTTGAGTATCGGAGGCGGTATGGAAGCATGGCGGGGGCCGGTGGTGTAGTCGGTGTTTTCTTCCATATGCTGGGAATAAAATCTTCTTGCGGCAGGATAAGAAAAAGTATATACTATAGAAGTAATTAAAAAAAGGAGAAATTGTATGCCCCTCTATGAATTTACCGCACCATGTCATTTTGGCATGGAGGCAGTTTTAAAACGAGAAATTATAAATTTAGGATACGAGATTGTACGCGTGGAGGATGGCCGGGTGTCTTTTCGAGGAGAAGCCTCGGCCATTGCCCGGGCGAATGTGTTTCTGCGGACAGCAGAAAGGGTGCTTTTGTGTGTGGGTCGATTTAAAGCCTATAGCTTTGATGAGTTGTTTGAGAAGACAAAGGCCCTGCCATGGGAGGAATATCTTCCTTCGGACGGCCGGTTCTGGGTAAAAAAAGCATCCACAACGAAAAGTAAATTGTTCAGCAGCTCAGATATTCAGTCGATTGTAAAAAAAGCGATCGTTGAACGTTTGAAACAGACTTACCGGATTGAGTGGTTTAAAGAAGATGGGGCGATATATCCTTTGAGAGTGTTTATTTATAAAGATGAAGTGACGATTGCCCTGGACACTTCCGGGGAATCTTTACATAAACGGGGATACCGGAAGCTGATCAGTAAAGCTCCGGTGTCAGAAACGCTGGCAGCCGCCATTCTTCTTTTATCGCCGTGGAATAAAGACCGGATTCTGGTGGACCCATTCTGCGGCAGCGGAACCTTCCCGATTGAAGCCGCAATGATCGGAGCGAATATTGCACCGGGGATGAATCGAGAGTTTACTGCGGAAGCATGGAAAAATATTCTGCCGATGAAAGATTGGTATGAGGCGGTTACCGAAGCCAATGATCTGATACGCGACGATATCGATATGGATATTCAGGGGTATGATATTGATGGGGATATTGTAAAAAATGCCCGTCAGAATGCCGTGGATGCGGGGGTGGAACATTTGATTCATCTGCAGCAGCGTCCGGTGAGCGCCCTGAGTCATCCGAAAAAGTATGGTTTTGTTATCACGAATCCACCTTATGGCGAGCGGCTCGAAGAACGGGAAGCGCTGCCTGGCCTGTACAGGGAGATTGGTGAGGCTTTCCGGCGTTTGGATTCATGGTCCTGTTTTGTGTTGACTTCATATGACCAGGCTGAGAAATATATCGGAAGGAAAGCGGATAAAAACCGGAAGATTTATAATGGTATGATCAAGACCTATTTGTATGAATTTATGGGACCGCGCCCTCCGAGACGAAAAAAACAGGAGGATTAAATTGAAGCATGTAAAACGATATTTTTTGTTACTTGCTATCATTTGTGTGACCGGCATTGTGCTGACACGGCCGCAGGTACGGTATCTGGCCGGCCAGGCGTCAGAATCGCTTCAGAGCTATTATGTGAGCGCGAGAGCGGATGCTGTCAATGAAAAAGGATTTACGCTGTCCTGCAATGGGACGATGCTTGATATAGAAAATATGCGAATGTCTTCCCAAATGCATTTGATGATGCCGCTTTCAGCTGTGGTGAATCACCTGAGAGCTTCTGTAACGGTCGGGGAGAATGGACAGTGCTTTGTGCAGGGGCAATGTTTTGAAGATATTGCCATCATCACCAATACGGATGACACGTTAGCCGATCGTGGTCCGGAGAATATATGGATTGATATGACGGAGGCGGCTTCTGCGCTCGGATTGGTCTATCAATGGAATGATGAGACACGGGAGGCAAGTCTGGATGCTGCCCAAAGTGAAGAATTACCCCGGCGTTATGATTTGAGAGAAAATCGTGTTTTGAATACCGTTGAAAATCAGGGAACTTTTGGTACCTGTTGGGCTTTTGCTTCAACGGCTGCTCTGGAGACATCTCAAACCAACGGCGAAATACTGGATTTCTCCGTGGATCATATGACGATGAACAGTGGATTTAACATAGCGCCTACGGAAGGCGGCGATTATAATATGGCTTTGGCCTATCTGGCGGCATGGAAAGGACCGGTTCTGGCAGCAGATGATCCTTACGGGGACGGCATTACCGATACATCCCTGGGTGCGGTCAGACATCTTCAGGAAGCGAGAATGATTGAAGAAAAGGATTTAAACAAGATTAAATCCATGATCATGCGTTATGGCGGTGTGGAAAGTTCTCTGTATATGTCTATTCAGAATGCATGGGATTCATCGGAGGATTATGAGCCGATGACTGCTTCCTATTATTACGCAGGAAATGAGAGACCAAACCATGATATCGTGATCGTTGGTTGGGATGATGATTACAGTCGCGAGAATTTTAATCACATGCCGGAGAATGACGGCGCTTTTATATGCCGGAACAGTTGGGGAGAAGATTTTGGCGACGCCGGATATTTTTATGTGTCTTATGAGGACAGTAATCTGGGAACAAGCAACATCGTTTATACCCGACTGGATAAAACGGATAATTATCGGATGAATTATCAGTCCGACATGCTTGGATGGGTCGGAACCCTTGGCTATAAAGAGCCGTCGGCATGGTTTGCCAATGTCTATACGGCCGGGCAGGATGAAGTTCTGCGGGCGGTCAGTTTTTATGCGACAGGTGGACAGACGACCTATGATATATATGCCGTACCGGAGTATTATGGAGCGGAGTCGTTGGAGCACCCGGTGTATCTCGGCAGTGGCTATTGTGAGGATGGCGGTTATTATACGGTAGATATTCCGGAAATAGTTCGTTTGAGGGCCGGCAGTCAGTTTGCAGTCATGGTCCGAATAACGACAGAAGGAAGCGAACGACCGATCGCCATAGAATTTGCAGCTTCAGAGCTGACTTCCGGCGCGGACCTGAGCGATGGCGAAGGGTATATCAGCTACGATGGGAGTCAGTGGAACTCAGCGGAAGCGGAATATGGATGTAATTTGTGCTTGAAAGCATTTACAGATTAAGAGAGGCGTTTTGAATGAATAAGATTATATTCGCCACATCAAATGCAGGAAAGTTGAAAGAAATCCGGGAAATTTTAAAGGATTTAAATGTGGAGATCCTGTCTATGAAAGAGGCGGGAATTGATGTGGATATTGTGGAAAATGGAAAAACCTTCGAAGAAAATGCACTGATCAAGGCCCGGGCCATCCGGGACTTGACCGGGTGTCTGGTGTTAGCCGATGATTCGGGACTGGAGGTCGATGCTCTGAATAAGGAACCGGGGATTTATTCAGCCCGTTATATGGGCGAGGATACGTCTTATGAGGTAAAAAATGCCAATATTATTGAAAGACTTTCCGGCCTGTCCGGCGAGGAGCGTTCGGCCCGCTTTGTATGTGTTATTGCGGCTGTATTTCTTGATGGCTCGGAGGAAACCTGCCGGGGAACGATCGAAGGACAGATTGCTTATGCACCGGCCGGAGAGAATGGTTTTGGTTACGACCCGATTTTTTATGTGCCGGAGTATGACTGTACGACGGCCCAATTGGCGCCGGAGCAGAAAAATGAGATCAGTCACCGGGGAAAGGCACTGAAAGCTATGAAGGAAGTTATTCGCCAGAGGATAGTTGATTTATGAGAGTTTTAATTGTCAGCGATACACATGGAAAAAATGGAAATCTTGAAAAAGTGCTCCGTCTCATCGCACCTTTGGATTTGATTTTTCATTTGGGTGATCTGGAAGGCAGTGAGGGACATATTGAAGATATCTCGCCCTGTCCTGTGCATATGGTCAGCGGAAATAATGATTTTTTTACGTCTGTGCCGGCAGAGAAGGTTGTGGTCATAGGACATCATAAAATATTTATGACTCATGGCCACCGGTATGGCGTGAGCTTTGACACGATGCGCCTGAAAGCGGCTGCCAGGGAACATGGCTGTGACGTTGCATTTTTTGGGCATACCCATCGTCCGCTCATCGACCTGGATGACGATGTGATTGCGGTGAACCCGGGAAGCATTTCTTATCCCCGTCAGGACAACCGCAGGCCGTCTTATGTCATACTGGATATTGACCGTTATGGGGAACTTCATTTTGCTCTGAATTATTTAGAAAAATAGTAAAAAAAATTGTTGACAATTAGTGAAAGATATAATATAATCTATCTTGCGTCACGAATGAACGTGATAAAACGTCGGGGTGTGGCTCAGCTTGGCTAGAGCGCTTGATTTGGGATCAAGAGGTCGCAGGTTCGAATCCTGTCACCCCGATTTTCTTTATGTGCGGGTGTAGTTCAATGGTAGAACACCAGCCTTCCAAGCTGGATACGTGGGTTCGATTCCCATCACCCGCTTTGTGGAGTGGAAACTCCACATTTTTTGAACACTATGAGTCTGTAGCTCAGCTGGATAGAGCAACGGCCTTCTAAGCCGTGGGTCGGGGGTTCGAATCCCTTCAGGCTCGTTTATGGTGGGTATAGCGCAGTTGGTTAGCGCGCCAGATTGTGGCTCTGGAGGCCCAGGGTTCGAGTCCCTGTATCCACCCGCTGCCGTGAGGTACTTTTAATGGGCTATCGCCAAGCGGTAAGGCACAGGACTTTGACTCCTGCATTACGTTGGTTCGAATCCAACTAGCCCAGTTGGAGCAGCTATCGCAGTTGTGCAAAGGCGTGTTCATGAAGTGTTTTGATTCAACAAAACGATGTGGGGTATTAGCTCAGTCGGTAGAGCACTTGACTTTTAATCAAGTTGTCCGGGGTTCGAATCCCCGATGCCTCACTAAGACCTGCATCAGCGTATGCAGGTCTTTTTAATATTTTGCGGATATGGCGGAACTGGCAGACGCGCTAGACTTAGGATCTAGTGGGCAACCGTGCAGGTTCGATCCCTGTTATCCGCACGAAAAATAAGCCCCAAACTCTGGATGGTCAGAGAATGGGGCTTGTTCTATACCTGTTCGGGCAGCCCGCATATCAAATGCTTCGCATGGGCGCGCTTCGTCAGGCTGCGCGCGCTAAGGTTATTATTTTGGAGGATTTAACAGAGATATGTATACCTATGATGAACTAAAGCAATTTGTGGATCATTGTACACGCTGTCCTTTATCGCAGACTCGAAATAAGGCCGTAATGGGAAAAGGAAATTTGCATTCTCCGATTCTTTTTATTGCTGAGGGGCCGGGGCGGAATGAGGATCAGGACGGCATTCCTTTTACGGGGAAGTCCGGTGCACTGTTGGACCGGCTTTTGTCTGGAATCCACATGTCCAGAGATGAGATTTACATTACCAATATTGTTAAATGCCATCCGCCGGGGAATCGAGATCCGAAACCGCAAGAACAGGAGAGGTGTATTCCGTATTTGAAATATGAAACTCTTCTGCTTCGGCCGAAAATCATTGTTTGTCTGGGAAGAATTGCAGCTCAGCGGATCATCCGGCCGGACTATCGTATTACGAGGGAGCATGGAACCTTTGTATATCGGAAAAATGTGTGGTTGACTGCAGTTTATCATCCGTCGGCTGTCTTAAGGGATGATACGAAATTGCCGGAGATCATTTCGGACTTTCAGTTGATTAAGGAAAAAATGGATGATATAGCACGGAGAGGATGAAGATATCATAAATATGTTTAAGTTTGAAAAGGATTGAATTATAACGGAAAATATGGTATTTTATAATGTATAGTGCGTTTGCGTCACGTTGACGTTTTAATGCAAGAAAGTGAAAAACGGTCGAAATCATACATATGAAGTACATATCAGGAAAGAGCGAGAGAAAGCATGAGTCAGATAGAGACGATATTAGAGATAAAAGATCTGTGTGTGGAATTTAAAACTGTGGAGGGCACCGTTCAGGCGGTTGATCACCTTAGTTATACTTTGCATAAGGGTGAAAAATTGGGTATCGTAGGAGAAAGTGGAAGCGGGAAGAGCGTATCCTCTCTCGGCATGATGCAGTTGATTCCGAATCCTCCGGGGAAGATTACCGGCGGAGAGATTTTCTATAAAGGGCAGGATTTGGTGAAAGCGTCTGAGAAAGAGATGCAAAAGATTCGGGGAAATGAGATATCCATGATTTTTCAGGAACCGATGACTTCCTTGAATCCGATTATCAAATGCGGGAAACAGATTGCCGAATCTTTGAGACTTCATCGAGGAATGGATAAAAAATCGGCGATGACAGAAGCTGTGCGTATGATGCGGGCTGTCGGTATTGCGAATCCGGAAGTCCGGGCTCATGAATATCCCCATCAGATGTCCGGCGGTATGCGGCAGCGAGTGATGATTGCTATGGCGTTGGCCTGCCGACCTCAGATTTTGATCGCGGACGAACCGACAACTGCTTTGGATGTGACGATTCAGGCCCAGATTTTGGATTTGATCCGGGATTTGAATGAGAGTATGGAGACATCGGTCATATTTATTACCCATGACCTGGGCGTGGTCAGTGAATTGTGTGATACGGTCATTGTCATGTATACGGGGCATATTGTGGAGAAGGCTCCGGCTCAGGAATTATTTGCGGAACCGAAGCATCCGTATACGGTAGGACTTTTAAATGCGATTCCGAGGATTACAAAGGACAGACCGCCTCTGGAAACCATCGAGGGCATGGTTCCGAACCCGACAGAACGTATTACGGGCTGTAGTTTTTCACCAAGATGTCCACATGCGACGGCGCGATGCCGGGAAACAGAGCCGCCGATGATACAGTTGTCTGAACAAAGGACGGTGCGATGCTGGTTATATGCGGACAAAGAGAAGGAGGCTTAGTATATGGCAGCAAATGAAAAAGATATGCTGATGAAAGCCGACCATGTAAAAGTATATTTTAAAGGAAAAAATAAGCGTTCCGGCACGGTAAAGGCCGTGGACGATATCAGTTTTGAGATCATGCGGGGGGAGACCTTCGGCGTTGTAGGCGAGAGCGGCTGCGGAAAAAGTACTCTGGGACGTACATTGATTCGTCTTTTGAAGCCAACGGACGGACATATTTATCTGGAAGGGCAGGATATTGCAACACTGAAAGGTGCGGAACTTAAGCAGATGCGGAAAAAGGCGCAGATTATTTTTCAGGATCCGTCCGCCTGCCTGAATCCGAGAAGAACGGTAAAACAGATTCTTATGGAGCCTTTTGAAATCCATCAGATGGGCGGGCAGATGGACGTAGACGCCCGTATTATGGAACTGCTTCAGCTGGTAGGTTTGGATTCCTATCATTTGAGCCGGTATCCTCATGAACTTTCCGGTGGACAGAAACAGCGGATCGGTATTGCCAGAGCTCTGGCACTGGAGCCGGATATCATTATCTGTGATGAGGCGGTATCGGCACTGGACGTATCCGTACAGGCTCAGGTGCTGAATCTTTTGCAGGAACTGAAAGAAAAACTGGGATTGACCTATTTTTTTATCTCTCACAATCTGAATGTGGTTTATCAGGTCAGTGACCGGGTTGGTGTTATGTATTTGGGGAAAATGGTGGAAATTGCTGCATATGATCAGTTATATGAAAAACGGTATCATCCATATACGGAAGCGCTTCTCTCAGCAATTCCCCAGGTGGGACAGGAGACCGGAAAGAAAAGAATCCATCTGGAAGGTGAAGTCCCAAGTCCTTCAAATCCACCGTCAGGCTGCCGGTTCCATACACGATGTCCAAAGGCCTGTGATAAATGCCGGGAAGAAGTGCCGGAATTAAAGGAAATAGAGACCGGACATTTTGTTGCCTGTCATTTGTATTAACAGAGTGATTTGCCGGGAATCCGGTTGGAATATAGATGATTCTCCAGTATACTGGATGGATTATAAAGGAAAAAGGAGGAACTATTATGAAAAAGAAATTTATGGCCATGACGTTGGGTCTGGTTATGGCGCTCAGTCTTGTTGCCTGCGGCGGCGGAAGTGACAGCGGCAGTTCTACAACAAAAGAGACGGCGGCTGCTGAAAGCGGAGACAGCACAAATACTGGTTCAAATACCGTTGTTGTGGCGATGGGCGCTGGATTTTCCACCCTTGACCCGGGATATACTTATGAAAAGTATCCACCGGTAATCATCAATGCGTGTTATGAAACCTTATTTAAATTCTATGACAATGAAGGTGCAGCAGAACCATGTCTTGTCGATACCTATGAGTTTAGTGGAGATGCTATGACATTGACAGTAACTCTGAAAGATGGCATCACATTTGCAAGCGGTAATCCGATGACATCTGCTGATGTTTTATTCAGCATCAATCGATGCAAGAATCTTCAGGGCAACCCATCGTTCATTTGTGATACGATTGAAAGCATGGAAGCTCCGGATGAAAAAACAGTTGTATTTCATCTGACACAGCCGGACAGTGCTGTCTTGTCAAAGCTGACTTATAGTGCTACGGCGATTCTTGACAGTGAAGTAGTTAAAGCAAACGGCGGAACAGATGCCGAAGATGCGGCTGCTACAGATACAGCTCAGGCATATCTGGATACGACCAGTGCAGGTTCAGGCATGTATGTTATGACCAGCTATACACCGGATGAAGAAGTTGTTCTTGAGAAAAATCCGAATTACTGGGGTGAGGCAACAAATGTCGATAAATACATTATTAAGATCCAGCCGGATTCCAATACTCAGATGATGACCCTTTCTACAGGCGATATCGATGTGGCTATGAACATGACAGATGATACAATGGCAGAACTGGCCGGAGCTGAAAATGTTGAAATAATCAATGGAGCAACGAAGACCGTCGGTTTTGTCATGATGAATATGAATGAGGAGTACGGCGGACCGGTATCGGATCCAAATGTTCAGAAAGCGATTCGTAAAGCAATTGATTATACAGGAATCCAGACCATTATCGGAGAAGGTACACTGACACCATACTCCATTATTCAGTCTGGTTTTATGGGAAGCAAAGGTGAAAGAGATGCAGATTACACCAATCTGGAAGAAGCAAAAGCATTGCTCGCTGAGGCCGGATACCCAGATGGCTTTGATGTTGATCTGACTGTATGTGATCTGGATATGGAAGGCGTTGTTCTGACAGACCTGGCACAGAAAGTAAAGGATGATCTTTCCCAGATTGGCATCAATGTAAATATTGTATCTCAGCCTTGGGCTGCCGGATACGGAGACGATTACCGTGATGGTAAACTTGGATTTACGGTGATGTACTGGGGCGTAGATTATAATGACCCGAATGCTCAGTTAGAGTTCCTTCCGGGCGCCAGTGTTGGTCTGAGAGCCGGATGGACTGCTGAAATGGCTCCTGAACTTGCTGGCTTATATCAGGAAGCAATGAAGGCAACAGATAATGACGCACGTATTGTTGTTCTGGAACAGATTCAGGATATGACTTATGAAGATGGTCCATTTATCATGATCGCACAGGCACCGGCGCATATCGGTTACAACACCAGACTGGAAGGTGTTGCGATTTCTGACCCATATGCTTTGGATCTGACATTGATTCATATTAAATAATCGGTTGTTCTGGTTTTACGGGACCGGCTTTATTGCCGGTCCCGGTGAAAACCGGGAGGATGAGGAAAAACAGGTATTACCGTGAACAGATATCGCAAAAAAAATTTTCGGAGATATTGCTGACGAAAATATCTGTAAATGAAAAAAGAAGAGGGGTATCATATGGAGCGACTAAAATTTATAGGAAAGAGATTAGTGTATTTAGTGATCATGCTGATTGGCGTTGCTACTTTGGTCTTTATTCTCACCAAGATGGTTCCAGGAGACCCGGTGACGGCTAATCTGAGTCAAAGAGCCCTGGGGGACCCGGAGATCGTGGCGGCCTATAAGGCAAAATACGGGCTGGATCAGCCAATTTATGTACAGTATGTAAAGTATATCCAGAACTTGTTAAAGCTTGATCTGGGGACATCCATCCGGACAAATAAACCGGTGCTGGATGAGTTATCCCGGTGCTACCCGGCGACCATTGAACTGGCTTTGTTTGCCATTGTCATTGCTGCAATCCTGGGTATTTTATTCGGTATCATTTCTGCCATCCGGAGGAATAGTGTCATCGATCAGATTGTTCGTGCAATTTCGGTAACCGGGGTCAGTATTCCCAGCTTTTGGTTTGCCCTTCTGGTGCTTTATTTTGTATATTACAAATTGCATCTGCTGCCTGGTCCGGGGCGGCTCAGTAATTCTTTCTCAGCACCGGCCACTGTGACAGGCATGTATGTCATTGACAGTCTTATAGAAGGAAATATTCCAAAGGCGTTGGATGCGATCAGTCATTTGATTTTGCCGGGAACCGTTCTGGCGGCATTTACAATGGGGCTGATCACACGGACGACCAGATCCAATCTTCTGGATGTTATGTCTACGGATTATATCCGGACAGCCAGAGCGAAGGGCCTTGGAAGAACAGGGTTGATCATGCGCCATGCCCTGGGCAATGCGTTGATTCCTGTGCTGACAGTCATCGGTCTTGGACTTGGTAATCTGCTTGGCGGTATGGTTCTGGTTGAAACGATTTTTAACTGGCCGGGAGTGGGGCAGTTTGCCTATGAGTCGGTTTTATCCAATGATTTTCCGGCGATTATCGGTGTGGCTCTTTTGATTGCACTGAATTATATGATCATTAACACAGTCGTGGATATTTTATATGGTGTTATTGATCCGAGAGTGAGGTGCAACTAATGTTACGTTCGCTGAAAAAAATGTTTAAATCAAATTATTTGTTTACATTGGGTGTTATCATCTGTCTGGCATGGATCATTGCTGCTATTCTGGCACCGGTCATCGCTCCTTACGATCCGGTGGTACAGGATCTGACAGCTCGTCTGCAGGCGCCGTCTGCACAGCACTGGTTTGGAACGGACAACTTTGGACGTGATATTTTCAGCCGTGTTATTTACGGTGGAAGATATTCTCTGCTGGCCGGCTGTCTGACCGTTGTCATTGCCGGAGCCATCGGAACTTTCTATGGTGCCGTTGCCGGATACGTAGGCGGACAGGTGGATAATGTGATGATGCGTCTTTCTGAGATGATATTGTCCTTCCCGTCATTGATTCTGGCAATGATCATTAATGCAGTCATGGGCTCCAATCTTTTTAATACCATGTTTGCGCTGGTTATTGTTGCCTGGCCGACGTATGCCCGTTTGATGCGAAGTGTGGTTTTGAGTGTGAAAGAAAATGAATATGTGACGGCATCGGAAGCTCTGGGAGCATCAAAGATACGAATTCTGATGAAAGAGGTTATTCCGAACAGTATCACTTCTGTATTGATCATGGCAACGACGGATATCGGCAATCAGATTCTGATGTTCTCAACGCTGAGCTTTTTGGGACTTGGTTCCGCACCTCCGACACCGGAATGGGGCATGATGGTATCCGACGGTGTGGATTACTTTAATAAATTCTGGGTGGCTGGTTTTCCGGGACTTGCCATTTTCACAATGGCTGTGGGAGCCAACTTTATTGGTGACGGTTTAAGGGATCTGCTTGATCCAAAACTCAGAAAACAGTTTTAGATGAGATAAAAGGAGCATATTCAGATGAAACAAAACAGAGTGGACCGCATTTTTGCGGCTTTAAAAGATATGGGACTGACACAGATGCTGATTGTGGACCCGATGTCCATTTACTATCTGACAGACGTGTTTGTGGCGCCTTTTGAACGTTTTTATGGTCTTTTACTCCGGGGCGACGGAAAACATGCTTTTTTCCTGAATAAGTTGTTTACCGTGCCGGAAGAGGTCGGCGTGGAAAAGGTATGGTATTCCGACACGGATCCGGCGATGGAAATGGTTGCAAAGTATGTGGATAAAGAAGCGCCTCTGGGCGTGGATAAAGAGTTAAAGGCAAGATTTCTACTTCCTTTGATGGAAATGGGGGCAGCGAAAGGTTTTGTCAACGCTTCTCTGGCTGTGGATGAGACAAGAGGTGTAAAGGATAATGAGGAGCAGGAAAAAATGCGGTTATCCTCTCACATTAATGATATGGCCATGGCTGAATTTAAAAAACTGATTCATGAAGGCATTACCGAAAAAGAGGCAGCAGACCAGATGATGCAGATTTATTTAAATCTGGGTGCGGATGGATTTTCTTTTGAACCGTTGGTTGCCTTTGGAGCGAATGCGGCCGATCCCCATCATGCGCCGGATGATACAATGGTAAAACCAGGTGATGCGGTATTATTTGATGTGGGGTGTATTAAAGATGGCTATTGCTCGGATATGACCCGGACATTCTATTTTAAAGAGGTGAGTGAGATACACCGACATATTTATGATACGGTGCGGAGTGCCAATGAGACAGCTATTTCAAAAATTAAACCGGGCGTTTTGCTGTGTGAGCTGGACAAGACGGCGAGAGATCTGATCGATGCCGAAGGCTATGGTCCAAACTTTAATCATCGTCTGGGACATTTCATCGGCCTCAGTGAACATGAGTACGGCGATGTGTCCTCAACAAATCAGAACAGGGCGGTGCCGGGGATGATTTTTTCCATTGAGCCGGGGATATATCTGACCGGAGATACGGGCGTTCGGGTGGAAGACCTGGTGCTTGTGACGGAGGATGGATGTGAGGTCCTCAATCATTATTCCAAAGAACTTGAGATTATTGGCTAAGGAGTGAACGGGATGCATCCGATTGCAACATTACATATGAAGAACGGTAAAAAGATTGTCATTGAGCTTTTACCGGAATCAGCGCCGAATACGGTGAACAGTTTTATTTATGTGGCTTCAAAAGGTTATATGGACCACCATGCCATTGAACGGATTGTTCCGGGAAACTGGGTGGATATCAGTTATACGGCTTTTGGAAGGAAAGAATGCCAATATTTGATTCCAAATGAATTTGAATTAAATCCTCAGATCATTCCTCTGGATTCCCATCCGGGGGTCGTTGCCATGGGAGGTTATGGAGAAGCCGGGCTGGCCAGCTGTGAGTTCTTTTTCCCGCTTCGGGACTGCCCGGAGCATAAGGGTACCTATCCGGTATTTGGCAAAGTTCTGGAAGGTATGGAGGAGATTTATCGGTTGGAAAAGGTGGACACGGTTCCGGTTTCGGATTTTCCGATTGCCGGAGTGGAAGTCAATCGTCCGGTAGAGCCGCAGATCATCGAAAAAGTTGAATTGGAGCTTTTTGGTCAGACCTATCCGGAGCCGGTACGCGTTTCGAATCCGGAACTGCCGCCGTGCTGGAAATAGTATCTGAAGGCCAGATGGGATAAAAATTTATACTTGAAAAATGAAATAAAGGGTGGTAATATAAACCCGTAGATAAAAATAAAGAACCTGATTTCCCGAAAGGCCGGGAACTCAGGTTTTTTGTATTTTGGCGACAGGAGATGTTAGAGCGGTGAGACAGAGATATTATTTTGCGACTGACAACGGTATGCTGATCTGGGATGTGGATTCGATGCTGAAAGCGATTGAGAATAATCCGAAAGATTTTGAACTGCGTCTGGTAGACACAGACGTTCTGTTACGGGAGAATCAGGATGCTGCGGTCAATGAAACCTACGCCATGGAAACAAATCTGGAGAAACCCTGTGTTCTGGCAGAAGTGGGCAAAGACCATTATCTTTTGCTGGACGGTAATCACCGTTTGAGAAAGGCTGTCCGGGAAAAGCTTTCATGCATAATCTGTTATTGTCTCAAGGAGGAACAGCACCAGAAATATATCGAGCACTACCGTCCAAAAGAATATGAAAGAGTTATGGCTGGATATTAAGAGACAAAAAAGATTGACATTTGAAATCGACGGGAGTATACTTTATAACTGTAAACTGATAAAGAAAAAACCGATGAACGAGAGAAGTAGTTGGAGAAAGATATCCCAGAGAGCTGCGGATGGTGGGAATGCAGTATATTGGAATTCAATGAATGGACTCGTGAGGGCAGGCTGAAACAAGGGCAGCGGATACGCAGAAAGGCTGTTGGAGTAGGTGCTGACGGGGACCTTGACCGTTACCAGCAGGGAGCATATGTTAGTATGTTTAAGAGCGGGCGCATTGCGTCAATTTGGGTGGTACCGCAGAGGTTTCAGACTTTTGTCCCTTAGAGAAGAGGGATGAAGGTCTTTTTTTATACAAAGAAAGGAGCTAAAAATATGATACGTCCGGAATGTGAACAGATTTTATCACTGGCGAAGGATTATCCGATCGTACCGGTGTGCAGAGAAATATATGCCGATATGATGACGCCGATATCCATACTGCTTCGGCTGTCCGCCATCAGTCAGAGATATTATTTACTTGAAAGTGTGGAAGGCGGAGAGAAATGGGGACGTTACTCCTTTCTCGGATATGACCCGGTGATGAGGGTGTGCTGTAAAGATGGAAAAGTAAAGATCGAATCGGAAGATGGAACGGAAACAGTGGAAACAATGAAACCGCTGGAAGTTCTTCGGAATATATTAAAGCGGTACAGAGCGCCGAAGCTCCCGAACATGCCGCCCTTCACCGGCGGATTCGTCGGGCATTTTTCTTACGGAATGATCGGCTATGCGGAGCCTACATTGAAATTAAAGAGAGGCGACTTTGAAGATTACGATTTTATGATGTTTGACAAGATCATAGCTTATGATCATTTGAAACAAAAGATTGGTCTGATCGTTCATATGAAAACAGACCGGTCCATGGAAAATTATGGCAGGGCCATGGCAGAACTTCAGAAAATGACAGATTTGATACGGTCCGTCGGTGAATTGCCGGAATATAAAGCAGATAAAAACGTACATTTCACCTGCAATCAGACAAAAGAAGAGTTCTGCGGGATGGTGAATCGGGCAAAACAATATATTTATGACGGTGACAGCTTCCAACTTGTGGTTTCCAGACGATTTGAGAGTGAATACAGGGGCAGTCTGATAAATGCCTATCGGGTGCTTCGGACAACAAATCCGTCTCCCTATATGGTTTATATGAAAATGGATGATAAAGAGATCATGAGTACGTCACCGGAGACGCTGGTGCGTTTGGAAAACGGGCGGCTCATCACCTTTCCTGTCGCCGGTTCCCGGCCAAGAGGCGCTACGCCGGAGGAAGATAAAGCTTTGGAAGCCGAACTGCTGGCTGATGAAAAGGAACTGGCAGAACACAATATGCTGGTGGACTTGGGAAGAAATGATCTGGGACGTATCTGCCGGTTGGGCTCGGTGGAGGTAACGGAATATAAGCAGATTCACAAATATTCCAGAATCATTCATATCTGTTCCCAGGTGGAGGGAGATATCCGGGAAGAATATGACAGTCTGGATGCCATCGAGTCGGTGCTTCCGGCCGGAACTCTTTCCGGAGCTCCGAAAATTCGGGCCTGCGAGATTATTGACGAACTGGAAAAGACGCCGAGGGGGATTTACGGAGGAGCCCTTGGCTATCTGGATTTTACGGGAAATATGGATACCTGTATTGCTATCCGCATGGCTGTGAAGAAAGGACAAAAAGTCTATGTTCAGGCCGGCGCCGGGATAGTGGCCGACAGTGTGCCGGAAAACGAATATGAAGAGACGGCGAATAAAGCTGGCGCTGTTATTCGGGCTATTCAAAATGCAGGGGAGGTGGATGTGTAATGCTTCTTTTAATTGATAATTATGACAGCTTTTCCTATAATCTGGTCCAGATGGCCGGAAGTATCCGGCCGGATATCAAAGTGGTGCGGAATGATGCAATGACAGTGGAAGAGGCATTTGGGATGAAGCCGTCCCACATCATTCTTTCACCGGGGCCGGGTCATCCGAAGGCAGCAGGCATCTGTGAAGAACTTGTCAAAAAAGCTGCCGGCACGATGCCGATTCTCGGGGTATGTCTTGGACATCAGAGCATTTGCGAAGCCTTTGGCGCGGAGATCGCTCACGCCAGGTATTTGATGCACGGGAAGCAGAGCCGGATTCGAATATCAAATGAAAATCCAATATTTAAAGGTCTGGACCGGGAGGAAGCTGTGGCACGATACCATTCCCTGGTGGCGGCGCCGGAGACTATGCCGACTTGTCTGGAAGTGATCGGCGAAGATGCACAGGGAGAAATTATGGCGGTGGCCCATCGGGAATATCCCATCTTTGGACTTCAATTTCACCCGGAATCCATTTTAACGCCCCACGGACGGCAAATAATGGAAAACTTTTTGAGCTTATAGAGGATGAAGGACAGGAGGTTATATTTATGATACAGGAATCAATTCAGGAAATTATGGCAGGACGGGATTTGGATTTTGACAGGGCAAAGGCAGTGATGGATGAGATCATGAGCGGGCAGGCCACTCAGGCTCAGATGGGAGCCTTCCTTGCGGCCCTTCGTATAAAGGGAGAAACTGTGGAAGAAATTACAGCCTGCGCCACATCCATGCGGGGAAAATGCGAAGCCCTGCATACGGGAAGAGAGGTTATGGATATCGTGGGGACCGGCGGTGATGAAGTGGGGACCTTTAACATTTCAACAACGACGGCTTTTGTTGTGGCGGCTGCCGGAGTTCTTGTGGCAAAGCATGGAAACCGAAGTGTTTCCAGTAAAAGCGGTGCGGCGGATGTGCTGGAGGCTCTCGGAGCGAAGTTGACCTTAAATGCAAAACAGTGCGAGAAGGTTTTAAAAGACACCGGAATATGCTTTATGTTTGCCCAGATACATCATTCTTCTATGAAATATGCAGCTCCGGTCCGGAAAGAACTTGGAATTCGTACCGTGTTTAATATTTTGGGACCACTGACCAATCCGGCCAGCGCGACCATGCAGCTTATGGGCGTTTATAACCGGGATATGGTGGAGCCTATGGCTCAGGTGCTTTCAAATCTCGGCGTAAAAAAAGGCTTTGTTGTCTGTGGAAGCGATGGACTGGATGAGGTATCTCTGACTGGACCGACCCATGTGTGCCGGATAAATGACGGACAGTTTGAATCCTTTGATATCGTACCGGAGGATTACGGCTTTGAGACCTGTCAGCTGGCTGAACTGATTGGCGGTTCGCCTGTGGAAAATGCTGAGATCACACGAAATATTCTTTCCGGTGCGGAGAAGGGGGCAAAACGTGATGTGGTCATTCTGAATACAGCCCTCTGTCTGGCGGCGGCTTTAGGAAAAGAAATTTCTGAGGGAATCCGTATGGCGGCAGAGATGATTGACAGCGGAAAGGCTTTAGAGAAGCTGGAAGCATTTATTTGTGCGACAAATGAGGTAGAAGAATGATTTTAGATGATTTGGTAGCGGCCACCCACAGACGGATGGAACGGGACATGAAGCGGGCGCCTTTAGAATATGTTAGGAAACATGCCGAAAGTATACGAGAAACAGAACTGGCCCGGGCGGAAAAAGGGGCGGCGGATACGTTAATGCTCTCCTTCGCTTTTGAAAAAAATTTGAGACAGCCGGAAATGCAATTTATCTGCGAGGTTAAAAAGGCATCGCCGAGTAAGGGCATGATTGCGGAATATTTTCCATATCTGGAGATCGCAAAGGCATACGAAGCGGCCGGCGCGGCGGCTATCTCTGTATTGACAGAAACGGACTATTTTCTCGGGGACGACCAGTATTTGAAACAGATTGCCGAGACGGTCCGAACACCGCTGCTGCGAAAGGATTTTACCGTGGATGCCTATCAGATCTATCAGGCAAAAAATCTCGGAGCCGGAGCTGTGCTGTTGATCTGCGCCATTCTGGATGAACAGACGATCCGCTCCTTTATAGAAATATGCGATCATCTCGGCATGTCGGCTCTGGTCGAAGCCCATGACAGAGAAGAGGTCCGGATGGCCTGCCATGCGGGAGCCCGCATTATCGGCGTGAATAACCGGAATCTAAAAGATTTTACTGTAGATATCCGCAATAGCCTGCGGCTCCGGGAAATGGTATCAAAGGATATTCTATTCGTTGCGGAGAGCGGCATCTCCACTCCGGAGGATGTGAGGGCCCTGCGTGAAGGCGGCGTCAACGGCGTGCTGATCGGAGAATCTTTGATGCGGGCAAAAGACAAAAAAGCCATGCTGGATTACCTGAGGGGGAAACAGTCATGATACGAATTAAAATTTGTGGTCTGCGCCGGAAAGCGGACATACTGGGGGTTAATCACTTGGATATTAATGACGTTGGTTTTGTCTTTGCCGACAGTCCCCGGCAGATTGATGAAAAAATTGCCGCCGGACTGCGGGAAAAGCTGCGGCCGGATATCGATGCAGTTGGAGTTTTTGTCAACGAGGCTCCGGAGAAGATCATAGGACTGGTAAAAAATGGAATTATTCAGAAGATTCAGCTTCACGGTGATGAGGACGATGAATATATCCGAAATTTAAAACGGGAGATGAACTGTCCCATCGTAAAAGCCGTCCGGGTACAAAGTGCAGATACCGTCCTCCGGGCACAGAGGCTTGGGGCGGATTTGCTGCTGCTTGATACCTATGTAAAAAATATGCGGGGCGGAAGCGGCCGGAGCTTTGACTTAAAACATGTGCCGGAGATGGAGACACCCTGGTACATGGCCGGAGGACTGACGCCGGAAAACGTGACGGAGCGATTGAGGATGAGAATACCTTATGGCGTGGATATTTCCAGCGGTGTGGAGACGAATGGATATAAGGACATGAAAAAAATAGAGAAATTTACGGCAATGATCCGGGCTTTTGAAAAAACCCGGAGCGGAAAGGAAGATGAGAGATGAAAGGAAGATATGGCCTTTATGGCGGACAATATATTCCGGAGACATTGATGAATGCCATTATTGAGCTGGAGGAAGCTTATGAATATTATAAAAACGATGAGGAATTTAACCGGGAACTGGACGGATTAATGCGGGAATATGCCGGACGTCCGTCGCTGCTCTATTATGCGGAGAAGATGACAAAGGATTTGGGCGGTGCAAAAATTTATCTGAAACGTGAAGATTTAAATCACACCGGTTCCCATAAGATTAATAATGTACTCGGTCAGGTCCTTCTGGCAAAGAAAATGGGCAAAACCCGTGTCATCGCAGAGACCGGCGCCGGACAGCACGGTGTGGCAACGGCGACGGCGGCCGCCCTCATGGGGATGGAATGTAAAGTGTTTATGGGTAAAGAGGATACGGAGCGGCAGGCGCTGAATGTGTTCCGAATGGAATTGCTCGGCGCGGAGGTGGAAGCAGTCACCAGCGGCACGATGACCTTAAAGGACGCGGTCAATGAGACGATGAAGGAATGGGCCGGCCGGGTAGAGGATACCCATTATGTTCTGGGTTCCGTTATGGGTCCTCATCCATTTCCAATGATGGTACGGGATTTTCAGAAGGTTATTGGCAAAGAGATTAAAGAACAGCTTCAGGCAAAGGAAGGAAAACTTCCGGACGCAGTGATTGCCTGCGTTGGCGGCGGCAGCAACGCCATGGGCGCGTTTTATGAATTTATCCCGGATAAGAGTGTTCGACTGATTGGATGTGAGGCAGCCGGACTTGGCGTGGACACGGATAAAAATGCGGCGACCATTGCCAATGGTACCATAGGTATTTTCCATGGAATGAAGTCTCTCTTCTGCCAGGATAAATATGGACAGATCGCCCCTGTTTATTCGATTTCTGCCGGTTTGGACTATCCGGGCATAGGACCGGAGCATGCCATGCTGGCTGAGGAAGGGCGGGCGGAATATGTGCCGATCACCGATAATGAAGCGGTGGAAGCCTTTGAATATCTTTCACGGACTGAGGGCATCATCCCGGCCATTGAGAGTGCCCATGCGGTGGCCTATGCAAAAAAGCTGGCGCCGACGATGGGAAAAGATAAGATTATTGTTGTCAATATTTCCGGCCGTGGGGATAAAGACGTGGCTGCTATTGCAAGATACAGGGGAGTAAAGATTTATGAGTAGAATACATCAGGCATTTGAGAATAAAAAAGCATTTATTGGATTTGTGACCGGGGGTGATCCGGATCTGGAAACTACAGAGAAATTAGTTATTGCCATGGAAGAGGCCGGGGCGGATCTGATAGAGATCGGCATTCCTTTTTCCGACCCGATCGCGGAGGGCGTTGTCATTCAGGAGGCCAACATCCGGGCCCTGTCTGCCGGATGCACGACGGATAAATTATTTGATTCGGTAAAACGAGCGCGGGAAAAGGTAACGGTGCCGATGGTATTTTTAACATATATGAACCCGATCTATACTTATGGAAAGGAAAAATTCATGCAGCGGTGCGCAGAGTGCGGGATTGATGGCCTGATTATTCCGGACCTGCCCTTTGAGGAAAAAGGCGAACTGATTGGTGTCTGTCAGACCTACGGTATCGATATTATTTCTCTTGTTGCACCGACGTCCCATGAAAGAATCCGCATGATCGCAGAAAAAGCCCAGGGCTTCCTG
The DNA here is from genome assembly GCF_004340975.1 of Frisingicoccus caecimuris. Classification (GTDB taxonomy): domain Bacteria; phylum Bacillota; class Clostridia; order Lachnospirales; family Lachnospiraceae; genus Frisingicoccus; species Frisingicoccus caecimuris. The sequence continues at coordinate 37,279 of NZ_SLXA01000011.1, forward strand.
TATGTGGTTTCCTCGATGGGGGTTACGGGCGTGCGCGGTAAGATTGAAACGGATATTGAGAGCATGGTGAAGCTTGTCCGTGAAAGCTCAGCTATTCCCTGCGCCATTGGTTTTGGAATTGCCACGCCGGAACAGGCGACGACCATGGCATCTATCTCCGACGGAGCTATTGTAGGAAGCGCTATTGTGAAACTGGTGGCCCGATATGGACGGGAAAGTATTGGTCCGGTGGCTGAGTATGTCCGTTCCATGAAATCGGCAGTAAAAGAAGCTGAAATAGAATAAAACGATGGATGTCGTGAATAAATTTTTATAAAAGTATCAAAATAGGTATAGGCAATTGTCTATACCTATTGTATTATAATCCGATAGGTAACAGATGAAGATCGCGGAAGGAGAAAAGCCATGATTTATACAGTAACCTTTAATCCGGCTCTGGATTATATTGTCCGTGTGGAGCAATTCAATGTCGGAGAGGTCAATCGGGCAGCGTATAGTGAGATTATGGCCGGAGGCAAGGGCGTTAATGTATCGCTGGTGTTAAAAAATCTTGGACATGAGAGTACGGCTTTGGGATTTGCCGCCGGATTTACCGGGGAAAAGCTGGTGCGGGATTTAAAAGATAAAGGCTGCCGGACGAATTTTATTTTCCTGGAGCAGGGAATGACCCGGATCAATGTGAAAATTAAAGGGCAGGAAGAAACAGAGATCAACGGTGAAGGTCCGGAGATTACGCCTATGGCTATCCGGGCAATGATGATAAAACTGGAACGGCTCAGAGAGGGAGATATCCTGATTTTATCTGGAAGTATTCCCAAAACATTGCCGGAGGATATATACGAGAAAGTAATCGTGAGACAACAGGGGAAAAATGTCAGAATTGTTGTGGATGCAACTAAAAATTTATTGAAAGAAACATTGGAATATCATCCTTTTTTGATAAAGCCAAATCATCATGAGCTGGGTGAACTTTTCGGGGTGACAATTTCAAATCCGGAGGAAGCGCTCAGCTATGCGGAAAAGTTACAGCAGATGGGTGCGGTCAATGTCCTGGTTTCCATGGCCGGTGAAGGAGCAGTTCTGTTGGACGAATATGGTAATAAACATATGAGTCCCGCACCGGAGGGGCGGCTTGTCAATTCGGTGGGAGCCGGAGATTCAATGGTAGCCGGTTTTATAGCTGGGTATCTGGAAACAAAGGATTATGAACAGGCGTTTCGAATGGGTATTGCTGCCGGCAGCGCCAGCGCATTTTCAGAATTTCTGGCAACACGAGAGGAAACGATGGAAGTATTGGAAAAGACCTTTAAATGACGGGAGGATGCGGCATGAAAATTGTGGACTTGCTGAGAAGAGACAGTATTTGTTTAAATGGAAAAGCTTCGGGGAAAATGGATGTCATCGATTATATGGTATCTTTAATGGAAAAGGGCGGCCATCTGTCCGATGTCAAAGCTTATAAACAGGCGGTACTGAAAAGAGAAGCGGAAGGAACAACGGGAATAGGGGAAGGGGTTGCAATCCCTCATGCAAAAACAGATGCCGTTTTAAGTCCCGGCCTGGCGGCTATGACCTTTTCCGAGGGGGTGGAATTTGATTCTCTGGATGGGCAGCCGGTGCGGCTGGTGTTTATGATTGGAGCGCCGGATACAAAAGATAATGTTCATCTGGAAGTGTTGAGCCGTTTATCTATGCTGCTGATGGACCAGAGGTTTCGTGAACATCTGCTTCATGCCAAGTCACCGGAGGCTTTTTTAAAGGTCATAGATGTGGCGGAGAAAGAGAAATTTGCCAAAGAAGATAAAATCTCCGAAGGAGCGTCCGCAGCAGCACAGGGACAGGCACTGTCAGACCAGAAAATGTCCGGATATCAGATTTTAGCGGTTACGGCCTGCCCGACAGGAATTGCTCACACTTATATGGCTCAGGAGGCTCTGGAACAGCAGGCACGGAAAATGGGATACCGGATTAAAGTTGAGACGAACGGCTCCGGCGGCGTAAAAAATGCGTTGACCCGTGATGAGATCGCGGCGGCGGATTGTATTATTATTGCAGCGGATAAAAACGTTGAGATGGCCCGTTTTGAAGGCAAGCCGGTGATTCAGACCCGGGTTTCGGACGGTATTCATAAGCCGGGAGAATTGATTGAAAGAGCCATGGGCGGTCAAGTGCCGGTATATCACCATCAAAATCAGAATGGCGACCGGGAAGAGGGCCGCGATGGCGTCGGACATGGTATTTATAAACATTTGATGAATGGTGTATCTCACATGCTTCCTTTTGTTATTGGCGGTGGTATATTGATCGCGCTGGCCTTTTTACTGGACGATTATCAGATCGATCCGGCAAATTTCGGAATGAACACACCGGCCGCTGCTTTTTTTAAAACCATTGGCGGTCAGGCATTTGGCTTTATGCTGCCGATTCTGTCCGGCTATATTGCCATGAGCATTGCTGACCGCCCCGGATTGGCTGTCGGTTTTGTCGGCGGCGCTGTGGCGAACGCAGGATATACTTTTGGTAATATGATGCACTACGGAGAGGCAGAGCCGATCAGTTCTGGTTTTCTGGGGGCGCTTTTAGCCGGATTTCTGGCGGGATACATTGTTCTGGGGCTTCAGAAGCTGTGTGCCGGATTGCCGAAAAGCCTGGAAGGCATGAAGCCAATGCTTATTTATCCGGTGGCCGGTATCGGCATTATGGGGTTTGTTATGGTGCTCATTAATCCGATTGTCGGAGCCATTAATACGGGGATGAATCAGGCGCTGGCCTCCATGGGAGGGACCAGCAAAGTCCTTTTGGGTGCGGTCCTCGGCGGCATGATGTCCATTGATATGGGCGGACCCTTCAATAAAGCGGCCTATGTTTTTGGTACAGCCTCCTTAGCCAGTGATGGTTTTGATATTATGGCGGCGGTCATGGCCGGCGGTATGGTGCCGCCAATTGCCGTAGCACTTTGTGCGACAGTTTTCAAAAACCGTTTCACAAAAAAGGATCGGCAGTCGGCCTATGTGAATTATATCATGGGGCTGTCATTTATTTCGGAAGGGGCGATTCCCTATGCCGCGGCAGACCCGCTGAGGGTCATTCCTTCATGCGTTATCGGATCGGCTGTGACAGGCGCTCTGTCGATGATTTTTGGCTGTGGTCTGCGGGCACCTCATGGCGGCATATTTGTTATACCGACAGTAATCCATCCGTTCCAATATATCCTTGCTATCGCAGCAGGATCTGTTGTCGGCGGCCTTTTGATGGGAATCCTAAAGAAACCGGTAAGTGAAAATTAAAGGAGAAGAAGTGTATGAAAGAATTTAAATATGTGATTCAGGATGAACAGGGAATTCATGCCAGACCGGCGGGAATCCTTGTGAAAGCAGCAGGAACATTTAAAAGTGATATATACATTCATAAAGATAAAAAGCAGGGGGATTTAAAAAGGATTTTCGGGGTCATGGGACTCTGTATAAAAAAAGGAGACGAGATCAGGGTCACTGTCGAGGGCGAGGACGAGGCGGAAGCCGCGGAGAAAATAGAAATGCTGTTTAAAGAGAATTTATGATAGACATGAAAGGGGCTATTTATGATCAATAGCCTCTTTTTGTGTGTAAATGACAAAAAAATATGGATATTTACTTTATTTGTATACATAAATATGATAAAATATCTTCATATCATGAAGGAGGAGAAGGAACATGAGAAAAAAGATTGTATGGCTTTTGGTCAGCGTGATGATTTTATCGGCTGTGGTATTTGGAGGCTGTGGTAAAAAAGAGGTTACGGCGGAAAGCCTGGTCAAAGAAGCTAATGAAAATATGGAAAAGGCGAAATCCTATACGGGTGATATGGATATGAAGATGTCGATGAATGTATCATCCCAGGGAGTTGCAATGGATATGGATATGGGGATGCAAGGCACGATTGAGTATACAGCAGAACCGGAAATTGTTCATATGAAGGGGACTATGGATGTGTCCTTGTTAGGCCTGTCGATGGACATGGATATGTATTCTCAGGTCGAAGATGACAAAGCCACTGTTTACATGTGCATGATGAACGAGTGGATGAAGAGTGAAACTGGAATTGATGAAAGCAGTATACAGGATATGTATGCCATCGCCGAAGACGGAAAAGATATGACTCTGGCAGAAGAAACAGAAAAAATCGGTGACAGAGAAGTTTATGTACTTACCTCCACGATCACGGGAGAAGAGTTCCAGGAAATCATGGGTGTCATGGAAAACATGACCGAAGGCGTTGGCGATATGAATTGGTCTAATATGCAGGCGAATGTCACAATGAAGATTTATAAAGATACGATTCTTCCGGCATCGGTGAGCATCGAGATGTCTGACAGCGGAGAAGGTATTGAATCCGAAGGTGTTACGGTTAAATTTAACAACCTTTCTGTTGTTATGAACTATGTGGATTTTGACAGTGTTGACAGTATTGAAATTCCTGAGGAAGCATTGGCGGCCAAGTCGGTTGACAGCGAAAATATCCTTGGCGAAGAAGAATCTATTCTGGAATCTGAAGTTTCTGAAACAGAGACAGAAGCTCAGTAAAATTTCAGGATCGCAGGGGCAACTTAAAGTGGGGGCAGTGGAAGCTGTCCTCATTTTTTTAGTTGTTCACATATTTTTATTTTGCTGATATCATGGTACAATAGGAAGGAAATGTAAAAGAATAGGAAGTGCAGTACATATGTCATCTGGACAGGTGGATTTCAGCGGCGAAAATGTCCGCCGCAATGTGTTAGCTGTAGCAGCCCCGATGTTGGTGGCTCAGATTGTTAATTTACTTTATAATATCGTAGACCGGATTTATATCGGAAAGATTCCCGGTGAGGGAATGATTGCGCTGGCCGGACTGGGCCTGTGTTTTCCGGTAATTACGATGGTCACTGCTTTTGCGAATCTGTTTGGTCTGGGCGGTGCGCCGCTATGTTCCATAGCGCGGGGAAAGAAAGATACGGAAGACGCGCGGAAAGTCATGAATAACGCCTTTTTTATGTTGATCCTGACCGGACTTTGTATCACCATTTTAGGGATTGCTTTACATAAACCGATACTGTATCTCTTCGGAGCCAGTGACGCAACCTATCCATATTCTGCCGGATATATGATCATTTATCTTCTGGGAACTGTTTTTGTCATGATTTCCCTTGGTATGAATCCTTATATTAACAGCCAGGGCTTTGCAAAAATCGGCATGAAAACCGTAACGCTGGGCGCCGTGAGCAATCTGATCCTGGATCCGATATTTATTTTTGTATTTCATTTCGGCGTTCAGGGAGCGGCCATTGCGACGATTATTTCGCAGCTTTTTTCGGCGATATGGGTATTGAGATTCCTGACTGGCAAAAAAGCGGAGCTGACCTTAAATCTCCGGGGATTTCGACCGGAGTGGGACTGCATTTTAGAAATTGCCAAGTTGGGAACGTCAACCTTTGTCATGTCTTTTACCAACGGACTTGTACAAGTTGTCTGTAATGCTATGCTCTCCGTCTATGGCGGAGATCTCTATATCAGTGTCATGACGGTGATCAATTCCATCCGGGAAATCGCACAGACACCGGTAATGGCCGTGGCCGATGGCTCTTCGCCGATTATCAGCTATAATTTTGGCGCGCAGAAGTACGATCTGATGAAAAAGGCGATTCGGTTTATGACCCAGATCTGCTTTGCTTATTCGTTCATCATCTGGGTTTCGATTTCAGCTTTTCCTGAATTATTTATTCGAATTTTTAATCAGGATGCGGAATTGATCACGGCGGCAGTTCCATCATTGCATATTTACTTTTTTGGTTTCTTTATGATGGCATTCCAGTTTACCGGACAATGCGTCTTTAAGGCGTTGAACAAAGCGCCCCAGGCCGTATTTTTTTCCATATTGAGAAAAGCCATTATTGTGGCGCCGCTGACAATTATCCTGCCGCGGATCGGCGGTCTGGGTGTGGCCGGTGTGTTTATGGCCGAACCGATTTCAAATTTTATCGGTGGCCTGGCCTGTTATATTACCATGCAGTGTACAGTGCTTCGAAAATTATAATCGTAGGTCTGAGATGGAAGCCGTAAATTATTTTTGACTCAGGGTACTGTTGTGATATTCTGTGGAAAAGGTCACGTCTTTACCAAAATATTCCGGCGGTTGAAAACTTTCCGCTTCTTCAATGGTCGGAAATTCGACCTCGGCCAGAATCAAACCTTCAAATTTTCCGTGAAATATATCGATTTCAATCGTCAGATGGTCACCGAGGGGAATCTTATACCGGGTCTTTGTCAGCACATTTCCGTCGGCTTTTCCAAGCAGATGGGCGTAAGCTTCGGCATTCAGCGGCAGATTGTATTCCTCCCGGGCCATAAGCCCTTTTGACTTATAAGTCAGGTAATAGGTCTCATCCTGACGGCGCACCCGAACGACCGGTTCCGTATTTAAATAGGCCTGCTCAATCTCATGACTTGGATAAGCCGTCACGTCGAAGGGCAGTTTGTCGATCAAATACTTTCTCTCAATTTCCATATAGTTTTCCTTCCTTTTTTAAATTTAAGTAATAATAAAGTTTTTTCTTGAATATTTTAGTGGCATTGCGCTACTTTCTGCCGGCCATTACCAATATTCACAGTGTTAAAATATTCTTTGCTTTCAGTATATCCAAACCGCCTAGAAATTTCCATCATAAAATTTTGAAGTCGGCAGATAATAGTATCAGAATAAGTCAGCGGTACTTATTCAAAATCATTTGGAGGTGAAAGATATGTCTAATTCAACAGGAACAGGATCTAACGGAAGCCGTATGGAAGTGCCACAGGCAAAGGATGCTATGGATAAATTCAAAATGGAAGTAGCAGGCGAACTTGGCGTAAATCTGAAGAGCGGTTACAACGGTGATTTAACATCTGCAGAAGCAGGTTCGATCGGCGGTGAAATGGTTCGTCAGATGATCCGCAGACAGGAAGAACAGATGTCTGGTCAGAAATAATCTTTTGACTAAAATCTGGGGTTAGGTAAGAACAGTCTCTGAAAGTCTGGCATGCAAATGCCGGCTTCCGGGGACTGTTTTTCGTGTTAAATTTTTTCAAATTCGCCTATTTACATATGACTTTTCATATTATATACTATAGATTAGAGTGCGTAAAAATGCTCTCATGCATTTTGCCTAATTAAGGAGGAATAGAAATACAATGAGTGTACAGGTAGAAAAGTTAGAAAACAATATGGCAAAATTGACCATTGAAGTCGCTGCTGAGGAATTTGTTGCTGCAACGAAAAAGGCTTATAATAAAAATAAAAATCAGATTTCCGTACAGGGCTTCAGAAAAGGTAAAGCACCACAGGCAATTATCGAAAAACTTTACGGTGCAAGCATTTTCTATGAAGATGCTGCCAATGATCTGATTCCTGGTGCCTATGAAGCAGCAGCAAAGGAGTCCGGACTGGATATCACATCCTATCCAAGCATTGATGTGGTACAGGTTGAAAAAGGAAAACCATTTATCTTCACTGCAGAAGTTGCTTTAAGACCGGACGTTGAATTAGGAGAATATAAAGGCGTTGAAATTGAAAAAGTCAGCGCTGAAGTTACGGAAGAAGATATCGAAGCTGAAATCAAAAAAGTTCAGGAACAGAACGCGAGAGAAGTTACTGTAGATCGTCCGGCTGAAAATGGCGACACAGTAATGATCGACTATGAAGGCTCCGTAGACGGTGAATTATTTGAAGGCGGTTCCGCAGAAGGTTATGGCCTTGTCCTTGGTTCCGGTTCCTTTATCCCGGGATTTGAAGATCAGTTGATCGGTGCTTCCGCCGGTGCGGATGTGGATGTTCATGTAACTTTCCCGGAAGCATATCATGCAGATGATCTGGCAGGAAAAGAAGCTTTATTCAAAGTTAAAGTACATGAAGTTAAAACAAAAGACTATCCGATCGTAGATGATGAATTTGCACAGGATGTTTCTGATTTTGACACATTAGAAGAATATAAAGAAGATTTAAAGAAGAATCTGGCAGAGAAAAAAGTTCAGGAAGCAAAGGCTGAAAAGCAGCAGAAAGTCATGAATGTTGTTGTAGGCAATGCGAAGATGGATATTCCGGAAGCTATGGTTCGCAAGAGCACAGATGATATGATGAACCAGTATGCTCAGGAACTGGGAGCACAGGGCCTCAGCATGGATGTTTACTTCAAATATACAGGTATGACACCACAGCAGCTTGCTGAGCAGTTAAAACCTCAGGCATTGGCGAATATTAAGAACCGTCTTGTTCTGGACGCCATTGTTGCCGCAGAAAATATTGAAATTACAGATGATGAAATTGAGGCTGAAATCCAGCGCCTTGCTGAATCCTGGAATATGGAAGCAGACAAGGTAAGAAGCTACATGGATGTAGATTTGATGAGAAATGATATGTCTGCACAGAAAGCGCTCGAAATGATTACGGACGCAGCAGTAGAAAAATAATCAGCCTGACTTATAACAGGAGGAATAAAATTGAGTTTAATACCTTATGTTGTTGAACAGACAAGCAGAGGCGAGCGGTCCTATGATATTTTTTCCAGACTTTTAAAGGATCGGATTATTTTCCTTGGGGAAGAGGTAACCGATGTTTCTGCGAATCTGATTGTATCCCAGTTACTGTTTTTAGAATCGGAAGATCCGGGAAAGGACATCAGCCTTTATATCAACAGCCCGGGTGGTTCCGTGACTGCGGGTATGGCGATTTATGATACGATGAATTATATCAAATGTGACGTGTCCACGATCTGTATGGGTATGGCAGCCAGTATGGGAGCTTTTCTTCTGGCTGGCGGAACAAAGGGCAAGCGCATGGCGCTGCCGAATTCCACAATTATGATTCATCAGCCATCCGGTGGTGCTCAGGGACAGGCTACGGAGATCAATATTGTCGCAGAACAGATTTTAAAAACACGTCAGCGTTTGAATGAAATTCTTGCGGCCAATACCGGAAAACCTTTAGAGATCATTGCACAGGATACAGAACGGGATAATTACATGACGGCCCAGGAAGCCAAAGAATATGGATTGGTTGATAAAGTCATTGTCAGCAGATAACATTTTATAGAAAGGCCGGAGGTATCATAATGGCAGGACGTATGGAAGACAAGAAGATTCCAAGATGTTCTTTTTGCAATAAGACCCAGGATCAGGTCAGAAAATTAATTGCAGGTCCGAATGCATTTATCTGTGATGAATGTATTGGAATCTGCTCGGAAATTATTACCGAAGAGTTTGAAGAGGAAGAGGATATTGCCGAAGGCATCCGTCTGATGAAGCCGATGGAAATCAAAGAGTTTCTGGATGATTATATTATCGGACAGGATGATGCGAAAAAGGCGCTGGCGGTCGCTGTCTACAATCATTATAAACGCATTATAGCGGATAGTGATTCCGATGTGGAACTCCAGAAAAGCAATGTGCTTTTGATCGGACCGACCGGTTCAGGTAAAACTTTGCTTGCCCAGACACTGGCGAAGATGTTGAATGTACCGTTTGCTATTGCAGATGCGACAGCCCTGACCGAGGCCGGATATGTCGGTGAAGATGTAGAGAATATTCTTCTTAAACTTCTTCAGGCAGCGGACTTCGATGTGGAACGGGCCGAATACGGCATTATCTATGTGGATGAGATTGATAAAATTACCAGAAAGTCTGAAAATGTTTCGATCACGAGAGATGTTTCCGGAGAAGGTGTTCAGCAGGCGCTGTTGAAAATTCTTGAGGGAACGGTAGCCTCTGTACCGCCTCAGGGCGGGCGTAAACATCCGCATCAGGAGTTTATTCAGATTGATACGACAAATATTCTCTTTATTTGCGGAGGCGCTTTCGATGGATTGGAAAAGATCATTCAGTCCAGAATTGGCCAGAAGGGCATTGGATTTAATTCCACTATCCGTCAGAGCGAAGAAGAGACAAATATTGGCGATTTATTCCGTCAGACATTGCCGGAAGATTTGATCAAGTTTGGTTTGATTCCGGAATTTGTCGGTCGTGTGCCGGTATGTGTGGCTCTTGATCTGCTGGATGAGGATGCGCTGGTCCAGATATTGACTCAGCCGAAGAGTGCACTAGTGCGCCAGTATAAACGGTTATTTGAGATGGATGGCGTGCGCCTGGAATTTGAACCGGAGGCCGTAAGAGAGGTGGCTCACCGGGCCTTCGAGCAGAAGACCGGCGCCAGAGGACTTCGGGCGATCATTGAAGAGACGATGATGGATATCATGTATCGCCTTCCGTCGGAAGAACTGGTAGATTCCTGTACCATCACAAAAGAAGTGGTGGATGGTCAGGGCGAACCAGTATTGACTTATGGTGAGAAAACACCTGTAAAACGAGTGACAGGCAGTAAAAAAGCACCGAAAAAGAGCAGCGGTGAGATTGCTTGATTAAGACGAATGTAGATTGGGGGCTGTACCAAAAAAGGTACAGCCCTATTAGTTCATTACGGGAGTGTGATACAAAAGATGAATGATATATGTTTAGAATTGCCAGTGATTGCACTGCGGGGAATGACAATTCTGCCGAATATGATTGTTCATTTTGAAGTCAGCCGCAATAAATCGCGGATGGCCATCGAAGCGGCAATGTTGGGTGACCAGAATATATTCCTTTTGACTCAAAAGGATGCAACAGTGGAAGACCCGGGCCGGGATGACTTATATGAATTTGGCACAGTAGCAAAGATCAAACAAATTGTGAAGCTTTCAAAAGATTCGCTCAGAGTGATGGTTGAAGGAACCTACAGAGCCCATCTGGATGATTTGATGATGACAGAGCCGATGCTTAAAGCAGAGGTTACGGTTTTTGATAAAACCATCTGTGAGATTGATGATGTACAGAAGGCCGGATATGTGCGTTATCTCCATGAGCTTCTGGAAAGTTATTCCGTGCAGAATCCGAATTTCAGCAGTGAACTGGTTCGGCAGCTTATGGAAGAAGAAAATTTGCTGAAACTGGTAGATCAGTTGTGCACAAATCTGCCGATGGAGTATAAGCAGCGGCAAAAATGTCTGGAAACCGTAGACCTCCAGATGCGTTTTGAGGTGCTGGCCCAGTTTATGACAAAAGAAATAGAGATGATACAGATTACCCGGGAGATTCAGGCAAAAGTGAAAGAACGGGTTGATAAAAATCAGAGGGAATATATTCTTCGGGAACAGATGAAGGTCATCCGGGAAGAGCTTGGTGAAGATAATACCCAGACCGATGCAGAACAGTTTGAAGCTCAGCTTCAGGAGCTGGAAGCCAATGACGAGGTGAAGGAAAAAATTCAAAAAGAAATTGACCGGTTCCGTTCATCGTCCAATATGGCTTCTGAAAACGGCGTGATCCGCGGCTATGTGGAAACCCTTTTGTCCATGCCGTGGGATAAGCGGGATGAGGAAAAAGTCAGTCTGAAACAGGCGGAGAAGATTTTAGAAGAAGATCATTATGGACTGGAAAAGGTTAAGGAACGTATTCTGGAGTATTTATCGGTGCGTCTTTTGACAGGAAAAGGTGAAAGTCCGATTTTGTGTCTGGTCGGACCGCCGGGAACAGGAAAAAGTTCCATTGCCAAATCTGTTGCCAGAGCTCTGGATAAAAAGTTTGTTCGTATCAGCCTTGGCGGTGTCAGGGATGAAGCAGAGATCCGGGGACATCGAAAAACCTATGTGGGCGCTATGCCGGGACGTATTGCCTCCGCTCTGAAAAATGCCGGGGTGAAGAATCCGGTCATGCTGCTGGATGAAGTGGATAAGGCGAGTAACGATTACAAGGGGGATGTTTTTTCGGCGCTTCTGGAGGTTCTGGATTCGGAGCAGAATTCCAGATTCCGTGATAATTATATTGAACTGCCGGTAGATTTATCCGAAGTTCTCTTTATCGCTACGGCGAATACATTGTCTACGATTCCGAGACCGCTGTTGGATCGTATGGAAGTCATTGAAGTCAACAGTTATACGGAAAATGAAAAAATGCACATTGCCAAAGAGCATCTCATTCCTAAACAGATCAAGATCCATGGTTTAAAGAAGAGCCAGATATCGATTACAGATAGGGCTTTGGAAAAGATTATTGTCCACTATACCCAGGAAGCCGGCGTTCGTAATCTGGAGCGTCGGATAGGGGATATCTGCCGCAAATCGGCCAGAGAGATTGTGGAAGAAGATAAAAAGAATGTGAAGATCGGTGTAAAGACCCTCAGCAAGTATCTTGGAAAAGAACGCTACACCTTTGATGAGGCGAATACGAAGGATGAAGTTGGTATTGTCCGGGGACTGGCCTGGACCAGTGTTGGTGGCGTTACGCTCTCTGTGGAAGTCAATGTCCTTCCCGGCAATGGAAAGTTTGAATTGACCGGACAGCTTGGCGATGTGATGAAGGAGTCGGCACGGGCCGGAATCAGTTTTATCCGTTCCATGTGCGGAGAATATTTCATACCGGAGAATTTCTTTGAGGAACAAGATATTCATATTCATATTCCGGAGGGGGCTGTGCCGAAGGACGGGCCGTCGGCCGGTGTCACCATGGCGACAGCGATGATTTCAGCCATTACAGGAATTCCGGTAAAAGCCAGCGTGGCAATGACCGGTGAGATCACGCTCCGTGGACGGGTCCTTCCGATCGGCGGTCTGAAGGAAAAACTGCTGGCAGCCAAAGTCGCTAAAATTAAGACAGTAGTCGTACCGGTGAAAAATCGTAAAGATGTGGAAGAGATGGATGCCGAGATTTACGAAGGTATGGAAATTGTCTATGCGGAGGCTATGGAGGACGTACTGAAAACCGCTCTGGTCCATATGCCTGAAAAGACAGAAAGTGAATAAAGGAGATTGTATGCACGTTATTAAAAATGTCAATCTGGAAACCGTCTGTGGAATTACAAGCAAACTTCCGGAAAATACTCTGCCGGAGGTGGCTTTCGCGGGAAAATCCAATGTGGGAAAATCTTCACTCATTAATGGATTGATGAATCGAAAATCCTATGCCCGGACTTCGCAGCAGCCGGGAAAGACCCAGACCATCAATTTTTATAATATTAATGAAGAGATTTATTTTGTTGATTTACCCGGTTATGGCTATGCCAAAGTTTCTGAGGCAGTGAAGGCGAAGTGGGGAACAATGATCGAACGTTATCTTCATACATCGAATCAACTCCGACTGGTATTTTTGCTCATTGATATCCGGCATGAACCGTCGGCCAATGATAAACACATGTATCGGTGGATCGTGGAACAGGGATTCAATCCGGTCATCATTGCGACCAAGCTGGACAAATTGAAACGCAGTCAGGTTCAGAAACATGTAAAGCAGATCCGGGTAGGCCTTGATGTGACCGAAGGTACGCCGATCATTCCATTCTCAGCAGTGAGCAAGCAGGGAAGGGACGAAATCTGGGATTTGATTGAACAATATGCACTAAATTTATAGTAATTATCCTCCATTTCGTATATAATAATAAATATGAAATGGGGGATTTTTATGCGTTTAACATTTTCAGGAGCTGCCCATGAAGTGACGGGAAGCTGTCATTATCTGGAAGCATGCGGACACAAAATATTTATTGATTATGGGATGGAACAAGGAGAAGATTTTTTTGAGAATCAGCCGGTAGCTGCCGCTGCGGCAGAAGTGGATTATGTGTTTTTAACCCATGCCCATATTGATCACTCAGGCTTACTGCCTTTATTGTATGCGGAGGGTTTCAGGGGAACCGTTTTTGCAACAAATGCGACAAAACAGCTCTGCGGAATCATGCTTCGAGACAGTGCCCATATTCAGGAATTTGAGGCAGAGTGGAAGAATCGTAAGGGCCGTCGGGCCGGAAAACCGGAAGTTATGCCGACCTATACAATGGAAGATGCGGAAGGCGTTCTTGAACATTTTGCCGGTTGTGATTACAACAAAATCATTGATGTGTGCCCGGGAATCCGTATTCGGTTTACTGATGTGGGTCATTTGCTTGGGTCTTCATGTATTGAAATATGGATCAGTGAAAACGGATTACAGAAAAAGATTGTTTTTTCCGGTGACGTGGGCAACACAGATCAGCCGTTGATCAAGGACCCGTCGACGGTGGAAGAAGCGGACTATGTGGTCATTGAATCTACCTATGGCGACCGTTCCCATGGCCAGACCCGGCCGGACTATGTGGCGGAACTGAGCCGGATCATTCAGGAAACTTTTGACCGGGGAGGCAATGTGGTCATTCCATCCTTTGCGGTGGGACGTACACAGGAAATGCTTTATTTTATTCGTCAGATTAAAGCGGAGAACCGCATTAAGGGACATGATAATTTTGAAGTCTATGTAGATAGTCCGCTGGCGATTGAGGCCACGACGATCTTTAATCAGAATATTTATGAATGTTTTGACGAGGAAGCGATGGCTCTGGTCAAGCAGGGAATTAATCCGATTACTTTCCCGGGGCTGAAAACGTCGGTTTCCAGTGAAGAATCAAAGGCGATTAATTTTGACAGCCGACCGAAGGTCATTCTTTCGGCTTCCGGTATGTGCGAAGCCGGTCGAATCCGTCATCATTTAAAACATAATCTGTGGCGGCCGGAATGTACAGTTTTGTTTGTCGGTTATCAGGCAAATGGTACGCTGGGACGTGCCCTGGTGGAGGGGGCTCAGGAAGTGAAGCTTTTCGGTGAGACGATTGAAGTTCTGGCCCATATTGAACAGTTGGCAGGAATCAGCGGTCATGCGGATAAACAGGGATTGATCCGCTGGCTTCAGGGATTTAAAAAGAAGCCGGAGCGGGTATTTGTCGTACATGGTGAAGACGCCGTGTGTGATGTCTTTACAGAGTGTCTCAGAAATGAATATGGTTATGATGCGGTGGCGCCGTACAGCGGCACCAGCTATGATCTGACGGATAATAGCTGTGTGGTCGATGCTGTTCCGGTACGCAAGTCGAAGAAAGCGGCAGCCAGAAAGGCAAGCTCTGTATTTGAGCGGCTCGTGGCTGCGGGGAGACGGCTTATGGTCGTTATCCAGCATAACGAAGGCGGAGCCAATAAAGATTTGGCCAGATTGGCAGATCAGATCAATAATCTCTGCGATAAATGGGACAGGTAGAAGTTTTGAAATGAAAAAATGCGGATTATCCATCCGCATTTTTTTTTGTCAGTAAAGTTGTCATCAGGTAATCATAAATTTGACTGCTCTGCTTGTGCCAGTGATCACAGATCAGTTCGGCCTGAAGTTCGGTAGGCACGGTAAGCTGAAGTTTAAGCAGCGGTTCCTTTCCATCTTTAAGAAGAAGTTCTACGTCAAATTCCTGATTTTTTTTTGGAAGATAGCTGGCGGTCACTTCATTGGTCTGGCGGAGGGCATAGTGCTTGTCTGCTAAATAGGAGCAGATATCATTTTTTATGCCGTCGGAAATAGAAGAGGAAAAAGCCTCCAAAGTTTCCCGGCCAGAAGGTGTCAACCGGTAGTAGGAGCTGTTATTTTTCTGGTCAACAGAAATAAACTGGGCTTCGATCAAATCGGATATGGCCGCCTGGGTTGTAAAATAGGTGGTGTATCCTTTGTCCAGAAGAAATTCGCATACCTGAGAATTTGTAAGAGGAAATTCGGAGGCATCCAAAATATAGAGAATCATTAATTTGTATAAAGTAGATGGATCGGCAATCATAAATATTCCTTTCCTGACCGGCAGCCAGTGTTTTAAAGGGGCGTGTATAAACGTCCCTGCCAGGTGGCGCGGGTTTTAAATGTGTGATGGATGGTGTTGAGAACCTGTTTTTTATGACTGCTCCACAGGGGTGCAGTTAATATATTTTTCGGCCCGTCGCCAGTGATACGGTGAATGACCATTTTCGGCGGCAGGATTTCGATACAGCGGATAATTAAAGCAGCGTATTCCTCCTGTGTCAGTATGTGGAACGGGTGTCGGCGGTAGAGCACGTCCAGATCTGTTCCGCGAAGTATATGGAGTAATTGTAATTTTATTCCTTGAATCGGCTGCTGTGCAAGAAAACGATGGGTTTCCAAGATGTCATCTTCTGATTCGCCGGGAAGGCCCAGAATCGTATGGACAATGGTGTCGATACCGGCTTCGTTCAGACGGCAGAGGGCATCTGTAAAAACATCTAAAGTGTAGCCGCGGCGGATAAAACGGGCAGTATCCTCATGAATCGTTTGAAGGCCCAGTTCAATCCAGACGGGTTTAATGCGATTCAACCGTTTTAAAAGTTCGATAATATCCGGTGAAAGACAATCCGGTCGGGTGGCGATGGAGAGAATCGCCGTTTCCGGATAGGAAAGGGCAGACATATATAGCTTTTCTAAATGTTCCATCGGCGCATAGGTATTCGTGAATGCCTGAAAATAGGCAATGAAGCGGCGGCCGGTATATTTCTTGGAAAGAAGGTTCTTTCCGGCTTCTAATTGGGAACAGATATTTTCTGATAGATGCCCTTCGGGCGGGCGCACTTCGTCAAGCTGTGTGCGATAAGGTTTAGATAGTCTGGCTCCGGAAAAATCCCCGGAACCTCCGGCGCTGCAAAAAATGCAGCCCCGATTTCCGAGGGTACCATCCCGGTTGGGACAGGTGAAACCACCGTCCAGAGCAATCTTATAAATCTTTTCACCAAAATGTTCCTGCAGATATTGACTGAGTGAATAATAAGGTTTTCCATGCCACAGGCGAAGGGCTTCTGCGTAATTTGAAACCATATTATTTGGTAATATGGTCTTTTACGGCTTTAGAAACTACGTCAACGATTCGTGGGTCAAATGGATCCGGCATGATAAAATCTTCGGATAATTCTTCATCGGAGACAAGTCCGGCCAGAGCGGCAGCAGCAGCCAGTTTCATTTCTTCCGTAATCTGGCGGGCACGGCCTTCCAGTGCGCCTTTGAAGATGCCCGGGAATGCGGTGACATTATTGATCTGGTTCGGAAAATCAGAACGACCGGTACCGACGACACGTGCACCGGCAGCTCTTGCGATATCTGGCATGATTTCCGGAACCGGATTCGCCATCGCAAACATGATAGCATCCTTGTTCATAGAAGCAACCATTTCGGCTGTAACGATACCCGGTGCGGAAACGCCGACAAAAACATCTGCGCCCTTTAAAGCGTCGGCCAGAGTCCCTTCTTTATTTTCAAGGTTAGTGTATTTGGTCATTTTCTCCTGCATCCAATTGAGATTCGGGTAATTTTTCGAAATAATACCGAAGCGGTCGCACATAGTCACGTGCCTGAAACCATAGTTCAGAAGAAGTCGTGTAATTGCCACGCCTGCAGAACCGGCGCCGTTGACAACGACCTGGCAATCCTCTTTTTTCTTTCCTGTGAGGCGGAGTCCGTTCATAATACCGGCCAGGACAACGATGGCTGTTCCGTGCTGGTCATCGTGGAAAACAGGAATATCCAGAGCTTCTTTTAAACGGGTTTCGATTTCAAAGCACCGCGGTGCGGAGATGTCTTCCAGATTGATTCCGCCAAAAGCCGGTGCAATACGGATGACAGTTTCAATAATCTCTTCTGTATCATGTGTGTCCAGGCAAAGCGGGACGGCATTGACATTTCCAAATTCTTTGAACAGAGCGGCTTTTCCTTCCATAACCGGCATGGCGGCATAAGCACCGATATTTCCAAGGCCAAGAACGGCGGAACCGTCGGATACAACAGCAACCGTATTTGCCTTACTTGTATATGTGTAAACTGCATCTTGGTTTTCAGCAATGACTTTACATGGTTCGGCAACGCCTGGTGTGTAGGCGAGAGCCAGATCTTCCCGGGTTTTAATACGGCATTTGGAAGTTGTTTCAATTTTTCCCTGCCATTCTTCGTGGAGTTTTAAAGCTTTCTCATTATCTGCCATTTTTTATGTTCCTTTCATCATAAGTTTCGTTACATACATGAATAATAATAGCATTTACCATGGATGAAATCAAGAAGAAATGGATTGACAGCCTTTTCGAGGCGTATTAGAATTGAAAGAGTAGGATAACAAAAGGAGAAAGATAATGGAAAAATCGAAAGTTTATTTTGCAAATTTTCGTGCGACTGTGCAGGAAAATATACAACAGAAGCTGGCACGTCTGATGAAGACAGCCGGAATGGATACGATTGATTTTGATAAGAAATATGTAGCGATCAAGATTCATTTTGGAGAACCGGGTAATCTGGCTTATCTGCGTCCGAATTATGCAAAGACCGTTGTGGATTCCGTAAAAAGTATGGGTGGAAAACCATTTTTGACGGATTGCAACACGCTTTATGTCGGTGGACGTAAGAATGCTCTCGATCATCTGGACAGCGCTTATGTTAATGGATTTTCACCATTTTCAACCGGATGTCACGTCATTATTGCCGATGGATTAAAAGGAACAGATGAAGTGCTTGTACCTGTAGAGGGCGGTACCTATGTGAAAGAGGCAAAGATTGGCCGGGCTGTTATGGACGCGGATATTATCATTTCGTTGAACCATTTTAAAGGTCATGAGGCGGCTGGATTTGGCGGAGCTATTAAAAATCTTGGCATGGGCTGCGGTTCCAGAGCAGGAAAGATGGAGATGCACAGTGCAGGCAAGCCAGAGGTATCTGCAAAAAAATGTGTGGGTTGTGGAATGTGCAAGAAGATATGTGCCCATGAGGCAATTACGATCACTGATAAAAAAGCATCAATCGATCATAATAAATGTGTGGGCTGCGGACGCTGTATCGGAGTTTGTCCGACAGATTCTGTAAAGCCGGTATATGATGAGTCCAATGATATTATGAACTGTAAGATGGCAGAATATACAAAAGCTGTTGTGAATGGGCGGCCGGCCTTTCATATTAGTCTGGTAATGGATGTTTCACCATTCTGTGACTGTCATGGTGAGAATGATGCGCCGATCGTGCCGGATGTGGGAATGTTTGCATCTTTTGATCCGGTGGCATTGGATCAGGCTTGTGTGGATGCGGTCAATGCACAGCCGGTTAGCCGAGGAAGCCTTTTGGAAGAAGTTGAACATGTGCACCACGATCATTTCACGGATGTTTCTCCGGATACAAACTGGAAAAGTTGTCTGGAACATGCCGAGAAGCTTGGATTGGGAACGCGTGAATATGAATTAATTCAGATTTAAATTCTAAATTTAACAGGAGGAATAAAAATGAAAGAAGCAACTATTTTATTACAGAGTATTGAAGATGTGAAAGAGTTTAACCGTATTGTAGCTGTATATGATGGAGATGTGGATTTAGTATCCGGGCGTTATGTCATCGATGCAAAGTCGATCATGGGTATCTTTAGTCTTGATTTGAGCAAACCGATCAATATTCAGGTCCATGGAGATAATCCGGATTCGTTAATTGATTCTTTAAAGGCATTTATTCAGTAATTTTCAGTAAAGCAGTATGATTTTAGGGTTGTGGCGGAAAAGGAGAAATTATGGAAAAAGAACAGTTATTAGGAACAACATTTACATGTGAGCAGGTGGTTACACCGGATATGACAGCAGCCAGCGCTGTTCCGGGAACACCGAACGTATTCGGAACACCGATTTTGGTCGCTCTGGTTGAAAAGACCTGTTTCATGTGCATGGATCAGGCAAGTGCAGAAGGAGAAGCCAGTGTTGGGGTTACGCTGGATATTACCCACTCTTCACCAACACCTGTTGGTATGAAAGTAACCTGTACAGCAAAAGTTGAAAAAGTGGATAAGAAGATGGTGACATTTTCTTATGAGGCTGTCGATGAAGCTGGTGTTATCGGAACCGGCACTCATGTCAGAGCTTATGTCCAGAAAGATAAGATTGAGGCAAAGGCAGCAGCAAAATTGAATAAATAGGAAATTATTTTCTAAGGAAAAGCCATGGTACTGCTCCAAAATAGATAAGGAGTGGAACCATGGCTTTTATTATTGTATAAAGCAATAATTTTATGTGAACACTATTGTAAAAATGCCCCGATGAATTGTTATTGCAGTTTGGTCGGAGTTCTTCTATACTGGTCTTGTCAGGCAGATACATTTCCAGAGCCTGCGAAAAAATTTCTGCCTATTCGGGCAACTCGTAATATATGCCCTTCGAGCAGCCGCGCTATGTCAGGCTTCGCCCGATAAGGTCTTTAATCCTGATCAGGAACGAAAATCCACTGTTTAAATGAATAAAATTATGATAAAATGAAGGAGCAATATGCATGGAAGAAAAGAAAGCATTAAAAGATTTAAACCTTATAAACCGTTTTTTATTTGCAGAAGTTATGGATGATCCGGAGGTAAATCAGGATGCCCTGAGCATTATTCTGGGACAAAATGTCCGGCTGCTTTCATCACCACAGACAGAGAAAGAGCATAGAGTGTCACCTTTGGCGAAATCCATACGAATGGATGTATTTTCTGTGTCCGAGGAGGGAACTGTCTATGATATGGAGGCTCAAAGTACATACCAGACGGATTTACAAAAACGAAGCAGATATTATCAGTCGTTGATGGACAGTTCGTTGCTGGAACCGGGGGTTGAAAACTATAATCAGTTAAATGATTCTTATATCATTGTCATAGCGGATTATGATATTTTTGGTCTTGAAAAGTATTGTTATACCTTTAAAGCAATGTGTGAAGAACATTCATCGCTACCTCTGAGAGATGGCGCTGTACGGATTTTTCTGAATACCCGGGGAAAGAATGAAAGTGAGGTTTCCGATGAACTGGTCGAGTTTCTTCATTATATGGAAAATACAACGGATAAGGTTGCGTCAGAAACAGGTAGTGAACGTATTCAGCGAATTCATGAACGGGTGAATAAGGCGAAGAGAAGCGAGGCGGTAGGAATGAGATTTATGCGGGAGATGGAAGAGCGAAATGCAGCCAGAGTGGAGGGTCGTATGGAGGGTCGTATGGAAGGTCGTATGGAAGGCCGTATGGAAGGACGACGGGAGGATATTTTAAATTTGCTGGCGAATCTGGGCGATGTGCCGGATTATCTTACAGAACAGATTCGGGGTCAGAAGGACGAAGACGTTCTGATGAACTGGTTATTACTGGTGGCAAAAGCAGAATCGATTGAAGACTTTGCAAGTAAAATACGAAAGTAGAATGATGAGATGAATATACGAAAGATAAGAAAAGCCATGATACCGACTCAGGTGGATCACCTGAACTATCGATAGTCATGGCTTTGATTTTAAAAAGGTGATGAATTAGCAAACGCCCTGTGCAAGCATAGCATCGGCAACTTTTTTGAATCCGGCAATATTTGCACCGGCAACGAAGTTATCTTCTACACCGTATGCTTTTGCAGCGTCATCGATGCTATGGAAGATATTTACCATGATGCCACGGAGCTTTTCATCAACTTCGTCGAAGCTCCAGCTCAAGCGCATGCTGTTCTGGGACATTTCCAGTGCGGAAGTAGCAACGCCGCCGGCATTGGAAGCTTTACCAGGAACGAAGTAAATCTTGTTTGCCTGGAGATATTCTGTAGCTTCGAGGGTTGTAGGCATGTTCGCACCTTCAGCAACAACCTTGCATCCGTTGGCAACAAGCGCTTTTGCATCATCCAGATGAAGTTCGTTCTGTGTTGCGCATGGCAGAGCAACATCACAAGGAACGGTCCATACGCCGGTGCCTTCATGGTATACAGCCTCTGGATGTTTTTCAATATATTCTTTAATACGTCCGCGACGTACTTCTTTAATATCTTTTACGAGGTCAAGATCGATGCCGTTTTCGTCGTAGATCCAACCGTTGGAATCACTGAGAGTCACAACTTTAGCACCGAGCTGAGTGGCTTTCTCTGTAGCGTAGATGGCTACGTTACCAGCACCGGATACAGCAACTGTTTTGCCTTCTAATGTATCACCCTTGCATTTTAATAATTCATCAACAAGGTACACAAGACCATAGCCTGTAGCTTCCGTACGAGCCAGGGAACCGCCATAGGTCAGCCCCTTACCGGTAAGGACGCCTTCGGAGAGGTTACGGATACGTTTGTACTGTCCGTAGAGGAAGCCAATCTCACGTCCGCCAACACCGATATCACCGGCTGGAACATCTGTATCAGCACCAATATGACGGCATAATTCTGTCATGAAGCTCTGACAGAAAGCCATAACTTCACGGTCGGATTTTCCCTTTGGGTCAAAATCGGAACCGCCTTTGCCGCCGCCGATCGGAAGACCTGTCAGTGAGTTTTTGAAAATCTGTTCAAAACCGAGGAATTTGATAATGCTCAGGTTTACAGATGGATGGAAACGAAGTCCGCCCTTGTATGGTCCGATGGCACTGTTAAACTGTACACGATAGCCACGGTTTACCTGAACTTTGCCATTGTCATCTACCCACGGAACACGGAACATAATCACACGTTCTGGTTCTACAATACGTTCCAGAAGGGATGCATCCTGATATTTTGGCTCGTTGTCCACGACCAGTTTCAGAGAATTCATAACTTCTGTAACGGCCTGAATAAATTCTGGCTCATTTGGATTCTTTTTGATAACACTTTCAATGATGCTGTCAGTATAAGACATAAGATTTTTCCTCCTTGATTAGTTTGCGTTGTATAAGTTAAATTTTAGTGCAATTATAGTATAGTTTTTTTGGAAATTCAATACTTTAATTGAATAAAATTGAAAAAAATGTAAGACAGTGTATTAAAAAGTACAGCGTGTATTGATTCGTATTGAAAAGTCGAAAATTGCGAAAAATTTTCCTTTATTTATTGATATTTTGGTGTATAATGAAAATATCTGCGAGCGCATCTGATCTTATTTTTCCCAGGAAATTGAAATAATATGTACATAATTGAAGGAGGATACTTATGAACGAAAAGTACGCGACTTTGTCGCTGGTTCAGTTAAAAGAGCTGGCAAAATCACAGGGTGTTAAAAATGTATCCACAATGAGGAAAGCGCAGCTGGTTCAGCTTATGGGCGAACTGGAAGAAAAATATAATAGAGAAAAAAACGAGTTCCGGGAGGAACAGAAATACCGGGAAAAGAATGATCTCGGGGAAGAGAAGAAACACCGGGAAAAGAGTGAGGTTCGGGAAGAAAAGAAAATGGAGCATTCGACGGAGCCTGGTGGAGAAGGGGCAGACGTTCGTATGGACAGTTCTTTTGAAGCACTGGACAGTGGCCAGATAGCTCATGGCATTTTAGAGGTCTTATCAGATGGCTATGGTTTTATCCGGTGTGAAAATTATCTGCCGGGCCCGAATGATGTCTATGTCTCGCCGGCTCAGATCCGCCGGTTTAATATGAAGACAGGTGATATCGTTGCAGGAAATATCCGGGTAAAAACACAGAATGAGAAGTTCGGTGCATTGTTATATGTAAAATCCGTCAATGGCATGCATCCGAGTGAAGCAACCCGGCGCATGAATTTTGAAGATATGACGCCGATTTTTCCGGATGACAGGATTCGGCTTGAAACAGTGCGTTCCAGTGTGCCCATGCGGATCATGGATCTGGTATCGCCAATCGGTAAGGGGCAGCGAGGCATGATCGTAGCGCCGCCAAAAACAGGAAAGACGACTCTGCTAAAGCAGATTGCAAAAGCGGTAACGACAAATCATCCGGATATGAATCTTATTATCCTGTTGATTGACGAACGGCCGGAGGAAGTCACGGATATACGGGAGTCTATTGTGGGCAAAAATGTGGAAGTTATTTATTCGACATTTGATGAATTACCAGAGCATCACAAACGTGTATCTGAGATGGTACTTGAGCGGGCCAAACGTCTCGTAGAACATAAAAAAGATGTCATCATTCTTCTGGACAGTATTACCCGGCTGGCCCGGGCCTATAACCTGACAGTTCCGCCGAGTGGACGAACATTGTCCGGCGGTCTTGATCCGGCGGCCTTGTATATGCCAAAGAAGTTCTTTGGAGCAGCCAGGAATATGCGGGAGGGAGGAAGCCTCACAGTGCTTGCGACTGCTCTTGTGGAAACCGGGAGTAAGATGGATGATGTTGTTTTTGAAGAATTTAAAGGAACTGGCAATATGGAATTGCTGCTGGATCGAAAACTTTCGGAAAAACGGATTTTTCCGGCAGTGGATATTGCACGTTCAGGAACACGACGAGAAGAATTGCTTTTGTCCAGAGAGGAATTGGATGCGTCTTATGCGATGCGTAAAGCCTTGAATGGCATGAAATCCGATGAAGCCCTGGAGCGGATTCTTGATATGTTTATGCATACCGAGGATAATAAAGCTTTTGTTTCCATGATGAAACGGACCAAGATATTTTAGAATTTTTGACAAAAGATTTTGAAAAAACTCTTGAAAGCATCTCGCAACCATGCTATAATGAAAAAGCTGTTTTTATAGTGAACAAAATTGATTCGTCAGTTTTATAATAAGAAAGTTTGAGCGAGGTGAAAAACATGAGAGAAGGAATTCATCCAAAATATTATCAGGCAAAAGTAACTTGCAACTGCGGTAATGAATTTGTAACTGGTTCAACAAAACCGGAAATTCACGTAGAAATTTGTTCTAAATGCCATTCTTTCTATACAGGTCAGCAGAAAGCTGTTGCAGCTCGTGGCCGTATTGATAAATTTAATCGTAAGTATGGTATTACTCAGGAATAAGAGGAATGTTACAGGGAAGGTTGAGGTTTTAAAAAAATCTCAACCTATTTTTCTATAGAGGTATGACATTATGAAGTATGCAAATATTGGCGGTCAGGCTGTTATGGAAGGGGTCATGATGCGTCATAAAGACCGGTATGCGGTGGCTGTCCGGAAGGAGAATCATGAAATTGAAGTGAAATCGGGTGAGCATATGAGCTATGGCCAGCGTTTTCATGTCTCCGGAATTCCCATTCTTCGCGGCGCGGTTGCTTTTGTGGATTCCCTTGTTCTGGGGATGCAGACACTGACCTGGTCTGCTTCTTTTTTTGAAGATGAGGAGCCGGAGGCGGCCCTCGGAAAGAAAGAGAATGTATCAACGGCTCATGAAGGAGAGCAGGAGAAAACTTCGGATAAGCTGTT
The DNA here is from genome assembly GCF_004340975.1 of Frisingicoccus caecimuris. GTDB lineage: Bacteria > Bacillota > Clostridia > Lachnospirales > Lachnospiraceae > Frisingicoccus > Frisingicoccus caecimuris. The sequence continues at coordinate 62,224 of NZ_SLXA01000011.1, forward strand.
TATGACATTGACAGTGATACTTTCTCTGGTGTTGTCCATCGGACTGTTTATGATTCTGCCTTTTTTTATTTCTGATATTTTCCGTCGGACAACGGATTCCAGCCTGATTCTTGGGATTATTGAGGGGCTTGTCCGGGTGATGATATTTATTGCCTATATTGTATTAATTTCCAGAATGAAGGACATACAGAGGCTGTTTATGTATCACGGCGCGGAGCATAAAACGATTAATTGTATTGAGCATGGGGAAGAACTGACGCCGAAAAACGCGGCGAAGTATTCCAGATTTCACAAACGGTGTGGAACAAGCTTTTTGTTTATCGTCATGTTTGTGAGTATTTTATTCTTCTTGCTCTTTTTCCAGATTTTCCCTGTAGAAAGCATGGCGCTGAAAGTGGTCTGCCGTATATTGATGGTTCCAATCATCGCCGGGGTGTCCTATGAGATCATTCAATGGGCCGGCCGTCATGATTCGGGGCTGGTGTGTCTGGTCAGCAAGCCTGGTTTCTGGATGCAAAAATTTACGACAAAGGAGCCGGATCTGGAGATGCTCGAAGTTGCCATTGCATCCATCGAGGCTATTTATGATTGGCGGGAGTTTCAGAAGGATTTGACAGAATGAAGACATTAAGGCAATTACTAAAAGAAGGCGAACAGCGCCTTTTGGAAAATCAGATTGAAAATGGCACTATGGAAGCCAGATATTTGTTAGAATATATCTGTGATCTGAATTGGGCCCAGTATCTTTTACAGGCAGATACGGAGGCCGACCCACAGGAGGAACGGCGGTACATGGAAGCGGTGGAACACCGATGTACCCATTATCCGCTGCAGTATATATTAGGAACGGCCGATTTTATGGGGCTTGAATTTATGGTCAATGAAGCGGTGCTGATTCCGAGGCAGGATACGGAAGTATTGGTTGAGACTGTCCTGAAAGAAGCAGATATTCCGGGAGGGAAACTTTTGGATATGTGTACCGGCTCGGGCTGTATACTCATCAGTTTGATGGCTTTGGGAAGTTATGGCCGGGGCATTGGTGTGGATGTATCGGAGGATGCTCTGAGAGTGGCCCGGATGAATGGTATATTTAACCGTGAAAACTGGGAGAAGAAGGGCCGGGGAGCCAATGATATCCTATGGCTGCAAAGCGATTTGTTTCAAAAGGTAAATGGTCGGTTTGATGTCATCGTATCCAATCCGCCGTATATTCCGGCATCGGTCATTGAGACGCTTATGCCGGAAGTGAAGGATTATGAACCAAGGCTGGCTTTGGAAGGGGCCGATGAGGGACTGGAATTTTATAAAAAGATTTCTGAAGCTGCGAAGGAGTTTCTAAATCCGGAGGGATGGCTGTTTTTTGAAATTGGCTGCGAACAGGCAGGACCGGTTTCAGAAATTTTATCGGAAAATGGGTTCCGGGATATACATACGGTCAGAGATCTGGCCGGACTGGACCGGGTGGTCTATGGAAGAAGATAGAAATCAATTGGAGGAAAAACTATGTTTGACAGATTAGATGATATTTTAATCCGTTATCAGCAGGTAATGGAGGAGTTGAACGATCCGGATGTGGTCAATGACCAGCCGCGGTTTCGTAAGCTGATGAAAGAACAAAATGACCTGGCTCCAATCGTCGAAAAATATACGGAATATAAGCAGGAAAAGCAAAATGTGGAAGATAGCCTGGAGCTTTTGGAGATGGAGAACGACGAAGAGATGCGGGAACTTGCCAAGGAAGAGATGGCTGAGTCCAAAAAACGAATCGGGGAAATCGAGCAGGAATTGAAGATTCTCCTTATTCCGAAGGACCCGATGGACGAGAAGAATGTTATCGTGGAAATTCGTGCCGGTGCCGGCGGCGATGAAGCAGCGTTATTTGCGGCGGAATTATTCCGTATGTATTCAAAATATGCGGAAAAACAGCGCTGGAAGATTGATATGATGAGTGTGAATGAGAGCGGTATCGGAGGTTTTAAAGAGGTCGTATTCATGATCAGCGGAAATGGTGTCTATTCACGGCTGAAATTTGAGAGCGGTGTACACCGGGTACAGCGTGTGCCGGAAACCGAATCCGGCGGCCGTATTCATACATCCACAGTTACCGTGGCTATTATGCCGGAAGCGGAAGAAGTGGATGTTCAGCTGGATATGAACGATGTGCGTATTGACGTATTCCGTGCTTCCGGTAACGGGGGACAGTGTGTTAATACAACCGATTCAGCGGTGCGTATTACCCATATTCCGACAGGAATCGTTATTTCCTGTCAGGATGAAAAATCTCAGTTAAAGAATAAGGATAAAGGTCTGAAAGTTCTTCGCTCCAGACTGTACGATCTGGAATTGGAAAAGAAGAAAAAAGAGGAAGCCGCCAACCGTAAAAATCAGGTTGGAACGGGCGATCGTTCCGAGAAGATTCGAACATACAACTTCCCTCAGGGGCGGTGTACGGATCATCGGATCAAATTGACATTACATCGTCTGGATGATATTTTAAACGGCGATTTAGATGAGATCATTGATAGCCTGACTGCTGCAGATCAGGCCGCCAAACTGAGTAACATGGAGGAAGAAGGTTAAATCAAATGATATCTAAAAGCATGACACAGTTGGTTCAGGGAAATTCAGTGATCCGCGCCCTGTTTGAGGAAGGCAAGGAAATGGCCCGGGAAGTGGGGGCGGAAAATGTTTATGATTTCAGTCTGGGGAATCCGAGCGTTCCGGCCCCAGAGGCCGTGCGCACATCCATGAAACGGATTCTGGACGGGGATAATTCGCTCTATGTCCATGGCTATATGAGCAATGCGGGCTATGAAGAAGTCCGGGAAGCCGTGGCAGCATCATTAAATAAGCGATTTGGGACCTGCTTCGACTGGACGGGCATTCTCATGACCGTCGGTGCAGCCGGAGGTTTAAATGTGGTTTTGAGAACGATTCTTGACCCGGGCGATGAGGTCATCTGTTTTGCACCGTTTTTTGGTGAATATACCAATTATGTGCATAATTATCAGGGAAATCTGGTTGTGATTCCACCGAATCCACCGACATTCCAGCCAAATGTGGAAATGCTGGCAGAAAGGATTACGGAAAGGACAAAGGCACTGATTCTCAATAATCCGAATAATCCGACGGGCGTCGTTTATTCCGCGGAGACATTGGACAAATTGCAGGCCATTTTAGAAGAAGCAGAGAAACGGATCGGACATTCCATTTATGTGATTTCGGATGAGCCTTATCGTGAACTTGTCTATGATGGCGTGAAAGTGCCATTTATGACAAAACACATCCGTAATTGCATCATCGGCTATTCTTTCAGTAAATCCCTTTCTCTGCCGGGGGAACGGATTGGCTATCTGGCTGTGCCGAAGGAAGTGGACGACTACCAGGGACTTGTGGAAGGACTGACAATCGCCAACCGGGTGCTTGGTTTTGTTAATGCTCCGTCTCTGCAGCAGTTGATGATCAAAGAATGTCTGAATGAACAGACGGATGTGGCTGCTTATGACAAAAATCGAAAGTTTTTATATAAGTCTCTGTCCGACATGGGATTTGATTGCGTGAAGCCGGAAGGTGCATTTTATCTTTTTGTAAAATCACCGGTGGCAGACGAAAAAGTCTTTGTCACAGAGGCAAAGAAACATCATCTTCTGCTCGTGCCGGCGTCAACCTTTGGATGTCCGGGCTATGTACGCATTGCTTATTGCGTATCCTATGAGATGATTGAACGTTCTCTGCCGGCCTTCCGGGCTTTAGCGGGAACATATTTTGACTGAAATAAGAGAGGTTGTGATACGGATGAAGACGTGGAGAGATTATGTACGCCGGGTTGTGCCTTACACACCGGGCGAGCAGCCAAATCAGCCGGGAATGATCAAATTAAATACAAATGAAAACCCTTATCCTCCGGCTCCGGGGGTCGTAAAGCTGGCGGAGCATCTGGAAACAGATCGTTTTCGTCTCTACCCGGACCCAACAGCAAGTGTGCTGACGGAAGCACTGGCTGAATTTTATCATATAAAGCAGGAGCAGGTATTTGTCGGCGTGGGATCGGACGATGTGCTGGCTATGGCTTTCCAGACCTTTTTCAACAGTGATCAGCCGATATTTTTCCCGGATGTTACCTATTCCTTTTATCCGGTGTGGGCGGATGCCTTCCGGATTCCTTATGAGACAAAGGCTCTGGATGATCATTTCCGCATTCGGAAAGAAGACTATTATGCCGATAACGGCGGTGTTGTATTCCCGAATCCAAATGCGCCGACTTCCGTGTATGAGGACCTGGACTTTGTGGAAGATATTATAAAGCATAACAGAGATGTGCTTGTGATCGTCGATGAGGCATATATAGATTTTGGCGGCAGGTCTGCATTGGAGCTGGTTGAGAAATATGATAACCTGCTTGTGGTACAGACCTTTTCAAAATCCCGCTCCATGGCGGGAATGCGGATTGGTTATGCCATTGGTAATGAGGAATTGATCAAAGCGCTGAATGATTTTAAATATTCCTTTAATTCCTATACAATGAACCAGACGGCTTTGATTCTCGGCGCAGAAGCGGTAAAAGACCGGGATTATTTTAACCAATGTATTGAAAAAATTATCCGTACGCGGACTTGGGCTGCGGAAGAATTAAGGGCGCTTGGATTTGAATTTAATGAACCCCGGGCCAATTTTATTTTTGCGACCCATCCGAAGTATCCGGCCAGGGAATTATTTGAGGCATTGCGGAAAGAAAATATCTATGTACGGTATTTTAGTCTGCCCCGGATTGATAACTATTTAAGAATTACAGTGGGAACCGATTCCGAGATGGAGACGCTGATTCATTTTCTTAAAGACTATGTTAAATAAAAGAGCTCGAATCCTCTCAATAGCAGAACTGTTGAGAGGATTTCTTTAGTGAATGGAGGTGATGGGGTGTGAAGCATGAGGTGCGGGTTTCCGTAAGAAATCTTGTGGAGTTTATTTTGAGAAATGGGGATATCAGCCAGAAGATGGGGGTTATGCAGGATGTGGATGCCATGCAGGCCGGAAGCCGTGCCCACAGGAAACTCCAAAAACAGGGCGGCAGCAATTACCGGGCAGAAGTCAGTCTGAAACGGAAAATAGAGATTGATGAGACGCTGGATATCCAGGTCGAGGGACGGGCCGACGGGATCATTACGAATCCGGCTGATGAAACGGACATCATGATCGATGAAATCAAGGGGACATTTACGAAGTTGGAAGTTATTGAGACGGCGGATATTCTTCATGTGGCCCAGGCCGACTGTTATGCCTGTATTTACGCCAATCTTCATGAATTAGAAAAGATCAATGTTCGGGTTACTTATATTCATCTGGAGACGGAAATGGTCAAGACCTTTGAATTTCTGCGGACCAGGGAGGAATTGGAAAGCTGGTTTCAGGAATTGGTACACCAGTATGCCCGTTGGGCAAAATGGCAGATTGAGTGGCAGAAGCTGCGGGATGAGACCATTAAAACACTGGCATTTCCCTATGAATACCGCCTCAGCCAGAAACGGATGATGAACGGTGTCTACCGTTCGATTGACGAGGGGAAAAATATCTTTATCCAGGCGCCGACGGGAACGGGCAAGACCCTGGGAACCCTCTTTCCTTCTATTAAAGCCATGGGACAGGAAAACTGCGGGCGGATTTTTTATCTGACTGCCAAGACAATCACACGGACGGTGGCGGAGGACACGGGAAAGCTCTTGCAGGAAAAAGGACTGCGGATGAAATTTATTACGCTGACAGCCAAGGAGAAGATATGTCCTTTGGAAGAGTGCCTGTGCCAGCCGGATACCTGTGAGCGGGCCAGAGGGCATTTTGACAGGGTGAATGAGGCCATTTTCGATATGATCCATCATGAAGATCAAATCGACAGAGCATGCATTCTTGACTATGCCGGGCGGTATCAGGTATGTCCTTTTGAATTTCAGCTCGATATTGCTCTCTGGTGCGATGTGATCATATGTGATTATAATTATGTATTTGACCCGGTGGTCTATCTGAAGCGTTTTTTTGGCGATGCCATGGCAAATATGGTGTTTCTTGTAGATGAGGCCCATAATCTTGTTGACCGGGCCCGGGAAATGTACAGTGCGGTTTTATATCGAAAAAGTTTTGACGAGGTTTATCGAAAATTAAAACCTATACGGACAAAAATTGCCCGGAAGGTTCATAAGTGCGGACAATACCTGAAAGATTATCAGGAAAGCCGGGAGGAAGAAGGCGGCAGCTATGCAGTTGTCAGGGAAGTGGGCAGTTTTATCTTAAGTCTCATGCGGATGGTTTCGGATATGGAGGATTATCTGCAGGAAGATATGGCGCCGGAACTTCGGGAGACAGTGACAAAATTGTATTTTGATGCCAGACGATTTATCAACACCTACGATCTGCTGGATGAGAAGTATATCATATATACGGAGGGTACAGACGGTGAGGCTATGATCAAAATGTTCTGTGTGGACCCGTCAGGAAACCTGGGCGAACGAATCAGTATGAGCCGAAGCTGTATTTTTTTCTCAGCAACATTGCTGCCGGTTCAGTATTATAAAGATCTGTTGAGCAGTAAACCGGAGGCAGATTATGAGATGTATGTGGATTCACCTTTTCGTCCGGAAAATCGGTTGATATTTACGGCGGGGGATGTGAGCAGCCGCTATACGTGCCGTAATCCGGAGCAGTATGAAAGGATTGCTGAGTATATACGGAAAATCATCCGGGGTAAAAATGGAAATTATCTGGTATTTTGTCCGTCCTATGCTTTTATGGACAATGTCTTTGATGCATTTACCGAGAAGGAAATGTCAAAGGCAGGGAATGGACTGCAGGTATTTCGACAGGAAAGCGGCATGGATGAGGATGCACGCCGGGCATTTCTTGAAAATTTTAAGGAGAAACCTCATGAGACGATTCTTGGCTTTTGTGTGCTTGGCGGGATATTTTCGGAGGGGATTGATTTAAAAGCGGACCGGTTGATCGGAGCGATCATCGTTGGCACGGGGCTTCCGGGAATCGGCAGTGAGCGGGAACTTCTGAAGGCCTATTTTGATGAAAAAAGGGGAAATGGTTTTGATTATGCATACCTTTTTCCGGGAATGAATAAGGTGCTCCAGGCAGGAGGAAGGGTCATCCGATCTGAGGATGACAAAGGCGTCATTGCACTGCTGGATGAACGGTTTAATTACAGCAGTTACAAGCGTATGTTTCCGCGGGAATGGATACCTTTCCAGAAATTAGACATGGATTCTGTGGAGGAAAATATAGAAAAATTCTGGACAGAACAAATAAATAATCTATAATAAGATTAAGAAAAGAAATAGGAGGTTATTTCATGGTAATCACAATTTGCATTGGAAGTTCCTGTCATCTGAAAGGCTCCAGAAGTGTTATTCAGGGACTTCAGAAAAAAATTCAGGACAATCATCTGACTTCTAAGATAGAATTAAATGGTTCTTTCTGCACCGGCGAGTGCGAAAAGGGCGTTTGTGTAAAGATTGATGAAGAACTTTTTTCCGTCTCACCGGAAACTGTAGATACATTTTTTGAAGATGAGGTACTCAGGAGGGTAAATTAGTGGCGGCAATTGGATTTAAGACGGCAAAATGCAAAGACTGTTATAAATGCGTGCGGATATGTCCGGTAAAAGCCATTCGTATAAAGGATGAGCATGCGCTTTATGTGGCTGATGAATGTGTTTTGTGCGGACGATGTCTGGAAGCCTGTCCTCAGGATGCGGTTGTTTATGTCAGTGACTTAAATAAGGCAAAAAAATACATTCGGGAAGGCAACGTCACGATTGCGTCACTGGATCCGGCGTATCTGGGCATTTTCGGAGATACGGAAAACGGCACAAGTCAATTGCGGAGTGCATTACATAAACTGGGTTTTACCCATATCCGGGAGACGGCGGAGGGGGCGGTTCATGTGACAAAGGCCTACGAATGTCTTATTCGAGAAGGGACAATGAACAACATTATCACCTCATCCTGTACGGCTATCAATGAGCTGGTGGAAAAATATTATACGGATATGATTCCTTATATGGCTCCGGTCGTTTCGCCGATGACAGCCCATGGTATGATGCTGAAGGAAGAATTTGGTCCGGACGCAAAAGTCATTTACATAGGAAGCTGTACGGCCAGAGGCCGGGAGGCGGTCCGGGAGCGCTGCCGGGGAACTTACGTGGATGCGGTGTTGGATTTCCAGGAACTTCGCAGATGGCTTGACGAAGAGGATATTGACTTAAATCAGTGCGAGTTTTATCCGAGAGAGGGGGCCAATGCGATGGTCAATGGCCTTTATGGCGTAAGCGGCGGTATTTTAGCCGCAGTGGAGGCGGATGAAGGCTTTGGAAAATATGAGCAGCTTTATGTGGACGGCATTGATTCGGTGAGGGAGTTATTTGACTGTATTCGCAAAGGGGAGATCAATAACTGTTTTATCGAGGTGGCTTCCTGTGTCGGCGGATGTATCAATGGTCCCTTGGCCGGCGGCCGGGAGAGTGACCGATTCAAAGCACGGATTTACACGAACCAGAAAATTATCCGTGAATTTCCCAAGGATATGGCTAAAATGGATGGAAATATCCTGCTAAAAAAAGAATTTAACGAATCTCCACGCAAATCAGTCATGCCGACGGAAGAGGAAATCCAGGAAGCACTTCGCCGGGATGGCAAGGCATCTCCGGAAAAACAGCTTAACTGCGGAGCCTGTGGCTTTAAAACCTGCCGGGACAAGGCTATTGCCCGGTGCCAGAATAAAGGGCAGCTGAATTTGTGTATTCCGTATATGTATCAGCAGGCCCGATCCATGTCAGAAGTTATTTTGTCTGTGACGCCGAACCTGATCATTACCGTCGATGAAAAATTGCGGATTCGTCAGTTCAACAATGCGGCGGAAGTTATGTTCAATATTTCGGCAGAGGAAGCCTATCGTATGCCGTTGGCCAATATTCTGGATCCGGTGAATTTTGAGCAGGTTTTTCGGGAAAAACGCAGTATTATGAACAAAAAGGTGACTTATGAAAACTATGGCCTGGTCACAATGCAGAATATTATCTATATCCGTGACATGAATTGTGCCCTCGGCATTTTGAGAAATGTGACAGCGGAGGAAAAAATCCGTGAACAGCATGACCGTATGCGCCGGGATGCGATGGATATTGCCCAGAAGGTAATTGATAAACAGATGATGGTAGCCCAGGAAATCGCCGGATTGCTCGGAGAGACGACAGCGGAGACAAAAGTCACTCTTACGAAAATGAGAGACAGTATCTTTTACGATGGAGAAGACAATTTATGAATATGAGTCTGGATATTGCATGGAAAAGCCTGAATAAAAAGAAGGAAGAACTTTGCGGAGACACGGTGGAAATTATTAAAACTGAAGATTCGGATATCCTGCTCTTGTCTGATGGGATGGGGAGCGGTGTTAAAGCAAATATTTTGTCGACGCTGACGACAAAAATCATGGGGACTATGCTGAAAAATGGCGCTTCCATTGAGGAATGTGTCACCACCATTGCGAGAACCCTTCCGGTATGTCAGACAAGGCATGTGGCTTACTCAACGTTTAGTGTTCTTCAGATTTACAGAGACGGGAAAGCGTTGCTGCTGGAATATGATAATCCCGGGGGAATTCTCATCCGGGGCGGCCGTCACAGGGACGTTCCTTTTTCAGTCCGTGAGATTGAAGGAAAGATTATCCGGGAATATCATTTTAATGTCTGTTATGGCGATTATTATGTTATGATGAGTGATGGTGTGATTCATGCCGGAGTAGGGAAAAAATCCGGTTTTGGATGGCCGAGGGTCGAGGTCGTGCGCTATGTGGAAGATGTCTGCGCTTCGAATATTTCCAGTTCCCGCCTGATGTCCATGATCAGCAACCGTTGTAATATGCTTTATGACGGGGAACCGGGGGACGACACGACGGTCATCACTATAAAGGTAACGCGGCCCAAAACAGTGAATCTGTTTACCGGACCGCCGGTAAATAAAGCGGATGATGTCCGGGTAATGAAGGCGTTTATGGCAAGACCGGGACGAAAGATTGTCTGCGGCGGCACCTCATCCAACATAGTTGCCAGGTATTTGAACAAACCGATCAAGGCGTCACTGGACTATTTTGACCCGGACATACCGCCGACAGCCGAGATTGAAGGGATGGATCTGGTCACCGAAGGTGTGTTGACGCTGAATCGTACGGTCCAGTTGCTGAACACTTATAATGCGGGTAAAGTTGACGAGGCTTTTTTCAGCCAGCTCTATGGCAAAGATGGAGCGGCGAAACTGGGAAGGATTCTGATTGAAGAGTGTAATCATTTGAATATATTTGTCGGTAAGGCAATCAACGAAACTTATCAGGCCGCGGCACTGCCCTTTGATCTGAGTATTCGTCAGCGTTTGATTGAACAGCTTGTAAATGAATGCAAAAAAATGGGAAAAACCGTAACTGTTAAATATTATTAACGGTACTGACCTATAGGAGAGTAAAATGAAGAGAGAATTTATGACCGATATTAATAAAATCAAATTTGAGGTCTACCGGGAAGTGGCACGTATGGCCTTTGACGGTAAACTGAAAGAATGTGCGGATGAAATCCCTTATAATATTATACCGGGGAATTTACCTCATTACCGCTGCTGCGTGTATAAAGAACGGGAAATCATCCGTCAGAGGGTGCGGTTGGCCGAAGGACATACACCGCTGCCGGGCGGCAATATTAAAAATATTGTTCAAGTACTTCCGGCGGCCTGTGAGGGCTGTCCGATCAACCGGTTCAGTGTAACGAATAACTGCCAGATGTGTATGGCAAAGAAATGTATGTCTGCCTGCAATTTCGGGGCGATCACATTTGAGAGCGGACGTGCGCACATTGACCCTAAGAAATGCAAAGAATGCGGGAGATGTGTGGAAGCCTGCCCTTATAATGCCATTGCCGATCTGATGCGCCCGTGTAAGCGGGCCTGCCCGGTGGATGCCATTTCTTATGATGAGGAAATGATTGTTCAGATTGATGATAAAAAATGTATCAGCTGTGGTCAGTGTATTGTAGGCTGTCCATTTGGCGCTATTTCGGACAGAACCTTTATGGTAGATGTTATCCGGCTGATGAATAATGGTGTGAAGGTCTATGCCATGGTAGCGCCGGCGATCGAGGGCCAGTTCGGAGCCAATGTATCCGTGGGAATGATTCGGGAAGCGGTGAAAGCACTGGGCTTTGCCGATATGTTTGAAGTATCCCTCGGCGCCGATTTTGTGTCCAAGAATGAAGCACTGGAGCTGGAAGAGAAGGTGAAAGCCGGAGAAAAGATGACGACATCCTGCTGTCCGGCCTTTGTAAATATGATCAAGAAACATTTTCCGCAGGTGGCGGATAAGATGTCGACCACCGTATCACCGATGCAGGCTACAGCCCGGCTGATTAAAGCCATGTATCCGGATGCTCTCTGTGTCTTTATCGGACCGTGCATTGCGAAAAAGAGCGAAGTCATTGATTCCATTACAATGGGCGGCGCGGATTACGCACTGACCTATGAAGAGTTATATGCCATGATGGAAGCGAAGGGCGTGGATCCGGCAGATTATACCGGTGAACTTCAGCAGGGAAGTAAATTTGGTAAAAATTATTCTGTATCCGGCGGCGTTACGGCGGCGGTACTTCAGACTTATAAAGAAAGAAATGAGGATGTACCGGTGAAGGTCTGCAAGGCCAATGGTGCGCAGGAATGTAAAAAAGCGCTCATGTTGCTGAAGGCCGGCCGCCTGCCGGAGGACTTCATTGAAGGTATGGCTTGTGTCGGCGGATGCGTCAGCGGTCCGGCGATGTTGAACAAAGAACGTACATTTATGAAGGATCGCAACGCACAGATTGCTCAGGCAGATGACCGTCAGATCATTGCCAATGTGGATACCTATGATGAATATCAGGTACATATGCATCGAAGATAAAGATAAAAATAAGGATTGGCTGCCTCTTATAAGGTAGCCAATCCTTTCAATTTTAATTACTTTTTATTTATTATTTTAGCCAAAATATCTTTCTAATAAGCCTTTGAATGCTTTGCCATGACGAGCCTCGTCACGAGCCATTTCATGAACAGTATCATGAATAGCGTCAAGGTTCAGAGCTTTCGCACGTTTTGCAAGGTCAAATTTACCTGCTGTAGCGCCGTTTTCAGCTTCTACTCTCATTTCAAGGTTTTTCTTTGTGCTGTCTGTAACAACTTCACCTAATAATTCAGCAAATTTTGCAGCATGTTCTGCTTCTTCATAAGCTGCTTTTTCCCAGTAAAGACCGATTTCTGGATATCCTTCTCTGTGAGCTACACGAGCCATAGCAAGATACATACCAACTTCTGTACATTCACCTTCAAAGTTAGCTCTTAAATCAGCCATAATGTCTTCTGGGGAACCCTGAGCAACGCCTACAACGTGTTCAGCAGCCCAGGACATTTCGCCAGCCTGTTCCTGGAACTTGCTTGCTGGCGCTTTACATACCGGACAAAATTCTGGAGCAGCTTCGCCTTCATAAACATAACCACATACTGTACATACAAATTTTTTCATGTTAATCTCTCCTTAATAAATAGTTTTATTGCTTGAAATTAGTAATCATTACTGATATCATCATAATATACTACTTTAAATTGTTTGTCAATAGTTATTTTAAGAATTTTGTTCTTTACATTTTTTACATCTTCCATAAAAATATAGCTGGTGTCCCAGGACTTCGCCGTCAAAATTCATTTCCGCAAGTTTATTGATCGTATTCGTATCAATATCCATCAGGTCTTCAACCTGACCACATTCTTCACATATAAAATGGTAATGGGGCATCGTTTTTGCATCGAAACGATCGCTGCTTTCGCCGCAGGAAATCTTTAAAATTTCTCCCTGCTGCGCAAGAAGCGTTAAGTTTCTATATACCGTTCCCAGACTGATATTCGGATAAATTTCACGGATGGCCGTATATACCATGTCTGCCGTGGGATGGTCTGTGCGTCCTTCAAGATAAGTTTTAATTGCCTCTCGTTGTCTGCTATATTTAAGGACAGCCATGACGGTCCTCCTTTCTTTATGATATTAATAATCATTCTTGTTACTTTTATTATAATAACAAAAAAGACAGAATCGGTCAAGAACCTTCTTTTTTTATTATAGGGTGTATAGCTATAGACAGACATGGAAGCGTATAGTAAAATAAAATTATTCAAGAGAAAGAAAAGTGAAATATTTCTTTGGAAATCAAAGAGGGAGAGGAAACGGTTATGAGTAAGAAAAAGCTAGTCATGGCAATCCTGTTGGCATTTACATTGAGCTTATCAATGATTTCAACGGCGATTGTCCATGCACAAGAAGCAACTTCTCAAGCGGGAGAAGTAAAAAGCACAGATAGTGAAAGTCAGAGTGATGAACCTGAACAAAGCACAAGCAGTGAAAATGAGAGTGACGAACCTGAACTGACGACAGGGGAAACCATTGGAGAAACAGATGTTACAGAAAGTGAATCCACAGAGCCGGAACCTTTGGAATACGAACCGTCTCTTACATTAGTTTCCTCCACATGGACAGGTCAGAGCGACATTGTTCTTGAAGCACAGGCTAAGGGTGGAAATTATTCTGACCGTGAAATTTATCTTTATGTCGGAAAGGAATCCATCGGCGGTATTCGTGTGACTCCGGAAGTAAATCTGGATTCGGATGGAAATGGTAAGATTGTATTTAAGAACAGCGATCTGCAAAACGCAGCAATGTTTGGCCCGAATGGCGAAGAGGAAATCAACTGGAGCGAGATCGACCAGATGGAAATCGGCATTTACTTTGAACGGGATGGGCAATACAAAGGGCGAATTATATATGTACCGGTTGATTTTGCAGTTTCCGGGCCGACAGAGCCAACAGAGCCGACAGAACCTTCAGAAACAACAACGATAACCAATGAATCGGGCGTAACGATGGTACTTCCTGAAGGCGCTCCTGACCAGTTGGAATTAACGGTTACTGTCAGCGGCGGGGCAGAGGAAAAAGCGGCCGTTCAAAAAGTAATTCAGGTTGACGGCGATAAAATAAAAACATTTGATTTGTCGTTATTGTTCAGCGGACAGCCTTATGAATATAATGGACAGTTTACTTCTACAGTATCCCTTCCGGTTCCTGAAGGATGGAATCTGGACGCGCTTGCATTGTATTATTTCAATGAAAGTACAAAAGAAGTAACGCCGGTTTTATTCAGTGTTGACAGAGAAAATGGAACAGTTGTATTTGCCACAAACCATTTTAGCAAATATGTCCTGGTTCAGAAAGATGCGGCTGTAGAAGATGAGAACGGAGAAACAACGGAAGAGACGGTTAAAGAAACGACCAAAAAAGAAAGCGCAAAGGTTACAGATACTCCAAAAACAGGCGACAGCGCCAATGTGGGCTTATATACCGCTCTGCTCATCATAAGTGCATTGGGTATCGCAGCCGTTGCCCTGCTCAGAAAAAAGATTTAATATTGTAAGCAACAGGCAGTCGATTTTAAGGAATCGACTGTCTTTTCTTTTGAAAAAATTTAATTAAAAAAATATAAACTCTGAAACAAGCTCCGGATAATCTGATATAATCTAATATTATTTACATACAAATAATTCAATAGCATTTGACATTAAAGGGAGAGAAGGATACATGCTTCAAATTCAGCATATTTGCAAAAAATACGTCACCGGGAACCTGGTTCAGAACGCATTGGACGATGTCAGTCTGAATCTCAGGGATAATGAATTCGTTGCCATTCTGGGGCCGAGTGGTTCCGGTAAGACGACGCTTCTTAATATTATCGGCGGCCTGGACCGTTATGACAGCGGCGATCTGATCATTAACAGTATTTCCACAGAGAAATATAAGGACAGGGATTGGGATTCTTACCGCAATCATACGATCGGGTTTGTGTTTCAGAGTTATAACCTGATTCCCCATCAGACACTTTTATCCAATGTAGAACTGGCACTGACCATTTCTGGCATCGGAAAAACCGAGCGGCGGCAGCGGGCCAGAGAGGCTTTGGAAAAGGTTGGATTGGGCGACCAGGTAGAAAAACGTCCGAACCAGCTTTCTGGCGGTCAGATGCAGCGAGTAGCCATTGCGCGCGCCCTGGTCAACAATCCGGATATTTTGTTGGCGGACGAACCGACCGGGGCGCTGGACAGCGATACAAGTATTCAGGTAATGGATTTGCTGAAAGAAGTTGCCAAAGATCGTTTGGTTGTTATGGTGACACATAATCCGGAGCTGGCTGAGCAGTACGCGACCCGCATTGTCAGACTGCGTGACGGAAAAATCCGATCGGATTCGGACCCGTTTGTTGTTGAAACAGATGCGCTTGACGTGCCTCAGCATAAAAATATGGGAAGATCCTCCATGTCTTATCTTACCGCACTTGCTTTGAGTTTTAATAATCTGCGGACGAAAAAGGCGCGGACACTTCTGACAGCTTTCGCTGGTTCCATTGGCATTATAGGTATTGCATTAATTCTCTCCCTTTCTACCGGTGTCAATGATTATATTAAATCCATAGAAGAAGAAACTCTTTCCGAATATCCTCTGCAGATTTCAAATACCGGTTTTGATTTCAGTTCGCTTATGGTGTCGAATATGGGAGTATCCGGAGATCAGGAAAAAACTTTGGCGGACAACGAAATCAATGTTGTTCAGATGGTTACAAATATGTTTTCCACGATGGATACCAATGACTTGAAGTCTTTGAAAAAATATCTTGAAAGTGGAGAAAGCGAAATTGACGCTTATACGAATTCTATAGAATACAGTTATAATGTGGCGCCGCAGATTTATCGGCAGGATGGGGATAAGTTTCGTAAAGTAAATCCTGACAGTTCTTTTGATTCGCTGGGAATCGGTTCCTCTGCCAGCTCCAGCAGTCTGATGTCTTCCATGATGAGTACGGACGTTTTTTATGAACTGCCGTCAAATCCGGCGCTTTATGAAAGTCAATACGATGTGAAAGCGGGACGCTGGCCGAAAAGTTATAATGAATGTGTTGTTGTTCTGAGTCCTTCCGGCAGTATCAGCGATTTTCTGCTGTATACGATGGGACTGAGGGATTCAATGGAACTTGACGATATGATTCAGCAATTTATGAACGGTGAAGATGTGGAAATTCCTCAAAATATCGGTACTTACACCTATGATGATATTATCAATGTTTCATTTAAACTGGTAGATAGTTCCGATTATTACGAATATGACGACCAATATAAAGTCTGGAAGGATAAAACGGATAACAAAGAATATATGAAAGCGCTGGTCAACAAGGGCGAAGATATAAAAATCGTCGGTATTGTTCAGCCTTCGGAAACGGCCAATGGCCTGCTGTTAAGTACCGGGATTTATTATCCGGAATCTTTGACTACCCACGTGATCGAAGAAGCAAAAAAGAGCAAGATCGTTCAGGACCAGCTTGCAAAACGGGATACAAATGTATTTACGAATGAAGCCTTCGGAGAGGAAAGTAATGGTGATTTCGATTCAGATTCCCTGTTTACTGTAGATACCTCTGCACTGGAAAATGCCTTTGGATTTGATACGAGCGCATTAAGCAGTTTATCCGGATCGATGGATTTATCCAACGCATTTAATATGGACAGCAGTACCTTTGATATGTCCGGCATGGTGGATCTGGGCTCGATCCATCTGACCCTTCCGGATATGCCGGCTATCAGCATGGGCGACCTCATGGGAAGCATTAGGATTACAGCTTCGGCCGATGATGTCAACCAACTGGCATCGGATTTACTCTCCGGTTATCAGGCCTACACAAAAGAACACCCGGAGGCCGATTATTCTCACTTGACTGAAGACTTCCTGGGATACCTGAATACTCCGGAAGCACAGCAGATTCTTTCCGAAAATATGAAGGCAATCCTGGAATCCAGCGGCAATGTAACGGTTTCAAAAGAGCAGCTCCAGCAGCTTGTGGCAGAAGTCATGGCAGGCTACCAGAGCTATGCAGCCGCAAATGGCTATACGGATCCGGATAAATTTGATGAATATCTTCTGGAATATCTGACGACTGCTGAAGCTCAATCGGTCCTGACAAGTTGGGCGGAAAGAAATTTCCAGATCAATGGCAATGTCACGATCACTCAGGGGGATCTGGAACGGCTGACGGCCGAATTGACTGCTGGATATCAGGCCTATGCCGCAGCCAACGGGCTGGCGGATCCGTCCAGAATGTGCGAATATTTCCTGGGTTATTTGGAAACCGATGCGGCCAGACAAATTCTCTCA
This sequence comes from Frisingicoccus caecimuris, assembly GCF_004340975.1. Taxonomy (GTDB): domain Bacteria; phylum Bacillota; class Clostridia; order Lachnospirales; family Lachnospiraceae; genus Frisingicoccus; species Frisingicoccus caecimuris. The sequence goes on from NZ_SLXA01000011.1 coordinate 79,525, forward strand.
TCAGGTATTACCAATATGGTAGATACTACAGGACTGGAGCAGCAGATTACCAGCGCCATTGAAAGCTATATGCAGGGGGCATTTACCTCCTATGGAAATGCCATATCTTCGGCCCTTGAAAGTCAGATCACATCTGCCATGGAACAGATGATGAATCAGATCGCGGGAAGTATGGAAACGGTCATGGTACAGGCGATGAGCCAGATAGGCACCAGCCTGCAGAATGCTATGAGCATTGATGCGGATGCTTTTGCCAGCGCTTTCAGTATGAATATGGACGGAGAAGATTTGAAAGAACTTATGATGTCCATGAACAGTGCTTCCGGTGTATCCTACGAAAATAATCTGCAGACACTGGGATTTGCCGATCTTGAAGAACCAAGTGAAATCGATATTTATCCGATAGACTTTGAGAGCAAAGGCAAGGTTGTTGAAATTCTGGATCATTACAATGACCGGATGACGGCCGAAGGCAAAGAAGAACAGGTCATTACCTATACGGATATGGTAGGAACGCTCATGTCCTCTGTTACCGATATCATAGATATTATCAGCTATGTGTTGATCGCATTTATAGCTATTTCTCTGGTGGTTTCTTCAATTATGATTGGGGTCATCACCTATATCAGTGTCTTGGAGCGTAAAAAAGAGATTGGTATCCTGCGTGCGATCGGTGCATCCAAGAGAAACATATCTCAGGTGTTTAATGCAGAGACGGGTATCATCGGATTATGTGCGGGGCTGATCGGAATTGGTCTTTCTCTTCTGCTCCTGATTCCGGGCAATGTCCTGATTCATCATCTTGCGGGCACCAATGATGTAAGCGCCGTACTTCCTGCAGTTCCGGCAATTGTATTAATCGTACTGAGTGTGATACTGACACTGATCGGCGGACTGATCCCGTCTAAGAAAGCAGCCAAGAGCGACCCGGTAACGGCACTCAGAACGGATTGAATGATAAAACAGGAAAGGGTAAGAAATTCGTAAGAGCCCTTTTCTTGACGTATCTATGAAAATGACTTAGAATAAAAAATAACTTCAATGAGAGAACAGGAGACTTATATATGCCGATTAAGATACAAAATGACTTGCCGGCCAGAAAGGTTCTGGAAGACGAACATATCTTCGTGATGACGGAGCGAAGAGCCCTGACCCAGAATATCCGTCCGCTTCAGATTTTGATTCTCAATCTGATGCCGACAAAGATTGAAACAGAGACGCAGATTCTGAGGTGCCTGTCAAATACACCGCTACAGATTGAAATTGAGTTGCTCCAGATGGAATCCCATACGGCAAAAAATATTTCTGAGGAACACATGATTACTTTTTACCAGACATTTCCTCAGGTAAAGCATAAATGGTACGATGGCCTGATCATTACAGGGGCCCCGGTGGAACTCATGGATTTTGAAGAAGTGGAATACTGGGATGAGTTATGTGAAGTGATGGAATGGTCAAAGACTCATGTCCATTCCACATTTCATATCTGTTGGGGAGCCCAGGCAGGACTTTATTATCATTATGGTATACCTAAATATATTCTGGATAAAAAATTATCCGGTGTTTACAAACACTATTTGATTAATGAAAAATCCCGATTGTTCCGGGGATTTGATTCAGAGTTTTATGCACCCCATTCCAGAAATACGACGGTCCGCGCAGAGGATATCGAGAAGATACCAGATTTGAAGATAATGGCGGCTTCCGATGAGGCCGGTGTTTATGTGGTGGGTAACCAGAGCGGGTCCCAGTTTTTTGTCATGGGTCACTCAGAATACGATATTGATACCCTGGCAAAGGAGTATTTCAGAGATGTGGACAAAGGTCTGAATCCGGAAGTGCCGGTAAATTACTTTGAAGATGATGATCCGAAGAAACAGCCGACGATGCGGTGGCGTGCCCATGGTACCTGGATTTATTCAAATTGGCTGAATTACTTTGTGTATCAGACCACACCATATATTTTAAATGAAGATGTTGTTACTTTTACAGATGAGGACTAAACTATGGAAGGTAAAGACTATGACGGACTGACTGGCGCAGAGGTGAAAGCGCGCATCGACAAAGGTCAGGTAAACACATCCGATAGTCATATTTCAAAAACAACGGCCGAAATTGTTCGTTGTCATACGCTCACATATTTTAACTTTCTGAACCTGTTTCTCGGAGTGCTTGTCATTATTTCGGGTCAGTTTAAAAATCTGACTTTTCTTGGAGTTATTATCTGTAACTCGGTGATCGGCATTTTTCAGGAGCTGAAGGTTAAAAAATTGATCGATAATCTGGCAGTTATCACAGCCAGCAAGGCGAGAGTCTGCCGGAACGGAAGGTTTAAAGATATTCCGATTGAAGAGTTGGTCATGGATGATCTTGTTTCCGTAGAAAATGGCAATCAGATTGGTGCGGACTGCGTTGTACTGGATTCGGAGGGCATCGAAGTAAATGAATCGATGATCACCGGTGAGTCCCGGCCAGTGCGTAAGCTGCCGGGGGACACGCTGTGGTCGGGAAGTTTTATGGTGGCCGGAAGCGGCAGGGCGAAAGTTATTCACGTAGGAAAGGATAATTACGCCACACAGCTGGCCAGCCAGGCCAAGCAGAAGAAGCGGGCATCCTCTGAGATGCAGGATTCAATTAAGCGGATCATTAAGGTGACCGGCACGATTCTCGTACCTGTGGGTATCTTGTTATTCATATCTCAGTGGGGCGCCGAGGGAATTACTTTTTCGGATGCCCTTGTCAACACGGTAGCTGGAGTTATCGGCATGATTCCGGAAGGACTGGTACTGTTAACAAGCATTTCCTTTATTCTTGGTGTTGGACGTTTGGCGGGAAAACAGGCCCTTGTTCAGGAAATGGAAGCCATCGAAGCTCTGGCCCGGGTGAATGTTCTCTGCCTGGATAAGACAGGAACAATCACGACGGGGGCTTTAGAAGTTGTCGAATTAATCCCATTTGGGGAGAATGTGGCCCGAATGCGGGATGTCATGAATGAGATTGCCTTTGCTTTTGACGATGTCAATGCAACTCAGGACGCATTGATGGCCTACTTTGAGAAAACATCGAAATGGAAAATCAAATCAAAGATTCCATTTTCATCGGACCGGAAATATCGGGCAATTGCTTTTGAAGAAGAGGGCAATTATGTCCTTGGTGCGCCGGAATTTCTTGTTAAAGATAATAAAGAGCTGAATGAGAAGGTGGATGCCTGTTCCAGGGACGGTATGCGTGTCCTTCTGCTGGGAAAATGTTCTGGTATAAATATGACAGATATGTCGGTCAGCGGTGTCGAGCCGTCGGGGCTGATTGTTATCTCTGATTGTATCCGTCCAGAGGCAAGGGGAACCTTTGAATATTTTGCCAGCCAGAATGTGGATATCAAGGTAATTTCCGGAGATAACCCGGTGACAGTTTCAAATATAGCGGTGAAGGCCGGTCTTGAGGGCGGTGAGCGGTATATCGATGCCAATACATTACCGGAGGATTTTGAAGAGCTTCGTGAGGTTGTTCCGAATTACACTGTATATGGCCGGGTGCGTCCGGAGCAGAAACAGCGGATCGTCAAGGCCTATCAGGCCAATGGCAGTGTGGTCGGCATGGTTGGTGATGGTGTCAACGACGTACTGGCATTGAAGGATGCCAACTGCGGTATTGCCATGGCAGCCGGAAGCGATGCGGCGAAACAGGTAGCCCATATCGTGCTGATGGATTCAAACTTTGCCAGTATGAAATCGATTGTTCGTGAAGGCCGGATGATCATATCGAATATAGAGCGTGTCAGCGCCCTTTATCTGACAAAAACAATTTATTCGGTATTGCTGAGTATTATTTTTATCATTCTTGGGCGTACCTATCCCTTTGTACCGATTCATCTGAGTATTATCAGTACGACGGCTATCGGTATTCCAAGTTTTATTTTGACACTGGAACAGACAGAGACGGTGACAAGCAATGGCTTTATGCGTAATGTTCTTCGGATATCTCTGCCAAGCGCCCTGACTATGGTCATTATGATGTTGATCAATCAGGTGGTGGCCGGTTTCTTTGGGTTTGATTCATTGATGCTTTCGACCTATAATCTGATTTTGGCAGGATGTATCAGTCAGATGGTCGTGTGGGAAGTCTGCCGGCCGATGAATACACGACGGCGTGTTTTATGTATCGCCGTAGGTGTTATCTTTGTGGCGGCAATCTTCTTTTTACCGGGATTTTTCAACATTACTCATATACTCAACTGGCGCTTGATTTTTATTATCCCGCTGATGATTCTTACCGGATGTCTGATGCAGTGGCTGACAAAGGCGGTAAGAATTCTGACAAAACAACGTTGACGAAGGGATTCTACTGTTGGTCGGTTGTTTTAATGAGGCCCGGAATGTAAGATGATTTCAGGAGGTGGCCTTATGTATCAGACAGACAAGGAAAAAAACGGTGTTACCTATCAGACGGATAATGAAAAATTCGGAGAGTTTATCGCTCAGCTCAGAAGAGAGAAACAGTGGACCCAGAAGGAACTGGCCAGCCGGCTTTTTATATCCGATAAGGCAGTCAGCAAGTGGGAGCGGGGCCTGAGCATGCCTAACGTTTCGATGTTGATTCCCATGGCGGAGATTTTTGGGGTCACGGTAACGGAGCTGCTTCGTGGGGAACGTCTTGAGGCAGAAAGTGCATTGAACAGGGATGAAGTTGAAAAACTGGTGACCTGTTCAGTGGATATGTCATTGAGGGAGGAGAAATTCCGGCAAAAGTTCCGCAAACGATGGACAGGGATTTATACGGTGACTCTGTGTATCGTGGTAATCGAGTTGCTCATATTCCGGAGCTTGGGGGTTACATGGAACGATATGGTGAATGGTATGTTGCCTTATACGGGAATGCTGCTGCTGTTTGGCGGCTGGTTCTGTATTTTTGCAAGAGAAACGCTGCCGGCTTATTATGACGAGAACAAAATTAATTTTGTTTCCGATGGGGCTTTTCGAATGAATATGCCCGGACTGCATTTTAATAACAGTAACTGGCCCCATATTCTGAATGTGGGGCGTGTCTGGAGCTGTGCGGGGGCAGTTCTGTTTCCTGCGGCAGGCGTCATTCTCTGGCGTCTGTATGGGAACGAATTATGGGTTGTTACCCGGTTGATTGTTCCCCTGGCCTTTGTTTTGGGAATATTTATTCCGGTGTATGTGTTTGGGAAAAAGTACGAATAATTTTTAAAATAAAAATAATTTTTGTTAAAAACTCCCTTTGACGAAGATAAAAAAAGTTGATATGATAGAAAAACAGCGAGTAGCAAAACTGCGTAAATCCGGTTGATTGCTACTCGCTTTTTTTATGAAAATTATTAGACGGAGGTTTTCAGATTCAATGGAACAGACAGTAAAGACAGACAAAATGGGACAAATGCCTGTAAATAAATTAATGTTGACTATGGGATTGCCGATGATTATATCCATGGTTCTCCAAGCCCTTTATAATATTGTCGACAGTGCGTTTATCTCAAATATGGCGGAAAATGGCGAAGCGGCGCTGACAGCATTGACACTGGCCTTTCCAATGCAGATGCTGATGGTAGCTATTGGTATTGGAACAGGCGTGGGTACAAATGCGCTTCTGGCAAAGAGTCTGGGTCAGGGAAATAAAGAGAAGGCGAGCAATGTTGCGGGAAACTCCCAGTTTTTAGCTCTGATTATTTATATTGTATTTTTATTGTTTGGTATTTTTGGCGTGCGCTTCTACATATCAACCCAGACGACAAATGAATTGATCTATCATATGGGGGTGGATTACCTGACAATCTGCTGTGTCTTGTCTCCTGGTATCGTGTTCTTTTCGGTATATGAGAAATTACTTCAGGCATGCGGCCATTCCGTGTTTTCTACAATTGCTCAGATTGCCGGAGCCGTTACCAATATAATCCTGGACCCTATAATGATTTATGGATTGTTTGGCTGTCCGGAGATGGGCGTTAAGGGCGCCGCCTATGCGACTGTCCTCGGTCAGTGTGTTTCGTGGATTCTTGCGTTGATTTTTCATTTAAAGGTCAATAAAGATATTGTGAATAAGCGCCGGTATTTCAAACCTTCAGCTGCAGTTATTAAGGGAATATACGCCATCGGTCTGCCGGCGATCATTGCACAGGCGCTGATGTCTATTATGACCTACGGATTAAATATTATTTTGGGAACTGTGGGTGAGAATATGGTGACTGCCTATGGATTGTATTATAAGATTCAGCAGTTTATTTTATTTGCAGCTTTCGGTCTGCGTGATGCAATCACGCCGATTGTATCCTTTAGTCATGGTATGGGAAGCAGATCGCGTATCCGCGATGGTATAAAATATGGTTTATTTTACACATTTGTGATCATGCTGATTGGTACGGTTGTCGTAGAGGCATTTGCCGGACCGCTTGCAAGGGTATTCGGCCTGTCCGGGGAAACGGAAATGCTCTGTGTCAGCGCCATGCGTATAATTTCACTCAGCTTTATTTTTGCCGGAGTGAATATCGCTTTACAGGGAGTATTTCAGGCGCTTGACGGAGGCCCGGAATCACTTCTTGTCTCTCTGTGCCGTCAGCTCATTTTTGTTTTGCCTGTTGCATGGGGGTTCGCACAGATTGTGCGTAAATCATCGGGAGCTTCCTGGCTTTTATGGACGACCTTTCCAATTGCAGAGATTATTACGGCCATTGTTGCCTGTTTGCTGATGCGCAGAATCAATAAGAAAGTTGAAGTTCTGGCACATGAATAAGAGGGGGTGATACGATGAAAAACAGAGTTATTACTATAAGCCGTCAGTTTGGCAGTGGAGGAAGGACGATTGGCAAAGAGGTTGCTGTTAAACTGGGAATTCCGTGTTACGACCACGAGGTCATTGAAGAAATCGCGGAAAAAAGCGGATTTACAAAGGAATACATTGAAAAGCGCAGTGAAGATGTGGCACGGGGCAGCTGGTTGACCGGCGCTTTGTTTGGCAGAGAGTATGCAGGTTATTCGGCTCAGGACTATGTCTGGAAGTTTCAGCGGGATACGATTTTAGAACTGGCGGCAAAAAGCCCGTGTGTGATTGTCGGACGCTGTGCAGATTATTTATTAAAGGATGAAGCAGACTGCCTGACCGTATTTATTCATGCGGATATGGATAAACGGGCAGAACGTATTGTGAAGCAGTACGGCGAGCGGTCCGAATCTCCGGAAAAACGTCTGAAAGATAAAGACAAACGGCGTGCCGCCTATTATCAGTTTTACACAGATACTCAATGGGGCATTGCCGGAAATTATCACGTTTCCCTGGACAGCGGTGTATTGGGGATTGAAAAGTGCGTGGACGTTTTAGTGGGGCTATATTAGATAACAGGTTAAGAAACCGGACGTTATACATTCATGAGTATGACGTCCGGTTTTTGTGTAAAGCCAATATTCGATGAGGCATAGATCAATTCATTCAGGATAGTCTCCGAGGATTGAGTTTTACAGGTGTTTTATGTTGGATGCAATCCATGGCGTAAACAAATTGGTAAAAATGGCATGGTATTCATCAAAGGTTACCTGAGGGCCATTGGTCAAAATCTCCATTACAATTCCGAAAAAATTGACACGGAAAGGCATGACGGTCATACCATTTCTGAGGTAAAATGTTTTTCTTCGAATGCGCTCGGGAGTGTTTTCCGATGGAATATCCGGCGCTTCGATTTCAAGCAGAAAACGTTTGCCGATATATCTCTCCAGGAGCATACGGAGAGCGGAAGAGCCGGCACCGTTATTTCGCTGATTGTCGTCAACTGCAAAGTAGTCCAGAAGAACAATGTCCTTATATAAAATGGTAATGGCCAGACCAAGAAAATCTCCGGTATCGTTTTCAATGGATAGTATTTCCATAGAGCCTTCGGCCTGTTTTTTACGTATCATATAAAATGGTTTTCGTTCGGCAGCAGGAAAAGCGCGGAGATATAGATTTTTAATATCCGACAGACGCGTCCGGCTGAGGGCCTGGGTTAATTTCATATGAAAATCCGCCTTTCTTGTGTTTTATCTATTTGAATAGTATAATACGAATGAAGAGAAATGCCAAGTCTGCGATTCAAACAGGGAGATGACAGAATGAATACGGAAAAATTAATAAAAAATATTATTGACCAAATTAAAGAGGCCCAGATTAAATTGGGATTTGCCAAAGAAACGACACGTCTGTATTATCCGGTGGAATCCTTAAATGCTATGCTCGGCATCCATACGGATAATGACGAAGAAATGCTGGAGGCTTTGGGGTCGTCAGACCTTCATGATACGGAACTTGGGCAGCTTCATTTTTCGGCCCATAAAGGCCGTATCGAAATCAGCGTGCCGCCGGAGGGCGCGGCGTATGTGCATGAACATGTGGAAGAACCGGCCTTTTTAAAGGCTATGATTGAATTGTTCCGGCAAAATCATCATTGCAGTGTTGCAGATATCCGGGCGCTGTTTGAAAGCTTCAGTAAAGACTATGTCTGTGAAAAAATGCCGGAAGGCTCTGATTTTGACGAGGTTCTCTATTTTAAAGACGCTTCCGTCGACGCATATTACTATTGTGTTAAAGAAGAGATGGGTCATACCATTTATCACAGGTTTACTAAAGAAGATATGGAAAATCTCTGGTAACATTTTCTCAGTAGTTTGGAGGGAAAAGCATGTTCTTCATGATGGGAATTAATGAAGGAAGAAAAGAATTAAATTATCATCAGATGATTGTCTGCAATCATTGTGGAGCCTATGGACAGTATCAGGTTTTTATGACATATATGGTGTTGTCTCTGTTTTTCATACCTTGCTTTAAGTGGAACCGGCAGTATTTTGTTCAGACAACATGCTGTAACACGATTTACCGTTTGAACCCGGAGATTGGAAAAAGAATAGCAAAAGGTGAAAATGTTGAGATACGCCCGGAACATTTACAGGGAATGGAGCGGGCCGGTTCAAGAATCAAGCGGTGCGGCCAATGCGGATTTGCAACGACAGAAGACTTTGAATATTGTCCGAAATGTGGGAATCGATTTTAGTTTTAATGACTTGATGCAGTTCGGAATTTTCTTGATAGCACTACTGACGTTCATTCATTTGATTAGTCATTAGTAAATCAAAAGCCCCACCCCAGAATTCTCAACAACCGGGTGGAGCTTTATAAAACAACGGCCAACCACTGTGTATGGTTGTTCTCTTGGTTTAAATATAGCATATGAATTTGGTTTATGCAATATTGAATAAAATTATTCTGTAAAGAATTTGGCGCAGAGAAAGTACTTAATGATAAAAAAGGAGATTATAGATGGTTGAACGGGATTATATTATGCGGCTGATCAGGGAAATGGTGAGGGCTATATTAAAGTTGTTTTTTAATATAGATTCAGAATCACCAACAGAAGAGCTGCTGGCAGGTGAAGAAGAAAAGCAATTACTGGATATTTTACTGGCAATGGTTGATGTCGGTGACATTAATCATGCCGAAAATCAATTGTACGAAATTGTTTCCGGTGGCGATATGGAAAAACTTAAAATGGCACTTTTGTTTTATTCGTATTTGAATGATAAGAGTGATGATTTTTTGACAGAACATGATTTCAGCAGGGGAGAAATAAAATCCGGAATTAAGGATATGGTCTCAATGTATGGATTGGATAGTATGGCAGATGTATTTTTATCCGATATGTAGATAAAAAGTTGATTTTCTGATGATATGCTTGTAAAAAGGGAGGAGACGGACATGGGTTTTAAGGTTTTGATTGCCGACGATGAAAAGGATATTGTTGAAATGCTTTCGGCCTTTTTTACAGGTAAGGGATATGATATTTTAACAGCTTATAATGGCGAAGAAATTCTGGGAAAAATAGAAAACCGGCCGGATATTATTTTGCTGGATGTGAATATGCCTGGGATGGATGGGTTTGAGGTTTGCAGACGGGTAAGGGATTATGTTTCCTGTCCGATATTGTTTTTGACAGCCCGGATCGAGGATGCGGACAAGGTTAAAGGCTTCTCGGTGGGCGGCGATGATTATGTGGTTAAGCCGTTTTCGTTGATGGAGCTTGAAGCCCGGATACAGGCCCATCTCCGTAGAGAGGCAAGACATCAGAATCAGGCAAAGGTGAAATTTTCTGGGGAACTTTTGGTTGATTATTCTGAGCGGGCGGTTTATGTGAACGGTGATGCGGCGGGGCTGGCCAAAAAGGAATTTGATATTGTGGAATTATTATCTCAAAATGCAGGACAGGTTTTTGATAAAGAAAGAATTTATGAAAAGGTGTGGGGATATGACAGCGAGGGGGATAGCAGTGTTGTTGCCGAGCATATCCGCCGGATACGTGTAAAAATTGGAGCATTGACAGATAAAGTGTATATAGAAACTGTCTGGGGGTGCGGCTATAAATGGCTAAAATGAAGGTTTCGCTGCGGCGCAGTATTATTTTTTACATGATTGCTTTTGTCCTAATTGCGATGATACTCAGTGCGGGCACTTCATTTGTGTGCGATAGATTATCCAATCATATCCGGGCGGCTTATCCGGAGACAAGAGAGAAATATTACCTGACGAATGTGGACGGAGAACGTCTTGGCGAGGGGACATATATCAGTAAACAGGAGATTTCATACAGCGAAATGGATAAAAAACTATTAGGGCTGCTGGATGTTTTTCCAATGCTGGTGACTCCGATTTACTCAGCAATCTGTGTATTTGCCGCTGCTTTTCTATTTTACCGGAATAAGCTTAAAAATCCGATTAATGAACTGGAATGGGCCGCGGAGAAAATTTCAAATAGTAATTTGAATTTTAAGATTCAGTATGAAAGCGATGATGAACTGGGGGAGCTTTGTAGAGCTTTTGAAGTCATGCGGTCTGCGCTGGCGGATAATTTTTCGGAGATGTGGCGGCAGGTTGAAGAGCGAAAACGTCTCAATGCGGCTTTTGCGCATGATTTGAGAACTCCGTTGACAGTGCTTAAAGGTTATGGCGAGATGCTGCAGACGAATGATGATCCTCAGGTCGGAAATACAGCGATGACTATATTGAACCAGGTTTCCAGATTGGAACGGTATGCGGACAGTATGAGCCGTTTACAGCGGCTGGAGGAAACCAGGCCCCAATGTCAGCCGGTGGATGTTATTCAACTGGCTTCGGATTTGAAAGCAATGGCCGTGGTTGTGGCCGGGCGTCAGAATTTGAAGCTATGTTTTGAAAATAATATGGCAGATAAATTGATTGAAGTGGATTTGGAATTTGTTGAACAGGTTTATAATAACCTGATTTCCAATGCAGTTCGTTATGCCCAATCGAACATCCGAATCCGAATTCTTAAAAATAGGGATATGTTTTGCCTGGAGGTGGCTGATGACGGTCCCGGATTTTCTGTGGAAAGTCTGAAAAGGGCGGCTGAGCCTTATTTTACGGAGGAGGACAGCCGGGAGGAAAATCTTGGATTGGGTTTATATATTTGTCGGATGATGTGCGAAAACCATGGCGGTTATCTTGTAATAGAAAATACAGAAGCAGGTGGTCGTGTCACGGCTGGTTTTAAGGAATTTTACAGGTAGGTTTTGAGACCCGGTCGAGTAGATAAAAAGTTGAAAAGTATGTTTTAGGAGCTGTCGCACTAAATAAAAATTAGTGCGGCAGCACTTTTTTTACCAAAAGCAAGAGCCGGGCTTCGAAAAGTCCGGCTCTTGGTGTAAAAT
>NZ_SLXA01000012.1 GCF_004340975.1 Frisingicoccus caecimuris
GCTCATGAAACAGATACAGGCCATATACCGTGAAGAAGGCAAGCTGTCTGATCTTCCCTCACAGGAGCGGCTCGTGCAGCGTCAGCTGGTGGTCAAACCTCTGGTGGATGCTTTCTTCGTGTACCTGAAACAGAATGAGCCCAGGATCCCCAAAAGCGGGAAAATGAAAGAAGCATTTACTTATGCCCTGAATCAGGAACGCTACCTGAAAGTGTTTCTGGAAGATGGCGATGTCCCAATGGATAATAATGCCAGCGAGCGTGCAATCCGTGGATTCTGTATTGGGAAGAAAAACTGGGAGATGATCGATACGGTCAATGGTGCAACCAGCTCAGCAATCATCTACAGCATAGCAGAGACCGCAAAGGCTAATAACCTGAAACCATTTGAGTATTTCGAGTATCTCCTTACAGAGATCCTAAAACATGAAAATGATACAGGTAACGGTTTTCTGAAAGATCTTCTGCCCTGGTCAGAAGCACTGCCTGAGCACATCCGGAAGCCCAAAACTTCAAAATGATAAATAGTATGGCCGCAAAAGCGGTCTAATATTTGTCAAGGCACTTACGTTTTACCGTTTACGATTGGATGGCAATCAGCAACATCCTGAAAGATATTCGTATAGAGCGAAATCTTATTCAAGAAGACCTAGCAGAAGCAACTGGCTCCTGCAGCCGCACCATCGGCAGAATTGAACGAGGGGAACGAAATCCCTCATTGGAGATGGCAATCCGACTAGCCCATTATCTGAATATGGGCGTGGAAGAGATTTTTAAATTGGACGATGACACTTCTTGTCAAGAAAAACCCGAGGAATGAATCCCCGGTTTTTTATATCTACGTTGAAAAATTCAAATCACCAAACCGGAGTTTCACTGTGCTTCTTTCAGTAAATCTTCCGGTGTCATATTAAAAAGTTTTGCCAATGCCATAAGGTTCGTCGTACTTGGATCAGACAGCCCACTCTCCCATTTGGAAACTGCCTGTCTGCTCACACCTAATGTCTCCGCTACAAATTCTTGAGTCATCTTGCATTCCGTTCGATGTCTTTTCAAAACTTCTCCAAGTGATTTTGCGCTTTCTGCCTTTTCCTTTCTTACTGGTTCAGATTTAATATACTTTTTCAATGCTTTTATCAGCAAAAAAACTAAATAGACCAGCATCGCACAGATTGCAAGTAATAAAACTATATTGATGGCTAAATTTATGGTTACTATATTCATTTAAGCACCCTCCTTTCTTGCAATCAGTATAACAATTATGTATTAGTTGCTCTACCAACTATTACGCAACTTTTCGGTTGCTAAGCGTTTTTGATCCGCAATTAGTGATTTTTTAGAACTGAAAAAATGAAATTTTCTGTTAGTTACAAATTTAAACTTACGAATATTTACCTAAAATTCTTTTATAGTTCCGATATACGAGATAAATACCTAGTGTACAGTCGAAGCATATCATGGCAACACCTATATAAGGAGAAACCATAAATCCAATTCCCGAAATTAAAAATGCAATGGCACACCTTTTGTACAATAACGCCATTTTTTTGTTATATTCAACTACATTCTTTACCTTCGATTTTAATGTTGTATCTCCACTCCAAAAATTAATGGGTTCTCTACTATTTTTATTGTAGACAGAAATAATTAGAAATGGAAAAGCACACATTAAACAAGATACAAGTCCAATAATTTTTCCTACCATAATGATTTCCTCAGTAGAATTCAAATTCGTCTCTCAGATAAACACACCGACTTACCGAAATTTTCATGTGCTCAACAAATTGAACTTGCCGCTCTACACGATTCCCCAATAAATGAAAAGCTGTCACTCTATTATTTTGTATCCAGCGTTTTTAAGTGCTTTTATCACTTTTTCGTAATTTTCCTTTTTTGTCAAAAAATAGTCCGTATTGTAAGTAGATACTGCAAAAATTGGAATGCTATGATCTGCTAAAATCGCTGCAATTTTAGACAATATTCCAATCAATGAAAACTCCAAAACACCTTGAATTCAAAGCGCTTTCCAACCATCATCACGCTGAATTACATTTGGCGGGATTTCGCTTGTGATACAAACAAGAGATTTTTCCTCGTCTGTCTTTCCTATAAAGCTATACTCGGAATCTAAATCTACAAATGAATAATCTTCTACCTGACATACTGAAAATTCTTGATGAATTTTTAGATTTCCATAATAGTGCCTCCTCTAAATATAATTTGTCGCTGTCTCCATTATACCATTATATAATAGCCGTTCGCTTTAGGAAAGCTGCAGATTATCCGGCGTAGTGGAGCAGGACGATGTTCATGGCTTTCGGACCGCCATTGTGGGTTTTGCGATTGCCTTGCGGTAAATGAAAAGGGATATGATCGCGGTAATCGCTTCCGTGATCCAAAACGCATTCCAGACGCCAACTGCTCCGAAAAGCCTGCTGAGTAAAAACGCAACCGGAATGATAACCACTACATACCGGCAAAGGGAAATCAGTAATGAAGGAGTGCCTTTTCCAAGTCCCTCCAATGCGCCGGAAGATGTAACGGAAACCGCAGAAACGATAAACCCAGCACCGATGATACGCAGAGCCGTTTCCCCGGCTTGAATCGTCGCTTCTGTGTGGGTAAACAGCCCCATAAGCTGACCGGGGATCAAAAGGCATATCACTGTTCCAAGTACCATAATGATACCGCTCATGCACAAGACAATCTTATAAATCTGACTGACCCTTTTGTTCTCGCCCGCGCCGTAGTTATAGCCGATCAGGGGGCGCATCCCCTGCACAATGCCATTCGCCGGCAGATAGATGAAAGTCTGTAATTTGTAATAGATTCCCAAAACCAAAATATACACTTCGGAATATGCTGCTAAAATAGCATTGAGCGCCGAAATCAAAAGAGACGGAAGCGCAAGATTCAAGGTGGCAGGAATGCCGATTGAATATAGCTTCAATACCATTCCTTTGCCGGGCAGAATGTGCTGCCTGCGAATATGTACGCGGATTGGTCGCCCAAAATAAACGACCAGATAAATCGCCAGCGTCAGAGCTTGCCCGATGCCGGTTGCCAGCGCAGCGCCTTCGATTCCCATTGCCCGGAATGGGCCATAGCCAAAAATCAGAACGGGGTCTAAGACAATGTTTGTGATGCACCCGCACATCAGGCTTATCATGGTTGTTTTCATGTTTCCTACTGCCTGGAATATTTTCTCGAATGTTACACCAACAATAATAATCAATGTAAAAGCGAACGCAACAACAGAATAGCGGATGCCAAGTTCAATCACTGTCTCGGATGAAGTGAACATTCCTAAAAAAGCCGGCATCATTGCGATACAGCAGACTGTCATGACAACGCCATGAATCACGGCAAGCACAAGTCCCTGCGTTGCAGCCTGATCCGCTTTCCTGTTATCTCCAGCGCCCAGATAGAAGGCGATGACTGCGTTGATTCCAACGCCAAATCCAATTCCTACAGCATTGATGAAATTTTGAACCGGATAAACCAGTGATAACGCAGTCATAGCTTCCTCGCTGATCTGCGAGACGAAAAAGCTGTCGATAATGTTGTATAGAGAATTAACCAGCATGGATAAAACCATAGGCAGGGTCATGGATAAAATCAGCGGTAATACCGGTTTTTCTTTCATAAAAGTTTCATTCATTCGTGATTGCCTCCGGTGTTTCTTTTCTTGTCATAAAACAGATCGGATCTTTTCGGAAGCCAAAGGGTTCATAAAACCGTTCAGCCTCTTCCGTGATCAGCATTCCCATCAGGGAACGGTATGTGTCTTCTGCCGTAATCGCCTTTAGGAGAGAGGTGCCCACACCCCTGTGCCGGAAATCTGCATCCACAACAACATCACAAATATAATACTGGGTGGCATAGTCCGTTATCACTCTTGCAAATCCGATTTGTTTTCCGTCGGCGGTATAGGCTCCATAGCAGATAGAGTGTTTCCATGACTCCATAATTGCTTCTTTCTTTCTGTTGCATGCCCATACGGTCTGTGATAGAAGGCGAAGTACGGTTTCTGTTTGCAGGGCCTCCAACCCTTTTTTAATATGTATTTCCATATCGTCTCTCCTTTTCCTTTTCTTACTGTGTTTTTGTACCGCTACAAAGCGTTTCTTTTTTTCTGCCTGCTCGGAAGATCAGAAGTGCCAGAACGAATGTTGCCGTTTCTGTGACAGGGAAGGACAGCCAGAACCCTGTAATCTTCAGGAGTTTTTCCAGGCCCCACATGAATGGAATGAGCAGCAGAAACTGCCGCAGCAGCTGGATCAGCATACTTGGAAAGACCTGTTCTGTTGCCTGAAGATAGGTGGAGATCATGGTAGACCATCCGCAGAACAGGTAGCTGACTGCCATAATCCGCATAGCGGATATTCCAAAGGAGCGCATGGCTTCCGACGCCGTAAATAATCCCAAAAGCTGCGCCGGAAAGAGGATGACGGTCAATGTTCCCAGTATCATCATACCGGAGACCAAAGCGGTTCCGTAGCGGAAAGCGGAGTGCAGCCTATCTCTATTTCCCGCACCGAAGTTAAACCGCATAATAGGCAAACAGCCCTGGATCAAGCCGTTTACCGTCATAACGATCAACTGCTGCACCTTAAAATACGCACCGAAGAAAGCGATTGCCGTATCGGAATAGGCGACCAGAAAAAAGTTTACAAAAGTCACCATAAAAGAACTAAGGGCATTCATAATGAAAGACGGCAGTCCAAGGGCGAAAATACGGCCAATCAGCCACTTTTGCAAATGAAATCCTTTGATCTTTATCCGCACTTTCTGTTTTTTGCCCAGCAGCAAGGCAAATGCCAAAATCATGGATAACAAATAGCCCGCAACAGTAGCCACCGCAGCACCACGGATTCCCATAGCCGGAAAAACACCAATACCAAAAATTAGGAGTGGGTCGAATACAAAATTAACGACCACTCCTGCAATCTGGAAGCACATGGGAGCAACCATGTTCCCGGTAGCCTGTATCATCTTCTGGATTGCGATATGCGCCATGTTGGGAATTTGCATGAACGAACATACGCTCATATAGGCAATACTCAACTGATAAATTTCTTCATTATTGGTGAATGCCCCAAAGTAGGGTTTCATAATCAGTAATGACAGAAGATTGAGCAACGCACCAATTCCAAAGGCCAGTAACAATCCATGTGTGACGGTGGTATTTGCCTCATCCTGCTTTTTCTCCCCAAGATACCCTGCAATCAGTACATTCACGCCGACACCGATCCAGATAGACGCCGCATTCATCAGTGTTGTAATAGGGAATGACAGAGAAACAGCCGTTAGTGCAGTCTCACTCAACCGCGCTATAAACGCACTGTCTATCAGATTATAGGAATATTGCAGGAACATGGAGATTAGCGGCGGTATCGACATTTGCCAAATGAGCCTTCTAACAGGAGCAACCGCCATTTTATTATTGGTCTGCATACTTTCCCTCCTCTCCACAAATTGTCCGATGCAAAAAATGCGCCGGACAGCGGGACATTAAATCCGAACAATATAGTTTTGTTTGCGTGCTGCGGGCTGACCGGCTTTCTGGGCCGGATAACCCAATGCAATCGCCCCGACGCCACGCAAGGTTTCCGGCAGCTTCCACTCCCGCAGGAGAGCCTTGCCGCTTTCACTATCAAAAATCTCACGTTCCCGATGTACCCATACGGTTCCCATGCCAAGGGCATGGGCAGCGAGCATCATATTTTCAAGGACGCAGCTTCCGTCCTCAACAAAGGTGCTTGCGGAGCCATCTGCCAAAACCAGGATCACGACAGGTGCGCCATAATAAGGATCTGTGTTGCTCCCCATCACTTCTGCGTTTAGTTTTGCAATCTCCTGCCTATATTTGGGGGTCTGTAATTGCAATGATGGTTGGAGATTGATGTCCTCCGCCGGTAGGAGCGTAAGTCCCTGCTTCCAGTACAGCGTCCAAAGCCTCGGAAGGGACAGGTTCCGATTTGTAAGCCCGTACACTACGGCGCGTCTTGATAAGAGACAAAAAATTATTTTCCATACAGATATAGTCCCCCATTCTGCTAACACTTCCGAGATACGAGCAACAAAAAAGCCACACAACTATCACAAGATAGCCGTGTGGCAAAAAGATGACCGAATCCGGAAAAGTCCACTAAATTTTTCGCTTATCATTATAGCGAACTTGAAGGAGACTGTCAAGCATCAATCATCACGCAAGGAAAGATAGAAAATATAGAATTACGTTATATTGCTCCATAATTTTGGCTTTTATTGAATTCATCACTTGACATTGTGGCAAAGATTTTCCTGAGCTCAGGAAAATCGTCTTCAACCGAATGTCCACTATTTTCACACACTATCATTACACGTTTAATTACATTTTGAATATTTTCCCATTTTGTATATTCTAATGACGGTGCAAGTTCTCTAGCAGACTAAAACTCAGTTCCGTCTACTCTGATTTGCTTTATATCCTCAAAGCGTTTATATTCTCTTGCTTTCAATTCTTTCACTATGGATACCTCCAATCTTCTTCATATATACTCAAGATTACACATAGTAACTCATGCATAAATTCAAATTTCTTTTTCACACAAAAAATATTAATTTATTAATCTCTTCCAAAGAAAACCCGAAGAGTTTCCACAAGTTTATCTGGTGCTTCTATATTTATTTCATGTCCTGCTCCATTAAACACTTGAAGTTCAGCATCAATCAACATATTTGCAAGTTCTATAGAGGCATTTTTGTTCGCACGGTCTTTTTCACCGTAAATTACTAATGTAGGGCATGAAACCTTATATATCGAATCACTAAAATCCAATTCCATCATTGTATTACATAGCTTGAGAAAATCCGATTTCCCAAACCCCATTTGTTGAAACATAGATTTTGGCATAAACCGAAATATCGTATTTTGGGCTTTTAATAATATCTTAGGCATTTTGTATTGTGTTGCAATCAAGACCAATACCTTTATTTTTCCTGGATGTTCTATAGCATAATTAAGAGCCAATACACCACCCAATGATAAGCCACAAAGGCATAGATCTTCCTCTATTTCATCGCACATAGCCGAAAAAGCAGCATAAAGATTTTGATACGTCGTATCCTGACCTTGAACAAGTTCTGACAAATCAGGGCACATACTATGCTCAGCAGTCTCTAATTGTTCTATTACTTTACTCCAGCTGTCTGGGTTCTGTCCCAGCCCGTGTAAATATATTTGTTTCATGTTGTTACTCCTGCATATTTTGACTCATCTTTCTAATCCAATAATCATGAATTACAATTTCCATCTGATTATGTAGGCAAATTCTCATCACCCCAGGCTTTCATGCAATCAAGAACAGATAAGAAGCTCTCTCCAAGTTCCGTCAAGGTATACTCCACCCGTGGAGGTACTTCACAAAAGTCATGGCGAAGAATGAAACCATCTGTTTCCAGCTCCCGGAGCTGCTTTGTAAGAGAACTTTCAGTAATTTCTCCAATCTGACGGCGAAGTTGCCCAAATCGCCTGATATCACACTTGCCTATATACCAGAGAAGCTCAATCTTATATTTTCCACCCAACAGCTTCTGCACAGTTGAAATCGTTTTGCACCGGCTAACTGCTGATTCTGATTTTCTCATTTACCTCATCCCCTTTTCTTTTTGATCATACTCTATTTTGCATCAAAATAAAAGGTACTTCAATAAAGTACAGTACTTCTATTTTCAGAGTGTTTTGCTATAATGATGCCAACGGGACAGTCATGTACAGGTTTGCCTCGTTACCTGTGCATAATTCATTTAATAAGAGGTGTTTATCATGCATTACACAGGCACAATCTGGCGTCCACCCTATGAAGCAGACTCACTGCTTTTAGAAGTAACTGCAGGCTGCACTCATCACAGGTGTAAATTCTGCACACTGTACAGTGATTTACCATTCAAATTCAGAATGTCGCCCATGGAAGATATCGAAAGTGATCTTCTAGAGGTGCAGGTTTTACGCTATAATCCCACTTCGATGATGACGGCAAAACTTCAAGGCTTGCCACGCCCAAAACCTATCAAACGTGTTTTCTTAACCGGTGCAAATCCATTTGTTCTGACAACAGGGAAACTACTGGAAATTGCGGCACTTATTCGGAAGTATCTGCCTTCTGTCGAAACAATCGGCTGCTTTGCCCGTATTACAGATTCTGTAAATAAGACAGATGAAGATCTGATTTTGCTTCGACAGGCAGGCTATGATGGGTTGACCATCGGGGTTGAAACCGGAGATGACACAGCATTATCTTTTATGCAGAAAGGTTATACTTCGCAGGATATCCTGACTCAATGCAAAAGATTAGAACAGGCAAAAATTGAGTATGGCTTTTTCTATCTGACCAGTATTTCCGGTAAGGGAAAAGGTGAAACAGGTGCAAAAGCATCCGCAGATGTCTTCAATCAGCTGCATCCGTTCCTAATTGGCCCAAATATGCTGACGATTTATCCTGAATCCAAGCTGTATCAGGAAATCCAAAACGGAAACTGGGAAGAAGAAAGTGAGATTGAAAAATACAGGGAACTCCGAACCCTTGTGGAAAATTTAAATATTTCAACATACTTTGCCGCAATGGGAGCCTCCAACGCCTTTCAACTCAGAGGACGCTTGCCAGAGGATAAAGAACAATTACTGGAAACACTTGACAGAATCATATATGAGGTCAGGGAAGAAGATCTTCGTCATTACAGGAAAAACCTCCCGCATTTGTAATAGAACATATTTTCGGACTATATGCACACACCCTGCAGTATCACAAAAATACTGCAGGGTAACTTCAGAATTTATACTGCAAGTCTCATATTTATTGCTCACTTATTTCTATAGCATTCTTTCGCTTTTTATTAAGAACATAAGTCTGATACAGTATCAATATGTAAATACAAATCTTTAATAACAATCCCAGCGTTGTATTCATTGACACATACTGACCTGCATAACGAATCATTTCATAATTTGCTAATATAATCCGAACTATTCCCCATATACATGCAATCGAAATCAATATAGGCAATGACTTATTATTTTTCGCACTGACAAAATACAAAAATGATGCTATAGCACCTAACATATTCGGGATGATTAACATCACAGCAAGTGAAATTAATTGCCAGGTTGCACCTCTTGAAATATTATCGGATCCGGTTATGCACATAGCTATAAAATAGGCTGAAATTACAATTCCCATTCTCTTTGGTGATAATGTTCCTCTTATAGCATGAATTAAACCATAAACAAAAAACGCTATTTGAAGAATAAGTCCCAAAACATTAATTGCAATAACCTGAATATCACTATAATCAATTGCTCCTGATTGCAGTGGAAATCGAATAATAATATCCACTACTGTTACCGTAAAAGAAAATACTATGAATGCATATAAAGCAATCATTATACTATTTGCCAATTTGTTTTCAATAACCGGATTTCTTTCTACTAATTTTGTCATTTCCTTTCCAGATAAAAGGTCATCAAGACTTACTTCTAAGATCTGAGATATTTTCTTTGTGGTAAGCAGATCGGGATATCTGTCTCCACATTCCCATCTGGAAACTGACTGCCTCGTTACATATAATTGTTCTGCAAGAGACTGTTGTGTCATTCCTTTTGCTTCCCTTGCTTTTCTTAGTTGTTCGCCAAATTCGACCATATCAAATCTGCTCCTTTCATTTTTTCTCATCTGCAGATGTGATTTTAGTATCACCTATAGAAGAAACAACATCAAGCACCACCTGTAAATACCTTGTCACCATTATGGTGCATATGGAAAAATCAAGTGTTTATGCATTTTCATCTCAATGATCTTCAAATTATACCTCAGCCACACTAATACTTTTGACTTCCCATCTAACGATGCCATTCCATCATGTATTCTTCCTCTGATGTACTTTCATCTATTTCCTGATTTTTAATTTGAAATCCATAATGCTGGTAAAATGACACTGCTCTCATATTCTTCTTATAAACATTCAAACGCAAATTATCTCGTGACTTCATAACGGTATGAAGCAGTCCCGTCCCGACACCTTTCGATTGTTCCGCTGCTCTTACAAAAATCCCTGCAATATAGGTATCAATCAAACCGATAAATCCTCTGATCTGTCCATTTTCTTCTGACACCAATACTTCAGCTTTTGGAATCATTTCTCTAACCATTTCATAATTATTTTTCCAATAATCTGCCTCTATAAAAGAATGTGACTCCATATTGACCTGAAGCCATATGGACATTACCTGATTCAAATCCTTATTTTCAAATCTTCTTATCATTTCCGCAATCCATCAATCAAATCATAACTCATATCCAGAAAATCCAATATTTTAGATTCTCCTACTGTTCCATCCAGCAAAATCGTAATCCAATGCTGCTTACTCATGTGATAGCCAGGCAGGAAACCATAGGTCTGGATAATCATTCCTGTCATTTCCGGATCACATTTCACATCTATAATTTCCACGGTACCGTCTCCATCCAATCCAAGTTTGGATCTCTCAACATTCATGATCACTGCATACCATTTTCCTTTTTTGTGGCGAAGTACCGCACTGTCCGGTGAACTGCTCCATAAGTATTCTGGAATTGTTCCATACTGCGTCTTCACATATTCAAAGATTTCTTCTCTATCCACTCTTTTTTCACCTCTGGATGTTCTCGTATCTTGACAATAATCATACCACATTTTCATGAGCTGCACTACCTGTTCAGTTTCTCAAATTCTTTTGCAATTCTCTATTTTACCTGAATTTATCTATTAGAGGGTAGAACAGCAAGGACAGGAAGTGTATATACACTTCCGCAAAAATGGCAATTTAGGGAACCCTGCCCTAAATTGAAAACCCCGAAGCACTCCAAAACCGAATTACGTACAGAAGGAGAAAATAGACATGTCAAACAGAAAAAGAAACATCCAAATATTATTTTGTGTTACTCCAGAGGAAAAGAAGCTGATCCGCCAAAAGATGATTCTCTCAAAGACCAGAAACATGGGAGCCTATCTTAGGAAAATGGCTATCGACGGCTATATCATCAACACCGACACAGCCCCAATCAAGCAGGTGTACGAAGAGATGCACAAAATCGGTGTAAACATCAATCAGATTGCAAAAAAGGTAAACACCACTGGTGATTTGTACCCGGAAGAAATGGAAGAATTGAAAAGGATGGTAAGCGAGATATGGCGTATATTAAAATCTTCCCCATTAAAGTAACTGACAAAAAAGCACTGGACTATATTATGAATCCGGACAAAACCGAAGAGAAATTACTGATTTCCAGTTTCGCCTGTTCCCCAGAATCTGCTGATCTGGAATTTGCTTTCACCAGAGAAGAAGGTAAAAAGAATGTGATGGACAAAGGCAGCAATCTGGCATTTCATTTAATTCAATCTTTCAAGCCTGGAGAGGTTGACGCTGAAACTGCACATAAGCTCGGCAAAGAATTTGCTGACGAAGTACTAAAAGGGAAATATGAATATGTCATCAGTACCCACGTTGACCAGGACCATATTCATAACCATATCATTTTTAATGCTACCAGCTTTGTTGACCATCATAAATATGTCTCCAACAAACGCAGCTATCATAAAATCTGCCGGATCAGCAACCGTATTTGTCAGGAAAACGGTCTTGTCACCAGTATGCCAACCGGCGAAAAAGGGAAATCTTATAAAGAAAATATGGAATACCATCGTGGAAACAGCTGGAAAGCAAAGTTAAAAGTCACTGTAGATAAAGCGATCTGGTCTTCCATCAACTATGATGAGTTTCTTCAAAAAATGAAGCTTGCCGGATATGAGATCCGTCAGGGAAAGAACCTGGCTTTCCGGGCACCGGAGCAAAAAAACTTTACAAATATGAAATCTCTGGGTAGCTATTACACAGAAGAAAATGTATTACTCCGCCTTGAGAAAAACCGGCATAAAACAAAATCTCCACGTAACGTCCCCAGAGAAGTACAGCTTTTTATCAATATCTCATCTTATGTAAGTACAGGCAATCGTGCCGGATTTGAACGGTGGGCACAACTCAATAATCTGAAAGAAGCCGCCCGTACCTTTAACTATCTGTCCGAAAACAATTTGCTGAATTACGAAGACTTCCAACAGCATATTTCGGATATAAAAAATTCTCTCGCTATAACAGAACAAAAAATCTCTGACTTAAGCTCCGAGATATCTCGCCAGGAACTCATTCAGAAGCATTGTTCTTCTTACCGTGCCTGCAGAAAAATTGTGGAAGAAGGTAAAACAGCTCCTGACCTCCAGAAATATAAATCCAAACACCATGCAGAATATAAGTTGCACGATACCCTAAAACAGCAATTACAGAATCTGGGGGTAACCAAATTACCGGCTCCTGAACGGATTCAGAATAAAATTGATTCTCTTAAAAAGGAATGCTCCAAAGTTCAGAACGAAAAAAAAGAATTGGAAGAACGTAAATCTACCCTTGACGTCATTACTGCAAATATAGACACTCTTCTTTCGTATAATATGCTCTGTGTAAATAAACCTCATCAACAATACGATTTGTAATTTTCTCTACTATAAATGACTTAGGAAAGTTCTAAGTCATTTTACATACTTATCCCACAAACCGATTTTCGCTCCCAACCACCGTCAGGTTCATATCGGGATTCTTCAACTTTCTCTTGAGTTGGCAGATAATATTATAAAACACATATCCACCGCCCCATCTCTCCTTGCCAGACAGCCTTATAAAATAGTCCAGAAGAAAGCACCCAACCGGGATACTGCGTCAATAGGCATAGAGCATCAAATTCTTTGGGATACAAACTGATTTCTTCTTCGGCTAATGTAATCATACAGCACTGTGGATCAATGACAAGACTTCCACGTTGGATGACGGGCTGCCGTTCTATATTCATTTGTAGAAGCACTTACCTCTACCTCCTTACGCATTGAGTTAAGCAAATTACTCCCGATGATATTTGATAAATCCGAGCAAATCGGTTCGTCAATTCATACCCATATGCTTTATTCTCCTTTAATGCGTTCAGAAGCAGTAGTTCCAGCAACCGCCCATTTACCTTAATTAAATTCATTAGTAAACTACCACAGTGCCGCTGTCACTATTCACGGTCAAACTGTAATCGCCATTACCAATCTTTCCCTGCTTACACGCAGAAGTTTCCGTTGTATAAGAAGCACCGTCCAAGCTTACAGAAACATCATCTGAACCGGATGAGATTTTAAAGGAAAGATTTTGTGGCTGTGTTTTATATGAGATACCTATATCCCCGGAACTCGTAGAAATTCCCGCATTTGTCTGTTCTGCCAAACCGGATATATTCACTTCTCCTGATTTCGTTGCAATCGAAATATTCTCTGACACAGTATTTTTCAATGTTACATAGCCAGATGATGTGTCAATCTGGAAATCCGTAATGTTGCCATTGGACATTTTCACATCCCCGGATGAAGATGAGATTTCAAGTGCCTCCGCTGTCACATTATTCAGCTCAGCATAACCGGAAGAATTATCAATAGTGATCTTTGAAGCAACAAGGCTGTCTATTTCCATATCCCCGGAACCGTTCTTAATCGTAACTGCTCCCTTCAGAGCATCGGGAATATATACAGTTACTTCACCTTCTTTGCCAAGGGAGAACTGACTCACAGCATTTTCTTCACTGTTCGTCTGCACAATATCCAACACGCCATCCTGTACATCAATCATTGGCGCTTTCGCTCCTTTTTCTGTTCCGCCATCCAAGCTGACATGGACATCTTCATCTGAGGAAGTCATGATTTTAAGCTGCCAGGAGTCAATTTGCATGTTGATAGCGGATATGCTTTCAGTATCGTATATTTCTGAAAGACTGACCTTCTCCTTTTGTCCGCATCCGTATAAACAGGATACTGCCAGCAGGCTCATACACAATAATATTTTTATTTTCATAGGAACTTCCCGCTACATCAAATCTTTGGTTTCCGCATTGTATACTGACAGTACTGCAAATACCAAAGATACCAAAGTCAGGATCACCGGGAAAACCAGATTATTCTTCATCGTAAAATCACCTATATTCGCCTGTGTCAAAAAGATTAGCAGGAAAGACGAAATAATCGTTGCTTTTGAAGACTTCATAGCAAGACCAATGAATAGTGCAATAAAACTCATGCTTACGATTACCACTGACTTTAGGATAAGCTGCACATAAAACGACAGACTTGCCATGTTAAAATCAAGCGGGAACGCAGATGTCATAAAATGGGAACCTGCCAGAACGCATCCATAAATCAGCACTTTTGTCAGAACCAATGCAATAAAGTTAAAAATCCATACTGCCAGCATCTGGGAGACCAATATCTTCTGCCGCTTGATCGGATAGGAAAACATCAGGTTCATCGTTTTGTTTTTATATGCCGTGACAATAAAGGATGCCAGCATCACGCTTGTAAAAATCAGAAAGGACATACTGGTAAACAGTTCAATGGAGGATGAAATCATTTCATTCCCCGGCGCCGCATCCGGCACCCCCGTATCCGGATCATTGGCAATTCCGAAATAAGCCAGTGCAAAAATGAAAAGGCAAAGGAGCCCCGCAAGAATCACCGCATTACGGACATATTTTCCGATATTGTTCTTTTTCCATTCGAGTTTGATTAACTTTAACATTGCTACTACACCTCCGCCGTCATTTTCAGGAAATAGTCTTCCAGAGTCTCTGCTTTTTTACCAATGGCAACAATCTCTACATCATTCAGTGCCAGAACCTTTGACAATTCCTGTGTGGATATATGATGGTCATAAATCCGGATCTTTCCATCCTCCACAATTTTAAAATTGTCAAGACCCATCTTATCAGCCAACACATAGGAAGCCTTCTTTGTATTGATAACGCTTAATTCAATGTAGGCAAGGCTCATTTCTGATATTTCTTTCATGGTAACTTCTTTCATAAGCACGCCATGATTGATGACGCCAATTGTATCCGCAATGCTCTCAATCTCCGAAAGAATGTGGCTGGATACAACAATTGTGATACCGTATTCCGTACAAAGCATTTTCAATAAATCCCGGATCTGCTTCATACCCGCCGGATCAAGTCCATTTGTCGGCTCATCCAGAATGAGCAATTCCGGCTTACTAAGTATGGCACGGGCAATCCCTAACCGCTGTTTCATACCTAATGAGTAGCTGCGTATCGGCTTTTTCCCTGCATCTGTCAGATTTAACATCTCCAGAGCATTCTCTATGCTTCCGGGATTGTAGTATCCCATGTACTCACAATGGAGGGCAAGGTTTTCTTTTCCACTTAAATGATCGTAAAAGGTCGGAAACTCAATGATGCTCCCCATCCGCTTCAGTACCCCATAAGAAGTCGGTGTAAGTTTTTGTCCAAACAGTTCAATGCTGCCCTCTGTCGGTTTCCATAGGTTCGTCAGCATCTTCATTACTGTGGTTTTGCCAGCACCGTTGGGACCTAGAAAACCATAAATCTCGCCCCTCTTAACGTGCATGGACACATTGGTTACAAGATTTTTGCCGCCAATGGCTTTTGTAAGCCCATTTGTCTGTAAAATATATGGCATATTGTCTGCCTCCTTTCTGCTACCATTCTAGCGGCTAAGATTTTCAAAACTCTTGACTAATTCTTACGAATTTCTTTCTTGGAAATTTAATAAGCGAATCTCCCCAGTTTCACCGTAAAAGTAGTTTTTACGTTTGGCTCACTGTCAAGGATGATCTCCCCTCCAAGCTGGTGTGCGAGATTTTGTGCGATAGTCAGCCCCAGTCCGTTCCCCTGTATCTCCCGGTTTCTGGAATCCTCCATGGTAAACAACCGCTCAAACACATTCTGTGCAAACGCCTTATCAATCCCTTTTCCCTTATCCACCACATCAATATAGATGTATTTCTTATCTGACCGTAGGAATATTCCCATATACTTTCCATCGGTTCCATACCGTACAACATTGGAAATGAGATTAAACAAAATCCGCTGCAGGGCATCCTTGTTTCCCCGAACAAAGACCGCTTCTTCGGGAATATCAACCTCTACCCGAAATTCCTTCTGGGTCAACAGCTCATAAAAATCCAGCACATTCTCCCGGCAAACCTCACAGACATCAATCTTTGAAATCTCAATATCCGTATCCCCGGCCTCCAGCTTCGCCAGCGTGAAAAACTGGTTAATCAGTTCCATGACTCTCCGGGCTTTCTGCTCCACTTTCAAAAGCATTTCATTTTCCCCTGAACCGTTCAGCCGCATGATCTCCAGATATCCTAATATGACTGTCATAGGCGTTTTTATATCATGGGAAATATTAGACAACATCTTCTTTGAGGCAATCTCGGAACGCCGGAAATCCACCTTGACCTTTCTCTGGTTCTCCAGCAGACGGTTAATCTGCGCCGCTAAATCCATAAGAACCTTATTATCCGTAAAAACCATCACATTCTCATCACTGTCCGTATCCTGAATTTCCTCCAGCTTCTGACCGATTTTCTTTAATTTGCCCTGTGTTCCTGTCCGGAAAGCAAACTGCTGATACAAAACAATACAGATCAGCACTACAATACAAACAGACAGGAAAAAGATAATCGTTGCATCACTCATGATAAATCTCCTAACTTATACCCGATGCCCCATACGGTAATGACATATTTCGGAGTTCTTGGATTATCCTCAATCTTGTTTCTTAACCTGCTGATGTGGACATTGACCGCATTTTCATCTCCCAGATATGCGTCATTCCAGATCAGGGAATACATCTGCTCTTTGGTATATACCTTCTTTGGGTTCTGGAGGAGCAGTTTCAGTATTTCATACTCTTTTGCTGTCAGATCCACTTTCACATTCTTTTTTGTCACGGTATAATCCGTCAGGTTCATAACCAAATCTCCAATCACCAGCACTTCATTCTCCGGTTCTGCTGGTTTCGAGTATTGGGTGCTTCTTCGGATATTTGCCTTAATACGTGCTAACACTTCTGTCACAGAGAATGGTTTCGTAATATAATCGTCTGCCCCAAGTCCCAAACCGAGAGTCTTATCCGCATCCGTATCCTTTGCAGACACAATAATAATCGGAACTGTGCTGCTCTGCCGGATATGCTGCATGACTTCCATACCGCTGATTTTGGGAATCATCAAATCCAGCAAAACAAGGCTGTAAGAACCGTTGTCAAATTTCTCACATGCTTCTTTTCCATCCGCAGCACAGATTACCTCATAGTTTTCCGCCTTCAAGTAGTCTTTCAGCATCTGGCTTATTTCAATATCATCTTCCACTAATAATAATTTCACGGCTGCACCTCCATCGTTGTATTGTCTTTCCTCCGTTTATCTGCGGGTTTCTCTGCATCCTCTGGTAACAGCCATAAAGTTGATACTTTTACCGCACCTTTGATTCTGCCCGATGAACAATAATAATTTACCATTCGGGCCGTGATACCCCATTTTTCACTTGCTTCCTTAAGCGTCATATATCCATCCATGACTGGCCTCCTGATCTTGTACTGCCCTCTATTATATTTCTTATGCTCGAAATATACAAGTCGCATAGTACCATAGATCAGCAAGACTATCAACTCAAAGCGATGACTTGTTATAACAATTATCGCCTGAATTCTATCCAAACTACAAAACGCCCCAGAGCAGCATTTTATAATTGCTACTCCGGGACGTTACCTTATCCCACAAACTTATATCCTCGCCCAATAACCGTCTGAATCATATCCGGGTTCTTCAGCTTCCTCCTAAGCTGGCAAATCACATTATAGACCACATGCTCGCATCCAGTCACACCCTCCTTCCAAACGGCATCGTAAATCTGTTCCGGAGAAAGCACCCAACCGGGATACTGAGTCAATAGACAGAGGACATCGAATTCTTTAGGATACAGATTAATCTCCTCTCCGGCCTCCTTACTTGGCAACTTATATCTCTATACCTGTTACGGCTGGTTTTATTGCCCTGAGTGGTAACAAAAAGAAAGCTGATTGGAGCGCACACCAATAAACTAAATAAGGAAATCTAAAGTTGCCGTTGCAGGAACACCAATTCCCACAACGGCAGTTTTCATTTTTATGACCTGCGCTGAAGGTTTATGCTGGAGTTTTTTATCAGTGGAGTTTCTTGAACGGCTTTTCAAAAGGCTTCTTTCCTCTGTTGAGGGGCGCTTATATTTAAGTTGGAATTCCTTGCAGAATATCTCCGTGAATTGTTCACCCCTGTCCTCCGGCGATTGCATGACCTTTTGTACTTCCCGTATCAGTTCATCTGCGGTTGTTGTATCCGGCGCACTTTCACTATCATATTCGTGCGCCCTGCGTATATTGTGGAAAATGGGGTCACATCAAATGGAGGATAAGGCATCCTGCTGATCGTCCACACTCCGTACCTCCGCCAATTTGATTAGCTACAGCATACCACATGATAAGTTTATCGGTCTTTTCTTTAAATCCCGAACCCTTCTGCCCATATTTTCAGTTCTTCCGCACTTGCATCCGCAGGAAATCTCTTTCCTTCCTTTAATTTTGCTCCCGGACAGGAAACCGCCAGTTCCTTGTTTGTGTTTCCCATACCGCTGCTGCCCGAAGTTGCCAGAGGAATAATCATCTTTCCACTCAAGTCGTACTGCTCCAGAAACGTGTTCACAATAGTCGGGGCAACGTACCACCAGATAGGGAAGGCTGTGAAAATCACGGAATACTGCTCCATGTTCTCTACTTTGTTTGCAACAGCCGGTCGGAATGACTTATCATTCATTTCCACACTGCTGCGGCTCTTTTTATTCATCCAGTTCAGATCAGCATCCGTATATGGAACCTCCGGCTGAATCTCATGTAAATCTGCTCCGATAGCCTCTGCAAGCCGCTTCGCCAGTTTTGCTGTTACGCCGCTGGCACTGAAATACGCTACTAATACCTTGCTCATAATCAATACCTCACCTTTCCTGAAAATCATATTTTATCGCTGTGTTTTACCATAGAATACCATAAATCCGAGGCAAATGCACCCTATCGTTTTTTGAGTATGGGTAATCGTAAAAATGCACCCTCTGACAGCCAAGGGTGCATTGTATCAATTTATGGTACGCAAGCCAAATTGGGAATCCTACAAAAATCATATCATACTCCGACATATTATCTCTTTTATAAGCAATCTCCGGTCGGCAGCTTTCATTCCTCATTTTCACGCTACTTCTGGAACTTTTGTCCATCCAATCCAAGTTTTCTTTTGTGTAACCTGGTGTAGGTATAATAGCAAACAAATCCGCTCCGATGGAATCTGCCAAATTTTCTGCCACTCTCGCAGTTATACCTGTTGCTGAAAAATATGCTACCAGTTTTTTACTCATTTGTACCACTTTCCTTTTCACTCTGCTTCAATAATCCGATATGCTTCTGAAGTTAATGCCTTTACAGCACGTTTGTAATCTTTATCTTTTACCAAAATATAATCCGTATTAAATGTAGAAATTGCAAATAGTCCGACCTCATGTCTGGCCAATGCACCAGATATCTCCGATAAAATACCAATCAGAGAAAAATCCAATACTCCCTGTATGCGAAACGCTCTCCAGCCGTCACTCTGCTGTATCGTATTATCCGGTACATCCCCTGTACGGCATACCAGAGATTTTTCCTCATCGGTTTTCCCTATAAAACAATACTCCGCATCCAGATCGACTTGCGAATAGTCCTCCACCTGGCAGACACTAAATAAACCCGGAAGTACCAGCATTTCCGGCATCTCATCATCCCAGTTAGTTTCTTCCTCTTCTGTAAAAGAATAATTGCCCTCAGCCAGACGCTCAACCTTTTCTTCAAATGGAAGTTCCGGGTCAATTCCTATTTCTTCCCAAGTAGTACCATAAGGCGCTCCTCCAGACGTATACCCGGCAATAAATGCAAAGCGATCATCACAATCCTCATATATAGTTTCATACTTTTCACGGTTTTCTTTTTCTTTCTGTAATCGCTTTTGTTTTAATCGTTCTTCTTCTGCCCGTTTTATATTATCCAATTGTTCCTGCGAATAATTAACACCCAGTTCCTGTAAATCTTTTACTGCTGTCATAGAATCCACATGAAACCTTTCCCTGTAATGTTTTACCATGTGCTTCGGTGTGCCCTGATAGGTAAGCAGCCACTGTTTACCTTTTTGAAGGCGGCGGCGTTTTCGTTCTTCTTTATTCAATTTCCTTTTATTTGCCATCTGATATTCTCCAATCAATATTCTGTTTTTCACTCATTTCATACATATCCAGACGCATTATATCAAACTCCGGACAATATTGCATACATTGCTGTTTTCTTATCAGAAATATAGAAATCAATCGTTGCCTTCTGGCTGTTCATTTATGGCTTGTCTATAAAACTCAATTTTATCATCCAAATTCTGTAAATACTCATTCCATTTTTGCCGTTGTTCTAACACATACTTTCTATGTACTTCCAATATTTTCATCCGCTCCGGCATTGTACTTTTTCCACAGTACCGCAGTTCAGAATATTTCTGAATATCTCTGAGATGCATACCTGTCTCTTTTAGTCGTCGGATAAACTTTATCCATTCAATATCGTTCTCCTCATATTCACGCCTGCCACCACTGTCTCTTGCTATTTTGATTAATCCTTTTTTCTCATAATACCGTAACGTGCTTTCAGGCAGGTTCGTTTTTTCAGAAATCTCGCCAATTAACATTTTTAATATCACCTCAAATTGTTCTTGACTTAAACTATGGTTTAAGTCATATGCTCAAATTATAAAACTTACAGGAGGTAAATGCAATGAGCAACACACGTTTTGAACTGGGGGCTGAGAAGCTTAAAGAAATTGATGGTATCGGAGGTGAAAATGTCATACAATCGTTACAAGATATTGCCCCGGATGTAGGAAAATACATTATAGAATTTGCTTTCGGAGATGTCTATACACGGCCTGAACTTAGTATGCAGGAACGTGAAATGATAACAATTACAAGTTTACTGACTACAGGAGGTTGTGAACCACAGTTAGAAGTACATATCAATGGCTCCCTTAATGTTGGACTTTCTCCCGAAAAAATCATCGAGACATTTATCCAGTGTATTCCTTACACCGGTTTTCCCAAAGTTTTAAATGCCATTTATACCGCAAAGAAAATATTTGCAGAAAGGCATATCTATTAGACAAATTGTATTCTCAACAATACTTGAGGTAATGGCACATTACAGAAGTGCAAAATCCTGAAGCAAACCATATGTCTTACGGCTAGCTTCAGGATTTTTGTGTGATTCATTTTGCTACTGTTTTCCATTTGGATGTAATTATCTATAAGTCCTGGAAAGGCACAAGCGCAGAGTATGGCAACAATAAAGAAGAACACCAAAACACCCATGAACCAGTCATGCTCCACAAGCTGATCTGTATACTGCGATAGTAAAATAAACGCAAACAGTGCAAAGCATACCAGAGTCCAGAATAATGAAAAGCCACTCCACAGCGCCCGAGGATCACGCACCATAATTCCAATAAATGCAAACATCGCTATTAAGAATATTCCAAAAGAAATCCAGCACATCCTTTTATCCCCCACCATGCCTCTCGGAAATATCGCTGCCGGACAAGGTATTTTGCTGTCCGGCAGGATACTTCAAATTTTATAACTCGTTGATTGTTGCAGTAATCGGCATGTTACAGATGCGTTTTGCCGGAGCGAAGGGTGCAAGAAGAGAAGTGAACACAAGCAGCACCAGTATTCCTCCAATAGATGTTAAAGGGATTTGCCATGCCGTTCCCCAATAATTTGTAATCATCTGAGAATAGAGGAAATGATGCAGCGGTAACCCCAGACCACAACCTGCGAGGAGTCCAAGCGTTGTGTATGTGGCGGCTTCCATGATAATCATCTTCTTGATTTGTAAACTATCCATCCCCACTGCACGCATGGCTCCGTATTGCTTTGTTCTTGCAGACACGCTCATAGAAATACTGTTTACCGTATGAATAATAGTAATCAATGTGATCACGGCGAGGAATCCATAAACAAACAGGCAGAACATAAAATAGGTATTTTGTGTGTCTTTGTTTTGTGCCAGTCGATCATAAAAGCGATAATGTCCATCTGCTAATGCGTGAAGCTCATTTACATTCTGCTCTGTTGCTTTTTTGGACAGCTGTACGTCAAGAACAGCATAGGCATCTTTGCCTGTAATCTCCTTGAACCTTTTCTCTGAGCAAATCACAGTTGGCTGATCCGATGTATCAAAGGGACTATCTTTCAAGACTCCAGCCACGTTAAGCTCTGTCTGCTCCAGCTGAATCGTATCGCCAACCTTCAAAGAGTTGCTTTTATCAAAAACCGTCAGTACACCGTTGCCTTCGGAGACAGCCGATATATCACCTGCAATCAAATCTTCTGCTGCCCACTGAAACTGCTGATTCTCATAAGAAATCAAATCAATTTGCCCCAATTCCCCTTCATATTCTGCAGGAAGGCTTTGATACATCCGCCCAAATACCCGCTTTACATACGGCCGGCTTTCCACCTCTTTGGCAAAACTTTGTTTAATTTCGCACAGATTATCAGGACTACTATAAAAGACATCTGGTGCCCATGGCTTTAAGGGATTGAGTGCCATATTCACCCATTGTATAAGAACGGAAAAGCTCAAAATCATAATGATGCTGAGTGCAAAGGAGCCAGTCATGAGAAGTAGATTTTTGGGAGAGGATACGGCATGATGAATCCCCAAGTCCATCTCAATTTTCAAAAAGTTCCTCTTGATTGGCCGAGATGCGTTCCCATTTTCGGAAAGATTTCCGGTAACAGCCGCAACCGGAGAAACACCTGCCGCCCGCCTTGCTGGAGAGATGGAAGATAACAGCACGGTCAAAACACCAACGACAATTCCGCTGATGATACCGACACTACTAATCCCAAATAGCGGAATCTGTACAAACTCAGTGCCCGCACCAAACCGGAGCAGTGCACAAAGCATCCATGTACCCACAATCCCTACTATCACGCCAATCGGAACCGCTGTTTTGCACCAATAGAGCGCTTCCAACTTGACTATGTGCATAACTTGTGCCCGGCTTGCTCCAATACAACGAAGCATTCCAAAAAATTGTGTTCGCTCTGCGGTTCTGCTGTTCAGACTTCCCGCAATCATAAAGACTCCCGCAGCCAAAACCAGAACAAACAAGATTGTAGCTACAAGGTACATTCCCATGATGTAAGAATCACTGCTGAATCCAGTTAATCCCAGCAAAGCCGTGTTTTCGGATAATGTTTCATCGGTAAAGCCATAGGTTTTCCGCAGCTCTGCAATTACCTTACGAATATGGATATTCTCGTCAAAGCGCACAAAACAAACGGGAGCAAGCTTACTTCCTTCTGCTTTTGCAAGACTTTGGAAGGAGTCCCAATTTAGAAAAGCCCCCACAATATCGGCATCTGTGGTAATGGTAACATCTCCTCCAAAACCGGAAATCGTATAGTCAAAATCTCCAGCTGGTGTATGTACGGTAATCGCATCTCCAATCTTCAGAGAAAGCAGTTCTTTTGCACGATTCGAAAGTAAAATTTCATCCTCTTTTGTAGGATATCGGCCCTCCGTCAAATTGTCATAGATCTCCGTTAGAATCGCATTATCACCACCTACGATGACGCAGCTTTTTCCATTGATCGTATAGTCTTCGGATAAATCAAAGTTCAGTCCGTCATAACGGGAGGACGCCATCACATCTGTTTGCTGTGCGATTTGCTCAATCTGCTGCTCAGATGGCTCCTTCAACATGATATGCCAGTTCCCATGTTCTTCGATCACTCGTGTCTTTTCCATGCGGATCGCCATATCTGCCATACTGAAAATCATCGTAACCAACAGCACTGAAATGATGATGCACAGCATCGTCATCCGATTCTGTCTCTTCCGCACCTTTGCAGAAATCGGAATAAGACTAAGATAGCTTCTCTTTCACGGCACCTCCCGAAATCGGTCAGTACACCATCCGATACCTGCAATACCCGATCAGCCGTTTGTGCGATACTGCGGTTGTGGGTAATCATAATAATGGTCTGCTCGTATTTTTGGGATGCCTCTTTCAGCAGGGCAATTACCTCGCTGCTGTTCTGGCTGTCCAGATTGCCTGTCGGCTCGTCAGCTAATATCAGGGCTGGCCGGGTAATGAGCGCACGGCCAATCGCCACTCTCTGCTGCTGGCCACCGGAAAGCTGGTTGGGCAGATGGTTCCGGCGCTCTTTCAGGTTCAACACCGTCAGCAGCTCTTCCAGATACTTCTTATCCGGCTTCTGGTAATCCAACAGCATCGGGAAGATGATATTCTGCTCCACGGTCAGCTCCGGGATCAGGTTGAACGCCTGAAAGATAAAGCCGATGTTCCTGCGCCGGAACACGGTCAGCTTTCGGTCGTTCATAGAAAAAATGTCCTTGCCGTCAATCAGTACCTTACCCGAAGTCGGCGTGTCCAAAGCACCGATCATATTCAGTAGCGTACTTTTACCGGATCCGGATTCCCCGACGATTGCTACATACTCGCCCTTGGGGACAGAAAAGCTGACATCCTTCAACGCCTTTACAGCGGTTTCTCCGCTGCCATAGGTCTTACTAATTCTTTTGACCTCTAATAAGTTCATAGTGCAAACACCTCTTTCTGAATGATTCTGCTATATAGGCAGGCTGTCTTTGTTTGTCCTGCCTATGTTTGAAAGAATAGCACCTGAATATTACTGTAACCCTACAACCAGCCTACAATTTTGTAGGAATCAGAAAATTCATTGTGAAAGTTGTCCCTATGCCTAATTCGCTGTCAACCTCAATGGTGCCGTTATGTGCTTCAACGATTGCTTTTGCCAGAGGTAAACCCAGTCCAATCCCTTGCTTGTCCTTGGAAAAACGGCTACGATAAAACCGCTTGAAAATATGGTGCAAATCCTCCGGGTGAATACCACAGCCGTTATCTTTTACAGCGATTTGAACAGTGCTGGACAAGGCTTTCCATTCAATGCGAACCGTGTCTCCTTTTTCCGTATGGTCGAGAGCATTTTTTACAATATTATCTATGGCTTCGATCAGCCAGTCACGGTCACAAAGAAGTAAAACATTATCTGAGCCAGACAGGATGATTTTTTTCTGTTCCTGTCTGGCTCTATATGCGAAATGCAGTTCGATGTCCCGCATCATATCGGCTACATTCTCTTTTGTTTTTTCAATCACGATAGAACCGGCATCCAGCTTTGTGATTTTCAGCAGATTTTGTACCAGCGTTTCAATACGGTCAAGTTCCTGCTCCGATAATGTGGCAAATTCTTTCACAGTAGATGATGCTTCTGCTTCGTCTTGCAGTAGACCATTATAAATATTCAGCGCCGCCAGCGGTGTTTTCAGTTGGTGGGAAATATCGGAGATTGTATTTTTCAAAAATTCCTTTTCCCGTAATTCATTATCTGCATGAGCATTTAACACCACCGCCAGTGAATTCACAGAATGAAACAGCCGATATAGCTCTCCCTCGTTATCACATTCAATACGGGCATTTACATCGCCAACAAGATAAGCATTGATTTGTGCTACCGCCTGTTCCATGACTCTGTTTTGCCTGCTGAAATAGTTGAAGCAGACCACCCACATAGCACCTGCTGCCAGTAAAGAAAGCAACAGTAGGCACAGGGAAAACTTTTGAAAAAGCAACCACACCAAGCCCTCGGCCAACAGGAGAAACACAGTCCAAATAACAGATATAGCAAGAAAGAAGTTTTTTATATCTTTATTCGCAAATATTTTCATAGGCCACCTCACCTCAATCTATGACATTCCATTTATAGCCCATGCGCCGAACAGTTAGGAGCATTTGCGGCTCACTTGGGTTGTCCTCAATTTTCATCCTAAGACGCCGCATATATACAGTGAGTGTGCTGCTGTCAATATAATTGCCCTCGCAATCCCACAGCTTATCTAATATTTGCTCTTTGGTAAGCACCATATTAGGATTTTTCATAAACAGACACAGAAGTTTATATTCTGCGGCGGTCAAATCCAACAGTTCGCCATTTTTGAACGCTTGTCCTTGCAATAAAAGAACTTTAATTCCATTTGATTGTAGTTCTGTACCCACCGAACCAAAGTCTTTTGTTCGTCTTAGCAGGGCATTGATTCTTGAAACCAGAACCCCCAGCTTAAAAGGCTTTGTGATGTAATCATCACCACCAATATCCAGCCCCATAATGATATTCATTTCCTCGTCAGAAGCAGTCAAAAAGATAATAGGCACCTTGGAAACCTGCCGTACCTTTTTGCAAAACTCAAAACCTGTACCATCAGGCAAAGATACATCCAAAACCAGCAAATCATACTTGCCGTCAGCCCATAACGTATTTGCTTCAACAATTGTTTGGGCAACATCTAACTCATATCCCTGCTTCTGAAATGCAAAGGTTAACCCATTAACCAAACTCAAATCATCTTCAAGAAGTAAGATTTTACTCATGCTTTAGTTCCTTCCTTTCTTTTTTCTGACATCAATCAGCTTCTTTGCGTTCTTTGGCACAAACTGAATAACGGCTATTTTCACAGCACCGGAGATACGCCCGCCAACGCAATAATAATGCACCCTACAAAGTAACGCACCCCATTTCTCGGCAACCTCTTTCAATGTTATATAATTCATAATTGTGCCTAGCATCAATATAAGTATATTGCGACCATTCGCAGTACGCAACTTACAATATTGTAATATTTTAAAAACCTAATCCTTACTGTTTTAAGGAAATATGTGAAATTGTGCAAAAAATAATACTATCTCAATAGAATTCACTTTAAAGGGGGCAGGAATGATTTATCATAAAACATTCCTGCTCGCTCTAACTTTTACACCACTTTACTTTATCTACTATAATACAAAAAAGCAAATCTTTTGAACGAGCTACATTTCAGTGTTTACGCAAGCTCAACCCCTTTCTCTTTGCTATCTTTTCCCTGCTGTCTGGCAATGATCTCCTTATTGATTTTCAATCGCTCATGGATAGACTTTCTCACCGTTTCCACAGTTTTTGACTTTTCGTTCCCCACAGATGCTATTATCTTCCCGGCTTTCACTTCTGATTTTGACATCATAGTCGGTTCTATCGATCTCTCAGGTGCTTTTTCTTCCAAACTGCAGAAACTCTGCAAATACGGCAGCACATGCTCCTGCATATCCGTAAGATCCGCCATATATGCCTGAAAGAATTCTTCTCCCTTACCCTTCTGGTAATTCAGCCAGCTTTCATCATGCAGCTTCATTTCATTCTGATTCTTCAACTGGCTCACAATACCGCCGTTTCCATCTCCGATATTGATTTTTCCCTTTAATTCCTGCATCTGGTCATGATCTGGGTAGTAAATTGTAAAGTACATCTGTACAGTTTTCTCCGGCATTCCAGTCTTTGGATCTGCTTGTGAAGCCAGTTCTTCATCCATTTTGGCGGTTATTTCATTCAGGCTTCCCAGATTCTGATAACCGGAAATGTCCATTTCCTTATCCTCACAAAAATCGATGCGGACAACCGGTACTGCTGTCTCCGGTATCTCAGGCTGATAGGCTTTCAATTTCTCCAGAAGTTCTTCTGCCCGTGGAGATTCTTCGCATTCCTCATCTATAATATCTTTCAAAAACGGAATGTACCTATGGGCATATCCGCATCTTAATTCCAGTGCAACAGTTTCCACCATATCTTCCTCCGGGCTAAAATTATCATGATAATCATAATGATCAAAGTCTTCCGCTAATTGATCCAGTGCTGCAGCAAGTTCATCCGCAGTCATTTTGTCCGGATAATAATGGACAATTAATTCCTTTGGAGGATAATACCGAAAATCTGGGAACGCTTCTACAATCTTTTCCAGTGCTTCATGTACCATTGGAATGGCTGCCAGGAATGCCACCTCATCCAGGCTGTCTCCCCGGATCGCTTTCCGACTGACCAGAGATACCTCCGCCTCATCATAAAAAGTATCATTCGGGTCACGGTAAATAATGCCCATGCCGTTTCCATAGTAGCTTAACGATGGGTCATCAATTATTTCCCGGTATTTTGCAAGGATCTCATCCAGATTGGTACTCTTATAAATGTTGCCAAGGCTATGGTATTCATCACATTCTGCAGCATAGTATTCCAGATACGGCTCTTTCTTCGGTGGCATATTGTTCAGGACATTATCGATCATGTTGTAGTTTGCTTCCTCCAGTTCTTCCACTTTCGCCAATGGCTTGTACTCCCCTCTGGCTTTCATCTGCTCCATTTTTTCATCCAGATACCGATCTGATTTTTCAAGAAATTCTTCCAATGCGCCCGTTTTGTCCGGTCTGATCGGGTTCATATCCACTTTCATATTTCCGACCTTATACCCAGCTTCATTCAATACAGAAAATAAATCATCCTCTCGTACAGTTCCCTCATAAGCAATTACCACATCCACATCAGAATCCTCATTATATAGCCCATCCCTTGTACGGCTTCCGTACACACGCACAGCCTGTATCCTGGCATCCAGAT
The DNA here is from genome assembly GCF_004340975.1 of Frisingicoccus caecimuris. GTDB lineage: Bacteria > Bacillota > Clostridia > Lachnospirales > Lachnospiraceae > Frisingicoccus > Frisingicoccus caecimuris. Next base: position 28,550 of record NZ_SLXA01000012.1, read on the forward strand.
CATTTTCAATAATCTCTGCCTGTGCAATCGCCCATACTGTCTCCTCGATTTCTGACCGGCTCATTCCATTTAATCCGGCTTCCGCTTCCGTATGATCCGAAATAACCGGTACCCGATTTCTCTGGCTTCTTGCTTCCAGAAGGATCTCTGCCTCTACTTCTTCTGCTTTTTCCAGCAGTTCATCATAATCTACCGGTATCCGTTCTAACTGATCCAGACCTTCATCCTCTAAAATATCCTGAACAGCCTCTCTCATAGAAATATCCGGATTGTCCAAGATCCCTCCGTCCATGAGTTTATACTCCTTATCGTAAAAGGAATAATCATATCCTTCCGTTGCCACCTGAATAGCAAAATATTGATCCCCGATTCGGTAAGCCACTTCCTCTTGGTTCAATTCCGGCTCTAATTGCAGAAAATCCGGCAATTCACGGAAACTGATACTGTCTACAAAATAAGCTTTTACATTCCCATTCTCATTGAGGACTACAATATCACTGACCGATAAGGAATGCCCGGTATAATCTGCCGGATGGGCAATATTGAACTTTTCATACAGAGAATCCAGTGTATCGCCATATCGCATTTCATCGGAATAGATTAGCTCGTAGTCCTCTTTTTTCACCTGATACCCATGCCTTTCAATAAAATTTATATCCATAAATTCATATTCTCTGCCGGGACTGCCGTCTATGATCTGGTATATTCCATATCTGTTTTCTGTCCCCAGAAGAAGTTTCGCCTCTTTCAATGACTTTATCTGTGGATACTCCTGCATCCGTTTTTCCAACGTCCTGATCTGTTCCACATCCTCTCTCTCCATCTGGTAATGCTCCGGTCCTCTCTCAATCTCCATCCGTTCCCGCACTGCAATCGGTCTTGGATAAGTGGTAACCAGAAATACTGTCTCCCCAGCATCAAACATCCTTAATGCTTCATCTCTATCAAGATCTGTCATTGAAGGCTGATACAATCCAGCTTCCTCAAAATCTATTTCGTCCTCTTGTTCCTGCATACGCTGCCACGCATCTTTTTCAATTCCATAGAGACCTTCATGTTCCAGTATCATCTCCCTGCTGGCATAGTCCCCATGAGTGCCTTCTGACTGCAGGCAGTACACCTTTTCCCCAACACGATGAAGCTCCAGTGCCATCTCCTGACGAAGAGGAAACATATCATCTGCTGTATAGCCATATCCCTTTAGTTCCGCCATACCAACGGAACGATCCGGGAATTCGTCAATTTCCTCTCTTGCATCCCTCAGAATTTCATCCACCTTCTCTTCATCCGAGGAACGGACAGCATCTGCAAGGTCTCTGATCATTTTCCTGATATCATAATCATCCCCGGTCATAGCCGCATATTCCAGAACCTGTTCTTTCTGTTCCTCTGTAAATAAAATGTTTTCCCTCTGTTCTGCCCGTTCCATCTGTCTTTTGGCATAATCCCGGACTTCTTTTTCAGCCATTGTCACATTCCTGTTCATTGCCATATTCATTTCCCTCCTACTGTCCAATTCTTCTTGCAAGGACAATCAGCCTGCCGTTGGTGCTGGAATATTCACAGGTAGATAAAGAAAGCAGCTCATCTTCTTCCCTGACGGTAACTCCCGTCGGATAAAGCTGATAAGCTGCCATTTTCTGCAAATAATCCATCTGTTGTTTTCGTGTTTCTTTGTGTAAATAATCATAATAACCGCCGCTTTGTGCCACATTCGTCACATACACAGCAGCCACTTCATACTGGTATTTCTGGTTTCCCAGATATAGCGTGATCTCCTTATGCACACGATAATACTCTTCTTTTTTATACCCATTTAATTGCTTGAACATACTGCCATCTTTCATTTGGTGACCATAAATAATCAAATGTTCCTGCCTGGCATCTACATCGTTCCGGCAGTCTAACATCAGTGTTCCACATATGGCATAATTCTTTTGAAAATCGTGGTGCAGATAAAACTCATTATCTTTACCCTGAACGACCGGATAACTGATATCGGTTCCATCAATCTTCAGCCACCCAATGCAGTCTGCATTTTCATCCAGCAATGACTGATAATCAAAGTCATCTATTTCTGCTTCTGTCATTGAATTATCCGCATTTGATCCAGTCCCGTCTTCCTCGGTATCCTTTTCCGGGAATGCTATCTCCTCCACATGACGGTAATTCTGCCTGTTGTCATAAGAATCCTGCCAGTAATCCAAAAGGAATTTCCCACATATCAACGAAACAACCAGAAACACAATCAACAATACTTTCTCTGTTCTCTTCACATAGCATCTCCTTCCAGGCATGAAAAAACCGGCAGGTATTTCACTGCCGGCGAATATCGGTTATAAACCATAATTAAATCTAATTACTTTTGAGCTCCATCATCATTAAATATTGCTTTAACTCTAAAAACTGTAGTTTGTCAAGCTATTGATACCATGTAGTACATTAAGAAAAATCAGATTCAAGGATGCCATAAATATAATAATCGCACCAGGTATTAACCATCTTTCCCTGCCTGATTAATCCTTCCCTCGTATATCCCGCCTTCTCTAATATTCGGCAAGAAGCTACATTTCTCACATCAACTTCCGTCCAGATTCTCTGAAGTTCTGTGTTTTCAAAACAGAATCTTGTCATAGCAGATAAGCTTTCCGTTCCATATCCTTTTCCATGCCATTCTTTTGATAATCGGATTGCAATGGAAGCCATTCTGTCATTCTCGATTAGATAAACCCAGATATCACCAATAACCTTGTTAGAATCCTTTTGGGCAATTCCAAGATGAAAGCTCTTTGTCGGCTTATCTTTTTTCTCAAACAACAGCTCTGGATTTTTTTCCGCTTTACTTGGCCCCTTTCCCCAATAGGCATAAATTGATTTATCTGGCATCCATTCTTTGAGTGCAGGAACATCAGCAGCTATCATCGGTCTAAGAATCAGTCTATCCGTTTCTATGGTCGGCTTACTATTTATATAATCGGCGAGAGCCATATCGATCACCTCCTAGAAATTAAATTCCGATTCCCAATCAAATCTGCCACTTTCTTCATATGACTTAGGCCAATGTTTACTCCAATCAGGAACACTTGGATTTTCAATTCTATCAACACTTGGAACATAAGGCTTGAGATCAATTACCTTTGTTCCGTCATAAGCATCAATATAATATAGTCCAACAACTCCACGCTCTACATCCACATAAGCAATATTTACATTTGAAACCGCTATTGGATTAGGTCTTTCCGGTGAATGTAGAGCAAATACTCCAATCTCATCAGGACCATTCTTATATGGTTTTTCTTCAACCAAAACATTTCTGTTAGATTCATTGTCACAGCCATCAGCCCACCAAAGAACCTGTACATGACTGTAGCCATCTAATCCCCTGAGTCCTTTCGCATACTTTTCGTCAAGATTAATACATACCATTCTCTCATTGTTTTCAATCTTTCCGATGGAAAAGATTTTCATATCGTTCATGTCAGAACCTCCATTTTCTTTTCTCGTCGGGCGCCCTATATATATTGTACAAAGTATAATTTATACTTCAACCTTTTTTTTAAAAAAGAACCCCATACCATTCTCAGTATAGAGTTCCGTTCTATTATTTTGATATTAGTTTTAAAAATCTCTTATCATTCATCTGCTCATTTGTAACATACTCACCATCACAGAACAATGCATATGTTGTAATCGGTGTTGGTGCATTCTGAGCTTCTTCTCTGCTCTTTATATGAACCGCCTTGAATTTGATATCTTTCTCTTTTGCAAGATTCTCTAAAACAGGGACATACTTTGCATTATAAGGACACTGATAGGTGTAGAAAAGAACATACCCTTTTTCATCGATATGCGGATGCCTGGCATTTTCCATAAACTTTGGTGGCTCTGCTTCTTTTTCAAATGGCAGATACCAGAGCTGTACTCCATTGTCTGCTTCATCACAGGGTCCAAATCCTTTATATTTCAAGAACTTAGGATCTGAAAGAAATGGTTTCTTTTTTGCACACGATAAAATGCAAAGTCCTTTCTTTCCTTTCTGTTTACTATCTTCAATACAATAATTTAGCAGTTCGCTTGCGTATCCATGTCCCTTGAAAGAACCCGCAACCCACAAACAATCAATATACATATATCCCTCTGCATCTATTGGATTCCATGCATACTCTGCAGGAATATACTCGATAAAACACTTCCCTCTCTCTTCACTTTTCAAGAAAACCAAACCTTCATCAAATCGTTCCGAAAGCCATGATTTTTTCGATGTAACCTGTACATCCATATTATTTGAGATTGCACAGCAGATGTGCTCTTTTTCCAAATTATCTTTTGTAACTTGGATAAATTCCATTTGACATTCCCTCCCTCACCATTCTTCAAGTGTCTATATTCTATTTAGAATGATTTCAACTTTTGCTTAGTACAGCGGCATCAGGCTTTCTCCCAACACCCGCAGGCATAATCTCACACCACTATATTAGCCCAGTACTTTCATCAGTTCTTTGATGTCTTTTTCAATAAGCGGTGATATACTGTCCTTATATTTCGAAACATCTATCTTATCAACAGCATCAATAATCATGTCAGTCATCTCAGATCTGTACAATGCTACCTCATGCAATGCTTGAAGGCACTGTCTTACAACAGTAGGCTTCGAGTCATAAAGCAAGGCGCTCATTCGATCGAAAAACTCTGCTAATTGGCCATCCTTCGCCCATCTCGCCTGATTGCAAATCAACAAGAATGCCCTGGTTCTTACATAGGAACTCTTATCGTCAAGCATACCTGCAAATTCCGGGATCATATGAAGATACTTGTCTGATTCAGCTGACTCGGCTCTAAGTATTTTTGAATACTCATATGCCGCTTTATCGTCCTTATCTTTTAATTTCAAAATAATCTCATTCATACCTTTATCATTGCCTTACAATTTACATATTGGATGCCTGATTACAGTCTTCCACTTCTCAAGAGCAACCTTTCTTGCATCGGACATATATATCTCATGGTGAAGTCTGCCACCGCTAAAGTCATTGCGGTAGCCATTTTCTTCAAGAAATTTGTCCATGATTGCAACAGTTGCGGGTTCATCATCAAAAGGTCCGTGATGCATAATCTGAACACACAAACCCTCATCAACTGTAAGGAATTCAGCTCCGCTACAGTCCATTTTTTTCTTCGCAGATGCAGTCTCCACTGCCCAGTCAAAATCCTTCTTTGTTACAAAATCCGGAAGTCTGATGACTGATATCCAATTAAATTCAGCTTTTGTACTGTAATCACAGCCATCTATTCCGTCCTGCCACCAGAAACCCTCCAGCGGTGGAACCACATACTGAAAAAACCCCTCAATCTTGTAATCGGACTTATAGCTCATTTTCAAAGTATAGGCTACCGCATATAATACGCCGACCGCCTTCTTGTATTCACCGCCTTCTTCGTTCGGATCACCTTTTCCTCTAACAGCGATGTAATTTGCCTTTGGAACAGTCACTATTTCAGGCTTGTTCTTCGGCATGTAAAATTCTTTAAATTCCTTCTTGAAATCAAAAGCCATTATTTTATCCTTTTTACTCTTTTCTTTATCTCCGGCAAATCTTCATACATAGCCAGAATTAGTTCTCTCAGGTAATTTTTATTATCTATTTCGGTTATTAAGAGCATTGGCTTAGCTCCATCATAAGGCATTTCCTGAGGTGCATCCGGAAGAAGTTCTAAGCTTGATGCTGTTACCTTCACCAGAAACCTGTCATCATAGATTCCACCAAATAATTTGTCATTATAATATAGCAGATATTCACCCATCATCGCTCGATATGAAACCCCTTCTAATCCTGATAGTTGCTCCAAAACAAAATCGAGATATTCTTTCCTTGATGCCATTTTCTCTCTACTCCTGATAATATTTACCCTTGTAAAAATTCTCTGCGCCTGTCTTTTCGACTGTCATCCGAAAGCATACACATCCGTCCGGACAAACATAGTCCTTCACATTTGCTTCAGCTCCTCCAACAAGTGTCAGATCTCCGCCACTTCTGACAGCCTGCATATCACCATAAAGAATCTGCATCATTTTAGAACATATTCCATAGCCCTGCTCGTTCACTGGACAACCGTAGGTACAGGTGTATTTATCACCTATTTCTTCCCCATTCCTGCATAGGTGTTCTGTATGCTCGCCTCGCAGAAAACCTGTTACCTCTATTGAAAATCTATATTCTTCATCATACCATTTCTTCATTACCTAAGCCTCCTTAAATGATCCAATTTCAATAAGATTTCCCTCCGGATCAGCAATATAGCACGTCCTCTGTCCCCAAGGCTCTGTGGTTGGTTCCATAATACTTTCAGCACCGGCTGCAATAACTTCTGCATAAATCTTATCTACCGCAGCAAAGTTTTCTACGCTTAACGCAATTTCATAATGTCCATTCACACCTTTGCAGTACGAAAACTTTCTGTTTGTCATCTTCTCAAAATCAGTCTTTCTATACAGAAGAAACAGCGTTCCATCCTTTTCAAGAAAAACATTCGTTGTATTCTCATCTTCCTTAATTTCAAAGCCTAAAACATCACGATAAAATCTGACCATTACCGCCATGTCATCAACCATGATTCCAAATCCGTCTAGTCTCATTTCGCATCCACTCCTTATTTCTGCAGGCTCTGCATCATAGCAAAAAATTCATTTGCGTTGCCTGTACTGAAATATGCATACCAGTGTTCCAATGTATCTGCCCCAAATACATCCATGTATTCCAAAATCAATCTGTCCATATCAAGTGCGCCTGTGGCAGCAGCTGTTATCAAATTTCCATCTCTGACAGCCGGTTTATCAATATAATTATCTGTTCCCTTATACTCCGGGCAAAACATATTTAAAAATCCTGCTCCGTTGCTCGTGTGCTTCTTATCATCCAAAAGCCCGATATTTGCCAGGGCTACGGTAGCTCCACATATTGCTGCAACCAGTCCTCCTGCTTCTAAGAACCGCTTGGCAATCTCAAGAATCCGGAAATTTTCAGATTCACTCCAACTGTCTGCTCCGGGAAGAATCAGCACATTCTCTTTATTTGCCTGGACATCCTTTATCGTCAGGTCCGGAACAATCGCAAGACCTCCCATGGATTTTACCGGCTCCTTTGAAAGAGATACTGTTTTCACCGAAATCTCCCCGGCATCCTTCCTGAAAAATCTTTTTGAATGAAGTTCTGCAAGGCAGTAGCCAATTTCCCAATCAGCCATTGTATTCATTACATAAACATATACCGTTGTCATTTTTGTCCTTCTTTCCTGTATTTTTCTGCAAGTTCAGAAGCGATACGAAACAGTTCCTCCCTTATAGACTCTGGTTCAAGAACAGTAACCTTGTCCCTGCATGAAAGCATCCAGGACAGCAGACCCTCATCATCAGCATAATCATGTTCAAACAGAAGCTTTCCATCCGGCATCTCTGTAAAAGACTCTATTCCATATTCTTCAATAAGATGCCATTTCATTGACGGATGAAAAACTGCTTCTACTTTTGCCTGCGGCGGAAACACCTTCTCATTTGATAAGTCCGGCATTGGAACTGTACTTCTTTTTTCAAAATTTCCGGCATGCACCAGCTCTGCCATTCGATTCAGTTTGAACATTCGATAGTCATTCCTTAGCAGACAATATCCATAGACGTACCAGCTTGACCATTTGAAAATCAGAAAATACGGTTCAATTTCCCTCTCCGTATTACCGCTCGGAGCATAATACTTAAAATTTAGTGTCTTCCCAAGCTCGATAGCATCCTGAATCAGTTCAATCTTTGGTGAAAGAGAAGCCTTATCCCATGATGACAGATCGATAAGAATTGACTCATTTCCACTGACAAAATCAGATGATCCAGCTTTGAGTTTTTCCATGAGCTGCCCATAATAATGGCTGCCGCTTACGCTATCAAGACTTCGAAGACCTGCCATAATCATCTGCATATCCTTCGATGACAGAATCGTCCGATCCATCTTATAGCCATCCATTATGCTAATACCACCGCCTGCACCCTGTGATGTAAAAATCGGAATACCAGCCTTGCATAAATCTTCAATATCTCTGTTTATTGTTCTTCTTGAAACCTCAAACTTTTCTGCCAGTTCCGGAGCAGTAATTTTCTCTTCCTGTAAAAGGATGGAAAGAATACCGATAAGCCTATCTATTTTCATATCACTTTCACTTCCTGATTCACTATACCATCTGTAACACGACACCTGTGTGTCATGTTCAATTTATATTATACACAAAATAAAAAGGTGTTACATCTGGATTCATCACTTTTCTAAATAATAAAGCCCCAAACCATTGATTTTCAATGATTTGAAGCTGTTTTTAATCGTGCCCTCAACTGGAATTGAATGTTTTCGGTATCCCAGCAAACTAGCAGAAGGAGATGTTCAGCCTCTTTGGAAAATGATGCATTAGTTTTGTAGCAATTCTATGCATATGAAAATAACAATCTTCCCATCATCTCTACAACTTCGATTTGTTTATTTCAAGGGGCATAACCCTATCCCCCCTTTTTACACCTTATAACCTGTCTTGTATATCAAAAGATTACCCGATACACGCTTCTGTAGTTCTCATTGTCGGCTCTTTTCCCTCCTGTTTCTGGCTGTTCTGCTTGATGGCAGTAATTCTGTCATGAAGGGACTGGTGTTCCTCTTTTTCCTCGTCCTGCTCTTCTTCCCCCTCCATCACAGTTTCCTTTTCGTCCATGTTCAGCAATGCATTCAGTTCCGACAGACGCTCCAGTTTCTGGTTTAGTTCTTCCTCTTTCGGAAACGGTTTTTTCACCTCTTCCATCGCATTCTTCAGCTGTCCCTGCACTGTCTCAAGCTTTTGCTCTGCTTCCGCCAGTTTTTGTGGGATTGCCTCCAATGCATTATTGATCCTGATAATATTTCCGTTTTCATCGGAGCCAAGGCTGACACGATATACATTTTCATTTTTCAGGAAAAGGATAAATTCCTTGTTCCAGGAATCAAACTTTAAGCGAATTGAAAATCCCTGATACTGTCCGACATTGATCATGGCATCTGCCTGTTTCATGGACTGACAGACGGCAAGAAGGGCTGCTCCCGCTTCTTTTTTCTCAGAGAATACTGTCCCACCGACTTCCATCACAAATTTCTCCGGATCCGTGATCTTATTTGCCTGATACTTTTCCAGATCCGCCCTTAATCCTTCGATACTTTCCTTCAGCTTTGCGATCTGCTGTGGATAATTCTTTGCAATATCATCTTCCAAACGGTAATGGTTGCTCACAAAATTGGCTTTCAGCAGTTTTAACTTTGAGACTTCTATATCCAGTGACATTTTCTCCTTAATCGCCGGATTCCCCGTTGCCAGGGCTTTTACTTCCGCATAGGACAATGCCGTATCATCCACATCCTCACAGCTTCGTACCGGAGATTTGCTTGTCATGATCTGGGAGATGAATTTCTGCTTGCTTTCGATCAGCTGCCACATAAAGCTGTCAAAGGTTCCTTCCGTCACATACCGATAGATATGCACTTTCTGATTCATGTTGCCCTGGCGAATGATACGGCCCTCCCTTTGTTCCAAATCGGAGGGTTTCCAGCCCACGTCCAGATGGTGCAGGGCAATCAGCCGGTCCTGAACGTTGGTCCCAGCGCCCATCTTAGCAGTGGAACCTAGCAAAAAACGGACCTGCCCGGATTTTACTTTACTGAACAGCTCCGTTTTCTTTACCTCTGTATTGGCAGCATGAATAAATGCGATTTCCGCCTCCGGCACTCCCTTGGCCATGAGTTTCTTTTTCAGATCATCATAGACGTTAAAAGTGCCATCCCCCTTTGGTGTGCTAAGGTCACAAAAAATGATCTGGGCAGACCTTTTTGATACCGTCTCCTTCCAGATGGCAAAGCTTTTCTCCACACAGGCACAAATTTTACTTTCCCCATCATCCGGGAGCATTGGATTCACAAGGCGCTGATCCAACGCCAGCTTTCTTCCGTCATTCGTCACCTTAAGCATGTTATCGACGGAGGAATCCACAATACCATTTCGGATCACTTCTGCCCGCTCTCCAAGACTTGCAACAATGTCTTTCTGATATTCTGTCGGCTTTAACACCACGGTCTCATATTCTGCTTCCGGCACCGGAAGTTCTAGCTGGTCTGCCGTCTTAATATCAGCAATCTCCTTAAACATACTCATAAGTTCCGGGATATTGTAAAATCTGGCAAACCTGGATTTTGCCCGGTATCCGGTACCTTCCGGAGCCAGTTCGATACTGGTCACAACTTCACCAAAGGTGGATGCCCAGGAATCAAAATGTCCCAGTCCCATCCGGTTCAGTTTGCCATACTGCAGGTAACGCTGCATGGTATAAAGTTCCGTCATACTGTTGCTGACCGGTGTGCCTGTAGCGAATGTAATGCCTTTCCCGCCAGTAATCTCATCCAGATACTGGCATTTGTTGAACATATCCGCCGATTTCTGGGCTTCATTCTGGGCAATGCCTGCCACATTCCTCATTTTTGTGTAAAGGAACGCATTTTTGTAATAATGGGCTTCATCCACATACAGACGGTCTACCCCCAGTTCTTCAAATGTGACCACATCATCCTTTTTCTCTTTGTTCTCCAGCTTTTCCAGACGTCTCCTGAGACTTTTCTTTGTCTTTTCCAGCTGTTTTACTGTAAAACGGCTTCCATCAACCTCATACTTTGCCGCCTGAATCCCTGCTTCCAGTTCTTCGATCTGCTCTTCGATGACCTTTTTCTGGCGTTCTTCCGATAAGGGAATCCTCTCAAACTGGGAATGTCCGATGATCACAGCATCGTAGTTGCCCATTGCGATTCTGGCACAGAACTTCTTGCGGTTTGCCGGTTCAAAATCTTTCTTCGTTGCCACAAGGATATTGGCTCCTGGATAAAGCTGCAGGAACTCGGCTCCCCACTGCTCCGTCAGGTGGTTTGGAACAACAAAAAGGGTTTTCTGGGCAATGCCAAGACGTTTGCTCTCCATAGCTGCGGCTATCATCTCATAGGTCTTTCCGCTTCCCACTACATGGGCAAGCAGGACATTATCCCCATAAAGCTGATGGGCAACGGCATTTTTCTGGTGCGGGCGAAGCTCTATTTCCGGATTCATTCCCGGAAAGGTCAGATGGCTGCCATCGTATTCCCTGGGACGGATGGAATTGAAGCGGTCATTATAAATCCTGCACAGCTTTTCCCTCCGTTCCTGGTCCCTGAAGATCCAGTCCTTAAATGCTTCCTTGATCGCATCCTGTTTCTGGGTTGCCAGCATCGTTTCTTTTTTATTCAACACACGGATTTCATTTCCCTCTGCATCAATCTTTGTGTCATAGATCCGTACATCTTTTAAATTCAGGGTTTCTTCCAGAATCTTATAGGCATTGATCCGGCTGGTGCCATAGGTTGCTGTGGTCAGCACATTCCGGTCACTGTCCGCATTTTTACCGCTAATATTCCATGCACCGCTGGCTTCCGAATACCGGATATCAATTACCCTTCCAACCAGATACCCAGGGGTATCAAATAGTTCTTCCATAAAATCCCGGTATATTTCCGGGGCGATCCACGTGGCTCCGATCCGGACTTCAATCTCTGACGCATCCAGGTCTACCGGCTGCACCTGTTCCAAAGCATGTACATTGCTGGTAAATTCCGGGTGGTTTTCCGCAAAGATTCTTGCTGTTTTCAGCTTCTCCCGGACATTACCGGATAAATATTCATCCGCAGTCTCCCACTGTCCATTGACCGGATCCCGAAAGATTACACCGGTCAGTTCTTCTGCAACTTTCTCTTCCGGCTTACCTGTCAGTCCTGCCATATAAGGAAGGTCAACCCTTGCTTTTTCATTCAGGGAAATCGTCAGGGCTTCCGCCGCAGTTTCCACACTGGTCACAGCCACTGCTTTCTTAATCGTCCGCTTGGTGAACATATCCGCTTTCCGTTTCAACGTACCGTCTTCATTAAGATCCTCCAACGAACAGAGCAGACAATAAGAAGAATCATCGGAGAATGCCCGTTTGTTTGCATTGCTTCCGATGACCCCGTATTTTTCCGTATAGGCATCATAGACCTGATTCAGTTTGACCTGAAGCTCCTGTATCGCCTCATCTGTTGCATTTTCCTCCATCTGCAGGGCGATCAAGTCCCGGACTACCTCACGGATCTCAACCATACCTTTCACACGTTCCGCCGTGGCTGCCGGCAGCTTCACCGGATTCATCAGGGAATTTACCCGGTAGTAGATCTGGTCATCCACCACAGTAAAGCTGTAGTTCCGGACAGCCGGATCCGCAGGAATGCTTTCCATGATCTCATCCAGTTCTGTTTCTGCCGTTACTGCCGGAACCATCGTTCCATGGATTTTCGCTGCGGCATCTTCCAGCTGTTCCGCCAGGTCTGCCCCTTCCAGCGGAAGGCAGGCAGTCTCCATGCCATATGGTCCGGATACCTCTGCCATCGTTCCAAGTACCATTTCCGGGTGGGTAATAAAATACTGGTTTATGGTAATCCCATTCCCATCCTCTCCAAAAGCAACCCATTCCGGCTCTTCCATGGAAATGCTCTCCCTCTTCTGGAAAAACAGGATGTCTGCACTGACTTCGGTTCCCGCATTCGCTTTAAAGGCATTGTTCGGAAGACGGATCGCACCGAGAAGCTCTGCCCTCTCTGCAAGATACTTCCTTACCTCCGGCGATGCTTTATCCATGGTTCCCTTGGTTGTGATCAGGGCAGCCACGCCACCCGGTCGTAACTGGTCAATGGTCTTTGCAAGGAAATAGTCGTGGATCATAAAATTATACTTGTCATACTGGCGGTCATTCACTTTATAGGAACCAAAAGGGACATTTCCGATTGCCACATCAAAAAAGTCATTGGGATAATCGGTCTTTTCAAATCCTTTGATCTGAATATTTGCGTTCGGATAAAGCAGTTTTGCGATCCTTCCGCTGATGCTGTCTAGTTCCACTCCGTAAAGCCGGGACTGCTGTAACTTGTCCGGAAGCATTCCAAAAAAGTTTCCTACACCCATGGACGGTTCCAGGATGTTTCCCTTTTCAAATCCCAGATTCTGAAGCACCTGGTACATACTCTCGATGATAACAGGCTGTGTATAATGGGCATTCAACGTGGATTCCCTTGCCTCCGCATATTCTTCCCTGGTAAGCAGATCTTTCAGTTCCTGATACTCGTCACTCCAGGATGCTTTGCTTTCATCAAAGGCATCCGGCAAGCCTCCCCACCCTACATAGTTTGACAGGATTTCCTGCTCCTCTGGTGATGCATAACGGTTCTCGCTTTCACATTTTTTCAGAACCCGGATTGCCATCACATTGGCTCTGAATTTTTCTTTTGCCGTTCCATAGCCCAGCTGGTCATCCGTAATATGAAAATTGACTGCCGGTATCTCAGCAGATAATGCACGTTCCTTTTCCCCATACTCATTCCAGACACGTTCCGATATTTGCCGGAAATAGATGGATTCATTTTCCATGATACTGTAGCTGACTTCCTGGAGTTCTTCCAGATTTGATGCATTTTCAATATCCTCATGGTACTGAAAATAAAGGGCTTCCCGTTCCAGTACCATCTCCAGCCGTTCCAGTTCCGGTTCGGACATCCGCTCCCAGATATCATCTTTTTCCGTATGGATAGTAAACCCTTCCCCGTCATCGTGGTATTCCACCGTATAATGCAGGATATCCTGCTCCCCACGTATCTCACAGGTAAAGTCATACTCCGTTGTCCTGCTCACAGAGGAATACTGGCGGTTTACTAATACCAGGTTCTGCACGTCTTCTGCCCTTAATGGCTGCCCGCTTTCCTCCGGCTTATCTTCCACATTTTCTTCCGCAGGAACTTCCTCATGAACTTCTTCAGTTTCTTCCGGAACCTCCTCCGTTTCCAGAGACTGCTTTACTTCCTCCATATCAGCAAGCCGCTGTGCTTCCTGCCGTTCTTCATACTTTTCCAGTTCTTCCGGTGACAAAAAATCATCCATCCGGATCAGCTGCCTCGTCCTTGAAGCTGCCTGTTTCCACTTGACAAGTGTTCTCAGGCTCGGGTTGGAAATCTGCCCTTTGCTCAAACGGATTCCCTTTGCATCATGCCACTCATCGGAAAGATCGCTTCCCTGGATGCCTGGCGTGCATCCTCCGTCTCCATACTCATGTTTTAAAAAGTCAGCTGCTTCTTTTTCATCGTGATGTTCCATGAAAAATTCATAGATACGGTTCCTTCCGCCAGCTACATTTCCACCTCTTCGTAAAACAGAATCAATCTCATCCTGCGTAATAAAAGCTATTTCCGGCGGTGTTACGGTTTCTTCCTGCCGACTCCAATCGAGCGTCCTTCCAAGGTCATAGACCCTCTGCTTGTATATCGGATTATTCCGGATCTGGTACCTCATATAGTTTTCCGGATGACGTTCCATATCCCGTTCCAGTTCCACAAGCATCTGGTAATACTCCCTTGTCTGCTCCCGGTCATCCAGACCTGCACGGAACCTTTCGGTCGTTTCTGTATGGCTGTATATTCCCCTGATAGCCCCGGTATCCCGGAAATGGAGTGCCAGCTGGCTGGAAAGTTCATCACATTCCACTTTAATGGAGTTCTGCATAATCACGTTGGAGACATAAGTCCCCGCATCATACATATCCTGAATGCGGTTTGCCGCTTCTTCCCAGGTAAGCATACGGTCATAATTGTGTCTTGCGGATTCCCCACGTCGGAATCGCATCCCGTCCACGTCATACCAGATACTGAATTTCTGTCCGGAAAACTCAAACCCTTTCCCGCCGGTACCATATTCCTGGATGAGAAAACTTCTCAGTTCCTCATGGTCAATTCCTTCCACAAGTTTTGCAGTGATATGGAATAACGTATTCTTCCGACCGCTTCCGGTACGAAGCACATCATCCACAATTTCATCCGAAACAAAAAAAGCGGCTGGCTGTGTGAGTGCAGCTGCCGCTTTCCTGATCTCTCCAAACTGTTCTTCCTCTGTAGGGAACAGGCTTAATTGTATATAATCTCCTGAACCACCAGTTCCTCTGCCTGTGCCCGGATCCGGTTCATGTGACGGGTCCATGCCATGCTGTCGGCTGATTTCTCCGGTGCCGGGTCTTTCTCCAGAAGCTGCATGGTCAGGTCTTCCACTTTCTGTCTGGCTTCGCTGTCCACTTCCATCAGATGGCTGCCCAGCCTGTTCTGCAGTGCCAGTATGCTGAATCTGGCTTTCTTGTGGTTCCTCAGATATTCCTTCCGCATCATCCCGTATTTCCCGATGGTTCCCCTGGTCTCCTCCAGTTTGATATCCGGGATCAGATAATCTCCGTTCCTGCTGTAAGTGATCTCTCTCATGCTCTGTTTCCTCCTTGTTTTCTTCTATCTCTTGTTCTGGTGTAATTTCTTTGCTTTCACGAATTAACGTGTTAAATTCATTATAGACCACTTCCGATTCTTTTGCAACCGTTTTCCTGTCATTTTCCAGATCCATAAGGACATACCGTCCAAGCTGCATCAGAATCGGTCGGCAGATCTCATTAACCGCTGTGCCAAGGTGCCCAAGCACACGGAGGTCATTAAAATCCGTGATGTGCCGCAGGCTGTCCGCAGACAGGTACTCTTCCGTATCTATCCCGCAACGTTTTAAAAGGACATACCATACACTGTCGGTCATAAGGTTCCGGAACTCCACTTCCTGGTTCTGTTCATCCAGTTCTTCCAGAAATGTCCCCTGCACATCCAGTTTCAGTTCATCAAACGCATCCGGAAGCCACTTCCGCACACTTTCCTGTGCTGCCTGATGCAGGGTTCCGGCAAGCCCGCCATCTCCTTCGTCCAATCCATACGCTCTCTGCAGATAATCTGCCGCAAAGGCACGGTCATCCTGTGGCAGCACCCACAAAGCCGGATCTTTCCCCAGATTCCTCACCTTATAAGTATCCGAAATATCAAACACATACCGCAGGCGGTTTTTCGGGCTGGATGTATAATCAATCAGGGCAATCCCTTTGGAGCCTTTTTTGATCCATCGGTACATCCGCTTATTCCATACCTCCATGGATGCCACGGCAGTTGCTTCCGGCCTCTGGGCAAAGATCAGAAGCTGTTCATCAAAGGTGTATTTATATAACCGGGATGCAGTATCCAAAAAACGCATCCACTCTTCCGGCTTTGCTGCGATGTCCTTTGCGACTTCTTCCGTCAGCTGTTCCATGGCATATAATTTATTTGCCATACCCATTCATCCTCCTCTCATTCTATCGTCGTTTCCCGTTTTTTCTTCACACCGGATGTTTTCTGACCGGATGTGATCTTTTTCCGGTTTTCCTCTAAGGATTCCTTGATTGATTTTTTATGTGGTTTCTCATATCCATAATTCTCTGCTTCCTTTTCCGCCACTTTCAGATTGATATCATTCAAATCCACAGAGTATTGAATCTGCTCCATAGGAAGGATCTTTTTTTCCCGGAAAGAAAAATAGGACTGGTCATTTCCAAGAATCACATGGTCAATCACAGGGATTCCTGCCAGCATACAAAGTTGCTGCATTCTTCCCGTGAGTGCAATATCATCCTTCGATGGGTTCAGGCTGCCACTTGGATGGTTGTGGAACAGAAGGATAGAAGCGGCATTCGACAAGAACGCCGCTTTTAATACTTCCCTCGGATGCACCAGTGACTGGTTCAGTGTCCCCATACTGATGATGGCCATGTTGATGGGAACATTATCACTCCGCAAATGAACCACTCCTACCACTTCCCGGTCGTAGTCTTTAAAGGTATCTCCCAATACCCGGATCGCATCTTCCGGTGTAGAGATTTCTTCCTCACTCAGGATCGGTGTTTCTTTCACAAGGCGAACCGATACCTGATCAATTCCGTATTTTCTTCTCACTTTCCAATGCTCCTCTCTTTAATGGGATTTGAAGAATGAACTCCTGGTCTTTTTGTAATTCCAGGCATTTCCGGAGATATCCGGATAACCTTTTTCTTTCTTCCTCTTTCATTTTGCTGCTCATTCCCCTTCTCCCTCCACAACCTCTTCCATAACATCTGCAATACGTCCAAGTTCCTTTACAAGGGAAGGAAACTCATAACTGTTCCTGGCTTTTCCAATCTGATCCAATAAAAACTCCGGTACATTGTTGATTGCCTCCGCTATCAATGCTTTTACCCTTAAATCCTCAAGAGCCAGAAGTTCTTTGAGTCCAAATTCTTCACCCAAAACTTCCTTATACCTGATTAACTCGCCTTCAAGGCTATCCGGTTCTAACCGTCTTTCAAATTTTTCTCTTTTATCATCACCATATAAGCACCACTCTGACATATACATCCTCCTTCATATAAGGGAACCTCCACAATGGAAGTCCCCTTATAACTCTGCTTATTATTGTTACATTACCATAGCCGTATCTCTCGTTTTACCCTGTGGCTTTCCCAGGACATCCCCGGCTTTCATCTCTTCCTTCGCCTTTTCCAGCTTTCCATGAAGCCCGGTTTTCTCTGCCGGCTTTTCTGCCGCAGCCGCCTTTTCTTTTTCCAGACGTGCTTCCCGTTTCTCCGCATTTTCCATCACGGCTGTTCTGCCATCACAGAACTGCACTTTATCCGAAAGAATATCTTCCAGTGCTACTTCTGTTGCATTGACTTCTTTTACCATGGCATTCAGGGCTTTCACATCGAAATCCCCATTATCCGGCAACAGAAGTGTTTCATGGATGGAGGAAGGCAGGATATAAAAATCGCCCTTCATAAACTCCCCGATCTGTTTTCGGATATCCTCATGCAGGATCAGGGATGCAGCATTCATTTTCGTTTCGTTCGTCAGGCAAAACATGGGCATGAAAAATTCCTCTGCCCTCCTGTCTCCGTTCAACAGATTCTGGGGTTTTTCTCCCATAATAGAGGACTCCATCAGATCATTCATTGAGTATAAAGCCGGTCCTCGGTTCTTATCTGATGCCATCGCATCCTGATGGAGAGTCTGGACATCAATCTTCCATGCCTCTAAAAGTGCTTTGGTCACGGAAACCGAAGCAATGCCGTCTTTATTTTCCGACAGATTGACCGTGTAATAAGCAGCGAAATCCCCATGCATGGTCACAGCCTTATCTTCCAGCCATTCTTTGTTTTTATCCGGGTCACACATCCTGATCTGCAGTTTATCTTTGACATTCCCATAATCCATCATGCCATTCACATCAACATTCAGATCTGTATCCATCTGTTCAATCCAGAGGTCTGCCACATCCCCTACACAGGCATCCGGATTTTTCCCATTCCGGTATTCCTGGTAAAAGGAATCCAGATATACATTCGGTGTAATATTGCTGTCTTTTGCGGGAATGACCACCGCCGTCAGTGTCAGTCCGTTTTTCTTTACCACTTCCTGCAGATGGATATTGGCATCCGCATATTTTTCCGGAAGATAGTCCTTCACATTGTCTTTTACATATTCAAAAAAATCTTTTCTGTTCATCATACACAATTACCCCCTTCTGATCATGTGCTGGTTCATTCTCTTTTTGTTGACTGCCTGCTCTGCTTTTTTCTGGTATGCCATCATTCTCTTGAATGATCTCTCCTGCATTTCTCTCCCTGCCTGCACTGTGTTCATTGTTTTCTTCATATTCTTTACCTGTCCTTTCCTGATTTTTGCTATGATAAAAGAGAGCCCTAAATTAAGGCTCCCTGCTCATATAAGGTTACTATTTTCTTTTTCTCTTTCTTCTGGCTGCCAGAAGTCCGGCAATGCCGCTTACAGATATTGCCAGCAGTACCACCGGAAGCCAGAGATTCGTCTCATCCCCGGTCTTCGGGTTACCGGCTGATGGTGTTCCTGGTGTGCCTTCCGATGTCTGTGGCACTTCCGGCTTGTCATTTGTCAGGTCAAAAGTCACTTCCACAATCGGTGTACTGTCATCTTTGTAGGCAAATACCACTTCATGCTCGGTCTTATCCAGTGTGTAGCCATCCAATGTCTTGGTTTCCACCAGATAATATTTCTTCTCACCGGCAAATTTACCGTCTTTGTAATCAGCGATCTCATAAAGGCTGCTCTCCGCATGACCGGCAGCATCCGTCTTTAAGGTCTCCAGCACCTTTCCTTTGCTGTCACGGAGTTCAAATTCCACGCCTTTTAACGGCTCTCCGGTTTCCTTATCTGTTTTATTCAGGATCACTTTACCTTTTGCGGTATCATCCTTCATAACAACGGTCTGGATCTCACCGGTATCTTTCACTTCAAAGGAGACATCTGCTGTCAGGATAAATCCTTTCGGTGCCTGTTCTTCCCTGAGTGTGTATTTGCCAATCGGCAGCTTCTCCACATAATGCGGCTCCTCTGTGGAAGTCCAGCTTTCTACTACCTGGTCATTTTCATCTAGGATCGTCAGCTTCGCACCCGGGATCTCCTGGTCTCCGGTGATATCCGTTTTGCTGATCTGCACCTTTGTCACATCGTCCTTCATCTCATGCTTCTGGATCTCTGCAGTATTCTCAATGGTAAATTCGATGCTTTCTGCGGTTACATATCCATCTGCAGGTTTGGTTTCTGTCATTGTGTAGGTCTTGCCGACTACCAGTTCTTTGATTACATGAGCTTCTTCTGTGGATACCCATTCATCCACAACATTTCCGTCCTCATCGGTCACTTTCAGGTGGGCACCGGGAAGTTCATCCCCTGTTGTCAGGTCGGATTTTGTCAGCTCCACGGTTGTTGCCTCATTTTCAAAGGTAAAATCATAGCTTACCTCTGCCTGCTCAGCACCGGCGTATTCAAAGGTGAAATCCTGTTCCTCATTGGTGGCCACAAAACCATCCGGGGCATATAGTTCTTTCACATAATAGTTTCCGTCTACCGGCAGGTCTGCCGTAAAGGTGATCTGACCGTTTTCATCGGAAGTCTTAAGCTCAATGAGCGTATCTGCTTCCAGCAGGACATCGCCGTCGGCATTTTTGATATCCTCCCTTGTAAACAATCCGAAGATACCGCCTGCCAGTACACGCTCCGTATCTTTTTCCTTTTTCAGGACGGTCACTTTGACTTTCTGTCGGTTATTCTGCCATGCTTCATCATACGTTACCACCGGGGTATCCTGGTCACGGTAACTTAAATCCACAAACTTAGGCTCCCCATCCAGCACATAACCATGGGCAGTTTCTGCCTCTTTCACATAGTATTTTCCAACCGGAAGATCCCCAAGCTGTGCAATACCATTGGTATCTGTGGTAATGGTTCCCACCAGTTCATCTGCTTGGAAGTAATCCTCGCTGACACCATCTGCCGCTTTGATATCTTCTGCAGCATAAACGTTGAAAGTAACTTCGGTAAGGCTTCCGGTGATATACTCAAACAGATGCTCCACAGTGCCTTTTGCGTTATCCAGAAGCGTTACTTTATCCAGGAATTCACCCTTTTTGTTGATGATCAGAAGCCCGGTCGGCACTTCATCCTTCATTTCAACCTTCTGGACATCGCCGTTATCCTCAACAGTAAACGTGATATCCGTTGCTTTCAGGTATCCATACGGTGCAAATTCTTCCCGGAGTGTGTAAGTCTCACCTGCCACCAGACGTTTGATCACATGCGGGGCATCCTTAACAGAAGTCCATTCATCCACAACATTCCCGTCCTTATCCAGCACTTTCAGGCTTGCGCCATCCAGTTCTGTTCCAGTGGTAATGTCAGATTTTGTGATCTCCACTGTGGTCGGCTGGTTTTTCTTTACGGCTTTCAAAACAACTGTTTCCACATCCTGTCCCTGATAGGACGCATCAAAGTCCAGGACTTCATTGGAGGAAACAAATCCTGCCGGGGCTTTCAGTTCTTTCACATAGTAGCTTCCAAGCGGAAGATCCAGTGTACAGCCTGCCTGTCCCTTTTCATCTGAAGTCATTTCCTGAAGGAGGGTGTCTGCCTCAACGATTACTTTGCCGTCTGCGGTAATATCTTCTTTGTTGTAGATACCAAATACGGCACCTGCCACAACAGCACCATTTTCCGCATCCTGTTTTTCAACCGTAACCGCTACCTTCTGTCTCTCATCACCGACGGTCACTTCCTGCTCTACCACTGGGGTATCCTGACCTTCATAGACAAAGACAACTTCTGCAGCCTCCGGATTTAACACAAAACCTTCCGGGGCTGTTTTTTCTACCACTCGGTAAGCACCAAGCGGAAGGTTTTCAGCTACTGCCATTCCATCCTCACCGGTTGTGATCGTAGTCACCAGTGTATCCTTTGCATAGACTACAATCCGGTTCCCATCTGCGTCTTTCTGATAATCCGGGGAGTAAATATCCTCCGCCGCATACACTCCAAAGACGGCATCTTTCAGGAACTGCTCTTCGTAAATGAAATCCTTGTTAAATCCAGCAAGCATCTCACCTTTTTTGTAAACAGCCAGCTTTCCTTTGACCGGATGGTTTTCGTAATCTACTTCAATCACCACATCCCCGCTGACAGAATCCATCTGGTATGCAGTATTGGAATCCACTGCGATTTCCACATAATTCTGGTTTAAGGTATAGCCATCCGGGGCTGTCACTTCCTCGATCCGGTAATGTCCGATGCTCAAATTGTTCGGAAGGATCAGATAACCCTGACTGTCTGTGAAATAGGATTTGTGGGTAACAGTGATCGGGTAAGTAGTAACCTGTTCCACATATTTCTTATGATCCAGGTCATAAATCTTAAATTCTGTACCTGCCACCAGTACCGGTCTCTTTGTTTCATCGTCTTTCTTCACGATCTTTAACTTTGCTTTAAATTCATCATCCAAAAGGATCCGCCAGATCTGCGGTTCATCCGGATGGTTTTCACTGATGGTAACAATAAAGTCATCCACTGGCTTATAATTGTGCGGTGTTGTTGTTTCCTTCACAAGGTAAGTACCATACGGAAGCGGGATGCTGCAGGCATATCCTTTGGCATCGGTAAACATCTCTGTTTTTCCATCTGCGGTCAGCACTACCGGCTTGGCAGATGCAAAATCGTAGCTGCCGTCCGGATTGGTCTTTAAGCTGCTCTTTAAATAAGCAGTAAATCCGGCACCTTTTAACAGGTCTGCGTCTGTCTTTCCATTGTTCGCCGCTTTAATTACCTGGAACGGCTGTTTCATGACCTGTTCCGAAGATTCCGTACTGCGCTCCACGGTCTTTACAAGGTCTCCCTCATAACTGCATTCCAGGTCATACTCACCCTCGTCGATCAGATATCCGGTCGGCGGTGTGATCTCTTTCACATAGTATTTTCCAAGGTACAGATCTTCTACAGAAGCATCACCCTTTTTATCAACTGTCATGGTTGCCACCTGGCTTCCTGCTTTATAAAGGATGCCGGTTTTTCCATCCGGATGGATGATGTTTTCCCTTGCATACACTCCGTAAACAGCACCTTCAAAGGCTGCATCCCCCTGTGATTCCCTTCCGGTCTCCTTATCTTTCTTGACCAGATGGATCGTTGCATTAACACGTTCATTCTCAAACGTATGGGTAAATGAGACGGATGCCTGTTTATCGTTGGTGTATTGAAATCTGAAAGAGAATACATCCTCACTGTTTCGGAAGTAGTTTACAGGTGCCTGCAGCTCTTTCACATAATAGCTGTGGTTGATCGGCAGGTCTGCCTGATATACAGCGTTTCCATCGTTTCCGGTTGTTGCTTTTTCAATCAGGGTATCTTTTCTTACCACAACATTCCCAGATACGTCAGCGATATCCTCCGCCGCATACAGCCCATAGATTCCTCCGGACAGCGGGTTCTTTGTGGTATCGTCCTGTTTCAGCACAGATACGCTTGCTTTCTGGCGGTCATTGGCAAAGGTCACATTTCCTACTGCCACTTCCACGTTCTGCCCTGCATAGCTTAAAGTGACGGTTTTGGATTCCCCTTTGCACACATAATCTGCCGGGGCTTTCGTTTCTGTTACAACGTAAGTGCCAAGATGCAGGTTCTTAAGGGTTGCACTGCCATCCTCACCTGTGGTCAGCCCCTCTTTTACCAGGGCACCCTTCTGGAAAATAACTCTTCCATCTGCCGCTTTAATATCCGCTCCGGCATACACGTTATACACAGCGCCTTTCAATCTCTGTTTTGTGTACTGGAACACCACACCGGAATCTGTGACAGAAGCACCGGTCAGCACTTCCCCTTCCTTGTAAACGGTCAGGTCTGCAAACTGTTCCTTGTCAGTCACATCTTTCTTTGTGGTCCCGCCGATGATCAGGTTGATCCCATAGGCTTTGGTATCCAGCACATATCCGTTCGGTACGGAAATCTCTTTCAAGTACACGGTATTCTGTGTCTTTTCAATCGTGATACTGGATGCGCCATTGGCATCGGTTGCAGGCATCTTTGCGATCAGGTTTTTTCCTGCTTCATCACTGTAAATGCCATAGACCGCACCGGCTACCTTCGCATTGCTTCCGGCATCCTTTTTCACGATCTCAATCTTTGCCATCTTGACCCATTCCACACTGAAATCCACATACTTCTCATCTGTGACACCTTCTCCAAATACCAGTGCCAGGTCCTGTGTGGATGATCCTGTGGTGATCTTATAAGCGGAATAATCCTTGGTAATGCTTCCTTTCATGGTGACTGACCAGGAGCCGCTGACATCTTCAGCCTGTGTCAGAGGTGCGGAAAGATAAAACTTTGTGCCGCCGGACACTTCTACGCTTGCCCCTGCCGCACTGGTCTTTCCGGTTGAAACGTTGTGGAATTTCACGCCGGATGGAAGCTTCATCGTAATCGTCTGAAGCACATCTGCCTTAAAAGTGATCTCCTCCGTTCTCTGGGAATTGCCGTCAATATAGGCTTTTACCTTCGCATTGGAAAATGACATTGCCACATCCGGGATCTCCGGCTGGCTCACACAGTAGTTATAGAGTTCCATGGCCAGTGCCTGTCCGGTGGAGTTGGTTCCGGAAAAGGCATCACTGCTTCCATTTGCATAAGCAGCCGCCAGATGGGTAATGATAAAACGCTTTCCAGTAGAAAAATCCGGATGCTTCTCTGCGAAAAATCCTTCATCCCCGCTGGCTTTTGTACCGTAATAGCAGACTTTAGCCAGTGTCTTTCCGTCACTAAGTTTTGTGATCGTATAAGTTCCATCCCCCGGTCCCGGTTTGGATGGCTGTACGCAATAGGCAGTTGCAGTAATATCACCAAACTTTACGGTATAAGGTGCGGTCAGGTAAGAACCCAGACCATAATCTGCATAATAGTAATATGCCCCTCTGGTTACACTGACGGAAGTCGTGGATCTGGCGCTTGCAAACAGTGCCTGTGCCTGAAACTGTACCGTTTCGCCTTCTTCCAGGCTCAGCATATCAATTCCCTGTTCTTCGCCTTGTTCCAGTACATCAGATACGGAAAGCCCAGTCTCCGGATCAACGGTTTCCTGATCTTCGCTTTCTTCCAATGCTGCATCCAGGTCCTCTTCCGGAAGAACTTCAGAGCTTTCTACTGTTTCTGTTTCCGTCTCAGTAACGGTTTCCGTTTCCACAGAAGTTTCCGTTTCTGCGGTTTCATTCTCCTCTACAGATAATGTCTGCGAGTCTGCCTCCCCGTCATCTGCCGCTTCCTCTGTACCGCCGGAACCGGCATCTTCACCGCCTCCTTCTGAAGCAGCCTGCACTTCTGTTTCCGCCTCTTTAACGATCAGATTTCTGCTGATCTGGTACTTTGGATGTGCCTCATTGACCGGCTCCACATAGTAGACGGCTTTATAGCTGTCTGCGTGGTCTAAAGCAAAATCCTTCCCCTCTCCATTCTTAGCTTCCTCAAAAGTGACTTTCACTTTTTTGTCATCTTTGATCTCCAGCCCGGTAAAATCACAGGCGACATCAAATTCACTGCCAACAGTAATTTCATAATCTTTGGCTTTTACCACCTCATCTTCGTCCAGCAGATCTTTGACCTCTTCATAAAGGGGCGGCTTTTCTTCCGCTTTGGGTTCTGCCGCATAGGCTGTCATGGGCGATAACACTGTGGATAACAGCGTCATCCCTGCCAGAAATCCGGATACGAGTCTCCTTAAATGTCCTGTTCTTCTCATAGATCATGTCCTCTCTTTCATTTTTATATGAAACCAGACAGCCTTCTGGCTGCCTGGTTCCTAACTACCACTTGGGAAAATGCAGGTTAAACTGTGCTTTTCCCTCACCATCAGCTACCATTTCTACAGTAGCTTCATAACTTTTCCCGGTTCTTTTCGATACCAGGTCTTTGTAATTGACTTTGCCTTTCTTCAGGAATTTTTTTGCCGTTGCTTTGTCCATCTTCTTCCCCTGGCTTGCAAGGAAATGGTCATCCTTCCACAAAGAAAAGCGGCATTCCTGCCCGGTACAGTAATAATTCTTCTTACCTTCCCGCACATCACTGCCGCAGACCGGACATTTCCCAATCACTTCTCCCCTTGCTGTTCCCGGAAAACGGCTGCTCTCCTCCTCTGAAATCGAATGGTAACGGGAAATCAGTTCTCCCAGCATATCTGTAATTCCACGCAGGAAATGCTCTGCCGTCTCTGTCCCCTGTGCGATATGGTTTAATGCCATCTCCCACTCTGCTGTCATCTTCGGGGACTTAATCTCATCCGGAAGGACTGTGACCAGGACATTCCCCGCATCTGTCGGCACCAGATTCTTCTTTTCCCGTTTTACAAAGCCGGACTGGATGAGTTTTTCAATGATCCCGGCTCTCGTTGCCGGTGTTCCCAGACCTTTCTTTTCCGTATCCTCTGTCAGTTCTTCATTGCCTGCCCTCTCCATCGCCGCAAGAAGAGTGTCTTCTGTATACTGGCGGGGAGGCTGGGTAAAGTTTTCTGAAACAGAAGTGCTGCACGGACCGATATTCTTTCCAAGGTAAAGGTCAAACTCTGCTTCCTGCTCCGGTTCCCTGACACCAAGAAACTGTTTCAGTTTCTTCTCTATCGCCTGGAACCCTTCCTGTTTTGTCTTCCTTGCATTGAAATAAAACGTATGGAAGTTGCAGGTCAGCTGGCACTTATGGGTCTCATAAATATAGGAATCTGCTGTTGCAGTGAGTACTCTGGCACTGATCAGATACAGGATGTTCCTCTCCTTTTCTTTCAGCTTCTGAAGATCTGCTTTCTCCACTTCCGAAGTGGGGATAATTGCATGATGGTCTGAAACCTTTTTGGAGTTCAGTACTTTGGAGACCTCCGGTTCATACTCAATCCCCTCTGCGAAAGGCATCCTGGATAACAGCACCTGAATGAGCTTTCTGGTACTGTCCCCCATCTCATCCGTCAGATACTGGCTGTCTGTCCTGGGATACGTCACCAGCTTCTTTTCATACATCTCCTGCACTGCGTCCAGCGTCTGCTGTGCCGTATAACCAAAGATTCGGTTGGCATCCCTCTGGAGCGACGTCAGGTCATACAGTTTCGGAGGTCTGACCGTCTTTGTCTGGATATCTTCTTTCTCCACCTGACACATGCGTTCCTTACAGTCCGAAGCCACCTTGTCTGCTTCCTCTTTCTTCTGGAAATGACCGGAAACAGCATCAAACTCCCCGAATGTTAAGTGGGCTACATAGTATTTTTCTTTTACAAACTCCTTCACCCTCTGGTTCCTGTCCACGATCATGGCAAGGGTCGGAGTCTGCACCCTGCCCACTTTCAGGTTCTGGTTATAAAGGACGGAAAAAAGACGGCTCGCATTGATCCCAACCAGCCAGTCTGCTTTTGCCCTGCATAAGGCTGACTGATAAAGGTCTTCATAACACGAACCGTCTTTCAACGATGCAAACCCTTCTTTAATTGCACGTTCTTCCATGGAAGAGATCCAGAGCCTTTTGACCGGCTTTTTGCATCCTGCCTGCTCATAGACCAGACGGAAGATCAGTTCCCCTTCCCTTCCGGCATCTGTGGCACAGATCACCTCATCCACTTCTTTGCTGTTCATCAGTTTCTTTAAAATCTGGAACTGCTTCTTTGTCCCGTCAAGGACTTTCCTTTTCCATTCTTCCGGTATAATCGGAAGGTCTTCATATCTCCATTTTTTGTAACGTTCACCATATTCCGATGCATCACAAAATGCTATCAGATGCCCAACGCACCACGACACCAGATACTCCTTTCCCTCCACATATCCGTCCTTTCGTTCTCTGGCTCCGACCACCTTCGCCAGAGCCATCGCAACAGACGGCTTTTCTGCTACTACTAACTTCATCTCACTCTTCCTTTCTGCTCTCCATTTCAATATCGGATTCGACTTCATTCCCCCAGACATCCCATCCGGGCGTCTTCTGCCTCGCAAACAGCTCAATGCGGGGAACATCCCCCATCAGCTGCACGATCCTCTCCCTTGCTTCCTGCGGCTTTTTGCTGTGTTCCTCGATGTGGGATACAATCACCTGATGGACTCCGGCAGACTGCCGTTTCGGTGAACCTCTGGTTGCCAGGATACAGAATTCAGCATTGCTCCTTGTCCAGTACCCCATCCCCCAGAACAGGTTGTCCGCTTTCTTATTCTGCTTGATCCAGACAAAAGCAATGGTCTTATACTGGAATCCCCATGCCTGCAGGACGGAAAGCCCTTCCAGCAGGCACGGGACCGTCACCCACAAAAACAGGGCACAGTCCTTTTCTGCAATCTCCGCCACCGGCAGGGCACGGATCTCATCAATCCCCATTGTGGGGTAATGGCTCTCTGCACTCCGCCCTAATCCTTTTTTAGAATACACACGGTACTGCCACGGCGGATCTGCATAAATAACCGGATATTTTTTCATCTGCATCAAAACACCCCATTATGATTCCTCCTCTTCCAGGACTTCCTCTGGATCCTCTTCATCCGGAAGTGTCTCTTCTTCCGCATCATCCGGTTCCTCAGGTTCTTCCGCTTCTTCGGTCTCATCGTCCTCATATTCATCCTCATCATCGTATTCATGCTTCGGCTTATAGACCTTGAAGTAATATCCGGCACCTAACGCACCGGCAGCTGCCAGCCCGATCAGAAGATAGGAACCAACCGGGGATTTATCCTCTGGCATCTGCACTTCCTCTGTTTCCTGCTCTTCCTCTTCCGGCTCCTGCGTCGGCTCCGGTTCCTCTGTTTCCGGTTCTGCATACACGGTATCCACTTCCGGGAGAGTTACCGTATCGGAAAGCGTAAAGTTCATCAGGTCTTTTTCACTGACTTCCGTCAGGAAATACACATTGTCCTGTGACTTGGAATTATCAATGACCAGATAAAACACCTTGCCGCTTTTGGTGGAAATGGTGTAAAACTCTTTCGTCCCTTCTGTTGCTGTCTGGGTAATGTTTTCTGCATCTTCCCCGGATGCTGCCAGTTCTTCTTCAATCCCCGTCACAGTACGGTCATCCACGGTTCCCCTTGCCTCCGTCGGTTCCGATGCCTGTGCATCCTGCGGAAGCGGAGATGTGGTCGCTTCTTCCGTTGTAGAAGCAGTGCCCGTGGTACTCATATCGTTGTTCGCTGTATTCTGCTGTTGTGCCTGACGCACCGCCCATTCATAATACGGGTTCTGGAGGGTGTACTTATCGGAAGTATTCCCGGCACCATCCGTCACTGTGATCTTGATCTGCTTTGTGGTAAAGTCTTTCTGTGTGAGCTGGATCTTCAGTTTTCCATCCGAAAGGTCCGTATAGGTAGTCCCGTTGACGGTTACCGCAGAGATCCCGGATACCGCATCATTTCCCTGGATGGTCAGCACACCATCCGTGAGGGAAGCAGAAAGGGTTGGTTTTTCCGTATCATAACAGCGGATGGAACGGTTCTGTTCATACACCGTTCCTTCTGCATCTGTCACCCGCACATAAACCGTCTGGTTTCCGTTGATGGTAATGCTTCTGGACTCTGTAACATCCTGCCAGCTCCCATCTTTTCCAGCCTTTGCTTCGATTTTTGCGACTTTGAAGCCTTC
This sequence comes from Frisingicoccus caecimuris, assembly GCF_004340975.1. Classification (GTDB taxonomy): domain Bacteria; phylum Bacillota; class Clostridia; order Lachnospirales; family Lachnospiraceae; genus Frisingicoccus; species Frisingicoccus caecimuris. The sequence continues at coordinate 57,505 of NZ_SLXA01000012.1, forward strand.
CCCCATCTGGCTGGCATCTACAGTAATGGAAACGGATGTATCTCCCTGTTTCCACCCGTCCGGCTTTTCAATGGCGATGGCAGGGTTCGTGTTCTCCGCCGCATAAATGCTCTGGGCAGAAAAAAACGGGGTTGCCATACATAAAAATGTGGTAACTGCAAAAATCCCTTTTTTCACTTTACTGCCCCATTTCCTGTGCTTCCCCGGTGCCCTCTGTTCTTTCATTTTCTCTAAATTCATCATCAGCTCTTGTTTCCTCCTTCTGGAATCCTGCCAGTGTCGGCAGTTCCGTTTTCATTCTTTCCCGGAACGCATTCAGTTCCGGTATGGTCATATCCATGCCACGGATGATCCGCACGATCTCCAGGTTCTCCGCTTCTGTCTTTGCCGCTTCCGCAGCCTTAAACCGCTTCAGGTCTGCCTCATACCGTGCCCTGGATGTCTCCATTTTTTCCTTTGCCTTTTCATAATCGGCAACTGCTTTTTCAAGGCTCTTCATACTGCTCCTTTCCGGGCGGCATGACCACCGCCCTTTTTTACCATCTTCCAAATCCATAAAAATGGCTCTGCCAGTAGGATGAATAAATGGATGTGTACTGTACCGGATGCCCGCAGTGGATCATCTGCCCGCCGCCTACATAGATACCGATATGCGTTACCGGCACACCTGCATCATAGGTTCCGGTAAAGAAGATCAAATCTCCCGGCTGTACATCGGACTCTGGTACCGGTGTACAGATATCATAAAGCCCCTGGGCGGTCAGCCTTCCGGTATTCCTTACCCCTGAATTGGTCAGGCAGTAACTTACAAATCCGGAACAGTCAAACCCGCTCGGCGAATATCCGCCCCATACATACGGGGTTCCCAGATATCTGGCTGCTTCCTGCAGAAGCCTCTGTGCTGCTTCACTGGTGTACTCATTTCCACCAAAGATCGTCCCTTCTCCTGTTTCCAGATAAAAGATGGGGTTCATCCGTTCCCCATTTTTTAGAAGTTCCATGTGGAGATGGCTTCCTGTGGAATTTCCGGTATTTCCTGCAAGCCCTATCACATCCCCTTTGGTAATGGCATCCCCGGAAGAAACGCTTCTGCTTTTCAGATGTGCATACCGCAGTTCATAGCCTTTACTGTCTTTGATCACCACATAATTGCCATAGCTGTCATTATACGCAGAGGTTGTTACCGTACCGGTCAGCCCTGCCAGTACTTCCGTACCTTCCGGCACTCCGATATCCACTCCATTGTGGAGCTGGTTTGCACCGGAGATTGGATGGATCCGGTATCCATAATAGCTGCTCACGTTGATATACCAGTTGAAGTCAAATGGTGTCCCGAACATCTGCAGGTTGCCTTTTGTTTCATTGTAGGCTGAAAACAGTTCCCTCTGGAAAATTCCCAGACGGTTCTGGCAGATGCCCGTCAGGCTGCTGGAATTTAAGGTCACGTTCAGCACATCCACATCCCTGGTCCTTGTCACTTCCACTTCCCGGCTTCCATTCGCATCCGCAAGGAAGCATTCCCAGGTCTGGTGCCCATGTGCAGATGCTGCCGAGTGGCTGTCATAATATACATCAAACTGGACACCGTAACGGGCAAATGCCCCGGTATCTTCCACCGTGTATTCCACACCATTCATGACCACTTTTGTCCCCATTGGAACAAACGGGTTGGACGCATCTACTGCAAGGGTATGGTTCGCTGTCGGATACACCCCGGATGCCGTCGGTCCTCCTGACCAGATGCCACAGCAGATTGGGCAGTTGCAGTAACCGCTCGTCACAACATTTCCAAGGGATTCCCCTACCCGCACTGTCGTTGTCTCCGTCACCGTCTCATTCACAGCTTCTGTCTCCAGCTGGTACTGGAGTGCAAACAGCCTGTCCAGTTCCGGCTTAACCTGTTCAAAGGTAAACTCTTCATATTTGGCAGACAGGTAGCTGATTAAAACAAACGGGTCATGCTCAATCGGTCCGATATTGTACCGGTATTCGTCATGACCAGGCTCTTCCGATTCCATCTGGTTGATTCTCTCCTGCAGGTTTGCTTCCAGCTGTGTGTAGTAAAGGTCTGCCTGCCGGATTGCCTCATCCGAAGAGATATAGCTGGTTCCGGTGTAATTGATCAGGCTCTGCATAAATGCCGAGGAACAGGACGTTACGCTGGTCATGATGAGGAACATCATCCCGATCAGGGCTGCGATGCTGATATAAACCTTCCGGTGTTCCTTGAAAAAGTTGGTAACTTTGCCGCCGATCTTCTTGATATAGTCAATCGTGCCGACCGCTGCAGTCCCCATTGCCTGCTCACTCTGTTTTGCTTTGGCATATTCCTTTTTGATCCGTTGTTTCTGGATCAGCTTCTTCAAATAAGACCGTTCCTGATTTACGGAAGACTCTGCCGCAGCCTGTTCTGTTTTCTTTGCCTGATAAGCACTCGACCGGCTTTTTCTCCGGTTCCGCCTTCTGGCACTTTGCTGTTCCAGATGGTAAAGCCCCTCTGAACCTTCAGCTAAACTGTTTGCGCCTTCCACCGCTGCATTGCCATCATCATTTTTTCTGACCTGGCGGTGGACAGATACTGCCACAGCGGTGCCTGCTTTTTTGACAAGGGAAGCGTCTTTTGGGCTTTCCCCTTCAAATTTCAGCCGGCTTTTCTTTTTCGCCCCTGCACTTTCTGCATTTTCCTGATAGACCTTTTCTTTCATGGAATGCTTCTTTGGTGCGTTTTTCTTTTCTGCCTCCGTGTGGGCAAGCTTCTGGTTCCGCTTCTTCTGGGCATCATGGCGGAAATTTACCCCGTCCGCATCCATCCGGTTCAATTTAGCGGAAGAATCGCCATCCCTGACTGCCTCCGCCGTCTCCTCATAAGCAAACTTCAGTCTCTGCTTCTGCCCCGGCTTTTTACTGCCTCCGGTCTGTTTCTTTCTTGCATCTCCCCTTGACTGGGCAAGGTCTGTATGCTTCTCCTGAAGTTTCCCACTGCCGTTTTTCTTCTCTTCCAGTGACAGTTTAGAACTGGCGCTGCCCTCTGCCTGTTCCCGGATCATTTTCCGGGATTTTGCCTTATCTACTATTTGTGCCTTTGCCGGTGCATCCCTGGAATTCTGCACAGAATGCCTGACCGGATCGCTGCTTTCCTCTTTCGCCCCTCTTCGGTTGGAAAGATCCAGCCCTTTTCCGGTATCCTTTTTTGACATCTGCACATCCCTGGTACGGCTGCTGACACGAACAGTGGATTTATCTGCCAGGTTTTCTTCCACCAGACCATCCTTTGTCATCTTCTGGACGGTTTTCTCCCTGGCTTTCATTCTCTGTTCTGCCATCTGTTACCTCCTTCATTTTTTCCCTGCCTGCACGATACAGGTAAGAACCAGACCACATACCATGCCTGCCGTAAATGTCAGAAAATATGCTAATACGTGCATCGTTTTTCCTCCTATTCCTGATCTCCCGTCTCTTCCGGGCGGGTCGTTAATAACTGATACAGCCTGTTCTTCGGGAACCTGTCCACAAACGGGATGATGACATTTCCATAGAACAAAAGCCCCTCACCTTCATTGCTATTCGTCACATAAGACAGCTGGGTAGGTGAAATGTTCAGCTGCTTCGCCAGAATCTGCCGGTCACCGGATGCCTGGTTGAGCATATAAATGAAATCTGAGTTTTATAGTGATAGGTAAGCCTCTGATATCATCTCGGGCTTTTCCCCCACTCCACACCGTGCATGCGACTTTCACCGCACACGGCGTTCCATCGGTTAGTATTTTTCATTGTCTAAACAATCAACCTTTGAATAGAATAAAAACTGTAGTAGTTGAAATAAGATTAAATAGGTTGCATGGAAGCCAACTCACGAAGGTGGTTAACCTTTATAAGCTGTTTGATATCTAGCTGTAGTAAATCCATATATTTGTAAATAGTTTCCGCTTTTGAAGCATGAATGAGTTTATGTACGGAATTCTTTATGAGAATAAGATTCTCATAGGCATCCGTACCGCCTAAATGTCGGGGTAACTTATGATGGCAATGAATTTCCCCAACAGAGGAGAATTCAACACCTGTTATAGCACATTTTCCCCATTGGGCTGAGAAGAGAGATATTCGATTGTCTGCGTATTCCGCACTATTGGAATAGGCTGGTTGACGCATGAGAGCCAACATCATAGGGATGTTGATTCTCAGACAGTTGTGAATACCTTCTCGTCCTTCGGGAGTGTAATAATTCCAGCTCTTCTTACGGAAAAGCGGGTTTTTGTGCTGTGTGTATCCTATTGGATACACGGGCTCATTCGTACCAGCGACATATCGCATCATTTTGGATTTACCAAAACGGGCTTTTTCAAACTCCGTAAGCTCTCGCCCTGTTTTCACAAGACGGTTGCCTGTGCGAGTGCTAAGCCTGTTTGTCAGCAAGGTCATGACTGTGCGGTTTAGGGAAGCACAATCATGATTAACATGTGTGGCGATACAGTAATAATTCTGCATGCCAGTAACCATACTGTTATAGAGTCTGATTTCCCCCTGTTCGCCATATATTTTGCGAGGGTGAACGATTCTCTTTGCCTGTTCTTTAAGCTTCTCCCTTTTGTGCTCGAGATTTTTATCTGCGATATGAGATATAACCACGAGTTTGTTGCCTTTTCTGTGAACTTTCATTTTGAATCCGAGAAAATCAGAGTAATGATTTCTTACATTGACAATCCTCGTTTTCTTTTCAGAAATTTCCAGTTTGAGCCTTTCTTTCAGCCACAGAGTGACTGCACATTTGGTGCGTTCAGCGGAGTCCTTTGTCCTACAAAAGATTCGAAAATCATCTGCATAGCGAACAATGAACATTTCCTTCAGGTTAGATTTCTTAGCCTGTCGAAAGCCGTTTTCAGGTCTAGCATTCCGTTTGCAAATCGGACACCATTGCCATTGACTTTCTACCCAGTGGTCTAATTCGTTAAGCACGATATTAGCCAGAAGTGGCGATATAATACCTCCCTGTGGGGTTCCTTTGTCGGGTGTGATAAAAGTCCCATCTTCCAGTTTGATTGGTGCTTTGAGAATTCGTCTTATGACAAATATCAGTTGCTTGTCATGAATACCCATAGCCCATATCTGTCGTATCAGCTTGGCATGATTCACGTTATCAAAGAACCCTTTTATATCGAATTCAATGACATAGTGAAGATTGGCATGTTGAAGTAGCTGATAACTTCTTGCTATAGCGTTCTCAACCGAATGGTTCGGTCTGAATCCATAGCTGTTTTTGCTGAACTTAGCCTCACAAACAGGTTCCAATACCTGTTTGATACATTGTTGAACAAGTCTATCCCATATACACGGAATCCCTAAGGGTCTCATTTTACTTGGGTCGTATGGTTTTGGTATCTCCTTACGCCTTACAGGTTTTGGGCGATACCCATGTTCACTTCCATTAATAATAAATCTAACTTTTTCAACAACCTCATCGGGGGAACATCTTCCAATGTCCTCGATTGTGAGATTGTCTGTGCCACTTGTTTTACTTCCCGTATTTTTCTTGATATTTCTGTACGCTAGAAGAATGTTTTCCCGTTGAAGAATGACAGACATTAAATCTGTAAAAACTTCTCCGTTCAAACTTGCCTGGTATAGATTATCAATCGTATTCTGCATTCCGTAATACTCATTGTGACGCAGATTATCCTCACAGAGCAGTTGCTTTTTCTTTTTCATGGTCATAAGGCATCACTCTCCTTTCTTGGGAAAGTGTCCCTTTTTGTCATACTCGTAATCCTTATAAGATTGAATGACAACAATTGTTTCTAACCGACTAAAGCCCATTCCTCGAGCCCGCCTTTTTCGTAGGGCTGTCGTAGGTTCGAGCTTCGCTTTTCAGCACAGATTAGGCGGCTTATATGATTCGTCCGCAGATTGCTTATGAGCAACTCTGTACCTTTCCACGTTCCGATAATTCTATCTGTGCATATATCCTTAGGTGTCCGCTATAGTCCTGTCAGCTTGATTGTGCCTGTAACACAATACGGAGTTTCATATTTTCGATTCTTACTACACCGCACTGACCCACAATTAAGTGTCCATACATTTCTATATGGTAAACATCTAGACCCGTACATTCGCGGTTTTCGTCAGTCCGTCGTGGACATTCTCACCATAGATATTTTATAGACTCCCGACGTGTCATCTGCATACAGTACCTCTACCGCACTTTCGACAGCTGTATTTCTACACTGTTTCGGCAGACTTCCGCCGACTTTATCGAGCTCCAGACCCCAACCATTACAGTCGGAGCCGGTCGAAGTATCAGAGAAGGCATTTCAAGGCGTTACCCCATCATTCTACCTTTCGAATTATCAGTTGTTACTTACCTCGTAAGAAGGTAAGTCCGACGATTTTAGCATCGCATGGCCATAAGTCCATGAAGTTTTACCCTCATAGAGCGATGTTTGTGCATCAACGTGTCGCACCAAAAATGTTCTCAATTTCACGGCTTGCCAGAAGGTCCTTGATATTCTGGGTGATACCGGTCGGGATACCTCCCCATTTACGGAACCTCTTCCAGATCTCCACACTGTAGGCTGCCGTCTGCTCTTCCTTCAAAAGCAGATGGAATTCATCAATATAGTACCGGGTGGATTTATGGGCGGAACGGTTGACCGTTACCCTGTTCCATACCTGGTCCTGGACGATGAGCATCCCGATCTTTTTCAGCTGTTTTCCCAGCTCCTTAATGTCAAAGCAGACGATCCGGTTATTGATATCCACGTTTGTCCGGTGGTTGAACACATTCAATGAACCGGTAACGTAAATTTCCAGTGCGGTTGCCAGCCGCTGTGCCTCCGGTTCATCCTGCCCACGGAGCAGGTCATACAGATCCTGAAGGATTGGCATCTTCTCCGGCACCGGGTCGGAAAGATATTCCTGATACACAAGACGCACACACCGGTCAATGATGGTCTTTTCCACCGGTTCCAGACCGTTCTTTCCTCCCACGATCAGCTCACAAAGCGATAAAATAAAATCTGATTTCAGTGAAAGCGGATTATCCTCCTCGGAATAGTTGAGGTTTAAATCCATCGGGTTGATATACTGGGTCGATACCGGTGAGATACGGACTACCTGCCCATGCAGTGCCTGCACCAGTGGGTAATACTCTGCTTCCGGGTCGCAGATGATAATGTCATCCTCCGTAATGAGGAAGCAGTTGGTAATCTCCCTTTTTGCAGAGAAGGATTTACCGGAACCCGGGGTACCCAAGATTAGCCCGTTGGGATTTTTTAGCCGCTTCCGGTCCACCATGATCATGTTGTTGGACAACGCATTCAGACCATAATAAAGGGCTTCCCCTTCCTGGAACAGTTCCTGTGTCGTGAATGGCACAAAGATTGCTGTTGCCGAGGTGGTAAGCCCACGCTGGATCTCGATTCTGTTTACTCCCAGTGGGATACAGGACATCAGCCCCGCTTCCTGCTGGTAATCCAAAGGACGCAGGGAACAGTTATACTTCTGTGCGATGCCCTGCACCTGGAAAATGTTGTTATCCAGTTTCTGACGTTTCTTTGCCGTGTTCATCACAAGGACAGTGACAAGGAACATCCTCTCATTCCTGGACTGGAGGTCTTCCAGAAGGTTTTTCGCTTCTTCCCCATAAGTCACAAGGTCGGACGGCAGCACATCCATGTCATAACCGGAGCGTACTGCCCGCTTCTGCTCCTCAATCTTCATCTTGTCCAGGTCAGAGATTTTACTCTTGATCATCTTGATAGCAGAGGTCTGGTCAATGGACTGGATATGGATATTCACATTGATGCTCTCATCCACATCCAGAAAATCCGCCAGCATACGGTCGGTCAGTTCCGGTGCGAGGATCTGCAGGTAGCTGACGCTTCCCAGTGTCTTTCCCATCATAAATGAAGAATTCTTTGAGAAGTTAAAGGATGTCGGTGCGATAAAATCCTTTGTCTTAAGCCCCGTCTGCGGAAGCATCTTATAATTGAACCGGAACGGCTCGATCCGGTCCTGATTGAACACATGGTACATGATCTCAAGACGCTCCACCCCGTTCAATGGATGAGCCTGTGCCCCAAGCACTTTGAAGTTGTTGAGGATATCTGCCTCAATCCGCTCAAGCCTAGGTCTTGCCACTTTTAAGCTCTCCGCTTCAATCCCGAACGTGATATATTTCGTTTTCACCAGACCGTTATTCCCTTTGGATAGCTGGTTCTTTAACATCGTCCGGTATTCTTCCCGGATCTCGTTGAAATCATCGTTCTGGTCCGGGATATCAATGCTCTGTTCAAACTCTGCTACATCCACCTGCTGGTTGATAAACGACAGCTGCACACTGATGGACGAGTCAAAGTAATTCAAGAAATCACAGTAATTCTCAAAGATCGTGGTCTTATCCTCATTCAGGGCAAGCTGGTAATTGATATCGTAAAACTGTACGGTTTTGGAAAAAAAGTTCTTCGATACCTGGCAGATGCCATCCGCAAACATCCGCTGATACGGGATGCTCTGCTGGGCAGTATGGGGGATGTTCTTCTGCCGTTTCCTTTCTTTCTCCTGTCTCTTCCTAAGCTTTTCCTTTTCCCTTTCCTTTTTGTCGTTTCTTTTTCTTCTTTCCTGACGGTTTTTTCTTGCCGCCGCTTCCAGGCACTGCTGCTGTGCCTGTTTCTTCTTTTTTGCCATCTGGCACACCCTCCTTCTTTACGAGGGAATCCACCGCCTGATAGAAGTTCTCCGTCTTGTACGGGCGTTTCGCCGGACAGAGGAATTTCTGGCGGATGATATTTCCCATCACTTTTTCAAAAGGGAGACCGTCTTTTTCATACATTGCCATAAAGAAAAATGGCAGCATGACAGTTACCATAAGGATCGCTGACACACTGGAACCAAGGGGTTTCTTTGCCAGCAGGTATAACGGGACTCCCACTACTGCGGCAAGCGAAAAAAAGATCAGCTGCCGCTTTGTCAGGTTCAATGCTACTTTTGTCTTGACCTTTGTAAGGTCTTTGGGTACTGGTACATACGCCATAGGTAGTACTCCTTTCTTTTCCTGCCCATCAGTGGGCATTGAATATTGATTTACTGAGGCTTCCGGTCTTAAACAGTGAAAATGCCAGTACGACCGTATATGCCGCCACTGAAAACATTGCCCCATGCAGGTTCGTGGATATGGTCATCGCATTGACCAGTACGGAATAAATACCGACACAGACCAGCATGAAGAATCCCTGAAATGCCAGGGCGAACAAGCCTTTCAGATAGTTGTTCCCGATATTGCCCCACTCCTTATTGGTCATGGTGGCAAACGGGATCGGTGCCACGGAAGTATAAAGGTAGATCTCAATCATCCTGCCATACATGATCACCGTGATAATCACGGAAAGGATACTCATGGTAAGGCTGATGAGAAGTGTTTCCATTGCCAGTAAAAACAGTTCCCCGATCTCCATGTCTTCCAGAGATTCAGTCAGGGTAGAAATGGCGGCAGAAGCATCCACCGCCGTACTTCCGGAGATCACACCGGCTGCACCATTTACGATGTGCTGCCCCACATCAAATACCGCCATTGTGATATTGAACGTGTTCGTCACAAGGTAAATCGCCACATACGCCTTAAAAATCCAGAGGAAAATGTTGTAAGTTTCAAACTCATGGAAGTTATTCTTCTGTGTAACCATCGTGATCAGCTCATAACAAAGCACAAACGTGATGATCAGACCGGCGATGGGCACGATCACCGTCTGGGACAGGTTCTGGATGAGGTTAAAAACCCCTGCGTTCCATCCCTGCGGAGTCTGCCCGACCTGACTGGCAATCGTTCCCACCTTATCATTGACCTCTACAAACATCCCTTCCAGACCATTCTGGATCATCCCGATGAGGATCTCCTTGATGGCTTCCGTGATTCGTTCGATAATGGTGTTCATCCATTACCCCATTAACCGAACAGTGTTGCCAGCTGGGGAATCAGGGTAGTTCCCAGCAGCATGATTCCTGCTCCTGCCATGAGCTGTATAATGCCAAATATGAGAAAATTTTTGCCCGAATGGGCTTGAAATTGATAAAAATATGATAGATTAGAAATATCTTATGGAGCTGGAACCTCTTTCGATGGTTCCAAGCTCCGGTATTGGACTTAAATTAAAATGAATTTCCATTTCCACCGCATGGGAATTGTTGCTTCCATCATCCTGCGGCTCTGAAATGACAATCTTGCTGATCAGCCGGTTCAGTATATTGGCATCCAGTTCTGTGATGTCTGTATAGCTGCCAATATCTTCTGCCCACTGTTGAGACTGGGCATCCAGCTTTTCTTCTGCATCCAACAGTTTCTGATTTTTTACAAGCTCCTGTTTGATCTCAGACTGTTCTTTCTGTGTTTTCTCCAGCATCTTATCAAAAGTAGCTTCTGAAATCTTTTCACTGATCAGGTCATCATAAAGGCGGGCAATCAGCCGGTCAAGTGACTCCAGCCTGTCTTTCTGTTTCGCTGCCAGTTTTTCAATACTGTCCCTGTGATCCAGTTCATCTTCACAGCAAAGTTCCCTGACACGCTCTTCCATATCCTCACATCCGCCGACGGCAATTCTGGCGCATTCACGGATTTTGGAAAGTACTGCATCGTACAGATCATCTGCATCCACCCGATGCTGACTGCAGTGAGCTTTCCCTTTGTGGATGTAAGTGGAACAGGTGTAAATCTCACGTGGGTCTTTACTGTTGGTTTTACGGATGGTTAATGCCCCTCCGCACTCCGCACATCGAAGCAGTCCCGCAAAAATGCTGTATTCCCCAGTGGTATTCTGCCTTTTCCTTGATCTTATTTTCGCCTGTACCAGCTCAAAAGTATCCCTTGAAATAATCGGTTCATGGGTATCTTCCACTGTGATCCATTCATCCGGTGCCTTGTCTCCCTGTGAGCCAATTTTAAACCGGTAATACCGCTTCTGGGATGCCATATCCCCACAGTAGACCGGATTCCGGAGCAAGTCTTTCAGGTATGATTCATCCCAGACATATTTCCCGTTTTCCGGGTCTTTCTGCTCCCATTTTGTGTAATAAGTACGGTTCCCCCGTTTCCGGTGCCACCATGACGGGCAAGGGACTTTCTGGCGTTCCAGCTCCCGGGAAATATAATTGATTCCCCGTCCGTCCACCGCCCACTGGAATATCTTCCTGACAATGGGTGCCGTTTCCTCATCTATCAGGAGATGCCCCTTTTCGTCCGGGTCTTTTAAGTACCCCAAAGGCGGAACCACACCGGTAAACTTGCCTTTCGTAGCCTGCAGATGGTAAGAAGCATGTACTTTCTTGGAAATATCCCTTGAATACATCTCATTCAGGACGTTCTTGAATGGAGCGATCTCATTATCCCCGGCATACGTGTCCACGTTATCATACAATGCCACATACCGGACACCATGCTTCGGGAAAAATTCTTCCATCAGATACCCTGTCTGTACGTGGTTCCTTCCCAGACGGCTCTGGTCTTTCGTGATTACCAGATTGACCAGACCTTTTTCACATGCCTGCAAAAGCCTCTGTAAATCCGGACGCTCCGTGTTTAATCCTGTGTACCCATCATCCTGAAATACCCCTACGATCTGCCATCCCTGCGAATTACAGTAATTCGTCAGGATATCCCTCTGGTTGGAAATACTGGCACTCTCGCCATTCAGTTCATCATCCTTGGAAAGCCTGCAGTAAATACCGACTCTCCATGTATCACAGTTTTCTTTTCGTCTGCTGTTTTGATACATCATTGCGTTGTTCATCTGATACCTCCGTTCCTTTCGCACATCCTACGCAGATTTCAGATTACTGAACTCATGTTCATTATAATCCTTATCTGTCATTTTTGCAAGATAATCTTTCCTTTTCGTGTCCTTTATTTTCTGTGCGATCACCTCTGCAAAGACCTGTGACGCATCCTGATCGCCATCAAAAAACACCTTGATATTTACAATCTTATTTTTCGCTGCCATAAAAATCCCCTCCATTTTCTGCATAAAAAAAGCAGCTAACCCATATTTCATAGATTAACTGCTCAATCACTGACTCCATATTTTATTTTCTTAATCAAATAATCTCCGACGGATTTATGAAAATATAATGAATTTTCGATTTTTCATTGATAAAAAACCAGATTAGTGGTACATTAGATATAGAAAGAGCACCCACTCCAAAGTGGATGCCTCTCGAGATGGTTATTTGTCCTTACGGACACCGCCTATCCTGTTGGCAGACAGGATAGGCATTTTTATTTCTTCTTGTGCTTTCTGTCAAGAAAGGCAAGAAACGCAACAATCAAGCTGCCAAAGGCAATCAACAAAGTCAATATGCCGATGACAAGAGATAAAATCTCATAAGCTGTCATAATCACGCACCTCCCTTCCTGTTTATTCCGTCACCATAAAGGCTTCGGTCTGTAAGGTTCGGGAGGCTACCACCCTGTCATGGGTAACTCTTCCATGGCATTTCTGCCACGGAATTATCATACCATCAATATCCAATGTTTTCAATTATAAGCTGCCACATTTTCCCATAAACAGACAGCCTTCCCTCCTATCTGTCATGTAAAAATATTTTTAGTGGCAGAGTGGCAGGCATTAAGGTATCTATAAAATCCTGCCTTTAAACCAGAAATCCTGCCACCTAATCTGATTTCAGCCGGACAGTATTTTCCCGCCCTGTCCCTTTTCCATACACAAGCCGTTCCCCCATCCGGTTGCGGACATCACGCATGGTTCTGGATGAAATGTTCATCACAGCCGCTTTTTCCTGAATGTCTTTCAGCGGTATCTCTTTTCCGTCTTTCAGCAGTTCCTCCATCAGCCTCGTTCCCCGTTCCAGTTTTGTCTCTGTCGGTTTTCCTTCTTTCCCGTTCAGAAGATCATCGGCATTGATGTCATAGCCACCGATCCACCGGAATCCTTCTTCATCCCCAAGTTTAAACGCAAGGGTCTCACCCGGAGGGGCAAGAGAGCTTTTCTCATGGATCAGCACTCTCGTTGTCGGGTCTTTCTTTACCTTCCCGATAAATAAAAGGCTTCTGACAGCCGCCATAATGTCAATGGATCCCAACCCCCGGTAGGTACTCTGCGTACCACAGGATTTGTTCAGATGCCCGATCAGCACAATGGCACATCCGGTCTGTTCTGCCACATTCCCCAGTTTCCGGAATACCGGACGGACTTCATTTGCCCGGTTCATATCCACATCCGCACCGATAAATGCCTGCACCGGGTCAATGATCAAGAGCCGGACTTTGTTCTGCCGGATGGCTCTCTCAATGCGGTCATCCATTAATGTCAGTGGAATTTCTGTATCATCAATCACCATGACCCTTGAAAGGTCGGCTTCACATTCGATCAGCCTTGGTTTGATGGTATCTCCCTTTCCGTCCTCGGCAGTCTGGTAGATTACATTGAAAGGCTCTATGGCTTCCATGGTCGGGAGATATTTCCGGTTGGTGCAGGCTGCGGTCAGCTTCATGGCAAAATACGTTTTTCCTTCCCCCGGATTGCCCTGAATAATGGTCAGCTTGCCAAAAGGGATATAGGGAAACCAGAGCCATTCCACACTTGTCGCCTCCACATCCTTATAATAAATCATAGGCACGATCTCTTCTTTTTCCGGGGCTTTCAGCACAACCGTATCTGCAACCGGATTCCTTCCCTGCATTTCTTCCTGATGGCAGATGATTTCATTCCAGTCTTTCAGAACCGGCTTTAAGCGGATGATCCGTTCACAAGGAACCTCTTTCCCGGCAATCTTTTCACAGACTTCCTCCCCGGCTTTGTCATTATCAAGGCAGAGAAATACCGAAGTGATATTTGGGCTGTCAGAAAGAAAGGCTGTCAGTGCCCTGTCCGATGTACCGCCCAGGCTAAGATAGCTTCTCTGTTCCCAGCCTTTCGGGAACAGCTGGATAAAAGATAAGAGGTCAATCGGTGCTTCAAACACATACAGCTGGTCACTGTTTCCTCTGTAGCAAAAACTGTATTCTTTCAATGAACCAGCCACATCTCCCCGGAATTTTTCTTCTTCCGTTCCCCTAATGTGGGCATACCGGGGAATCCCCGAACGGTCTTTCCCGACAAACACGATATTATGATGCTTTTCGTCTTCATAAATATCGCCATTGCTAATAAATACCTTTACCAGATCTTCTTGGATTCCTCTGGTCTTAGTCAGATATTCCAGTATCTTATTTTCATCCCTGTTTCTCCTTGGTAGCCGGAAATCAGGCGAAGGGGCGGGGATGCCCTGTTTTGGGGCATCCTTCGCCACCCGCCTTTCCTCCCCCTCTTCCCCGGTCAGTTTTTTCATTGCCTCCGGGAATGTCAGCCCATAAAACTCCATCACAAAATCAATTGGTCCACCGCCAGTCCCCCGGCTGTGCCGGAACCAGCAGTTTCCCCGAACAGTCAGGCTGTCATGAGCCATCCAGCGGTATTCCTTCCCGCTTTTAATCAGCTTCTCGCCCTGTGACTGTAAAAATAAAACAAGGTCAGTGGATTTTGCCCTCCTGACCTGCTCTTCTGAATACTGCATTTTCATTTCCTCCTTACAAACTCATGTCATTTCTTTTGATTTTCTGCTTTGATGCTTTTCTTTCTTGCTCCTCTTTCCGCTTGATCTCCTTGTTTTTGTTCAGCTTCTCCAGAACGGGAGTCCTTTCTGCCATTGGTTTCTGGGAATATCCTTTTGCCTGAGATGAAACCGGATGCTGCGCAGATGGATCTTCTTTTTCTGACCGCCCGGTGTTACCGGACTGCATCTGCCTTTTTTCATTCAGTATAACATCAATGCACTTCTGCACTTTCCTGACCATCTTTAATTCCTCATCATACGGGGTAAGGTCAATATCTGTTTTTTGTCAAGTACTTTTCCCTGAAAAAAGCGTCGAAATTCCCTGTTTTCGTCAAGGGATTTTCCCTACTATTGGCGGGCATTGATTATG
>NZ_SLXA01000013.1 GCF_004340975.1 Frisingicoccus caecimuris
TTAGACATAAAAATGGAGCCATTGCTCCATAGATGATTATTCATCTATTTTGCAACGGCCCCAGATGATTATTCATCTATTTTGCAACGGCCCCTATTTTTTTGTTGACAAATGAAAATATAGTGATATACTTTGATTATCAAAATATTAAAATATCAAATAAAATAAAAGACAGAGGAGATTATTTATGTTAGAGAAAATTAGAACAATCATTGCAGATCAGTTATCCGTTGAAGAAAGCAGTATCCAGCCGGAAACATCCCTGACAAAGGATTTGGAAGCCGACTCTTTGGATTTTGTCGAGCTTATTATGGCATTGGAAGATACCTTTGATGTAAAGATTGAAGAGGATGATGCTTCCAATATTTCAACGGTTCAGGATATTATGGATTATTTAAAAGCACAGGGTGTTGAGGATTAAGATGAAAACAGCGATTACAGAGTTATTGCATATTGAATATCCGATTTTCCAGGGAGGTATGGCCTGGGTGGCAGAGCATACGCTGGCAGCAGCGGTTTCCAATTCGGGTGGTCTTGGAATTATCGCCTCCGGCGGTGCGCCTTGTGAATATATTCGGGAAGAAGTGCAAAAAACAAAGGCCCTCACAAAGCAGCCCTTCGGTGTGAACGTTATGCTGATGAATCCGGAAGCGGAAGCAATTGCCCGGATGGTTGCAGAAGAGGGCGTTCAGGTAGTGACCACTGGGGCCGGTAATCCTGAGAAGTATTTTCCTTTATGGAAAGAAGCCGGAATTAAGATCATTCCTGTGGTGGCTTCTGTGGGGCTTGCCAGACGTATGGCCAAATATGGTGCGGATGCCCTGATCGCTGAAGGCTGTGAATCCGGCGGTCATATTGGTGAGCAGACGACAATGGCATTAGTGCCCCAGGTCGTTCAGGCCGTGGATATTCCGGTGCTGGCAGCAGGCGGTATCGGTGATGGCCGTGGTGTGGCGGCTGCCTTTATGCTTGGTGCTGAAGGCGTTCAGGTGGGGACACGTTTTTTGTTGGCAGATGAAACCCGGATTCATGATAATTATAAGGAGAAAGTAGCTAAGGCAAAGGATATTGATACCCAGGTTACCGGACGGTCAACGGGACATCCGGTGCGTCAGCTCAGAAATCCGATGACTCGGAAGTATTTGAAAATGGAAGCAGAGGGCGCATCGGCAGAAGAACTGGAATTGATGGCGCTGGGCTCTCTTCGTCGGGCAGTGGTGGATGGAGACCTGGAAGAAGGGTCTTTCATGGCTGGTCAGATTGCAGGACTTGTAAATAAACGTCAGCCATGTAAAGAAATTATTGAGGAAATGATGAGTGAAGCTGTAACATTAATGCAGGAAAAAGCAAACAGAAAATGAGGACGCTGCAAATGCGGCGGCTTTATTTTTAGACATATATTTTGAATATCAAATTAATTTTGGAGTAAAGAGAATGAAAAAGACAGCATTGATTTTTCCGGGGCAGGGTGCTCAGAAGATTGGTATGGGAAAGGATTTTTACGAGACTTTTTCAATAAGCAGGGAAGTTTATGATCAGGCTGGTAAGTGGCTGGACATGGATGTAAAAAGCCTTTGCTTTGAAGAAAATGATAAATTAGATATTACCCGTTATACTCAGATTGGATTGTTGACCACGGAGCTTGCTATACTCAAAGCGGTGGAAGCCATGGAAATCGTTCCAATTGTGACGGCGGGGTTAAGTCTTGGAGAGTATGCGGCGTTAACAGCGGCAGGAAAAATTTCAGTGGAGGATGCCATTCGGGTCATCGATAAGCGGGGACAGTATATGCAGGAAGCGGTTCCGGCAGGCGGTGCTATGGCGGCCGTACTTGGATTGAATGTGGAAACCATTGAAAAAATATGTGCTGACACCCGGGGAATTGTAGAAATTGCCAATGACAATTGTCCGGGACAGACGGTAATCTCCGGGGAGGCGGAAGCGGTATATCTGGCGAGCGAGGCCATGAAAGGCGCTGGAGCCAAACGGGTAGCCATGCTGAATGTGAGCGGTCCTTTTCATTCATCCATGTTGAAAAGGGCCGGTGAATGCCTGGCACCGGAACTTGAGCACATTTGTTGGTTGGACTCGGATATCCCTTATGTATCCAATACGACCGCAGAGCTTATCAGAGATAAAGGAATGATAGCTCCGCTGCTTGTTCGTCAGGTTTCCGAATCTGTCCGGTGGCAGCAGGATATGAAAGTGATGGTGGACATGGGTGTGGAAATTTTTGTAGAGATCGGACCGGGAAAAACATTGGCCGGATTTGCAAAACGAATCAACCGAAAAATTCCATGTCTAACAATAGAGACCGTCAAAGATCTGGAAAAGTTGGAGGCGTTAAAATGTTAAAGAATAAAATAGCTCTTATAACCGGCGGCGGCAGGGGGATCGGCGCAGGTATTGCCAGGGAGATGGCTGCTCAGGGAGCGGTGGTCATCATCAATTACAGTCATTCCGAAGAAGCGGCGAAGCAGGTACAGTCAGAGATTCGGGCAGCCGGAGGCAAGGCAGAAGTTTTTTGCTGTGATGTCTCGGATTATAACAGCGTAAAAGCGATGACAGGCGACATCATCCAACACTACGGCCGGCTGGATATTCTTGTGAATAATGCCGGGATTGTCAAAGACGGCCTGCTGATGCGGATGAAAGAAACAGATTTTGATAAAGTCATTGATATTAATCTGAAGGGCACATTTAATTGCATTCAGAACGTGTCCCGTCAGATGTTGAAACAAAGATACGGACGTATTATCAATATGTCTTCGGTTGTCGGTATTTATGGCAATGCGGGACAGGCAAATTATGCCGCATCCAAAGCGGGAATCATCGGATTAACAAAGTCGGCGGCGAAGGAACTTGGGCGTCGCGGCATTACAGTCAATGCCATTGCGCCTGGATTTATCCAGACAGATATGACCGAAACTTTAAGCGAAGCATTGAAAGAAAAAATACTTTCGGCGATTGCTTTGGAAAGCTTTGGCACAGTGCAAGATATTGCCCATGCCGCATGTTTTCTGGCATCAGATCGGGCGAAGTATATTACCGGGCAGGTTCTCGGCGTAGATGGCGGCATAAGTATGTAAGGAGAGTTGAAATGAAAGAACGTGTTGTAGTTACAGGAATGGGTGCCATTACACCGATTGGTAATAATATCGAAGAATTTTGGAATGGAATTAAGGCGGGAAAAACCGGATTCGGGAAAATCCGTGCCTTTGATACGACAAATTTTAAAACATCTCTTGCAGCGGAGGTAAAGGATTTTAATGCCGCAGATTATATGGATAAACGAGCGGCACGCCGTATGGAATTATTTTGCCAGTATGCGGTGGCGGCTTCAAAAGAGGCCATTGAAAATGCCAGACTGGATATGGACAAAGAAGATCCATTCCGCGTCGGTGTCTGTGTCAGTTCCAGTGTGGGAAGCCTTCAGGTTATGGAAAAAGAGGAAAAACGACTGGTGGAAAAAGGACCGGGCAGAGTCGGTCCGCTGCTTGTGCCGATGATGATTTCGAATATGGCTTCCGGCAATGTTTCTATTGCATTCGGTTGCCGGGGCAAATCTTTAAATGTCGTGACGGCCTGTGCGACGGGCACCCACTCTATTGGCGAAGCCTATCGGAGTATTCAGGCGGGAGAAGTTGACGTCATGTTGGCCGGAGGCGCGGAGGCTGCCATCTGTCCGATCGGTATTGCCGGCTTTGCTTCGTTGACGGCGTTGACTTCTGCTTCGGACCCGGAAAGGGCCTCCATTCCTTTTGATAAAGAGCGCAGCGGATTTGTTATGGGTGAAGGTGCCGGAGTTGTTGTGCTTGAAAGCCTTTCCCATGCGAAAGCCCGGGGAGCGCACATTCTTGCAGAGGTGGCTGGATATGGCGCAACCTCGGACGCTTACCATATTACATCCCCTTGCGAGGACGGCAGCGGTGCAGCAAAAGCCATGGAACTTGCTATGAAAGAAGCCGGAGTAAAGCCGGAGGAAGTGAGCTATATCAACGCCCATGGAACAAGTACCCATCATAATGATCTGTTTGAGACGCGGGCTATCAAGCGAGCCTTTGGCAATACAGCATATCAGGTACCGATCAGTTCAACAAAGTCTATGATCGGACATTTACTTGGAGCTGCCGGTGCTGTGGAATTTATTACCTGTGTAAAATCCATTGAAGACGGATATATCCATCCAACGGTTGGTCTGAAAGTGGCTGATGAGGAATGTGATCTGAATTATGTGCCGGGACAGGGAATTTATGGCGAGGTTCGGGTGGCTCTTTCCAATTCGCTCGGATTTGGCGGACATAATGCAACGCTGGCTGTGAAAAAGTTTGAGGAGGCATAAGTTTATGGAATTTGAACAGATGCTTCGATTGGTCGAAATGGTATCGACATCGGGACTTACCGAATTTGATTATGAAGAAGGCAATCTTAAAATTCATCTCGGAAAAAAATTGCCGAAAATGCAGCAGATTGGTAAAAATAGCGGCACGTTAAACAGCGGGGAGCTTTCGGAAGATGTAAGTGCAAGTAGTACGAATGTGTCGGAGATGGAAACAGAGACCTCAGAAAAGGCGCCGGATGGAACGGCGGTGACATCTCCCATCGTTGGCGTGTTTTACGCGGCGCCGGGACCGGAAAAAGAGCCCTTTGTCCGGGTGGGTGATCGGGTGGAAGCCGGGCAGGTCATTGGTATTGTTGAAGCTATGAAATTGATGAATGAGATACAAAGCGATGCATCCGGCGTTGTGACAAAGATTTGTGTACAGGATGGGGAAGGCGTGGAATACGGACAGCCTCTGATATATGTACAGGAATAGAGGCGGGATATGATTTTTGGAATTAAAGATATTATGGAAATAATCCCTCACAGACAGCCCATGCTGCTTGTCGATAAAGTGGAGATTCTGGAAGAGGATAAAAAAGCTGCAGGTTACAAGGGCGTTACTTATAATGAACCCTTTTTTGCAGGCCATTTTCCAACGGAGCCGGTCATGCCGGGGGTTTTACTCATGGAGGCGATGGCTCAGACAACGGCAGTTCTTCTTTTGCATAAAGACGATATGCGGGGTAAGATTGGTTATTACGGCGGAATCAATAAGGCAAAATTCCGTAAAAAAGTTGTTCCGGGAAGTCTGCTGCGCATGGAGGTTGAGGTGCTGAAACGCCGGGGACCTGTGGCTGTTGTTTATGGAAAGACCTATACAGAAGAAGGTCTGGCGGCGGAAGGCGAAATGACATTTATGATTGGTTAATGAGGTGAAAGACTTGATAAATAAAGTATTAATTGCCAACCGGGGAGAGATTGCCGTCCGTATTATCCGGGCCTGTCGGGAGATGGGTATTGAGACGGTGGCTGTGTATTCAAAAGCAGATGAAACGGCGCTTCATGTCCAGTTGGCCGACGAGGCTGTATGTATCGGTCCGGCGGTTTCAAAAGACAGTTATCTGAATATGGAAAATATGATCAGTGCCACGGTCATCAGCGGCGCGGATGCCATTCATCCGGGATTTGGATTTTTGTCGGAAAATGCCCGGTTTGCTGAAATGTGCCGTCAGTGCCATATTACATTTATCGGACCTTCACCTGAGTTGATTCATAAAATGGGCAATAAATCTGAGGCGCGAAAAACAATGATGGAGGCTGGCGTTCCGGTGGTTCCGGGAACGAAGGAGCCGGTGCATACGGCAGAGGAAGCCAGAAAAATGGCAGATGTCATGGGATATCCGGTCATGATCAAGGCATCTTCCGGCGGCGGGGGAAAGGGTATGCGTATATCCAGAAGCCCGGAAGATTTTCAAGAGAACTTTCAGCTGGCCCAGATGGAGTCCGTCAACAGCTTTAATGATGATACCATGTATATTGAAAAATATATCGAATCTCCGCGCCATATTGAGTTTCAGATTTTGGGCGATGCCTTTGGTCATATCATCCATCTGGGGGAAAGAGATTGCTCGATTCAAAGACGGCATCAGAAAGTGCTGGAAGAATCCCCGTCTCCGGCTGTTGACGATGAACTTCGGGAAAAGATGGGGCGTGCTGCCGTCCAGGCAGCACGGGCAGTCGGTTACGAGAGCGCGGGGACAATCGAATTTTTGCTGGATAAAAATAAAAACTTCTATTTTATGGAGATGAATACTCGAATTCAGGTCGAACATCCGGTGACCGAATTCGTGACGAATGTAGATTTGATTAAAAGTCAGATACGAATTGCTGCCGGAGAGCCTTTAAATATAGGGCAGGAAGATATAGAAATTAAGGGACATGCCATTGAGTGCCGGATAAATGCAGAAAATCCGGAAAAGAATTTCCAGCCCTCGCCGGGAAAGATTGAGCGTCTTCATTTGCCGGGAGGCAAAGGCGTTCGTGTGGATACGGCGGCCTATGCGGGATATGAAATTCCGCCTTATTATGATTCAATGATCGCCAAGCTGATTGTGCTCGGTAAATCAAGAAATGAAGCCATCAAAAAGATGAAAAGTGCATTAAGTGAATTTATTGTCGATGGTATTGATACCAATGTGGATTTTCAGATGGAAATCATGAATCATCCGAAATTTCAGAGCGGTGATTTCAGTACGGACTTTATTGAACAAATGAAAAAGGAGGGTGAATAATGCCGAAGTTAAACAGTATGTTTAAAAAAACGACCTATATCACCCTGTCCAATCGGCAGCAGAGCATCCGTCAGGATGCCCTGGTAACAGAAAAAGAACTGGAGCAGCCAAACGTACCAGAAGGGCTTTGGAAAAAATGTGAAAAATGCGGCGCCCTTCTTTATGACAGAGATCTGGAAAAAAATTTCTATGTATGCCAGGAATGTGGTCATCACCAGCGCATTTCTGCCTGGAAACGGATTGCACAGATTGCTGATGCAGGCAGTTTTGAAGAATTGGATGCAGTCATGACGGAGAGAAATTCTCTGAATTTTCCGGATTACGAAAAAAAATTGGAGGCCATGCGAAAATCCACCGGATTAAATGAAGGCGTGGTCTATGGACTGTGTACGATTCATGGCGAGCAAGCTGTACTGGCAGTCATGGATGCACGGTTTATGATGGGAAGCATGGGAACCATCGTGGGTGAAAAAATCACACGAGCCATAGAAACGGCTACAAGGCTGAAACTCCCGGTGATTATTTTTACATGTTCCGGAGGTGCGCGGATGCAGGAAGGTATTTTATCACTGATGCAGATGGCAAAAACCTCGGCAGCGGTGGAAGCTCACGGAAGGGCCGGTCTGCCCTATTTTACCGTCATTACCGACCCGACGACCGGCGGCGTGACGGCCAGCTTTGCAATGCTCGGTGACGTCATTCTTGCGGAACCGGACGTTTTGATTGGATTTGCCGGACAGAGGGTCATTGAACAGACCATCGGTCAAAAGCTGCCAGAAGGTTTTCAGCGGGCAGAATTTATGCTGGCACATGGATTTATCGATCAGATTGTGGAACGTAAAGATTTGAAACAGCGATTATTTCAGCTCATCCGGGCCCATCGGCCGGTGCATCCGGAGGCATAGGCCATGAAGAAAGAAACACGAGGCGAAGGACATATGAAGTTTAGTGCATGGGACAGAGTACGGATTGCCAGAGAAATGGATCGTCCGACAAGTCTTTATTATATTGAACACATTTTTGAGGATTTTATAGAGCTCCATGGAGACCGGGGAATAAAGGATGACCCGGCGATCGTGGGCGGTATCGGTTTTCTTGAAGGTCGGCCGGTGACCGTCATTGGTCAGCAAAAAGGACGGAATCTGAAAGAACAGGTTCAGCGTAATTTCGGCATGCCGAATCCGGAAGGTTATCGTAAAGCGCTGCGGCTGATGAAACAGGCAGAGAAATTTCATCGTCCGATTGTTTGTTTTGTAGATACGTCCGGAGCATTTTGCGGTATTGAAGCAGAGGAACGGGGACAGGGAGAAGCTATTGCGCGGAACCTTATGGAAATGGCAGGATTGACTGTACCGGTATTATCCATTGTGATCGGAGAAGGGGGAAGCGGCGGTGCCCTGGCTATGGCTGTAGGAAATGAAGTCTGGTGCCTGGAAAATTCTGTGTATTCGGTCCTTTCTCCGGAGGGCTTTGCGGCCATTTTATGGAAAGACGGTAAACGGGCCGATGAGGCGGCCGAAGTCATGAAGATGACATCGGAACATTTGAAGGCTTTAAAAGTTGTGGACAGGGTTTTTGCCGAACCGGAGCCGGTACATGTGGATCATGGAGGAGCATTGGCAGAGGAAATAAAACAGGCGATGACAGAATTCTTCCAGCGTTATGAGCGGATGGCGCCGGAAGAAGTTGTAAAAGAACGTTACGAGCGATTCCGCCATTTTTAGGAGAAAAGAATGAAATCAGAGCAAATAAAACCATTGAAAATCGGTGAATTGACGGCAAGACTGCCGATCATCCAGGGCGGCATGGGGGTTGGCGTCAGCCTTTCATCGCTGGCAGGCGCTGTGGCAGCGGCGGGCGGTATTGGTGTTATCTCCACGGCCCAGATTGGATTTTACCGTCCGGATTTTGAAAAGAATCCTCTGGAAGCCAATTTAAAGGCCGTAAAAGAACAGATTATTTTGGCAAAGGAAAAGGCCGGAGACGGAGTGATCGGTGTGAATATTATGGCGGCCACAAGAAATTATAAGGCATATGTCATGGCGGCCGTCCGGGCCGGTGTGGATGTGATTATTTCCGGTGCGGGCCTGCCAAAAAATCTTCCCGAATATATCAGAGGATCTGCGGTCAAAATCGCCCCGATGGTCTCTTCGGAGAAAGCGGCAAAGGTCATCTGTCGCCTCTGGGACAGAAATCATCACTGTGCACCGGATATGGTGGTGGTGGAAGGACCTCTGGCAGGCGGCCATCTGGGTTTTTCTGAGAAGGAATTGTCGCCCTTTATGGAAAACAATAGTAATGACATTTCACAGATGATGGCCGATTATGATGAGGAAATCCGTCGCATTATCCGTGTATGCCGTGAATATGGCGAGAAATATGAAAAGGAAATTCCTGTTGTTGTGGCCGGGGGTATTGATACACCGGAAAAGACCGAACATGCCCTTTCTCTGGGAGCGTCCGGCATTCAGGCGTCAACCCCTTTTGTGGCAACAGAAGAATGCGACGCCCACAGCAATTTTAAAGAAGCTTATATCAGAGCGAAAAGCGATGATGTTGTCATCTTAAAAAGCCCGGTAGGCATGCCGGGGCGCGGCATAAAAAATGCTTTTCTCGAAAAAGTTGCCCGGGGAGAACGGGGGAAAATTCATTGCAGACAATGTCTGGAAAATTGTAATCCGGCGACAATTCCCTATTGTATTACCGATGCGCTGATTCGGGCCGTTAAGGGGGATGTGGAAAATGGCCTTATTTTCTGCGGTGCCAATGTGGATAAAATTCAAAAAATATCCACTGTGAGAGAGGTCATCGGGAATATTCTGGGAAAAGAAAATATTTAGTCTTTCTTTAGTTAAAGCAGGTGTCTGAGAGAGACAGAACATATTGGGTCAAAGGCCAAATGCTCTCACGGTTAGTAAAATTGATACATTTTCCATAGGTTTCCAATAGCTGTTTGACTTCTTCACTCAGACTGTCCGGATCCTTTTTCAACAGCATTCGACGGAGCATGGACATCATAGCCTTGTGAGTGAAGCTTAAACGAGAATAGTCAATGCCGCCTCTCAGATGAAAAAGCCGGATCTGTTCCAGGATTTCCGGTGACAGGATTTTTGACAAAGACTTTCTGATAGTGGATATGTTGTCGGTATCCTCCGGATCTGCAAGTCCGCAGGTATAAAGAACGACCTGTTTGTTTTTTAGAAGCTTCCAGTTTTGGGTGATAAACTTTATACCGCTCACACCGCCGGCATAGAGACCACCGCCGTATATAATAACGTCATATTTCGTAAAATCCTTCGGGTTAAAATCTTTTCGCTCAAATAAAGAGCACATAAGTTCTTCGGCGATCCATTGAGCATAACATCTGGTTGAACCATATTTTGATTCATAAATGACTACTATTTTTCTCATGAAATAATCTCCTTTAATAAACGAAAGTATAAAAATGGCACACTTGTGTCTTTTCTTTTTTTATAGTATACTTTGTAGAAAGAAAAATCAAGGAATGGCACGGAAGTGCTACAAAAACGGAGTTTTGTGCCAAAGGTGGAGGGTGAATGGGAATGGACGGACATAAAAAGCAGAGGGAACAGTCAGCAAGAATGATTGAGACTGCTTTGTTTGAGCTGATGGAAGAAAAAGCTTTCAATGAAATTACGGTTTCTGAAATTGTTAAAAGGGCGGATGTTGCCCGAAGAACATTTTATCGATTATATAACCGAAAAGAAGATGTGATCCATCGTTATTTTGGCAAACTGAGCCGGGATTACGGGAATACCTATCCGGCTCTGGACAAATACGACTTGAAGCAGATTGGGTCAGATTATTTTAAATTCTGGTATCAGCACAGAGAATTTCTCCTGCTGATGAATCAGAGTGGTCTGGGAGAAATGATTTATTATGAAATCAGCCGGGCATCCGAGGAAATTGTTAAAAAACGTATTGGATGTGAAAAGGTCAGAAACGGACAGGATGTGCGATTTTTTGCTTATTATTCCACGGGAGGATTTATCTTACTGCTTCATCATTGGATTATCGATGGAATGAAGGAAACACCGGAGCAATATGCGCAGCAGGTGAGCCGTGCCATTTTGAAGTGTACGGAAGCTTGCGGATTGAACAGATATTAAAATTATGGTTTCAAAACTAATTTATGCATATGATATTCTTTTCTGTATAAAATACCAAATGACAGGAGGTTTTTACATGGAAAAGAATTGTCAGGAACTGAATTTGAGAAAAGTGGCCATGATTGGTTGTGGTTTTGTTGGTTCTGCATCCGCCTTTGCGTTGATGCAGAGTGGTTTATTTTCAGAGATGGTATTGATTGATGCGGATATGGACCGGGCCGATGGGGAAGCAATGGATATCCGGCATGGTCTGCCTTTTGAAAGACCTATGAAAATTTATGCGGGGGATTATGATGATATTGTCGATGCAGCGATTATTATAATCACGGCGGGAGCTAACCAGAAACCGGATGAAACCCGTCTGGACCTGGTGCATAAGAATGTGGCTATTCTTCGGAATATCATTCCGGAAATTTCAAAGCGGGGATGTCAGGGAATTTTACTGATCGTTTCAAATCCGGTGGATATTTTGACCTATGCTGCCTTGAAAATCAGCGGTTTTCCGGAAAATCGGGTCATTGGTTCAGGAACTGTTCTTGATACGTCCCGTTTAAAATATGAGATCGGCGAGTATCTCGGAGTGGACAGCCGAAGTGTTCATGCCTTTATTATTGGTGAGCACGGGGACAGTGAGATCGCCGCCTGGAGTAGTGCCAATGTTTCTGGGGTGCCTTTACGGAACTTCTATGAAATGCGGGGAAGGCATAAATACGAGAAGGCAGCGGAGCGGATTGCGGATACGGTTAAAAACAGTGCCTATGAGATTATTGCCAAAAAGAAAGCGACCTATTATGGAATTGCCATGTCGGTGCGGCGAATCTGTGAGGCTATTGTCCGGGATGAAAAGTCGATTCTTCCGATTTCCAGTCGGATGCATGGGGAATATGGCATTGATGATGTCGTTTTAAGTATGCCGGCAATTGTCGGCAAAGATGGCCTGGAAAGTCTGGTGCCGATTGATTTGGATGAGAAAGAACAGAGGAATCTGAAAGAGTCTGCAGATACACTGAAAGAAGTATTGGCAGATATCGACTGCTAGAAAGTGATATATTCCTCACATTTTTCGTTGACAATGAAAAGAAAAAGTGATATATTTGTCCTAAATGAAAGAGATAAATATATCACTTTTTTGCGTTGAGGAGGAAAAGCATATGTCAAAAAAGAACTTGAAACGGTTGATTATTTTGGGGGTTATCTGTGCTCTGTATGCAGCGTCGGCCATCGGTTATTCGCTGACTTTTAATGATGGGCGTCTGATCTATCCGATGGATTTCGGAAGTTATCAATTCCACATAAAAGATGTACCTATGATGCTGGCATTGATTTTAGTTATTTTATATGTCATCTATCTGGCAGCTTTATTGGTTATCAGCGGATTGGTCGTGAAACGGAACAGTAGGAAAACAGGGCGGACACGAAAAATCAATCCCAAATTTGGATATTTGGGCTTTTTAGGCTTCATGGGCTTTTTAGGCTTCTGGACATATCTGGTCTACGGTATGATTTTCCCATTTGTATTTTTCGTATTTTTTGGCTTTTTTGGATTCTTTTATGAGGGAAAAATGTCAAATATTCTGGCGGATGAGCGCTTTCAGCAAAATCGCCGGGAGGCTGAACTGAAAGCTTTACGAGTGGGATATAGTCTCACATTCCTGCTGGTGCTGCTTGTGGGAATGACAGGAAGTCATGTGAGCAGCGGAGTTGTGGCTCTGTTATTAACTTGTGGAATTTCTTTGATCTGCGGTCTGGTACAGTTTTTGAACGAATACCTATTGTATCGCTATGATCAGATGGATTCGACAGACTGGGAAGACGAGGATGAGTAGCCATGGTAGAATTTGTATGTCATTTAAAGAAATACCGCCAGCAGGTTGGGTTGACCCAGGAGCAGCTGGCGGAAAAGGTCGGTGTCCGTCGGGAGACGATCATGCGTCTGGAAAAGGCCCAGTACAATCCATCTCTCAAGCTGGCCGTGGATATTTCCAGAGTCGTCGGTGTACCGATTGAAGAAATCTTCATTTTTTAAGAGATGACGTTCGGGGTGAAAGTCGTTGATAAGTCGAATCTGGTCCTGACGGTTGAATTAAGCTTTTTTGCGTACCGGAAGCTGTACGAGAATGATAGCAATAAATACAAGAATGCAGCCAAAGATTTCTCTTGGAGCGAGGGCCTGATGTAGAATGACCCATCCGGCGAGAACACTGAACACAGATTCCAGGCTCAGGATCAGAGAAGCAATCGTTGGATCATAGTTTTTCTGGGCTACAATCTGGAGGGTGTAAGCTACACCGCAGGAGAGGATTCCGGCATAGAGAATCGGTGCCCAGGCCGCGACCAGAGAGGAAAACCGGGGATGTTCCAGAATCAGTGCCGGTATGCCGCAGAGGATTCCGGCGATGAAAAACTGGATACAGGACATCCGTACACCATCAACCCTGGGTGAAAAATAATCGATGATCAAAATATGTATGGAGAAAGCAAGGGCACAGAGGAGCACCAATGTATCACCTTTGCTGAAACTGAGACTGTCAGTCATACATAAGAAATAAAGTCCGGCCAGGGCGAGAATGACGCTGACCCAGATAATCAGCCGGGGTTTCTTTTTCAGGAAAATACCAAGGATAGGTACGATGACGATGTAAAGGGCCGTGATAAAACCGGCTTTTCCGACAGTCGTCATGGATATACCGTATTGCTGCAGTGTGCTGGCAATAGCGATGGCGATGCCACAGCATAACCCTCCGATCAGGAGTGTTTTTCTGTCTGTTGGATCAGTGGACGGAAGATTTTGGCAGCCAGCTGAAGGAGCTTCAGATTTGGCGGAGTCTTTTTTTTTCAGTACGTCCAGAAATGCGATGCAGGGAATAAGAAAGACAGCTCCGATGATAAATCGGGCCGCATTAAAGGTCAGGGGACCCACGTAGTCCATGCCCACACTCTGGGCTACGAAAGCAACGCCCCAGATAAAGGCCGTTAAAAGAAGCAGTAAGGTGTTTTTAGTCTTGTTCATGGTGTTTTTGCATCCTTTCGTATTTTTAAATAACCCATATTATACATATACATTAAGAGGGATATTCCGCAGATAATGATATAACCGATCAGGCTGAGACTGTCCGGCAATTCGCCGAAAACAACAAAACCGAGAACGGCGGCAAAAATGACCTGGGTATAATCATAAATTGAAATGTCCCGGGCCGGGGCAAATTTATAGGCGTAGGTGACGCCGAACTGACCGCCCGATGCGGCAACACCGGCAAGGAGCAGCGTACCAAGCTGTTTTATTGTCATTGGTTCAAAATTTAATATGATATAAGGAAGAACAGCGATACAGGAAAATGCGGAGAAGAAAAAGACAATAAAAGGCCCCCGTTCACCGCGAAGTCCAAGATACCGCACTGTTGTGTAGGCTGAGCCGGCAGCAATGGCTCCGACCAGTCCCATAAGGGCCGGCAGCATTTCTGTCAGCGAAAAGCCGGGGCGGATGATAAACAGGCTGCCGATAAAGGCGACGATAATGCTCAGAATCTGGAAGCCGTTCATCTTTTCTTTTAAAAAGATATAGGAACAGATGAGAACAACAAAGGGGGAAAGCTTTCCGAGCATGGAAGCATCGGATAAAAGTAAATGTCCCAGAGCGTAATAATTACATAAAATACCGATTGTTCCCAGGGCCGAACGAAGAATAAGATATTTCAGATTTTTTTTCTGAAATGAAAAATCATGTTCTCTAAATAATATGGCAGCCGCAAATAAAAAAGCGATCAGATTCCGGAAAAAGCTTTTCTGAATCGGATTGATATCTCCGGCCAGCTGGACAAACAAATTCATCAGCGCAAAAGAAAAAGCGGAGATGAGAATACATATAATGCCTTTCTGCTTATTTGTCATATTGTTTCACCTCAATTTTAGTCTAACTTAGATATTATAAGGCAGAAGGCAAAAAAAGTAAATCAAATCGGAGGAAATAATTTAAATGATTCCTGTTTGCTGGTGTTAATGTGAGGGCTTTGTATTTGCTTTAGATAACATTTTTTCAAAAAATAAACCGGCACCAAACCACAGAGGGGTGTAGCACAGGTTGATTAATCCATGGACATTTGCAGGCTGTTCGCTGTAATCCCATGGGCAGCGGTGAAATTTTTTCAGAACCGCACCAGTGGTGTATTCTGTGGCAAAAATGAGCAATGTATACAAACCTCCTCGAAAGAATGTATTTTTGCCATTCAGTCGTCTGCTGATGGGAGACAGGAATGCAGCCAATCCATAGATTGGAAACATCCAAACAGAAGTCCGACAGGTCAGCTTGGGGTCACGTGACACTATGGAGCCCAGTCCGGTCCACAGTACTTCCATACACCAACCCGCCAGACCACAAAGAATAAAATTTTTCTTCATAGATATATTATGCCGTAGGGTGGACAAAATATACATCGCATAAAAAATATTCTTGATTCCCTTTCATGGCAATGGTAAAGTAAGTAAATAACAGGAAATTGAAATAAAGAGGGAAAATAATGGGAACAGCAATCGTAACGTTAAAAAAAGGCGAGGGACGGACGTTGAAGTCCGGGGGCGCCTGGGTTTTTGATAATGAAATTGATGCAATCACAGGAAATTATGAGAATGGCGCGGATGTCATTGTTCGGGATTTTGACGGATATCCAATGGGTCGTGGCTTTATTAATAATGCTTCCAAAATCCGTGTCCGTATGATGACGCGGAATGTGGATCAGGAGATAGATGAAGAATTTTTAAGAATGCGGGTGAAAAATGCCTGGGAATACCGAAAAAAGGTCATTGACACAGAGAGCTGCCGGGTGATTTTTGGAGAGGCAGATTTCCTTCCGGGGCTGGTCGTGGATAAATTTACCGATGTGCTTGTTGTTCAGTCGCTGGCGCTGGGAATTGATAAATATAAAATCCAGATTGTTGAGCTGCTGAAGGAGATCATGGCAGAAGATGGCATTCGGATTCGTGGCGTTTATGAGCGCAGTGACGCGAAGGTTCGTCAGCAGGAGGGCATGGACCGGATAAAAGGCTTTATCGGAGAAGCTTTTGATACGAAAGTGCCGATCGTGGAAAATGGTGTCAAATACATGGTCGACGTGAAAGACGGCCAGAAGACGGGATTCTTCCTGGATCAGAAGGAAAACCGCAAAGCTGTGGGGAATTTAAGCCGGGGCTTTGAGGTGCTGGATTGCTTTACGCATACCGGTTCCTTTGCCTTAAATGCGGCTCTTGGCGGGGCTGTCCATGTGACGGGAGTGGATGCTTCGCAGTTGGCTGTAAACCAGGCCAGGGAAAACGCTGTTTTAAACGGCGTAGAAAATTTTGTGGATTTTGTCTGTGCCGATGTTTTTGAATATCTTCCGGCTTTGGAAAAAGAAGGGAAGAAATTTGATCTGGTCGTGCTTGATCCTCCGGCCTTTACAAAGTCAAGAAATTCCATAAAGAATGCGGTAAAAGGTTATCGTGAAATCAATATCCGCGGATTAAAGCTGGTGAAAGACGGCGGATATCTGGCAACCTGCTCCTGTTCTCATTTTATGGATTATGAACGGTTTACAGAGACGATTCAGCAGGCAGCCCGCAGTGCTCACAAGCGGCTCCGTCAGGTAGAGTTCCGTACTCAGGCACCGGATCATCCGATTTTGTGGGCAGCGGATGAGTCTTATTATTTGAAATTCTATATTTTCCAGGTATGCGACGAAAAGTAGGTGACGATCAGATGATTCAAATGACATATGAAGAGACAATGGATTGGATCCAGCAAGTCGGAAAGACGGGAATCGTCCTTGGTCTGGAGCGGATGGAGGAGCTTTTGAACCGGATTGGACGGCCGGAACGGGCTTTAAATATCATTCATGTTGCCGGAACCAATGGGAAAGGCTCGGTCTGTACATTTATTGCTGCAATCCTGGAAGCGGCAGGTTATAAGGTTGGACGATATATATCGCCAACCTTATATGATTATAGAGAGCGGATACAGATAAACGGCGTCTATATTGAGACGGAGGATTTGACCGACGGAATGAGCCGGATTCGGGAAATCTGTGAATCCATGGCAGCCGACGGTCTGGAAGTACCGACAGTTTTCGAGGTGGAAACCGCTCTGAGTTTTTGGTACTTTAAGAAAAAGAACTGTGATTTCGTTGTTCTTGAAACAGGTATGGGCGGACGGCTTGATTCCACCAATGTGGTGGAACATCCGGTGCTTTCTGTGATCACATCCATTTCCATGGACCATATGGCTCAGCTTGGCAATACTCTTTCAGCGATTGCTTATGAAAAAGCGGGCATACTCAAACAGGGAACACCGGCGGTGTCTGCATCTCAGAAGCCGGAAGCGATGGAGGTCCTTCGGGCACAGTGCCATAAGAAAAATATTCCTTTGGCGGTTATGGCCCGGGAACGGCTGATTATCAGAGAAAGGCGTCTTTTTGTCCATCAGACCTTTGATTATAAACAATACAAGGGCCTGAACATTCATCTGGATGGCATTTATCAGGTGGAAAATGCCTGTCTTGCCATTGAAGCCATCGAAGCATTAAAGTTGGAAATACCGGTAGAGAAAGTCATTACTCAGGGCCTTTCAGCAGCCCGGTGGCCGGGACGGTTCCAGTGTCTTTCAAAACAACCATTGATTTTTATTGACGGTGCTCATAATCCGGATGGGGCGGTGGCTTTAAGAGAGACCGTGGAAACCTATTTCCCAAAGCAGCGAAGGATTCTTATCATGGGTGTTTTTGCGGATAAAGATTACGAGGCTATTTTAAAAGAAATGCATTCGGTTTCCGAAATGTTGATCAGCTTTACGCCACAGAATGTTCGTGGACTTGACAGCGGAGTGTTAAAAATTGCGGCCCAGAGGTATTTTGATCAGGCTTTTGATGCCAAAACGGCTGAAAATGCCCTGAAAATTGCCAAAAAGCAGGCCGGACCCGAAGATGTAATAATAATTTTCGGTTCATTATCAACTATTTCGACATTTTGTGATATACTAGGAAGCAAATAAAAAAGCGGAGGCTGACATGATAGATGAGAAGAAAATCGAGGCGGGAATACGGCTGCTCTTAGAAGGCATCGGCGAGGACCTGGAGCGTCCGGGGCTTAAAGATACGCCGCACCGCATTGCGAATATGTATAAAGAGATTTACGGCGGCCTGGGGGCTGATGCATCGGTCCATTTGGGCAAGACTTTCCCGGCCATCAATAATGAGCTTGTTTTGGAAAAGGACATTACTTTTTATTCGACTTGCGAACATCATTTACTGCCTTTTTATGGGAAGGCACATATCGCCTATATACCGGATGATAAGGTCGTAGGTTTGAGCAAGCTGGCCCGGACTGTGGATGTGTTTGCCAGACGGCCTCAGATTCAGGAACAGATGACAGCTCAGATCGGGGATGCGATTATGGAACACCTGAAACCAAAGGGCGTTATGGTCATTTTGCAGGCGGAGCATATGTGCATGACAATGCGGGGGATTAAAAAGCCGGGAAGTCAGACGATGACTTATATTTGCCGTGGAGCTTTTGAAAACAATCCGGAACTACAGCAGATGGTCTTTCAGATGGTGAAGTCATGAATTATGTGAAAAAAAAGGAAGAGACCGTTGAAGCAGGAACAGGATGGAATGAAATTCCGGAAGATATGGTACGGGTGCAGAGAATTCTGCACCATCCGGAATTTAAGAAATCAATGGGGTGGATTGATATTTTGGAAAAGGACCGGGTATTCTGCGGCCATGGCATGACCCATCTGTTGGACGTGGCACGGATTGGCTGGATTGACAGTCTGGAGCAGGGCGCAGTCTTTCGAAAAGATGTGGTCTATGCCGCGGGGCTTCTTCATGATGTGGGAAAATATCTCCAGTATAAAGAGGGGATTCCACATCATATTTCAAGTGCTGAACTGGCAAGGAAGATATTAACAGAGACCGGTTTTACGGAGGAGGAAAAAAAGGACATCTGTCAGGCTATTTTGAACCATCGGGACAAAGCGGCGGCGGAGGCGAGCATTCTCGGGCGAATCCTCTACCGGGCCGATAAAATATCCCGGGCGTGTTATGCCTGTGGTGCGGCAGCAGAATGTAACTGGAATGAAGATAAAAGGACACCGGGAGTGATTATATGAAAAGATCAATGAACATTGGCGGAAAAGAATTTGAAAGAACAGGGCATACCTATATTATGGGAATCCTGAATGTGACTCCGGATTCATTTTCCGACGGTGGAAAATATACAACATTAGACAAGGCTTTAAAGCATGTGGAACAGATGATCCAAGAAGGGGCGGATATTATTGATATCGGCGGTGAGTCGACACGTCCGGGGCATACGCTCATTTCGGATGAAGAGGAAATATCCCGGGTAGTTCCGGTGATCGAAGCTGTGAAACAGCAATTTGACATACCGGTTTCTATTGATACTTATAAATCCGCCGTAGCAGAGGCTGCCATTTTGGCCGGAGCCGATCTGGTTAATGATGTATGGGGACTAAAATATGACGATAAACTGGCAAAGGTCATTTCAGGGGCGAAAGTTCCATGCTGTCTGATGCATAACCGGAAAGCTGCAGATTATGAACATTTTATGACCGACTGTCTGAATGATCTGAGAGAGACTCTGGCGATAGCCAGGACTGCCGGTATTGAAGATGAACAGATCATTCTGGACCCGGGTGTGGGGTTCGGCAAGACTTATGAACATAACCTGATCGTTATGAAACATTTGGATGTGTTCAGGGAATTGGGATACCCGGTACTCCTGGGGACATCCAGAAAGTCGATGATTGGATTAACGCTGGATTTACCGGCTGACCAGAGAGTGGAAGGAACGCTGGTGACGACGGTCATGGGGGTCATGGCCGGAATGAGTTTTGTCCGTGTGCATGATGTGGAGGCAAACCGACGGGCAATTCAGATGGCCGAGGCGATTTTGAAAGTACGGGAGGAATCAATTTGGGACACATTGGGATAAGAGATTTGGAAGTATTTGCCCATCACGGTGTCTATCCTGAGGAAACGGAAAATGGACAGATGTTTTACGTTTCTGCAGACTTATATCTGGATACATGGGATGCGGAACATACAGATGATCTGAATACTTCTGTGAATTACGGAACGGTCTGCGAATACATCAAAGACGTGATGACACGCCGGAATTATCAGCTCATTGAGCGGGCTGCCGGCGAGATTTGCGAAGATTTAATGATAAATTTTCCAAAACTTAACAAGGTTCGTGTAGAGTTATATAAGCCTGAAGCCCCGATACCGATACCTTTCGGCACCGTATATGTCGAAGCGTGCAGGGAATGGCAGAATGCTTATATAGGAATTGGCAGTAATATGGGAGATAAAGAAAAATATATCCGGTCTGCTATTCAGCTTTTATCGGAAACGCGGGGAATTCAGGTGGAGAAAGTCTCTACTCTGATTCAAACGGAACCTTACGGTTATACGGAACAGGATGAATTTTTAAATGGATGTCTGAAGCTTCGGACCTGGCTTCCGCCGGAAGCATTGTTAAAGCGGATGCAGGAGATTGAGCTGCTTTTGCACCGAGAGCGTAAGATTCACTGGGGACCTCGGACGATTGATCTGGATATGCTTTTGTATGGAGAAGAGATCATTCATACAAAAGATTTGTGTGTACCTCATCCGGACATGATCAATCGTCGTTTTGTGTTAGAGCCGCTGGACGAAATTGCCGGTTGGTCCTGGCATCCGACGGAGAAGAAAACGATTCACCAGTTAAGAGAAGCATTGAATGAGAAGGAGGCAATGGAGTCATGATTGATCTGCATGTACATCTGGCCGGGTCCTTAAAACCGGCAACGATTATTGAGTATGCCAAGGAGAGAAATGTTCCTTTGCCCACCTACAATGCTTCTGAGCTTGAAAGCTATCTGGAAGCCCCGGATCACTGCACGGATACTGCGGAGTTTTATGAGCTTTGTGATATGACAGACTGGGTTCTTCAGGAGCGCCGTTCCATTCGTCGTGCTATGACAGAGATGGTCAGGGAGTTGGATGCCCAGGGCGTCATGTATGCGGAAATTCGTTTTTCACCATCCGAATGTACGTTGGGAGGCCTGCGTCAGGGGGATGCAGTGTCGGCAGCGTTGGAAGGACTGACCAGAGGTATTCAGGAAAGCCGGCGTATCCGTGCCAATCTGGTACTTTGTATTATACCGAAGATGGACGAACACGAGGCTTTTGAAACGCTTGTGGAAGTGAAAAAACATCTGCGTAAAGGTGTTTGCGGGTTGGATCTTCTGTTGGAAGAATCCCTTTATGGAACAGAAGTTTATGACTGGTTGTTTACGCTGATCAAAGAAGAGCGTATTCCGTTTACTGTTCATGCAGGACAGTATAATACGGACAGTATGCGTAAAGCAATTCGCTATGGTGCCCAGAGGATCAGTCAGGGCTTACATATTCTGGATGATGATGATCTTCTGCAGGAAATTATTAATCGGAAGGTTGTTGTGGAATGTTGTCCGGCAAGTAATCTGAAATTGGGTTCGGTGGAAAATTACAGTCATCACCCGATACGAAAACTTTTTGACAGAGGTGTTCCGGTATGTGTCTGTACGGACCGCCTGAGGGTGTCCGGCATTACACTGGCTGAAGAATACCGGAAACTTGAGCGTTATCTTGGTTTTACACCATACGAAATTTATCAGATGAATCAAAATGCTGTAAACGGTGCTTTCCTTTCTCAAATGGAAAAGGATCGGTTGCGGTTTGACTTATATGAGGCCAACAAGGCAATCGTGGACAAGGAGTAGAAGACAATGGAAGACTTGGTGAAATTACGTGATGAGATTGACGCTATTGATGACCAGATTGTCAGTCTTTTTGAACAGCGCATGGCAGTGGCGGAAAATGTAGCCGCCTTCAAACGAAGTGTTGGCAAACCCGTTCTGGATAAAGAACGGGAAAAGATTAAAATACAAAAAGTAACGGAGAAGACGTCGAATGCCTTTAATCGTCAGGCAGTCGAATCTCTTTTTGGCCAGATCATGGCTGTCAGCCGTATGCTTCAATACCAGCGGCTGGCCAGTGAGCGGACCGATGTAGAAGGTTTTCAGGTAGGAGATATGGTGACAACACCAGAGACAAAGGTTGTTTATACCGGAGTTCCGGGAGCTTATGCAGAGGCTGCGATGGACAGTTATTTTGGCTCAGAAATCAGAGGCTTTAATGTAGAGACCTTTGGGGATGCTATGGAGGCGGTCCACAGCGGACGGGCTCAGTATGGCGTTTTGCCGATTGAAAATTCTTCGACAGGAAGTGTCAATGAGGTTTATGATCTCTTATCCGCTTATGATAACCATATTGTCGGTGAAACAATGATAAAGATTGAACATGCTCTTTTGGGACTTCCGGGAAGTCGGATTGAAGATATCCGTACTGTCTATTCTCATCCACAGGGACTGATGCAGTGCAGTCGTTTTCTTGACGCCCACAGGGAATGGCAGCAGGTCAGCCTGCAGAATACGGCGGCGTCGGCAAAACGGGTTCTGGATGATCAGGATATGGGTCAGGCGGCTATTGCCAGCAGGCAGGCAGCAAAAAATTTCGGTCTTGTTGTTTTAAAAGAAAAGTTAAATGATCTGGATAATAATTTTACGCGCTTTGTCGTTATCAGCCATGAAAAAGTATTCCGGAAAAGTGCGGATAAAATCAGCGTTTGTTTTGAAGTGCCCCATGAGAGTGGTACATTGTACAATATTCTCGGTCACTTTATATTTAACGGACTGAGTATGACCCGGATTGAATCCCGTCCGATACAGGGAAAACCGTGGCAGTACCGTTTCTTTGTTGATTTTAATGGAAACCTGAGAGAGCAGGCGGTAAGAAATGCTCTTCATGGTATTCAGTCTGAAACAGAAGGTTTTCGTATTCTTGGAAACTATATAGGAGTGGGGCAGCAGTGATGAAGATCAGAGTGCATGAATTAATTTTATACCGTAATTTTCAGGAAACTATTTTTTATGATATGGCCGATGTGGCCAATAATTATTTGAATGGAGATTGTGACAGAGAGACGTTGATCGATAAACTTTATCAATGTATCAATGAAATTGTCACGATTGCCAGAGACCATGGATTTAACGGGAATCTCTGGCATGGATATCTCACTTATCTTTTGACGACCAATGAAAATGCCTTCAGTATGTCCTGTGAGAAAAAGGGGGCTATTGAGGGGAGCATCAATGAGCTTGCTCTGCATGATCTTCGCATTTTTAAAGAAGCCTACGATGTGGATTGGGATGATATTGAAAAAGAGCTGGGTGTGCATTTTATCAGTATGATCCGCGCTTTCCACAGTCCGGATAATCTTGGGATTATCTACAGCCAGAGCCTGCGGGAGCGGATAGATGAATTGAATGGTCAGTTGGCGGCTGCGGAAGATGTTTATCAGATGTATGATGTGCTGACCGGCTTTTACAAGGATTATGGCGTAGGTAAATTTGGGCTTCACCGGGCTTTTAAAATTATCAGTGACGGACAGGAACCGGAGATTGCCCCGATCACACGGACGGAGAAAGTGGTTCTTTCTGATATTGTCGGTTATGAAATTCAAAAGAAAAAACTGAGAGATAATACAGAAGCATTTATTCAGGGGAAAAAGGCGAATAATGCGTTACTTTATGGTGACAGCGGTACGGGAAAATCTACAAGTATTAAAGCAATTTTGAATGAATATTATAAAGACGGACTCCGAATGATTGAAATATATAAGCATCAGTTTAAAGATATTTCAAATGTCATTGCCCAGATTAAAAATCGTAATTACAAGTATATTCTGTATATGGATGACCTGTCCTTCGAAGAGTTCGAGATTGAATATAAATATTTAAAGGCTATTATCGAAGGCGGTCTGGAAACAAAACCAGATAATGTGGTCATTTATGCCACGTCCAATCGAAGACATCTGATCCGGGAGACATGGAGTGACCGGAAACAGGCGCCGGATGATGTTCATGGTGGAGATTCTATGCAGGAAAAATTATCGCTGGCAACCCGGTTCGGCGAGTCGATTTATTATGGCAAGCCGAACCAGAAAGAATATTTAGAAATTGCCAGAGAGCTGGCAAAACGTTATGGTATTCAGATGAGTGAAGAGTTGATCGAGCAGGAAGCTGTTAAGTGGGAACTTGGCCATGGCGGACGTTCCGGACGGACAGCGCAGCAGTTTATCAATCATCTCATTGGAATTGCGAAATAAGCAGGAGGGAGGCAGAACGGATGCCCATACAGATGTTGGCAGCCATTGACGTAGGATCAAGTGAGGTTGCAATGAAAATCTATCAGTTTTCTAAACGGACCGGAATCCAGGAAGTGGAATATGTCCGTTCGATTGTCGAGCTTGGAGCAGATACTTATAATACAGGGATAATTTCCTATGACACTGCACGGGAATTGTGCGGTGTTTTAGGAGGGTTTGTGGAAAAATTGAAGGAGTACCGGATTGAAAAGTATGTGGCTTATGCCGGAAGTGCCATGAGAGAAGCGGTGAACCGTGATCTGGTCCTGGATCAGATCCGTCTGGAGACCGGGTTGAATGTGCAGATTATCGGAAATGCCCAGCAGCGTTTTCTTGTACTTCAGTCATTAGCCGGAACGATGCGCCAGTTCGAAGCCCTTACAAAAGAAGGTATGGCGGTGGTCGATCTTTCGTCGGGAAGTCTGCAGGTGTCTGTCTATGCGGAAGGCGTTTTGCAGATTACTCAGAATCTGAAACTGGGTTCCCTGAGAATCCGTGAGATTCTTGCGGATATTGAGCAGCAGACCACATCCTTTGTCCGGGTCATGGAAGATTATATCGGCAATGAACTGAGGACTTTACAGCGGCTTGTCATCAGAGATTATCGGGTGAAGCATGTCATTGTCCTTGGTGAGGAGATAGCGACGCTGCTGAATGCGGTCAATGCTTCAAAAAACAGAGAAAGTTTTACAGCTTCCCAGTTTGAAAAGTTTTATATCAAGCTGATGCGCAGCAGAGAAGAGGATATTTCAAAAAAATATAATATTCCTTATGAGACGGCTACCGTGTTAAAACCGTCCATGATCATTTTCAAAAATCTGGTGGAAATGCTTGGCGGCGAAGTCGTCTGGGCTTCTAATGTGGGACTCTGCGACGGTATTCTGGCCGATTATGTGCGGAGCAATCACATGGCTAAAAATACCCGTGATTTTACGGAGGATATTATCTCGGTCACCCGTCAGGTGGCAAAGCATTATGAAAGTGATATGGATCATACGCAGAACGTGGAGCAGCTTTCAATGGCAATTTTTGACAGCATACGAAAGTTTTCCGGATTGACTCAGAGAGACCGTCTGCTTCTCCAGGTTTCAGGAATTCTTCATGATTGCGGCAAGTACGTAAATATGATGCATGGTACGGACAATACGTATTACCTGGTTTTAAATACGGAGATCATTGGTCTGTCAGAAGCGGAAAAGCGGATTGTTGCCAATGTTATTCGTTTTAATTCGAACGGTGAGGTCCCGGAATATGCGGAAGTATCCGGTGAGATGGACCATATGGATTATGTGCGGATGCTTAAAATGGCGGCAATTCTTCGATTGGCCAACGGTATGGATCGGAGCCATTTACAGCGGATTCAGGATGTCCGGGTCTCGGTGAAAGATAATGAGTTAAAGATTATGGCAAATACCATTTATGATATTACGCTGGAGCAGGGAATGATGGAAAGCAGAGCGCATTTTTTTGAGCAGATTTATGGACTCAGGCCGATTCTCCGGCAGAAACGAAGGGGGTAATTAAAATGGATGTGAGCAGAGCAGAATATTTTACAAACCGGGAACTGAGCTGGCTGGATTTTAATTACCGGGTGCTTGGGGAAGCGAGGGACAAGAACATACCTCTTTTTGAACGGCTGAAATTTCTGAGTATTACATCTTCTAATTTGGATGAATTTTTCATGATTCGTGTGGCCTCGTTGAAGGATATGGTCAATGCGAAATATGAAAAACCGGATATTGCGGGAATGACACCTCAGATGCAGCTTGAAGCAATCAGCAAGAAGACCCATGATCTGGTGAATACCCAGTATACAACCTACAATCGGTCTTTAAAGCCGATGCTGCGGCAGAATGGGCTGACCATTATAGATTCTTATGAAGATTTGAGCGAGTCTCAGAGAAACTATGTGGACCAGTATTTTCAACAGGATGTGTATCCTGTATTGACGCCGATGGCAGTGGATTCTTCAAGGCCATTCCCTTTGATCCGAAATAAATCTTTAAATATCGGCGCGCTTATTTCAGATAAAGAGGATGAATCCGAATATGATTTTGCCACAGTCCAGGTGCCGTCGGTGCTTCCAAGGTTTATTGAGATTCCGTCCGGTGAAAAGGGACATAAGACCTTGATTTTACTGGAACAGGTCATAGAAATGAATATTCAGAAGCTATTTCTCAATTATAAAGTCATCTGTGCTTATCCTTATCGGATCATGCGAAATGCAGATTTGAGTATTGACGAGGAAGATGCTGCAGATCTTTTAAAAGAAATTCAGAAACAGCTGAAACGCCGTCAGTGGGGGGAGGTTATCCGGCTGGAAGTGGAAGATGGAATCGATAAGCGGCTTCTTAAGATTTTGAAAAAGGCCATGAACGTTGGTGAAGCTTCAATCTATCGGATCAATGGTCCTCTGGATCTGACATTTTTGATGAAGGTCAATGGCCTGGACGGCTATGATCATTTGAAATATCCGAAATATGAGCCGCAGCTTTCGAAAGATATTAATCCGGATGAGGATCTTTTTACCCAGATTCGCGCAAAAGATATTTTGCTATTCCATCCATTCCAGAGCTTTGACACGGTGGTTGATTTTGTACGTCAGGCAGCCAAGGACCCGGATGTGCTGGCGATCAAACAGACCCTTTATCGTGTCAGTGGAAATTCACCGATCATCGCATCTCTGGCGGAGGCTGCTGAAAATGGAAAACAGGTTACGGTACTTGTTGAGTTAAAGGCCCGCTTTGACGAGGAAAACAATATTATCTGGGCGAAAAAGCTGGAAAAGGCCGGATGTCATGTCATCTACGGACTGGTGGGTTTAAAGACCCACAGCAAGATTACATTGGTCGTTCGTCAGGAGGAAGACGGTATCCGGCGTTATGTGCATTTGGGAACGGGTAATTATAATGACAGTACGGCAAAAATGTATACCGATATGGGACTTTTAACCTGTGCCAAACCCATTGGTGAGGATGCGACAGCCGTATTTAATATGCTGTCGGGTTATTCGGAACCGCTGGCCTGGAACAAACTGTCTCTGGCACCGTTATGGCTTCGTGACCGGTTTGTTGAGCTGATTCATCAGGAAGAAATGAATGCCCGGGAGGGACGTCCGGCCCATATTATTGCAAAAATGAACTCCCTTTGTGATAAGGGGATTATTATGGCTTTATATAAGGCTTCTGCGGCCGGTGTAAAAATTGAGCTGATCATCCGCGGAATCTGCTGTCTGAAAACAGGTATCCCGGGAATCAGTGAGAATATTACAGTAAAATCCATCGTAGGTAATTTCCTTGAACATAGCCGGATTTTCTATTTCTACAATAATGGATGGGAAAATGTGTTTATGGGAAGTGCGGACTGGATGCCGAGAAATCTGGACCGCCGTGTGGAAATAATGTTTCCGGTGGAAGATGAGACCTGTAAAAAAGAAGTAATGCATATTCTGGATATTCAGCTTCAGGATAATGTGAAAGCCCATTATCTCCAGCCGGATGATACCTATCAGAAGCCGGACAAGCGGGGAAAAACTTTAGTATCTTCTCAGGATTATTTCTGTCGGGAAGCGATAGAAGCGTCGGCAGAGGATAAGAAAAAAGATGAAGAACTCAGCCGGGTCTTTGAACCGATGTATCACAATGACAACGAAAAATTTTAATAGATCTATAGGGGATTGGGATGAAACATAAGAAAGCATGGATAATATCTTTAATCTTGATGTCCTTTGCAGTGTTGATGTTGACAGGATGTACAGGAAAAGATTCAAAGATTTCAAAAGCGGTTAAAGCTTATGAAACAGTGTCGGAGCAGACCGTTCAAATTGAAAAAAACTATTTAAGTGAGGATGGTTATATTAAATCTGATGATGTGGATGGCGTATTATCGGA
This sequence comes from Frisingicoccus caecimuris, assembly GCF_004340975.1. GTDB lineage: Bacteria > Bacillota > Clostridia > Lachnospirales > Lachnospiraceae > Frisingicoccus > Frisingicoccus caecimuris. The sequence continues at coordinate 27,917 of NZ_SLXA01000013.1, forward strand.
GGTCTATACCTGTGCGCAGACCTTATATGAGAATGGGATTATCACAGATTATGCCTATGAGACCGGGGATACTTGCGTCTATATGAAAATCGATAACTGGCTTGGATTCGTCTACATGCCCCCGTTGAAGGATTCTTTATCCGGAGATTCCGACGTAAAAATCGAGATATATACAGTACAGCCATATTCCACTGAATTTGCGGCCTACAGACTGTTTTTGGGATCCACTGCTTTTTTTAACAAAACTCCGGTCATGATCGCCAAATTGCTTCAGAAAACATTCAGTGAAGAATGTGATTACAAAAACAATTATAATGATAATGAAATTTCTGTTGAAATGCTTTTGGATTTTCCAAAGCGAAGTGTTGTTATGTGGGAAGGCCATGGCGGATATAATGAAAGAGTAGGTTCTATTTTGGGCCTGGGGAATCAAAAACTGGATGAACAGACATTGGATGTTTATGATATATTTGTTGGACAGGATGCACTTCTTATTGCTCAAGATGGACAATACTGTGTGACGTCGGCATTTTTTGAGAAAGTCGTTCCGGAAAATGCTTATGAAGGTTGTCTGTTCTATCTGAATTCCTGTTCAAGTTTTGCAGATGAGCGGCTGGCACAGAGTATATGGGATAAGGGAGCCAGATGTGTTGTAGGAAATACAATGGAAACATGGATACCTTATTCCACGACAATGATGTATCGCTTTTTTGAGGGATTTACAAAGCAAAATGACAGCGGAAGTTTCTATACAGTGTCAGAGGCGTTAAATTATGCCAAAGAAAAGGAAGGAAAAATTGACCCCTTATATGGCAGCAGCGTGGAAGCAGCGTATAGAGATGACTTTACATTTCTGGATATGTTATCTGAAATGCCGAATGAGACAGACAATGCGTCTGCACTGAGTAATGAGCAGTTAAAACGTGTTTGTGAACAGCTTGGTGTACCGGACGAATTAAACGTGGAGATTTCACAGGATCCTCCGGTTTACTGGGAAGCCGGAGAATGCTGGACAATTTATGTGACTGTTTACCATGCTGGAGCAATGGTAGCAGCTGCCAATGTAGATTTGGACACAGCTGAGCCGGTAAAAGATATCTGGCAGTATACTCCGGCTGAAAGCATTTCAGGGACGGCTGTGGGAATCGGCGAAACATGGATTCAGGAAGATGTCAACGATCCTTTAATGTTTGAGTTTCAGCAAGATGGGACTGTCTTTTATATGCCAACGGTGAGCCGTGAAGCTGAGTATACAACAAAATATAATATAGAAAATGATATTTTAACAATCCAGTTGGTTGAAATCGGGGCGACAGGTGTTGTTCCAGTTTCATATAAATTAAGCTATGATAATTCTGATGGAAATTACAGAGTTCGACTGGAGCTTATCAAGCCAGAAAAGGATGTGGATGTCAGCCGTCTGTATGGATGGGAATCTGTTATACCTGGATGGTATAGCCGTACAGGAAAGGGCATTCTGTCCAATTCTGAAGAATAAGAAGTGTTATAGGGAGTTTTTATGTTGGGGGAGCGGTGGCAAGCCCGCCCTCCTCTGATATGCATTTTAATTTATTTTTCTTTTGTATACTTCAGGCGCTTTTGAGCGTTTTTTTCATATTTTATGCGTTTTGAGGCATTTTTCAGGCACTTTTTCCTTCAAGCACCTCAACTCTTTTTGTCAGGTTCTGGACGCTTTCAATGACTAATCGTAAATTATCGTTCTCCAGTTTTGCAATCTGATAATACTGGTTTAAATTATCCACATTTTTTTGAATCTTGTCTATTTTGTTTTCTAAAATGGTTCGTGTCCGTTCCATTTCTTCTAAAAGCAGATTTTCCGAATCCCTGATTTTTACATCCATGGTGTTGATCATTCTGTTTTCTAATTTCTCGATTTTTGTCTCCATAGTGTTGACCATTCTGTTTTCGAGACTTTCGAGTTTCTGGTCCATTCTGTTTTCAAGATGTTCAAGTTTTTCATCCATGGTGCCGATCAATTCTGTCTTAAAACCAGAAAATTTGTCATCTAAAACTTCATTCATTAAAGATTTTAACGTCTGTATACTTTGGTTATCCAATAGGCATTCCTCCTGAAGTAATGATATGTATTGTCAGAACCTTGCCATTTCCAACTGATTTAATTATAGTCTATTTGAATGAAAAAGTGAATTGTATCTTTGATGAAAAAAAGTTTCAAAAAAATCACAAAATCTGTTGACAAAGTAAATATTCTGTTGTATACTCATACTTGCCTTTGAGATGAGGCAGTAAGCGCGAGTGGCTCAGTGGTGGAGTATCGCCTTGCCAAGGCGAGGGTCGCGGGTTCGAATCCCGTCTCGCGCTCTGGAAGAACCCGATAAATTATCGGGTTCTTTTTGTTTTCCGGGATTATAGAATATTTCGGAATATGACGTGCGTTTGGAATGCCTGTTTTCGAAAAGTACAGGCGTTTATAAAATTTGGAAAGGTGGGAAAAAAATGATCAAGCACATCGTATGTTTTAAACTGAAGGATAACAGTGACGAGAACAAAAAGGAAACAAAGGAAATTCTTATGTCCATGAAGGATAAGGTGCCAATGGTACGGGATATTCAGGTCGGTGTGGATTTCTTAAAATCGCCGCGCTCTTATGATATTATTCTTCAGGTAGAGTTGGATGACAGAGATACTCTTGATGCTTATCAGGAAGATCCATATCATGCAGGTGTTGTTAAGAAGCATATGCATGAAGTGATGGAGTCCAGCATAGCTATTGATTATGATTTAGACTAGATTGAATAGGATACGGATGAGGAAAAGCCGGGGCGGGATACTCCGGCTTATTTTACGGAGAAATTATGGATACATTTACATTATCTTTACCTGTGCTCTGCATCATCTGCTTTTTTGTTTTTTTGGCAGGCTTTGTGGATGCAGCAGCCGGAGGTGGCGGACTGATTTCTCTTCCGGCCTACCTTGCTACGGGAATACCTGCTCATATGGCTTATGGGTGCAATAAGTTTTCGAGTGCCTGTGGAACGACGTTGGCTTCCCTGCGCTTTTTAAAAAATCGGGCTATGGATGTTCAGACAGCCCTATTGGCGGCGGCGGGTTCTTTCATTGGGTCAGGTGTGGCAGCGAGAATTGTTTTGACATTGGATGACCAGTTTTTAAAACGGATTGTCATTGTTTTTCTGCCGATCGCGGCAATTGTTATTTTTCTGAATCGAGGATATGGGGAAGAAAATTGCGCAGGTTGTCTTTCAAAAAAGAGGAAGGTAGTGCTGGCACTGCTGATTGGTCTTTTTATTGGTTTCTATGATGGGATGGTAGGGCCGGGAACAGGAACTTTTGCCATCATTGCCTTTTCAATTCTGATGAAGTATGATTTAAAAACGGCATCAGGAAATGCCAAAATTCTTAATTTGGCGTCTAACTATGCGTCGCTCATTACTTATGCAGTAAACGGAAATGTTCTCTGGATGGTCGCTGTGCCAGCCGCTGCCTGTAATGTTTTGGGCAGCTATTTTGGCTCTGGCATGGCATTGAAAAGGGGGGCGGCTTTTATACGTCCGATGATTTTTTGCGTTATGTTTCTTTTATTGATTAAGATTGTATCCGATATTATTTTATGATAAAATGATAAAATGACTGAAAACCTTTGAAGGGAGATGTGAACATGAAGTTATCACAGAAGCAGATCAATCATATTACCGCATGTATTCAGATGATTCTGTGCGGTATCATGGCAGCGTTTGCATTTGAACGGGAAATTCGTATCGGATACAAAGTGACCAATAAATTAAAAAAAAGGCGAATTAAAAAAGAGAAGAGAAAGGGAACAGCAGTATGACAGATTCTTTGATTACCTGGTTTACCACTAATCTGAACGGTGTTGTATCCAAAGAGATGATTGTTTTTATTATCTCCATGGTGCCGATTTTGGAACTTCGTGGCGGTCTGGTTGCTGCCTCACTTTTGAAAATCCCGCTTTTTCAGGCCGTTGGTCTCTGCATTGCAGGTAATATTATTCCGGTACCGTTTATTTTGGCCTTTATCACGCCGATTTTTAACTGGATGAAGAAAACGCGGTGGCTCAAGCCAAAGATTGAAAAACTGGAAGCAAAATCCATGGGGAAAAGTGAACAGATTCAAAAGTATGAGTTTATTGGGTTGATGCTCTTTGTCGGAATTCCATTGCCGGGGACCGGCGCATGGACCGGTTCACTGATCGCCTCCTTGTTGGATATTAAATTTAAAAAGGCGCTTCCGGCGGTTATTCTTGGTATCTTTATGGCGACAATCATTATGTGTATCATTACTTATTTTATTCCCTGGCTGGTAACCAATGTATTTTAAAGTTTGTGAGTGCTCTGCCCGAAGGCAGAGCATTTCTGGTATTATTAGGAAGTGATAAAATGAATTATAATGATTTGATCTATAGTATTCCGGCAGCATTGCTGGCCATTGCCGGGCATGAGTTCGCCCATGGCTATGTCTCGTGGAAAATGGGGGATCCAACGCCGAAGGAGGATGGCCGGTTATCCCTGAATCCTTTTCACCATCTGGATGTGATGGGAACACTCTGCCTGATTTTGTTCCATTTCGGATGGGCCAAACCGGTGCGGATTAATTCGTGGTATTATAAAGATCGGAAAAAAGGGGTCTTTTGTACGGCATTGGCGGGACCGGCAGCAAACTTTATTATGGCCTTTATTGGACTGTTTGGTATGGGACTGATTTACAAATTTGCGGCGGGCCGCGCTGGAAACCTGCTTGTCTACCTGTTTCATCTGCTCAATTATTTTGCAGTGTTAAATATCGGTCTGGGCGTTTTTAATTTGATTCCGATTCCGCCACTGGATGGTTCTAAGGTTTATGGAATTTTAGTGCATGATGATGAAAATTATATGGAGAAACATGTCAACCGTTATGGCTATTTTGTGCTGGCTATTCTTGCAGTGACAGGTATCTTATCAATCCCGATGAGTCTGGCTCAGAACGCGGTGGTTCGCTTTATGTACGGGATCGTCCGGTTGATATTGAGATTTTAATCGGATGGAAACGGGTGCGGTGCGGAATATTTGTACCGGACGTCGCCAGCAGATATATGGGCATCTAATGTTTAAAACATCGGATGAATTGAATTAATAAGAGGACTTTTCGAGAATATTGAATAAATTTCTTTCGTGTAATATAATTGTACTTGAAAAAATACAATTTCACAAAAACGTCAGACAATATGAAGGAGGGTCATTATGGGGAAAAACAGAGAAACAGCAATGGAATATGTGGAGAAATTTCAAAAGCTTATTGATGCTTTTGATTCTGTGACATGCGCGGCATGCGATTGTATGGGAAGAGTGAATGGCATGTATCCGACCATTCGTCCGGAAAGCAAACCAGTACGTATGGCCGGATGCGCATTAACGGCTAAAACGGTGGGCGGTGATATATCGGCAGTCATTTATGCCATCGAGAATGCACAAAAAGGAGATATTATTGTTGTTGACAGCCATGGGTATTTAAATTCCGCATATTGGGGGGAAAACCTTTGTCTTTCAGCAATTAATAAAGGTGTGGCTGCAGCTATTATGGAAGGGGCTTGCAGGGATATTGAAGAAATCAGAAAACTTGAATTTCCTATCTATTCTATAGGAACATGTTGTAATGTGGGGCAGATCAGTGGTTATGGAAGTATTAAAGTACCGATATCCTGTGGGGGCGTTCAGGTGAATACATACGATGTGATTTTAATAGATGGAAACGGTATTGCAGTTGTTCCATATGATGAGCTTGAAAATGTTTATCAGAAAACAAAGCAGATGATGGAAACAGAGACAAATGTGTCTGATAAATTGAAAGCGGGAGAGACGATCGGACATCTGATCGATATTGAAAAATTGATGAAATCCACATTTAATTATCAGGAAAGAGCACTTGAGGAATAGTGTAATGAAATCTCTTGCAGAATGTATAGCTGATGACATCATGTCCATGATTATCATAGAGGGTCGTTTTCATCCGGGTGAAAAAATATTAAATGAAAGTGATTTTGCAAAAGAACTTTTTGTCAGCCGGTCCACATTCAGAGAAGCTGTAAAGATACTGTCTGAACGGGGCGTATTAATTGTCAGACATGGAAGTGGAATGTATGTCAGTAAGGATGTGCTTGAAAACAGAGAAAACAGATTTAAGAGGTATGAAAGTAAAATAGATGCCCTTGAGCTGAATGAGATACGCATGATGATTGAGCCTGAAACTGCATACTATGCGGCATTACGTGCATCAAATCATGAATTGAAGCGAATCGCTTATTATGGGCAACTTGTCGAAAATAAGATTGTGGCGGGCGTTACGGACCGGCGAACAGAAGAGATAAGGTTTCATCTTTCCATAGCGAGGGCGGCTCACAACAGTTTTATGGACCGATTGGCGCCGACCATATTCGACGCGATTGACAAGTCCAGAAATGTATTTAATCTGGAAGAAGTACGGCAGGGGACGCTTCTCGACCACAGAATGATTATACAGTATTTAAATGAAAGAAATGCGGATTTTGCGAGGACAGCTATGCGAAGCCATATGTTAAGAGGTATACAGGCTTTGAAGATGGAACGATAAAAAAGAAAAAATAGAAGTATATCGGGTTTTCTGTTATCAAATTTGCGAGAGCAGAATGCCCGGTATTTTTATTTTTTAAAAACTTCGGTTGATTAAGAACTTTTTATCGGTATAATATAATAGATGTGTACAGGGAATGATGCAAGAGAAAATATTTCTGTATATCAGAAAGAATTAGAAAGAATTAGAAAGAGGAAAAAATGGAAAAAATATTATTTGAAGCATTGGATATATCAGAAGAAATCAAGAGGGCCATCCGGGATATGGGCTTTGAGGAAGCAACGCCGGTGCAGGGGCAGAGTATCGGGCCGATGATGGCGGGGAGAGACATGGTGGCTCAGGCGCCGACCGGAACCGGTAAGACCTGTGCCTTTGGTATTCCGCTGATTGAAGGGACGGATACTTCCGCAAGAAATGTACAGGCTTTAATTTTGTGCCCAACCCGGGAACTGGTCGTACAGACCACGGATGAGCTTATGAAGCTGACGAAATATAAACAGTCGATTCGAATTGTTCCGATTTACGGCGGACAGAATATTGAACGTCAGATCATGGCTTTGAAAAGAAAACCGCAGATCATTGTGGCGACGCCGGGCCGATTGATGGATCATATGCGGCGGCATACGATTCGTCTGGAAAACCTTCAGTATATGGTTCTGGATGAAGCGGATGAAATGTTGAACATGGGATTTCGCGAAGATATTGATACGATTTTAAAATCCGTACCGGAAGAACGCCAGACGGTGTTGTTCTCGGCAACTATGTCCAGAGAAATTCTGTCGATCACCAAAAAATATCTCACTGATCCGGTCCGGGTGCAGATCACCAAGTCTCAGATTACGGTACCATCTATTCGGCAGTATTATCTGGAAGTGAGTCAGGAAAACAAAATAGATGTGCTGGCCCGCCTCATTGATATAAACAATTTTAAATTGTCCATGGTATTTTGCAATACAAAGCGCCGGGTGGATGAACTTACCCACGAGATGATCGCGCGAGGCTATCAGGCAGAGGGACTTCATGGAGATATGAAGCAGTCCCAGAGAGACCGGGTTATGGAATCTTTTAAAAACGGACGGGCAGAAATTCTCATTGCCACCGATGTGGCCGCCCGTGGGCTTGATATTGAAAATGTGGAAGCGGTCTTTAATTTTGATCTTCCGGAAGATCTGGAATACTATGTTCATCGTATCGGACGGACCGGAAGAGCCAACCGGGAGGGCGTTTCTTATTCCTTTGTCGGCCGTCGGGAGATGTACAAGCTCCGTGAAATTATGAACTATACCCGGGCAAAAATTAAATATATGAAGATACCAAAGGCAGCGGATATTGCCCAGGTCCGTACGAAACAGATGATGAAGGAAATACTGAAAATTATGGAACGGGAAAATCTGGACCGTTATGCCCGTGCTATTGAAAAGTTCATGGGAGAGGAGGAATTCCAGGATTATACGATTCTTGACGTGGCGGCGGCATTTTTAAGCCGGGAGATTCCTGCAGAAACCTTTAAAGAAATTGAGGAACGTCCAAGATTTCCTGAGGTGTTTAAAAAGAAAAAGGTCTATCCAGATCGAAGAGAACGTTCGGGAAGACGAAGACGAACGGACAGGAAAGAAGTAAAAAGGGGAAAGGGAAGACGATAAATACCCCTGTTAATTAAAAACCAAATATGGTATACTGTCTTAGAGTATAAATGAACGGGAGGATAAACCATGATTGATAAGCTGGTGGAAAAGATAAGAAGGACAGGGGCGCCGATTGAAGTCGGATTGGACCCGATGCTTGACTATGTTCCGGAATTTGTAAAGCAGAAAGCCTATGCGGAACAGGGAGAGACTTTGGAAGGGGCTGCAGAAGCCATCTGGCAGTTTAATAAAGCGATTATCGATGCCGTATATGATCTGATTCCTGCGGTAAAGCCACAGATTGCCATGTACGAACAGTTTGGTATCCCAGGGATCATGGCCTTTAAGAAAACATTAGATTATTGTCATGAGAAAGACCTGATCGTTATCGGTGATATTAAGCGGGGAGATATCGGTTCTACATCCGGAGCTTATGCCACCGGTCATTTGGGAAAGGCTCAGGTGGGAAGTCGGTCTTACTATGGCTTTAATGAAGATTTTATTACGATCAATCCCTATATGGGTACGGACAGTGTCCAGCCTTTTATCGATGTGGCTGTGCCTGAAAAAAAAGGTATGTTTATTTTAACAAAAACATCAAACCCTTCCAGCGGTGAGTTTCAGGATCGGTTGATCGATGGACGTCCTCTTTATGAATGGGTGGCTGAAAAGGTTGTTGAATGGGGAAGTCAGCATATGGGCGAGTGCGGCTATAGTTATGTGGGTGCAGTGGTCGGTGCTACCTATCCGGAGATGGGGAAAGTGCTTCGCGGTATTATGAAAAAGAACTTTATTCTTGTTCCGGGATATGGTGCTCAGGGAGCGAAGGGCTCAGACCTTGTCAATTATTTTAATGAAGATGGTCTCGGAGCGATTGTCAATTCTTCCCGCGGTATCATTGCAGCATATAAACAGCCAAAATACGAAAAATTCGGTCCGGAGGGCTTTGCAGATGCATCCCGTCAGGCTGTTCTGGATATGATTGAGGATATCCAGGTCGGTGCAGGATTGAGATAGGAGAGAGACGAAACATGCAGGAAAAAGAATGTAAGATCGTGAGAGTCATTTCTCAGAAACCATTGACATCGGATGTTTACAGCCTTTGGCTGGATGTGGGAGAGATGGCAAAGTATGTGAAAGCCGGCCAGTTTGTTTCTGTTTACAGTAAAGATGGAAGTCGCATGCTCCCGCGCCCGATCAGTATATGTGAGGTCGCAAAGGCGACAAAGGCCATTCGTCTGGTATACCGGGTGGTTGGTGAAGGTACAAAAGAATTTTCAAAACTGGTGTCAGAGGACACTGTTAAAATAATGGGTCCCCTCGGCAATGGTTATACATTGAGTGCTAAAAAAGCTATCCTTGTCGCTGGTGGAATCGGCATACCTCCAATGCTCCAGTTAGCAAAGGAATTGAAAAAAGTAGAAAAGACCATTGTCCTTGGTTACAAAGACAGTCAGACATTTCTTAAAGATGAATTGGAGAGATGGGGCAGAGTCGTTGTCGCTACGGAAGACGGCAGTGTGGGCGTGCATGGAAATGTATTGGATGCCATTCGCGAGGAAGGCATCGAGGGGGAGATTATCTACAGTTGTGGTCCGACACCGATGCTGCGTGCATTGAAAGCATATGCAGGGGAAAAGGGGATTGAAGCACAGATTTCCCTGGAAGAAAAGATGGCCTGCGGTATTGGGGCTTGTCTGGCCTGTGTTTGCCAGTCTAAGGATGTGGATGAACATTCACATGTACACAACAAACGAATCTGTAAAGACGGTCCGGTTTTTGATGCACGGGAGGTGGAACTTTGATGAATACGAAAGTAAATCTTGCCGGTGTGGAACTTAAAAACCCGGTGATGGAAGGTTCTGGGACTTTTGGCTCCGGCGCAGAATACAGGGAATTTGTTGATTTAAATAAGTTGGGGGCAGTGGTCACAAAGGGTGTAGCCAATGTGCCATGGCCTGGAAATCCGACACCGCGTATTGCAGAGACAGCCAGCGGCATGCTCAATGCCATCGGTTTGCAGAACCCGGGGATTGATGTGCTCATTCGGCGGGATATTCCATTTTTAAAGCAGTTTGATACAAAGATTGTTGTCAATGTATGTGGAAAGACGACAGAGGATTATCTGGAGGTTGTGGAACGTTTGAGCGATGAGCCGGTAGATTTATTGGAAATCAATATCTCCTGTCCGAATGTGAAGGAAGGCGGCATTGCCTTTGGTCAGAATCCGAAAGCTGTAGAGGCAATCACCAAAGCGGTGAAAAAAGTGGCAAAGCAGCCGGTCATCATGAAGTTGAGTCCGAATGTGACAGATATTACAGAGATGGCAAAGGCGGCAGAGGCCGGCGGCGCCGACGTTCTGTCATTGATCAATACATTAACAGGAATGAAGATTGATATTTACAAACAGGATTTTGCCCTCGCCAATAAAACCGGAGGACTTTCAGGACCGGCTATTAAGCCGATTGCTGTGCGTATGGTCTATCAGGTGGCCAATGCGGTAAATATTCCGATTATCGGTATGGGCGGTATACAGACCGGCGAAGATGCCATGGAATTTATTTTGGCCGGCGCTACAGCGGTAGCTGTGGGAACGGCTAATTTTAATAATCCATTTGCCACGGAGCAGGTGGCAGCCGGGATTGAATCTTATATGAGACGGATGGGTGTTGATGACATCCGTGATTTGATTGGAAAGGTAAAATGACAGTAATGGAAGCATATAAGAAATTATTGAAGGAAGAGGTTGAAGCATTTCGAAAAAGAGGGCATGAATTTCTGGACGGAACATTGACCAGAGCGGAGTTTAAAGGATTTTCCGGCGGTATGGGAAGCTATGCCCAGAAGGAGACGGGAAAGTTTATGATTCGTCTGAGGACACCGTCAGGCATTGTGTCAAGAGAACATTTTGCATTGATTTTGGATTATGCCGGGAAGTATGGTCTGGATAAAATCCATCTGACGACGCGCCAGGCTGTACAGCTTCATGATCTGAGTATTGACGATGTGTGCGACATTATGAGAGATGCCATTGACCAGGATTTGTTTACCCGGGGTGGCGGTGGAAATTTCCCTCGAAATGTATCTCTCTCACCAATGGCCGGTGTAGACCCGGAGGAAGTTTTTGATGTGACGCTTTATGCCCGTCAGGTCGGCGACTACTTTTTGCGCAATGCCACAGGATACAAGTTACCGAGAAAGTTGAAGGTGGCCTTCTCTTCAAGTGCTTCGGATACAGGCTGTGCAACAGTGAATGATATGGGATTTATCGGTGTTCTTGATGAGGGAAAACCGATGTTCCGTCTGTGGCTGGCTGGAGGAATGGGCGGTCAGCCGGCTCTGGGGATTCCTTATGATGAGTTGGTGGCACCGGAAGAAGTTCTTTATTATGTAGAGGCGATGGTCCGTCTCTTTATGGCCGAGGGTGATTACACGAACAAAGCCCGGGCAAGGGTACGTTTCATACCGCGCCGTATGGGTGTGCAAGCCTTTATGGAATGTTATAAAAAGCATCTGGAAGACGTTAAAAAAGAATGTCATTTTGACGGTATTACACCGTTGGTTTGGCGAGAAAATGTGGATTCCGAAAAAGTGGGCGATGCGGCAGCGGAGTCAGAAAACCCTCTGATTTTGCCGCAGAAACAGGAAGGTTATTTTACGGTAATACTGCATCCACTCTGTGGACAGCTTAAGTTAGAAGAGGGAAGGAAGATTCAGGAGATTCTTTCAGATATCCCGGATGCAGAGATTCGTCTGAGTATGGATGAGGAATTGTATATACGAAATCTGTCAAAGGACGAGGCAGAAAAAATGTTAAAAGTAATGGAAGACTGTATGATGCTGAGTCCAATACGGATGTCTGTGAGCTGTATTGGTACGCCGACCTGTCAGGCCGGTGTCAACCAGAGTCAGAAACTTTGTCAGGCGGTAGAGAAAGCGGTTGTCAACGCAGAACTGAATGAAGATCGTCTGCCGAAGCTCTACATCAGCGGTTGCCCGAACTGTTGCGCACGACATCCGGTCGCAGCCATGGGCTTTTCCGGACGCAAAGTTAAAGTGGACGGCGTGATGGAAGAAGCTTTTGACTGTTTTATCGGAGGACATGTCGGTATGGATACGAGCTGCTTTGGAGAAAAAGTGGGTACCATTCTGGCGTCACAGATCCCTGAAATGATTGTAGAATTGGGTCAGATGCTCACAAAAGAGAAAAAGGATTATATGGATGCGCTGACGGACGGTTCAGCCGCAGCAGTGATTCAAAAATACTGTCAGGCATAGAGGAGGAGAAAACCATGGAACAATATAAACAGGAATTTATTGAATTTATGGTCGAAAGCGATGTACTCAAATTTGGTGAGTTTACATTAAAGAGCGGAAGAAAATCTCCGTTTTTTATGAACGCAGGAGCCTATGTGACAGGCACACAGCTCCGCCGTCTTGGTGAATATTACGCCAGGGCGATTCATGATAACTACGGTCTGGATTTTGATGTGTTATTTGGACCGGCTTACAAAGGTATTCCCCTGGGAGTTGCCACAACAATGGCGATCAGTGAGTTATACGGAAAGGATATTCGTTACTGTTCCAATCGTAAAGAAGTGAAGGATCACGGGGACACAGGTATTCTGCTCGGAACAAAACTCAAAGACGGTGACCGGATCGTTATTATCGAAGATGTGACAACCTCCGGAAAATCCATCGAAGAAACTTTCCCGATCATTAAGGCTCAGGCAGATGTGGAAATTAAAGGTCTTATCGTTTCTCTGAACCGTATGGAAGTCGGTAAGGGTGGCGCGAAGAGCGCTTTGGATGAAATTAAAGATTTATATGGATTTGAGACAAGTGCGATTGTATCCATGGCAGAGGTTGTTGAATATTTGTATAATAGACCGTATAAGGGCAAGATCATTATCGATGATACTTTGAAAGAAGCAATTGATGCTTATTATGCACAGTACGGTGTCAAATAGAGGAGGATGCTCTATGGATGAAAAGCTTTATAAATCAATGGGACGTATCGGCGGCACGAATATCGCCATGGGTATTGTATCTATCATTGTTGGTGTGACGGTGGGTGTTTTATCGATCGTCTGCGGCGGCCGATTATTGAATGATAAACGGCATTTGCTTTTCTAAAAGTTGATTTTTTCAGAAAACGAAAGAAAAAGGACTTGTGAATGTCCTTTTCTTTCGTTTTAAAGTTATATAGAAGGTGTAAAATGAAGAAAATCCAATGGGGCACAGTCGTGTTCCTGATTATATATTTGATGGTTCTGGCCTATGTCTGTTTCTGGAGCGAAGGCTATGGCCGGACGGAGGTGCAGAATACATATCGTTATAATCTTGTACCATTTAAAGAGATTATGAGGTTTTATACATATAGAGAATTGGTGGGCATTGAGGCATTTTTACTGAATCTTTTTGGAAATGTGCTGGCATTCATCCCATTTGGAGTGATGGTGCCCATTGTCAGCAGAAAGAACCGGAGGTTTTTTCGGGTCCTGGGTCTGACATTTTTATTGAGTTTATTTATTGAATGTATCCAGTTGATCTTCAAGGTAGGTTCCTTCGATGTGGACGATTTGATTCTGAATACAGTGGGGGGTATCATTGGCTACATAGTGTTCTGGCTGATGAATCAGATAAGGAGGCAGTGGTTTGTCAAATAAAGTATACAGTTTTACGAAGGTTGAAAAGCGGTGGACAAAGTCGGGAGAGTACGCATTTGCCGTGGGAATTATATCTTTTGCCGTGCTGTTTTTCTTTATTGGAGTTGGCATTTATAAAAATGGCACAATGAGCGGCGCATTCTGTTTGATACCTTATGTGACGATGGTCGCCAGCATTGCAGGTGCAGTCACCACCAGAAAGAATCAGTCCAGAATTGATGTGGCAGGAAAATGTCTGTATATTGGTTACAGAGTGTGTGCAGCGTCCGCTGTATGTCATGTGGTCATTTTCCTTATAGGAATTTTGAAGGTTATTTTATAGAAATCAGGGAGTAAAAATGGAAGAAGAAACATTTTTGATGGAACGGTACAAGCTCGTCATGATGCGCGTTCGGGAAATTCCTGAAGAAATTGGAAAAAGAACGACGAAGGGATTCCCCTGGGAAGACTTTTTTTCACAGATGGCCTCCTGGATGATTGGGTTGGATAATTTCAGGGAATGGAAGTTGTCCCATGATTTTAAAGACTGGTCATTGGAAGAATGGCAGTCCTTTTATGAAGAGATGTATCGGCCACTGCGGCAGGATTATGAGATCAGCTACGCCAATCCGGACAGGACAACAGAGTCTTTTGGAAAAGCATATGGCCAGCTTTTTTCATTTTTGGCCAGTGAGATTTACCGGTCTTTTTCTCAATGGATGACGGGCCATTTGGAAGCTGTTGTCATTTTATGGGAATTGTTTGTGGAAGTTTATACAGATTTTGTCTATGGAGAAGAAGAGGGTATTCTGCCTTCTGTCGAAGCTATTGCGAAGGCTGTTTACTGGTATGTCAGTGATTACAGCGATGAGATGGTGTCCTGGCGGATTCATGAGCAGCAGGAGCCGGATTTTTCGTCCATTAAATCGATTATCATGTCGGAAGATTTAACGGACCTCAGATATTTATATCGATTTGGAGAGTACATATCTGATACCGAGCTTGGAACTGCAGAATATATGAATCGGCTCTCAGAAAAAGCCATTAATGCCATGGCGGAAACCTTTGTAGACGGGTATATCCGCGGATTTGAAATCAATCGTATATCTTTAGAAAATAAAAAATATGTGACGGTTCGAGGCAGTCTTGGCTTTGAACGAGTGTTCCGCAGCGCTGTGGAGAAATTCAGGGAGCGGGGATTGGAACCGGTCTTTTTCCCGGCGTCAACAACCATTCTCAATCGCCGTCAGGTACGTATTGGATATCAGGGAAAAAGTGTCAATCCTCAATTTGAGTTTGACCATTGTAAAGATAAGGCTCTTTATTATGATAGGGCTATGGCCAACCGGTATCTTGCGGCGCTGAAAAAAGCCTATGAAGAATGCCGGGAATGGATTTCTGTCAATGCAGGGCCCGCTTGTTTTGAGACCTTTGGCGAATTGCCATTTGCTCCGGCTGTCAAGGAGAATGCCTGCCACCTCAGTCCAAAGCAGCAAAAACTGGAGGCAGAGTTTTCTGATCTTCAGGCCGGATTGGCGGAACAGTATATGAAAAGTTCTGAAATCAGCTTTACCATCATTGCTTTTCCGACACCGGATATTGGACGGGATTACGAAGCGGTCTTTGATGAAATTGTCAAAGTGAATACACTGGATAATAATGTCTACCGGGAGATTCAGCAGAAGCTCATTGACGTTTTGGACAAAGGGGAATATGTTTATGTCCGTGGAAAATATCCTAACAGAACTGTGATGAAGGTACGGCTTCACCCATTGAAACATCCGGATAAGGAGACGAATTTTGAAAATTGCTGTGCCGATGTCAATATTCCTCTTGGTGAAGTGTTTACCAGTCCGATGCTGACGGGTACAGAAGGACTGCTCCATGCCACCAGTGTCTATTTAAACGGAATTTATTTTAAAGACCTGATGCTGCGTTTTGCTGATGGCCGGATTGTGAGCTTCGACTGTGGCAATTCAGAAAACAGGGACAGCAATCGACGTCTGATCAAAGACTATCTTTTGGGCGGGCGGGATAGTCTGCCCCTCGGAGAGTTTGCCATCGGGACGAATACGACGGCTTATGCGGCAGCGAGAAAATATGGGATTACCGAGCGGCTGCCGATACTGATCGTGGAAAAAATGGGGCCTCATTTTGCGATTGGGGATACCTGTTATTCCCGAGCGGAGGATCATGCGGTGTTTAATCCGGACGGTAAAGAAATTATTGCCAGGGAAAATGAAATTTCAGCCCGACGAAATGAAGAAGGTTTTCAGGCCTATTTTAACTGCCATACGGACATTACGATTCCATACGATGAAATTGAAGAGATTCTGGTGATTGATAAAGATGAAAATATGTTTCCAATTCTACGGGACGGTCGTTTCATTTTGGAGGGAACGGAGGACTTAAACATGCCGCTTAACATTCATTAATGAACATTAATAAGCGCCTTTAATAAGTCGAAAAAAAAGGCCCTGTTTCGGGCCTTTTTTTGGTGGACGGCTATTGACGGATAAAAAATGGACAGGTACAATGAAAATAGTTTAGTGCGCCAGGACGTACTTGAATATGACAAAGAGAGGCTTTAGCGTATGTATCGAATAGGAATTATTGGCGGCGGCCAGCTTGGAAAGATGATGATTTTGGACGCAAAACGTCTGGATACTTATTTTGTGATTCTGGATCCGACACCAAAGTGTCCGGCAGACAGTATTGCGGATGAGCACATTGTGGCAGAATTTGACGATGTTCGGGCCTTCCATGAACTGGCTGAAAAAGTCGATGTGGTGACTTATGAATTTGAACATATTAATGCGGAAGCGTTGCAGGAGCTTGAGGCGGAAGGGCATAAGGTCTATCCGTCCAGCGAGACACTGCTTCACATTCAGAACAAATATCATCAGAAGGAATGGCTGAAAAAACATGGACTTCCGGTACCGGATTTTAAGAAAGTGGAAACGCCGGAAGATATCCGGGAGGCTGGAAAAGTATTTGGTTATCCGATGATGTTAAAGACCTGTACCGGCGGTTATGACGGTAAAGGCAATGCACCGGTGAACACAGAAGCCGACGTGGAAAGCGCGTTTGGAGCTTTAGGAGCAGGCAGCCTGCCGCTCATGGTAGAGGCCTTCTGTCCGTTTATAAAGGAAGTGTCCGTACTTGTCTGCCGCAGTGTAAACGGCGATGTAAAGGTATTCCCGGTGGCGGAAAATGTACACAAAGACAGCATTTTGGATGAGACGACTGTTCCGGCGGATATCAGTGATGAATGTACAAAAAAAGCAATGGATATTGCCAGAGAGGCGGTCCATGTTTTTAATGCCTGTGGTATGCTGTGTATCGAATTATTTGTCACTGGAGACGGTCAGGTCCTCGTCAATGAATTGGCACCGAGACCGCATAACTCAGGACATTATACGATTGAAGGCTGTGTGACTTCTCAGTATGAGAATCATATCCGTGGAATCCTCGGCCTGCCCTTGGGAAGTACAGAACTTCTCCGGCCGACAGTCATGAAAAATATTATCGGTCAGTATCCGGTGGACAAAGCAGAGGTCAAAGGACTGGATGAGGCTTATGCCATTGGGGAAGTGAAGGTACATATTTATGGCAAAGAAAAAGTATCTAAAGGCCGGAAGATGGGACATATTACAGTGACAGCGCCGACAGTGGAAGAAGCGCTTTCGAAAGCCCGTCTGGCCCATTCAAAAATATCATTTTAGAATCAGGAGGAAAGTACCATGGACGTAAAAGTTGGAATTATTATGGGAAGCGATTCAGATTTACTAGTCATGTCGAAAGCGGCAGAAATATTGGATGAACTGAAGGTAGCTTATGAGCTGACGATCGTATCGGCCCATCGGACACCGGATCGTTTATGTGAATATGCAAAAACAGCGGAAGAAAGAGGCATTAAAGTAATCATTGCCGGAGCCGGCGGCGCCGCTCATCTCCCGGGAATGACGGCAGCGATGACAGTTCTTCCGGTCATCGGTGTACCGGTACAGACAAAAGCTCTCGGCGGTGTGGATTCGCTGTACTCCATTGTTCAGATGCCTCCGGGAATCCCGGTAGCAACCGTGGCCATCAACGGCGCTCAGAACGCGGGGCTGCTGGCAGCAAAGATTCTGGCGACAACCGATGGCGAACTTTCCAAACGCTTAAAAGATTACGCCGAGGGTCTGAATCAGACCGTTTTAAAAAAAGCAGAAAAATTAGAAGGCGTTAAATATGAAGAATATTTGAAGCAGATGTAATAGGAGGGGGTTTTATGAGTCGCAGCGGATTATTTGCCATGTACAACAATAACACCGATGCTTTCAGTACCGCAGCGTCGATTTATTATGGACTCTTTTCCATGCAGCATCGAGGAATGGATGCGACGGGTATATGTATCAATCAGAACGGTCAGTTTAAATATAAAAAAGAGGATGGTATGGTCATTGATGTTTTCGATGAAAATCTTCTCAGCCGTATGGAGGGCCATGCCGGGATTGGTCATGTGCTTCATTCAAACCGAAGTGATGTTCGGGAGTATGCACAGCCAATTGTTATCCGTTATACCAGCGGTCAGATGGCCGTAGCCTTAAACGGCGGCCTGGTAAATACGGAGGAACTTAGGAAAGAGCTGGAACTTCAGGGGGCTGTTTTTCAGACCTCGGATGATGCGGAAATCATCTCTGTTCTCATTTCCAGAGCACGAAATCGTTTTGAAACCATTGAGGAAGCTATTGCGGATATAATGCCGAAGCTTCGCGGGGCTTACGCTCTGCTCGTGATGACACCGAGAAAGATTATCGGAGTGAGGGATTCACTGGGCATGAAACCTCTGATTCTTGGGAAAAAGAGAAATTCTCTTTACTTTTCCTCGGAAACATGTATTTACAATGAGCTGGATGTGGAAGTTATCCGGGAAGTGATGCCGGGTGAGATTGTGACGATTAATCAGGATGGTATTAAATCATTCCAGCAGATTCATGAAGAAAAGCGAGCTTTATGTGCCTATGAATATATCTATCACTCAAGACCGGATAGTGTATTGAATGGTATTGAGGTTTTTGAGGCCAGAGAGGATATGGGGAGAATTCTTGCGGAAGAGGCTCCGGCAGATGCGGATGTCATTGTCTGGGTGCCAAATTCCGGACTTGCAGCAGCGTCCGGTTATGCAAAGGCATTAAATCTTCCGCTGGAAGATGCTTTCCTGAAAAATAAATTTTACTGTAATAAATTTGTTCAGCCGACTGAGGATATGGTCCGTCGGGGAGTGACGATGAAACTGGCAGTTATTAAAAGTCGTGTCTGTGGCAAGCGGGTCGTTGTAGTGGATGATTCGATGGTTCGTGGAACGACCGGACGGCTTTTGGTCGATCTTCTGCGGGATGCGGGAGCAAAGGAGGTTCATATGCGAATCGCAGCGCCGGAGGTTAAAAATGAATGCTATTTCGGCGGCAATGATCTGGACCGGACTTCTTTGATCTCAAGTCATAAAACAACAAAAGAGATTCAGGATATGATCGGAGCAGATTCACTGGCCTTTTTGTCAGTCAAAGGATTGAAAGAAGCCTGCAAAGGCACAGAAAACACATTATGTATGGCATGTTTTACCGGTGAATATCCGGTGAAGTAAATAGGAGGATGAATTATGGACTATAAGAATGCAGGAGTAGATATTGAAGCGGGATATGAATCCGTGAAGTTGATGAAAAAATTTGTGCAGAAGACAATGCGGCCGGAAGTACTGACAGATATTGGTGGTTTTTCCGGAGCTTTTGGCCTGGAGAAATTTAAAAATATGGAAGAGCCAACGCTGGTTTCCGGTACGGACGGTGTCGGAACGAAATTGAAACTGGCTTTTATCATGGGAAAACATGATACGATCGGTATCGACTGTGTGGCTATGTGTGTGAATGATATTGCCTGTGCCGGTGGTGAGCCGTTGTTTTTCCTGGATTATATTGCCTGCGGTAAAAACTATCCGGAAAAAATCGCAACGATTGTCAGTGGTGTGGCCGAAGGCTGTGTTCAGTCCGAAGCGGCATTGATTGGCGGCGAAACGGCAGAAATGCCGGGCTTTTATCCGGAAGATGAGTACGATCTGGCCGGATTTGCTGTAGGTATTGTTGATAAAAAGGATTTGATCACAGGAAAGGAATTAAAGGGCGGCGAGACCCTGATCGGTATCGCATCCTCCGGTGTTCACAGCAACGGTTTTTCTCTTGTACGTAAAATTTTTGAAATGACAGAAGAGTCATTAAATACATATTATGACTGCCTTGGAAAAACCCTTGGCGAAGCCCTTCTTGCTCCGACAAAAATTTATGTCAAAGCATTAAAGAACCTGAAAAAGGGCGGTGTGAAAGTAAAGGCCTGCAGCCATATTACCGGCGGCGGTTTTTATGAAAATATTCCAAGAATGCTTCCGGAAGGTGTACGCGCTGTGGTCCATAAAGATTCCTATGAAGTTCCGGCTATTTTTAAGCTGATGGCTGAGAAGGGTGATGTGGAAGAAAAAGTCATGTATAATACTTACAATATGGGTATCGGTATGGTTATTGCAGTGAATCCGTCAGATAAGGATAGAGCTCTGGCCCTGCTTGAAGAAGCAGGTGAAACAGCTTATGTGATCGGTGAAACTGTGGAAGGCGAAACAGGTGTGACATTATGCTGAGAGTTGCGGTGCTTGTATCCGGAGGAGGAACAAATCTTCAGGCGATCATTGACCGTATCGAGGACGGAACGATAAAAAATACGGAAATCGTTATGGTCATTTCCAATAATAAAAATGCAAAAGCTCTTCAGAGAGCTGAGAAACATCATATTCCTTCCATGTGCATATCACCGAAGGATTTTGAAAGCAGAGCAGTATTTAATCAGACCCTTTTAAAAACTCTGATGGATTTAAATGTAGATTTGATTGTTCTGGCTGGATTTATGGTGGTCATTCCACCGGAGATGATACAGAATTTCAGAAATCGGATCATCAATGTTCATCCATCCCTGATACCTTCCTTTTGTGGTACGGGCTATTATGGGCTGCGTGTTCATGAAGCGGCGCTGGCCAGAGGTGTTAAGGTCAGCGGGGCCACAGTGCATTTTGTTGACGAGGGAACGGATACGGGACCGATCATTCTGCAGAAAGCTGTGGAAATAAAAACCGGAGACACACCGGAAATTTTACAGCGCCGGATTATGGAACAGGCGGAATGGCAGATTATGCCGAAAGCAATTGATTTAATTGCAGCGGGTAAAGTGAAGGTCGAGGATGGCCGTGTCATCATAGAGGAGGAAACAGCATGAAAGTTCTGATTGTAGGAAGCGGCGGAAGAGAACATGCCATTGCATGGAAAGTGGCTCAGAGTGAGCGTGTAGATAAGATTTATTGTGCGCCGGGCAATGCGGGTATTGAAGAATATGCGGAATGTGTCAATATCGGTGCCATGGAATTTGATAAATTGACAGAGTTTGCCGTGGCGGAAGGCATTGACCTGACGGTTGTCGGTATGGATGATCCTTTGGTCGGCGGTATCGTCAATGCTTTTGAAGAGAAAGGGCTGCGGGTATTCGGACCAAGACAGCTTGCGGCAATGATCGAAGGCTCCAAAGCATTTTCAAAGGATTTAATGAAAAAATATCATATCCCCACAGCGGCTTATGAGAATTTTGATGATCCGCAGAAAGCGCTGGAATATCTGGAAACCGCAAAAATGCCGATTGTTCTGAAAGCAGATGGTCTGGCCCTGGGTAAAGGTGTTTTGATCTGTAATACATTAGAAGAAGCTAAAGATGGTGTAAAGACCATTATGGAAGATAAACAGTTTGGTTCAGCCGGAAATCGTATGGTTATCGAAGAGTTTATGACCGGCCGGGAAGTTTCTGTACTTTGCTTCTGCGATGGAACGCATGTGGTTCCGATGACTTCTGCTCAGGACCATAAACGGGCAGAAGACGGTGATCAGGGATTGAACACCGGCGGTATGGGAACTTTCTCTCCAAGTCCATTCTACACACCGGAAATAGCAGCTTTTTGTGAAGAAAATATTTATAAGCCAACGATGGCAGCCATGAAAGCTGAAGGCCGGGATTTTGTCGGAATTCTTTTCGTCGGACTGATGCTGACAGAGGATGGTCCTAAAGTACTTGAATACAATGCTCGTTTTGGCGATCCGGAAGCTCAGGTTGTACTTCCTCGGATGAAGACGGATATTATCGATGTTTTTGAGGCTTGTATTGACGGCAGGCTGGATGAGATACAGCTGGAATTTGAAGATAATGCGGCGGTCTGTGTCGTGCTGGCTTCTGCTGGATATCCGGTCAAATATGATAAAGGCTTTGTCATCGATGGGTTGGATACATTTAAGGAACATGATGGCTACTACTGCTTTCATGCAGGAACAAAACGCACAGAGGCAGGCATCGTTACAAACGGCGGCCGTGTTCTCGGCGTGACGGCAAAGGGCAGTGACTTGAAAGAAGCCCGGGCAAATGCTTATAAAGCGACCGAATGGGTACGTTTTGACAATAAATACATGCGCCATGATATTGGAAAGGCTATTGATGAAGCATAAAACTTCATGTATAATGAACAGAAGAAAAAGAGTCGGTAATGAACTTATCGACTTTTTTTTAAATTAAAATCCGGATCTGTACGGAAGAGGAGGAGGGCTTATGAAAGCGCTTTTTGATAAAATTAAATTATTTGTACTGGATATGGACGGTACATTCTATCTTGGGGAAAATCTGATTGACGGCGCCCTGGAATTTATAGAGCGAGTCCGTGAAACCGGAAGAAAATTTGTATTCTTTACAAATAATTCGTCAAAAAACGGAGCAATGTATGTGGAAAAATTAAACCGTATGGGCTGTCGGGTAACCTGTGAGGACATTATGACGTCGGGGGATGTCACGGTCGAGTATCTGAAAACAAATTATCCGGGAAAAAAAGTTTATCTGGCCGGCACGCCGGCCCTGGAAGAAGTGTTTCGGGAAGCAGGAATTTGTTTGACGAAAGATATGCCGGATGTGGTAGTCGTTGGATTTGATATGACTCTGACCTATGAAAAACTGGAAAGAGTATGCACTTATATCCGTCAGGGAGCTGTTTTCCTTGCTACTCACAAAGATATTAACTGTCCGACTGAAAATGGTTTTATACCGGACTGTGGAGCTATGTGTGCGGCTATTACACTTTCTACAGGAGTGGAGCCAAGATATTTGGGAAAACCCTGCGGCGAAACGGTGGATATGGTTTTAGCCAGGACCGGACATAAAAAAGAGGAAATTGCATTTGTCGGCGACAGACTGTATACGGATGTGGCCACAGGGGTCAATAATGGAGCGGCAGGACTTCTGGTCCTCAGTGGAGAGACAAAAGCCGAGGATATCGAAAAATCAGATGTGAAACCGGATGGTGTTTTTGATTCACTGAAGTCAATGATTGATTATCTATAAGCATTGACATCACAAACAACTTGTTATATTATATATATAACAAGTGTAACGATTCAAAAGATAGAATTCGGGTGATAGTATGATAATTAAAATTGATTTTAACAGTGATGAAGCGATATATATTCAGCTTCGCAATCAGATTGTCATGGGAATTGCTACGTCTCAGTTGACTGTGGGAGATTCCCTGCCTTCCGTACGCCAGCTGGCAGACCATATAGGAATTAATATGCATACGGTGAACAAAGCTTATTCAGTTTTAAGGCAGGAAGGATATATTAAGCTGGATCGCCGGAAAGGCGCAGTCATTGCAATCGACTACGATCAGGTGTTGGCATCTCAGCAGATCATGAATATGCTTCAGCCGGTTCTGGCTGAGGCCATGTGTAAAAACGTCGGCAGAGAAGAAGTACATGAGATGGTGGATGCAATTTATGATGCTTTTATGCATCCGGACAAAGACGACTATGATGAGATATAATACGGAACTTTCCTCAGGGAAAGTTTCACAGAGATAGACAAACAGGAGGTTGATTATGCAGTATCGTTTGACAAGACAGGCGGAAAGGGCAGTAGAGTATGCCAGAGATATAGCGGAAGAGCTTCATCACACCTATGTCGGAACCGAACATCTGATGTTAGGACTGATTCGTGCGGTGGATGGTCTTGCGTCGAAGGTTCTGTTGCAGAACGATGTTACGGAAGAACAGATGTTGCGTTTGATTCAGCAGCTGATCAATGATGGCAATATGATGTCCGGAGAAGTGGCGGATTATACGCCGAGAGCCCGTCGGGTACTGGAGTGCAGCAGCCGGGAGGCAGCACGGCTCAATCAGACACAGATAGGGACAGAACATCTGTTGATTGCTTTATTAAAAGAGAAGGACTGTATTGCGCTGCGCCTTTTAAATACACTTGGAGTGAGTATTCAGAAGATTTATTCCGAATTGCTGGCGGCTATGGGCATGAATACGGCGATGGCAAAGGAATATATGGCTGGAAAGAACAATGGTTCTAAGGAGAAAAACTCGGCGTTGGAGAGCTATAGTATGGATTTGACCCGCATGGCAAAAGAAGGAAAACTGGATCCAGTGATCGGAAGAGATGCAGAGATCCGGCGGGTGGTCCAGATTCTGAGTCGGCGAACGAAAAATAATCCGTGTCTGATCGGAGAACCGGGTGTCGGAAAAACAGCAGTGGTCGAGGGATTGGCTGCAAGGATTGCAGAGGGAAGTGTGCCGGATACGATAAAAGATAAACGTCTGATGACACTGGACCTGTCTGCTATGGTGGCCGGTTCTAAATACAGGGGAGAATTTGAGGAGCGAATCAAGCATCTGATTGCCGAAGTTAAGAATGATGGTCAGGTGTTGCTTTTTATCGATGAAATTCATACGATCATTGGTGCCGGCGGTGCAGAGGGCGCGTTGGATGCTTCAAATATATTAAAACCATCCCTGGCCAGAGGTGAGATTCAGGTTATTGGTGCCACAACCATTGAAGAATATCGTAAGTATATCGAAAAGGATGCGGCATTAGAACGTCGTTTCCAGCCAGTAATGACCAATGAGCCGAGTGAGGAAGAAAGTGTAGCTATTTTACGGGGACTCCGTCCGGCCTATGAGGCGCATCATCAGGTTTCAATTTCGGATGAAGCTGTCGAGGCGGCGGTGAAAATGTCTGTGCGTTATATTAATGATCGTTTTTTGCCGGATAAAGCCATCGATTTGATCGATGAAGCTTCTGCAAAGGTGAAGTTATCATCAATGAGCCTGAGCGGTGAGCTTCAAAACCTGACGAAACAGATGGAAACTCTGGACGAAGCGAAGGAGGCGGCGATTATTTCCGGTGACCTGAATCGAGCTTCGGAGATTGGAAAGGAACAGAGACTTCTTTCAGCGGAAATCGCATCCATGCAGCGAAGTGTGGAACGGCGCAATAAGAAAAAGATTGTTGTACAGGAAAGGGATATTGCCGATGTGGTATCCAGTTGGACGAAGATTCCGGTAAAGCGGCTGGAAGAAAAGGAATCGGAACGGTTGATGCGAATGGAGGCTACGCTCCATCGACGGGTCGTCGGACAGGATGAAGCAGTGACGGCCGTGTCGAGAGCCATTCGGCGAGGACGTGTGGGTTTAAAAGATCCGAAACGTCCGATAGGTTCTTTTCTGTTCCTGGGACCGACAGGGGTCGGCAAAACAGAGTTATCCAAGGCGTTGGCCGAGGCAATGTTTGGCTCTGAGAATAATATTATCCGGATGGATATGTCCGAATATATGGAGAAGCATAGCGTATCTAAGCTGATCGGTTCTCCTCCGGGATATGTGGGCTATGATGAAGGCGGCCAGCTCAGCGAGAAGGTGCGCCGAAATCCATATTCGATTTTGCTTTTTGATGAGATTGAAAAGGCGCATCCGGATGTGTTCAATATTCTGCTTCAGGTGCTTGATGACGGGCATATTACCGATTCTCAGGGACGGCGGGTGGATTTTAAAAACACGGTGATTATTATGACTTCAAACGCAGGAGCATCCAGTATCATTGCACCGAAAAAATTAGGATTTTTATCGGGAGATGATGAAAAAGCCGATTATAACCGGATGAAGTCGGCTGTTATGGAAGAAGTAAAGCATATATTTAAACCGGAATTTTTAAACCGAATTGATGATATTATCGTTTTCCACTCTTTGACTCAGGATCATATCCGAAAGATCGTGAGCATTATGATGAATGAAATTTCTGAGAGAGCGTTGGAACAGATGGGAATCGGGCTTCATGCATCCGAAGGTGTTCTCCGTATGCTGTCTGAAGCCGGATTTGACCCGGTGTATGGGGCCAGACCGCTGAGACGGGCAATTCAGAATAAGGTGGAAGACCTTTTGGCAGAGGAGATTCTCAGAGGCAAGATACAGCGGGGAGATGAGGTGCGTCTGACCTTGAATGGAAAAGAAATTAAAATTTCTATAAACTCGCCGAATGCTCTGGCGTAAATAAAAAAAATAAGATATAATGAGCATAGTTGATAAGATTTTTCGGTCTTGTCAAGGATGTAAAGACATACTGTTAGATAAAGCAGTGTTCTAATTTAGGAGGATAAAATACCATGGCAGTAATTAGTGAATTGATTCGTTCAGAATCTGATGGAACATTAAGTTTTGGTGATTATACTTTAGAACAAAAATCCAAGTTGTCTGGATTTGAGTTTCAGGGAGATAGCTATAAAGTAAAAACCTTTAAGGAGATTACGAAACTTGAGAAGAATGAATCTTTTATCTATGAATCTGTACCAGGAACTACCGTACATCATATGAAAGTGACAGATCAGATGATTGAATTTCAGGTTGAGGGTGAGGAACAGGCGCAGGTTACTCTGGAACTGGAAGCAGAGAGCGAATATGAAGTGATGATTGACGGTTTTCATATGGGTACAATGAAAACAAATCTTGGCGGCAAGCTGGTCATCAGTGTGGAGTTTACTGGTAAACCTGAAAGTGTTGTTGTAAAGAAAATGTAACCGAAGATGTAATTGGGCTGTTGCGATGGTGACAGCCCATTTTTTTTAGTATTGATTTAAATGTGCAGTAAGAAAGGAAAGGCATTATGGCAAAAGGGAAAAACGTTTTTTATTGTCAGTCTTGTGGGTATGAATCGGCTAAATGGATGGGACAGTGCCCGGGATGCAGAGAATGGAATACATTTGTGGAAGAACCAGTTATTGTCACCAGAAATTCTCAGAAAAGGGCGTCACTTATAAAAAAACAGAATCCGACGCTGCTTTCAAAGGTAAGCGGAGAAAATAGTTTACGGATATCCACCGGAATCCGGGAATTTGACCGGGTACTGGGTGGTGGCATTGTGGAAGGTTCCATGGTTTTAGTTGGAGGTGATCCCGGAATTGGAAAATCTACTTTGCTGCTTCAGATGTGTCTGCTTCTTGTATCGCAAAAGCACAAGGTCCTTTATATTTCCGGCGAAGAATCTCTTCAACAGATTAAGATTCGGGCAGACAGACTTGGAAATCATGGTGGTGATCTGATGATGTTGTGTGAAACAGATCTGGAGGCGATTCAGGAGGTCATCGAGCGGATTAAACCACAGTTGGTTGTTATTGATTCCATTCAGACGATGTGTAAAAGTGATGTTAGTTCGGCACCTGGAAGCGTATCCCAGGTTCGTGAATCTACCGGCGTTTTTATGAAAATCGCAAAGACTTTGGGAGTGACAGTGTTTATCGTTGGTCATGTGACAAAGGAAGGGGTTGTGGCCGGACCACGTGTCCTTGAACATATGGTAGATACGGTTTTATATTTTGAAGGGGAGCGCCATGCTGTTTATCGGATACTGCGCAGTGTGAAAAATCGTTTTGGTTCAACGAATGAGATTGGTGTTTTTGAAATGGGCCAGAAGGGGCTGACGGAAGTGTTAAATCCGTCACAATATCTTCTTGATGGTCGTCCGGAAGGAGCTTCTGGTTCAGTAGTGGCCTGTTTAATGGAGGGAACCCGTCCGGTAATGGTAGAGGTGCAGGCTCTCGTCTGCCGGACAAATTTTAATATGGCCCGCAGAACAGCTGCCGGAATGGACTATAACCGGGTCAATTTACTGATGGCTGTTATTGAAAAACGGCTTGGCTTATCACTGTCCAATTGGGATGCCTATGTGAATATTGCCGGAGGGATGAAGCTGAATGCTCCTGCATTGGATTTAGCTGTTGTTACAGCAATTATTTCGAGTTATAAAGATTTTCCGGTGGATGAAAAGACGATTGTTTTTGGGGAAGTCGGATTGGCCGGAGAAGTACGGGGGGTCAGCATGGCAGCCCAGTGTATTCAGGAGGCTAAAAAACTTGGGTTTCAACGGTGTATTCTTCCAAAAGTAAATATGACAGGGGTCGATAAAGAAGAAATTGAACTTACAGGAATATCGAATCTCAGAGAATTGATGGGTAAACTGTGATAAAAAATAAACAATTCAACAAAAAATTGGATAATATGGTTAAAAAATAAACAATTTAAACAAATAAAGCGTTAAAATGGTTAAAAAATAAACAATTTGAATAAATTAAATTTTTTGACAAAAAACAAGAAAAATAATAGACATTTTTCAAAAAATATAGTATAATTTAACAAAATATACCGGACAGAATAGTAACGATATTTATTCTGTCGGTAGTACGATATTTTTATATGGATAATAACTTTTGAATTTATCTGTTTTTGTCGGAGGGCGATTTTCAGACGTTTGCGCCAATGGGAAAATGGATGAAGAAAAGGTTAGTATATCCAGGAAAGGGGTTTATTATGGGTTTAGAATTTATTTTGGCATTGTTGCCGATCATTTGGCTGTTCATTGCCTTCCTGGTGCTCAAAATGCCTGGCTATATTGGCTGTCTCATTGCACTGGGCATCTCTATTGTTGAAAGTTTGCTTATTCCATCCTTCAGCCTGTCAGTGGCTCAGTCTCTTACGGCTGCTTTAGAAGGTGCGATTAGTGCAATCTGGCCGATCTGTCTTATTATCCTTGCTGCTATGTTTACATACAATGTTTGTGTGAAAACAGGCGCTATGGAAATGATCAAACGTCTGTTAACATCTGTTACAAATGATAAACGAGTTCTTGTTATGATCCTTACATGGGGATTTGGGGGGTTCATGGAAGCGATCGCTGGATTCGGTACGCCTGTTGCCATTCCTGCAGCAATGATGGTCGGTCTTGGATTTGATCCGATCTTTTCTGCTGTAGTATGCCTGGTTGCCAATTCCATCGCACCGCCATTTGGTTCTGTTGCTATTCCGACAACATCCACTGCCAATGCTGTTGGCCTTGATCCGGCCTTGCTTTCCGGACCGGCTATTAACATGCTGATTATCCCTGCGATCATCGTTCCATTTATCATTATCTGGATGACTGGAAAATCCTGTGGCGGCAAAAATCCTTTTAAAGGCATGATTCCGTTTACAATTGTTGCAGTCGTTTCTTACATTGTTCCTGCGGCTCTTGTCGGCAATTTTGTAGGCGCTGAATTTGTTGACCTTATCGGTTGTGTTATCTGTTTGATTGCTCTTGTTGTTTTTGCAAAGAAAATGAAACCTACAGATGATCCTGCATATATGATTACAGCAGATACAGATAATGAAAAAGCAGTCGAGGCCAAATTTGGTATGGGTGCGGCTGTACTTCCTTATATATTAATGCTCGTTTTCCTGCTTGGAACATCTAAACTGGTTGCACCTGTCAACAGTTTCCTTGCACAGTTTACCACCAAGTTTTCTGTTTATGCTGGTGAAGGCGCCTCTACGATCAGTTTGTCATGGATTGGCAATGCTGGTACATTGATTCTCTTTGCAGGTATTATCGGTGGCTTTGCTCAGCATATGGGAGTTGGCGAGATGATTTCCACTCTTGGTCAGACATTGAAGAATATGTGGAAGGCTATGGTTACTGTTATCGCCATCATCGCTTTGGCGAAAGTTATGGGTTACAGTGGAATGACAACGTCTATTGCAGAAATGCTTGCAGCGCTGACGGGCTCCATTTTCCCACTGTTTGCACCAATCTGTGGTATCCTCGGCACATTCGTTACAGGTTCCACAACATCCTCCGGTGTTCTGTTTGCTAAGATGCAGTATGAGGTTGCAGAATTAATTGGGGCCGACCCAGTTATGCTTGTCGCTGCAAACCTGGCCGGCGGCGGCATTGGTAAGCTTATCTCTCCACAGAGTATCGCGATCGGTGTTGCAGCTATCGGTGCCAGTGGTTCTGATGGCAAGATCATGAGTAAAACCGTTGGTATTTGTATTGGCTTGGGTGTTATTGTATGTATCGTATCTTATGTTCTTGCAGTTGTATTATAATTAATAATTGAATTCATATTCATGCTTACAAACGGTGGCAGGGTGTAGTGAATGCCCTGCCACCGCCTTGAGATAAAACAGGAGGTAATAAAAAATGAAAGACTTAATTGAAATCAGATGGCATGGCCGTGGTGGGCAGGGAGCTAAAACAGCAGCCCTTCTTTTGGCTGATGTGGCTTTCAATAATGGTTTGTATGTTCAGGGATTTCCTGAGTATGGGCCAGAACGTATGGGCGCTCCGATTACTGCCTATAACAGACTGAGTAAAAATCTTATCCGCGTACATTCCAATATTTACGATCCGGATTATGTCGTTGTTGTTGATGAGACATTGATTGAATGTGTTGATGTGGCATCCGGTATCAAAGAAGGCGGAGCAATTATCGTTAATACTCAAAGAAGTAAAGAAGAAGTAAAAGCAGAGCTTGCCCAAAAAGGCTATCATGGCGATATTTACACCATTGATGCCAGGAAAATTTCCATGGAAGCGCTTGGAAAATATTTCCCGAACTCTCCAATGCTGGCAGCTGTTGTAAAAGTTACCGGTGTTATGGAAGAAGGAGCTTTCCTTGAGGACATGCATAAATCCTATGCTCACAAATTTGCATCCAAGCCGGCGGTGATCGATGGCAATATGAAGGCTCTTGAGATTGCGTTGAAGGAGGTTAACTGATTATGAAAACAGATATAAAAGAACAAGACGTTATGGTAACATGGCAGAATTTGAATCCGGGTGCAATTGTTACCGGCGGCAGTACAGCCGTACAGTTTAATACAGGTGAATGGCGTGTGGATACGCCGGCCTTTGATGTTGAAAAATGTAAGCAGTGTCTGCTCTGTGTTCCGGCGTGTCCGGATTCGGCAATTCCTGTAAAAAATAAAAAACGTGAGGAATTTGATATGATGCACTGTAAAGGGTGCGGTATTTGTGCGAAAGTATGTCCATTTGGCGCTATTACTATGAAAGTAGGTGAGAAATAATGTCTATCAGAGAAAGATTATCCGGTAATGAGGCTATTGCTACAGCGATGCGCCAGATTAACCCTGACGTTGTTGCTGCTTTTCCTATCACACCTTCGACTGAGATACCACAGTATTTTTCGAGTTATGTGGCTAACGGTCAGGTGGACTCCGTGTTTGTTCCTGTAGAAAGTGAACATAGTGCGATGAGCGCAACGATTGGCGCATCTGCTGCCGGCGCTCGTGCTATGACCGCAACATCATCCTGTGGGCTTGCACTTATGTGGGAAATGCTTTATGTCGCAGCTTCTGACAGATTGCCGTTGGCTCTGGCTCTTGTCAATCGTGCTCTCTCTGGCCCGATTAATATTAACTGCGACCATTCAGATGCCATGGGAGCCCGTGATGCAGGATGGATTCAGCTTTTTTCTGAAAACAATCAGGAAGCGTATGACAATATGATCCAGGCTTTTCGAATTTCAGAGCATCCGGATGTACGTCTCCCGATCATGGTATGCCAGGATGGTTTTATTATCAGTCACGGCGTTGAAAATATTGAACTTCTCGAAGATGATCTCGTTAAGAAGTTTGTAGGTGAATATAAACCGGAACATTATCTTTTAAATGCGCAGGAACCGCTGGCGGTTGGTCCTTATGCGAATCCACCGTATATTATGGAATCTAAAAAAGCCAATCTTGAGGCATTGGAGAATTCTAAGAAAGTTATGCTCGAAGTTGCCAGAGAATTCAAGCAGATATCTGGAAGAGATTATGGTTTCTTTGAGGCTTATAAGATGGATGATGCCGATTACGCTATGGTCATTATGGGAAGTGCTGCAGGTACAGGTAAGGATGCTGTAGACGCTTTGCGTGAGAAAGGAATCAAAGCCGGCCTTTTAAAGATTCGTATGTTCCGTCCATTCCCGGCTTCTCAGGTGGCAGAAACACTCAAAAATGTAAAAGTTGTTGCCTGCATGGACCGTACAGAAAGCTTTAATACCTTAAATGGACCTCTGGGCGCAGATGTTAAGAGCGCTTTGTATGACATGGGTTCAAAAGTAAAGGTTGTTAACTATGTTTACGGTATCGGCGGTCGTGATGTGACAGTGGCAAGTCTTACAAGTGTCTATGAAGATATGATGAAAATCGAAGCAGACGGAACAGTGGGACAGGCTTATCGTTACCTGTCATTAAGGGGATAAGGAGGAATCAACGATGGCATATAATTTTAAAGAATATATGGAGCGTCCGGACAGATTAACAGCCGGGCATAGAATGTGTGCAGGATGCGGTGCGTCCATCGCACTTCGCAACGTATTAAAGGCTGTAAAGCCGGAAGATCATGCAGTTATCAGTAATGCAACAAGTTGTATGGAAGTTTCTACTTTCATTTATCCATATACAGCATGGGAAGATTCCTATATTCATACAGCTTTTGAGAATGCTGCAGCTACATGTTCCGGTGTCGAAGCAGCATACCGTGCCATGGCTAAAAAGGGTAAAATTGACAGTACATATAAGTTTATTGCTGTTGGAGGCGATGGTGGTACCTATGATATTGGTTTCCAGTCCCTCTCGGGTGCTATGGAAAGAAATACAGATATGGTCTATGTCTGCTATGATAATGAAGCATACATGAACACAGGTATTCAGCGCTCTTCTGCCACACCACAATATGCAGATACTACAACAACCCCAGTAGGAACGGTCAGCAACGGAAAACCTCAGAATCGTAAGGATCTGGCAGAAGTTATTGCAGCTCACCATGTTCCATATGTGGCTCAGACAACTTTTGTACAGAACTTCAAAGATCTTCATATTAAATCTGAAAAGGCAATTTATACGCCGGGTGCAGCATTCCTGAATATTATGGCGCCTTGTCCACGTGGATGGCGTTATAATACACCGGATATTATGGACATCTGCAAGGCTGCAGTAGATACATGTTTCTGGCCGTTGTTTGAATGCTATGATGGAGATAAATGGGTTGTTAATTATATACCAAAACAGAAACTTCCGATTGAAGAGTTCTTAAAGACTCAGGGAAGATTTGCACATCTCTTTAAACCTGAGAATCAGCACCTGATCGCTGAGATTCAGGCCGAAGTAGATAGAAGATGGGAAGATCTGCTGAATCGTGCAAACGCATAAAGGGGGGATTTTCATGGGAAATGTATTTGCTTTAAAAGCAATTGATAAAGACAATGTGGCGACTGTTTTTACCAATAATGTGACAGCAGATATGACAGCAGATGTTGTAGACAAAAAGGGAAATAAATCTCAGATTCGAATTTTGTCTGATATTCCTTATGGACATAAAGTGGCACTGACAGATATCCATCCTGGTGAAGAGGTTATTAAATATGGTGAGGCAATTGGTGTTGCGACTCAGGAGATTGCTGCCGGAGACTATGTTCATGTTCATAATATGGACAGCCAGCGTGGCCGCGGAGATTTGGAAGGAGGACATGAATAATGGGATATGTGTTTAAAGGCTATCCACGTCCCGACGGACAGATAGGAATCAGAAATTATGTGGGCATCATCCCAAGTGTAACCTGCGCTTCTGATGTGGCATCAGCTATTTGCAGGCAGGTGCAGGGATGCGTAACATTTCCGCATCATCAGGGGTGTTGCCAGATGCCTCCGGACTTGGAAAGAGTTACCGATACACTGATCAGTCTTGGTAAGAGTCCAAATCTGGGCGCCGTACTCATTGTAAGTCTTGGGTGTGAAGGCACAGATGTGGAACGGATGTACAAAGAACTTGCTGCTACCGGTAAGACGGTTGATATCATTCGCATACAGGAACTTGGCGGAGTATCTAATGCCATTCAGACAGGAACAGATATCGCACGCAATATGGTGCTTGAAATATCCGGAATGCAGCGCGAAGAGATGGATATTTCTAATGTTGTCATGTCTATTAAATGCGGTGCTTCCGATACAACTTCCGGTGTTGCCTCCAATTGTGTCATCGGTTATGTTGCAGATAAGCTTGTGGATCTTGGCGCAACGGTTATCTTTGGTGAAACCACAGAATTTATCGGTGGAGAACATCTTCTGGCCAAACGTGCCGTTGGCGGAGAAGACGGTCCGGTAGGACAGAAAATCTACCAGATTGTCGATGCAATGGAATCTCGTGCGAAAGCCATTGGATGCGATATGAGAAAAGGTCAACCGACGCCTGGTAATATGGCCGGTGGTTTAAGTTCTATCGAGGAGAAAAGCCTTGGAGCTATTATGAAATCCGGAAGCCGGCCAATTCAGGGTGTTCTTGAATATCCTGAGCATGCAGCAGGCTGTAAAGGATTATGGATCAAAGACACTCCGGGTCGTGAGCCGGAAATCCTTACAGGTATGGCAGCTACAGGAGCTCAGTTCATGATGTTCTCTACAGGGCGCGGCGCACCTCAGGGATTCCCGTGTATGCCAGTGATTAAAATTTGTGGCAATCCGAATACCTATGAGCACATGAAGAATGATATGGACGTTAATGCCGGCGTTATCATCGAGGGCAAAAACAGTATTGATGAGATCGGCGAGATAGCATTCCAGAAAATGTTGCGTGTACTTAATGGCGAAATGACAAAAAATGAAGCTATTCAGTATTTTACATCCATAGATATTCATTGCCTTGGTCCGGTTATCTGATATTGCGGTCGTGGAAATGCCTTTATGGCATATCCACGACCTTTTTAAAGTTTTTTTAAATTATGTATTGACAATCTAAAAAAAAAATGGTATCCTATCAAAGCTGTCGCAAGAGAGCAAAACAAGTTGAAAAAACAACTTAAAAAAATAAAAAAAGATGTTGACAAAAGCTTGCAACTGTGTTATCCTATAAAAGTTGCACGACAGAAATGAGCAACATCAAAAAATGGACATTGACAATTAAACAATAAAACAATCCCGAAAGTTCTTGACTGTGAACACTTGATGAGTCTGAACGGAC
>NZ_SLXA01000014.1 GCF_004340975.1 Frisingicoccus caecimuris
CCCTGGTCAGAAGCACTGCCTGAGCACATCCGGAAGCCCAAAACTTCAAAATGATAAATAGTATGGCCGCAAAAGCGGTCTAATATTTGTCAAGGTACTTACGTTTTACCGTTTACGTATTATTTATGCGTTAATACTGAAAAACTTCTCCATATCATCTTCCACGGTGCCAATTCCTGTAATGCCGAAGTTCTCGACCAAGACCTTTGCAACATTCGGGCTGAGAAATGCTGGAAGTGTAGGACCAAGGTGGATATTCTTCACGCCAAGATATAAAAGAGCCAGAAGAACGATAACAGCTTTTTGCTCGTACCATGCGATATTATAGATAATTGGCAGATCGTTAATATCGTCAAGTCCAAAGACCTCTTTGAGTTTCAAAGCGATAACAGCAAGGGAATAGGAATCATTGCATTGACCTGCATCCAGAATACGTGGGATGCCATTGATATCGCCTAAAGACAACTTGTTATATTTATATTTTGCACAACCGGCAGTAAGGATGACAGCATCCTTTGGTAGAGCCTTAGCAAATTCTGTATAGTAGTCGCGGCTCTTTGCTCGACCATCACAGCCCGCCATAACTACAAACTTTTTGATTGCACCGCTTTTTACAGCTTCTACAACTTTATCTGCCAAAGCCAGAACCTGCGCATGGGCAAATCCGCCGATGATTTCACCGGTTTCGATTTCACTCGGAGCGACACATTTTTTTGCATGCTCAATAATCGCAGAAAAATTTTTTTGTTCGCCAATTTCTCCCGGAATATGTGTACATCCCGGATATCCCGCAGCACCGGTAGTGTAAAGTCTGTTTTTGTAACTATCCTTAGGAGGAACAATGCAGTTGGTTGTTATTAGAATAGGCCCGTTAAAGGATTCAAATTCTTCTTTTTGTTTCCACCAAGCATTCCCATAATTACCAACAAAGTTAGGATATTTTTTGAAAGCGGGATAATAATGAGCCGGCAACATCTCGGAATGTGTATACACATCCACTCCAGTTCCCTGTGTCTGCTCTAACAGCATTTCCAAATCGCGCAGGTCGTGGCCAGATACCAGAATGCCGGGGTTCTTTCTGACACCGATATTTACCTTTGTAATTTCGGGGGTTCCATAGCTGTCTGTGTTAGCCTTATCCAGCATTGCCATACCGGATACTCCGTATTTTCCTGTTTCCATTGTTAGAGCAATCAGATCTTCTACACTAAGGTTATCATTCAGCGTGGCAGCCAGTGCTTTCTGAAGAAATGCGTCAACTTCATCGTTGTCCTCCAACAACACATTTGCGTGCTTCGAGTAAGCGGAAAGTCCCTTCAAACCGTAGGTGATTAACTCGCGCAGAGAGCGAATATCCTCGTTTTCGGTAGAAAGAACACCGACAGTTCTGGCTTTTTCTTCCCAGTTTTCAGCTCCGTTCCATTTTGCGGCTTCAGGCAGAACAGTCAGATTGGTAACTTGCTTTAGCAGAACTTCCTTTTCGGTCAGTGTAGCACGGATTCTTGATTCAATGCTCTCTTTATCAAAATTTGCGTTGGTAATGGTAGTGAACAGATTCAGAGTAATCAAGTGATTGATTTTTGCAGAGACCTGTTTACCTTCCTGACGCAATGCAGTCGTAATAGCCGAAATTCCTTTTGTAACATAGACCAACAGATCCTGCATGGCCGCTACATCAGGTTTCTTTCCGCATATGCCGGACATGGTGCAGCCCTTGCACCCGGCGGTTTCCTGACACTGATAGCAAAACATTTTTTGTTCCATAATATACCTCCTAAAAACTATTAAAATTTGAAATAATGTGGTTTCTTTTTGATCAAAAAAGCATATAGACACGTTTGAATTAATCTTCCTAGGCGATTGCAGACACAGGACACGAGTCGGCGGCCTCCTGTACAGCACCTTGATTTTCAGCGTTTGCTCGTTGATACGCTTCCGCCTTTCCCTGCTCGTTCATACGGAAAACTTCGCCGCAGATCCCACAGCAAAGCCCACAGCCAATGCAGAGATCCTTATCTACTTTTGTTGCTTTCATAAAATCACCTTCTTTTGTCAATTTTGCGTTTGATTAAAATACAACTACTAAAAGCATTTTGAACGCTTCCTTCCCATATACCGCATGGGGATGGCCTGCTGGCATGACAATAGATTCTCCTTCGTGCAGCAGATATTCAACGCCATCAATCGTGATTTTTCCGATACCATCCAAGCAGGTGACGAAGGCGTCCCCACCCGATTCATGGGTGCTGATCTCTTCACCTTTTGCGAATGAGAACAGGGTAATACTTAATGCCTGGTTTTGTGTCAAAGTTTTGCTGACAATCTGCCCCTCCTGATAGGAAATTTGTTCTCTCAGCGTCAGTACTTCTGATTGAGCGATGTTTTTCATTTTTTTACTCATAGTATCTCTCCTTTTATTCCAAAATTTTACCATCCAACGAAATCGTAACAATCTGCCAAGGAATGAATTTTCCGCTTGCCTGCAACGCTTTTTTGGCAGCTAATTCTAGTCCGCCGCAGCAGGGAACTTCCATGCGTACAACCGTTACACTTTGAATATTGTTGTTTTGAATGATCTGCGTCAGCTTTTCGCTGTAGTCTATGCTGTCAAGCTTTGGGCAGCCGATAATCGTAATTTTTCCACGCATGAAATCCTCGTGCATTCTGGCATAGGCGTATGCACTGCAATCCGCTGCAATTAACAATTTTGCGCCGTCAAAATATAGTGCATTAGTCGGTACCAGTTTGATTTGGCATGGCCATTGTCCCAACTGTGATTCTGTCTGTACCCGGGCAGGAGGAGTTGTTTCTTGTGAATGTTGAATATGCTGCATTCGACTGCCGGGACAGCCTGTATGGAGAACAGCGGCATGATTGCTTTTCGCTTTTTTCCTCATATTTTCCTGCACAGCTTTTTCATCATAGGCAGCAGCTTCTCTCTCCACAAAGGAAATTGCACCTGTTGGGCAGGTTGGCAGACAATCTCCTAAACCATCACAATAATCATCTCGCAGAAGTGTTGCTTTACCGTTTATCATGCCGATTGCACCCTCGTGACAAGCTTCGGCACACGCACCACATCCGTTACATTTTTTTTCATCTATTTGGATAATTTTTCGAATCATTTTATACTATCCTTTCTCTTGTCTTTCTGGGCATAGTATATTATAATCAAAAATAGAAATCTGTTGTTTTAACAACGAAAGGGCGAAAAATATGAAATTATCCGATATGCAGCTATTCCGTGGGTTAGAAGAAGATGACATCTCCTCACTTTTAAGCTGTTTGAATAGTGTAAAACGCAATTATAAAAAAGGAGAAGTAATTCTTTCAGAAGGGAGTATTATAGAGAATATCGGCATTGTGCTGTCAGGCATGGCAATGATATCTTGTAACGATATTTGGGGGAATACCAGCATTTTAGGAAGTGTTGCTCCTGGCTCTGTATTTGCTGAGGTATATGCCTGTATTCCGGGACAGCCGACGCTGGTTACAGTGTCTGCCGTGGAAGATACCTCTGTGTTGTTTATGAATGTGGGACGTGTTCTGACTACCTGCACAAACGCCTGCCCTTTTCATACAAACCTTGCACGAAATCTACTGACTGTCTGTGCTCATAAAAGTCTGCAACTTTCACAAAGGATTTTGCACACCAGTTCCAAATCCATACGAGGCCGATTGATGTCTTATTTTTCAGAATGCGCAAAACATGCCGGAAGCAATTCTTTTCTGATTCCATATAACCGCCAGCAATTAGCAGATTACTTGAATGTTGACCGCAGTACTATGTGCAACGAGCTTTCTAAAATGCAGAAAGATGGCATGATTGAATACAAAAAAAATCGTATTTTGCTCAAAGACTGAGATTTAAGGAATGGTATGAATTTGAATATGTACATTAGTCAATGATGTGACACCAACTTTTCAAAAATAAAAATGTTGGCATGATACTATAGATTTAATCGGTGAGCATATGATGCTACACCTTCTTCTTATTCCGCTTGATTACTGTTTATCTGCTGGGGTGTGGCCTGTCAAGGTTGCAGAGCACCCTTATCAGGGCATGACCTTGACAGGTCACACCCTGGCAGATTTGTATTGAATAAGCGGAATAAGAATTAATGTGTCTCAAGCAGGAGACGCATTTCCAATTGTGTGAAAAGCGGATTCCTTACCAGCGGGACAAGACGCAGGATTATCGGTTCTTTATTCTGACGCTATTTGCGATTGCGATGGAACTTGAGAAGAAAGAGCAGATTTTTCCGGAAGACGTGGTGCAGATCGAGCTGCCGATTGGTTTGCCCCCAAAGCATTACGCAGAACTCTGCGAAAAATATGAGGCTTTTTTTAAAGCAGAAGGCAAGGTTTTGGAACTGGACTACTGTGGAAAGGCATACTACATCTGTATTAAGGACTGCCGGGCATTTATGCAGGATCTGGCGGCAATGGCTACGATTACAAATGAAATAAAAGAAATCCCCAAAGCAGTAGGGATTGATATTGGCGGTTATACTGCCGATTATCTTCTGATGCGTTTTGGGCGGCCAGACCTTACGGTGTGTGACTCAATGGAAAAGGGAGTTATCACGATGTATAACGAGATTATTTCCAGTGTGAACAGCGAATATGACATGCTGCTGGAGGATGCAGATGTTGACAGTATTATCCGGGGACAGATCCAGTATTATGATGAAAATGTGGTACGTTTGGTGGAAAGCATGGTACAGGACTTTGTGACAGATCTGTTGAACAGCATCCGGGAACGGGGAATAGATCCCAAGACAACCTTTGTCATCTTCATCGGTGGCGGTGCTTTGATTTTGAAGCGTTTTCTGGAAAAAGTAGACCGGCTCGGAAAATTTCTGTTTATTGAAGACCCGAAAGCCAATGCGAAAGGATACGGGATTTTATATCAGGTTTACCAGAGCCAGAATGGGAAGTGATTGTAATGGGAAAGAAAAATCCGTATCGGTTCACTATCGGGTTTAACAAGGAGAAACCATCCCACCAGAAAACTGCGGATATTCTGAATCAGGCTGGTGATAAAGCAGAACTGATTGCGTCAGCGGTATTGTATTACATGGGAGAGGACAACAACAATATAGCTTCAGAGATGGATTTTCGGAATCTTCAGCCTTTCATCCAGGAATTGGTAAAGCAGGAGATGCAAAAACTGGTTGGTGGAACTGGATATATTCAAAAGCAAGAAGAACCGGAAGTCATGGATCTGACTTTGGAAGAAGAGATTCCCGTTGATGCAGAATTGGCGGAGGATTTATTTTCCGCAATGGATGCGTTTCGGAAGACTTGATAACATGAAAAAGGATATAAGAAAGCAGAGGCAGTCTGATATACGGACCGCTTCTGCTGTTTTTAATTTCACAGATTTCAGACAGATTTCAAACAGAATACTCACAGATTCGTTTTTTATAATTTCAAAATGATGGATTTACAAGAGGGATACAAAAGAGTTACTGCTTGTTGTCCCGGATACCTGATAATAACCCCTGCAGAGTGGAAAGTGCCAGATGCTTTTCTTCTTCTGTGCATTGATCCAGTTCTTCCATAATTTGACGCATGGTAGAGTCCATCTGCGGCTCTTCTCCGAAGATGAGCGCATCAAGAGAAATATTCAGATATTTTACAAGCGGGATTAAAGTTTCCAGTTGGGGATTCCCTTTATAGGTTTCGATGTCGGAAACGGTTCGCAGGGAGACCAAAGCATTTTCTGCAAGTTTTATTTGCGTTAAGTCTCTGCGGAGGCGTTCCTCTTTCACTGTATCGCCCAACAACTTTTTGATTATCATTCGTATCACCTCACTTAATGCTTATATTTTATCTTAATTATGCAGTATATAAAATGCGTTAAAGTACGTACTAACAAATATTATATTGCGTGTGTGAGGAAATGAAATAAGGGGAAAGGATGGATTGGGGAATACAAAAGAAGAAATTTATAAAAGAAATCTGTTAAAAAAATCCTGACTGGCATAAAAGTACAGGAGACAGAGGAATGTGCAGAATGTGAGTTATCTGCATTTCATTTAGCACATAATTGCAATAATTTTATTTATAAGGTTGAACCGGTATCTTGCTGGTTTAGCCTTATTTTTTGTCGAAAAATATCGTATTTTATTGAAATACGTTGCCGATCATCGCCACTCCAGAATTTCAGAATGGAAAATTTTGAATATTTTGGAGGTAGATCATGAACGAAAAAAATATATATACCGGTTCACAGATAAAGAACCAGTTTACGGCATATCTGTTAGGATTTGTCCGAGGAAAAAGGAGAGATTATCTTAACAAGAAAATCCAAGTCAGCAATGCAGAAAAGCCGTTGGAAGAATCTGCAGCAACGAAAACGGACTTATCTATAGAAGAAGCTTTGGAACTGAAGCTGCGAGAGGAGGCGCTTTTACGAGAGGCGGACGGAACTTATCTGAAATGGGAAGAACTTTCAGATAAAAGGCTTGTAGAGGCACTTCTGGTTTTGCGGGAAGATGAGAGGAAGGTAATCTATCAGCATGTGTTTGAAGAACGGACCTTTGATCAAATCAGCCTTACCAATGGGATATCGTCACAACGGGCAAAGGGTATCTATTATTATGCGATTCGGAAGATCCGTAAAATGATGGGAGGTGACTGATGATGGAATTTGAAGAAATATTGTTCCGAGCAAAAATGAATGATAAGCAGGCGATAGAGCAGATTGTGGAGATGTATCGCCCTTTGTTGATTAAAAATGCATTGGTGAATGGGATTTTTGATGAGGATCTGTATCAGGAGTTGACGTTGGAACTTCTGAAGTGTATCCGGTATTTTAAGAAGCTGGAATAAAAAATAATTTCAAGGGGCAGATCAATAACTGCCTCTAATGTGTGAAATTTAGAATGTTACAATGTTTCTTTTGCTATCAGAATGTTTTTTATATAGCGAAAATGTATTGATATAGAGGTAAAATAT
Source organism: Frisingicoccus caecimuris (assembly GCF_004340975.1). Lineage (GTDB taxonomy): Bacteria > Bacillota > Clostridia > Lachnospirales > Lachnospiraceae > Frisingicoccus > Frisingicoccus caecimuris. Next base: position 6,967 of record NZ_SLXA01000014.1, read on the forward strand.
CAGTGTGGTTTGTCCTGGCTCAAATTTAGGAAATGATTTACACCCCATGCTTGAAAAACTACGGATATTCGTATACAATGTACTCTGTAATGCTATATAAACTGGAAAGGGGAAGCGTATGAAAGGATATCTCTCCATACGGGAAATATCATACAAATGGGGTGTATCGGAACGCCGTGTCAATCAGTATTGCACCCAGGGGCGTATTCCCGGCGCTGAGCGTTTTGGGCGTTCATGGGCGATTCCAGAGGATGCCGAAAAACCGACGGATCCACGTAAAGGGAATAACGACCGATCCCATACTCCGAAAGAAGAATAAAGCGAGGGAATACACAATGACGAAATCAAATTCAAAAAAATACAGCACCATTCTATATGTAGCCCTTGCTATTTTTACAGCGATGGTGCTGCGGCAGATTGCCCGTTGGGCAGACGCCCCACTGGACTGGTTTTGCGGTATGATTCGCTCTGCCATATACATTGAACTGTTTATCGCTTGGGGCGTTTCCCTGCACAGGCGGATCATTCAGCCACAGGTGCGCCGCTATCTCACTTCGATTTCTGTGTTGATGGTATTTTGGATGACAGTCAGGACAATTCGGTATTCGTTGGTTGAATGTATATGGTTGATGCGATATCTCTGGTATTTGTACTATCTGCCCATGTTGCTTATTCCGCTTCTGGCGGTGTTCGTTGCTTTGTCGTTGGGAAAACCGGATAACTTTCGTTTGTCGAAGTGGACGGGGCTTCTTTACATACCTACCGCTGCACTGTTCCTGCTTGTGCTGACCAATGACCTGCATCAGTTCGTATTCGTTTTTCCGGAAGATGCGATTGTATGGGTAAATGATTATAGTTATGCCTTAGGCTATTTTCTGGCAGTCGGATGGGTGGTATCTTGTACTATAACAGCTCTTGTTGTCATGCTGATCAAATGCCGTATTCCACACAGCCGGACTGTTTTGATGCTGCCTTTCGCCCCTGCTGTAGTAGCGTTGATCTATGGTGTTCTTTATTATTTCCGTGTTCCGTGGCTGAAATTTCTGACGGGAGATATGACTGTTGTATTCTGTTTGCTTATTGTCGCTATACTGGAATGCTGCATTGAGTGTGGATTGATCCAGAGTAATACTGGTTATGAAGAGCTGTTCATGGTCAGCAGGCTCGGTGCACAGATCACAAATCAGGAGAATGCTGTCTGTCTTGCCAGCGCCAATGCAAGAGCATTGACAGAAGAACAGAGGATAAGCACCAAAACACAGACTGTTTCGGCAGATAAAAGTATGATTGTCAAAAGTCAGCCCATTGGATTTGGTCATGTGCTATGGCAGGAGGATGTTGCTGAACTGACCGAAGCAATCGAGCAGATTGAAGAAAACTGTCGTGATCTTGCGGAGCACAACCGTATTCGGCAGGAAAATCTGAAAACGCGGAAAAAGATTCTTGCGCTTCAGGAAAAGAACCGGGTAAGTGACCTGCTTCACAGGGAAACAGCCGGGCAGATTGACTTGATTGATCGGATGCTGGCACAGTATGATACGGAGACAGATGATAGAAAACGCAGCAGGCTTCTTGGCGGGGCAGCAGTTGTGGGCGCCTATATAAAACGATATGGAAATCTGCTGCTCATCAGCGAGCGTGCAGAAACAGCGGATATCCGCGACCTATCAAGATGTTTTGAGGAGTCCTTTATCAATCTGGAATTGCTTGGCGTGAATTGTCTCCATACGCTGCCATTGGATATTTTTCTAGCGACAAAAGATATGCTTCAGGTTTACCGTAGCTTTGAAATGGCAGTGGAAACCAGCCTCAGCGACCTTCAATATGTATGGATCAATGTCAGGGAAAGCAAAGAAGGAATTTTTCTGAATATGGAATTTGTCTGCGATACCGATCTCTCCCCTTTTGCGTCGATAGCAGATTCATTCTCCTGCGAAGACGGAGCTTATCGCTTCACCTTCAAGCTGCGGAAAGGCGGTGAGGAAAAATGAAAATGTGGAAAATTGCAGGACAGCTCAAGAATAGATATGCGTTGCGCATTGCAGTAAAAGAAGCGCTGGACACGCTTCCTACTGCCGTCTGTTACTTTAATCTCTCAGGTACAGTCAAACTGTGCAATACGACCATGTATGATCTTTTCAGAAAAATCGCCCAGAGTGATCTGCAAAGTTTTGACGAACTGAAAGAAGCACTGAATGGTTGTGATAAATCGACCGGTATTGTACGGGATGGAAATGTGTTTCTTTTTCCAGATGGGAGAGCCTGGCAGTATTCCGCAGAGAAAGTCAAAACCGCTGACGGCAAGGTTTATACGGAGGCGGTGTTCAGTGATGTGACCGAACTGTACGAAAAGCGGCAGGAACTAAAACGGCAGTCAAGAGAACTGAAAAAAATGTACCAGGAACTGAAAACTCTGTCGGAGAATGTGCAGGAAGCGACCAGAGAGCAGGAAATCCTCAACATGAAATCACGGTTGCATGATAAGATGAACATGGGCGTTGCCGCTATACGGCAGATGCTACGCCAGAATACCACTTCTGAGGAAAATGCTGCCGCTGTTGTGCAATTTCGCCGCGCCATTCAGGTCTTGCAGGAGGAAAATGCCTATCCGCAGGATGATGTGACGGAGTTTATCCGGGACGCGGCAGTATCCGGCATTCAGGTAAAAATCACAGGTAATTTGCCGGAAACAGAAAAAGCATTGAATTTACTTTTGCCTGTCATGCGGGAAGCCTGTGTCAATGCCGCCCGACATGCCGATGCGACAATGCTGTATGTGGCAGTAGAGCAGAGTCCGGATACCGTTACCCTGCACATGACCAATGACGGCAAGCAGCCTGAGGAGGAAATTACACCCCGAGGCGGCCTTGTTGATCTCGACAAAGTGATTAGGAAAGCAGGCGGCAGGATGGTGATTCAGTCGTGGCCTGTATTTGTGCTGACGGTGACCCTACCGGTCAGCAGACAGAAAACGAAACAGGAGGTGCCGGTATGACAAAGGTACTTGTCATCGACGATCAGCGGATCGCCAGAGAATATATGGAGAATGTAGTGAAAAATGGCGGGGACTATGAGCTTGTGGGTAGTCTGTCAAAAGCAGATCTGGCTGAAACCGTCTGCCGCAGAAGTCAAGTGGATCTGGTGCTTATGGATGTCTGTACCCATGGGACAAAGGACGGTATCGATGCGGCTGCTGAACTTCGCAGGCTGTTTCCAAAGCTGAAAATGATTGTTGTTACTTCCATGGTGGAGGAGAGCTATATCAAGCGGGCCAGAGAAGCCGGGGTGGACAGTTTTTGGTACAAAGAGATCAGTCCGGAGGATCTGATCACCGTCATGGATGCCACCATGCAGGGCAGACAGATATGGCCTGGTGAAACGCCGACTGTAAAGCTGGGTGTTACCACCAGCGATGATTTTACAGCGACAGAAATCAAGGTTCTGCGTCTAGTCTGTGAGGGACTGGAATACAGCGAGATTGCAGAGCAGCTACATTATACGAAGGATAATGTAAAGTATCATGTCCGTAATATTCTTCAAAAAACAGGTTATGCCAATAAGACACAGCTTGCCATTGCCGTAACAGGCAAACGCTATATTATTCCGAAGCTTTTTGATGAACAGGACGACTCAGAAGAAAATCCCATCGTTTTATAATAGAATTTTGTAATATTCCCGGTTTCAGGTTTGAAACCGGGCTTTTTCTTTTTGTAAAGGGCGAAAATTTACCCTTATGGGTAGGGAAAAGAAAATGGCACTCCCGTATAATGGAGTAGTACATGGGATAGTTACGTCATTTCACGTCCCGAAGACAAAGCCGGACGTGAATCGGGAATTTTGGAGGTGAAGATATTGCGTAGAGTTGTGATTGATATGCAGAATGTCCTGTTTGCAGATGCAGTAGCCGAAGCGCTTCGCAGGTTTGATTCTGATTTTGATCCGGTTATGAGTGATGGCCCGGATAAAACCCTGTCGTTGTGCGATACCGTTCTGGCCAACATCCTGATTATGGAGGTTACAGCATATGCACCATGGAAGCTGGAGAAACGGATGAAAATTCGTGATGAGTTGAGAAAACGTAATCCGGATTGCAAAATTGTGCTGGTAGTTGATGAGAATACCGAGAAAAAGCTGGCAGACCAGGTTCGACAGGCAAAGAAAGATGGTCTGGTAGATAATTTTATCTATGGGTCGATTTCTTCCAGCTATCTGTCGGCGGTTATCGATGCATTGTAAGGGGAGGGAGAGACGATGAGGAAACGAAAACCTTGGATTTATGTAATAGGAATTCTTGTGCTGGCAGGGCTTATGATGCTGACGGCCTGCGGAGTAAATGGCGGGCAGAAGGAGCCTGTAACACTGACCGTCTGGCATGTCTATGGCGGGCAAACAGATTCACCGCTCAATGATCTGATTGAAGAATTCAATGAAACGGTTGGTGCTGAGGAGGGAATTAAGCTTCAGGTCACCGTCGTGTCCAATACCAACAATATCCATGACGCAGTGCTCAGGGCAGCCAATGATGAGCCGGGAGCAACCGGGCTTCCGGATATGTTTATTTCTTATCCTAAGACCGTTTTGGCTATGCCGGATCCGGAGATTTTGGTGGACTACAGGGATTATTTCAGCGAGGAGGAATTATCTGCCTATATTCCCGCCTTTCTGGATGAGGGAGAGATTGACGGTCGACTGGTTGTTTTTCCTGTGGCGAAATCTACAGAAATCATGTTTATTGATAAGACCTTGTTTGACCGCTTCGCAGCAGATACCGGCGCTGCTTTGGAGCAGCTTGATACCTGGGAAGGGCTCTTTGAATTATCTAAAGAGTATTATCAATGGACGGATGCCCAGACGCCGGAGGTTCCGGGAGATGGGAAAGCCTTTTTTGTCCATGACTATCATTTCAATTATTTTCAGGTAGGTGTGGAATCCTTGGGAGAGGATTTCTTTCGGGGAAATGGGATTACATACGGTAAGGCCTTTTCTAAAGTCTGGGAGCCTTATGCAGACGCTGCCGTTCAGGGCGGCGTGTGGCTGCAGGAAGGTTATGCAACGGAGCCGCTTCGGACCGGAGAGACGATTGTCAGTGTGGCTTCGTCAGCCAGTGTTCTCTACTATGAGGATATTGTGACATATTCGGATAACAGGTCAGAACCGATTGAAGTCATCGCAAGACCGGTGCCCTGCTTTGAAAACGGAGAACGGTTGGTTATGCAGCGCGGCGCGGGCTTTTGTACGGTGAAATCTACACCGGAGAAGGAACGTGCAGCCGCTGTTTTCCTGAAATGGCTGACCGAACCGGAAACCAACGTGCGCTTTGTGACCAGCGTGGGGTATATGCCGGTGACAGATGCTGCTTTTGAGGTACTGCCGGATTTTATAGAGAATCTGGAGGACCCGAAGTACAGGAGTCTTTATGAAGCATTTTTGGAAACACAATCTTCTTATGAATTCTATACGGCACCTCAGCTTGCCGGTTATCTGGAGCTGGAGCAGACCTTTGAAAAAAATGTCCGCAGCAAGCTTCGCACGGCTTGCAGCAATTGGCGGGATGGAGAAGAAAATGTGGAAAAATTAGGAGAAGAGGCGCTGGAGAATGTGAAGATGTCGCTTCCCAAATAGATAAGAGAGTGAGTATCATGGCAAATAATATGCTGAAAGAGTTTGGAAAGATCCTGCATTTGGCTTTAGACCGAAAGGTTACGCTGCACAGGAAGCTGATGATGTATCTGCTTTGTCTAATCATGGCAGCATTGGGTATTTTATTGCTACTTTTGACAGCCATCGGCGGGCCGTTGAAGGCAGAATCGCAGATTGCGCAGGTAATGGAGAACCAATTACATACCACGTATAACAAAGTTTCGGAGGAAATGGAGACTTACACTGGATATAGCCTGCAGCTTTCCAGAGAACTGGAGCAGGATATAAAGAACTTTCTGGATGAAAAAGGAATTTCGGTCTCCGACCTGAATAATCAGCCAGAAGCACTTTTGGAAGTGCAGAAAATGATGTATTCGGAACTCAATACAACTATTAGACTGGGACGAAGCAGCGGTGTATTTGCTTTGGTAAATGCGACTGTAAATACACAGATTTCGGAAGCTGATAAGTCCCGAAGTGGAGTTTACCTGCGGCTGATCAACGTGAGCAGCAACGTGATTTTAAGTCCGGAAACTATTTTGTTCCGCGGGAATACGGAAATTGCAAGGGAAAATGGATTGGAATTGCATAACCGATGGAATATGGAATTAAATACAGAGGGGCTTTTGGGGTATCAGGAGCTTGAAACTGGATTAGGGCAGTCGGAATCTGGTTATTACTGGATCAGTCGTATGAATCTGAAAAATACCTGGGAGGATGTAATCTTGCTTCTTGTTCCGATGTATGCAGACTCAGGAGAATTTTTGGGGGCATGTGGGATTGAACTAAATGATGTTCATTTCAGCCTGGAATATCCGGCTACAGCAAGTTCCTATGGTTCTATGGTTACAGTTATCGCGCCAGTGGAAAACGGGAATCTGAGACTGGATCAGGGCATGGCGGGGAATACGGAGGGCACATGGCTTGATACTGCGGAAAGTCTGTCCATCATAGAAAAGAATGTTTATTACAGCACGTATCGCTCCACAAAATGTGATTATTATGGAATCCAGATGCCTTTAGAGATACCAGGAAGTGGTGGACAGGAATGGGCAGTTGCGGTGCTAATCCCGCGGGAAAACTGTGACCAGTATATTTTGAGGAATAGGGTGGGCATTATGGGTGTCATACTGGGATTTGTCCTTATTATGATTGCTCTTGCGTGGTTGTTGTCGAAGAAATTTGTCCGGCCAATCCTTCAGAGCTTTCAGGATATCAGGGATGGCCAACAGGCAGGCGATAGTAAATTCAAATTTGCAGAGTTGGAGGAGTTTTGCGGATGGCTGTCAGAAAGGGAGAAACCGCCAGAGGCGGACGAACTTCCGCCGAATATGGCAGAACTCTTTGAACACTTTGCCCGGAATGTAAAAACACTGACCAATGCGGAGTACAATATTTTCCGATACTACATGAACGGTTATGAGGTAGCGCAGATACCAACGGAAGCATGTGTCAGCATGAGTACCGTAAAAAAGCACAACGGAAATATCTACAGGAAGTTGGAGATTTCATCCAATGAAGAACTGATGATGTATCTGGATCTCTTTCGGAGATGTGACTGTATTGAGAAACTTCAGCTGGATGAGAAAGCAGACGTTTCAGAAGTAGGGACAACCAAGTGAATAAATGAAGCAAAAAGCACAAAAATCATGTATGGTTTTTGTGCTTTTTGCATGGTGTACCGAGTCTACCATAGCCTTTTCGATGGTAGACTCGGTTTACTTTTTTCTTTAGAGGTCAAAGAGTAGACCTGGTACCATAGATTTTTGATTTCCTAACCAATATGATGGTGTTACAAGCGATGCATGTGTTGTTTCTCGGAAATTTTAGAATCTTGGAAAGGGGTTGGTCAAACGGTGCAGAGGGTTTTACAGGATATACTGACAGATTGCTCGACAGAGGATAAATTTGAGTTTTCCATCGTCTGCGAGGAATGCGGAAAGGTCTGGAAAAGCAAGGCTATTGCTTTTTCAAAAGCCCGTATCCATCCTGTCACAGAGGGAAAGAAAGTGGTCTATGCAGCCCTCTATCAACGAGAGAAAAAAGAGGCGCATCTGAAGGCTTTGAAGGCTGGAGAAAAATTATTCAGCAGATGTCCGATTTGTCATAGATGGGTTTGTGACGATTGCTTTATGGTCTGCGAGGATCTGGATATGTGCAAGCAGTGCGCAGAACGGTTGAATGAAAAGGGCAGTATTGTCGGATAGCTTTCTAATTTATTATTTAAGGAGTATAGAGGATAACATAAAAACCTTTGTTATCTTAATGCAAAACAAACTATTACAGGAGGTAATCTTATGGGACTTATTAAAGCAGGAATGGGAGCACTTGGCGGAACGCTGGCGGATCAGTGGAAGGAATTTTTCTACTGTGATGCGCTTCCAAACGATGTGCTGATGCGTAAGGGTGAAAAGCGCGTCAGTGGCAGATCTTCAAACACTAAGGGAAATGATAATATCATTTCAAACGGATCGGGCATCGCCGTCGCGGACGGTCAGTGTATGATTATTGTCGAGCAGGGCAAGATCGTTGAGGTCTGCGCCGAACCCGGCGAATTTACATACGACAGCTCCACCGAGCCGTCTATTTTCGCCGGAAGTCTCGGAGACAGTATCAAGGATACATTCAAGATGATCGGCAAGCGTTTCACCTACGGTGGCGATACTGGTAAGGATCAGCGGGTGTACTACTTTAATACTAAGGAAATTATCGGCAACAAATTCGGTACGCCCAATCCTATCATTTTTGAGGTTGTGAATAAGCGCATCGGTATCAGCCGGACTGTACAGGTTCGATGCAACGGCGTATACACCTATGTGATCTCCGATCCTCTGCTGTTCTACACGCGGCTTTGCGGCAATGTGGAAACCGAGTTTACAAGAGATCAGATCGACGAGCAGCTTAAATCGGAATTTATCGATGCATTACAGCCCGCTCTCGGCGCTCTTGCCGAGCAGGAGCTTCGCCCTGCACAGATACCGGCGAAAGCAAACGAGCTGAAAGCAGCAATGAATGACGCACTGAAACAGGAGTGGATTGATAACAGAGGAATTTCCGTTGGTAAAATCGCACTCAACCCGATTACGCTGACAGCCGAGGATATGAAGAAAATCAACGAGCTGGAGGATGCTGCAAATGTCGGCTCCAACCCGTTTATGATGGCTGGTACTATGACCAATGCAACGGCCGATGCTATGAAGACTGCAGCTGGTAATCAGGCAGGTGCCATGACGGGCTTCATGGGCATGGGCATGGTCGGAATGGGCGGTCAGGGCGGTTTCGGTGCTGCACAGAATCTTTACAACATGGGACAGCAGCAGATGCAGTCTCAGCAAATGCAGCCGACCCAGCAGCCTGCTCCGGAGCCGACACCGGTTCCATCGCAAAACAGCTGGAAATGCACCTGCGGTGCTACGGCAACCGGAAAATTCTGCCCGGAATGCGGAGCAAAGAAACCGGAGCCGGTGCAGGCAGGTGCCTGGAAGTGCAAATGTGGAGCCACGGCGACAGGGAAGTTCTGTCCGGAGTGCGGCTCTCCGAAGCCTGCAGATGCGGACGGATGGACCTGTTCCTGCGGAACGGTAAATAAAGGGAAGTTCTGTCATAATTGCGGAGCAAAGAAACCGGCGGGTGTACCTCTTTATCGTTGCGATAAGTGTGGATGGGAACCGGAAGATCCAGCACACCCACCAAAATTCTGCCCAGAATGTGGCGACATCTTTGACGCAAACGACAGAAAGTAGCATAGGAGAGGAGGAATTCTTATGTATAGACTTCCATCTGAAGAAAAGCAGCATAAAGAAACAATCGGTGCTTTGATTTTGAGTATTATCATTATTATCGCAGGAATTGGCGGTATGATCTATACAAAGCACGAAAGCTTGGAGTATAAGAATTCTACGGATGTTCGAACACTTCATGCAACTGTTTATAGTTGTGAACAATCGAAAGAAAAAGATAATAATGGAGAGCGAAAAGAAGAATATAAGGTAAGATTTACTTATGAAATCGATGGAACGACATATGATGATTCTAAGATTTACTATAAAGAAATGAGGAGAGGAGATACCGTACAGATTACGGTTTACAGGAATTCAAAGGGAACATATAAACTGGAACCAGGACCAACTCCGATTTATTTCTTTGGATTTGCAGTAATGATTCCGCTAGGTATCATTGGTTTCGTCGTAATAAGTAAAGATCTTATTAAGTATCGCCGAGAAGAAAAAGAAGGTAGAAGACTGTAAGCATGGAATGGGAGGAAGGAACATGATGAAAACATATAGAAGTTTATCGGTATTTCTGATAGCGGTTATGCTTGTTGGACTTTGTGCATGTGGCTCGAAAGAGGGAAATGCAAAAGGTAACGGATATAAAAAAGAGGTAGATACTTATACACATGAGAAAGATGACGCAACGATCAGTTTTGAGATTGCCAAGGAGTTAGGCTATCAGGAAAAAACGTCAGATACAAACACGTTAGAACTTGAAAATCAAGAGAACGATACGTTAATCGAAATTGTATATTTCCACGAGAATTCGAAAAGTTCTACTGTAGTGCGTGAGGCTGATTACTACGGAGAAGGTTTCAGTGATTTTGAACATATTACGATTGGCGATTACAAAGGATCTAAGGTATTTAGAGACTGGGGAAAAGCAGATGAGATTCATGAGTGTGAGATACGATTAGTGCTTACGGAACCATCTGATAAAAATATGGTTTATGCAGTGAAGGTGAATTTTAGAAAAGGTCTTCAGTGTGAAGACTTAGATGTGAAGGAATTTGTTGACAGCGAGGACTATATGCATTTCCTGAGTTCCTTTAAGGCGACATTAGAGGATTCCGAGGAAGAAACAAAGTAGGCATTCTTATTTCCATCTTCCTAATCCACGAAATATTCGGTAAGAATAAGGAGAAGGAGAAGGCACAAGAGGAACATGGGGAGACCAGATAGTCTGACAGATGAGGAGGGATGGATATGGGCTTATCAGAGGCGATGCTGCTTGCGTTTGCAACTACCATAATCTGTGCGTTTGCCATTGCTGAAAAAATCATTGACATAGACTTTGAACAGTTTATGCCGGAGAATTTGAAAAAAGCAAAAATGAAAAGAATGCTTGCAAAGCGCGAAACTCCGATGCAAGGGGCAAGGCTTCAGAAGGACATCAAGGATTCCTTTGAAAATGTGTTACTTCCGCTTGGAAAAGCAGATATGAGTTATCTTCCAAAGAGAATGGATCTTACATTCCGCAGAAAGATGGTTCATCAGGTGGAACTGCTGGGAAAGCATAAGCTTTGCCGGGATATCCGGGTGACGGACGTTGTACCTCTTCCGAAAAATAATTTCAAAAGATGGAATGATGACGGACGGGAGTGGAGGGAGTCTATCTTGCAGTGTAGTTCTCTGGAACGTCTGATTTCTCCTCAAGATGATGAAATAGTACATCAGATCTATCGGAAAAACAGTTACCTTCGGATTCTTCAGTCAAGGCACATTCGTCATTCGGATCGTCAGGGCAGGAACAAGGAATTTTATTCCGATAAAGGGAAGATCACCTGTCCATCCTGTGGAGCTGAGGTGGAGCTGAGCAGTCAGCAGGTCATCTGTCCATATTGTGGCGGTGTGATACAAAGTGAATTCTATGACTGGCAGACAGAAGTATTTGAAATCTATGAGAAGATGGGTGCAAATATGCAATACGGACTGTTATTGCTTGCTTACTCAGGTGTCATGTTCTTATGTCTGACCCTATGTCTTTATCTGATCAAAGATGCAGATGTTTCTCTTACCGTAGGTGTAATTGTTACACTGCTTATACTTCTGGGAATTGCGAGATTCTTTCGAACAAGAGAAGAAAAACAGGAAAAACTGTCGGAGAAAATCGTCAGATATTCGGAAAATTATCTGAGATCGTGTATCAATGAAGCACTTTATAAAGAAGTAAGTGATGAAGCGCTGATGGATTATGGAGTCGGTTCTATTGTATTAGAAAAAGTGGTTCATACGGACCAGACAACGGAAATAACAGTGAAGGTATATGGAACGGAGACCTACCTTCCTGAAAGAGGAAAACCATATACGAAGAAAATAAAGAAAACCCTCGTTTTGCAAAGGGCAAGATATCCGGAAAGAAGGAAAACGGACGGTGTATTTTTTAAGGAAAAGGATTGTCCATCCTGTGGTGCCAATTTCATACCGGATGAACATAACTGCTGTTCGTTCTGTGGTTATAGCTTCCGGGCAAACAATGCAAAATGGGTAATGAAAGCAATGAAAACATCATAATCAGAAGAAAATGAATTTGCCGGGAATCCGGTAACATAGTAGGAAGGGAGAAGGAATTATGGCTAATAAATGTGCAATCTGTGGAGCAGAAATTAATTTAGTACAAACTCAGAAACTGGCGGATGGTAATTGCATTTGCCGAAAGAATTGTAGAAGTAAGGGTATGAAAGCATTTGACTATGTGCATGCCAATCTTCCAAGTGTTCAGTCACATTTGGAGCAGGTGGACCGAGGAACAAAACTTTGGGAATATTTCTTTGTACCTCGTCTGAAAACAAAGAATAAAGCGCAGAAACTGAAACGATTCGGTGGTCATCTTTACGTAGCAGAGGATATTGGTCTGGTGGCATTTACCCAGGTGGATTATAAATTCTTCCTATTTGGAAAGAGCACACGTGCCTGTGTATACCGTATCGCCGATTTGCGAGCTTATGAATTCGAAAAAGAAGAAGTAAGAAATGGTGATAAGACAGAGAAAAAAGAAGTAGCGCATCTTGCATTTATCAACACTCCGGGACTTTATGAGGTATTTGTTCCGATGAATAATGTCTTGGATTTTGAAAAACTGAAAAAGTATTTTGATAGTCTGTTTGGAATCCAGAAAACATTGGGTAATGCAATGAATAACTGGAAGAAACAGATGGATGCTGTGAAGGATATTTCAGTCGGATTCAATGCTGCGGTAAGAGGAGATGCAGATATGGCAGAAAAGGCAGAGCAGGCAATGAACTCTCTGGATGCTGCAATCTACGGAGATCGTACAGAATGGATTCGGAGAGCGGATGAAGCGCTTGCAGAATTTGACCGACAGGCTCATTAAGATTAAGGAAGGAGGGTTTTCATGGCAAACTTGCAAGAATATAAATGTCCTTGCTGTGGCGGTGCGATAGCCTTCGACAGTACGATTCAGAAGATGAAGTGTCCATACTGTGATACGGAGTTCGAAATGGATGCATTAAAGGGTTATGACGATGAGCTGCAGGAAGAACAGGCAGATAGTATGGAATGGGAAACCAATGCCGGTGGAGAATGGCAGGAAGGCGAAACCGAAGGATTACGTACCTACGTATGTAAGTCCTGTGGCGGTGAAATTGTGGGAGATGCCAATATGGCAGCGACCTCTTGTCCGTTCTGTGACAACCCGATTGTTATGATGGGACAGTTCTCTGGAGCATTAAGGCCGGATTTGGTAATACCATTCAAGCTGGATAAAAAAGCGGCAAAAGAAGGACTGATGAAGCATTTGACCGGAAAACGTCTTTTGCCGAAGATCTTCAAGGATCAGAACCATATTGATGAAATCAAGGGAATCTATGTTCCGTTCTGGCTCTTTGATACCGATGTGGATGCAAATGTACGTTACCGGGCTACGAAATTACGTGTATGGAGTGACAGTGATTACGATTATACGGAAACCAGTTACTTTATGGTACACAGAGGCGGTAGCGTTGGATTTGAAAATGTTCCGGTAGATGGTTCATCTAAAATGGCGGATGATCTGATGGAATCCATTGAACCATATCACTGTGCAGAAGCGGTAGATTTCCAGACTGCATACCTTGCCGGATATCTGGCAGATAAATATGATGTGACTGCAGAAGAAAGTATCGAGCGTGCAAATGTACGTGTGAAACAATCAACTGAGGAAGCATTTGCTGCGACTGTTCAGGGATATAATACGGTTACAGCGGAAAACAGCAGTGTACAGTTTAACAACGGTAAAGCGAAATATGCATTATATCCGGTATGGCTTTTGAACACGACATGGAATGGAAACAAATACACATTTGCAATGAATGGACAGACCGGAAAATTCGTCGGAGATTTGCCTGTTGATAAGGCGGCAGCAACTCGCTGGACAGCGATTCTGGCAGTAGCATTCACAGCAGTAACCTATGGTGCGGCGACGCTTCTGCACTTTATTGGACTATTTTAGGGGGGGTGACGGAATGAAAAAGAAAATGATATCGTTTTTACTTATCCTCATCCTTTGTCTTGGTATGACAATTCCGGCATATGCAGAGGATTCCGAAGGCTTTGCGGATGAATATTACCGGGTGAATGATCTGGCCGATCTTATGACTGACAGTGAGGAAAGCAAATTGCTTGATGTGCTGGATGAAATCAGTATCCGACAGAAGATGGACGTAATCGTTATGACGACAGATACACTCGAAGGATTAACGGTTGAGGAATTTGCAGATGACATGTACGACTACTGTGAATATGGATATGGAGCAGATAAAGATGGTGTGCTCTTATTGATCAGTACAGAAGATAATGACTGTTACATATCAACCTGTGGTTATGGTATCACTGCTTTTACCGATGCGGGGATTAAGTATATTCCGAAACAGATGATGGATGATCTGAAATCGCAGGATTATTTTTCCGCATGTATGACATTTGCTGAGCTGTGTGATGATTTTATTACACAGGCACGAAATGGAAGCCCATATACAGCACGCACACTTCCAAAAGACGCCTTACCATTCTATTGGATCTTTATTTCCATCGGTGTTGGTGTGATTCTGGCATTCGTTATCGTCGGAAGAATGAAGGCACAGCTGAAGACCGTTCGGTTCCAGGCTGCGGCAGGAAATTATGTGAAAGATGGAAGTATGAATATCACAGAAAGCAGAGATTTGTTCTTGTACCATACAGTAACCAAGACGGCAAAAGAAAAGAGTTCTTCAGGCAGCAGCACCCACACATCATCTTCTGGTAGAACGCATGGTGGTGGAGGTACGAAATTCTAGGAAGGGGGTGACAGATGCTTTTGGTATGATTTCTAGTATCTGTTTTTGTTTGCTATGATATATTTTGCTCTGGGAAACCCGCTTTCTATTCTTGGGTGTGGGTATATAGTTTCTGGACAACTCTATTATACCATATTCAGTGAGGGGGTATTTCATTTTTAGTAACAAAAAATGCCGTATTTATGCGGCTTGTGGCGTTTCGCAAACGCCTAGATAATAAGTAATTGAAAGGAGAGAAGATTATGAGAAAAAAGTTGAATTTGTTATTTGGACTAGTGCTTATCATCAGTATGATAGTATTGACTGGTTGTGGAGGCTCCGGAGAAACAGGAGAAAAGAACCCGTATGAAGGGAAATGGGTAGCGGTGACCGCTCAGATGATGGGAATGTCCGTCAGTATAGATGAAGTTTTCGGAGGAGATTTTGAATTTGAAGTGAAAAATGGCGGAAAAGTTTCCTTTTCAGCTGGAGACACTACAGGGAATGGAAAATGGTCTGTCGAAGATGATCAGTTTATCTTGAGCATCGAAGGAGAAGAAATGGTGGGAATCATCGGAAAAGATATTATTTCTTTTGATAATATGCTCGAGATGGGAGTAAAGGTGATTTTTGCAAAGGATGGAACGGATGCAATGGATCCGGCACTCTATCTGACAGAGGAGGAAAATGCAGTCATAGGTGAGTGGGCTGCAGAAAGTGTGGAAGAACTTTTAGGAGACGGACCTCAGACTTCTATGGAAGGAGTAGACAACATCAATGATGCACTGCGTCTTGATTTCAAAAGTGACCGTAATGTAACAGTTATTTATAAAGGGGAGGAGATTGGGACTTTCCCATGGTCAGTTGCACTGGGATATTGTTCGATTGAATCAGAAAATCCATCTCTTACAGTGATGATAAATGACGATGGTACTTTGAAAGTAGACTACAGTGATGATGATGACTACTACACATTCCACTGTGTAAAAAGTGACAGTGAATAACTGAAAAGGATGTGGAAATCATGAAAGGAGGGAAGACGCCATGAAAAAGAAACTGTGGTGTGTGCTGTGTATCATGATATGCATGATGATGATAGCGGCATGTGGACAAAAAAAGAATCCGGAGAAGAAAAAATCGGAAAAAGCAGAGCAGGAAGAAACAGAATTTAAAGACAGAGAAAGTCTTAAATTAAGTTTATTTACAGTGTATTATCCGAAGGCATGGAACTACGATAAAGAGAATATGAAGAAAGATGAAGAATATTCTTACGTTAGATTTTTTGATGGAGATACAGCAGATGGATCCGAGAATGTCATTTCTATAGAAGCGACCAAGGAGGATTCATATACATATCGAAAGAGTTTAATTGCCTTTGGAGTGGATTTAGAGGCATATGCTGAAGGGAAAATGGACACTGTAACAATAGGAAATGCAGAATATACAGCAATGCCGGAAAGTAATTCCATAGAAAAAACGTATATGTATCGTTATGAACAGTCTGGCACATCCTATGATATCAGAGTAAAAGGACAGGAAATAGATGATTCTGACAAAGAATTGCTGGAAGGAATTGTGCTGAAATTAGAGGATGAAGGAAATAAAGACGCACCATGGCCATGGGAGGGAGAGCCTCTTGAACCTGTATTGGCAGAGCAGATGGTAGGTTCTTATACAATCGTTCCGGAATATATCCCATTTAAAGAAGCACAGGGCGTTATGCAGATTATGGATCATCAGTTTGTAAAACAGGGCAATCAGGTATTCCATCTGCTGGAGAATAAACTGGATACTTATGAATATTCAGAAAGTGGACTTGAATTCGTTTCTTCGATGGAATTAGACGATGATTTTGAATATTTGTCTGGGGACAGCAGTGGAATGTTATATCTTTCACCGGGAATCGGAGATGTAATTGGCGTAAAAGATGGGAAAAAAGCACTTCAGACAACAGTAGACGGAGATCTGAATATGCATCCATCCGGAGAATGGGGAATCAGTTTCTGGGTGAACAGTGATACTCAGAAGATTGAGAATCAAGGCGGTAACCTGACGGCAGAACCGTGGATACTGACCGGATTAAATAACGATGAAGAACGCAAGGGACTGTTTTCCATGATAGATGACGTACAGATCACGAATAGTCATATTATGGTTGCCGGATCCATGGCTGCGGAAGATGAAGGCACAAAAATTGTTGTTTATGATTATGATGGTAATCAGCTTTTGAAATTAGGTGGAGAAGATATCAGTTCTCCGGACAAGCTCGGTTCCATTACAGGCATGGCGGAAACAGAAAATGGTTTTGTGGCTGCAGATGGAAATATGCGCGAAATACAATTTTGGGCAAAAGATGGAACGCACGTAGGTGCAATTTCTACAGAGGACATATTTGGTGTCAGTTATCCATGGCTGGAAGATATGCAGCTTTTAGATGACGGCTCTCTGTTAATTATGCTGACACAGGAACGAGACGATGGATCAGCAAATGAATTGATGTTTTTCAGATTGACAGGATTTTAATTGAAAAAATAAAAATCGCTTGCCGGCAGAAATTTATCTGCCGGCAAGTGATTTTTCTGTTTCCTGTTTCCAATATAAAGGTAGAATTTTATCACATCAGTGAATCAATTTTCATATTTATCATATACAGATATATACAACATAAATGGCATAGAGGATCAACATCAGGATCCCCTCCTTTTTATCGAGTGCTTTTTTGGTCCATGCCATAATCCATACGATAACACTGAATACAAGCGGAACAGCTGGGAAGTGTATTGAAGGACGGGAGTTTATCATTGCACTTCCGGAAAGTTTTGTTGAGTACAAGGCAGATGATGTGGTAAGGCTTTTCACGGACAGCTTTCATAAAAGGTACGATGTGGAATGCAGTGCGGCACTTCACCATAACAAGAAAATGACCAATTACCATATTCATCTCGTATTCAGCGAACGGAAAATGCTGGAACATCCAGAAGTGAAAATTGCTACCAGAAATATGTTTTATGATGAGCAGGGCAAGCACAGACGCACGAAGAAAGATATTTTAGATGAACAGGGAAATCTTCGGGCAGGATGCAGTATTATTCCCAAGGGGGAAGTTTATGAAAGCCACATTTTTACCAAGAAAGATGAGTGGTTTAAAAACGATGCGTTTACCAGAGAAATCAAGGAGATGTTTACGGAAATCATCAACAGCCATGTGAAAGAAGAATCCGAAAAGCTGTCTGTATTTCAGCAGGGTGGTGTGTATCTGGCAACGAAGAAAATCGGGAAGAACAATCCGAGAGAAGCAGAGATACGGGCCGACAATGCAGTAAGGCAGGAATGGAATCGGATGGTAGATGTGGCATTGGTTGAAGGTGTTCCAGAAGAAGGTATTTTAAAGGTCAAGCGGGAGAAAATCAAAGACAAAACAATGCAATCTATAAAGGCACATGGTTGGCTGCCGGATATGTTTCAGCAGATTATCCGAGGTGCAAAAGACTTTTTGTAGGAAATGATTTTCAAATTTAAGCTGCCGCCGAAGTCAGTACCGAAGATTGATTTACAGGAATGGAATGAGATGCGGACGCTGATGGAGAAACTTCAGAAGCAGTCACAGGCGATGAAGTTCGCACAGCAGGAGATTTCTTCATTGAAGAAACAACTTTCCGAGACAACTGGATTTTTCAAAGGGAAAGCACGGAAATCTTTAGAGGGCAAAATTGAACAGTCAGAGAAACAGGAAAAACGTATCTACACGGATATGGAACAGACGGTAAAACAGGCAGGATATCCAGATGTGCAGTCTTTCGCAAGGACATATCAGAAATCAGAAAAACTGGTCAGGGAATATAATGAGGAGCTGCGAGCATGGGAAAATAAGGCAGAGCCGAAGAAAGAGCAGTCATCAGAACCGCCGAAAAAAGCAAGCATACGGGAAAAATTGCACCGTTACAAGCAGGAAAACAGACAGCAACAGAAACAGACTACAAAGAAAAAATCTATGGACAGAGAACGATGAGAAAGGTGGAACAGAACATGAAGAAATGGGCGGCACTTATGTAAGATGTGGGGATTACTTTATCCCCAACCTTACCTTACCTTACCGGAGGAAGAAGAACCGAGATTTGTTGGAGTATGGGGACAAAGACATTTGCAGTATTTGAAAGAATACCGCAGGACTGTATATCTGGATCTACTGATGAGCGGCAGGTTGAGCAGTTATCTGGCAGATATAGAGGGACAGGCACAGGAACGCTTTGAGGGGATTGTAGAGCAGATGAAACAGGCACAGGGAATTACAGAGCAGTTAAAGGCAGATAACGCTTGAGAGTGGGTTGGTAGAATGAATAATATACAGGCGTGTGCGAGGGAGATTGTGGACAAAGAAATAATATAAATATATCAGTAAAAGTAATGCAGTAGAGAACAAGGTAGAAAATGGCTTGTTCTCTACTTTACAATAATACTGTTTAGTATATAATTAAGAATAAAGAGATAAGACTAATTGGCTGAAAGGAGAAATTGTATTATATGTTCTATGATTATATGTTCTATATTGTTTTTGACTTTGTGATGGCAGTGATTATGTTTTTGTTTGGAATATGGTTCTATAAATCAGAAGGAAAAGCTGCTAATTTCTTGTCGGGTTATAATATGAAATCAGCGGATGAACGAAAGAAATACGATGAGAATGCTATGTGTAAGGCATATGGAAAAAGAATGATGTTTATGTCAGTTCCTTTTATTATTGGAATAATCATAGATATCCAATATCAAGGAATTGGTTGTTTGATTGCATGGGGGATATGGTTTATTATGTTTGTTTTGTTGCTTATTGATAGGCATAAAAGAGAACGTTAAATTTCAGTTGCGAAAATTGATGTGACAATTACATATGGCGAGAAATTGAAAAGAAAAATTAGAAATTTATTTTGAAAGAGAGTGTCCGCAATGTAGAAAGGGGAAAACCTAAGATTGAAAAACATGAAAATAGATGCCAATGGAACAGAAATCAGGGTGATGGGCGATGTTGTTAATGAAGACGCTTATATTTCGCTCACTGATATTGCAAAATATAAAAATCCAGACAATGCCTTTATTGTGGTGGCAAACTGGATGCGTAATCATTCTACGATTTCATTTTTGGGCTTGTGGGAACAAATTCACAATCCAAATTTTAAACCTATCGAATTCGATAGGTTTAAAGCGGAATCAGGAGATAATGCTTTTACATTGACACCGCAACAATGGATAAAAGCAACGGATGCAATCGGTATCGTATCAAAATCGGGACGATATGGCGGTACTTATGCTCATACAGATATAGCTTTCGAGTTTGCTTCATGGATTTCGCCGGAATTTAAGCTTTATATCATCAAAGATTATCAGCGTTTGAAGAAAGATGAAGCAGATCGGTTAGCGATTGGATGGGATGTAAAGAGAGAACTTTCAAAAATAAACTATCGTATCCACACAGATGCAGTAAAAGAATTTTTGATAACTCCCACATTATCTCCGCAGGAAATGGCATATACATATGCTTCAGAAGCAGATATTTTAAATATGGCTTTGTTTGGAAAAACGGCAGCACAATGGAGAAGTGAAAAAGGAATAAAGGGAAAAACTCCTAATATCAGAGATTTTGCTTCAGTAGAAGAATTGGTTGTGCTTATCAATCTGGAAGATACAAACGCGGATCTGATAAGACAGGAAGTGCCTAAAATTGAAAGGCTGAAAATATTAAGAGAAAAAGCGTACAGGCAATTAGAGCTTTTGAGAAAGAACCAAGATACGATTGCGGCATTAAAGAAAAATCTTATTGAAGATACAGAAACAAATGGTTGATTTCCTAAGCAAAACCGCTTATAATCTGAATCGGAATATATTGCTATTATCCACAGCTACGGAGCGGGTGTTATCAATACCGATAACAAATTGATAACATTAACCCGTATAGGCAGGATAATATGGATAAATCAAATAATTGAAAGAAAAGCGAACACGGCAATAAATAATCTCTAAACAAAATTGATTAGTAATTGTCGAGTTAGAATAACGGACAGAACGCCGGAAATGCTGATAAAATGGGCATTTCCGGCGTTGTTTTATGGCGGTTGACTCTAAAATGGCTCTAATTATTTGAAGAATACTGGATTTAGGGCGGGTATCATGATACCTGCCTTATTTGTTTTACATAGCCAGTCCACATTCAAAGGCAAGTACCATATATTTTTCTGCGTTGTTCAGACCATATAAATTCAAATCTCTGATTTCCCATGTATCAGAACTAAGATTATCTGCTCCGTACAAAAATTGGATAAAAGGGATAT
Organism: Frisingicoccus caecimuris; assembly: GCF_004340975.1. Classification (GTDB taxonomy): domain Bacteria; phylum Bacillota; class Clostridia; order Lachnospirales; family Lachnospiraceae; genus Frisingicoccus; species Frisingicoccus caecimuris. The sequence continues at coordinate 27,952 of NZ_SLXA01000014.1, forward strand.
GCCTGTATTCAGCAACTGCCAGCATGGAAGCACATTCCATTTCTACGACAAGACAGCCCTCTTGTCTGCGTTCTTGAATAAGGGGTAGCGTTTCTCTGTAAATAGCGTCCGAAGTCCATGTTTTCCCTTTTACATACGGATAACCGCAACTTGATAAAACACTTTCTAATATTTGAACTGAATGTGGATCTGCTTCAATTTCTGGCGAGGGTGCTATATAATGATAACTTGTGCCCTCATCACGGACAGCAGAAACAGGGATAATGATATTGTTTTTTACCTTATCATTATCCAACACACCGCAAGAACCAAACAAAACAAACTTTTTTGCTCCCATAGCAATAATTTCTTCAAATCCAGCGACACAAGCAGGCGCACCTACTCTGGACAGATAGAAAGCAATATCTGTATCTTTATAGCGGATTTTGTAAACGGGTATCATACCATTTGCGGTATACAGTTCTGATATCTTTTCGGTATTGTCCAGTGAAGAAAATTTTTGAATAATATTCTCTGAAAACGTGGAAACACATATCTCCGGGAAATTATCAATTTTTTTCGTTGTATCGGACGGACTGAATAAAGCCGGTTCTGAAATATTTGTTCGTTGAAATATTGTATTCAAGATATTTACCTCCCGCTACTAATTTTCTGGATATACCTTGACAGCGATACCAGAAGTTCCCTTTTTCACAACTTTATTTGTATCAACTAAATGCTGCTTGATCTGCTCACATGTTTCATTCATCTGCTCGACTTCATGCTGAAAGGCTTCTTCGCTTGGAAATGCGTCTTTGGAAGCAATCAGATTTTCCTGCAATTTCTTGGCTTTTGCAAATTTGGCAAGGCGGTTGTTGATTTCCGGGTGCTTAAAACGAATATATATCGTGTCTGGAATGAGATTTCCGTCCTTATCCTTTTCCCCGTCAATTTCCATATCTATCTGTTCATCCATTTTGAAAAGCAGAGTAAGAACATCGGAAGCGGTTTCTATATCAAAATCTGTAAAGACATTGATACTCACACCCAGAGCGTTGGCAATCTTCAAAAGCTGGTCGGGCTTAGGGTTCCGGCTTCCCAACTCATATTTGCGGATAGTGGTTCCGTCTATACCTGCCAGTTCCCCCAGCATATTCTGTGAAATTCCCCGGATATTTCGGAACGTCTTAATTTTCTCTCCTACTGTCATAGGACAACTCCTTTAATGTTGATAATTTAAAAAATAGGGACATTTGTATTCTAACATATGCGTCTAAAATAAGCAAATAAAATCTGAAAAATATATTGACAAGGGACAAAAGAGCCTATATAATCAAAATACAAGAAAGGGACAAAAGTCCCTAATATAAAAACAGGAGGACAATGAATGGAGAAAACGAAAAAAATGTATGTAACAGCAGAGGAAGCGGCAGAAATGCTTGGCGTGTCAACAGGCTATGCCTACAAGATTATCCGGGGGCTGAACGAAGAATTGAAAGCAAAGGGATATCGGACAATCTGCGGCAAGGTTCCGACAAAATACTTTGAAGAAAAATTTTACGGTCTGACCGTAGCCATGTAGGAGAGGAGGACTTTTATGTCGGCAACAAGAGACGGGAAAATGTGGCGCTGCCAGTTTTACTATAAGGACTGGCAGGGCGTGAGCCACAAGAAAAATAAGAGAGGTTTTAAAACAAAGGCGGAAGCGGAGCAATGGGAGCGGGATTTCCTGCAACAACAGCAGAAAGATTTGAATATCAATTTTGAGAATTTCGTTCAAATTTACTATGAGGATATGGAACACCGTCTGCGTGAGAATACCATGCGGACAAAGAAATTCATTATTGATTTGAAAATCATTCCGTATTTCAAGAAAAAGAGCATAAGCGAGATTAGGGCTTCCGACATTCGGGCATGGCAAAATGCTCTGATGAAAAAAGGTTATTCTCAAACGTATTTGAAAACAGTCAATAATCAGCTATCAGCGATTTTCAATTATGCGGTTCGATACTATGACTTGAAAGACAACCCTTGTCGGAAAGCCGGGAGTATTGGAAAAAGTAATGCAGGGGAAAAGGAATTTTGGACAAAGCAGGAGTTCAAACAGTTCCTTGTGACTGTAGAGGATAAGCCGGAAACAAAAATGGCGTTCCTGCTTCTTTATTGGACGGGTATGAGAATAGGGGATGCTGATGGTAAAATAAGTCTAAATCAACAGAAACCCAGTAAACATGCGGGGTTGAGGTGATTTGGTCCTGAAAAATTCTTGCAACGAAACAACGAATTTATGAAGGAAAGGCCGATCTTTTATAAAAAACCAATTAAAACAGAGAAAGATTTCAGTACATGGCTGAGATGTTTTTACTATACCACGAAAGCGGTGATAACTGAATATATTTATTTTTAGGACTGTATTAGCTCGCATGGACATTAGTTCCGGCTGTCTGATTCAGTCCTCTTTTTTATTTGAGATCAAAGAAAGGTGATAAAGAATATGGCAAAAATTATATCAGTAGTAAACCAGAAAGGCGGAACTGGAAAATCCGCATGTGCAGGAAATCTTGGTGTAGGGTTGGCTCTTATGAATAAGAAGGTGTTAGTCGTGGATGCTGATCCGCAGTCAGATGTGTCTGCTGGATTTGGATTCCGTGACTGCGATAATAGTAATGAAACATTAACAACGCTGATGGAAATGGTGTTGAGTGATGAAGATATTCCGGAAGACTGCTTTATCCAGCATACAGAGGAAGGTATTGATATTATATGCTCCAATATTGGATTGGCAGGAACAGAGGTACAGCTTGTGAATGCAATGAGCCGTGAGTTTGTCCTGAAACAAATATTAAACAGGGTAAAAGATCGGTACGATGCAATTTTGATAGATTGTATGCCATCCTTGGGTATGATCACCATCAATGCCCTGGCAGCGTCGGATGAAGTGTTGATTCCGGTAGAAGCATCCTATCTTCCAATCAAGGGATTGCAGCAGCTCTTGAAGACAATCGGAAAAGTCAGAAGACAGATTAACCCGAAACTGCAGATTGCCGGTATCCTTTTCAGTATGGTGGATGTCCATACAAATGATGCCAGAAACAACATGGAATTGCTTCATAATGCCTATGGAAATCAGATTCATGTGTTTGACAATTATATTCCGTTTTCTGTCAGGATGAAAGAAGCGGTCAGAGAGGGACAGAGTATTTTTAAATACGAACCAAAAGGTAAAGTTGCGAAAGCATATATGAGTTTTACGGAGGAGGTTCTTGAACATGGCAGGTAAAAAGAAATCAACGCCAATCCCGTTACAGTCATTAGATGCCCTGTTCGGAACGACAAGTGAGGAACAGGCAGGCATCCAACAGATTGCTCTGGATAATCTGCATCCTTTCTCAAATCATCCTTTTAAGGTTCTGGATGATGACAAAATGGCTGAGTTGTCTGAGAGTGTAAAGATGCATGGAGTTTTGGTGCCTGGTATTGTAAGAATAAAGGATACTGGTGGTTATGAAATTATAGCAGGTCACCGCCGCAAGAGGGCGTGTGAGATAGCAGGCTTGAAAACCATGCCAGTTATTATTAAGGACCTGACAGATGATGAATCGACTGTGATTATGGTTGACTCAAACATCCAGCGTGAAGAACTGTTAATAAGTGAAAAGGCATTTGCCTATAAGATGAAATATGATGCATTGAAACGTCAGGGCAAACGAAGTGATTTAACTTCTTGCCAAGTTGGCAAGAAGTTGGCGGCAGAGGATATCAGCCAAAATTCAGAGGATAGTACACGGCAGATTCTCAGGTATATCCATCTGACGGAATTACATCCGGTTCTTCTGGATATGGCTGATCATAAACAGCTCCCGTTTAATACTGCTGTTGAATTATCATATTTAAAAAAAGAGGAGCAGGATATACTGCTGCAGTATATGGGTAACCATGAAATGGTTCCATCCATGAAGCAGGCAAAGGAAATGAAGAAGTGTTCTAAGGAACATTTACTGACATATCCGGAAATTGATAGTATCTGTTACCAGGGTAAAACAGAGAAATTACAGGTGAAGCTGCCGGAAAAGAAGCTCCGGATGTTTTTCCCGGAGAGTTATACAAAAGAGCAGATAGAAGATGTGATTTTTAAATTGTTAGAGGAATGGGCAGACAATAAGGAGCGTGTTCAAAATGACAATCGTGGATGTGATTAAGAAGGCATTGTTACCACTGGCAACTATGGTATTCTGGCTCTGGATGGTAAAAACGATTATGGGAGTGACCGGGAATACAGATTTATTTATGTTCCTGTTCCTTGCAGGGCTTCCGTTTGGAATACATAAAATGTGTATCATTTTAATCCCCAGAGGCTATGATGTTGGGGGTACTGTTGGAATGATCGCATTGAGTGTTATTGTGGGTGGTTTATTGGGAAGCCTTATGATCCCATATTATATTGTGAGGGCAGTCTATGTGACCATCTGGTATATAGTAAAAAGATAATGAATAGTAGATTTGAGGCAGGCTTGCGAAAAAACAAATTCGTAAGCCTGCTTTTTTTTTGTGCGATAAAGCTGGAAAGTACAAAGCCAAAATTGTTTTGGATTTGTATTTGACAGCTAACGGTCATTGAGCAGCAAAGCTGCGAAATGTGCAATAAAGCAGGCAATTCAGGGGGAATCCCCTTTTGCATAAAGAAAAAGACGGAGGAGAACGAACATGAGAGAGCGAATCAAGAACAAACAGATTACGAAAGAAATCAGAGGGCAGCTTCCGGTTATTACACCAGCTATGTTCCGGGAAAGGGGATGTTCTTATTGCCCCTATTATGCCGGAAGTTATGAAAAATTTCCAAGGTGCATGATGGCAGATTGTGCCTGGGATGATGAAGAAGAACATTTCCATCCGGTTCTTCGCCAGATGCTTCCGGAATTTAAAAGGAAGATGGAAAAAGCAGAAGAGAAATATCTGGAATTGAAAACTGCTTATGAACTGCTTATGAGCATGTTTGCGGATGAAATGGAACAGGAGGAACTGGAGAAAGATGAATGTTACGACTGTTGTTATGCCAAGTGTGGTCCATGTATCGGGCTGTGCTATAAAACACTGAAAGGATAGGAGGATGCGAGGTAATGAATACAGCAATTATTTCTGGAAGACTGGTTCGTGATCCGGGCTATACCGAGACACAGAATGAAAAAGGTCTTCATAAGATCGCCAAGTTTGTACTGGCAGTCAGAAGAAATTACTCAGACGATGTCAGTTTCATTCCGGTGAAAGCCTTTGCAAAAAAAGCGGAGTTTGTCCGGGATTACCTGGTGCAGGGAACAAAGGTGATGGTAGAGGGTGAAATCGTAACCGGCAGTTACGATAATAAAGAGACCGGAAAAAAGGTGTATACGACAGAACTTTTTGCAGACCGTATCGAGTTTGCCGGGGCAAAAGTGCAGGAGAAAATGCCGGAGAAAATGCCGGAGCCGATGGAAGGGGATGGTTTTCTGAACATCCCGGAATCTATGGAAGAAGAAATGCCGTTTCGATAGGAGGAAAAACCAATGATAATGTTAAATAAAGAGTACATGATCAATCACATGAGAAATGAAAATGGTTCCATCAATATCAAAAATGTAGTATTGGCGGCTGCATGTGAAGCGACCGAGCTGTTCCAGTGCCTGATTGTAATGGACAGCAACTTTACAGATTGGAGCCGTTTTGTTGACCGCCTGGAGCAGAACGTGGAAAAACAGGACTATGAAAAAGTCCATGAACTCTGCCAGACGATGTATGCCATGAGGCATCTGTCAGAAGAACTGGAAGGGTTATATCTGGTAAGGGATGATGCAGAGCTTTGTTCCCTGTATTATCAGATTTTTGTGGGAATGCTGGATTTGACTGTTTTCTCAACAGAGGCAATGGTTGATTTGAATGGAGGGAAGCATGGTGAATAATCAGGATTATATGCCGGTAGAGTGCCTGCTGGTGCCGAAGGCACTGTTTAAGGAAGAGAGATATTGCTCTTTATCCACTACGGCAAAGGTATTATACAGCCTCATGCTTGACCGGCTGAAATATGCAGCACAGAACAGATGGATTGACCAGAAAGGGAAACGGTATGTGATCTATCCCAAAAGTGAAATGATCAAGGATTTGAATAGTACCAGATACCGGGTAGATTACGCTGTTTCGGAACTGGAAAGTATGGGAAACATGGTTCGGGTTGTTAAAGACAATGGCAGACCGAACCGTTTCTATATAAATGATATTTCAAAATATGAGGAGGAAAACGCAATGATGACAATTAAGGATTTGATGGAAATGGTAACGTCGGAAGAGGCAGAGGAGATCATGGACAAGATGGTGGAGACTGCCAGGGAGATTGTAGATGATCTTATGAAAAAAGGCTATATCGAGATTATCAGGGAAGGCTGTCCGGAGGGAGGGCATCTGGAGGACGGTGTCCCGCCAACTGATCTGGGAGAGGACGAGTTTAATCCGGAAGATTTAAATCCGATGGAATTCAGATGCTACTGCGATGAGGACGGTAACCTGGATGATGAGGCAATTGAAGATGATGCCAGTGAATTTGGTATGGACCTGGCATTCGGTGTGATTGAATTGCTGGAAAATAATCCAGATAGAATTGAGGCTATCCGCCAGTATTTCAACCGTGTCTACAAGATGGAATCCATGAAGAAATTTATGGCTGTCGTGGAGATAACGGCTGTGATCTGCGGAAATTCCCCGGAATGGATTGAAGATATGCACGCCTGCAACAAAGGTGCCAGACGTATCTACCTGAAGGAACTGGTGAGTGTTTTCAACATGTACCTGAATATGTTCAAGAACAAAGAAATGGAATAAAGAGGATGAAAAAATGGATTATGAATACTTCCGGGTAGAAGAATCCGAGCAGTTTTCATTTTTCCGTATTCCCAAGGCACTGTTCACAGAAAAGGAATTTGAAGGACTGTCCACGGATGCAAAGCTTCTGTATGGCATCCTGCTGGACAGGATCAACCTTTCAAAGAAAAATGGCTGGGTGGATGCTGATGGTTATGTGTATATCATCTACACGGTAGCTGAACTTCAGGAAGTGCTGCATATGTCACACACAACGGTCACAAAGCTTCTCCGGGAGCTTGATAGTGTACATGGCATCGGTTTGATCGAACGGTACCGGCAGGGCTGCAACCGTCCATCGGTGATATATGTGAAGAACTTTGTGAAACGCATCCGGGCAAAACCGGCAGTTTATTATCCTTCTGGAATGCAAGAAATTTGCTGTCCGGAACGCAAGAATCTGGCAGTCCGGAATGCAAAAAACTTGCAGTCCGGAACGCAAAAAAATGGAAGTCCGGAGTGCAAGAATTTTGCCACAAGTAATACTGATATAAATAAGACTGATAAGAATGATACTGATAGGAGTAAGAAAAGCCACGCTTCTGAAAAGGAAAGCTCCTGTCTGTATGGGCGATTTGGAAATGTTCGTCTTTCCGTGGAAGAATACCGGGAGCTGCGGAAACTGTATCCGTATGACTGCCAGAGGATGATCGACCAGCTTTCTGCTTATATGAAATCCACTGGGAAAACCTATCAGGATCATTTCGCAACGCTTCTTCTCTGGGCAGGAAGGGAAGAACTGAAAACCGGTTCTGGAAGATATGACTTTGAGGAAGGAGAGAGTCTATGACAGATAGCAGGAATGTGGCTGATTTTCTTGGGGAAGACGGATGCCTCCAGTGTGGTGTATGCGGGAAACGAAAACAGCTGAGGATCAATTTTATGGGAAGGGATCGTGTAGTGGGCTGCCTGTGTGACTGCGAGGTTCAGGCAAGAAAAGAAAAAGAAGAGCAGCTCCGCAGGGAGGAAGCCCAGAGGGAGCTTTACCAGAGAAAATCTGTGGGACTTAGAGACCGGAGGTTCTGGGAATGGCGGTTTGAAAATGATAATGGGTCGAATGATAAGATGCTCATTGCCAGGCAGTATGCAAAAAACTGGGAGAAGATGAAAAAAGAAAATGTAGGGCTTCTCCTGATGGGTCCGGTGGGGACTGGGAAGAGTTTTTTTGCCGGGTGTATTGCCAATGCCCTTCTGGAACAGGGGGAGCGGGTGATGATGACGAACTTCTCCCGTATCCTGAATGAAATGACAAACTATCAGGCAGATAAAAACCAGATCGTGCAGAATCTGGTGGATTACCCGCTTTTGATCATTGATGATCTGGGGATAGAACGCAATTCAGAGTTTGCCCTGGAGCAGATCTATAACGTGATTGACAGCAGGTACTGTAAAATGAAGCCTCTCATCATCACAACAAATCTCGGGTTGAATGATATGAAAGATGAATCGCTTGATGTAGCCCATAAGCGAATTTACAGCAGAATATTGGAGATGTGTGTGCCTGTCTATTGTGGCGGGGCAGATAAGCGAAGAGAAGAAGGAACGGAAAAGCTCGGTCGGATGCAGAGTCTGATCAGTGGCTGATCGGTTCCTTCTTTGATGAAAGGGGTGATACCGATGGTCTTAGGTTGGGACAGCACGTAATACGCTGAAAGGAGGGAAATTCATGCAGGAAGAAGTAACACAGAAAACGGTGACTTTTTGTGTGCGTACCACAAAAATGACGGCAGATGTGCTGAAAAAAGTGATTGCCGCATACCTGCGGCATCAGAAACAGAAAAGTGCTGAGAAGAAAGCACAGAAAAATCAGCCGAAACAGGGGAAAATCACGGTGAAGGAGCTGGCAAAGCAGAATGCCGGGATGACGAATATTGAGATCACACCCAAGAACATCAAGTCTTTTGAACGGTATGCCAGAAAATACGGGATCAATTATGCCCTGAAAAAGGATAAGACCAAAGATCCGCCGGTTTATATGGTGTTCTTTAAGGGACGTGACCAGGATGCGATCACCGCAGCTTTCCGTGAATTTTCCCAGAAAGAGATCCAAAAGGCGAACCGTCCTTCTATCCACAAACGTCTGGCGGCATACAGAAGTATTGTTGCAGGGAAAACGAAGGACAAAGCCAGAAATAAGCATCAGGAGGTATCCCGGTGAGAAAGCTTACTGCCGGGGGTCTGACCAACAAGCTGAAAGCAAAAGCCAGAGTTACGCTGTCCGCTTTGGATATGAAAAAGCTTATTCTGACCAATCTTCCGTACCTGTTCATCTTTTTGTTTGCAGACAGGGCATCCTGCCTGTACCGGGCAAGCCCCGGGGCAGATATGGGAAACAAACTATTATATGCCATGGAACATGCTGACCGGATTCTGACTGGGTTCCTGCCAAGTCTTTATTACATGGATGTTCTGGTGGGAGTCGGGATTGCGGCAGTTGTGAAGATATTGATCTGGCAGAAACAGGCAGATGCAAAAAAGCTCCGCAAAGGAGTGGAGTATGGTTCAGCGAGGTGGGGAACAGCAGAAGACATCAAACCATTTATGGCAGATGATTTCTGGATGAACATTCCGCTGACGGCAACAGAATCCATTACCATGGAGAGCCGCCCAAAGAACCCCAAGTATGCCAGAAACAAAAATATCTGTGTCATCGGCGGTTCCGGTAGTGGTAAAACAAGGTTTTTCGTAAAGATCTCTATTATGATGATGAATTGTTCCATGGTCATCACAGACCCGAAGGGAACACTGATCGAAGAATGCGGGAAGATGTTAGCCAAAGGACCGCCAAAGAGAGACAAGCATGGAAATATTGTGAAAGATAAATCCGGGAAGGTGGTGCATGAGCCTTATGTAATCAAGGTCTTAAATACCATTAACTTCTCCAAATCGCTCCATTACAATCCGTTTGCCTATTTAAAATCCGAAAAGGATATCCTGAAACTGGTGACGGTTATCATTGCCAACACCAAAGGGGAAGGGGAAAAGGCAACCGAGGATTTCTGGGTCAAAGCAGAAAAACTGCTGTATACAGCACTGATTGCTCTGATCTGGTATGAGGGGGACGAGGATGAGAAGAACATGAACACCCTGATCGACCTTTTGAATGAAAGTGAGACCAGGGAGGATGACGAGAATTACAAAAATCCAGTGGATATGCTGTTTGAAGATCTGGAAAAAAGGAATCCGGAACACTTTGCGGTACGTCAGTATAAGAAATACAAGCTGGCGGCAGGTAAGACAGCAAAATCTATCCTGATCAGCTGCGGTGCCAGACTGGCTCCGTTTGATATTGCCGAGCTTCGGGAGATCATGAGCTACGATGAGATGGAACTGGATAAGGTGGGAGACCGGAAGACGGCATTGTTTCTGATTATGTCAGATACAGATACCACCTTTAATTTTGTGATCGCCATGCTGCAGTCTCAGCTTTTCAACCTGCTCTGTGATAAGGCAGATGATCAATACGGCGGCAGGCTGCCGGTCCATGTACGGGTTATCTGCGATGAGTTTGCCAACATCGGGCAGATTCCGCAGTTTGATAAGCTGATTGCCACCATCCGAAGCAGGGAAATCTCTGCTTCTATTATTTTGCAGTCACAGAGCCAGCTGAAGGCAATGTACAAGGATAGTGCGGACACAATTTTAGGGAATTGTGACACGATGCTGTTCCTTGGAGGCAAGGAAAAGACCACTCTGAAAGAGATGAGTGAGCTTCTGGGGAAGGAGACGATTGACCTTTACAACACCTCGGAAACACGCAGCAACCAGAAGTCATTCGGGCTGAATTACCAGAAAACCGGGAAACAGCTGATGACAGAGGATGAGATCGCAGTCATGGACGGCGGGAAATGTATCCTGCAGATCCGTGGTGTCCGTCCGTTCTATTCGGACAAATACGATATAACCAAACACCCCAATTACCGGCTCCTTGCAGATTATAGTGAGAAGAACCGGTTTAAAGTGGAAAAGGAACTGGATCCGAAGTACACACCGAAACCTGATGATGAGGTGGAAGTGATGGAAATGGATCTTTCAGGAGACGGGAATGAGCAGGAAAATAATGAGGAAAGGAATAACTAACAGGGTGCGCCGGTATTGTTACCGGCGTTTTTCATTCCCGGTTACACCCGGCAAAGTTAGTTTTGGTGATTTATATGGCATTTTTTACCAGTGCAATTACTACTCTTAAGACCCTGGTCGTAGCAATCGGGGCGGGCCTTGGCGTATGGGGTGTCATTAACCTTCTCGAAGGTTATGGCAATGACAACCCTGGCGCAAAGAGCCAGGGAATCAAACATTTAATGCCTTCTATGAGAAACAAAAAAACAGGAGAATCAGCACATCCTACGTAGGTAACTTGTAAATTGCACATAACGAAAGGATATTCATATGAAAATCGAGTACGTAAAAGTAGGGGACTATTATTTACCTAATCTTACACTGCCGGAAGAAAAACGGGAAATCGGACGATGGGGGATGCTCCGAAAGGTATATATGAAAGAATACAAAGCTGGAAGATACAATTATCTGCTACTGACTGGAAAGCTGGACAGTTATCTTGCTGATCTGAATGAACAGGCATGGGAGCTTGCTGACCGTCTGGAGGCACAGATGAAGGATGCAGAAGGTGTGACAGAAGAATTGAAAGCAGAAAATCCTATGGAATGGGTGCGGCATTGCAATAACATCCGTAATCGGGTGGATGAGATTATTTTGAATGAACTGATTTATGTATGAAGGGGAAGTGGCTATGAGATATCGGATTGAATATGCTGATGGACGGTGCTGTAGTATTGCCATCAGCCGGAAAGACCTTCTGGAATGGCTGAAACTCTTAAAGGATGAAGAGATTACGGACATTCGGAAAATCTACAAAAACGGTGTAACAGATTCCGTATTTGAAAAGTACCAGAATTATGTGAATAGAAATGCCGGTTAGGAAGGAGAACACAGGATGAAAGCCATACGTTTTATTTTGAAAATCATGTTACTGCCTGTAATAATTGCGCTGACAGTAATAAGACTGTTCGCAGAGTTCCTCGCAGGAATATCAGCAGTTATCTTCCGGAGCATTGCAGGAATTTTTCTTTTGACTGCATTGCTAAGCTATGGTTTTGGGCTGGAAAGTACGGGGGAATGCTTGAAAATGGTTCTGGCTGGATTCCTGTTTTATCTCCTGCCATGTACGATTGAAATTGTGATTGCAGGAATTATACTTTTGGAAGAATATATTCGCTCTTTTACATAGGAATAGGGCAGAAAGGGACACGATTATGAAAAGAGAATTAGTGGAAAGCTACTTCGACTGGAATGAGATCAGACTTGAGGCATATTTGCGGATTGACCCGGAGCTGATCGAACTGGAAGGTGAATGCGAGAAAACGATGGATGAATTGGAGCCATATATCGAGCAGTATGGACATGAGTTCTGGACGCTCATTGACCGTATCGTATCGGCAAGACACGCAGTGGAAGCGTATATCAGCCGGGAAATGTATATCCGTGGATTTCTGGATTATGAACGTCTGGTGTGTGAGACAGAAAGGGATGTATGAGGATGAAAGAGGAATCATTAAAGGAGTTTGTGGATTTTATTATTCAGGAACGGATGCAGAAAGCATTCAGCCAGGTGAAAGCAGGGAAAGAGCCGGATAATGAGGATGATGTGGAACGAAAGTATGAGGAAGCGGTGGCATTGCTTCCAGAGGAGAAACAACAAGCAGTCCGGGCATACTGCGATGCTATTTTTGACAGCGGTGCAGATGCTGAGCAGTTCTTTTACCGATTAGGGCTGAGGGACGGGATTCGGTTGCATAAGATTGTAAAAAGTATCATCAAGGAAATATCTTAAATGAATTGGGAAATGTTATTAAAATAATTCACGCATACTACCACATACTACCATAACTCGGAAAGCATATGGAATAAGGGATTATTTTGTGATATACTATGCTATAAGTCGTAATTTTTCGAAGTGAAGAATTTCTTTTTTGTTAATCATGCCATACCCTGCTAATGATACTGACAAGTGCTACTGTCATCATTTATTTCGGAGAATCAATCAAAAAAGTATTGTCCGCAAATCTTTTAATCTCTTTCATGCTTTTACAAGGAATGTATATCGGGATTAGATGTTATCTGAAAGTCTTGTTGGAAAAGAGAAATTTTTGATTCCCACAGAAAATAAAAATGATGAAAATGAACAGCGAGAAGCAAACTTGTCGCTCTCCTGCATAAAAGAGAATGTTTCCTTTCTTGTTAGAAGGGAAACATTCTCTTTAGAGATTCTCTCTTAAATTTTTAATTGTTTGATGTATTTGATATGTTTGGAATTAAATCTAACTCTCGTTTCATGATGGCAACAGTCTTACGATAAATAAGGTAAATCAATAACATAATGAGAATTAACACTACAGCACAAGCCCCCATTCCTGCAAGTTCCGGTATGGAAATTCGTCCATCATTGGCATACATAATCATGAAATACAATAAGAACATCATTGTCATACCTACAACGGTCGGCGTATGAAAGACTCGTTTACACTGAACTCTGACTTCCCGGTTCAAGAAGTCGGGAGAAGCACCCAGACGTTTCAAATCGTCAAAAATATAGCGGTTGTTTAGAGCGATAGTCTGGCAACGGGTATAACAGATGACGCAGGCTGTAGTAACACATACAATGAAAATAAAGAGGAAGGTCATTAGGTATACCGCAAAGGTGTTCATAAAATCATTCATATTCAGTGACCGGAATTTTGGCATAAAAGCCCAGTAGGCACGAAAATCGGAAGTGTCAGGTTTAGAAAGGCTGATTTTTGTCAAATCATCCGTATCTCCCCAGTAAACTTCACCCTGTTCATTCGCAGCAATTTTGTTTATGCGGTCATAATATGCAGGATACTCACATTCCGGTCCAAAGGATTTTACAAAAGTGTGGAAAAACTCATCGGCAAATGCGTATACATCTTTACCGTCCGCATTGAAAAAGTGCGCATTTCCCATCCATTCAGAGGAAAGACCTTGAGAAATCTGAGCATAATCCTTATCATCCAGTACATAATAGGGAACCATTCCGGTAAGCATGCTGAAATAAGCCAAGCCTTCATAAGTTACTGAAAGGGTTTTCCGGGTGTCCATATTCGTAAGAATACTGTCAGAACGCTTGGCATACTTTGCTGCATTATCATCTTTATCTGTAATCAGACGGAAAGTTCCGGGAAGAATGTCCAGTGTCTGTCCGGTAAGCTGATTGAACGCTGACTCGGAAACATATTTCGTTTCACATAAAAGCTGTTGGTATTCATAGTGAAAACGATTATCCTCATCTTCAACTTCCTTCTCTCCATCTTGGGCGAGAGTGATGTAAGGAATTTCTTTCCAGTCCTTCAGTACCAGATCATGGCCTGCAGCTATTTCTTCAATCTCGTTTGGAGAAGGAACTGTTTGATCAAGGCGGTAGTCATACATATAATCAAATTCCCAACCAGATACGGAAACAAGCTGTCCGACTCCCAGCATAGGGATATAGAAAATAGCAAAACACGCTCCGGCTATGAGTACAGTGCTGACCAAAAGGTTGTTTACGGTTTGTTTTCCTTGAAATTTCATCATACTGCGGGAAATAATGTTGCGGTAAGGATTCTTTCTATTAGACCGCCATCCGTGAACCACTGTGTGAAGCATTACCAAATAAAGCCCGATAAACACTGGAGCGTAAAGCAGATTAACCGAGACCGAAGGATAGCGATGGAACACACTTATCCAAAATCCAGGTGCAGAATACCCTATGATTGCACCAATGAGGATAAGCAACAGCCCGAGAGGACCGCACCATTTGCCAAGCTGTTTGACAGGCTCGTTTCGATGTTCTTCCTGAATCACATCAATAATGTCAGTACGGGAAAGGTAATAATTGGCAGTGACACAGGCAAATATAATAACCAGAAGCATAAACAGACCGGATATACGCAACGCCGTGTAATCCAAACGAAGTGTCATTTCGGGGCTTTCTACCAAAAGTTGAAAGGAGTTCCAGAGAAGATACATCAGTGGAATACCAGCCAGCATACCTGTCAGAGAAGAAAGACTGCTTAAAGTAAACACCTCTCGAAATATCCCCGGTATCAGTGCCTTTTTGGAAGCGCCAAGAGCCATCAAAATCCCAATCTGCCGTGTTTTTTTGCGGAAAAACAGGCTTGCTGCATATATGGTAAATATCACACACCCAAATAATGTGAGTACGAAAATCATGTACATTTGTCTGCGGCTGTCTCCTCCTTCCGGTAAAATGGTGAGTATCGTGGGGGATTTCATCAGCAATGCATACGCCGTGATGATCATTAGCGCAATAAAGTTACAAAAAAAGTAGAGTTTTGCCTGTTTATAGTCGGCGTGTCTTAATTTTTGTTCTATATTTTTCATATTCATAGAGATGTCCTCCTTTTTAGTCGTCGCTGCTCATTTCTTTTAACGCATCTAAGAGCTGACTGTGAAATATGGAACGTTCACTATGGTTTTCCAGTTGCTTGTAAATGTGCCCATCTTTCAACAAAATTACCCGGTCACAGAAGGAAGCCGAAAAAGCATCGTGTGTAACCATAAAAATGGTAGCACCCAACTGTGTTCGGGCATCTTCGAATGATTCAATTACGTTCCGGCTGGATTTACTGTCTAAATTTCCGGTAGGTTCATCTGCTAGCAACAGCAGAGGATTATTCATAAGACTTCGTGCAACAGCAGTACGCTGCCGTTCACCTCCGGATACCTCTGCCGGGAATTTGTTCTGGATATGTTCGATGCCGAAAAGTTGAATCAGCTGATCTGCCAGATTTTCGCCGTCTTTATCTACAGTGCCTTTGATGATACGTGGAATTAAAATATTTTCCCGAATAGTAAGACCATCTAAAAGCATGAAGTCTTGGAAGACAAATCCCAGCTTTTCATTGCGGATTTTAGCCAGAGAGGTTTCATCCATGTTTCCTAATTTTTGTCCACCCAGAGTAATCACTCCTCTGTCATAAGGAATGTAACAAGAAATGCAGTTGAGTAGTGTGGTTTTTCCAGAGCCGGAAGGCCCCATGACAGCTACAAATTCTCCCTGGGCTACATGAAGATTTACTCCTTTCAAAACAGGGTATTCTGTTTTGCCGATGTAATAGGATTTTTCCAGATTTTTTACATATAGCATAATGCATTCTCCTTTTCTATCATTGATGTGTAAGTTGTATACAAGAACTATTTACTTGTGCACAATATTTAAAGTTCTGACATTACCTTATCACAAAAGAGAATTGGTAAGTTTTCTGTTGTAAAGTTTGGAAAGTATAGTGTAAAGATTGGAAAAATGAGGAGTGAAATGTAAAGTTTTGTGGCTTCTATGTAAAGTTTAGAAAAGTAAAAAATATTTGCTGGTATTTCGGGATGGCTAAT
Source organism: Frisingicoccus caecimuris (assembly GCF_004340975.1). Taxonomy (GTDB): domain Bacteria; phylum Bacillota; class Clostridia; order Lachnospirales; family Lachnospiraceae; genus Frisingicoccus; species Frisingicoccus caecimuris. Next base: position 44,245 of record NZ_SLXA01000014.1, read on the forward strand.
TTTTCAGAAGACTGCTATAATAACAAAGAAATAATGAAGGGAGACATTCTTATGCTTCGTATTGCAATTTGTGATGATGAAACAGAGGCAAGAGATGCTTTGCGGTTTCAATTGGAAAAGATCATAGATGAGAACTCAGAAGAAATTGTGTATGAATTTACATCTGGTGTAAATGCCGAAAAATGGCTTCGGAAATATCCCGGTCAGATTGATCTGCTGTTTCTGGATGTGGAAATGAGCGGGATGAATGGGATGGAAACAGCAGAGAGAATCCGTACCTTTGATGAAAATCTTTTGATTGTATTTGTTACCGGGTATCAGGATTATGTGTTTGACGGGTATCGTGTTGGAGCGTTGGATTATGTAATAAAACCGGTAGGATTACAAAGGCTTCGGGAAGTGTATGACAGGGTAAAGCACATCTTGAAGGAAAGATTACAGGAAACTTTTATAGTAAAAAATAGCGATGGAATATACCGATTCCATTATGAAGAAATTCTCTATTTTTACAGTGATAGAAGGTTAGTAAAGCTGGTAACACTTAGAGGAATTTATCCTTTTTATGAGAAATTAGATGCGTTGGAAAAAAAAATGGGGAGATCTTTTGTGCGGATTCATCAGAGATATCTGGTGAATGGGAAAAAAGTAACACATATAGGTCGCACTTCTCTGGATATTTTAGGACAGAATAGGGAAATGCAGAATTTGCCAATTAGCCGGGCACTAAAAGAAACAGCTACTACAAAATTAGCAAGAATTATGCTGATAGGATAGTAATATGAGGAGACTGAGTAATTATGGTAATTGAAATGGCTATCAGTAGTATGCCTTTCCTTATATTTGGATTGATTTGTATTATTATAAGTGGAAGTTCACTGTATTTTACAGTAGGAAAACTAATAGAAATCAAAAAAAGTTTGTGGTCGAGAATACTGCTTTGGATTGCATGTACCGTTGCACTTAACATGATTATTTTCCTTTCTGACTGGGCAAATTTACCTCCTTCATTTGTATTTTTTTTGGTAACAATATTTGTGTGTTGTGAGGGAAGTGGACTGAAAAAACTTGCGATAGGCACTATGATCGCAAGTGCAGTATTTTCATTCAGCGCCCTGTTGGATGACTTTTCTACAATGGAGCTCTTAAAATATAAACCTATGTTCCGAGCTTTTTTTGCGTTGGTATTGTATTGGACAGTACGGTTATTTCGCCCAGAACGGGACAGCGAGCTTACTCCAGGAATGTGGAAATTGTTGTTACTTTTGAATCTTACGCCGATAGGAATTGTTCTGACGCTTGTGTTGGGAACAACAGAAACCCAACGGTTTCTTGCAGAAGAAATCGGGCAGAACAATTACCTGACGGTAGCCCAAAATGCTCAGGAAAAGCAATATATAGTATTACTTTTACTGGCATTGTTTTCTTTTGTCGGTCTTTTATGGACAACAGTGGTTCTGTCACGTCAGCGTAAGCTTGAGCAACAGAGCATGTATGCAGAAATGAATCAAAGATATTACGAATCAATGGAACAACAGCATTTTGAAATTCGGCGTATGCGTCACGATATGGTAAATCACCTTCAGACGTTGTCTGTGCTGCCGGAAAAGGAAAAAGAGGAGTATATACAGAATCTTTTGGACAATACAGTAAATATCCGAAATTCGCACTACTGTGGAGATTCTACAATAAATGCAGTGCTTACGGTAAAGGCAGCTGCAATGGAGGAGCTTGAGATTGAGTTTTCTTATAAGTTGGATATTCCCACAGAACTAGCACTGAATAAAATGGATATTTGTGCATTGTTTGCCAATACTTTGGATAATGCGATAGAAGCTTGTAAACATCTTCCTGAAGAAAAACGGATGATCGCACTAGAAAGTCGTATGCAAAAAGGGATGTTTGTACTTTCTGTGAAAAATCCGGTGTCAGAAGATGCCATGCTGATACAGGATGAAAAACAAAAAGGTGTGTTTCTTACTACGAAATCTGATTATAAAAATCATGGAATCGGACTGAAGAGTATAGAAGATGTGGTACGACGAAATGATGGTAAGATGGAAATTCATGTTCAGGAGAGAATATTTGAAGTGTTTCTATTTGTTTATATATAGTTGATGGGATATGTTGCAGTAACGAATTTGAGAGACTGTAACACATCCCATTTTCTTTTTAATAAGGTTCTAATGAATCATCCGCATCTATCCACATATGTAAATTACCATCAAGAAATAGTCTTGCATATTCTAATGGCTCATCTACAGCTAGCGAGGTTAATGCACACTCTGATCCGGGTGTGGTTTTTAAATCTTTCTCAGCTTCCCAACAATCAATGCGAAGCATATATCCGGCGCTAGTATAAACATCAATACTATTATGATAGATGTTGTATTCTGCATATATTGTTCTCATCGTATCTCATCTCCATATTTTTAATAATCAGTTACAGAATTAAATATCGGAAACATTTCAATCAGTTCACCATGTCGATATTGTTATATGTTATACTGTGTTATGAGAGTTTCTTTCCCTTATTTTTTCCCATATTAAGGTTCGTGAAAAGCAATGGGATGGTATAACACAAGGGAAAGAGTAAGGGAAAGTTCACTTGCTACAAACTTAGTGTTTTCAATGGTTTGTGAGGAATTTGATAAGCAAATATAATAATTATTAAATTTCTTAAAATAAGTGAAATATCAATTCCGGTTTTGTGAAAAAAGAATAGTGAGTAACCCAAAGGGCATCAACCGTAAAAAAGTTGGTGTCTTTTGTTTTGCATACCCAAATGGGAGCTGGCGGAAATCTGGTCGGTGCCTGTGCTTTTGTATCTGAAAAAATACAATATAATTTTCAAAACAGGTCAACTTTTACCCTTCCCAGTCCTGTATTAGTAGAAGGATTAAAAATGCAAGAAAAAATCATGTTGTGATTTGGTAAAGCTATTTGAAGTTTACATACAGTGGCATTTACAGGAGGTTTTACTAAATTACTGTGCTTTTTAGAACAGAAACGGAAGAAAGAATAATAAAAATGTTAGAAAATCTCATTTTTATTTTGCATCGGATAAAGTCACTTGAATTTAGTATGTGAGGGCATTTTTAGAACCTTCTGCGTACCTTGACAATTTTATGAGTTTCCTGACTGGTGAACAGACTTACGCCATGACGTTTCTAATGGAAATTGAGCGAAGAAATAATGACACTCCCGGAGATGGGCGGGCTGCTCAGAGCCTTAGAGCAGTTGCCTGCGTGCAGGCAGAGGTGGTTTGCAAGAGCCACAGCTAGTCAGGGTAAAAAAACAAATCCGGAAGAATTTTTTAAATAAAGGCGTAAGTCTGAAAGAAAGAGGTGATGAAAGTGAGATATCTGAAAGTGGAAGAGATGCAGCTGATTTACTGGTTTGGCTGTCCAAATCTGAAGAACACAAAGGAAAGGCTGCGGTCTGTTGCGTTGCTTGCGACAAACAACTGTATGAAGAGAAGAATCATCAGGTTATGCAATAAGTTGGAAAGAAGAGGTTTGTCAGAACAGTATTCGGTGATATATTTCCATATCTGCGAATTGTTTTCGCCTGATGATGGAACCAGACCGCCGGGAACCAGTGCATTGATGGTGCCGAATGATGATTGTATGGCAGCATAGCTGCAGAAAGGACAAAAACTATGAATAAAGTTATTTTAATGGGCAGACTGACAAAAAATCCGGAGATCAAATATGCCGGCAAAGACAATGATATGGCAGTGGCAAGATATACGCTGGCTGTGAACCGTAGATATAAGCGTGATGGGGAACAGGAGGCAGATTTTATTTCTTGTGTTACATTTGGTAAGAGTGCTGAATTTGCACAGAAATATCTTCGGAAAGGGATGCGTATCGTGATTGGTGGTCGTATCAGCACCGGAAACTATAAGGATAAGGATGGGAAAACGGTTTATACAACCGATGTCATTGTGGAGGAACATGAATTTGCACAGAATAAGGAAAGCAATCCTTCTTCGGAGAGGGAAAAAGAAACCGGAACCAATCCGGATGAATTTATGAATGTGCGGGATGATGATGAAATCCCTTTTCAGTAAGTGCTATTAGGAAAGAGATTGCCCGGTGCAGTCTCTTTTCTACCAACAGACGGATGATAAGGGATGATAAGCAGATATATTTCATGCAAAATTGGTATTCAACCTAACAAAATCGTGATATAATGAAACTATGTTTGAAGCAGATCAGGAGGTAATGTATGGGTGTAAGCTATAACAGACTGTGGAAATTACTGATTGATAAAAATATGAAACGGATCGAAATGCAGAATCTGACCGGTATTAGCGGAAATATTCTTGCCCGGATGGGAAAAAATCAGTATGTTTCCATGGAAACAGTAGAGAAAATTTGTAAGAAGCTGGGATGTTCCATTGATGAGATGATGGAATTTACCGATGATGAAGTATAGGAGGTTGCAGCAATGACAGATGCACAGCAAAGGGCAGCTGCAAAAATATTTGCAAAAAACTGGAAAGATCGGGGATATGAAAAAGGAGACAGCCAGATATTTTGGGTGGAATTATTGACAACAGTATTTGGTGTTACGGATATTTCCCAGTTTATTTCTTTTGAAGATCAGGTTCATCTTGATCATACCAGTTTTATAGATGGATACATTGAAAAAACGCATGTCATGATTGAACAGAAAAGTATCAACAAGAGCCTGACGGCTGCGATTAAGCAGTCTGATGGCTCCATGCTGACACCGTTTGAGCAGGCGAAGAGATATTCATCAGAATTACCGTATTCAAAACGTCCGAGATGGATTGTCACCAGCAATTTTAAGTCCTTTTATATTTATGATATGGAAAAACCGGGTGGTGATCCGGAAATTATTTTGCTGGAAGAACTGGAAAAGGAGTATTATCGGCTTCAATTTCTAGTGGAAGAGGGGAATACGAACCTTCAGAGAGAAATGGAAGTTTCTATTGCTGCGGGAGATATTGTTGGGCTGCTTTATGACGCACTGGCAAAACAGTATGTAGACCCGACAACAGAACGGGCAATGAAAAGCCTGAATATCCTATGTGTCAGATTTGTATTCTGTCTGTATGCGGAGGATGCAGGTGTTTTTGGCAGACATGGTATGTTTCATGATTATCTGGAAGAATTTGATGCAAAGCATATGAGAAAGGCTGTTATCGAATTGTTTCAGGTGCTTGACACAAAACCGGAAGACAGAGACCCCTATCTGGAAGAATCTCTTTCTGCGTTTCCATATGTAAACGGCGGCTTATTTGCCAATGAAAATATTGAGATTCCTCAGTTTACAGAAGAAATCCGTCAGTTGCTGCTTGAAAAAGCATCCGCAGATTTTAATTGGTCAGAAATCAGTCCGACTATTTTCGGAGCTGTATTTGAAAGCACATTGAATCCGGAAACCAGACGATCTGGCGGGATGCATTATACAAGTATTGAAAATATTCATAAAGTGATTGATCCGCTGTTTCTGGAGGACCTGAATAATGAACTGGAAGAGATCAGGCAAATACCCGTCCAGCGCACAAAAGAGAAAAAACTGAAAGAATTTCAGAAAAAACTGGCAGGGCTGCGGTGGCTGGATCCGGCATCAGGAAGTGGAAATTTCCTTACAGAAACGTATATCAGTATCCGGCGATTGGAAAATGTAGTTATAAAAGAGTTGCAGGGTGGTCAGATTACTTTTGGCTTTGATGGTTCATCGCCCATTCAGGTATCCATTGACCAGTTCTATGGTATTGAAATCAATGACTTTGCAGTTACGGTAGCAAAGACGGCACTGTGGATCGCAGAATCCCAAATGATGAAAGAAACAGAAGATATTGTTCATATGAATCTGGATTTCCTTCCGTTGACAACGAATGCGTTTATTGTGGAAGGTAATGCTTTGCAGTTGGATTGGGAGAACGTTGTTCCCAAAAATCAATTGTCGTACATTATGGGGAATCCTCCGTTTGTTGGATATTCCTTGCAGAGTAAAGAACAGAAAAATGATATTTTGTCTATTTATGTGGATGAAAAAGGAAAGCCATATAAGACTGCCGGTAAAATTGATTATGTTGCAGGATGGTATTTTAAAGCATCAAAATTTATGCAGGGAACAGCAATCCGAACTGCATTCGTATCAACGAATTCTATTACACAGGGAGAGCAGGTTGCGGGTGTCTGGAAACCTTTATATGAAAGATTTGATATTCATATTGATTTTGCCCATAGGACATTTCGGTGGGATAGTGAGGCGAGTTTAAAAGCTCATGTGCATTGTGTAATTGTCGGGTTTAGCGTTGCAAATAATCAAGACAAAAGAAAAATATATTCAAATGGACGTTTTAAAGAAGTAAAGAATATAAATGCATATTTGCTAGAAGCTCCGAATGAATTTATTTCTAATAGAAATAAACCATTGTGTGATGTTCCGCAAATGATTACGGGAAATAGACCAGCGGATGGTGGACATCTTATTATTGAAAATGAGGATTACGAAGAGTTCCTTTTGAAAGAACCATCAGCTAGACCTTATGTGAAAAGACTTGTAGGCTCTACAGAATTTATAAATAATAAAAAACGTTGGTGCTTATGGTTGGTAGGTATTAGTCCGTCTGAATTGAGAAAAATGCCAATGGTACTTCAAAGAGTAGAAGCATGTAAAGAAGACAGGGAAAAATCGCCAGATGCTGGACGGAGAAAGTTGGCTGAAACTCCAACCTTGTTTAGAGAAATAAATAATCCTGTATCGTTTATTCTCGTACCGAAAGTAAGTTCTGAGAAACGACGCTATGTTCCAATGGGATTTTTGGATAATAATACAATTTCAACAGATTTGAATTTCATTATTCCTGAAGCGACAATGTATCATTTTGCAATATTAACTTCTAATATTCATATGGCATGGATGCGTGCAGTATGCGGAAGGATGAAGAGTGATTACAGATATTCTGCTAATATTGTATATAACAATTTTCCATGGCCGACACCAACTGAAGAACAAAAACAAAAAATTGAACAGACTGCACAGGCAATTTTGGATGCCAGAGCGTTATATCCGGACAGTAGTCTTGCGGATCTTTATGATGAATTGACCATGCCGCCGGAACTGCGGAAAGCACATCATCAGAATGATATAGCAGTGATGCAGGCATATGGATTCACAAAAGGGAGTGAAGCATATAAAAGTGAAGCAGCCTGTGTGGCGGAACTTATGAAAAGATATCAGCAATTATGTACACAACAGCAAAATAAGAAGGAGCAATAAATTTGAAAAATAGAAAAGCTGAAAAACCAGAATTCCTTAAAATTGTATATTTTGATGAAGACGCTGCACAGGATTACGTTGATGTTACTAATGGGGGACGCCTTGATTGGACGACAGAAGAAAACAAACAAAAGGTAGCCAAAATAGTAGCAGAGATTGAAGCTCAGGCAAAGAGTGGTTTTAACATTTTGAATTATATTAAGGCAACATTTCAGGGAAAGGTAGATGCAAGTGCGGCGGTAGATTTGACAAGTGCTTTTGATAAAACCATAAAAAATACTTTGTTAACAGATTATATACAAGCAGCATATGAAGATAGTCATGTGAAAAAATTTGAAAATAGTGGGGTCTATGCTCCTGAAAATTCAGTGACATTGTATAAAATGGTCAGTTCATATATGACAATCGTGCCTAAAGAAGAAATGCCGATAGATATGGAAAAGCTGAATGAGGCGATATTGGGTGAACGTGGTTACTATGAAATGCTTTTGAAAACTGAAAAAGATAAAAAGAGTGTATTGAGATTTAATCTTAAAGCATTCAAGAATAATTATAATCTTGTCGATTTAAGTAAAATGAAATTGACATATTATGGGATCAAAGTAGGAACCTGTAGCGAGGATAATCTGTCGATTGACAAAGAATTTAATTTTAAACCGGAAGAAGAAAAAATTACAGCAGAAGATATTGTGAATGACAACGAATCTGTATCTAATGAAGAAGAATCGGTATCCAATGGAAAAGATGAATTAAACGTTTATGATATAGTATTGGCAGGTGTGGTACGTGAAAAAGATTGAAATATTTGTAGGATCAGATTCGGCTTTTGAAAAGATTATTCCACAGAAGGCAAGAAATCTTACAGAGTTAGCAACTCAACTGGATGATGATAATAAAAAGATGGAAATGAATGTTATTATTCCAGGTCAGCCTAAGCCAAAAACTCAGAAAAAGCGGAAACCCATTGTTCGAAATCTGGTAATTCATGCTGATGAATATTGCAGTGTCCAAGAGCATGTGATTATAAATTTTATTAATTTTATTTCAAGAGTATCAGTAACAAATATGTATATACAGAACCCGCCAGAAAATATTCGAGAGCAGTTATACCGTGTATTTGATAAGAGCATTATTCACGAAGAACATCAACATTATTTAGAAGTTTCAAAAAATATGTTGCGGACATTTAACAGCCAATATAGGAAAAGAGTAATCGGGCAGGAGAAGGCAAAAAGTAAATTACTGCAGGCGATATATCCTTTAATGGATGGCAAACAAAAAAAGCCGGTTGTTATTTTGTTATATGGAGATTCAGGATTAGGGAAAACGGAGTCGGCACAATATTTAGCAGATCTAATGGGCGGTAAGTTATTAAGAAAGCAGTTTTCTATGTATCAGAATAATGAGTCAGCAAATTATATTTTCGGTGGAAGATATAATGAGAAAAGTTTTGCTCAAGACCTTTTAGCCAGAGATTCAAATGTGCTTTTGTTTGATGAGTTCGACAAGGCTTTATCTGTATTTCACAGTGCATTTTATCAATTATTTGATGAAGGTATTTACGAGGATCATAATTATAAAGTTACGGTAGATAAAGCAATTATTGTATGCACATCAAATTATAGAACAGTTAATGAAGTAAAGGAAAATTTGGGATTACCAATTTATAACCGTTTTGATTCGATCATTAAATTTGATGAATTGTCAAATGAGGCAAAGAAAAAAATTGCAGAATTGGAAATAGAAAGGTTGAAAACAGATTTTAATATTGAGGATAGTAAACTGTTTGAGAAATTGAAAGAAGCTGCTATTACTGCATCAAATGCCAGAGAAATAAAACATTTGGTTAAGGATACATTTTCACTTTTAGCAATTAGGAAGATATGTAGTGATGCGGAAGAATAAATCTCTTAGCAAAGCTAAGAGCGCACTTCTATACATGCATTTTTCAATGCCATGTATCGTGCGTCCTGCGGAGCTGCCTCCCGATTGAAGATTCACTCAATCAGGGAGATATGCGAAATCAAGATTTCGGACAAGGGTTCCCCTTGCGGCACGAGTGCCTATCTGTAAAGTACTTTAAGTATGTACTTTTTTGTAACAAATGAAAAATTGGAGGTGTACTATGAGCAGTAAAATTACAGGAAAGGAATATCCATTACTGAAAATTTTTAGCTCTGATTTTGAGTATCATATACCTGCATACCAACGCCCTTATGCATGGACTACGGAAGAAGCAGGAATTTTATTTGATGATTTATATGAATTTTACCGAACAGAACCATCAGATAATTATTTTCTTGGCACAATTGTGCTTATTAAAGAGGAAGACAAACCATATGCTGATGTTATTGATGGACAGCAACGTCTTACTACATTGACGATTCTTTTTTCAGTATTGGCTTCCAATCTGACAGGGAAGGCGCGAGAAGCATGTAATGCCCTGCTTCAGGAAAGCGGTAATATACTTGCCGGGATTCCTGCCAGACCCCGTATGCATCTTCGTCAACGTGATCAGGCTTTTTTTAATAAATACATTCAGGAAGTGCAGATTCCATCTTTGATCAGCATTGATGCAACTACACTTTCGACAGAAGCACAGCGACATATTCAGGAAAACTGTAATGTGTTACTTAGTCGTTTTGAGTCAGTTTTTGAGGGAGATCAGAATGAATTGATTAATTTCAGTACATTTCTTTTGAACAGATGCTTTCTCGTTGCAGTAAGTACGGACAGTCAAGATTCCGCTTTTCGTGTTTTTTCTGTCATGAATAGTCGTGGATTGGACTTGCTTCCGATTGATATTATTAAATCTGAAATCATCGGAGAAATCTCCGAAACAGAACAGCAGGCTTATACTGATAAATGGGAAGATCTCGAAAATGAAACGGGGAGAGAAGGTTTTAATGAAGTATTTACTCATACTCGAACTATCTTTGCAAAAGAACGTCCCAAGAAAGGATTATTGGAAGAATTTCGAGAGTATGTTGTAAAACGTACAAAGCCCAAAGAATTGGTAGATAATGTGTTGACCCCTTATGCAGAAGCCTATACCATATTAAAAAATTTTGAATACATAGCTTCGTCCCGGGCAGATGAGGTCAATGCTGTTTTATACTGGTTAAATAAGATTGATAATTATGACTGGATGCCTCCCGCTATAAAATTTTTTGCTGAACATTTACATGATTCAGAATATATCTTGTGGTTTGTAAAAAAATTAGAGCGTCTGGCTTCTTTTCTTCATGCAACGGCACAGGACGTCAATCATCGAATGGATCGTTATAAATGGGTTTTAGCTGAGATGGATAGTAATCCATCACATAATATAGAACATCCACTTACTACGATTGAATTGACCACAGATGAGAAACGATCTTTCATAGATGCGTTGAATGGCGAAATTTATAGTATGCCTTCACGTAGACGTAATTATATTATCCAACGTTTGGATTCATTTGTTTCGGATGGTGGTGCAAAATATGATGTAAAGCTGTTTACTATTGAACATGTTCTTCCTCAGAATCCTGAAAAAGGCAGTGAATGGGATCAACTGTGGCCTGATCAGGACGAACGAGCCTTTTGGTTAAATCGAATTGCTAATCTGGTACCTTTAACCAGAAATCATAATTCAGCAGCACAGAATTATGATTTTGCCACTAAGAAAAAGAGCTATTTCCAGAACAAAGGTGGAATTACTTCCTATACTTTAACTACACAGGTTGTGAACGAAGATTCTTGGTCTCCAGAGGTTGTATCTGAACGTCAAAAGACATTGTTGGTATTATTTTCTGAAAAATGGGATTTAAAAATTGATCCAGCAGAAGAACTAAATGATGATGAAGAAATAATGTTTCATTTAGCTATTCGTGGATGTAATGCTTCGGGTTGTGTTGGGAACGATGGGAGTTTCATAGTAAAGGCAGGCAGTACTATCGCTAGAGATACTACTCCAAGTTGTCAATCTTCATATGTAGAAATTAGGAAGAATCTGATTGATAATGGAATTATCGTAGACGGTGTGTTTACTCAGGATTATGTTTTCGATAGTCCGTCTGCAGCTGCAGTTATTGTAGGTGGTCGTTCTGCAAATGGACGTAGAGAATGGACCACCTTAGATGGACGTCAATATGGAAAAGTAGTTGGTCATTAATTCGTTTGCCTGAGAAGTTGAGACAATATATGGAATAGTGATCTGGTTAACAAAAGAGAGGAATGAACAGAGTATGGCAGAAAAATATCCGGTAATTACGCTTTGTGGCAGCACTCGATTTCGCAAAGAATTTGAGACAGCACAAAAGCAATTAACTTTGCAGGGATGTATTGTCATCTCAGTAGGGCTGTTTGGTTACACAGGAGATAGTGAAGTTTGGGAAAATATGGATGAAGGAACAAAAACGCAGACAAAGATGATGCTGGATGATATGCATAAAAGCAAAATTGACATGGCAGATGAAATTTTTGTGATTAACCCGGGAGGATATATCGGCGAAAGCACATGGTCTGAAATTTGTTATACATCTATGCTGGGAAAAAATATTCGATATATGGAACCCATAAAATCGAATGAAGTAGCAGAAATGGTACAAAGTCATATTTCCAGAGCGGAGGAACTGGCGATAAGACAGCTCGACGAATTACATCATAGTAACGGATATTATAATTCAGCAGATTATGTTTCGTTCAAATTTAAAAAAGAAACTATTTATGATCCATGGCTGAAAGAAAATTCACAGGGAGTGCCATTTGCATGGCAACTACATGATAACCAGGATATTGCAGTTGATCCTTTTAAATATTATGGAAAAATAAAAACTGCACGTTTTATTGAAGATATTATTATGAAGCATGGAATAATGTAGGAGGTTACCACAATGCCGAGTAAGAAATGGTCAGGGCTGAATCATATGCAGCTTGGTCAGTTTGGGGAATATTATGCGAAAATGGAATTTGCTTCTTACGGATTCGATGTATATACATCTGAAGTGGATGATCATGGTGTAGACTTTATTGCCAGAGATATAAAGACCGGTATTTTCTATGAAGTGCAAGTGAAATCAATGTTCAAAGGAAAATACGTGTTTATAAAAAAAGATAAGCTGGTAATGGATGATAGGCATCTTGTTTGTTTTTTGCATTTTATAGAAAATGAACTGCCGGAAATATATGTAATTCCAGCGACAGCTTGGAAGAACCCGAACGCTGTTCTTGTAGACAGAAATTATGATAAACCTGAGTGGGGCATTAATTTTTCAAATAAGAATCAGGCATTATTAGAACAATATAGACCAGAATGTTTTTTCAAAAATTAAATAATGTGTAAGCCAAAGGGCATCAACCGTAAAAAAGTTGGTGCCTTTTGTTTTGCCCATTACTTTTACCCATTTTGGGGAAAAAGTCTGGACAGGAAACCGGTGTGAGTTAAGGGACAGAATTCATACCGGCTTTTCATATCTGTCAACAATGCAGTTAAGAGAAAGGAGACCATTATGGGAGAAAGAAGAAATCTGAAAAAACAAAGCCTTGAGAAACTCCAGCAGAATCTGGAACAGACAGAACATCAGATTGAGGTGGAAGAACGCAGGCTGAACCTTGCAAAACAACAGATGAAGGTAGCAAAGCGGAAAGCAAGGAACCACAGCCTGATTGTCAGAGGTGCGGAGGTGGAGAAAGCATTCCCGGAAGTTAAGGTACTGACAGAAGAAGAGTTCCGGGCATTTTTGAAATGTATCGCCCACATGAAGAGTGTACATGAAATGCTGGAATGGTCAGTGAACCATTCCGAATATAACCGCAGTCTGGCATCTTCCGGAAAGGAGCAGTAATGTCGCTGTATCATTTTTCTGTAAAGCAGGTATCAAGGGGAAAAGGGCAGACGGTGGTAGGTTCCGCAGCTTATATTTCCGGTCAGAAACTGCATAATGATTATTACGAGGAAATCCATGATTACACTAGAAAGCAGGGAGTGATCTTTGACGAGATCATGCTGCCGGACTATGTGCCGGATCGTTTCTCTGACCGCCAGACACTCTGGAATGAAGTGGAGTTTGCAGAGAAAGGAAAGAGGGCACAGCTTGCCTATTCCTTTAATATTGCATTACAAAATGAGCTGACGATGGAAGAAAATGTAGAGCTGGCAAGGGAGTTCTGCAGGGAACAGTTTGTCAGCCGGGGGATGATCGTGGATATGGCAGTCCATGAGGGGGAATCCAGTGACCCGGAGATTGCAGACAATCCCCACTTCCATGTGCTGATTCCCATCCGTCCCATGAATAAAGATGGGACATGGGGGAAGAAACAGCGGAGGGAGTACAAGCTGGATGAAGATGGAAACCGCATCCGGGATGAAAACGGAAAATACATCTTTTCTGCTGTTTCCACTACCGGCTGGAATTCCCCGGAACTTCTGGAAGAATGGAGAAAGCAGTGGGCGGATAAAGTCAATGCGGCATTCAAGGAGAACGGTCTGGCAGCAAGGATTGACCACCGGTCTTATGAGAAGCAGGGAATTGAACTGATCCCAACGATCCATGAAGGATATGAAGTCCGGGCGATGGAGAGGAAAGGCATCCGGACAGTGGTGGGAGACCTGAACCGGGCAATCCGCAAATTAAATGAGATATGGATCCATTTAAAAGAATCCCTTGCGTGGGCGAAAACATTCCGGGAAGAGGTAAGCGCGGAACTGTACCGGAGGGCAAACCCTACATTGATGGAAAGCCTGCAGGATTATTATGAGAAACGTGATAAAGTGGCAGATACCTACCAGTATGGGAGCCGGAAAGCACATCTGATGAACCTGAAAGAGTTTGCAGAGGCAGTGAATTATCTGACTGTGAACCAGATCGCAACAGTGGAACAGCTGAACCAGAAAGTAGAGGAATTACAGACGGTTGCGGATGGCATCCGTTCCGAAATCAAATCCCGGAGGGGAGAGATTGCCGGATACCGGGAACTGATGGATTACGACCAGAAAATGAAAAAGCTGCAGCCGGTTATGGATAAATACCATAAGATTTTCTTTAAGGGTTCCAAGCAGAAATATTACAGTGAGCATAAAAAGCAGATCGACTTGTACCGGATGTGTGAACGGAGGCTGAAACCCTACCGGGATGCACAAGGGAAGCTGCCGGTTGCACAGTGGAAAAAAGAACAGGAAAAGCTGGAGGCATTGAACTGGGATGCGGATATTGATGTTTATGATACACTAGAATTACCGAAAAAAAGCGTCAGAATTCCCTGAAATCAGCAAGGGAAATTCCCCAAAAAAGGCGGGACATATTGAACCA
>NZ_SLXA01000015.1 GCF_004340975.1 Frisingicoccus caecimuris
CAAACTCTCATGTTCATATCCTAACAGAATGACAACTAGCTGTTATCTTCCCGTTTTTTACTGTCTGGAGTGCCTTTCGGCACCATTCGTTTTTTTGAAATTCTCTTAAAGAACTTTCGGGATTGTTTTATTGTTTAATTGTCAATGTCCATTTTTTGATGTTGCTCATTTCTGTCGTGCAACTTCTTAATGATAACACGCTTTTCGATTTTTGTCAACATCTTTTTTACTTTTTTTCAAACATTTTCAATGTCTGAAACGGAGAAGGAGGGATTTGAACCCTCGCGCCGCTATTAACGACCTACTCCCTTTCCAGGGGAGCCCCTTCGGCCTCTTGGGTACTTCTCCAAGCATAGCAGAAAACTATTCTTATATTAACTTTAGATATAGACTCCGCTCAACTAAGCTCAACAACGTTTCGCTAAGGTTCGTGGAGTATGTTCCGCACCAAACTCGAAAACACCTCGTTAAGTGCTCACGCAACGGAGAAGGTGGGATTCGAACCCACGGCCCCTTTCGGAGTCACTGGTTTTCAAGACCAGCTCCTTAAACCACTCGGACACCTCTCCAAAACAGTGCTTTAATAGTTTAACAGGTCTTTCGATGCTTGTCAAGCATTTTTTCTCATCCGCACAATTTTCTTCGTTCTTTTACACCGTCAAACGGCAATGATTATAATATCATCAAGCCCTTTATATGTCAACATTTTTTTGACACTTTTTTTCGTTTTTCTGATCGTTGATCTTCACCCCTAAATGTAGTGTTTATCCACTTATACTGACACCAATTCAGAAGGCGCATTTCACAATTTTCTTCTATTATTATGGCTCCCGGTCATCTCTGTCCAATTTTCAAATTCGGCACAGCATTTAAATCCAGGCCATGACGTGTTCCTGCAAGATATTCATAGTAAGCGGCACAGCCGATCATCGCCGCATTATCCGTACAAAGAATTGGTGATGGATAATAAAATTTAAGCCCGGCCGCTTCGCATTTTTCTTTCATAGCCTGACGAAGTGCAGAATTTGAAGCCACACCGCCGGCCAATGCTACTTTATCTATATGATATGTCTTTGCCGCCAAAATCGTATGACTGACAATCGCATCCACAACAGCCGCCTGAAAAGAGGCTGCCACATCAGCACGGCAAATTTTCTGATGTTTCATTTCACATGAATTGATATAATTCAAAACCGAAGACTTCAGACCACTAAAGCTAAAATCCAGCGGTGCGTCTGCCACATGAGCCCTTGGAAATGCAATGGCCCGAGGATTTCCCTCTTTGGCCAGCTTATCGATCTTTGGTCCTCCCGGGTATCCAAGTCCTATTGCTCTTGCCACTTTATCAAAAGCTTCTCCCGCAGCATCATCTCGTGTTTTTCCAAGAATCTCGTACTTACCGTAATCCTCTACCATGACCAGATGGGTATGGCCTCCGGATACGACCATTCCAAGAAATGGGGGTTCTAAATCTTTATTTTCAATATAGTTGGCAGAAATATGTCCTTCAATATGATGGACTCCTACCAATGGAATATTTTTAGCATAGCTGATTGCTTTGGCTGCCGCGACGCCAACCAGAAGCGCGCCAACAAGCCCCGGTCCATAAGTGACCCCAATTGCGTCCATATCTCCCAACTTCATACCGGCTTCAGCTAATGCTTCCCGTATCACCGGATTAATTTTCTCAATATGTTTTCTGGATGCAATCTCCGGCACCACACCGCCGTAGAGCTTATGCAATTCAATTTGAGATGATATAATGTTAGACAAAACTTCTCTTCCGTTTTTCACTACGGCTGCCGCAGTTTCGTCACAGGAAGATTCTATCGCAAGGATATAAATATCTTTTTCCATACCGCTATTCCTCTATTCCTCAAAATTCAATTCCACCGATCGTCGATCTTTCGCCGCATGGGCATTTGGAAAAATCCGCCGGACATCATCCATAAATATTTCCGGATGATTAATGGCCGGACTATAATGGGTCAGCCATAATTCTTTAACACCAGCATCTCTTGCAAGACCTGCGGCCTCTTCAAAGGTCATATGCTTGTACTTCACCGCATTGTTGATATCGCCCCGTTCACCATACATTCCCTCGCAAATAAACAAATCCGACCCCTTCGCATTCTGACGAATCGAATTCGTCGGCCGCGTATCCGTCGTATACGTAACTTTAATCCCCTTACGCGGTTCTCCAAGCACCATAGACGGTTCAAATAAC
Organism: Frisingicoccus caecimuris; assembly: GCF_004340975.1. Taxonomy (GTDB): domain Bacteria; phylum Bacillota; class Clostridia; order Lachnospirales; family Lachnospiraceae; genus Frisingicoccus; species Frisingicoccus caecimuris. The sequence continues at coordinate 2,228 of NZ_SLXA01000015.1, forward strand.
TGGCCATCTGCTTCAATGATTTCGCCTTTCTGCAAACGATTCCAATATTTTAACGGGACCTCATTGGCCTTTGCCTTTTCCACATCAAAAAGCCCCGCTCTCGGAATAGATATGCTATATCCATAGCAGGTGATTTTATGATTCACTCGAAACGCATCAATATGATATCCATGGGTTTCTATATGCTGCTGCGTCTGCGTAAGTTCGATGAACTCAATATCAAATGGCAGTTCCGGCGCAATCACTCTCAACGAATTTACAACTCGAATCAACCCCTTCGGGCCAATCATAAGCAAAGGTTCTTTTCGATCCGAATTTGCCATTGCCAGCAATATTCCCGGAAGTCCGCTGATATGATCACCATGAAAATGAGTAATACAGATTACATCCAGCGGCCGAAAACTCCAGCCTTTTTCCCGGATCGTGATCTGTGTCCCCTCCCCACAGTCAACCAGAAGACTGCTTCCATTATAACGGAACATCAGGGACGTCAGCCATCGATAGGGCAACGGCATCATCCCACCCGTTCCTAATAAACACAAATCCAACATATCTTTCCCTCTTTATATCAATCTCTACACCAATTCTGTTGTTTCCGAAATATCCGGCGATTTTTTGAATCCCCGAGTCCATCTGTCATAGCAGTCTTCACACAGATCAATGCTATGCTTTTGTCCGTCCTTCCCCTTTGAAAAGTATCCCCATACTTTTTCAATATGCACATAATCTTCCTGTCCAATCACACGACCGCAGCAATGACAAATTTTTGTATTTTTCTCCATATTTTACTCCTTTGCATACTCTGTCGTCAGGTTTCGGTTTTATTATACAAAATCCGTCCGGTCAAATACATAGGAGATTACTGGCAGACAGGCGCCTTCTCCCACATCATTACTACCGCATCTTCTTTTGGATTGGTATAAAAACCTTTTCTTATCCCGCACATCTCAAAGCCCAGACTTCCATACAGCCTCTTCCCTGCTGTATTCCCCGCCCGAACTTCCAGGAAAAAGCGTTTCTCTCCAAGGGATGCTCCAAGCGTCATCAACGCCCGGACCAACGCTCCCCCATACCCCTTTTGACGGTACTCAGGAGCAACAGCCACATTGACGATTTCTCCCTCATCCAGAGCATGATACAGACAGCAATACCCTGTAACCTCTGCTTTTGCATCTTCTGCCATCACCAGCAAATGCGCCGACGGCTCATTCAGAGAATCCTCAAAACTTTTCCGGCTCCACGGATCTGTAAAACAGGCATTTTCAACAATAAGAACGGCATCCATATCTTCCGCCGTCATCGGGCGAATCATCATGACTGTTTCTCCCGTTTCTGGCGTTCCATCAATTCACGTTCTGCCTGAGACAAACGTAAATATTCCGGCACGTGTTGATCCGCCGTCTCAACACAGCCCGCTTCAAAATATAATTTTCCAAGAGCCGCCAGCGCACCCGCCCGCTGCGCATTTAGATGGGGCGGTGCAAAGCTGCATGGGACCTGAGTATGTTCTTCTATATAGTTCTTATGGACCGGTACGCCATCGCCTAAAAATACGACCGGTTTTCCCATGCCATTTATCTCCTGAACAATTTCTTCAATACCAACAGCTTTTTCCCGGCAGAGTACACGAAAATCCTTTCCTTCAAAGGTATAAAGCCCCGTATACACCTGCTGGCGGCGCGCATCCATGATCGGACAGATAATCTGCTCCGTTCCATAAAGATTATAAGCCATGGCATCCACCGTAGGAACATTTACAAGCGGCTTATCCAGCGCCAGGCCCAGCCCTTTCGCCGTAGCCGCACCAATACGAAGTCCGGTAAAGGAGCCCGGTCCGCCGGAAATAACAATCGCATCCACCGAATCCAATGAAATGCCCGTCATCCGCACAACTTCATCCAGCATCGGCAGCAACGTCTGGGAATGGGTTTTTTTAAAATTTGTCGTATATTCGCCGATGAGCTTATCCTCTGTCATCAAAGCGACCGAAGCCACCAGCCCCGAACTTTCAATTGCCAGCAAAAGCATTATAAAACGCCTCCTTTTTCCAGCGTAATCTTCCGATAATCAAACCCTTTATCCATATCTTTTTCAATCAGAATGCCGACAAAATCCTCCGGCAGAATTTCCCGAATCAAGTTTGCCCACTCAATCAGGCAGACTCCTTCTCCGTAAACATAATCATCAAAACCAATTTCATCCATCTCTTCCACATCGCCGATACGGTAAACATCAAAATGATAAAAAGGCATCTTTTCACCTTCATACTCCTGTACAATGGTAAATGTGGGACTGCTGACTGCCTCTTCCACCCCAAGTCCGGCGGCAAATCCCTGGGTAAATACAGTTTTTCCTACACCCAGGTCACCTGTCAGACAGTACACATCTCCCGGTTGAGCCTCACTGCCGATTTTCCGTCCATATTCATATGTTTCATCCGCAGAAAACGTTTCTATAATCATTTGAACCTACCTTTTGAAATATAATTATTTATCTCATAATATCATACTCAAATTTAAAATTGAAGCGGTTTTTTCACCAGTTTAAATACGTAATAAGAAACAATCGCCATCATAATGCCTTTGACCACATTGAACGGTGTAATTCCAATGATAATAATCTTCCACAGGCTATTGATCTCCGGAAGGAATCCCGGCGTCATACTTCCAACATATCCCACAAGTGCATCAACGCCTCCGAACATGCTGGAATACAGTGGCAATGTAATAAAATAATTAACGATCATTCCCGAAATGCACATTGCTACCGTGCCCGCTACATAACCCACGAGCAGTCTGTGTTTTCCTTTCCATTTTCTATAAATGATACTCAAAGGCAACACATAGGCGCTTCCGACAACAAAGTTCGCCAATTCACCGGCGCCTACTGTTTTTGTAGACATCGCCTTGATAATATTCTTTATCAGTTCAATAAAAACGCCGGCAGCCGGACTGATTCCAAGGCCTCCAAGGATTGCAGGAACATCGCTGAATTCAATTCTGAGGAACCCAAGATAACCCGGAGACTCCAGAAGCATCAGCACATAAGCCAAGGCCGAAAATAAACCGATAATCACCAAATCCCTCGTTGAAAATAATGTTTTTTTTGCTTCCATCATTGTATCCCCTTCATTGTTAGTTGTATCCTTTTTTTCGTCACATCCACACTCAGTACCTTTACATCAACAATGTCTCCCACACTGACGACTTCCATTGGATGCTTCACAAATTTTTTATCTGTCAGCTGCGAAATGTGCACTAAACCATCCTGATGCACACCAATATCCACAAATGCCCCGAAGTCAATGACATTGCGCACGGTTCCTTTCAAAATCATGCCTTCTTTTAAATCTTTCATTTCCAGAACATCTGTGCGCAAAATCGGCTTCGGCATCTCATCCCGGGGATCCCGTCCCGGTTTCTCCAACTCTTTGACAATATCTCTCAGTGTAATTTCCCCAATGCCAATATCTTCACTGAGTTTTTTATAATCCTTCATCTGACGGCCCAATCCGGACAATTTTCCATTTAATATATCTTCCGTTGTATAACCCAGACGTTCCAGTAATTCAACAGCAGCCCCATAGGACTCCGGATGAACGCTCGTCCTGTCCAAAGGATTATCCCCGTCCAATATTCTCATAAAACCCGCACACTGTTCATAAGCCTTTGGTCCCAACTTCGGCACCTTTAAAAGCTGCCGACGGTTTTTAAACCGTCCGTTCTCCTCCCGATATGCGATGATATTTTTAGCAATCGTTTTATTAATGCCGGAAATATACTCCAGAAGAGATGCAGAAGCCGTATTCAGGTCCACACCAACCCGATTGACACAATCTTCTACCGTTCCGCCCAAAACATCGCTCAGTTTTTTCTGATTCATATCATGCTGATACTGGCCGACACCGATTGCTTTCGGTTCAATTTTCACCAACTCCGCCAACGGATCCTGGAGCCGTCTGGCAATAGATGCGGCGCTTCTCTGTCCCACATCAAATTCCGGAAATTCCTCCGTAGCCAATTTACTCGCCGAATAAACGGAGGCGCCGGCTTCATTGACAATTACATATTCTACACGGCTGTCCAGTTCTTTCAGCAAATCCACGATAACCATCTCTGATTCCCGGGAAGCCGTGCCATTTCCCAGAGAGATAAGTGTAATATGATACTTTTTAATCAACCGTTTTAACACCGCCTTTGCCTCGGCAACTTTTTTCTGAGGCTCAGTCGGATAAATTACAACCGTATCCAGGACCTTCCCTGTCGGATCGACCACCGCCAGCTTACAGCCTGTACGAAATGCCGGATCCCATCCAAGTACAACGCGCCCCGTGATCGGCGGCTGCATCAAAAGCTGTTTGAGGTTTTTTCCAAAGACTTTAATACCGCCGTCTTCTGCTTTTTCCGTCAGTTCATTGCGCACCTCCCTCTCGATCGCCGGTGCGATCAAACGACGATAGCTGTCCACAATGACATCTTTTAAGATTTCCTCTGTTTGTGAATTATCTTTTCGGATGACTTTTTTCTCCAGATATCTCAATATTTTTTCCTCCGGCGCTTCAATCCTGACCGTCAGAAATTTTTCTTTTTCGCCCCGATTTATAGCCAGAATGCGATGTCCCGGAATCTTATTCACTGCTTCTTCATAATCATAATAATTTTCATAAACAGATTTTTCTTTTTCATCCCTGGCCTTAGAGACAATTTTCCCTTCATTTTCCGTTACCCGTCGGATGTAGGACCGGTAATCGGCCGAATCTGAAATCATTTCTGCCAGAATATCCTTGGCCCCCTCCAGCGCTTCCTCTGCCGAAGCCACTCCCTTTTCATCCGATATATAGGCTGTCGCTTCCTCTATAAGAGGCTTTTTCATCATCTGAAGCAGCAGGATATTTGCCAGCGGTTCCAGACCCTTTTCTTTGGCGATCGTTGCCCGCGTCCGGCGTTTCGGTCGATACGGGCGATACAGGTCATCCACGGCTACCATTGTTTCTGCAACTTCAATGGCCCTTTTTAATTCCGGCGTTAATTTCCCCTGTTCTTCGATTGAACTCATTACCTGAGCCTTTTTATCTTCCAGATTACGTAAATATAATAATCGTTCATGGAACTGACGCAGCACTTCGTCATTCAGAGAGCCGGTAACTTCTTTTCGATACCGGGCAATAAAAGGAATCGTATTCCCTTCGTCAATCAGTTTGATCGCCGCCTCGGCCTGCCATGTTTTAATATTCAGTTCCTGACTTATCGTCCTTATAATGTCCATAGATTCTCCTATCACAGAAACAGGCCGCCCATTTCTGCGCAGCCTGTTTGCGTGTCTGCCAGTTTACTCATTCAGCAGACGGTCAATCAGTTCATAACCCTTTTCAATTACAATATTGCCACTTTCATCGGCCTCTTTTTCATTATAATTCCAGGATTTTTTCAAGTCTTTCCGACTATCATAAATCATAAACGGCACCGGATTTGACGAATGGGTACGAATGCAGATTGGCGTCGGATGATCCGGCATAATTAAAAGTCGGTAATCTTCGCCGGATGCGTCCATTGCTTCCACCAATGGTTTGATCAGCCGGGCATCCATATTTTCAATGGCCTGAATTTTACGTTCAATGCTTCCCTGATGTCCCATCTCATCCGGAGCTTCCAGATGTATGTATACAAAATCACTGCCATCATTCAAAAGCGTATCCGCCGCTGCCTGAGCTTTACCCTCATAATTTGTGTGAAGTCCGCCATTTGCGCCTTCAACTTCAATATTTTTCATCTCTGCGCCTACGGCAATCCCTTTAAGCAAATCTACGGCAGAAATCATAGCGCCTTTTAAATGGGTCTTTTCTTCAAAAGAAGTCAGAGCCGGACGCGTACCGGCGCCCCAGAACCAACAGGAATTGGCCGGATTTAAGCCCTTTTTCCGTCGTTCCACATTTAACGGATGATTTTCCAATATATCATAACTTTTTTCCATCATTTTACGGAGGACCATATCTTCAGGGAGAAAATCTTTAATCACTTTTCCCAGATGATCATGAGGGGGCGCCAGTTCTACAACACGACCTTTGTCCCAGATTAACAGATGTCTGTAACTTGTTCCCCGATAAAATCTATAAGTTTCTGTCTCCAGAGCTTCACGAACAGCGTCCAGAAGCACAGCCGCATCTTCTGTGGAAATCTCATCCGAGCTGTGATCAATAATGGTTCGCTCTTCGTAAGGAATGTCTTCCTCTTCGGAAAGTGTTACCAGATTACAACGCAGGGCAACATCCGTCTCCTTCATATCCACGCCGATGCTCAGCGCTTCCAATGGAGAACGTCCGGTATAATAAAGTCTTGGATTATAGCCCAGTACAGCCAGATTCGCCGTATCACTTCCCGGGCTCATGCCTTCAGGAATAGTGTTTGCCATACCAATTTCCGACTTTTTTGCCAACGCATCCATAGTTTCAGTTTTTGCATACTCCAACGGTGTCTTTCCGCCAAGTTCCTCCAGCGGTTCGTCGGCCATACCGTCGCCTAACATTACGATATACTTCATAACATTTCCTTCCTCTCTACTCTCTGGATAAAATTTTAAGATAATGAACCCCCTGCGTTTTTTCCAATGCATCGATCAGCTCGGACACGTCACCGGTTGTATTCAGGTTTTCAATACTCAGTGTCACCGAAGCCACACCATTCACCGGGATTGCCTGATGAATGGTCAGAATATTAGCCTGATACTGGGCCACGCAATTTAAAAGTCCGGATAACAGCCCCGGCTCGTCATCCAGCTGAATCATGACCGTAAATGTACGGCCTCTGGAATGGTCATGAAACGGGAAAATATCATCCTTATACTTGTAAAACGAACTCCGGCTGATGCCTGCCCTCTCTGTAGCTTCCTGGACAGTCATTACCTTTTCCGAATCCAGAAGATGCTTGGCTTCCACCACTTTCAGAAGGACTTCCGGCACAGCCTTCTTTTTTACGACATAATAATCATTGCGTTTCTTCATACATATGCCTCCGGCACTATTCCGCCTTATTTTTATCGATGCTCCGCCATTTCAGATAAGCATTAATAAATGGGTCAATATTGCCATCCATGACACTGTCCACGTTGCTGATCTCCGTATTTGTCCGGTGGTCTTTTACCAGTTTATACGGCTGCATAACATAAGAACGAATTTGATTGCCCCATCCGATTTCTTTTACCTCACCGCGGATATCAGAGGCCTTTTCTTCATTCTCCTGCTGTTTTAAAAGATACAGCTTTGCTTTCAGCATCTGCATTGCTTTATCTTTATTCATATGCTGAGAACGTTCATTCTGGCACTGAACCACAATTCCTGTCGGCAGATGGGTGATACGAATCGCTGATGAGGTCTTATTGATATGCTGGCCGCCCGCTCCACTGGAACGATAGGTGTCAATTCGCAGATCCTTATCATTAATCTCTACATCCACATCTTCCTCAATGTCCGGAATAACATCGCAGGATGCAAAAGAGGTCTGGCGCTTTCCAGCCGCGTTGAATGGCGAAATGCGCACCAGGCGGTGAATACCCTTTTCAGCTTTCAGGTAACCATAGGCGTTATCCCCATTAATCTGCATAGTGATCGCCTTAATGCCGGCCTCATCTCCATCCAGAAAATCCAATACTTCCGTAGTAAACCCATGCTTTTCTGCCCAGCGGCTATACATACGGTACAACATACCGGCCCAGTCACAAGCCTCTGTACCGCCGGCACCTGCGTGGAGCGTCAGAATCGCATTGTTGTCATCGTATTCGTCGCTAAGCAATGTGGATATGCGCAGTTCTTCCAGTTCTTCAATGAAAAGATTCAGCGCCTCCTCAATTTCAGGAATCAGACTTTCGTCATTTTCCTCATAACCCATTTCAATTAATGTTTCCACATCCTCATAGGCAGTCTCCAAAGCCTCATACTTCTCTACCGCATCTTTCAGGTGCTTCAATTCTTTCATGGCTTTCTGGGAATTGTCCGGATCATCCCAAAATCCGGGTTCCTCCATAATATTCTCTAATTCACTGATTCTGGACTTTTTATAAGCCAGGTCAAAGTGAATCCCTCACTTCCGCTAATGGTGTTTCATAACTGATCAATGTTACTTTGAACTGGTCTAATTCAACCATTGCTTCACCCTCTTTCTTATATTTTGATTATCGACTCCGAACGATTGTCCGCAGCCGGCTGCTTCATGCTATTTTTTACGTCCGCAGCATTGTTTATATTTTTTGCCGCTGCCGCACGGACACGGGTCGTTCGGATAAACCTTTCCTTCTTTCCGCCGTACCGGCTGTTTCGCAGCAGATTCATCTTTGTTCGTTCCGGTAACCTTCGCAACCTCTTCCCGTTCTATCCTCTGCTGGATACGGATGTGCATCAGCGCCTGAACCGTATCCTCGGAAATGCCGTCGGTCATCTCATCAAACATATCATACCCCGCAAAGCGGTATTCCACCAATGGGTCCCTCTGTCCATAAGCCTGGAGCCCGATGCTCTGCCGAAGCTGCTCCATATTGTCGATATGGTCCATCCAGCGGCGGTCGATCATCTTCAGGAGTACCACGCGCTCAAGTTCACGAATATGCTCTTCCTCAGGGAACTCTTTTTCCTTTGCCTCATAAATTTCAATAGCTTTATTCTGAAGTTCTTTAATGAGCTGCTCTGCATTCTCTCCCTCATGATCTTCCTGTTTCCAGGACACATTTGTATAAGGAATCACCTGAACAAGTCCCTGGGCCAGACTTGCCAGATCCAAATCCGACACAGCGATTTTCTGTTCCAGTTTTTCCAAATCCTTTTCTTCCACCTGGCTCTCTGCCGGAATGTGCATATGCACATGGTTCTTTACAACATCGCGTATCATCTTAAAGATAACATCACGCATATTGTCTCCGTCAAGAACACGCAGACGCTCAGCATAAATAATCTCACGCTGTTCGTTCATAACCTGATCGTATTCCAAAACATTTTTACGAATGCCGTAGTTATTGGACTCAATCTTCATCTGGGCTTTTTCTACTGCGCTGGAAAGCATCTTGTGCTGAATGGCCTCGCCTTCCGGAAATCCAAGGGAATTGAAGACGCCCATCAGCCGCTCAGAGCCAAACAGACGCATCAGATCATCTTCCAGAGAAATGTAAAATCTGGATTCGCCCGGATCGCCCTGACGTCCGGAACGACCACGCAGCTGATTATCAATTCGGCGGGATTCGTGACGCTCCGTACCGATGATCATCAGACCTCCCAGTTCGGCCACGCCTTCTCCCAATTTGATATCCGTACCACGACCAGCCATATTCGTCGCAATCGTTACTGCTCCCCTCTGTCCGGCCTGAGCAACGATCTCAGCCTCCATCTCATGGAATTTAGCGTTCAAAACTTTATGGGGAACGCCTCTTTTTTTCAGAGCATCACTGAAAATTTCTGAAGATTCAATGGTAATGGTACCCACCAGTACAGGCTGTCCTTTTTCATGCGCTTCGACGATTGTATCTGTTACCGCATTGACCTTTTCTCGCTTTGTCTTATAAACCAGATCTTCATGGTCCACACGGCGTACCGGTTCGTTCGTCGGAATTTCGATAACATCCATTCCATAAATATCACGAAATTCCTGTTCTTCGGTCAGCGCCGTACCAGTCATACCGGCTTTTTTCTCATATTTATTAAAAAAGTTCTGGAAAGTAATCGTTGCCAGCGTCTTACTTTCGCGTTTTACCTTCACGCCTTCCTTCGCTTCAATTGCCTGATGAAGACCGTCAGAATAACGGCGTCCCGGCATGATACGTCCGGTAAATTCATCAACAATCAACACCTGATCATCTTTGACCACATAATCATGATCTCTGTGCATCAGGTTATGAGCCCGGAGAGCCAAAATAATATTATGCTGGATTTCCAAATTCTCCGCATCCGCCAGATTATCAATATGGAAGAACTGTTCGACCTTCTTCACGCCATCTTCAGTCAACGATACATTTTTCTCTTTTTCATTGACAATATAATCTCCGGTTTCGATAATCTCTTCACCCATAATGGCCGTCATCTTCGTCATCTCACCGCTGGCCTCGCCCCGTTCCATCTGACACGCAAGGATATCACAGGCCCGGTAAAGCTCTGTAGACTTTCCGCTTTGGCCAGAAATGATCAACGGTGTTCTGGCCTCGTCGATCAGGACCGAGTCAACCTCATCGATAATCGCATAGTGAAGTCCCCGCTGAACCAGCTTTTCTTTATAAACAACCATGTTATCTCTCAGGTAATCAAATCCCAGCTCATTATTCGTCGCATAGGTAATATCGCAGGCATAAGCTGCTTTTCTCTCTTCCGGTGTCATACTGTTTAAGACAACGCCAACCGTCAAGCCTAAAAACTCATGCACCTTGCCCATCCACTCGGCATCTCGTTTTGCCAGGTAGTCATTGACCGTAACGATATGAACGCCCTTGCCGTCCAGCGCATTCAGGTAGGCCGGAAGCGTGGATACCAGGGTCTTACCTTCACCCGTCTTCATCTCGGAAATACGTCCCTGATGCAGAATTATACCGCCGATCAACTGAACCCGATAATGCCGCATACCAAGAACTCTGTATGCTGCCTCACGCACGACCGCAAAGGCTTCGACCAGCAGATCGTCCAGTGTTTCTCCCTGCGCAAGCCGCTCTTTAAAGGCACTTGTCTTATCTCTCAACTCTTCATCTGAAAGCTTCTCCATGGCCGGAGAAAGTGCTTCAATCTTATCTGCGATCGGATAGATCCGTTTCAGCTCCCTCTGGCTATGGGTTCCCATAATTTTTGAAAACAAGCCCATTTTATCACTCCTACTAATCTTTCTATCTCATTTTCAGTATCTTCTATAAAACACGTAGTAATTATTGTAACACAGAAATATCGGTTTGCCAACGAAAAAATCTTTCATCCGACGGACAACGGTCCACCACAGGCGCACAACACAAAAACGGCTGCTTATCGCAGCCGCCTTCATTTCTTTCATATTTAATACTCTGGTTCAATTAATCCATAAGTATTTCCTTTACGTTTGTAAACCACATTCACATCATCTGTCTCCGCATTCCGGAATACAAAGAAGTTATGTCCGGAGAGTTCCATCTGGATGCAGGCTTCTTCCGGATCCATCGGTTTCATAGCAAATTTTTTAGAACGGACAATTCGAATCTCCTCCGGTTCCTCTGTCTCCATTTCAATAAATGCCTGCTGGAAATTGCCACCGCCACGATTTCTATTAACCAGTCGGGTTTTATGCTTACGCATCTGACGTTCGATAATTTCCTGTACTAAATCGATAGAAACATACATATCATCGCTTACCTGCTCAGCACGAATAACGCTGCCTTTGATCGGCACGGTAACCTCGATTTTCTGACGATTCTTCTCTACACTGAGTGTCACGATCGCTTCAGTTTCCGGAGTAAAGTATTTATCCAGTTTACCTAATTTCTCATAAATCGTATCTTTAAGTCCCTGAGTCACATCAATATTTTTTCCGCTGATCGTAATACGCATAGATATCACTCCTTACTGTGTAATTATGTTTTAATTATATCACATCTGCCTATTCTTTCAAGTCAACTTGTTGTATTTTCTGAAAATATTTTGTAATTTGACACATTTTTAAGAGAAAACAGACGAAACAAAACCATTCGACATTAAAGAATAAACAACTAAAAAGTCAAGACATTATCCACATTTTTGTTGAATTTTACGTTTTCACCAAAACATACTTTTGCCTTTTTTCTCTTCATTCACCCTTTATACACTGTGGATAAAGTGGATAACTCTGTGCATAAGTCGATTTTTCCGAGAAAATCTGTATTTTCTTATGTGGATAACTTTGTGAATTGTGGATAAGCCAGAATGAATATTTTTTGTTTTATGCAATTCTTCGACAAGTTTTTTGTGCATTTTTAATAAACCCCTTTATTTCGAGCTCATTTTACATATTTTTTTCCACATCTTATACCCAATTCGGTGGATAAAAAAACGCCCGATAAACCGTAACGATTTATCAGGCGTTTTTAAGATTATTATCAGAAAAAGGAAATCATATATTAATCGACAATACGTCTGCAGCAGTAGATATCACCACTGTAGGATAAACTGGTTTCGATAATGCCTGTATCCCAGTTGCTGGCATGAATCGTATTACCATTACCAGAGTAGATAGCGATATGCTGAATTTCTCCATAAGAAGAGTAGATCACCAGATCGCCTGGCTGCAGTTCATCTACAGATACACCCCGGCCGCATACGGACTGAGTTGTACACGTTCTAGGAAGTGAATATCCAAAGTTTGCATAGATACTCTGAACAAAACCAGAACAGTCCGTACCATTTGTCAGAGAAGTTCCTCCATAAACATATGGATTTCCAAGGAACTGTCTTGCATAGTCAACAATCTGCTGTCCCAAACCACTGTTTGAAGATGGTTCGTTGTATACTGGTTCCTCCTCAGCCGGCTCAGTTGTTGTCAGATAATCGCTGTGAATATAAGCGGTTGTTCCGTTGTAGTCCACACGGCTCCATCCGTTTTCGCAAATACCCGTACGCATAATGCTTTCACCTTTTCCAAGTCCTCCGACTCTGTCGGCAAATGCATCGGCCGCTCCTCTTACATTAACTGGGTCCGTCGCCCATACAGTTTCTGATACTTCTTCAATATATAAAGATGGCTCTTCGACTTCCTGTGTCTCTTCTTCCTGAGCTTCCGTCGGTTCTTCCTGAGCCTCGGTTTGCTCTTCTCGTGTTTCCGTCAGTTCTTCCTGAGCCTCTGCTTGCTCTTCCTGTGTTTCCGTCTGCTCTTCAGCAGCCTCTGTCTGTTCTGTTTCTGTCGTATGCTGCGCATCAGTATCAGTGGTCTGCTGACGTGCTGCTTCCGCCTCTCTCTGTGCTTCCTCTTCCATAGAAACTGCAGAATCATAAGCGACACCGACTTCTACGGTCTGATTTTTAACATAACCTTCAACGCCATCTTTATTTACCTTTGTCCAATCGGATTCCGGAATCACTGCCAGCACTTCAAGAATCTCTTCATTGCCGGCTGTTGCAATGACCGCTGCATCGTCGGATGCTTCCGCTTTAATCTCCACGCCATCCGTGATGATCTTTGCATAACTGTTGACCGCATCTGTATTCTTTGCAACTTCCTCAGCTTTCTTACCTGTAACTACATATTCTGCCGAAACATAACCTTCACAGGAACCGGACTGAATATGTATCCATTCACCGGTCTCTTCAAGTACTTCAAATCCGGCACCGAAATAAAGCTTACCGACTGCCTCGCTGTCGACGCTTGGCTCCTTGCGAATCATTACGCAGTCTTCCGCCGTGGAAATTCCTTTCTTATAAAATGGGGAAGCAACTTCTTCAGTTGCTGTATAAATAATTTTTCCCTGGATATCCAAATCCCCAAACGAAACATCAAATTTTGTTGTAGTAACCGGAGCCGCATGAACACCTATTGGATTTGTACCGAATACAACTGCTGCCGCTAAACCGAAAACATACGGTGCAAATTTTAATTTTCCCATTGGTCTTTTCCTCCTAATTCAAGTAATTTTATGTGCCCGTAAATTTTTTGTTATATTTACGCCACATATATTACACATTTGTTACAAATATCATTTTAGCAAACCCTTCTCCGGTTGTCAACCTTTTATGTAATTTTTTTGTAACAATTAGTTTACAATTTCAACACTATTTCGTAATGAAACGCAAAAAGCCGGAGGATGCTCTACCCTCCGGCTCTGATTACTTATTTTTCTACATTGATCCGTATTTTATGCTGGTCTATCTGAATCTTTTTCGTTTTGAGCAAATGACCAACCGCCCGTTTAAAAGCAGCCTTCGACATATTTAACTCTCGCTCGATAACCTCCGGAGATGCCTTTTCCGAAAATGGAAGCACTCCATCATAGCTTTCCAGCACATCCATGACCACAGCAGCATCCTTGTCAATCTGGAATTCGACCCGTTCCCGCAGACTTAATTCCAGTTTCCCGTCTTCCCGCACATGAACTACCCGTGCCTGAACCTTATCGCCTACCCGGAATTGACCATGGACATTTTTCTTTGGAATCATTCCGTGATATTTGCCGTCCACTGCGACAAAAACGCCAAGGTTTGGATTTACCTGATAAACAATCCCCTGAATCATCGCATCTTTTGTATAAGGTGAATCTGTGGCAAGATAGTCATAAATTTTCATTGTCGCACAGAGACGCTTACTCTTATCAATATATAAAGCTACCGGATAACTTTTTCCCGGACGGACCTGAACCGTCTGTTCTTTATACGGAAGGAGCAAGTCTTTTTCCAGGCTCCAATCTAAAAATGCACCAATTTTACTAATCTCTTTGACACAGAGCAGACCAATCTGGCCCAATGTGAGCGCCGGTTCCTCTGTCGTAGCAATCAAGCGATCACTGGAATCCCGATACACAAAAACTTCCAGGGAATCCCCGATTCGAGTACCTTCCGGAACATATTTTCTCGGGAGCAATACTTTCTCTTCCTCATCCCCAACATATATCCCAAAGTCTTTTATACGAACTACATTTAAAATTTGTTTTTCACCCAATCGTATCATAGCTTACTCCTATTCCGTAAATTCCGTAATGACACATACTTCTCCGCCTGCTTTTTCCAGAAGGACAACAATTGTTCCGGCTTTTACCTGTCGTTTCGGAATCAAAATATCCCCATACCGAGCTGAATGCTTGTATTCCACCCGAATCTGATGTATCCGATAATTTTCCGGTAAATATTCCATCGCCACCGCCACATATCTCGCATTATTCATATGATGATTTGTATCCAGACAGGCTCTTGTCACCGTTATGGGTTCCAACGTCTCAAATTCACCGGAAATCGGGATTTTTCGTCCTTCGTAATTCATCGACTCCTTCGGTTCCATCTGATAAGCCTCAATCTGAGTTCTGTCTACCCGAACCGGACGCCCTGTTGTCACATCGATCATCGCCCATACGGAATTAGCCCTTGCAATCCGCCCACCGGAAGCATCATCAATAATAAAATTACGCAGTCCCAATGGCCCCTTAAAATCATACGGCCAGGTTCCTACCGTAATCGACTCGCCATATGTCGGATAACGTTCCACAACAATCTGCCAGCTATTCAGCATCCAGACCTTTCCCAGGATATCCATGTTTTTCGGCCCCACGCCAAGCTCATCTGACTGAAAACAACTACAATCCTGAAAATAATTAATTACCTGGGCCATATCTACCCTGTAGTCCGCTCCAACCTCACTGTAGGTCACCGGACGCTCCATTCGATACATATCTCCACCCCTTCGCATACCCGTAAATACAGAAAACGCATCACCGGCGCGTTTTTCTGCATATTATAGCATGAAAAAAATCAGACATTTCACTAAAGCTCCTCTTTAATAAAATGTCTGACTGATAACTGGGCTGGAAGGATTCGAACCTTCAAATGCTGGAGTCAGAGTCCAGTGCCTTGCCATTTGGCGACAGCCCATCATTGGCTCAACAATTGCATTATATACTATCATACACATTTTGGCAAGAGTTTTTTTGAATTTTTTTAAATTTTTTTAAAACATCTTTTTTTGCCTTATTTAACACAATAACACCTGCAATCAATGAGCCTGCAAATAATCAGTCATCCATTGTGGACAGCATTTTCTTTAATTCAATTAATTTATCACGCAGCTCTGCCGCCTGCTCGAAATTCAAATCCGCCGCCGCCGACCGCATCTGCTTCTCCACCTTTCCAATAAGCTTCGTTAATTCCTTCCTGCTCATGGATTCCGGATCTTTCATTAATTGATCTTCCGTTTCTGCAATCGCCTTCGAAACCGCAATAAGATCACGGACAGCTTTCTTGATCGTCTGAGGTGTAATTCCGTGCTCTTCATTATATGCCTGCTGAATCTGACGGCGTCGGTTCGTTTCATCGATGGCCCTTTTCATAGAATCGGTCATCGTGTCCGCATACATGATAACATGCCCTTCCGAATTTCGCGCCGCACGTCCGATTGTCTGGATCAATGACGTCTCTGAACGCAGGAATCCTTCTTTATCTGCATCCAAAATAGCCACTAATGTAATTTCCGGAATATCCAGTCCTTCCCGCAGCAGATTGATACCGACGAGTACGTCAAACACATTCATACGCAAATCCCGCACGATTTCCGTCCGCTCCAGGGTATCGATATCAGAATGGAGATATTTTACCCGAATGCCGGCTTCCCGCATATAATCGGTTAAATCTTCCGCCATCCGCTTGGTCAGCGTGGTGATCAATACTTTATGTCCCTTGCTTGTCTCACGATTGACCTCACTGATCAGATCATCGATCTGTCCTTTCACCGGACGCACTGAAATCTCCGGATCCAAAAGTCCTGTCGGCCGAATAATCTGTTCGGTCCGCAGCAATTCATGTTCTGCTTCATAGACATTCGGGGTCGCCGAAACGAACATCATCTGGTCAATTTTGCTTTCAAACTCCTGGAAATTCAGCGGTCGGTTATCCTTGGCCGACGGCAATCGAAATCCATAATCCACCAGTGTAGTCTTTCTGGACTGATCTCCGGCGTACATCCCCCGCACCTGCGGAATTGTCATATGGGACTCGTCTACAATAATAAGAAAATCATCCGGAAAATAATCCAACAGGGTATGCGGTGTTGCCCCCGGTTCCAGCCCGGCAAGATGCCGTGAATAATTCTCAATTCCAGAACAGAAACCGGTTTCCCGCATCATTTCTATATCAAAATTCGTCCGCTCTGAAATTCTCTGAGCCTCCAGCAGCTTATCTTCACTCTTAAAATATTGAACCCGCTCCTCAAGCTCCTTCTCAATATTGACAATAGCCGCTTCCATTTTTTCTTTTGAAACAACATAATGAGATGCCGGGAAAATAGCAATGTGCTCCAGCCGAGCTTTAATTTCCCCTGTCAACGGATCAAAAGACGTAATCCGGTCCACTTCATCACCGAAAAATTCTACCCGGACTGCTTCCCCCTCGGCTGCCGCCGGATAAATCTCTACCACATCGCCATGGACCCGAAAGGTTCCCCGTTTAAAATCCATGTCATTTCGTTCATACTGAATATCAATCAGTTTGCGGACCACGTCGTCCCGCTCCTTCTCCATCCCCGGACGCAGAGAAACAACCATCTCCTTGTAATCAATCGGGCTTCCCAACCCATAAATACAGGATACGGAAGATATGATGATCACGTCCTCCCGCTCCGTCAGCGCCGCTGTGGCCGAATGACGCAACTTATCAATCTCGTCATTGATCGCCGAGTCCTTCGCAATATAAGTGTCCGTCTGTGGCACATAGGCCTCTGGCTGGTAATAATCATAATAGGACACAAAATACTCAACAGCGTTATTCGGAAAGAATTCTTTAAATTCTCCGTAAAGCTGTGCAGCCAATGTCTTATTATGGGCCAACACTAACGTCGGCTTGTTCAACGCCTGAATGACATTTGCCATTGTAAACGTCTTGCCGGAGCCGGTGACGCCAAGCAATGTCTGAAACTGATTTCCTTCTTTAAACCCCTTCACCAGGGCCTCGATTGCCTGCGGCTGGTCGCCGGTTGGGGCGTATTCTGATACTAATTCAAAATGATCCATGAACAAGAACCTCCTATGATTACACTTGAATTTGCCAGACATGCTTTAATAAATCAACTATTAATTCTGCATATTATGTCTGATTATATATCAACTGATTGCGTTCTAATTCTTTTTGCAATTCTTCAACTGTAGGCAAAACAGTCATATACTTTGACGCAAATATCTGTTGACTTTCTTGCAATACAGAGTACTTTACCATCGTCTCGTCTTTATCAGTGCAAAATATAATTCCTACTGTCGGATTGTCATCATTTCTTCGTTTCAAATCATCAAACATTCTAACATACATATCCATCTGTCCTATATCCTGATGGGTTAATTTTGTTGTCTTTAAGTCGATTAAGACGAAACATTTCAATATAAAATTATAGAACACCAAATCAATATAAAAATCTGTTGTTTCTGTACATATCCGAATTTGCCTTCCGACAAAGGAAAAACCCTTTCCCATTTCTAATAAAAATTTTTGCAGATTATTAATGATTGCTGTTTCCAAATCATTTTCCAACTGATCTATATTAGATCCAATTCCCATAAATTCCAATACAAATGGATCTTTCACAAACTCCAATGTTTTATTTTCTTTATCTGGTAATTGTGTAGAAAGCATCCTCTTATAATATCCGCTTTTTATATTACGTTCCAAAGTTTTTACTGACCAATTTTCATTTGCAACTTCATTTAAATAAAAATTTCTTTCTTCCTCATCGGAAATACGCATAATATCTCTCAAATGAGACCATGTTACTTTTCCTGCCATCGAAAATCCATATGAATCCTTGGGAAATGTAATATAAAACTGCCGACAATTTCTTAAATTCGCCACGGAAAATCCTGTTCCAAATTCATCTGATAATTTTGCAGATAAATTGCTTATCAAATAAGAACCATATTTAGCTTTCTTTTCTCCAAGTTGCTCTTGTTCAACGATTCTTCTTCCTATATTCCAATATGCATATGTCATTATTGCGCTTGCATTACTATAAGCCTGTTCTCTCGCCTGATGCAATATCAAACGAACATCTTCATACAGTTGCTGTTCATCCATTGTCATAGCTTCCGATATTCCCCGTTTTGCTATTTCGTTCTTTTTACCCATAAATCCTCCATATGAATTCACTACACGCATGTAGCGAATTTAACAATCAGATCATTTTTTCAAAATCTTGCTCTTGTCAACTTATATAAACTTCTTCTTTTCCTAAAATCCGAAAAGCTGATTGGATTTTAAATTTAATATTATTTATTCTTTCTCACCTGATAATTTTAAACGTGGAATTTTTTTGCGAATATCTTGCAAGCCTCTTTGCAATTCCTCTTCAGCCATCAACTCAGCATAATCAATAAACATTGTTACCAACCTGTTTAAACGAGATAATTCTTTTTCATTTAAATAATTTTTAGCAATACGTATGCCCCTTTTTAGTACTTTTCCATTAGGAGCATCTTTCCACGTAGTAAGCCCCATTGCAGGCTTTTCTGAATCTGCCCGTTCATATATCAACTCTGCCGCTGTTTTCCCGGTAACTGCAAAATGAAGTTTATTCTGGACAAAAGCATAAAAATTTTTTGTTGTTTCACTATTCTTATCATAATCATAACTACATTGCTCAAAAACATCGGTAATTTTTTGATAGGCTCTACGTTCACTCGCTCTGATTTCTCTAATACGCTCTAATAATTCATCAAAATAATCTTTTCCAAAAGGCTTTCCGTTTTTTAGCATATCATCATTTAAAACAAATCCCTTGGTAATATACTCTTTTAATGTTTTTGTAGCCCACTGCCTAAAACGCGTAGCCTTTTTAGAATTCACCCGATATCCAACTGCTATAATAGCATCAAGATTATAAAACTCTTGTTCGCGCTTGACATTTCTATTCCCCTCCTTTTGAACTATTTCCATTTTGGAAACAGTTGACTCTTTTATAAGTTCTTCATCCTCAAATATATTAGATAAATGTTTTGAAATAGCCGGTACATTAACATCAAATAACTCTGCCATCGCCTTCTGTGTCATCCAAAAAGTTTCATCTTTAAAAATTACATTTACACATATATTTGTATCTTCTATCTGATATAAGACAATCTCATGTTCTTGATTCATTCCTCATCTTCTCCTTCGATTTAAAATCCGAAGCATTAATTCGGATTTTTATATTATCATCCTAACATTCTTCTATATTGTGTTACTTTGTCTATTACACGAATACAGGTTACAAATTCCATCCGTCCACCCAATGTTATTTAGTCCATATCAGTACTTTTTGTTCCTTTTCATTTAAAGCCGCATTTTCATATTTCTTTTCACAAATCCAGCACCTTCATTTAACAGCATAATCAAGCTATCGCTATATTCCATTCTAATATCCGGCATAATAGCAATTCTGTTTGAATTTTTCACTTCTAATAACGAAAGGCCTGAAAATGCCAAAGATATAATCGATATCACTAATGGAACATTTATTTGCTTTATTAAAAATTCCACTTTTTTGCCCATATAATCCACTCCTGTCCATCACACGTATGTCACCCCTAAACTCTATCTATCCACTCAGTCTGTTGTTTTTTTATTGTAACAATATCATTTTTTCTTCTTTTCCTGCTTCTCCAGTTCCATAAGCATATTATCCAACATGGCATACAAATAATCAGATGGCTCTTCATCATTCCGCTTTGCTTCCAGCATGCGAATAACATCCTGATTGGATACGCTGATAATCAGTTTCCCACTCTCCCGAAGAACGCCTTTAATTGCTCTGTCTGCATTTTTATCCGCCCCGTTACAGGATAAGACGATGGCAACACTGCGCAGAGCTTTGGCGTATAATTACTTTTCCGTAGTATAAATTTCTTTTTGGGTGATTGCGTCTTTATAATTTTTGAACTCAAAAATAATGTATTTAGTATTGAAGAAATCCTCTAAAAATTTCCAAAAAGGACTTACTTTATCATCTTTAATCTTACATAACAAATCAAACCGGTACAGATCAGCATTGGATTTTTTCTGTTTTTTCCATATGGACAGATCATCCATAAATAATTCTTTCAAAATCTTCGTACATAATTTCTCGTATTCGCCACTTTCGATAAATGTTCCGTCATGTACTCGTATTATATCATGTAAAAAAAAGAAAGTACAGCGTCCAATCGAATGTTTGTTCTATGTTTTGTAATCTGGCTATCAGATGAACTCTGTGATGTATAAAACTCCACATCATATGCTGAAGCGCCCCCTTTCTTCTTTATTTTATGATTTGAATATGAAATCTACATAAAATTTAAAAACCATTTTCAATCTGTGTCAGTTTTTTAAAGTTCCTGTAAACCATAACCAATGATAAAACGCAGGCCAGGAAATCGGCAATCGGCCCGGCAAACAATACACCATTCAGTCCAAAGAAGATTGGCAGCACGATCAACAGCGGAATGAGAAAAAAGCCCTGACGGGACAGAGATAGTAAAATTCCCTGACGCACATTTCCCGTACTTGTAAAATAATTTACCGATATCGGCTGTATCCCCAATATGCATACCATAAACATGTAAATGCGCAGATAACGTTCCGCGAATTCAAAATACAGCTCATCTCCCGTTCCAAAAATGCCGGTGAGCTGGCGCGGAAATATCTGGAACACGATAAAAGCCAGCACGCTGATGACCAATGCGGCAGTCACGGCTTTTTTATAAGTTTCCTTCACCCTGTCATATTTTTTTGCTCCCATATTAAATCCCAGAATCGGCTGGCATCCCTGAGCCAGTCCGACAGCAAAAGATACGAGAATCATATTCAATTTCGCACTGACACCGGATACGGCCAGGGGGATATCGCTGCCGTAGACAGACAGAGCGCCATAATGGATCAGCATATTATTTAAGACAATATTGACTGCCATCATGATTGTATGATTAATAAAATTCGAAGTGCCCAGTTTGATAATATCCATCACATATTTTACTCTCAGCCTCAACATTTCAAACCCTATTTTAAAGGTTTTGAACCGTGGGAAATAGGCAATACACATAATCAATGATATACACTGACCGGTGATCGTCGCCAGAGCTGCTCCCCGGATTCCCCACCGAAAAACAAACATAAAAAGCCAATCCAGAAAAACATTCAGTACAGCGCCGGTCACCGTACAGGCCATCGAATAGGTCGGACTTCCGTCCGCTCGAATCAGCACACTGGCCGCATTGGTGAACAACAGGAACGGTAAGCCAAAGGCCGTGATTCCCAGATAAAGCTGCGCATAAGGAAAAACATTCTCCGTCGCACCGCACAAAAGTAAAATCGGCGTTTTGAAAGCCAGTACAAGACCACCCATCAAAATACTGAGAATGACCATTAACATCAATCCGGTACCGAGATATTTTTTCGCTTCTTCTTCTTTTTTTGCTCCCAGACTGATATTGAAATTCGCCGCAATCCCCACCCCGGCCAACTGGGCAAAAGCTATGGTAAAGGTCACGACAGGGAATGCCACATTGGTAGCCGCATTCCCAAGCATGCCGACAACATGACCGATAAATATCTGATCCGTAATATTATAGGCCGCATTCACCAACATGCTGATAATCGAAGGAATAGCAAATTTTTGAATCAACCCCATGATTGGAGCATATCCTAACGGATTCCCTTTTACTGCTGTTTGATCATCATTCATCATCACTGGTATCCCCCTTCCCCTCTGTCGACAATATTTCATTTTTCGCATTTTTTCCGGACAATAATGCCGCCAGATTCGCTTCCATTTTTGCAAGTGCTTTTTGAACAATTTCCAGTTCTTCCTTGGAAATTCCCCGGGTGACAGCATCATTAAACGTCAGCAGTTCTTTTTGTACCGCTGTTTCCAGTTCCCTTGTCATCGGCGTCGGGTAAATACGGTTCTGACGTCGATCCTTCATATCCTTTTCCCGTATCAAAAAGCCTTTCTCTTCAAGGGTTTTAACTACCCGTGTTGTTACTGCTTTATCCACACAGACCATCTCTGTCAGTTCCTCTTGTGTAGCTCCCTCACATTTCTGTAAAGCCATGAAAAAAGGCTGCTCTGCGACCGAAATATTATATTTATGTTTAAAAGCTGCTCCGATGTACATCTGGCTCTTTCTGGCCAGCAAAGTAATCATCCTCAGTGTACTTCGATTCATTTTTTATCACCTCAAATCCATCATACCAACAACTAGTTGACATGTCAACAAATTTTGGACAAGTGCTTTGACACGATTGACAGATACGACTGCGCATAGGGAAATATGTATTCCGTCGTTCCGCATAACTTCAAAATCTGCACTTACCGGTCCGGAACCCAGAAGATTTTCTTCCGCATATAAATATCGATTTCTACTTAACACGCCTCTCCCCTCCTGCTTTAACGCTACGCTTTCTCCCTCAAAAATATCCATTGGATTTTCCACCCTTTTCATTTAAACTCAAAAGGCTTCCATGAGATAATCACTCTATCTCACAGAAGCCTTTTCCCTTTAAATATTCAATTTAAACTACTGTCTATTCTGTCACGCTATTTAAATAATTGATTGCCGCCTGAAGTTGATTATCTTCTTCCAGTTCCTTGTCATATTCCACCACCTGATCAGGTTCAATACCAGTACCGTGAATACATACGCCGGATGGTGTATAGTATTTGGCCGAGGTCAGCTTCACCGCCGAACCGTCAAATAACGGAACAATGGACTGGACAATACCTTTTCCAAAAGTAGTCGTACCGATAATCTCCGCCTCGTCGTAATCTTTCAAAGCGCCGGTAAAAATTTCAGAAGCGCTGGCGGTATTACCATTGACCAGTACAACCATCGGCACCTCGATCCGGTCATCATCCTTCGCCCATTCTTCTTCCCGGTTTCCATTCTTATCCTCCGTGTAAACAAGTAATTCTTTCGTAAGCACCCGATCAAGAATATCGCATACGCTGTCCAGCAGACCGCCCCCATTATCCCTCAGATCAAAAATCAAACTTTTCATTCCCTGGGATTCCAGATCATCCACCGCAGCAGCAAACTGTTCCGCCGTCACCTCTTCAAATTCTGAAATCTGTATATATCCAATCTGATCATCCAACATCTTGTATGTTACCGTCGGCACATTGACAACCGCACGTTTCACCGCAACATCAATATATCTGTCCTCAGTAGCCCGATAAATAGTAACGTTCACCGTCGTGCCTTCCTCACCCTTCAGCTTTGCAACGACCATATTCAAATCTTCCCCGGTAACCTCTTCGCCCTCCACAGCATAGAGAATGTCATCTTTTAAAATACCTGCTTCCGCAGCCGGTGCGTCGTCAAAAGGCTTGACGATCGTAATGATCCCCGTGCTCATGTTTTGAGATACATAAGCTCCGATGCCTGAATATTTTCCCGACGAAGACTCCATTACCGATGCAAATTCCTCAGCTGTATAGTAAGTTGTGTAATCTTCTCCCAATCCGGTAACATACCCGGCATAAATTCCTTCTTCCAGTTTATCCGGATCAATATCCTCCTGATTCAAGTAAAGGTTATCGATGAGTTTATCAATTTTACCCAGTTTTTCTTCGATTTCCCCATACCGCT
Organism: Frisingicoccus caecimuris; assembly: GCF_004340975.1. Taxonomy (GTDB): domain Bacteria; phylum Bacillota; class Clostridia; order Lachnospirales; family Lachnospiraceae; genus Frisingicoccus; species Frisingicoccus caecimuris. Next base: position 26,462 of record NZ_SLXA01000015.1, read on the forward strand.
CACCCAGTCGGCCCGTCGACTTTTCCTGGTAATACTGTACACCTGACACTCCGGCCCATACAATACCCATTACTGCCAAACCAGCTACAAAGCTGGCGAAATTTTTCTTGTTCATAATTTCAGCCTCACATCTTTTTCGTTCTTCACTATTGTACAACAAGTCCTCCGAAATGCAAAGGGAAAACACAGATTTTTCATGGAATAAAAAAGAAGACAGGATAATTCCTGTCTCCTTGTATGTATTTATTTATCACGGGCTAACGTATCCTAATGGGTCTACCCAATAGCCATCATAACCGCCAGAGGAGCCCACCATAACGCCGAAATGAAGATGCGGTCCTGTAGACCATCCAGTACTTCCAACAGCCGCAATAGACTGACCGGCGCTGACATACTGACCTGAGCTGACATACAGAGCAGATGCATGCATATAAACGCTCAGCACGCCGCCGCCATGGTCAATGACCACCCAGTTGCCGGCACTGCTGCTGTACCCTGCAATCCATACCGTACCGCTGGCTGCCGCATAAATCGGTGAACCATAACCTGCGCCGATATCAATGCCATTATGGTTGCCGCCGCGCCAATCCTGATAACCGAAAGTATCCGTCAGATAAGTTGTATCACTTGGCCATACCCAGCCGCCGCCATAGGAAGGTTTGTAGGCACCGGAAACATCTTCCACATAACTGCTGCCGCTGCTTTCTCCGTCGCCGGAAGCTGCTGCTTCTTCCTGTGCAGCAGCAGCGGCTGCTGCCTCAGCTGCGGCTGCTGCCGCGGCCGCACGAATCTCAGCTTCAATTTCTGCCAGAGCCTGCTGCTCCATGGAAATATTTTCTTCCAGTTCCTGAATATACTCTTCGGTATATTCAATCGTAGTGTTCAAGGATTGAATATAAGCGGCTTTTTCATCCAGAATCCCCTGAAGCTCTGTTTCCTGAGTTTCCAGTTCTTCTTTAAGTTGTGTGATCCGTGCCACTTCTTCTTCCTGCTGTTTTTCAAGCGCTTCAATCTGAGTTCTTGTATCCCGAAGGCTCTGAAGCAGATTGCTGTCATAATCAGAAATCTTTGAAATATATTCCGTACTATTCAGCAGAGAAGTAATATCTTCTGCCGCAAGGAGGATTTCCAGATAACCGGTATCTCCTTTTTTGTACATTACTTTAATACGCAGTTTTAAAGTCTCATACTGCTTTTTCTCTTTTTCCTGGGCTGCTTCCAAATCCTTTTTTGTCTGTTCCAGCTCAGCCTCCGTCTTTTCCAACTCAGAGTTGGTCGTATCAATCTCTGTCTGCACACTCGACAGCTGATTATCCAGAGATTCAATCTCTACCTCTGTATTCGCCTTGTCTGTATGCATGGAATCCAGGGCCTGATTTTGCTCTTCCTTTTCCTGCTCCAGCGCCTCAATCTGCTGCTCTTTTTCCTCTTTATCGTTTTCATCCGCAGCCAGGGCTGTCAAATTAAACGAAAAAGCCATCACAAAGGCCATCACCACACTGAGAAGCCTCGTATGTAAACGTTTCATATCTTTTCTCCCTTCCTATACTCTGACATGTTTTCTCAAAGTCATATAACTTCCGATAAAACCAATACCCAGACCGATAGCAAGAGATATCGGAATAAGGATATTAAATACATCATTCACATTCATGAATGTCAGTATTCTGTTTAATATTGAGAAGTGTTCCAAAACGAAATCTACAACCATCGGATAAAGGGCCCGCAAAATAGCCACAGGAATTACGGAACCTATCAGACCAATGGTCATACCTTCAACTATAAACGGTCCACGGACAAAAAGGTCCGTTGCACCAATGTATTTCATAATCGCAATCTCTTCTTTACGCACAGCAATACCTATCATGACTGTGTTGCTGATCAGGAAAATCGCGACAAATACCAAAATTAAAATAATGCCGAGAGACACATAACCAATCAGACGACTAAAGTTTGTAAAACTTTCGGCAATAATATCAGAAGCATTCACTTCTGAAACCCCTTCCAAGCTTTCAATATAGGATATTAATTCAGCCTGCCTGGATGTATCTGCCAGATAAACCTGGACACTGGCACAATCTACTAAGGGATTGTCCTGATCCAGTCCGGCCAGGATTCCTTCATCACCATCCGCAAAATAATCCTGTTTAAAGTTCTCCCACGCATCATCCGCAGAAATATAGTTCGTTGAACTGACCTCTTCCCGCGCATCAATCAGCCGCTGTATCTCCAGCATCTTGTCCTCTGTTACCGTTTCATCGAAAAATACCGTCACGCCGACATTGGACTCCGCCGCATGCACCATGTACTGAAAATTAGCTACAATACAATAGAAAATACCAAACATAAACAAACATGCGGTAATCGTTCCAACCGAAGCCAGGGAAAACAACCGGTTACGGCCGATATTCTTAAAGCCCTGCCGGATTGCGTAAAACATTCTACCAATCATTTGTTATTCCACCTTTTTCATCGCTGATAACCACACCTTTGTCTATCGTGATAACCCTCTTCTGCATACGTTCAACAATATCCCGATTATGGGTAACTACGACTACCGTGGTTCCTCGTTTATTAATGTCCTCCAGAAGTTTCATGATTTCCCAGGCATTGGCCGGGTCCAGATTACCTGTCGGTTCATCCGCCAGTAAGATTGGCGGATTGTTCACCAGAGCCCTTGCCAAAGAAACTCTCTGCTGCTCACCGCCGGACAATTCTCCCGGCAGTGATTCCGCCTTATCTGCCAGTCCGACCAGCGCCAGCATCTGCGGTACTGTTTCTTTGATTACCTTAGCCGGTTTTCCGACAACCCGCTGAGCAAATGCAATATTTTCATAGACATTTCGGTCCTTTAACAGACGAAAATCCTGAAACACAACGCCTATGCCGCGGCGCATCTTCGGAATTCGGCGACGGCGCAAACGCCCGATATTCTGACTGTTGATATAAATTCTCCCGGAAGTTGGTTCCAGCTCTTTTAATAATAATTTAAACAGTGTTGTTTTACCCGAACCGCTGCTCCCCACGATAAACACAAATTCACCTTTACGTATTCTAAGGTTAACACCATTTAAAGCAGACACGCCTGTGCTATAAGTTTTGCAAACGTTATCTAAAACAATCACGTTATGACCTCCTTTTATCGCCAGTACCTTGCTTTAAATTTTAATATTCAAATGTCTCCATATATCTCATATACTTTACAACCATCAGCGCGATCTTAAACGTGATGGCATCTTCAAACACTCTTAAATCCAGCCCTGTACTCTTCTGAAGCTTATCCAGGCGATATACCAGTGTATTTCGGTGGATATATAACTGTCTCGAAGTTTCCGAAACATTCAGGCTGTTCTCAAAAAATTTGTTAATTGTAATCAGCGTTTCCTCGTCCAGGTCATCCGGAGATTTACCATCAAAAATTTCTTTTATGAACATCTTGCATAACGGCACCGGAAGCTGATAAATCAAACGTCCGATTCCCAGATTGCTGTAAGCTACAATAGAACGTTCACTATAAAAAATCTTTCCGACATCCAAAGCCATCTTGGCTTCTTTATAGGAGCGGGAAACATCTTTAATCTCATGAACAATCGTTCCGAGAGCGATCCGACACCTGGTCAAACCTTCACTGTGAAGCATATCCAATAGTCCTTTGCAGGATTTTGTTAACGCCTCATAATTTTCATTTTCCTTCACCTCGCGGACAACAATGACACTCTTTTCATCAACCGCTGTGATAAAGTCTTTTGTTTTACCTGTATAAATTCCCCGGACAATTTCAAGTCCGTTCAATTCTTTATCATTATTCAACTCGATGATCACGGCGATCCGACGGACATCCGTGTCAATCCGAAGCTTCTTGGAACGATTATAAATATCTACTAAAAGTAAATTATCCAAAAGCAGATTCTTAATGAAATTATCCTTATCAAATCGTTCTTTATAAGCCACAAGCAAATTCTGTGTCTGGAAAGACGCGATCTTACCGACCATATATACATCGTCGCTGTCGCCCTTTGCAAGAATAACAAATTCGAGCTGATGCTCATCAAATACTTTGAAAAACTGAAATCCACTGAGCACCTGACTGTCCGCAGGGGAATTGACAAAGTCTAAGACTGCATTCTCATACTCTTCCGCATTATTCATTGTGGATGCCAAAACCTTCCCCTCGGTATCCATAACGCACAAATCAACCCTGGTAATTGCTTTTAAGCCTTCCATCGTCGTCTGTAAAATCTGATTTGAAATCATATTTACCACCTTTACTTTTCATCATATAGTCCTGTTCGTATCAACTCCTTTCTCTATAATAGTGCAAATATGCCAAAAAGTAAAGATTTTTTTTATTCCTTTTTATAAAACAGCCCCATGTAAATTACAAATTTGTTACAGAATAATTTCAATTATGAATTTTATCACATTTCACAATTTAATTTTAACCAATTTTCTTTAATACTTTTTATTAAAAATGTATACAGCTTTTTATCTTTTGTGCTATACTCAGAATTATCCATAATATTTTATAGAAGGATTTGGAACTATGGCACATAAAACTGTTTTAATTACCGGCGCTTCCAGAGGAATCGGACGCGCCATTGCCCAAATATTTGCTGAAGCCGGATGGTCTGTCGGCATCTGCTGCAAAAAAAGTATGGCTGAACTGTCAGAAGTCAAGAAGTATATTGAAGCAACAGGCAGCCAATGTTTTGATTTCATCGGCGATATGGGATGTTATGAGGATGCACAGAAATTTATCACAGAAGCCAGAAAAGCGCTCGGACCGATCGACTGCCTCGTCAATAATGCCGGAGTCTCTTACATCGGTCTGCTCAGTGATATGCATGCCGAAGAATGGAACAAAATCATTCAGATCAATCTTACATCGGTTTTTAACTGCTGTAAACAGGTAATTCCTGACATGGTCGCCCGCCAGTCAGGAAGTATCATCAATATTTCTTCTGTGTGGGGCAACTGCGGTGCCTCCTGTGAGGTGGCCTACTCGGCCTCCAAGGGCGGCATGAATGCCTTCACAAAAGCATTGGCGAAAGAGCTGGCACCAAGCCATATCACCGTGAACGCCATCGCCTGCGGAGCCATTGACACAGAAATGAATCACTTTTTATCCAAAGAAGAGCGGGACCAGCTCATTGATGAAATTCCTGCCTGTCGAATGGGAACTCCAGAGGAAGTCGGCCGACTGGCCCTTCAGCTCGCCGGAAAACATTCTTATCTGACCGGTCAGATCATAACATTGGACGGCGGCTGGATTTAAAAAAACCGGCCTAAAGTAAAATTTGAAAAGATCCCCAAAAATCTGACTTATATAGCCTGACTTTTGGGGGTCTGTACATATTACTTCAAATCATTTATTATGCGGTTTCCTCGAACTGGGAATTATACAGATCCGCATAGAATCCGCCCTTTTTAAGCAATTCCTCATGATTGCCCTGCTCAATAATATCGCCATCTCTCATGACCAGAATGACATCCGCATCCTTAATCGTTGACAATCGGTGAGCGATCACAAAGCTGGTCCGTCCCTTCATCAGATTATTCATGGCTTTCTGAATTCGTTCTTCGGTCCGGGTATCCACCGAACTGGTCGCTTCATCGAGAATGAGAACCGGATTGTCCGCCAGAATGGCACGGGCAATCGTCAAAAGCTGTTTCTGTCCCTGCGAAACATTGCTGGCATCTTCATTTAATTCCATCTGATATCCCCCCGGAAGGGTCTGGATAAAATGGTGGGCATGAGCTGCTTTTGCCGCCGCAATGACCTCTTCATCCGTTGCATCCAGACGTCCGTAACGAATATTTTCCATGATCGTTCCTTTAAACAGCCATGTATCCTGAAGAACCATACCAAAAGATTCCCGCAATTCGCCCCGGTTGAAATCTTTAATATTATGACCATCCAGGAAAATACTTCCGGCATTTACATCGTAGAACCTCATGAGCAGCTTGACCATCGTTGTCTTTCCTGCACCTGTCGGTCCGACGATGGCAACCATCTGACCCGGTTCCACGTCACAACTAAAATCATGAATAATCATTTTATCCGGTTTATAACCAAAACGTACGTGCCGGAAAGAAACACGTCCTTCCGGATGCTCAAGATGCACCGGATTTTCCACAGTAATATCTTCTTCCGGTTCCGCCAGAAATTCAAATACCCGCTCAGAAGCTGCCGCCATGGACTGGAGCATGTTGGACACCTGAGCCACCTGAGAAATTGGCTGCGTAAATTGACGTACATACTGAATGAACGCCTGAATGTCGCCAATTTCAATACTTCCCCGAATCGTCAGATAACCTCCAACAACAGCCACCGACACATAGCCCAGATTTCCGACAAAGTTCATGATCGGCTGCATCATTCCGGAAAAGAACTGGGATTTCCACGCTGAAGCATACAGAGTATCATTGGTTTCCGAAAATTCTTTGAGCACCTCTTCTTCTCTGTTAAAGGCCTTGACAATATTCTGCCCACTGTAAACCTCTTCCACCTGACCATTGATATGTCCCAAGTATTCCTGCTGTGTGCGGAAATATTTCTGAGAGGATTTGACGACCGTCGTAATCAGAATCAAAGATACCGGCAAAATAATAATTGCGATCAGCGTCATTAATGGACTGATACTGATCATCATGATCAAAATTCCGATCACCGTCGTAATAGATGTGATCAGCTGGGTAACACTCTGATTTAAGCTCATCCCCAGTGTATCCACATCATTGGTAATTCGGGACAAAACTTCACCAACCGTCCTGGATTCAAAATATTCCAACGGCATCCGATTGATTTTTTCTGAAATTTCCTTACGCATCCGGAAACACATTTTCTGAGAAATTCCCGTCATCAGCCAGCCCTGCACAAATGAAAAACAGGCGCTGACCCCGTAAAGTCCTATTAATATAAGAAGGATTCTTCCAATTTTGGCAAAATCAATGCCGTCTCCACCGGAAAGTTTTGATACAAGACCATTGAATATTTCCGTCGTTGCCTTACTCAAAATCTTTGGTCCGACAATATTGAAAGCCGTACCACAGATTGCAAAAATAAGAACAAATACAAGGGCAATTTTATATCGGCCCATATAATTTAAAAGTTTTCCAACACTGCCTCTAAAATCCTTTGCCTTTTCCCCCGGCATCATTCCCCGGCCCATCGGTCCGTGGCCTCTCATCGGTCTTCTTCTCTCTTCACTCATGATGCACGGCCTCCTTTCAACTCGGATTCTGATAACTGGGATTTTGCAATTTCCTGATAAGCTTCACAGCTTTCCAGAAGCTCTTCATGACGTCCGATACCAGCCACACGCCCATCTTCCAGGACAATGATCTGATCCGCATGAAGAATGGTACTGATTCGCTGTGCCACGATAATGACCGTCGCATCGGAAACCTTCTCCTTCAACGCTTTTCTCAAGACCACATCTGTCTTATAGTCCAGCGCAGAGAAACTATCGTCAAACAGGAATATCTTTGGATTTTTTGCAATTGCCCTGGCTATGGACAAACGTTGTTTCTGTCCGCCGGAAACATTGGTTCCTCCCTGTGCGATCGGACTTTGATACATATCTTTCTTTGTCTCAATGAATTCTGTTGCCTGAGCCACCTCAGCAGCTGATTTCATCGCTTCGTCTGTAATCCATTCTCCACCGAATTTCAGATTGGATTCAATTGTCCCGGAAAACAAAACGCCCTTTTGCGGCACAAATCCGAGAAGGCTGCGAACTTTATTTCTGGAAAGTTCCCGGATATCAATGCCGTCAATCCGAATTGCCCCACCGGTCACATCATAAAATCTCGGAATCAAATGAATCATCGTCGACTTGCCGCAGCCCGTACTTCCGATGATGGCCGTTGTTTCTCCCGGTTTTGCCGTAAAGCTGATATGCTCCAGGGCATCCTCGCTGGCTCCCGGATACCGGAAACAGACATCCCTAAATTCCACATAACCCCTGGCATCTTTTAATTCATCATCCCGAACCTGATCCGCATCATGGATAGACGGCTCGGTCTTTAATACTTCATCAATACGATCTGCAGCAACGCCGGCCCTCGGCAGCATAATTGAAATCATCGTCAACATCAGGAATGCCATGACAATCTGCATTGTATATGTGATGAAGGCCATCATATCACCAACCTGAAGATTTCCCTGATTGATACCATGGGCTCCGGTCCAGACAATCAATACACTGATACCATTCATAATAAACATCATTGCCGGCATCATGAAAGTCATGACCCGGTTGGTAAATAACTGAGTCTGCATCAGATTTGTATTCGCTACGTCAAACCGCTGTTCCTCGTGTTTCTCCCGACTGAAAGCCCGAATGACCGGAATACCGGTAAGAATCTCTCTGGATACCAGATTCAGCCGGTCCACCAAATCCTGCATTTTCTTAAACTTCGGCATGGCAAGTGACATTAATACCAGAACCAACGCCATGATCGCCACGACAGCTACGACAATGATCCAACTCATTCCGGTCTTTGTATTCAGGACCTTAATTATACCGCCAATACCGATGATCGGCGCATAAAATATCATACGAAGCAGCATGACTTCCACCATCTGGACCTGCTGAATATCGTTGGTGCTTCGTGTGATCAGCGAAGCAGTTGAAAATTTATCCATCTCCGCATTGGAGAAGGATACGACTTTATTAAAAACACTCTTTCTCAGGTCCCGGCCCACACCGGCTGCCACCTTCGCCGCAAACAATGACACAAGAATTGAAGCTCCCATCATCAATACGGCCAGACCAACCATCTGAATGCCTTTTGTTTTCAGATATCCCATCTGAATATCATCCGGATTCATTCCGAGCGCCTCATACTCCTCTTTTACAAGCAGAACAGCTTTCTGTTGGATAATAGATTCACTCATATCCCCAAAAGACGCTTCAACCTCGTCCCGTTTGGCGACCATTTCCTTCCGGCTGATCATGCCCGCATCCACAGCCTGACGAATTTGATTTATATCCATCTCCCCTGATTCTTCTATAGAAGCGATAATGAGCATCGGCATTCCGAGAACGCTGTCCATCTGATCCAGAATATCCTTATCCTTCGTATTCAGCACGTAATTGCCTTCTTCGTCTTCGGAATAATAAGGTTCTATCTGCCCTATTTCTTCCTCCGTCATAAACAGGCACATGTTTTCATAAGTTTCTTTCCGCATTTTCTCCGGTGTGGCCCGCTCAATACCACCCTGCTGAATTCCCACATCTACAATATCCGATGTATACTGAGGCAATGATAAATCGCATCCGGCCTGAATGACCAACAGCAGAATAATGGTAAACACCATGGCCTTTGAATTTTTCAGATAGCTGAAAATTTTTAACATATCCGGTCTCCTTTCTCTGTCTTTTTCAGTTCATCTTCCATAACACCCAACATTTGGTTAAAAAGATTCAGAAGCTGCAGCATATTGTCCTCTCCCATCCGGCCAAAGACCCGTTTGGTATAATTTTGGAATATTTCACAACATTCCTCCTGCTTTGCTCTTCCTGTTTCCGTAATAAACACCCGGGTATTCCGACGGTCTTTCGCATCCACCTGACGGACAATATAGTCCTTCCCCTCCATGCCTTTCAACAGCCGACTGACCGCCGGTGCTGAAACCCGCATTTGAGCTGCCATACCGGAAACAGAAGCGCCATCCTCACCATCATCGAAGGCAGGGCACCCGGAACACATCTCCAATATCTTATACTCTCCAATGGAAATGTCTTTCAGCATACCGCTCATGTTTAAGTGCTTTAGCCGGAACATGGCTCTGAACATTTCTTCCTGTATTTCTTTGTTCTCCATCCTTTCACCTCTTTTAGTTAACAAGGTTATTATTTAACACAGTTAACCATTTACAAAGAGATATTGTACTCCCATTCTTTCAATTGTCAACCCCTTGTTTTAATTCACCTTTTTTGCTTGTTTCCCAGACCACAATCCTGTATACTTAAGTTATAAAATGTAACTTTAAGGGGGGTTTTTACAATGAATGCAAAAACAGTCGTATTAAATGGGGAACGTATGAATTATGACAACCGGCTGGACTACTCCATCCTGTCCGACGAAGTCAAAGTCTATGAACAGACTGAACCGTCTCAGATTCTGGAAAGAATTCAGGGTTTTGACATCGTTGTCACCAAAGAAATGCCGGTTTCCGGCGATATTATCCGCCAGTTTCCGGATTCGATAAAACTCATCTGTGAAGCCGGTACAGGCTATAACAACCTGGATTTGGATGCCGCCAGAGAAAAGGGCATCACGGTATGCAATGTGCCTTCCTACAGCACCGAACGAGTGGCTCACACAGCCATCATGATGGTTATGAATCTCAGCTCTTCCATGCGTAAACAGATTGCCATGCTGACCGAGAATAATCACGATAACTTTACCAAATGTATGCAGGTAGACCACGTAGAAATCAATGACAAGACTCTGGGCGTTGTCGGCGCTGGTCACATCGGCCGGGAAGTCATTAAAGTCGCTCAGGCCCTTGGAATGAAAATCCTGGCCTATGATGTCAATGCCAAAGGAGATGAACCGGGCATCCATTTCACCACTTTAGAAGAAGTTCTCTCCCAGAGCGATTATGTGACCCTCCACTGTCCGCTCATGCCTCAAACACATCATATTATCAATAAAGACACCCTGGCACTGATGAAGCCGACCGCTTTCATCATCAATACCGCCCGTGGTCCTCTCATTGATGAAGCCGCTTTGATCGAAGCGCTGAAAGAAGGACGTATCGCCGGCGCCGGTCTGGATGTTCAGGAAGTAGAGCCGCCGGCCGATGACAATCCGCTCTATCAGATGGAAAATGTCATCCTGACCCCGCATATGGGTTGGAGAGGTCTTGAAACCCGTCAGCGCCTTGTATCCATCCTCGCTGATGATATCAAAAACTATCTGAACGGAACACCGATCAATGTGGTAAGTTGATAAAAAATCTAAAAAAGGGAAATCAGGTAATAGTGATTTCCCTTTTTTTGTTACTATTCCTATGACGTTCCGTAATGGTCAGGAAAATTTTTGTACGGTTTATTCAGCATGAATTAACCCTATACCCCGCTGTTTCAAGCGCCTTCAACGCTCTCTGGTAATTTTCCTTTTTCACCAGAATATAATCCGTATTATATGTCGACACCGCAAAAATGCCGATTTTATTTTCAGCCAGAATCGCAGATATACGGGATAAAATTCCAATCAGGGAAAAGTCCAGAACGCCCTGAATCCGAAAAGCTTTCCAGCCGTCATCCCTCTCAACGGTATTCACCGGAACCCGCTCCGTACTGCAGACCAGTGAAAGTTCTTCGTCGGTTTTTCCTATAAAACAAAATTCATCTGTAAAATCAATGACAGAAATGTCATTTACTTTGCAAACAGAGAATTCCTTCTCGATTTTCTTCAACTCCATCTTTTAGCCTCCATTTACACTTTTGCATTACATCTTCTATCCAAGATACCTCCGGGTCTCCCGGACAATGACGTCGGACATGCAGAGCAACGACACGAGATTCGGAAGAACCATCAGTGCATTGAGAACATCCGCGGTCATCCATACAAGATTCAACTGAATTACCGGCGCTGCCGCTGCGGTTAAAATATACAGTACCCGATAAAAAATCAATCCATGCCCTCCCGCCAGATACCGGGTACAGCATTCACCATAATAGGCCCATCCAAGAATTGTGGAAAAGGCAAAGGTAATGATACCGACGACAAGAATTCCAGGTCCGACAATGGGAATCTGGGCAAAAGCCATTGTCGTCAGCAACCCGCCGTCTCCGGCTACAGCCATGTCAATAGATGGATTTTTCATAATGCTGCTCACCAGCACCAGACCGGTAATGGCACAGACAACCACCGTATCCCAAAAAGTCGCCGTAGAGGATACCAGCGCCTGACGCACCGGACTGCTCGTCTTTGCCGCTGCCGCAGCAATCGGCGCTGAACCCATGCCGGCCTCATTCGAAAAGAGGCCCCGGGCAATGCCATAACGCATGGCCATAGCAATTCCGCCGCCGGTAAGCCCTCCCGCTGCGGCACCGGGCGAAAACGCCATCGCCACAATGGTACGAAGAGCTGGAAAGATAAAATCATAATTATGAATCAGAATAGCCGCACAGCCTCCGATATAGAACAAACTCATAAAGGGCACCAGCCGCTCGCACACTCCGGCAATGGAACGAATGCCGCCAAAGATCACAAGAGCCGCCAGCCCCCCGGCAACGACACCAACAATCTCCGGCGGAATATTCAGGCTCTCTTTGCAGACCGCTGCAATGGCATTGACCTGAACGGCACAGCCAATTCCAAAGGATGCCGTACAGCCAAAAAGAGCAAACAGTATCGCCAGCCAACGCATATGGAGTCCCCGGTCCAGAACATACATGGCTCCCCCCTGCATCCTTCCATCCGCTGTACTCACCCGGAATTTCACCGCCAGCAGGGCTTCACCATAGGTTGTCGCCATCCCGAAAACGCCGGTCAGCCAGCACCAGAATACCGCTCCCGGACCACCCAGCGCAATCGCTGTTCCTACACCAATGATATTCCCCGTACCAAAGGTAGACGCCAATGCCGTTGTCAATGCACCAAAGGGACTTACATCTCCCTCGCTGCCTTCTTCTTTTTGCACCGACAATTGAATCCCGCGAAATACAAAACGCTGAATCCCCTTTGTCCGCACTGTCAAAAACAGATGGGTTCCCAGAAGCAGGCCGATGAGCGGCCACCCCCACAAAAAGTCATTCAGCGTTTTTATTCCATTTTCAATATATTCCATCCGCCGCCCCCGGCTTTTAATTTCACTTCAATATATGCGCCCTCCCGTTTTTTCAGTCTGTTTTGGCCTCCATTTTATTAAACTTCTGTTCCGCATCCATAATCTGCTATTCCCCCGCTTCCAAAAAAGAAATCCGCATGTAATTTTGAATATCCTCATCCTGTATACAGGAAAGGGCGTCCTGAAAGGCTATCTGAAAACTTCCTGTTCCCCGACTCTGCCCGGCGGCCATCTCGCCGCTGATTCCTAAAACCACACAGGCCGCCACAGCCGCCGCCATCGGCTTTCCGACCGACATATAAGCCGCCGTCAGCACGTTCAGCATACAGCCCGTACCGGTAATCCGCCCCATCATTTCACAGCCATTATCAATCAAACATACCTCCTTGCCATCGGTCACCAAATCCGTTTTTCCCGATGCAAGGACAACGGCACTCCATGTATTTGCCACAGTCTTTGCCAGTTGTATTGTTTCCTCCCGATTCGTCTCAGAAAGCACATCCTTCGGGTCCACATCTACGCCGCTGACGATGCATCCGCCACCAGCCAGAGCTTTTAACTCAGACATATTGCCTTTTAAGATAAGCGGCGCTCCCGATGTGCGCTGCTTCAGGAATGCTTCCGTGATTTCTTTCCGAAAATGGCTGCAGCCGATACCGACCATATCCAGAATTACAGGAATCCCACGACGCATCGCCGCCTTTCCGGCAATTAAAATCGAAGCTTTTCTGGCATCGGTAATATTGCCCAGATTCAAAGCCAATGCTCCGGCTGTCACTGTAATCTCCTCAACCTCCGCCGGATGTTCCGCCATCATCGGTCGTCCTCCAACTGCCAAAACCACATTGGCGCAATCATGAATTGAAATCGGATTCGTAATACAATGAATCAGCGGCGCCTTTACCTGCACCGCTGACCGAATCTGATAAATTTCTTCCAACATTTGATCTTTAAACATTAGTTTGCTCCCGCTCCTTACTCGACTGGGTGACATAATAAACAATCGCTATCACTTCCACAAGAATCAACGCTGCGGCGGGAATGGCCTTTGCTATCATCCCGTCCAGGTGAAAAATATTTTTTGAAACGACCAGCACGGCCAGATAAACGATAATTCCAAGGAAGCCTATACCGGCTGCATCCATCCGTAAATCAGACGGCTTCTCCTGCACAGAAGATCCAAGCATCTGCTGCATCTTTGTCAACATTTTACCTTTGTTTAAATATTTCAGGAAGATAAAGGCCACACTTCCTCCAATTAATGTACCGCAGATAAAAGACGGTACATAAAACATCAAAGACAGACCCTCTCTTCCAACGATAAATGTCATGACTGGATAAGATACCATGGCACCGATGATCCCCGTTCCTATCACCTCACCCACAACGGCAAAAATCATCCGTCCACCGGACAGGCGATATAAAACGCCGGATAAAAAAGCACCAAACACCGCACCGGTCAAAGCCAGCGGCGGTATCCCCATAAACATCATACGGATAATGCCGATCAATGCGGCGCACAGCAGTGAATACCAGGGTCCCATCATGACCGCACAGACAATATTGATCAAATGGGCCATCGGACACATTCCTTCTACTCTCAGAATCGGAGAAATAACGACGCCAATGGCAACCATCATTGCCAAAAAAGTCATTTTAATCAAGCCATTCTTTTTGCTCACAGTAAATACCTCTTTTCTCTCCCAAATCGTCTCATCTATAACATTTTCTTCTTGCGAAGCAGCCAAAGGGCCAATATGCAGATCAGCAGTGTGATAATGCAGATGATGCCAAAGCCATGAAGTGTACTGGCAAAGGGCATGCCTCCCGCATTTACATTCATACCATATAAACCGGAGATCACCGTCGGAATCGCCATAACGATCGTTATGGATGTCAGATATTTCATGACGTTATTCAGCCGACTGTCGATCACAGATGAAAGCAGCTCACGCGTACTGTTAATGATATCTCTGTAGATAGATGTCATCTCGATCGCCTGCTTATTCTCAATGATAACATCATCCAGAAGCTCCTGGTCCTCCGGATACTGTTCCAGCCGCTTGTACCGGGTCAGTCGGTCAAGCACTACTCCATTCGCCCGGAGTGACGTGGCAAAATAAACCAGCGTAGACTCCAATTCGTGCAGTGCCATCAAATCCACATCTTCCGTATCGCCTTCAATACGTTCTTCAATCTCTATCCGGCGTTTATCCAGAACTCTCAGATAGGCCTGGTATAAAGAAGCTGCACGAAAAAGAATCTGATAAACAAAACGCATTTTCTTTTTTGTGCTGAATTCCTTTACTCTTCCCTTTACAAATCGATGCAGAATTGGTGTATCCTCCGTACATACGGTAATAATCATATTCTGCAGTAAAATAATACCGAGAGGAATGGTCGTATATGCCCGTTTATCATGGCGGACTTCCACGGTCGGTATATCGACAAGAATCAAAGTGTATCCCGGTTCCAATTCAATACGAGAACTTTCTTCTTCATCCAATGCTGCCATAATATCATCAATATCAATATCCAGTTCTTCAGCAACCTGCATGGCTTCTTCCCGGGTTGGATGAATCATCTGTATCCAGACCCCCTCCTGAATTTTATCTTCTTCATGTATTGATCGGTTGTCTGTTCTGTATATTTTTATCATCCGGACATACTCCCTTCTGTCGAACTCTGTTTTATCTTATTCTATTATAACCACAACCTTGGAAAATGCAAAGAAAAAATAGAGCGATTAAAAATGATAGTATTTTACATCCACATTTGTTCGTGTTACAATAGATTCTGCTATTTAAAAAGAAAATTTTCTAAGAATACATCAGATTTGGGAGGATTGTTATGAATCATAAAACAGCCTTTCGGCAGGGAATGACAGACGGCATTCCCATCGCCCTCGGGTATATGGCCGTCTCGTTTACTTTTGGAATTATGGCAAAAAATGCAGGTCTGACAGCCTTTCAGGCCGTCCTTCTGTCACTGACAAATCTGACCTCCGCGGGCCAGTTTGCCGGTCTTGGCATCATTACTGCCTCGGCCAGCTACATAGAGATGGCCTTCACTCAGTTGATCATCAATCTGCGTTACTGTCTTATGTCCTGCGCCCTGTCCCAGAAACTGGACCAACGCACCCCTTTTTTCCATCGTTTTTTCATCGCCTATGGAAATACGGACGAGATTTTCGGCGTATGCAGTTGTAAAGAAGGAAAACTTCATCCCTTTTACAGCTATGGCGTCATCGCTGTCGCATCTCCCGGATGGGCCTTTGGCACATTTCTCGGGGTCATCTCCGGCAGCATCTTGCCGGGCCGGGTATTAAGCGCTCTGGGCGTGGCCCTTTACGGCATGTTCATCGCCGTTATCGTACCGCCATCCAAAAGCAGCCGGATTATCGCCGGAGTGGTTCTCGTTTCTATGGCTGCCAGCCTCATATTTACCTGGCTGCCTTTACTGAATCAGATTTCTTCCGGTTTTCGAATCATTCTGCTGACTCTGCTCATTGCCGGCGGCGCAGCCGCCCTCTTTCCCGTCCGTACCAATGACGCGCAATAAATTAAGGAGGATTTTTACCAATGTCACATAATATATACATCTACATATTCGTGATGGCCGGGGTCACCTACCTCATTCGTCTTCTGCCGCTTACCTTTATCCGAAAAGAGATTAAAAATACCTTTATCCGGTCTTTTTTATACTATGTTCCTTATGTTACCCTGTCTGTAATGACTTTCCCGGCTATCCTGTCGGCCACTCAAAATCTCTGGTCGGCTTTGGCCGGCTTTGCCATTGCCATCCTCGTGGCCTGGAAGGGCGGCAGTCTCATTAAAGTATCTGCGGCCGCCTGTGTCGCCGTTTTCCTTGTGGAACTGATTCTTTAAAAAGTTCTGACTCTACATAAACTGGGCCTTCGATGTGGGCACCTCTCTTATCCACTTGAAGGCCTTCCATAATCCATCCTGATCCACATCATCGGTCACAAAATCCGCCATAGTTTTTAAGCCGGAATCCGCATTTCCCATGGCGATGGACACCGCTGTCTCGGCCAGCATCTCCATGTCATTTGGTCCGTCGCCTATGCTGATCGTATCTTTCATGTCTCCGCCGATATGAGCCACATACCGTCGAATTCCCGTTGCTTTGTTCTCTCCGGCACAGGTAATCTCGCCGTTACTTCCCTCGCCGCTCTTATAGCTGGCACCTTCAACTCTAAAATAGTCTCCCAAGGCTTCCTGAATCTTTGCCATGGATACGGGCGCATCATAATAGGCCATCTTCTCCACACCATCGCAGTCGCAAAGCTTTTCCCTCAAAAACACATCCGCTACCATAACTTTTTCCATCTTTTCCTCTGTCATTCCCATATGAATAAAATGACCGGCCATGGCTGTCCGACTTCTTTCTGTCATGAACACCCCCTCCTTGGCCTGAAGCATATAGGTCGTCCGAGTGTTTTCAAAATATTCAATAAGTCGTGTAAGCTTATCTTTTTCAACCACATGCCGGTAAATCTCCTGTCCGTCACATTCTATATAAGCTCCTGCCGATGCAATGATTCCATCAAAATTCATCTTTAAAAGCTCCGGATAAATCTGGGCTTTCACACGTCCGGTACAGAGGACCAGGCGATGTCCCTCTGCCTTTGCCTGACAAAGTGCCCTTTTCGCTGACTCGGGAAGCTGTCCCTCAAAATCCATAAGAGTTCCATCAATATCTAAAAATATTATTTTCTTCTCCATAAGTAACCTCCGTTAAATCTGTTCAAATGCTTCATTGTCTGTTATGATAGTCTAAGAAAGTCAGGTGTGTTTTATGAATTTAACTACTATTTTAATCATTTATCTTGTTATTATCAATTTGGCCGCCTTTTTTATTTTTGGTATCGATAAACGCCGGGCCATCAAAAACCGATGGCGCATTGCCGAATCCACATTATTTCTCCTTGCCCTCATCGGCGGCAGCGTTGGGGCCGAAGCCGGCATGTATGTCTTCCATCACAAAACCAGACATCTTCGTTTTGTGATCGGCATTCCATTAATTTTTATTCTCCAGGTTCTTATTGTGTTCTTTATCCGGAAGTATGTATAAAAAACGCGGCTGTACAGGCCGCATTTTTTCTGTCTATTTAAACTGTTTCTTACCAAGCCGGATATCTTCAACCAAATCGACCATGTCCTCTGGCAGGGCATTTAACAGATAATTTCTGTCATTTTCCCGACGTTCATCAAGAATCTGACGAATCTCCCGGCCGGTCTGTTCAACTTCGTCTTTAAGCCCCTGAGCTGACAGCCGCTGAGCTCCCTGTCCAAGAATAATAACCTGTTCCAGAGCATCGGAAGTTGCCACGGTAACCTGATATTTCCGGTTCATCCGGTGAACCGTTTTCTCGATATATTGATCTGCCGTCTCCGCCTCTTTCGTATAGACCACATAAATGTTGTGATACTTAAACACCTGTCCCGGATTGCCTTCTACTTTATAGGCATCAAAGACAAGAATCAATGTATCCTTCCTAAAGCCCTGATAATTACACAGAATATCCATCAGTGCATTACGGGCACTGGTAATATTGACCTCAGACAGATCTCTCAACTCATCCCAGGAAAAAATAATATTATAACCGTCAACCAGCAGGTAGTTTTCCTCCGGCTTTTTTTCCGGTTTCCGTTCAATCCCCCCGCAAGTCTCTGTCCTCCGCCATTCTTTTCGCTTCACCGGTCCATAGGTCCGTTCAAAAATCTGCTCAAGCTCTTTATCCTCGGCCAAACCGGAGCGCATCACTCCGCCGCCGGAAGACTCTCGCTCTTTATCCCCAACATTTTCTTCTGTCCACGTTTCCACAGAGGCTTTTAGAAAACTCTCCAGGTGCATGTAATCTGTTACTTCATTCCAGGGCACATTAACCCCTGCACCATGGGAGCAAAATATGGAGCCGGTCGGATTGTCCAAATCGGTCTCTGAATCGTATCCCGCTGCCTCAATCACTTCTTCCGCATTATGGCACGGCGCATAGCCCCCCGGCGTACAGGTAAGTTTCCCCATTCCTTTTGTATAAGCAATGACTTCCGAAGTATATTCCCGCATATTTACCACCGGAGCTGTCCCGGTGATCACTGTCATATTCCCCTCTGTTTTCGGCGCAGAAAATGTTCCCTGCATTTTCTGTATATCTGCCATAGCCCGTCCCACTTTATCTGATGGAATTTCCAGACAATACTCGTAGATTGGCTCCAGCAAAACTGATCGTGCCCGCTTCAGACCATGGCGCACCGCCCGGTAAGTTGCCTGTCGAAAATCTCCGCCCTCTGTATGCTTTGTATGGGCCCGGCCGCTGACCAGCGAAATCTTCATATCCGTAATTTCTGCTCCGATCAGGACGCCCCGATGAATTTTTTCAGCCAGATGGGTCAGAATCAGGCGCTGCCAGTTCCGGTCAAGATCATCCTCACTACACCGGCTTTCAAACACCAGACCACTTCCCGGTTTTCCCGGTTCCAGAAGCAAATGTACCTCCGCATAATGGCGCAGCGGCTCATAATGGCCGACACCTTCGGCCATTGTTTCTATCGTTTCCTTATAAACAATATTGCCTGTGCCAAAATCCACATCCACCTGAAAGCGTTCGGCAATCAGACTTTTTAAAATCTCTATCTGAATTTCCCCCATGACCTTCGCATGGATTTCGCCAAGCTCTTCATTCCACACAATCTGAAGCTGAGGCTCTTCCTCCTCAAGCTGTTTCAACTTCAAAAACATATCATGGACATTGGTCCCCTCGGGCAATTTAATCTGATATGTCAGCACTGGTTCCAGAACCGGCGCAGCTCCCCGACCTTCAAATCCAAGGCCCTGACCTGTCCTGGTTTTTGAAAGGCCGGTTACTGCACAAATCCTTCCGGCGCCAACTTCATCCACCGTCTCAAATCCCGCACCGGAATAAATACGTATCTGATCCACCTTTTCGCCATTTTCCAATGGCATTTTTACTTTCAGCGCTCCCCCTGTAATTTTCATATGAGTCAGTCGGCTGCCATGGGCATCCCTGGAAATTTTATAGATCCGGGCGCCAAACTCTTCCCTGTAAGACGGCATCTGAGCATATTTCTCTATTCCGCCCAATAATGCATCAACGCCCTGCATTTTTAAGGCTGAACCAAAATAACACGGGAATACCTTTCTGTCTGAAATTGCTGAGATAATTTTTTCCGCTTCAATATATCCCAATTCCAGAAAACTATCCAACAGGTTCTCATCACACATAGCCAGATTTTCCATAAAGATACCTGAATCCTGACTCTCACTAAAATCCACACATCTTTCTGACAGCCGGTCATTGAGTTCTGCCAAAAGCCTCTGCCTGTCCGTTCCTTCCTGGTCCATTTTATTTATAAAAAGAAACACCGGAATCCGATGCCGCTTTAATAATCGCCATAACGTAAGTACATGGCCCTGTATGCCATCGGCTCCGCTGATAACAAGAATTCCGTAATCCATCACCTGGAGCGTCCGCTCCATCTCCGCTGAAAAATCCACATGTCCCGGTGTGTCCAGCAAAGTTATCGACAACTTATCCAGGGCTAATTCCGCCTGCTTGGAAAAAATCGTAATCCCCCGGCTCCGCTCCAGAGCATAAGTATCCAGAAAAGCATCCCCGTGGTCCACCCGACCGAGTTTCCGTATACTGCCGCTTCGATAAAGAATCCCTTCGGCCAGTGTTGTTTTTCCCGCATCCACATGGGCCAGAATGCCTATACATATATGTTTTTTTTCTGAGGTTTCTCCCATAGGAAATGCCCCTTTCTGTCTCTATCATAATCCATTCATTATCATAGCACAGAATGAGGTATTCGTCGACAAGTTAAAATTCCCCAAAAGCTTTTAAAATAAATTGACTCTTTTAATATAATGTTATATAATGTTATATAATAAATAATAACCTGTTTTCATAAGGAGGATTCCCATGAACGTAAAAGAAATTGTTTCTGCAATCAAAACAGACAAACCTGAAATCGCTTCTGTTTATTTTGTTGGCTGCGGTGCATCCCAGGCAGATTTATATCCGGGAAAATATTTTCTTGATGCCAATGCAAAAAAACTGCGCGCCAGTCTCCACACTGCCAATGAGTTTTATTATTCCACTCCGGCAGGTGTAGGACCGGATTCCATTGTTGTTGCCTGCTCTTTAAGTGGCGGCACTCCGGAAACCGTCGCTGCTGCCCAAAAGGCAACAGAACTCGGTGCAGAAGTCATTTCTGTAACCATTGATGAAAATTCCCCTTTAGCTGCTGCCGGAAAATATCAGATCATTCATGGTTTTGCAAAAGACTATGCAGCAAAAATGGAAAAAATGACGAATGTCCTTGCTCTGTCCTGTGAAATTCTGAATACATACGAAGGTTACGCTCATTACGAAGATATGCAGGACGGCTTCTCCAAAATCTATGATCTGATCAATGATTCTGTTAAAACCTTAATGCCTCGGGCCCAGGCCTTCGGCAAAGCCTACAAGGATATGCCTATGTTATATGTGATGAGTTCCGGCGCAACGGCTATGGTCGCTTACTCTTTTTCCATGTTCTTAATGATGGAAATGCAGTGGGTAGCTTCCAGTTCCTTTAACTGTGGCGAATTCTTTCATGGTCCATTTGAAATGGTTGAAAAAGATGTTCCGTATCTGTTATTAATGAACGATGGACCTACACGTCCGATGGATGCAAGAGCGATGACCTTCCTGCAAAGATTTGATACAAAATTGACGGTTGTTGACGCCAAAGATTTTGGTCTTTCTTCCGTAATTCGGTCTTCCGTTGTGGAATATTTCAATCCGATCCTGCTGTGTGGTGTTCTTCGTATGTATGCTGAACAGCTCTCTTTGGAAAGAAATCATCCGCTTACAATGAGAAGATATATGTGGAAACTCGAATATTGATCGGAAATTTCTCTTCTTTAACTTAAAAACGGTCTGCCCTGAGAGTATCTCAAAAGAAATATCTCCGACCGGCAGGCCGTTTTTTTACATTATGATCGTCATCGTATAGCGTTCCGCATTGATCAACAGTTTACTGCATAAAATCTCTTCACCCTTTTCATCCATAGCAACATCATAATGAAGCAGAAGCGGCTGTTTCGGTTCTACCCCCAAAAGTTTTGCTTCCTGCTCCGTAGCATAACATATGCCTATTTCTTTGGTCGCATGAACAATCTCCGTTCCATGACTGCGTATGATTTCATATATGGACCCATTCAGATTTCCTTCTGAAACATAACCATATCTGGCTGCCAGACACGTGTCTTCCAGCATCACAACAGTCCCGTCATTTTTCCGGAGTCTCACAAGCCGAAGAACTTTTTCGTCTTTCTGCAGTCTCAGTTTTCTCATCACCTTGGCACTGGGCTTTTCCCACTCCACAGAAAGAATTTCCGCCGATGCTTTTTTCCCTTCTGCTTCACACATCTCAGTAAAACTGAGTACTTTATTCTTTATTACACGATTCAGCTTATTTGTTGTTACAAAAGTTCCGATTCCCTGCTTCTTGGTCACGTAACCATTCTCCGCCAGAACGTTAATAGCTTTTCTCACGGTAATGCGACTTACATGATATACCTCTCCCAACTCGGCTTCTGTCATGAGCTTATCCGAATCCTGCAATTCTCCGCTCAGTATCTGCCCTTTAATCTCATCTGCCAGTTGCTGGTACATTGGGACTATCGAATTCTTGTTCATGTTCATCCATCCTTATATTCTATTTACTCCCCATTCTTAGCATCGATAAAAAACAGGACGCATATAACGATATTATATCATTTTATGCGTCCTAAATCCACCAGATTCATTCATCCACTGGAACTTTTATTACTCTACAATAAAGTCCTCAAGAGCTGTTTCATCAAGCTGGGCTGCTGCATCGGACTGCATCTGAGCCCACAGGCCTTCTTCTGTAATATCAGCAAAAAATCCGCTGGCCCAGTCTGCAAAATCCTCATTGCCATAGGCCATGCAAAGGCCACAGCCTTTATCAAACTCATCTGTAGGTTCCCATGTCAGGCTGTCAACAACGGCCAGATCCGGGTTGGCAGCTATGGACATTGCGGCAGATACCGCATTCATGCAGGCCAGATCTGATTTTTTGTTCTTTACCGAAAGCAGAAGATCTGAAACCATACCTAATTCCTGAATCTCTGCATCCGGATACAAATGCTGCGTCATCGTAATATCGATAGAACCCATCTGTCCACATACTGTAACGCCTTCCAGAGTACCTGTGAACTTTTCATTATCCACATTATCCTTTAAAGCCACATAACATTCATTGGATTTGTGATATACGTCTGTAAACAACCATGACTGCTTACGTTCATCCGTAGGACTCAGACGTGTTACAAAATGTACCTGATTTGCCTGTAATGCAGACATACATCCGGTAAAATCACTTTCATAGAATTCTACTGTGATTTCACGATCCAGATATTCGCTGAGACGTTCGGCCATCTCATACATACCTGCGACTTCAAAACCAACAAGAGCATCTTTGCCGTCCTGTACTGTGTGGAAGCAGAATGTCGGGTCATTGCCAATAATGCCTACTTTTAACACGCCATTTTCAACCAAATCGGCAAAAATCGGTCCCATTTCTGCGTCGGCCTTAGTTTCCGCTGTGGATTCTGCAATTGTCTCCGTTGTTTCATCTGCTGCTGCAGTCGTTGTTTTATTGTCTGATTTACCAGAACAGGCGGCCATAGACATTACCATAGCACCAGCCAAAAACAAAGCAGCAATTTTTTTCATTTTTTTCATAGTCTCTCTCCTTTTCTTTTTATTATATAAGTCATGGACTTACTGTTACATATTCATAATACCGATCACAGCATCTTGCTGAGGAAATCTTTCGTTCTCTGATGCTGAGGATTCGCAATGACATCTTTTGGTCTTCCCTGTTCAACGATATAGCCGCCATCCATAAAGACCACTCTGTCACCAACCTCACGGGCAAATCCCATCTCATGGGTCACGACCACCATCGTCATGCCCTGCTGTGCCAACTGACGCATGATCTGAAGGACTTCACCGACCATTTCCGGATCCAACGCAGAAGTTGCCTCATCAAACAAAATAACTTCCGGGTCCATGGCTAAAGTTCTGGCAATGGCCACACGCTGTTTTTGCCCGCCGGATAACTGGGATGGATAGGCCCCCGCCTTATCTTCCAGTCCGACCTGCCGCAACAGCTCCATAGCCTGTTTTTCAGCCTGTTCCTTCGGTATCTTTTTTACTCTTCTCGGTCCAACAGTCACATTATCTAAAACACTCAGATTCTCGAACAGGTTAAAGAGCTGAAATACCATACCGAATTTTTCACGATATTTATCGATTTTCATTTCTTTTCTTAAAATGGATTGTCCATGAAACAGAATATCGCCATCTGTAGGAATTTCCAGAAGGTTTAAACATCGTAAAAATGTGGATTTTCCAGAACCAGACGGACCAATGACAACAACAACTTCTCCCCGGTCAATCTCCATATCCACGCCTTTTAAAACTTCCAGGCTTCCGAAATTTTTCTTTAATTGTTTTACCTGTATGATCACTTCTTTCCCATCAGTCATGTGCATGCAGCCTCCTTTCCAGAATACCGATCAGTTTTTTCAACATATATGTGATAACAAAATAGATGACTGCCGTAACGATCAATGGTTCAAATGCTAAAAATGTGTTTGCTCTGACCGAATTCGATGTATATGTCAATTCGTGAAGTGCAATAACGGACACGATTGAAGTTTCCTTGATCAGCAAGATGAACTCATTACATAATGATGGTAAAATATTTTTTATTGCCTGTGGGATAATGATAAACCAA
Source organism: Frisingicoccus caecimuris (assembly GCF_004340975.1). Lineage (GTDB taxonomy): Bacteria > Bacillota > Clostridia > Lachnospirales > Lachnospiraceae > Frisingicoccus > Frisingicoccus caecimuris. Next base: position 51,134 of record NZ_SLXA01000015.1, read on the forward strand.
TTCGCCTGAAGTTTTGACATTCCGATGCAGCGGGCGGCCTCCATCTGTCCCTTATTAACTGCCTGCATACCGGCTCTCGTATGTTCAGCGATATACACAGAACTATTTACTGTCAATGACACGACTGCCGCCCAGAACTGAGGCAGGGAAGTCGCAATGCCATAATAAACAATAAATATCTGTACCATGACCGGAACTCCACGGATGAAATTAATCCAGCCGTCGATGATCGGGCTGATGATCTTATAATTTTGCACTCGGATCATTCCCATCGCCACACCTACTGCCGTGGCCAGAATCAATGTCCAGAATGCCAGCTCCAACGTTACCATCAGGCCGTCCGCATAATAAAACCAGTATTTACTTAAAAAACTAAAATTTAAACCGAACATTATTACTGCCCCCTATCCCATACATGACGACCTTTTACTCACCAATGACCTCGATGAAATATTTCCGTATCTGTAATCCATCCAGCTCGACAAAATATATATTCTGTTCGCTGCCAGTCATCATCTTTCCATCGATCACCGGAAACAGACAATGATTTCCCGCCAACATGGACTTTAAATGTCCCGGTGCATTTCCTGAACATGTTCCATAGGTCGGAAGCATGTGTGTATGTACATAGGGATAATCATTCGGAACCAAACGGTCCAGCTGCATCTCAATATCTTTTTCCACACACGGAAGCGCTTCATTTACCATGATACCTGTGGTCGTGTGCTTTGTGATCACAGCGACCAGACCATTTTTGATGCCGCTTTCCTCCACGGCCTTCCGAACTTCATCCGTAATTTTGATCATCTCAAATTCTTTATGAGAAATAACCTGATTTTCTACCAGCTTAACCATATTAATCCTCCATTCCTAAAAAACGCATTGCATTTCCACCTAACACAGCATCCATAACGTCTTCACGGAGTGGAAGATTCTTAATGCCGTCCAGACTTCTCACATGACGAAATCTTGGGTTGTTCGATCCGAACATTACCTTGTCCTGGAAGCAATTCTGCAGCCAGTTCAGATTCATATTGACCGAGAACAGATGCTCATAATAGTTTCTTGGAGAATCCATATAGACCATCGATGTATCCGCATACACATTCGGATATTTCATCAACATCATGATTGTCTCCTGCCACCATGGCCATCCCATATGGGCCAGGCAGAACCTCAGATCCGGATATTCCACTGCAACATCCTCAAACCGGATAGGCTCGGAATACTTCGCCGGTGTGTTTGGTTCCCAACTATAGCCCGCATGGAACATGACAGGTTTGTTCTTGTCCTGACATATTTTATAAAGCGGCGCCAGGCACGCATCATCCGGATACATATGTAAACGGGAAAGATTCAGCTTTAAACCGGCCAGTTTCAATTCGTCAAAAGCCCGGATCAGCTCTGTCTCCGCATCTTCACGTCTTGGATCGATTCCTGCAAATCCGATAAAATGTTCCGGGCTTCTGGCAACAATTCTGGCCATTTCGTCATTGCTCACGATGGCACGACCAACCTCTGTAGAATAGTCCTCCGGCAAGAATACAACCTTATCAATTTTGGCATCCTCCAACAACACCAATTCAAAATCTACCGGATTAATTCCCGATTTAAATACGCCAAATTCCTGTCTCCGGAATTGTAAATCCTCCGGATTTTCATTAATTTCATCAAGCAATAATGGATGTGCATGAATATCAATTACCATACGTATAAACTCCTTTACATTTATTCTTTCATCAAATAGGGTTCGAATACTGAAATAACCCGGGCCGCCCGGGCTGCTCCGCTGTACATACAATCAATGATTGGTTTTTCATCGATAAGCGCTCCAATAAACCCGGCAAAATAAGAATCCCCTGCACCTACCGTATTCACCACTTTTTCCACCGGAACAATGTCTCCTTTATAAAATTTAGAACCATCATAGGCAATAGAACCATTTTTTCCAAAAGTAGCAATCATCAACTTTGCTCCAAGAGAATGGGCATATTTCAAAAAATCTTTTCCCTTTTCCAGATCATCTCCAAAAGATACCAGGCCGCAGTCAATGTTACTCAAAACATGTCGGATATCCGGATGATCAATGGTATTACTCAGATCAAAAAAAACTTTCACGCCCCGCTTTCTGATCTCCTCTAAACGCGGAATCAGTCGCCCTGTAAAATCTGTGTGCATCATGTCATGATGGCAAATAAAATCAATGCTTTCATCAGAAAATTCATAGTTCCCCATAATTCCCCGGACCGGTTCTCCATGCATTCGATCATTATTGATCAGATGCAGCGGCACTCTCGGCGTCTCGCCGCCAGGAATAATTTCCAAATGAGAACAATCGATACCTCTCTTCTGAAAAGCTTCCACAGACATCTTTCCATATGGGTCATCCGAAACAGCAGAAACAATCGAAGATGTGACATCCGGCCGCATATCCAAAAGATTGAAAAGAACATCGACACCATTTCCTGTCACATAGCATCTATTATCAAATTCAGGGTAATAATCAATACAAACATACCCTGCTGCAGTAAACTTTACCATGCAATCTCTCCTTTGGTATGCACGTTCTGTGCAATATGTATTATAATGTTATATATCTTTATATGACATTATATAGCAGTCTCTACAATTTGTCAATTTAAAGTGTTTATTTTCTTGTTAAATCATTATAATAAAATTTTGTTGGATTGTAATAAAGATATGCAAATTACCAGAAATTGGAAGACATCCATTCCCTTTGACCGCAAAGCCAAGAGCGCATCATCGGATCGACTGCTCTCAACCTTGCCTTTCCCATATTCTGCCTGCTAAATGGAACGGGGTTGATGATTGGCATGGGCGGCGGAATGAGATATGCAATTGCAAAAAGCCGGGGTAAAATCGAAAACGCCAATCGAATTTTTACGAACGCCGTTTATATGGTTTCTTGTTTTGCAGTCCTGTTTGTCTTACTGGGCTTGTTTTTGTCGGGCCCACTTGTAAAAGCGTTAGGGGCGGATTGCAATGATCAGCGGGAGCCTGTCGAATATTGTTCTTGACTATCTGTTTAGTTTCTTTCAATGGAAACAGATGGCTTCCTGTCCGCTCATTCTGTATTTTTGCGTGCAGTTTATTGAGATTATATCCCATACACAGCAGAAGAATCTCCAGTTTTACTTTGGTTTTTCCGCGGAGCAGAAATCTTTGGAATTCATAATCATTTTTTAGGACTCCGAATGCTCCTTCCACCTGGATAGAGCGGTTCATTCGATATAAAATTCCCCTTTCACTCAGGATATTTTCATATGATTCCTGCCGCTTCTCTAAAAAACTTTTGGAGATGTACAGGCGCTTGTTTCCTTTAGCACGGGTACATTTTTCTTTATGTGGACAATCTGCACAGTCTTCACATTCATAAACCGTTACTTCTGATTCATATCCACTTTTACTTTTCTGCTTTTTTATGAACAATGGCTTTAGTGACTTTCCGGCATGACATGTATAGGTGTCTGTTGTTCCATCATATCCCATATTTTCCCGTTTGCTGATATCCTGCTTAAAACTGCGTTTTTTCCATTTCTCATAGGTTTGTGGTTTGATATATGGTTTTTGTTTCTGCTCCCGCAGATATGTGTAACCTTCTTCGCTCTCATAACCGGAATCCGCAGTCACACTTGGATAACGAAACCCTAACTTTTCACTCATTGTTTCCAGAAATGGCACCAGCGTCCAAACGTCATTCCGGTCCTGAAAGATATCCGCTGCAACAATATACTCGCTGTCTACACCAATCTGTACGTTATATCCCGGTTTCAACTGGGAATTTCTCATGTGATCGTCTTTCATATGCATGAACGTAGCATCCGGATCGGTCTTACAATAATTATTCCTTCCCTGAAAGCTGGCTGTGTGCCAGTCGTAGATGGTCTGACGTTCCAGAAAACGGCAGAACAGTTCCAGATACCGTTGGTTCCGGTCTTTACGTTTCCCTCTTCCATGTACAAAAACAGTATGCTGTTCTTCGCATATTTGTTCCAGAAACC
>NZ_SLXA01000016.1 GCF_004340975.1 Frisingicoccus caecimuris
GTCACTAATCGGTCGAGGGCATGACCAGAAGGCGGGTCAGGAGAGAGAAAGAGACGATGGAAGACATTTTCAGTATGTAGTTTTGAAGGCATATGGAGCGAATACATATGTACTCGCTTTTTTATCTTTTAGGGGAATCATACAATGGCAGTATTGCGGTCTCCAAAACCGTTCATGGGGGTTCGAATCCCTCTTCCCCTGTTTTTTACAATAGTCCTTAGAATACTGATAAATTCAGTGTTCAAGGGCTTTTTTTGATGTTTAAACTTATATTACAAATGAGCAATAATCAGGATAACATTGAAAATGAGGATGCATAACATAAGAGCAGGAGATGAGTTCTCTTGCTCTTTTAATATATTAATATAAAAAAGGAGAAATGTTTTTTATGGAACAGATTATGAATTATGTGAAACCGGAATTATTGATGTTAACGGTGGTATTGTATTTTGTAGGTTTTGGACTGAAAAACGCCGGGGCGGTGAAGGATAAGTATATCCCGCTGATCAACGGAGCTATTGGCATTGTATTATGTATTATTTGGGTATTTGCGACATGTTCATGTGGTACACTGCGGGACATTGCGATGGCGGCATTTACAGCCATTACTCAGGGCATTCTTGTGGCTGGCTTGAGTACATATGTGAATCAGGTCATTAAACAGACGACGAAGGAAGAATAGGAGAATACCGGCCTCCAATCGTTAGATTTTTTGGTCTAACTTTTTGGGGGCGGTATATTTAAAAAGTATAGCGTTATAACATTATTTAAAAAGTGTTTCAACATAATTTCTCATTTCATCGTGAGATTTTACCTGCCTGGCTCCTTCAATCACGGAATTTTGTTCAGTCTTTGATAATTGAGCAAATTGATTTAATATATCGGAGTGTCTGGCCAATTCCATTGTAAAACCGATCGGGAGTTCACTATTTTCTATCATTTTAATCACCTCGAATATAGTATGTGGAATTGCTTTACATATATTCATTAAGATGATATAATAAATATTCAAGATTTTACTAAATTGATATGAAAGGGGCGAGTTCTTTGGAAGGTAAGTTTTATACCAGACTTTGGTTTATTTTATGTATGTGCGTATTAATGCCCCCTTTTGGAATTTTTCTGACAGTATTTTTTAAGAATCCGGCAACACCAAAGTGGCGCATAATTACAGTCGTGCTGACATTGATCCATTGGGCCATTTGGCTTTATATTGCATATTTTAGTCCGATGAAAATTGCTTGATCAGGGAGGCAGCTTTTGTGGAACAGAGTCGGATCGGAGAGATTGAAGAGATTTTAATAAATGCTTTTCCGGCGTTAGAAAGGGAAATCTATGATGGATGGATATTGAATTTTTCTGGTGGTTATACCTACCGGGCCAATTGTATTAATCCATTTTATTATTCCGGTTATGATTTAAAGGAAAAGATTATTTACTGTGAAAATCAATATCGGGAATTGCTTTTACCGGCAATTTATAAGATGACGTCGGCTGTTCCAAAGGTATTAGACGAGCTTTTGGAAGCAAAGGGCTATGAAATAGTTAAATATGTGGATGTACTTTATCGCTCTTTGGAAGATTGGAAGCCGTTAAAGGCAGAATGGCCGGACAGCGAGTATGAGATGATCACGATGAGTCAGATGGATGATGAATGGCTGGAAGGAGTAAATCATCTGATCGGTATTCCTTATCCATCGATGGAAAAGATTCAAAAGAAGATTTTTCGGCGTATTTGCCTTCCGATGGTGTGCGTGAAAGTATGTCATCATGGAAAAGTAATTGGTACGGGTCTTGGCGTTCTGGAACGGCATTACATAGGATTATATGCTATTCATGTGCATCCGGATTATCGGCGGCGCGGATTAGCACTGAAGATATGCAGCCAGATTATTTCCAAAGGCAAGAAGATGGGTGCGGTACACGCCCATTTACAGGTGCGACAGGGAAACACCGGAGCTTTTTTAATGTATGAAAGGCTTGGATTAAGAAAAATATATACCCAGTGGTTTCGGATGAAATCCTGGCCGGAATCAAAGAAAATATTTGATTAAAGCAAAACAAAGGAGACGGCCCGTCAGGCATCGTCTCCTTCGCTGCTTTTTCCAAACAAAACCAAAATAAATGGCGTCAGGCATTTTAGTACATCGTCGATGAATGCGTTATCGAATTTTTCATGGGTAAGTTCAGAAAAGAGGGTACACCATTGTGAAAGAAAAATACGATATTACTTACTTCACCAGACATTAATAAAAATCAGGAATAATAGATAATTTCTTTTTCTTCATGTCGTGTGATCAGCCCGCGTTTTAGCAAGTAGTCCAGATGGGAAATGGTTTCGCCGATGGCAAACCATTTTTGCTGAATTGGAAATTCCTCCCAGTTTTTACCGCGCATGGACCAGGTCATCCGGGCGCCGATCTGGCAGGCGTTGAGTCCCGGTTCTTTCCGGATGATGGAAAGGGTTTGATTGATGCGTCGGTCGTGATGTTCTTCAATCTGGCGAATTCGTTCATAAACGTCCATATCATTTTTTCTGTGAGCTGGAAGTGCAAGTCCGATATCCAGCTCCTTGACTTTTTTTAGACTTTCAAGATAATTTCCAAGAGAATCTTCGATGCCGCGCCACATGGTTATATTTGGTGTAATATCAAATAAAATGTGATCGCCGCAGAATAAAATCTTTTCTTTTTCCATATAGAGACAGGTGTGTCCCGGTGTATGCCCTGGTGTCCAGAGGCAACGGAAAGCGTAATCACCAATATGGAAAGTATCATTATCTGACACAGTTTCCGCATCAAAGAGATATTCCGGAGCATAAGCACGGGCCGGATTAACGTACCGTGCCAGCTCGATCAGTTCTCTGGAGAGCCCCTCTCTATAAAATTTTTCTTCCATCCATGTCCAAAAATCTGCGCCATGTTGGTTTTTTAAATAGTCATAATCCACACTGCTGATAAGAATCCGAGTTTTTTTTGTGGCGATATGATTGGTCAGACCGATATGATCTGAATGTAAATGCGTCAGGAAAAGTGTTGTCCGATCCATATCAATTTTCAGTTCTTTTAAACCTTCGCTCAAGGCTTCCAGGCATTCCGGTTGGTTGAATCCGGTGTCAATGACAAGATTTTCTTCAGGTGTTTTGATAATATAACAGTTTAGATTTTTCAGCGGATTATTGGGAAGAACAACCGGTATGGTATATATGTCTGGATTTTTATGAATTTGTCGAAACATCGTGTGACCTCCTATAATAATATATATATGTATCATATCATGGTTTTTAAATAGAAGGAAGCGTATAGATGGATGTATTTTTTCTCCGTTTTAGCTAAATACTATGTCACAAAAGCATAAATAGGAAGGCGGAGAAATAATGAATCAGGAAATGGATCAAAAGCTTCGGGAAAATGGGCAGATTGTATTGGAGAAAAATAAAGAAGAGAGACATATTTTGCTTTTGTCTGTTATTGGGGAAATTGAGGGGCATGAGGCGGCTCCAAATCAAAATAAGGCGACCAAATATGATCATGTATTGCCGAGACTGGCTGCTTTTGAAGATGATGATACATTGGAAGGGCTTCTGGTACTTTTAAATACTCAGGGTGGCGACGTGGATGCAGGCCTTGCCATCGCAGAAATGATTGCAAGCTTAAGTAAGCCCACGGTTTCTCTGGTGCTTGGCGGTTCCCATTCCATTGGTGTGCCCCTGGCAGTAGCAACGGATTATTCTTTTATTGTGGAAACAGGGACATTGTTGATTCATCCGGTACGCATGGGCGGTACGGTGATCGGAGCGCCTCAGAGTTATGCCTATTTTAAGAGAGTACAGGACCGGATTACCGGATTTATCGCAGAGCACAGTGACACAACTCAGGAGATTCTGGAAGATATGATGATGGATAATACGGAGCTTACCAAGGATTTGGGAACGATCCTTGTAGGTAAAGAGGCAGTGACGGCTGGTCTCATTAATGAAGTCGGAGGTATTTCACAGGCGCTTACAAAGCTCAAATCCATGATAAAATCCGGGAAATAGCAGAAAAAAAGGGGAGATTCAGAAATATTTTTCTGAGTTCCCCCAGGCTTTACCAGAAAAAAAACTATCGTTTTGACAAAGGACATAATATGTAGTATGATTAAAATAATTGAGTGAAATTGACGGAGGGAAAGTATATGAGCCTTTTACAAGCCATTTTAATGGGGCTGCTTCAGGGAATTACCGAATTTTTACCAGTGAGCAGTTCGGGGCATTTAGCCATATTCCAGTACATATTTAAAGTGAACACAGATACAGGGATGCTTTTTGAAGTCATGCTTCATTTGGGAACTCTGGTAGCTGTATGCATTGTTTTCTGGAAAGATGTCAGCAAGTTATTTATTGAAGGAATTCGTTTACTGGTGGATGTCTGTGTGAATTTAAAGACATGGGTGGTCAATCGATTTCAGCATGGCAATGGCGTATATCGCCGAATCGTGACAAATGCCTATCGTAAATTTGTCCTGTTGATCCTTGTAACAACAATTCCAACGGGAATCATAGGAGTTGTTTTAAACAATGTGGTGGCTTCTGCTTCAAGTTCCCTGCTGATTCCAGGCATCTGTCTGGTGATTAATGCCATTGTATTACTGGTGGTAGGTTCTATGGAGGGCGGCAAGAAAAAAGTGAAGAAATCTTCTTATAAAGATGCCGCGGTTATTGGTGTGGCTCAGGGAATTGCGGTGTTTCCGGGAATTTCCCGTTCCGGTTCCACGATTTCTGCCTGTCTGGCTCTTGGATTTGATCGTAGTTTCGCAGTGAAATACTCTTTTATTGCGTCATTGCCTGCAATTTTGGGAGCAAATCTGCTGGAATTACGTCATCTGGGGGATGCGATGAACGGCGGAGATCATATTCTGTATTATGTCATCGGTATGATTGTGGCTGGTGTTGTCGGATATATTTGTATCCGGGTAATGATGTATGTGGTGAGTCATAAGAAATTCAGCTATTTTGCCTATTATTGTGCAGCCGTTGGCCTGATTTCTTTAGTTTTCCATTTCTTTATTATTAAATAATATGTATTCAAAGATGTAGAGTGCTATTGCGAAATGTCATTTTGGACGTTTCGCTTTCGTACTCTATTCAGGTATTTTAGGATTTTGAATTAGGAGGAATTTTGGATGGCTGGAAGACAGCAGAAGACGACCGGAAAAACCACAAAAGCGTCCTCGGGACGCAAAACGACAGCAAAAGGGAAGAAAGTATCTGAAAAAAAGGCAGGAGTGAGCCAAGAAGAGGCGCAGCAGCAGGCAGGTATTCGGGATGAGGTCGTAGTCCTTGTTATTCTTGCGGTGAGTATTTTACTGGTATTGAGTAATTTTAATCTATGTGGAAAGATGGGACAGGCCATATCCGGCGTCACATTTGGGTTATTTGGCATTATGGCCTATGTATTTCCGCTTGTGGTCTTTTTTGGAATTTCATTTTTTGTGGCGAACCGTTCGAACCGGATTGCAAGGATTAAATTGATCTCCTCGATTTTTTGCTATATTTTTCTGACGATTCTGGTACATATGGTAACGGAACCCTACGATGCAGGGGCAAAATTAATAGATGCTTACAGAAACAGCTCAGCCGGGAAGAATGGCGGCGGTCTTATAGGAGGGGCGGTCGTTAAAGTCCTTCATCCTCTGCTTGGAACAGTAGGATGTTATGTGGTGATTATTGTGTTGATTTTGATCTCTGTTGTTTTGATCACGCAGAAGTCTATTTTTATTCCATTGGGCAAAAAAGGCCGCAGAGCTTACTCAAAGGCATCGGAACGTCATAAAGAGCAGAGAGAGCTTAGGAGAAAGGAAAAAGAAGCTCAGAAAGAGGCCGAGGCTGCTGAAGAGGTACGGGGAACGGGCGGAAACCGCAATGTCACCTTTGAGGATGTTAAAGAGAAATTTGAAAATAAAGATTTTAATTTTGATTTGAGTGCGGCGAAGGAAGTCCCTGAGAAGGAGACGGTCAAAAAGTCGAAGACGAATAAAAAAAGCAAGGCGGATAAACCGCCAGTTGAGGATATTACTGAGGAAATCATTCTGCCATGGCAGGATGAAAACAGTATTCCGGTAAATCATATGGAGCCGATCGAGTCAGTGAATACGGAAAAAAGAAATTCTTTTATCGTGCCAGAAGGAGATTTGCATCCAATTGACATAGACATTGAAGATGATTTTGGTGTTATGAAGAAACCGGAAAGTGACGAGAAATCCGGAGAGACATCGAGGAATATTCATGAGGGCGTATCCACCTCAGCCAGAGGGTATGCTTCACCGGCGGCGAAGCATGTACCGTCCGCGTCGGCAGTTGCTAAAGCGGCGGCAAAGGCAGAAACAATAAAATCTTCCGCACCGAGTGCGGCGGAAAAGCAGGCAACAGCCGAGGATATAGAAACAGCTCTGGAGCAGAAGCCGGAATATGTATTTCCGCCGTTATCACTTTTGGTGAGAGGCAAACAAAATAATGGCGGTAATACCGATGAACAATTGCGTCAGACTGCGGCAAAATTGAAATCCACTCTGGAAAGCTTTGGTGTGAAGGTGCAGATCACGAATGTGAGCTGTGGTCCGAGCGTTACCCGTTATGAACTTCAACCGGAGCAGGGCGTGAAGGTCAGCAAGATCGTCAGCCTGTCGGATGATATTAAGTTGAATCTGGCGGTAGCGGATATACGAATCGAAGCACCGATTCCTGGCAAGGCAGCCATTGGCATCGAAGTTCCAAATAAAGAAAATACCACGGTTATGCTCAGAGACCTTCTGGAAAGCAGAGAGTTCCAGAACAGCAAATCGGGGATCGCTTTTGCCGCCGGGCGGGATATCGGGGGAAAGGTTATTCTTGCCGATATTGCCAAGATGCCCCATTTATTGATTGCCGGAGCTACCGGTTCGGGTAAATCCGTATGTATCAATACTTTGATCATGAGTATTATCTATAAAGCAAAACCGGAGGATGTCCGCATGATCATGGTGGATCCAAAAGTGGTAGAGCTGAGTGTTTATAATGGTATCCCTCATCTGCTGATTCCGGTAGTTACCGATCCGAAAAAGGCAGCCGGCGCCCTGAACTGGGCTGTGATGGAGATGACGGATCGTTATAAGAAGTTTGCAGAGCTGAATGTCCGGGATTTGAAAGGATATAATGAAAAGGTATCCCAGACCGAGTTTGCCAGTCAGGATTATCCAAAATTGCCTCAGATTGTCATTATTGTTGATGAGCTTGCAGATTTGATGATGGTGGCTCCGGGAGAAGTGGAGGATGCCATCTGTCGTTTGGCACAGCTTGCGAGGGCCTGTGGTATCCATCTTGTGATTGCGACACAGCGGCCTTCAGTAAATGTTATTACTGGTCTGATTAAGGCGAATATTCCTTCGAGAATTGCTTTTTCTGTATCTTCCAGTGTCGATTCCAGAACCATTATTGATATGGGCGGTGCAGAAAAGCTTCTTGGAAAAGGGGATATGCTCTTTTATCCTTCGGGATATCAGAAACCACTGCGCGTGCAGGGAGCCTTTGTTTCAGATAAAGAAGTCAATGATGTAGTGGCTTTTCTTCGGGAAAGTCAGAATGACCAGGTGAATTATAACGATGAGATTACCTCAAAGATTACCAGTGCAGGCCTTGCGGATACACCGGGAACCAGTGAGAGGGATGTCTATTTTGTTGAAGCAGGTAAATTCATCATTGAAAAGGATAAAGCATCTATAGGGATGCTCCAGCGCGTATTTAAAATTGGGTTTAACCGGGCGGCCAGAATCATGGATCAGCTTTATGAGGCCGGTGTGGTCGGACCTGAAGAAGGCACAAAACCGAGAAAGGTCTTGATGTCTCCGGAAGAATTTGAAAACTATGTTGAAGAGTCTTTATAGGCGGGAGGAAGAGAGAATGAAAACGGATATTCAGATTGCACAGGAAACAAAAATGGAACTGATTAAAAATGTAGCTGCCAGACTGGACATTCAGGAGGATGATCTGGAGTTTTATGGCAAATACAAAGCAAAATTTTCCGATGAACTTTGGGAAAAGATTAAGGATCGTCCAGATGGAAAGCTGGTGCTTGTCACTGCGGTCAATCCGACACCGGCCGGCGAAGGTAAGACAACCATCAGTGTCGGTCTTGGCGAAGCCATGGGTGTTTTGAATAAAAAAGCTGTTTTGGCTCTGCGTGAGCCATCCCTCGGACCATGTTTTGGTATCAAAGGCGGCGCTGCCGGCGGCGGATATGCTCAGTTGATTCCGATGGAAGAACTGAACCTTCATTTTACAGGCGACTTTCATGCCATTACATCGGCAAATAACCTTTTAGCAGCCATGCTGGATAATCATATCCATCAGGGAAATGCATTGAGAATCGATACAAATCAAATTGTGTGGAAACGTTGTTTGGATATGAACGACCGTGCGCTTCGGAATATTGTTGTCGGCCTCGGTGCAAAAGCGGATGGTGTGGTTCGTGAAGATCACTTTGTTATTTCTGTGGCTTCTGAGATTATGGCAATTCTCTGTCTTGCCAATGATTTGAATGATTTGAAAGAGATGCTCGGCCGGATTATCGTTGCTTATAACTATGATGGTGAACCGGTCACAGCAAAAGATTTAAAAGCGGTAGGTTCCATGGCTGCACTTCTGAAGGATGCTATCAAACCAAATATGATTCAGACACTGGAGCACACACCTGCCATCGTTCATGGCGGACCGTTTGCAAACATTGCCCATGGATGTAACAGCGTGCGTGCCACAAAGATGGCACTGAAGATGGCGGATATCGTTATTACAGAAGCTGGTTTCGGCGCTGACCTGGGGGCTGAAAAGTTCTTTGATATCAAATGTCGTAAAGCGGGTCTCACACCGTCGGCGGTTGTTCTTGTATCCACAGTTAAGGCAATGAAATACAATGGCGGTGTAGCAAAGAAAGACCTTCCTGAGAAAAATATGGAAGCTCTTAAAAAAGGTATCGTCAATTTGGAAAAACATATCGAAAATCTTCAGAAATATGGAGTGCCGATTGTCGTTACGTTGAATAAATATGTGACCGATTCGGAAGAGGAACTGACATACATCAAAGACTTCTGCGAATCCAGAGGCTGTGAATTTGCCTTGGCCGAAGTATGGGAACACGGTGGTCAGGGCGGTGTTGAACTGGCCAATAAAGTGTTGAATATTCTGGAAAATAAAGAGAGCAATTTCAAAGTTCTTTATCCGGATGAATATACATTGAAACAGAAAATTGAAACTATATCTAAAGAAATTTATGGCGCAGACGGTGTTACCTATTCGGCGGCAGCAGAGAAAGCACTGGCACGTATTGAGGCCATGGGCATGGGCAATCTTCCTGTCTGTATGGCAAAGAATCAGTATTCTCTCTCCGATGATCCAAAGAAACTGGGACGCCCGACCGGATTTACAGTAAATATTCGTGAGGTTTATGTCAGCGCCGGAGCCGGTTTTGTTGTAGCTATTACAGGCACTATCATGACGATGCCGGGACTTCCGAAGGTTCCTGCAGCTGAAGCCATTGATGTGGACGACGACGGAAATATTGTTGGATTATTCTAATATAGGAGGAAAGGCAAACAATGACACAGATAATTGACGGAAAAAAGATTTCTGCTGAAATTAAAGATGAATTAAAGGAAAAGGTATCGGCATTAAAGGCTGAGGGAAAAGAAATCACATTGGCGGTGATTCAGGTGGGTAACGACCCGGCATCAACCGTCTATGTGGGCAATAAAAAGAAATCCTGTGCTTATATCGGTATTCGGTCACTGGCTTATGAACTGCCGGAGGATACGACGGAGGAAGAGTTGCTTTCATTGGTGAATCAGCTCAATGAGAGCCGAGATGTTCATGGAATTTTAGTTCAGCTTCCTTTGCCGAAACAGATCAATGAAGATAAAATCATCAAAGCCATTGCTCCGGCAAAGGATGTGGATGGCTTCCATCCGCAGAGTGTCGGTGCTTTAAGTATCGGTCAGCCGGGATTTGTTTCATGTACACCGGCAGGAATTATCCAGCTTTTAAAGCGCAGCGGTATTACCATTGACGGCAAAGAATGTGTCATTGTCGGACGGAGTAATATTGTCGGGAAACCGATGGCTCTGCTTCTTCTTAGAGAAAATGGTACGGTAACTGTATGTCATTCTCATACAAAAAATTTAAAGGAAGTTTGTAAACGGGCTGACATTTTAGTGGCGGCCATTGGTAAACCAAAGTTTTTCAACCATGAGTATATTAAGGAAGGTGCGGTTGTCATCGATGTGGGTATTCACCGCAATGAAAATAATAAACTGTGCGGCGATGTGGACTATGATGATGTTTTCCCTCATGTTTCTGCGATCACACCTGTTCCAGGCGGCGTTGGACCGATGACGATAGCGATGCTCATGTATAATTGTGTACAGGCGGCTGAAATGGAGATTTAGAAATGAAAATTTTGTTTGTTTCACTGGGCTGTGATAAGAATCTGGTGGATTCGGAAGTCATGCTTGGTCTGCTGCGGGATAAAGGGCATGAAATTACAAATGACGAAGCTCAGGCTGAAGTCGTTGTGGTCAATACATGCAGCTTTATTCATGATGCCAGGGAAGAAAGCATCCAGACGATTTTAGAGATGGCCGAATTGAAAAAAAATGGTACCTGTCGTCTTTTGATCGTATCCGGTTGTCTGGCAGAAAAATACCGGGATGAGGTTCTTGTGGAATTGCCGGAAGTAGATGCGGTAGTGGGAACGACAGCGTATGACACTATATGTGAGGTGATTGACAAGAGCCTTGCGGGTGAGCGGGTTCGGTCCTTTGAATCTACGGACAGACTGCCGCTTGTGGAGACACGACGAGTGTTGACGACTGGCGGTTACAGTAGTTATCTCAAAATTGGTGAAGGGTGCGATAAACATTGTACTTATTGCATTATTCCTATGCTGCGGGGAAACTATCGAAGTGTTCCGATGGATTATGTACTGGAAGATGCCCGGAAACTGGCGGCAGCCGGTGTGAAAGAATTAAATATTGTTGCCCAGGAAACAACGACCTGGGGAAAGGATATTTACGGCGAAAAGCGTCTGCATCAACTGCTGAGGGAACTGTGTAAAGTGGAGGGGATTCATTGGATTCGTTTGCTGTACTGTTATCCGGAAGAGATTACGGACGAACTGATTGATGTTATCCGTACAGAGCCGAAAATATGTCATTATCTGGACATGCCAATCCAGCACAGCAGTGATGCTATTTTAAGACGTATGGGACGGAGGACATCCCGAATTGAACTGGAAACTGTCATTGGAAAGCTTCGTAAAGCCATTCCGGATATTACCTTGAGAACGACCCTGATTACAGGTTTCCCAGGGGAGACGGAGGAGGATCACGAAGATTTAAAATCCTTTGTTCGGAAGATGGAATTTGATCGTCTGGGTGTCTTTACGTATTCACCGGAGGAGGGAACTACGGCGGAAAAGATGGCAGGCCAGGTGCCTGAAGAGCTGAAGGAGAGCCGGAGAGATGAACTTATGCTTTTACAGCAGCAGGTGTCGGCAAAAAAAACGGCAGCTATGATCGGCAAGACAGTAGAAGTTCTCGTTGAAGGACGTATACCGGAAGAAGGCGTTTATGTGGGACGGACTTATCGGGATGCTCCGGAAGTGGACGGCTATATCTTTCTAAATGCACAGGAAGAAATGATTTCCGGAGATTTTGTTACTGCAGAAGTGACCGGCGCCGATGAATATGATTTGACAGGAGATGTAATTTATGAATTTACCAAATAAATTGACCGTACTCAGAGTTATTATGATTCCTTTCTTTGTATTTTTTTACCTGACAGGAAAGGTCTATATTGCCGATATTATTTTCATTCTTGCCAGCCTGACGGATATGGCGGACGGAAAAATTGCAAGAAAATATAATCTTGTGACCAATTTTGGTAAATTTATGGACCCGTTGGCTGATAAGCTACTTGTGGCGGCGGCCCTCATCTGTTTTGTAGAAGTGGATCGAATTCCGGCATGGATTGTTTTGATCATCATCAGTCGGGAATTTATTATCAGCGGTTTTAGATTGGTAGCTGCCGAGAGCGGTAAAGTCATTGCAGCCGGTTACTGGGGAAAGATTAAAACAGCAGTGACAATGGTGACGATTGTTTTCATGATTCCGAATTTTGGAGGGATTTTCTTTGGCGCATCCTGGGTATATCCATTGGAGCAGGTTTTGATTTATGCATCACTTATACTGACGATTGTTTCTCTGATTGATTATCTTGTGAAGAACAAAGAGGTACTTGGAGGCGAAATGTAATGGTTATAGAATTTATATCTGTAGGAACGGAAATTCTTCTTGGGAATATTACAAATACAAATGCCCGGTATCTGGCGGAGGAATGCGCTGTATTAGGATTGACAAACTACTATCAGGTGACAGTAGGAGATAATGAAAGCCGCCTTTCAGCGGCTATCCGTACGGCACTTGACCGTTCGGACATTGTCATTTTAAGCGGCGGACTTGGACCGACGGAGGATGATATTACCCGTGAGACGGTAGCAAAAGTTCTTGGACGGGAGATGAAGGAAGTGCCGGAAATTCATCAGCAGATTCAGGATTACTTTGAGCGTATGGGTTCCAGGCAGCCTTCCAGTAACAACTGGCGGCAGGCGATGGTCATTGATGGGGCTCAGATTGTGGAAAACCACAATGGGACGGCACCGGGGATGATCGTTCCGGTGGACGATACAAAACACATTATTCTCATGCCGGGACCTCCGGAAGAATTAAAAATGATGTTTGAGGAGAGTATTGCACCTTTTCTGGCCGGCTTAAACCATCAGGTGATTTGTTCAAAGACTGTAAAAATCTGTGGTATGGGAGAGAGCCGGGTGGCAGATGTGGTTTCCGATTTGATTGCAGCTCAGACCAACCCGACGATTGCAACCTATGCCAAGGGCGGCGAAGTTCATCTGAGAATTACAGCCAGCGGCAGCGATGCGAAAGCTGCCCGTAAGAGTATCAAACCGATCGTTAAAGAATTGAAAAGTCGTTTTGGGGATAAAGTATATACGACACGGGAGAGTGAAACGCTGGAGCAGCATGTCGTCGGTCTGTTGAAACGGAAGAAGATGACGGTGGCTACGGCAGAATCCTGTACGGGAGGTATGGTGGCATCGACACTCATCAATGTACCGGGAGCTTCAGATGTGTTTAACGAAGGTTATATTACTTATTCCAATGAAGCCAAGCGGAAAATTCTTGGTGTGAAGAAAAAGACATTGAAAAACGAGGGAGCTGTCAGTGAGGCATGTGCAGAGGAAATGGCAAAGGGAGCTGCGAAAGCGGCGGATGCCCGGGCAGCGATTTCTGTGACAGGGATTGCCGGACCGGATGGCGGTACAGAAGAAAAGCCGGTGGGGCTGGTGTATATCGGATGTTGTATTGACGATAAAGTCTGGGTAGAATCTTACCATATGAACGGTGACCGCCAGAAGATTCGGGAAATTTCAGTGAAAAAGGCATTGGATATGCTGCGGCGGCACTTAAATCACGTGGAACAAGATTAAGGAGGCATCATATGGGCGCGAAAGACAAGAAGAAATGGTTTCTGGCAGGGATGATTTGTTTGATGATGTGGCTGCTCTGCGGCTGCATGGGAAACAATAAAATGAGCATCGACACAACCCTCGAAGTCAATCGTAAGTTTAAAGGACAGAGGGAAATGTCAGCTGTGGTCTCCGAAAGTGTTTTTCGCCAGGCATTTAACAGTGATTTAGAAGAACTTCAGCGAATGGTGACGGAGAGATGTCCGTCGACGCTTCTTTGTTCCGCCGAAAAGTTGAATAATGGCGTAGAGATTACGATGACGCTGGAATTTGCCAGTCTTTCGGACTATACGAATAAGATTGGTCAAATTCTTGGAAAAACGCCGGGAATTTATTATGATACGTCCAATTCCATATTTAAGGACGGATATATGCTTCAGGAAAATTTCACTTCCCAGGACTTATTTGGGTGGCTTTTGGACGCACTCAAGGACAAAAACAGCGAGTTCGGGGACATGGAGTTATCAGATATTTTCCAGAATGGAGATACAAAGGTTATTTATGATGGGGAGACCATTGACACGGAAGCGATGATTCATGTGGAAAAGATGGAATCCCATGCCTTTGACAGTCTCTCTGTTGAGATGACCATGAATGATGATGGCTCCTATAAAGTGGCTGTGAATTTTATCGTGAATCAGGATACGTATTATGACATGGGTGACGATATGGATATGGCCATCAAGAAGCTGATGCCGGATGGCGGTGTCTATGATGTGAATAATGTCAATGAGCAGCGGGTGTACACCATCGGTTTCAGTGCCTACAATACGGAGACATTGATTTCCCAGTTGAATTCAGTGCTACAGACAAAAAACTGTGAGTTTGAGGTGGCGGAGACTGGAGATGAATCCGACCCGTTCCGAGCCCATAAAGAAATTACGATTTATCTGGATGGTTCCTATTTTTTGGATTTTGCCAAGGAAGGAACGGAACTGGTATATTTGCTGAAAACCAGTTCGGAATATTCATTTAATGACTGCCAGTCTGTGACAGGATTTTTAAAGAACTATTCCTTTGATAATGACGATAAGTATACCAGCGTTTATATGAATGTCGGACCGTCGGATAAAGTACAGATCAGTTTGACATATGCCATTGATATACAAAAAATAGAAATCGGAACGAATGTCAATAGCGAAACAGCATTGGAACGGACATTGAGCTTCTTCTTTGATGTGGAACAGGCTGCATTGACAGGAGAAAATTTTGAGAGTAAACTTCGGGCTCGGATGGACGAAGGAATGACACTGGAATCAGGGGAGACGGACGGTATGAAAGTTTACACAGTCCGTATTCAGGCCGACAGTCCTGAGGATTTATCGTTAAAAACAACGAAATTTCTGGATGGTTCAGCTAATGAGGAAGAACTGACAAGTATTCTTACCGGGGGAAAATCCAGTAAAAAACAGTTGAAAATCAGGTCCTATACCTATGAAGATCATATCAATCTGGAGAAGTTTCTCGGAAGTGCTGTTGTGAGCGATGGCATCGTATATCGTATGGAGTACCCGAAAGGATATGTGGCGGCCTTTGAAGAAGGTGGCCATGCGGATATGGTCACAGAAGGAAATCGTCTGACCTGTACAACGCGGGATCCGGTTATCAATGTTCAGTCCAGAGGTGAGACGACCAATGTGGCAGGAGTTACCCAATTGCTTTTATGGTGGGTCAGTCTGATTTTGACATTCGTGACATTGGTCTTGAATTTAAAACATATAGCAGGATACATTCGTTACCGGGAAAAGTATCTGTTAAAGACAGATCTTTTCCATGGCAAAAATCAAATTGTTTTAACAATAGGTGTCGTGTCACTGACCGTTTTTGTATTTACAAGTCTGCGGCTGATTTTTCGGGTCTATTGATGTCTGTCTGAATAGATTTCAGGCCGACGGCTCAGTTTTCGATAAATAACAAGACACAGAATACTGGCAATGGTGGTCAGGGCCAGTATCATCAGTGCACAATGCATGAAAAAACCGTCGGGCAGCAACAGGATGATCGGGTCTGTGTCTGCATCAAAAATCCAGTAATCGTTATTAAAAAACAATTTGTGAAACAGAATAAAAAACTGGTCCCAGTTCATGGCGATGAGCGCGCCGAGAACAGCTGGGAGAGCCAGTGTTAAAACGGAAGTCAGTCTGAGATAGACGGGCTTCTGTTTTTTCTGGTTTAAAATACCCAGGATACTTCCGATCAGACTTAATGGAAGCAGGACAGCCTGGATAAATACAAAGATTCGTTTCACTTCCACAAAATGAATACGGCCTTCTTCCGACATGGTAAGGGTAGGAAATTCCAATGATCCTTGATAGAAAACGGAATTGTAATCGATGAGAGAATCATAATTTTCACGGATTTCTTCTTCCGGGTATCCGGTCTTTTCCGGAAGATTAAAATAATGAATATCCATATAGTAGAGAGGGCGGAAATTCAGTGTAAAGACAACGGCGGCTGACAGAATGCACAGTGTCAGGGCAATGGCCGTAAAGATTTGTTTTATTTTCATAGAGTGGTACCTCCGATCTGGTTATAGTCTCTGATGATTTTGATACAGTATATCATAAAAAAGCAATGGTGTAAAATTTGACATTACACTGAAAGACTGGTATGATCGATGTGATTTTAAAATTACAGGGGAGATATAAATGAAATTTACAACAATTGTTTTTAGTCCGACTGGTGGTACACAGAGAGTTGTCGATGAGCTTGTAGCAGAATGGGGAGAACCGGCAGATAAGGTTGATTTAACGGATGCGATGATTGATTTTGACGCCATTACTTTAGAAAAAGATGATGTAGCGGTAATCGCTGTACCTTCTTATGGTGGTCGTGTTCCGTCTCTCGCAGGAGAGAGACTTGAAAAAATTCATGGTAACCAGGCACACTGTGTTCTTGTTTGCGTCTATGGTAATCGGGCTTTTGAAGATACGCTTATTGAGTTGAATGATATTGCCGAGCGCAGTGGATTTAAGATAAGCGCAGCAGTTTCGGCGATTGCGGAACATTCGATCATGCATCAATATGCTTCAGGAAGACCGGACAGACAAGATAAAGAGGAGTTACATAATATTTCAAAAAAAATCTTAGAAAAACTTCATAATAATACAGATTGTCTCGAAATGATTCATATACCCGGAAACCGTCCATATAAGAAAGCCGGTGCAGTCAGTCTGGTTCCAAAAGCAAATGATAAATGCACAAATTGCGGTTTGTGTGCCGAAATCTGTCCGGCACAGGCCATAAGTAAGGAAGATATCAGGAATACAGATGGTACAAAATGTATTTCCTGTATGCGATGTGTCGGCCAGTGCCCTCAGTCAGCCCGGAAAGTAAATAGTGCCATAGTTTCAGTGGTTGCAACGGCAATAAAAAAAGCCTGTTCAGAAAGAAAAAATAATGAGCTTTATATAGGGTAGATTTGTCCCTTAAAAATCAGATATACAATTTTACTTAAATGTGTTATACTGATTCAGCTATTCATAAAATCAGGGAATTTTCTCTGGACTGGTTCGTGAACTTCCCAGGATAAAAAACCAAGAATCTATAAAGATAGGAGAATGAATATGAAAAAAAGGGTGATTATTGATTGTGACCCGGGTATTGATGACAGCCTTGCTCTGATGTATGCGTTGTCTGAGGAGGCGTTGGATGTGATCGGTATCACTGTTGTCTGCGGCAATGTGCCGACAGATATAGGCGTTGAAAATGCCAGAAAGGTATGTCGCCTGATGGGACGGACAGATATCCCGGTGTATGCCGGAGCGTCGGTGCCTTTGAAACGTCCTCTGGTGACAGCCCAGGATACGCATGGTATGGATGGCCTGGGTGAGACGGGTATACCTGAGGTCCCGGAAAGTGAATGGCCTTATGACCGTTTGATTAATTTCGGACAAGATGAACAGCCTGGGGCAGCCGGACATCAAAAAATGGCCAATCTGCCGGAAGGGGCAGGCTTTATTTTGAAGTCTCTGTCAGAAGGCCCGCTTTCAGTGATTGCTATTGGCCCCCTTACAAATATCGCTATGGCACTGGATTATAAGCCGGAGCTCTTTGAGCATATGGAACGGTTTGTATCTATGGGCGGTAATTTTAAGAGCTTTGGGAACTGTTCTCCGGTGGCCGAGTTTAATTACTGGGTTGACCCGGAAGCAGCCAGATATGTTTTTGAACATTTAAAATGTCCGGTAGAAATGGTCGGTCTGGATGTGACTCGGCGAATCGTGCTGACGACGGAGATGATTCGGGGGCTTGAGGGTCTGGATGATGCGAAAGCAGATTTTATTGTAAAGATCACCCGATTTTATGTGGATTTTCATAAGAAACAGGAAGGTATTGACGGCTGTGTCATTAATGATCCGCTGGCCGTGGGATACTTTTTAGATAAAAAATTATGTTCTGGCATTGATGCCTATACGACGGTGGAAACAGAAGGCTTATCTGTGGGCCAGAGCATTGTGGATGAAAAAGGGTTTTGGAAAAAAGAACCCAATAGTCATGTTTTGACACGAGTGGATTCCCAACGTTTTATGCGCCGTTTTATGACAGCTTTGTTTGGCAGCAGAGGGAAGGGAGTCCTTCAATGAGTGATGGAAGAAATTTTACAACATTGAAACAGTGTATGGTCGCACTTGGAATCGTTTTAAATATTGTGGGAGCTTTTATTGCTCTGAACCTGAGACTGCCCGTTTATTTAGATTCAATCGGAACCGTGCTGTCCGGCGCACTTTTAGGCCCGGTTTACGGTGTGGCGACAGGGGTGCTCGGAAGTTTTATCAGTGGCATCACTTTCGATGTTTACTCCTTATACTATGCTCCGGTACAAATTTTGACCGGATTGATGGCCGGATGGATGTTTCGGACAAAGTGGCTCCGGGGTTACCGGCTTCCAATCGGAGGTTTGGCTCTATCCCTGCCGACTTCCATTGCCAGTGCAGCAATTACGGCATTTCTTTTTGGAGGCATTACATCGTCTGGCTCTTCGTATCTGGTTGTTTTAATGAGCAAGCTTGGGATGAATCTGACACTGAGTTGTTTTCTTGTTCAGGTATTGACGGATTATGCGGACAAATTGATTGCAGTTTTGTTGGTGGCAGCGGTGTTAAAGGTGTTGACACCGGAGATGAAGATGAAAATTCGGGGAGGCAGAAATGGAGCGTTATAGCCGGATTACAAATAAAAATCAAAGGGAAATTGTTTTGCTGAAGGCAAAACCCTGTGCCTGGGGGAAGTGCCGCTTCTGCGATTATATCGATGATAATTCGGAAAATATTCCGGAGATGATCCGATTGAACCGGGAAGTCCTTTCAAATGTCACCGGGGAGTTTGGTGTGCTTGAAGTTATTGATTCGGCCAGTTGTTTTGAATTGCCGGAGGAGACTCTTTGGGATATAAAAAAAGTGATTCAAAAGTGCGGGATAAAAAAACTGTTTTTTGAAAGTCACTGGATGTACCGACGTCGGTTGGATGAAATGAGGGAGTATTTTGGAATCCCTATCGTGTATAAGATTGGTGTCGAAACCTTTGATAATGATTTTAGAGAAAATTATTTGAATAAGCATGCGGATTTTAAAGAACCGGAAGAGGTCGCAGCTTATTTTGATTCCCCATGTCTGATGGTCGGAATCAAAGGTCAGACGCGGGAAATGATTGCCAGAGACATTAAAATCTTAAAAAATAATTTTAAATTGGGGACCATCAATGTGTATACAGATAACACAACAGATGTGAAAAAAGATCCGGAACTAATTCAGTGGTTTGCCAAAGAGTACGGGTGGCTTGTGGAGGATCCGGCGGTTGAAGTTCTTTTTGAAAATACAGATTTTGGAGTCGGCGATTGATGAAGAAAATAAAAAAGGTGTTTTACCTGAGAAAGTTCAGGTAAAGCACCTTTTTTGTTATAGCAGAGCGTCTTAATATTCTTCATAGCGAAGCGACTGGTATTGTCGGTAAGCAAATATGGATACCGCAATGGTATAGATGACGACAATTGCTTCGAGCAGCAGCAGGTTGGTGACAAGGCCGGTCTGGTAGAAGACGGCGATGACATCGATCAGTGCATGAAGAGCTATCGGAACAAGAATATAAGCGTATTTTTTGCGTACAACAGCTTTATAAACAAGAACGGATAAAGCAATCTGTAAAACAAGGGCTGCCATCCGCTCAACACCGGACAGGATATAGGATGAAGTCGGTGTGTCAATTAATGTATTCAGCAGGGATGTAACGCTGGCGGCGGCTTCCGGACTGCTGGCCTGTCCGGCGTAGGCTTCGACACTGCCGTAATCGTTCAGAGCAATGGCAATCATAAGGTTTTGGAGCATGGAAAAAGAACCAAGAATGACGGCTTCAATACCTCCATGGCCGATGCCATAAATAATAGAATTTTCCCGTCGGTATATAAAACGTTTCATGACTGTCATCATGCAAAGGAAACGGCCAAATTCTTCAAAGATACCAGCAGCCAGACCGCCATAGATCGCATAAAGAAACGGGTTGTTCAAAATAGCCTGGCTAAGAGCCGTTGTTCCTGAAAGAAAATATTCGTGAGCAAAGCTTTCCAGGACAAGGGCAAAAATAACAAAAGTAATCGCGCCAAAGAAGAATGGCGCCGCTTTCACCTGAAAGCGATTTTTAAATACGATCAGCAGAACAATGGGAACCGCAATGCACAAAACACCGGTGAATCCCATGGCAAGAAGCGATGTCTGCGGAATAAGGGGTGCGATTGTTGTCATAATTAAAATCCTCCTAATAAAATATAGTATACCTTTTTTAGAAGGAAAAAACAACCATGGAAATTATCTGTTGACAATGTATATATACAGTGCTATATTGTATATATAAGGTATATACAATAAGAAAAATAATTACACTGTGAAAAGCTTTGCGGGCAGACGTGTCAGCAGATTGGAGGTAACAATGTGAATATATTTATTAGTAATTCGGGAGATGTACCGATTTATGAACAGATTACAAGTCAGATTAAAGATATGATCATGCGGGGAGAGCTTAAAGGCGGAGATGCCTTGCCTTCTATGCGTGCTCTTGCGAAAGATTTACATATCAGCGTGATCACCACAAAGCGGGCTTATGAAGAATTAGAACGGGACGGTTTTATTCATACGATGGTCGGACGGGGAAGTTTTATAGCCGATGCCAACATGGAGATGATGAAAGAAGAGCAGTACAGGAAGATTGAGGGAATACTGACGGAAGGCGTCCGATTGGCCAAAAGCAGCGGTATCAGCTGTGAAGAACTACAGGAGATTATACAGATGGTCTATGAGGAGGATTGAAGATGGAATATTTAATTGAAGTGGAAAATTTAAATAAAACCTATCCTGGATTTTCTTTGAAAAATGTTAATTTTAAAGTCCCGGGTGGATGTATTATGGGTCTGGTAGGCGAGAACGGCGCCGGAAAATCGACGACGATCAAGGCAATTGTTGATCTGATCCATACGGATAGTGGCAACATTCGGGTGCTTGGAAAGGATATTCGAAAAAAAGGTAAAGAGATTCGGGAGGATATCGGCGTTGTTCTTGATGGTGCCAGTTTTCATGAGATTTTGAGAGCAAAGGAAATTGGTAAATTTATGGGAAAGATTTATCGGAACTGGGATGAAAAATATTATCAGAGACTTTTAAAAACCTTTACGGTTCCCGGAAATAAACCGATCAAGGAGTTTTCAACAGGTATGCGGATGAAACTTATGATCGTGGCGGCCATGGCCCATCATCCGAAGCTGTTGATTCTTGATGAGGCGACCAGCGGTCTGGATCCGGTAGTCAGAGATGAGATCCTCGATATGTTTCAGGAGTTTATCCAGGATGAAGCACACAGTGTTTTGATTTCATCCCATATAACCAGTGATTTGGAAAAGGTGGCCGATTATATTACTTTTATTCATAAAGGTGAGATTTTCTTATCGGAGGAAAAAGACCGGATCATGGAAGAGTATGGTATCGTCCGGTGCCGTCCGGAAGATTTGGCTTCCATTGCACCGGATATGATTGTCGGTGTCAGCAGAGGGGCTTACAGTTGTGATGTTCTTGTGAATCAGAGAGAAAGAGTAAAACAGCAGTATCCGGACATGATGATCAATCGAATCAAACTGGAAGATGTTCTTTTATTTAAGGTGAAAGGAGATAAGTAATATGAGTGGATTGTTGGTTAAGGAATATTACACTTTGCGTCGTTATTTCAAACAATACATACTTTTATATATCTTTTTTGGCGTGATCAGTATTTATATGGAGTCTCTGATTTATTTTCAGGCGATGGTCACCATGAGCATGAGTATGTTGATTTTTACCGGTATGAGTTATGATGCGATGGCCGGATGGGATAAATTTGTTATGACCATGCCTGTGAGCCGAAAAGAGGTTGTTTTATCGAAATATGTGAGCTGTGTGATTTACGCAGCAAGCGCACTTATCATAAGCATCATATTTTCCGTCATCGTTAACAGTATTCATCCGATAGGAAACAGCAGCCTGATGATGATGCTCACTATGGCGGCGACGTTATGTTGTCTCATTTTTATTATTTATTCCATTTTGCTTCCTATGATTTTTAAATTGGGAGTTGAAAAAACCCGGATTTTGATGATAGCGATCATTATGATACCTATCTTTATAATATTGGGTGTGGCCGACTATCTTCCTAAAACAGCTTTGGATTTTATAGAACAGCATCGTACAATATTCGGAGTGGTCGGAGTTGTCATGTCCATCTTAATTTATATTATTTCCTATTTTATCAGCGTGGGTATTTTCAGCAAAAAAGAATTTTGAATTCAACCGATAAAACAGACCCTTTATCCGCCGGTATTTCGGCGGGTAAAGGGTCAAGTTGTTTACAGTCAATTATTATTCTTCTTCGTCTTCAATCTGTTCATCCATATTCATGATCTGACGTTTTCTGGCCAGTTCGTCATTTTCCAGATATTCGTCGTAAGTACACTGTTTATCAATCAGACCGCCTGGAGTAATCTCCATAATGCGGTTGGCCGTTGTCTGAACAAACTGGTGGTCCTGGGACGTGAAGAGCAGGACGCCCGGGTATTTGATCAGGCCGTTATTCAGGGCGGTGATGGATTCCATGTCCAGATGGTTGGTCGGCTCATCGAGAATCATCGTGTTGGCGCCGGACATCATCATGCGGGAGAGCATACAGCGTACCCGCTCGCCGCCGGAGAGAACGTTCACCCGCTTCAGACCGTCGTCACCGGAGAAGAGCATACGGCCTAAGAAGCCGCGGACATAGGTGACATCCTTTTCCGGAGACCATGGCATCATCCAGTCAACGATGGTGTCGTCACTGGCGAACTCCTTTGTATTGTCCTTCGGAAAATAGGCTTGGGAGGTGGTCACACCCCATTTATAGGTTCCTTCGTCCGGTTCCATTTCACCGGCCAGGATTTTAAAAAGGGTGGTCGTGGCATTGACATTTGGTCCGACAAAGGCCACCTTATCATCATGACCCAGGGTAAAGGAGATATTGTCCAACATCTTTACACCGTCGATGGTCTTGGAAATACCGTCCACCATGAGAACTTCATTGCCGATGTCACGGTTTGGTTTGAAATCAATATATGGATATTTACGGCTGGAAGGACGGATGTCATCCAGTTCAATTTTTTCAAGGGCCCGTTTACGGGAGGTTGCCTGTTTGGATTTGGAAGCGTTGGCGCTGAACCGCTGGATAAATTCCTGAAGTTCTTTGATCTTTTCTTCTTTTTTCTTATTGGCTTCCTTCATCTGTTTGATCATCAACTGGCTGGATTCATACCAGAAATCATAGTTTCCGGCATAGAGCTGAATCTTGCCATAGTCGATATCTGCAATATGGGTACAGACTTTATTTAAGAAGTATCGGTCATGGGATACGACGATGACCGTATTCTCAAAGTTAATGAGGAATTCTTCCAGCCAGGCAATAGCGTCCAGATCCAGGTGGTTGGTCGGCTCGTCCAGAAGAAGGACGTCCGGATTACCGAAGAGGGCTTTGGCGAGGAGAACTTTGACTTTTTGTCCGCCGTCCAGGTCACGCATCATGGAATAGTGGAGATCCGGTTCGATGCCCAGACCATTTAAGAGGATGGCCGCATCACTTTCGGCTTCCCAACCGTTTAATTCGGCAAATTCGCCTTCCAGTTCACTGGCACGGATACCGTCTTCCTCGGTGAAGTCTTCCTTCATATAAATAGCGTCTTTTTCTTTCATAATTTCATAAAGGCGGGCATTCCCCATGATCACCGTATCCAGGACCTGAAAATCATCATATTTATAGTGGTCCTGTTCAAGTACGGAGAGGCGTTCTCCCTGATTCATGGTAATATCGCCTTTACTTGGTTCCAGTTTTCCGGAAAGAATTTTTAAGAAAGTGGATTTTCCGGCGCCGTTGGCACCGATCAAACCATAACAGTTACCTTCGGTAAATTTAATATTTACATCTTCAAATAACGCACGTTTTCCCAAACGCAGAGTCACATTGTTTGCACTAATCATGTTTCAATACCTTTCTGTTGTTGTTCCTGTTAAATCACACGTATTCTATTTTATCGGAAATCCCTGAATTTGCAAGAACTTTCCAACAGAATTCTCAACTGTGGAGTGCTTTTTTCGGACAATTGTCTACACAGTTCATGCAGAGAATACATTCGGTGCCATTTTCGCGGCTTCTGGCATTGTCAAGCATGTCCACGTTCATTGGACAGAGCTGTTTGCATTTTCCGCAGGAAATACATTTTTCTTTATCCACCGTAATGCGGATTCGGGCGAAATAGCTCATCGGTTTTAAAAATATGGTGATCGGGCAGATATATTTGCAAAAAGCCCGATTATCCCTGAAAGCAAAAGCCAGACAGATTCCTGTTATATAATAGAGCACATTACCAATGATAAAGCTGTAAAACATTACCCGTTCGATATTGGGCACATGGAAAACGAAGAGGGCGCCAACGAAAAGGAAGGCTGAAACAAAGGTAATATATCGGATAAAACCAATGTTCTTTCTCGGAGTATTCGGATGCTTAAAAGGCAGAAGGTCCAGAATCATGGCGGTCCAGCAGGCATAGCCGCACCAGCCCCGGCCAAAAAACAGAGGACCAAAGATTTTTGCGACGGCATAATGGATGGTTGCTGCTTCAAAA
Organism: Frisingicoccus caecimuris; assembly: GCF_004340975.1. Lineage (GTDB taxonomy): Bacteria > Bacillota > Clostridia > Lachnospirales > Lachnospiraceae > Frisingicoccus > Frisingicoccus caecimuris. Next base: position 24,769 of record NZ_SLXA01000016.1, read on the forward strand.
ACTCCCAGAAACAGATAATACCAAAAGCCTTCAATCTGCATATTTTCATTGGAAATAAAACCGAGATAAACAAGCATATACAATCCCACGCCGAGCTGAACGACCAGACGGGCATGTTTAAATTTGTTGATATACAGGCAGAGACCTATGAAAAGAAAGCCGCCGATATATGTAAAATTAAATAAATAAAAGATATTGTCCAGAGTCTGCCATAAAGTGATGGCAATCGTTTCGAAAATAGCTAAAAAGATGAGCGCAGGGACATATTTTTTCAGGGTGTTCATAGGATTTCCTTCTTTCATTCTTGATAGTTCTATTTTATCATTAAAATAAAGTACCGTCACTTAATTTTGCATGATATACTACCATTTAAAGGGAGGAAGATTTTGTAAAAATAAATTCAAAGGCAAAAATATACATAAGAACGGCGGCTTTTGGAGACTTCTATCATAAAGGTCATAAAAGCGAAAGATATTATAGGAGCAGAATTTGCAGAATTTTGGTTGACGCAGATGAATGAATCTTTTATCATAGACTAATGCAAAGAAACTGAGAACATCAAATTGTGGGGGAAGAAAAATGTTGGAAAAGTTTTTTAGACTCAAAGAAAATCATACGACCGTAAAGACAGAAGTGCTGGCTGGTATTACGACTTTTATGACAATGGCCTATATTCTGGCGGTAAATCCCGGTATCCTTGCAGCGGCGGGAATGGATCAGGGCGCTGTGTTTACAGCAACAGCCGTTGCCGGTATGATCGGCACTGTATGTATGGCACTGTTTGCAAATTATCCTTTTGCATTGGCACCGGGAATGGGACTGAATGCCTATTTTGCTTATACAGTGGTCCTTGGCATGGGATATTCCTGGCAGACAGCGCTGACCGCCGTATTTGTGGAAGGACTTGTTTTTATCGTCCTTTCGGTAACAAATGTCCGTGAAGCCATTTTTAATGCGATCCCAATGAATCTTAAATCGGCTGTCAGTGTTGGTATTGGATTGTTCATCGCCTTTATCGGACTTCAAAATGCAAAAATTGTTATCGGTGGTTCTACGTTGTTACAGTTATTCTCTGTTGAAAATTATAATCTGGTCAATGGAGTGGAAGCAACCTTTAATGATGCGGGAATTACTGTGCTTCTGGCAATCATTGGTGTGATCATCACAGCAATTCTGGTCATCAAAGATATCAAAGGAAATATTCTTTGGGGCATTTTGATTACATGGATTCTCGGTATTATCTGTCAGTTTGCCGGCCTTTATATTCCGAATCCGGACCTGGGGTTCTATCATCTGCTTCCGGATTTCAGCAATGGTATTTCCATTCCGAGTCTGGCGCCGGTATTTTTTAAACTGGATTTTTCAAATGTATTTTCATTGAATTTTTTTGTGGTCGTTTTTGCATTTTTATTTGTGGATATTTTTGATACCCTTGGAACATTGATCGGCGTGTCTACAAAGGCCGGGATGCTGGATGAGGAAGGTAAGCTTCCGAGAATCAAAGGAGCTTTGATGGCGGATGCGATTGGCACAACCTTTGGTGCTGTCCTCGGGACATCGACAACAACAACCTTTGTGGAAAGTGCTTCCGGTGTTTCGGAGGGTGGCCGTACTGGTCTGACAGCTCTGACGACAGCCATTCTTTTCGGCCTGTCTCTCTTTCTGTCTCCGATTTTTCTGGCTATTCCGTCCTTTGCAACGGCTCCGGCACTGATCATTGTCGGGTTCTATATGCTGACCAATGTTGTAAATATTGATTTTACAGATTACAGCGAAGCCATTCCATGTTATATCTGTATTGCGGCTATGCCGTTTTTCTACAGCATTTCTGAAGGCATCGCCATGGGCGTGATTTCCTATGTGGTTATCAATCTATTGACAGGAAAATATAAAGAGAAAAAAATCGGCGCATTGATGTACGCGCTGGCTATACTGTTTATTTTAAAATATATTTTCCTATGATCAAAGGAGGAATTTTTTCGATGAACATCTTGAATATTGAACATATTCATAAAATATATGGAGATAAAGTGATATTTGACGACGTGTCCTGCGGTATTCAGGAAGGGGACAAGATTGGAATTATCGGCATCAATGGTACGGGCAAATCTACCCTTTTGAAGATGCTTGCTGACGTGGAGGAACCGGATTTGGGACAGATTGTCCGGCAGAACGGTTTACGTATTGCCTATATGCCTCAGAATCCGGAATTCCCGGAAGAGGCCACAGTGGCTTCCTTTGCTCTGGATGGAAATTCGGAAACGGACTGGCAGGTTCAGAGCAATCTGACAAAGCTTGGAATTATGGAATATGACGCCCGGCTGGATCAGTTGTCCGGAGGACAGCGGCGCCGGGTCGCCATGGCAAAGGTGTTGACCGGAGATTTTGATGTGCTCTTGCTGGACGAGCCGACAAACCATCTGGATGAGGAAATGATTTCCTGGCTTGAGGATTATTTGAAAAATTATAAAGGAACGGTCGTCATGGTGACCCATGACCGGTATTTTCTTGATAAGGTATCCAATCGGATTTTGGAGATCAGCCATGGAAAGATGTACAGCTATGAGGCAAATTATTCCCGGTTTCTGGAATTGAAAGCGGAGAGAGAGGAGATGGAGCTGGCGACGGAACGAAAACGTCAGAGTATTCTCCGCATGGAACTGGAGTGGGCCAAACGGGGCTGTCGGGCGCGGACGACGAAACAGAGGGCCCGGCTTGAGCGGCTGGAAGCTCTGAAAAATGGAAAGGCGCCGGTTCAGGACGGTACGGTGGCGATGGATTCGGTGGAGACCCGGATGGGAAAGAAGACCATCGAGCTGCATCATATCAGCAAAAGCTATGACGGTCAGCCGCTCATTCAGGATTTTGAATATATTGTCCTGCGGAATCAGCGGCTTGGGATCATCGGACCGAATGGCTGCGGCAAGTCGACCCTGATTAAAATGATCGCCGGTCTGGAAAAGCCGGATTCGGGCAGTATCGAGATTGGTGAAACTATTAAGATGGGATATCTGGCTCAGGAAGAAACGGAGATGGACTCGAATCAGCGGGTGATTGATTATATTAAAGATATTGGAGAGTATGTTCAGACAAAGGAAGGACGAATTACGGCTTCTCAGATGCTGGAACGGTTTCTTTTTACACCGGACATGCAGTATACACCGATTTCAAAGCTTTCCGGTGGTGAAAAACGGCGGCTTTATCTGCTGTCAGTTCTAATGCTTGGAGCGAATGTACTGATTCTCGATGAACCTTCCAACAATGTGGATATTCCCACATTGACTATATTGGAAGATTACATAAATTCCTTTTCTGGCATTGTGATCACCGTGTCCCATGACCGTTATTTTCTTGATAACGTGGTGGACCGGATTTTTGAGTTTGACAGACAGGGACATCTTCAGCAGTATGAGGGCGGTTATACCGATTATCTGGAAGCAAAACAGCGGCGCAGGGCGGATAGCGGCAGAGATGCTGCCAAAGGCGGAAAAAATGCCGGAGAGACGGAAGCAGGCAAAAAGTCTGCAAAGGACTGGAAGCAGCACCGACCGGTCAAATTAAAATTTACCTACAAAGAGCAGAAGGAATATGAGACGATTGACGATGATATCGCAGCTCTGGAAGAAAAAATTGCCGAACTGGATGGGGATATGCTGGCCAATGCGACAAACTCGGGGAAGCTCAACGATCTGATGAAGGAAAAGACCCGGACCGAAGCGGAGCTGGAAGAAAAAATGGATCGGTGGGTCTATCTGAATGATCTGGCAGAGAAGATAGAAGCACAGAAATAAATATGGAATGTTTTGTCTGTTTTTATGGTATAATGGAGACAGTTGCAAAGGAGGCGAGAAGGATGGAGTGGCAGATGAGTCAGGGACAGCCCTGGCCATATGGTGTTACTGTATGGGAAGGATCAGAAAGTGGCCAAATAAAGGTGAATTTGGCCTTTGAACTGCCGGAAAGGAGACAGAACCGGGGAAATCCGGGAAAAGTCCCTCCGGGGCAAGATCATATTGTTTTGAGAGTGTATGATCTGGTGAAGCATACTTCATCGGAACTGCCGATAGACAAAAGTTGGCATTTTGGTCAGGCATATGCCGTTGCATTGATTTTTTTTGTATCTGAATCAGAGATAGATAATATTGAAATAGAGAATTATGGCTATCAACTGATATGGAATGATAAGGTAGTAACCATGCCCTATGCGAAAGCTGTACGATGGGTAGACGGGGAAAAGATTTACTTGTTTAAGGAAAGGATGTTTGAATGGGGAGAGGATATTTCTCCGGGACTGGATTTTGATGAGGTCATTTTATACAAGTTACATGTTCGGGGATTTACGAAGCATACATCTTCCGGTGTGAAGCATCGGGGGACCTTCGAAGGCGTGAGAGAGAAGATCCCTTACCTGAAAACGCTGGGTATTAATGCGGTGGAACTGATGCCGGTATATGATTTTGAGGTGGAAAATCCGAAGGATACTGTAAAAAATGGAAGGAAGAATTACTGGGGATATGGTCCGGCACATTTTATGGCTGTGAAGCCGGAGTATGCTGCCGAACCGGAAAAGGCCGGAGACAGTTTGAAAGAGCTGGTCAGGGCTTTGCATCGGGAAGGCATGGAAGTCTATATGGAACTGTTTTTTACCGGAAAGGAAACCGCTGATTTTCAGATGGCCTGTCTGCGTCGGTGGATTGTGGATTATCATATCGATGGCTTTCATTTGAACCAGACCACAACACAGCTTCGGGAAGTTTTATCGGATTCGGTACTCGCAGAAACAAAAATTTTGAGTGAAAATTTTAATGGTTCCTCTGACAGAAATGGAGCCGGCCGGCGGCGGGCCGTGTATCACAATGGTTTTCAGGACAGCATGCGGCGTTTCCTCCGGGGAGATGAAGGATCGGCGTCAGAGTTTATGAATCAGGTCTTAAATCGTTCCACAGAACAGGGAAATATCCAGTATATCACCAATAATAACGGATTTACGATGATGGACCTGGTCAGCTATGACAACCGCCATAATGAGGATAATGGTGAGAACAATCTGGATGGGTCGGCATGGAATTTCAGCTGGAATTGTGGCGCGGAAGGAGTCAGTCGGAAAAAGGATGTTGTTCGTCTCAGACGGCAGCAGCTAAAGAATGCCTGGATTTTGAATATTTTCCAGCAGGGAACACCATTAATTTATGCCGGAGATGAGTTTGGAAACAGTCAGAAGGGCAATAATAATGCCTGGTGTCAGGATAATGATGTTTCATGGCTGAATTGGAATTTAAAGAAAAAAAACAGATGGCTGTGGGAATTTGCTGTAAAAATGATGGAGCTTCGTAAAACCGTAAAGATTCTTCATCCTGAAAAGCCCTTCGCCCGGACCGACACATCGGCCAATGGACTTCCGGATGTTTCCTTTCATGGAAAGGTTCCGTGGTTTATATATGAATCCGGCTGGAATCGCTGCATCGGCTGTATGTATGCCGGTGATGGTGAGGCCTGGTATTTTGCTTATAATATGAATTGTACGAAGGAAATATTTTCATTGCCGCGACTACCGGGCAAAGGAATATGGAAGGTGTTTTCGGATACGTCGGAATTGAATGCGGAAGGTGAAATGATAGAAGACGGCCAGATAATTTTGGACGGTCATAGTATTGTTTTACTTTGCGGAGAATATTTGCGAAAATAATGGCCAGATGCATGAATCGGGGCAGAGATTTCAAAAAGTCTCTGCCCCCCCTGTTTTTAATAGAAATGATGTTCCGAATAGTCGTCCTTCGGCGGAAAATCCCCAATATAAGGTAAATCATGGGTATCATTGACAATCATGGTGTCCGGAGTGTCGTCATAATCGGTATAATCTTCAGTCATGTGATTGACCCGCGGAAACCAGTGGCGGATTTTTTTCCTGCCGTCATAAAAAGTCATAAGCTGCCTCCTTTGCTTCGGTATATTTATATTTTGAAGCAAAGGCATGAATTTTATTCCGGGTATATGAGTCGGTCTGTGCCAATATTATCAAGAACTTCTTTTAAAAATTTATCGGCCAGATAATTGGCCATAGGGAGATTCATATCCCGGAAGTTTCCACAGTCTCTGGCGCAGGCTCCAGGCACATCATCATTAAAATCTTTTATAAATGTAAACATTTCGTTCATAAGGGGAATAATGTCTTTGGATTCATAATCACCGCTTAAAAGCAAATAGAATCCGGTCCGGCAGCCCATTGGTCCGAAATAAAGAGTCTTCGGTCCATATTGAGGATGATTTCTTAAAAAAGTTGCGGCAAGATGTTCGATCGTGTGCATTTCTGCCGTATTCATGACGGGTTCATAATTGGGACGAGTCATGCGGATATCAAAGGTCGTCACGGTTTCTGTGCCGACCATGTCTTTTCGGGACACATAGATACCTGGAAGTAATCTTAAATGGTCAATTGTAAAGCTGGTTATTTTTTCCATAAACGTTCTCCTTTATTATTTCTTAAATATATAGGGATATTATATAAGAGAAAGAAAGAAAACGCAATTATTGTTGAATTTTAAAGGGCATAAGTGTAAAATGGAACGTGATGAAATGATAAGGAGTGGAGTCTGCATATGAAAAAGAATACGGTACGTTTTTACGTAACGATTACAATTGTAAAAATTGCAACAAAGATATTAAAGCTTTTGGGCAGAAATGCAACCCATCTGCCGGGATGGATGGCGAACAAGCTTTGTCCGGATTTTCTTGGTCATCTGGAAAAGCCGGAGCGTCTTGTATATATTACTGGAACGAATGGTAAGACCACTGTGTCGAATCTGACGGCAGAGGTATTGAAAGATAACGGATATGATTATATCAACAATGCTTCGGGCAGCAATGTCAGCGAGGGAGTTGTTTCCGCTCTGCTTTCAAAGAGCAGTTTTTTTGGAAAATCCAGATGTAAACTGGCGGTGCTGGAAGTGGATGAACGTTATTCTCCGTTAATCTACCCATATATGCCGCCGGACTATTTGCTCTGTACAAATCTTTTCAGAGATTCTTATAAACGGAATGCTCATACGGAGTTTATTTCCGGTGTACTGAACAGCCAGATTCCAAAACATACCAAACTCATTTTGAATGGTGAGGATCTGATCAGTAATCATCTGGCGATGGAGAATGAACGCCGTTATTTCGGAATTAATTGTCCCGACGGACACAGTAGCTCTGACAATATTATTAAAGATATTGTGGCTTGTCCCAATTGTGGAGCTTTGTTGAAATATGATTATATCCGATACAATCATATCGGACGGGCCCATTGTCCGAATTGCGATTTTGGGTCGCCGGAGCTGGATTATTCGGTGGAAAAGATTGATTACGAAAACCAGAGATGCCTTATAAAGATGCCGGGCGGCACCTGTGAATTTAAACTGATTGGCAGTAATGTTACGGATATTTATAACATGCTCGCAGCCATTGCCCTGTTGTCGGAGCTTGGTCTGGAAGTTTCACAGATTCAGAAATCTTTTGAAATAATTAAAGTTGTGGAATCCAGATATTATTCCGAAAATGTTCATGGAAAAGAACTGGTCATCAGTCTGGCAAAGGGGCAGAATCCGATTGCCTGCTCGCGAATCTGTGATTTTATCCGCCATGAAACCGGTACGAAGGCCGTCGTCTGCATGATGGATGACTGTTACGATGCAAAGGAGTCCAGTGAGAATATTGCCTGGATTTTTGACATCGATTTTGAGTTTTTAAATGATGCGTCTGTGAAACAGATCGTGCTTACCGGCGTTCGAAATGCCGACTATCATCTGCGGCTTCTGATGGCGGGAATACCGGAGGAAAAGATCGTTCTCTGTGATAAAGAGGAAGATGCGGCATCCTATGTGGATTATGCTGCTGTGGATAAAATATATATTTTACATGATATTTATTCGGTACAGTATGAGAATGCAAAAAAAGTATATCAGGATCTGAAAAATAGATTAGAAGAAAGGGGAGAGGAAGCATAATGAAGATCGAAGTTCTTTTTCCGGAATATTGTAATCTGTTTGCGGACTCTTCAAACATGAAGTATTTGAAACAGTGTCTGCCGGAGGCTGAGTTTATCTACACGGACTATATGTCCGAACCGGCTTTTGCCAGAGAATCCGTTGACTTGATTTACATGGGGGCAATGACCGAACGGGTTCAGGCGATGGTCATAAAAAAATTAATGCCTTACAGAGAGCGCATCGTGGAATTGATAAAAAAAGATACGCCATTTCTCATTACAAGCAATGCATTGGAAATATTTGGACGATGGATTGAAAATGAAGATGGTACAAAAGTGAAAGCTCTGGGCATTTTTGATTTTTATGCGAAACGGAATATGATGAACCGTTTTAACGGACTGGTGCGCGGACATTTTGGCGATATTCCGATTCTCGGGTTTAAAACTCAGTTTTCGATGGCTTACAGTGATCATTTTAAGTACAGCTTTATTCAGGTAGACAAAGGAGCTGGTATGAATCCGTCAGTGGAAGTGGAAGGTATTCATGTGCATCAGTTTTACGGCACCTATCTTGTCGGTCCGTTTCTTGTACTCAATCCGTTATTTACGAAGCATCTCATGAAGGTGATGGGTGTTGAGAATCCGAAGCTGGCTTTTGAGCCTGTGATCATGGAAGCTTATGAGCGGCGCATGAAGGAATTTATGGACCCGAAAGTAAAATTTTAGAAAATTCGTAAAGATAAGAATGGAGCCTGCGGCATGAAAAAAAACACATCAGGATTTAAAGATTCTATATTGAAATGGATAAAAGGCGGGAAAACCGCAGAGGAAGCCTTTGAACATATTCAAAGGCCGGAGAAGCTGGTATTTATCACCGGAACCAAAGGTAAAACGACGGTCTTAAAACTTGTCGGACATGTTCTCAGAGAAAGCGGCCGGGATTTTATGTGGAATATAACCGGAGAGGATGAGACAGAGAGTCCGGTGTCAGTTCTGCGTGCTGGAAAAAGTATTTCCGGCCAGTCGGGATGCGGACTCGCATTGATGGAAGTGGATGAGAGAGAGATTCGACACATCTGTTCAAAGATAGCGCCGGATCTTCTGGTATATACCAACGCCTACAGCAATTACTGGGACCAGAAGGGAAGTCTGGAGGGTGTTGAAAAAGGCGTGGATATGTCTGCTTTTGAAAATATAAAGATGATATCAAATGAAGGCAAGGATAAAATTGTGTCGGTAGATACGGCGAAGATGACGCTGGTTCTGCAAATGGCAGAAAAAATGGAAATTTATCGGCTTCTCGGATGTACAAAGGCAGATTTAGATAACGAGGTACTGGCGATCGAACTGCTGTATCAGCTCGGATTGACTTACGAGGAGATTGCTGCAGCCCTTGACTCTGCAGAACCTTTTACAATCTGCCGTCATGTGGATACCGTCGGCAGTAAAAAAGTATTTATGTGTCGTGGAGAAGAGCAGAGTCCGGCTGTCTGCGCCCATGTACTTGAATGGATTGGAAGACAGAGTGATGATTGTGCGGTTGTTCTTATGGATTATAAGCAGAAAGAACAGGTGCGTGCATCAGAAAATACAGCGTGGCTTTATGAAGTGGATTATACGCCATTAAATCGGACAGGTGTCCGGCAGGTATTGACGGCCGGAAATCGATGTTATGATTACTGGCTGCGTCTTCTTTTGGCTGGAATTCATGAGGAACGAGTGACCTGTGCACTTCGGCCGGAGGACGTGGTGAAATTGGCAGATATTGATGAAGTGGAGAACATTTATATGATATTTACCCGGGAAACACGGGCAAAGGCAGAGGAGATCAAGGAACACTTATTGCAGCGTATAAAGAAAGAGGAGGGAATAAAATGAAAATAGAAATTTTATTTCCCGAATATGGGAATCTCTTTGGTGATCTCGGAAATATGATGTATTTAAAGGCATGTCTGCCGGATGAGGAGTTTATTGAGACGTCCATAGACAGTGAGCCGGCTTTTGTTACGGAAGACGTCAATCTTATTTATATGGGACCGATGACCGGAAAAAACCAGGAAGCTGTGATTCAAAAGCTTTTGCCATATAAAGACCGGATTGAAGAATTAATCCGCAAAAAGAAGTGCTTTCTTTTTACTGGCAATGCAATGGAGGTGTTTTTCCGGGAGATCATTGATGGAGAACGGAGAATCGAGGGGTTAAATATTTTTGATTTTTCTGCAGTCCGGGTATCGGATAATTATTATACCGGGAATTATTATGGCGAATTTAATCAGAGAAAGGTTGTTGGGTGCAAGATTCAGTCATCGATGGCCTATGGAGCAAATGAACATTGTTATTTTGCCAAAGGTATTCGTGGGACAGGAATCAACCGTTCCTCAGGCTATGAAGGTGTCCGGCGTCAGAATTTTATCGGTACCTATCTGGTGGGCCCATTATTGGTCATGAATCCTTATTTTACCCAGTATCTGATGTATCATATGGGAGTGGAAAAGCCAAAGCTGGCCTATGATGTCGCTATAAAAGAGGCTTATCACCAGAGATTGACGGAGTTTGAAAATAAAAGGACGGTTATGGAGTAATAGGAGGAATAGCATGGACAAATACAGAGCTTACGTGGGGTCATATACCCGTGGGGAGAGCAAAGGCATCTATATGTATGATTTTAATGGAGATGAGCCGGTCTTCAAAGAGCAGGGTGTTGAGGAAATTACAAATCCATCCTTTCTGACCCTATCCGCTGATGGAGAATATTTATACTCAAATTGTGACGAAGGCGTGGCGTCTTTTAAAATTTTGGCAGATGGCCGACTCGAATATTTGAACCGACACTCGGTTCAGGGTCTGCGCCCATGTTATCTGCAGGTGGATTCGGCCAACGAATATCTGGTAAGTGCGGGATATTATGACGGAAAGCTGACGATTTCCCGGATTAATCCCGACGGCACCGTAGGCGAGGTGACGGATGAGGTCTTTATGAAAAGTCCCGGGAGTATCATTTCAAGAAATAATCGTTGCCATGTGAACTGCGCTCTGTTTACACCGGATGAAAAACATATCCTTGCAGTGGACCTGGGAATGGATCAGATTAAAGTATATGAATTTGACCGGACGCAGGGAAAGATCGCCTTAAAAGACATTATTCGGTGCGAGATTGATTCGGGACCGAAGCATATTATATTTTCCAATGATAAAAAATATATCTATCTGACCCATGAAAATGCCAATATGGTGACGGAATATGCTTATTTCATGGGCAGAAAAGGTCCTGCATTTGAAAAATTGGATCAACAGTCTACCCTTCCTCCGAAATTTACAGAGGATAATTGTGCGGTAACATTAAAAATTACAGATGATGACAAATATCTTTTTGTCACCAATTCGGGAGACAATAGTGTGGCAATTTATGAGATTGACCAGGAAAAGAAAATGGAAAAACTCTGTGTTCTTCCGGTTAGCGGGATTTATCCAAGGGATATTTATCTTTTTCCGGATAACAAGCATTTTGTTTCAATCAATCAGGAATCGGATTCTATCACGATTTTTGGTGTTAATTACGAAAAAGGCTATATTTATATGAAAGGCAAACCGATTCATGTGCCTTGTCCGACGTGTATTGCGGTAAAAAAGCTGAAATAACCGTATATCCGCAGGTTTGAGCGGATATTAGAGGATGCTGAAGAATGAGGATATCTTATTTTGAGGCGTCCTTTTTTTGATTGTCTATCCAAGGGATATGCAAGTATGATGCAAAAAAGATGTAAAATCGTCGGGAAGGGGGCGAAAACTGTGAATCGAATTTTGGTTGTTGAAGATGAAAAACCTATTTTGGAACTGATTCGAATGAATCTTACAGACGCCGGTTATGCCTGTGTATGTGCAGAAGACGGTGCTCAGGCGGCAGATATACTGGAAAGTGAAATCTTTGACTTAATATTATTGGATATCATGCTGCCAAAGATCAATGGTTATGAACTGATGGAATACATACGGCCGATGAATATTCCTGTGATTTTTCTTACGGCCAAATCGGAAGTGATGGATCGGGTTCGGGGGCTGAAACTGGGCGCTGAAGATTATATTATAAAACCTTTTGAGATCATCGAGCTGCTGGCGCGGATTGAAACGGTGCTGCGGCGTTACAATAAAACGGCTCGTGAGTTGTCGGTTTATGATGTGACCGTGGATACTTTCTCACGTGTGGTCAAAAAGGCCGGAAAGCCGGTCAGCCTGACGGCGAAGGAATATGATATATTGCTGTTGTTTTTGAGAAATAAAAATATTGCTTTGTTTCGTGATAGAATTTACGAAAGTGTCTGGGGAGAGATGTATATGGGAGAAAGCCGGACGGTAGATCTGCATGTTCAGCGGATGCGGAAAAAACTTGGCCTGGAGTCAAAAATCGTTCCGGTTTATAAGATAGGATACCGCCTGGAGGTGGATGAGTGAAATTTTTTTGGAAATTATTTTTCAGCATCATTCTCGTGACAGAATTTTTTGTGGGAATCAGCGGATATGTGTTGATTTATTCCAGTTTTAAAAATGCCATAGAACGGGAGATTGAGACGGCTTATCAGGAAAATGATATGCTTTATTTTTCGTTGAATCAGAGAATTACCTGGTCGGTTGAAATGTCCAATATAACGCTTATGTGGGGCATTCCGGAAGAGGGCACGGAAAATTATGAGGAAATATTGACAGAGGCAATGAGTATTCAGACAACGGATAGTGCTATTACTGTTTCTTTCAGTGATGCAGAAGGGCAAGTAATCTGTGGGAGCAGAAAGAAAGGATTTGATGCAGCACTGGTCAAAAAATTAGGAAACCAGGAGCGGGGATATGAAATTCGAAAAATCGATGACGATTACCTGATTCATTGTGCCCGTTATGTGAAGCTTTTAAATCAGGAGTATTTTATAGAAAATTACAGGGATATCACGGAGGTTTTCGATAATCAGGAGGGATATATCCAGACTTTTTCTATGATTATGGGGCTGCTGTTCCTGGTGGGCGGCGTGGTTATTTTTATCATTTCTTATTGGTTGGTACGACCGATTCACCTTTTGTCCCAGGCTACCAGACGTCTGGCAGAGGGAGATGATATGAAACCGGTTCAGGTGAATAGTCGGGACGAGATTGGTCAGCTGGCGGAGGATTTTAACCGAATGGCTGGCCGATTGTCAGAAAACATGGAAGCGCTGAAAGATTATGCAAGACGTCAGGAGATGTTTGTGGGGAATTTTGACCATGAGCTGAAAACGCCGTTGACTTCTATTATCGGTTATGCGGACATGCTTCGTTCGAAGCGGATGACGGAGGAACAGACGGTTCTTTTGGCGAACCAGATTGTTCAGGAAGGAAAACGGTTGCAGGTCATGTCTGAAAAATTAATGCAGCTTACTGTGTTAAAGAGACGGGATTTTAAACTGCGGAGAGTTTCGGCGAAATATTTTCTGACTTCGGTTTATGATACGGTCTTTCCGGCGATGCAGGCCGACGGTATACGATTTATTGGCGAGATTCAAGATGGAAAGCTCAATATTGAGCCGGATTTAATGAAGACAGTTTGTATCAATCTGCTGGACAACGCCAGAAAAGCTATTGATGGAAAAAACGGCCAGGTTATTTTATCCGGAAAAAGTATCAAAGGTGGTTATGAGATTTCAGTAAGTGATAATGGATGCGGCATTCCCGAAGGGGAACTTTCAAAAATTACAGAGGCATTTTACATGGTAGATAAGGCACGCTCCCGGGGACGGGGTGGTGCAGGACTTGGGCTTGCGGTCTGTACGGCGATAATGGAGGTTCACAGGGGAAAAATAAGTTTCGAGAGCGTACAGGATGTGGGTACCTGTGTACGGGTAGATTTGGTGGAGGTGAACAGAGATGATACAGATCAGAGGTAAAGGTCCGGTTTTTATGGCAATCTTTATTTTGTGTCTGCTGGTGGTCATGCCCTTCTTCTTTGCAGAGATTAAAGAAAAAAACTTATTAAATCAGGTCGTTATCGAAAAAATTCCCGAAAATGTTCTGGTGGATCATACAGCTGAAGATTTAACCGTTAGTGAAAAACTGGAACTGATTGTCAGGGGAAGGAATGGCGATTCCGATGTTGTGACAGTGAGCGGTGGAATTTCAGGGATAGAAAATGATCATATTATAGGTGAGCGGGCATGTCGCGAAGTAGAGAAACTTTTGAGCAAAGATGCCATTTTGCCTTTTGATGTATCAGATGTTTTTTTTGAAGGTGGGAGTCCGATGAATTATGTGGATTTAAACGACATGAGTCAGTCAGTTTCTTTGATGTGGGTGCATTTGAGTTTTTCATCTGTGGATATGGATGTTACGATGGATGTGGAGACGTCTCAGATTTACGAATATAATCTTTACTGGAATTCCTACAGTATGACAGATGATATGGATATGGCGGGACTGGATCAGATGATTGAAAATTTTAGGGACTATACCGGATTATCACAGGAAGAGTTTGAATATTTTTATGATTGTTCGGGAATGCCCGAATATATAGCGTTATATCCGATGTAGAATGATGCAACTTTGATGGCGTTTCGCGGCAGCTTTTACGGCTTCTTATTTTACACTGTCATCATCAAAGGAAAGATGGTGAGAAAATGAGAGCACATAGGATATATAAAAAGAGACGGAGAAGAAATTCTCTGCGATATTTTGTCAGCGGAATGGTGTTGGCGGGAGCAGCCATACTGGTAGTGATCGGCGGAACTGTGTTTGTTTCAGGCAAACGGCCGAAAGACGAAAAGGGTAGTGGGATATCCGAAAATATTGGGGTGGATTCGGACGAACTGCTGACACTGGTCAATGCAGAACATCCGATGCCTTCGGAATGGCAGTGCGAGTTGGTCCAGTTAAATAACGGTCAGAATATTGACAGTAGAGCCTATGAAGATTTACAGCAAATGATGGATACCGCCAGAGCAGAAGGGTATGATCCTTATATATGCTCATCCTGGCGCAGTCATGAAACTCAGGTGCGGCTTTTTGAAGAAGAAATTCAAAGTTATAAGAAGCAGGGGTATTCTGAAAGGGAAGCGGAAGTTCAGGCGGCCCAGTGGGTCGCAGTACCGGGAACCAGCGAGCATGAACTCGGACTTGCATTGGATATCGTATCTGTGGAAAATCAAAGGCTGGAAGAGTCACAGGAGAACACACCGACACAGCAGTGGTTGATGGAGCATTGTTATGAATATGGTTTTATACTACGTTATCCAAAGGATAAGGAGGATATTACGGGAATCGGCTACGAACCATGGCACTACCGTTATGTGGGGCAGGACCATGCCCGGGCTATCCATGAATCCGGCGTATGCCTTGAAGAATATGTGGCACACAGATAATGAATTCTGTTTTGCGCGTTCATCCGTTGATGAACGCGCCTTTTAAGTTAGAGGGTTTCGTAAAATTTTAAAATCCGATCCATTCGGGACGTCATGTTTGCCAGCAGTCCATCCATAATTGTCATAGCGGCCATGGATTCGACAACAACGACAGCACGTGGAACAATGACCGGGTCATGGCGGCCTTTAATCTGAATCTGGATGTTTTCTCCCTGTTTATTAACGGTTTCCTGGGATTGGAAAATGGAAGGGGTTGGTTTAATGGCGACTCGGATGCGGAGCGGTGAACCGTCGCTCATACCGCCGAGGGTGCCTCCGGCGTGGTTTGTCTTTTTTGAGACGCAATCGTTTTCCATATAAAAGGCATCATTATTTTCTGATCCATAGGCAAAGGCAGCCTGAAAGCCGTCACCGATTTCAACACCTTTGACAGCGCCGATGGACATCATGGCTTTTGCAAGGTTGGCATCCAGTTTTTCAAATACTGGGTCGCCGATGCCGACAGGAAGACCGGTGACTTCACAGTCTACAATGCCGCCGATGGAATCTTTGGCTGTCATCATTTCCCTGAGAAGAGCTTCTGCCTTGAGGGCGGCAGACGCATCCGGCATATTTAATGGATTATTATAAATTTCTGATAAATCTTTATTTGTTTCATCGATCATGATCGGGCCAATACTGTGGGTATAAGCCTGAAGTTTTATTCCCAGACTGTCTAAAAATTTAGAAGCAATGGCGCCTGCAGCCACACGGCCGATGGTTTCACGACCTGAAGAACGTCCACCGCCCCGGTAGTCTCTGAAACCAAATTTTTCGTCAAAAGTGTAATCGGCATGTCCTGGACGATAATAACCGGCGATTTCCGAGTAATCGGAAGAACGGGCCGTTTTATTCCAAACCAGCATGGAGATGGGGGTGCCTGTCGTTTTTTTTTCAAAAACACCGGATAATATTTCAACCTGATCGGCTTCGCTGCGGGGGGTGGAATAAGGGGATTGTCCTGGTTTGCGTCGATTCAGAAAAATCTGAATGTCTTCTTCTGTCAGCGGGAGGCCGGCCGGACAGCCGTCCACAACGACACCAACAGCTTTTCCGTGAGATTCTCCCCAGGTTGTTACTTTAAATATATTTCCAATACTGGAACCAAACATAATGATTTTCACCTCTGAATTTATTTTATGTATCATTATAACGAATTTACTGGCAGTATGCAAATAAATATTGTGATATTTGTGGGATGTTATAAAAAAAAGAACAACGTGTATGATTATTCATCTAAAAACATTGCCTGTGTGAACGATGGGATTTCAACTTTATGCCTAAAAAATGGATTATTTGTCCAGAAAAAGCTCTCTTTGACAAATTCTGTATTTCGTGGTAAAACAGTTAAAACGTAACTCGGCGATGCCATATGAGTTATTTCGTTTGGAGGTGTAATTTATGAAGACCCAGATTAAATTACAGGACATCGACGGAGCAAAAGAATTCGTTCGTGCCGCTGTGAAGTGTGATTTTGACATTGATGTATACTATAATCGAATCGCATTGGATGCAAAATCGGTTTTAGGAATTCTCAGTCTGGATCCGAGACATCCAATTACCGTTGATTTTGACGGTGAAAATGCTGGCTTAAATGAAGTGCTTGAAAAGTATGCTATCTAAAATTATTTAGATATACCTGACTTGCGAAGCGGACTTGAAATATAGACTTACAGAGCGGACTTGCGAAGCGGACTTATATATGAGACTAAACAGTATATTTATGAGGAAATGGAGCTGTTTTGCCGGATAGTTAACGGCAGGGCGGCTCTTTTTCCGTGTTATTGAAAAAAATCGAAAATTGACAGTTGCGAAAAAATCCGGATAAAGGTATACTAGTAGTGTTATCCTAAAATTTGGGTGTTCAGCAGACAAGGGGGACTTTATGTATAAATTATTGACAACGGATGGAAGCGCAAAGCGGGGCCAATTTACGACAGTCCATGGTACGATTCAGACACCGGTGTTTATGAACGTTGGGACGGCTGCGGCCATCAAAGGGGCGGTGGCGACGACGGATCTGCAGCAGATCAAGACCCAGGTGGAGCTGTCAAACACCTATCATCTGCATCTGCGTCCGGGGGATAAGATTGTAAAAAAACTGGGCGGTCTTCACAAATTCATGAACTGGGACAAACCGATCCTGACGGATTCCGGTGGTTTTCAGGTATTTTCTCTGACAAGTCTGAGGAAGATTAAAGAAGAGGGCGTCTATTTTAATTCCCATATCGACGGACATAAGATTTTTATGGGACCGGAAGAGAGTATGCAGATTCAGTCGAATCTGGCATCGACGATCGCCATGGCCTTTGACGAGTGCCCGTCATCCCTGGCTACCAGAGACTATATACAGAATTCTGTGGACCGGACGACACGATGGCTGCATCGCTGCAAAGCCGAGATGCAGCGCCTAAACAGCCTGCCGGATACGATCAATCCGAACCAGATGCTCTTTGGCATCAATCAGGGCGGAACCTTTGCGGATATTCGTATTGAACATGCGAAAGCAATTTCTGAGCTGGATCTGGATGGCTATGCACTGGGTGGTCTGGCTGTCGGTGAAACCCATGAGGAGATGTATCATATCATTGAAGAGACGGTGCCTTATCTGCCTCAGAATAAACCGACCTATCTGATGGGCGTTGGTACACCGGCGAATATTCTGGAGGCTGTCGACAGAGGGGTGGATTTCTTTGACTGTGTATACCCGTCAAGAAATGGCAGGCATGGACATGTCTATACGAATCATGGAAAATTGAATTTATTTAATGCAAAATTTGAACTGGATGAGCGTCCGATTGAAGAGGGATGCGGCTGTCCGGCCTGTAAAAATTACAGCAGGGCGTATATCCGCCATCTTTTAAAGGCGAAAGAAATGCTTGGAATGCGTCTTTGTGTCTTGCACAATTTGTATTTTTATAATACAATGATGGAAGAGATTCGGGAGGCGATCGAGGAACATCGATATGCTTCTTATAAAAAAACGAAGCTGGAAGGCTTCGAAATGAAAGAAGAAAATTAAATTAGGAGGAAACGTTTTATGCAAGGAAGCTACTGGATTTGGGTGGTTGGCTTATTAGTAATTTATGGAGTTGTATTATACTTTTTATCCATTCGGCCACAGAAAAAACAGGAAAAGAAAATGCAGGCTATGCTGGATGCACTGGAGGTTGGCGACAGTATTGAGACAAGCGGCGGCCTGTTCGGCGTTGTCATTGACGTCAGCGGCGATATTCTGATCGTAGAATTTGGCGGAGACAGACACTGCCGGATTCCCATGCGAAAGACGGCTGTTGTAAGTATTGAAAAAGCTAACAGCACGGAAGAATAAAGAATTTTCAGAAACCCTGTCCGGGAAATGCCCGGTGCTGATAAGGCAGTAAAATGTAGAGAATATGGTGTAACCCGCTATGTGGCGGGTTACACCGTTTTCTTTATTATGCGGTGAGCTGTTTTGGTGGCTGCGAGGCGCTTCGTATCTGTTCCATCATCTTCCGGATTTCCTGCTCATCAGGCAGGCTGACTAACCCTACCGCCGTGGAATAGATGTCGACCTTTACCGACTTGTGTGCGTGCTTCTTCTCAGGATTGTGTATATCAATGCGCCGGATCAGCTTGTTGATGATCGTCGGCGTGAGTTCCCTCATATCGGTAAATGCCCGAAGTCCCTGTAAAAGTAGACGCATATCCACCGATTTCTGCTCCATTTCGGATAACTGCTTTTCTTCCTCTTTGACCTTTTCCAGCAGTTCCTTCTGCTCGAATTCATACTCCGCCGCCATTCTCGAATAGCGTTTATCCGACAGCTTCCTCTGCCGTCCTTGTAGTTGGCGCAGCGGAAAAACTCCTGATTACGCTTCAGCGACTTGGCTGCGCAGAAATGCAGCTTTGATTTGCAGTCAGCACAAAATACCGGTCCGGAAAAAAACTTTTCCGATTCGTTTTCGTCGGCCTGCGCTTGTTCTTTCGAAGCTCCTGATATTGTCAATATTAGTTGACACATTTTCCTCAAGGATATCACTGACTATGCCGCCAGTTCCAAAGCCTCATAATACTGCCTGCGTTTTGGCATAGGGGAAAGTCCACCATTGGCAGAGCAGATCCTTCGGTTATTCCAGTAGCTGAGGAAGTATCTCCAAATGAGTACCTTTAATTCCTCTACAGTCATCTGCTTTGTGTCATAGCGGTCGTAGAGAAGTTCCGTCTTCATTCTGGCCCACATACTCTCACAGCGTGCATTATCATGGCAGCGTCCTCCGGCACTGTTCATACTTTGATGGATGTGGTGCTTCCGGATGGTCTGTCGGTAGGACTCACTGGTATACTGTGTTCTACGGTCACTGTGGATTACAGCATCTTCCAGTGCGGGATAAGCTGTCAGGGCGTTTTCCAATGTTTGGATACACAGATCTGCTTTCATATTTGTTCCCATTGCCAGACCGAGGACGTTAAGATCAAAGCAGTCAAAAATTGCAGATACATACAGTTTCTCATTGGACGCCGGAATCTCTGTGATATCTGTAATACATTTTTCTAATGGGGCATCTGAATGGAAATCCCGCTTCAACAGATCATCCGATTTCATGGCTTCCCGGTCCGCCTTTGTGAGCTCATTCGGCTTTCTCTTTGGCCGATGGCTCAGGCCGATCTGATCCATAACCCGGTATACGGTCCTCTCACTGGGTATATGTACTCCCTCCGGCTGCTTCAGCAACAGCGCCTGATACATCCGGATCCGTCCATAAGTATCGTTACATTCATCCTCGCTGATGATTTCTTTCATGGCATCTGCCAGATCCTGGTACTTCACAGGACAGTCTTTGTTCGCGAGATATTTATAGAAGCCTCGCCGGCTGATATCAAGCATCCGGCAATAAAAGGAAATTTTTCCGGTAATCCTGCCGTCCTCTGTTTTCAAAGCCAGAAATATCACTCTCTGGTTTTTGCTGACTTCCGACGGCTGGCGGCGAAAAAAGCGCTGGCTTCCTCCAGAAATTCGTTTTCTTCCTTCAGGCGACGGATTTCTTTATCCTGCTCCTTAACCCGCTTACGCAGCATGGTAATCTCTTCTGACAGGCTCATTGCATTGGCAGGGGTATGGGAACCTTCCCCAATATCTAGCTTACCGGCTCTTACGGCTTTCAGCCATGTATGGATGGTTCCTTCAGGAATTCCTAATTCTTTAGCAACCTTAGCGCCGCCGATTTCTTTGGCAAGTTTTACTGCCTGTACTTTGTATTCATGGTCATATTTACGTGCCATTTTGAATACCTCCTTATTCTCTTGGTTTTATTATGAAATCCTTGAGAATAAGCTGTCAACTTTTTTTATACCACACCAGAATTAGAAAGCCAAAATGCACCCTGTTTTCACAAAAATTTGAAAAATATTTTTTGTTCGGTTGTGGAACGGCTTATTTTCCTTGCCTGAAAAGTCCTTTCACTTATTTGAAATTGGAGTGCTAAAACGCAACTTGTTTTTCAGAAAAAGCAGAAAAATTTTTGAAAAGACCGTTTGTATTAAAAACATTCCCCTACCTGTTCACACTGGGAGAAAGTGTTTGGGGACGGTAATTTTGAAAAAAGGCAAAAAAATTGCCCGCCGGTTTTGGCGGACATTCACAAGCATAAAGAATCAGCAATCCTTGTTGAAATATTCACGATTTTGTGATATGATATTTTTGGATTATTGTCGGAGGTGAAGTTGGTGGCTGTTAAATATGATAAGCTCTTTCACTTATTGATTGATCGGAAAATTACGAATGCACAGCTTGCACAAAAAGCTGGAGTCAGTGCAAATATTATTACTCGTTTGAAACGGGATCAGTATATCTCTTTGGAAAGCATTGAACGCCTTTGCGTTGCTTTGAATTGCGGAGTGGATGATATTCTTGAATTTACAAAATAAATTTTTTACCGCTTAACTTCCGATAATTTTTTATTATCGGAAACAAAATTGTATTGGAGGTCAATTTATGACACCCGAAGAAAAGGCAAGAGTTAAAATAGATAAGCAATTGAGAAACGCCGGATGGGATATTGTTTCTCGTGATGAGTATATTCCATCAAACGCATTGGCAGTTAAAGAAGCTTTAATGCAGGGAAACAAAGAAAGCGACTATCTGCTTTTTGTAGATGATAGAGCCATTGCTGTTGTTGAAGCAAAAAAAGAAGAAAACAGTCTGGGCGATATCGTTGCAGCACAGGCAGAAGCTTATTCTAAAAATCCACAAAACTGGTATCCTTTATGGTTTGACGGACAAATTCCTCTGGTTTATCTTGCGAATGGAAACAAAATATATTTTAAAAATATGCTTGCTGATCCTGATGGAGATTATGTTGAGTTAACCGAAATGCATTCTCCTAAAAAAATGTTGCAAATTATCGGTAAAAAGTCTGAATATGGTGCGTTGCCAAGAATTGAAAAACGAGGATTGCGTGATTGCCAGTATGATGCAGAGGTTGCACTTGAAAAGATGCTTAAAGCTGGCCAGAAAAAAGCGCTTGCTGTTCTTGCGACTGGTTCCGGCAAAACATATTTGGCTTGCCTTGCGACTTATCGCCTGCTAAACTATACCTCTACAAAGCGGGTATTATTTCTCGTTGACCGAAACAATCTCGCAAGGCAGACTGAAACAGAATTTAGTCTTTTTGACCGTACTGAAAAGCAACGGCCCATGAGTTCACTGTATCAAATCAATCGCTTGAAAAAAGTTGATGATATTAATGGGGATATTGTTATTTCTACCATTCAAAAACTCTTTACAGTTTTAACAGGGCAATCTATTTCGGAAGAAAACGAAGATAAAGAAGATGAAAAACTGTTCAGTTTTTCCGATGATGATAAAAAGGAACCTGAAATTGAATTAGGCAATGATTTAAAGCTACCGCCTGATCATTTTCAATTTATTATTATTGATGAGTGCCATCGTTCAATTTATGGCAAGTGGCAGTCTGTGCTTAACTACTTTAAAGATGCGAAAATTTTAGGATTAACCGCTACACCGACACCCGAAGCGGAGGCGTTCTTTAACAAAAATAGAATTGAAGAATATACTTATGACGACTCTGTTGTTGACGGCGTCAATGTTCCTGCAAGGGTTTACAGAATAAAAACTAATGTCACGGAACACGGCGGTACTATTCATGCCGGGGATATTGTCAGAGATATATCGAAAGGCGGTGTTGAACTGCCGTCTTATGTGGCTGAAGAAAGAATGGATTACAGCACAAAACAGTTAAACCGTTCTGTTATCAATCCAAGTCAAATTAAAGAAGTTGTCGCTGCATATATGAACTCTATATATACCGACTTGTATCCTGACAGAGAAGAAAACTGGAAATATATTCCCAAAACGCTTATTTTTGCAAAAGACGATAACCATGCAACACAAATCGTAAATGTGGTTAAAGAAGTGTTTAAGGAAAATTTCGAAGACGGCAAAGTGCCCGAAAAATTTGTGCAGAAAATCACCTATTCTGCCGGTGACTCGAACGCTCTTATTCGTGGTTTAAGAACCGAAAAGGATTTTCGCATTGCGGTAACGGTTACCCTTGTAGCAACCGGAACCGATGTAAAGCCTTTGGAAGTTGTGTTCTTTATGAATGACGTACAATCAGAGGTGCTGTATACGCAGATGAAAGGCAGAGGCTGCCGTGTTATCAATGATGATAAATTAAAAGAAGTTACGCCTAACGCTACGACGAAGGAGTGTTTTTATATCATAGATGCCGTCGGAGTCACTGAGCACGACAAAACTATACCAAAACCTACCGGTACATCAAATGGCAACGGTGGAAATAAAATTCTTAAGCTTGATCAGCTGCTCGAGCATCTTGCACACGGAGAAGTAAATGATGATAATCTTGCATTGCTAAGAGATTACTGTGCAACAATTAACAATCGGTATGAGGATAATCCTTTGTTCGACAGGCATTTAAACATCTTCATTTCGAATTTTGGCTTTGCGCCGAAGACATTGGCGAACGCTATAAACAAAGCGCTGTCAAGCGGAAGTCTCCCCGAATACATTAGCATTTCTGCACCCAATGCAGAAAGGAAAAGTTTGATTCATTGCCTGATTTCAAATGTTGAGGCAAGAAAAAAGCTTCTTGAAATGCACAGGGGATATTTTGCAGTTGCACCGGATAAAGATAAAATCATATACAAAGGATTTTCAAAAGAAACAGCAAGAACTTTCATAGAATCTTTCGAAAAATATTTGAGCGAAAACGCTGATAAAATCGAAGCTTTGCGCATCATATACAATTCAGAAGATACCGTTATTACACATTCCATGCTTGTAGAATTGCAGGATAAGCTGCTTTCAGAAAATCGCTTGTTTAAACCGTATACTATATGGAGCAATTATAAATTGCTGGATGTTAACGGAAATGTGGAAGAACTGGATAAGAAGCAAAATATGAATGCGCTTACCCATCTGATTCAGCTTATTCGCTTTGCTTACAAGAAAAGCAACAATCTCAGGAGTTTGCTCAAAGGCTATTCCCAAAGATTTACTCTCTACTGCGGACAAAACCAGCGCAGCCTTACTCCCGATCAACAGGAAATTATGAGGCAGATTGCAGATTATATCATAAACGACGGTTATATTGACGCAGTGGAACTCAACGCCGTTGATACAGACCTTTGGCGAAAAGCGATTACAAGTTTCGGTGCTCCGGCTTTGACGTCCGAGATGATCGAACTATCAAAATTCATTTTAAAGGCGGCTTAATATTATGGCAAATATACAAACAAAAAGCGAAGCAACCTTACTTAAAAAGGTATGGGATATTGCGAATGTACTTGCAGCAGCGGGCGTAGGATTTACTGATTATATTACTCAGCTTACCTATATTCTCTTTCTTAAAATGGATGACGAAAAAGAAGAACTCGGTCTAGGTAGCTCTTTGCCCGAAGGGTGTAAATGGAAAGAACTTGTTGAACTGAATGGTTTTGATTTGGTTGAAAAATATGAAGAAATCCTCAAAGAGCTTGCAGATGATACAGGTTTGATCGGCACAATATTTACTAAAGCTTCCAACAAAATTGACAGTCCTGTTCATCTCGCAAAAGTTATCCAAATGGTGGCAAGTGAAAACTGGTATATGATGGAGGGAGATTTCAAGGGAGCTATTTATGAATCCATCCTTGAAAAGAACGGGCAGGATAAAAAGAGCGGCGCCGGCCAATACTTTACTCCGCGTGCTTTGATTAAGGCAATGGTAGATGTAATCGATCCTAAAATTGGAGAAACCGTTGCTGATCCGGCGTGCGGAACAGGCGGGTTCCTTCTTGCCGCTTATGAACATATGAAATTGCAGAGCAAAGAGATTGCCAAGCAGAACTTTTTAAAAAACAATGCTTTATTCGGTGCAGACAACACGCCGCTTGTTGTTACGCTTGCTTCCATGAATCTTTATTTACACGATATCGGCACCGAAAAAAGCCCTATCGTTTGTCAGGATTCGTTGCTGGATAATTCGGATAAAATGTATGATGTCATCCTCGCAAATCCTCCTTTTGGGACAAGACCACAGGGAAGCATTGAAGTTGCGGCAAACAGACCGGAGTTTATTAAAACATCAGATAATCAGGTCAATTTTTTGCAGCACATTATATCCATTGTGAAAACAGGCGGCAGAGTGGCGGTTGTTTTGCCTGATAATGTGCTGACTGATGGTAACGCGACTGCAAAGGTGCGTGAAAAGCTCTTAAAAGATTTTAATCTACATACGATTCTCAGACTGCCAACTGGTATTTTTTACGCAGGCGGCGTTAAAACGAATGTTCTTTTCTTTGAAAAAGGTTCAGAAACAAAGGATATTTGGGTCTATGATTACAGAACAGGTATAAAGCACACTATGGCCACTAAGCCAATGACAAGAGAACATCTCGATGACTTTGTGAATTGCTATTGTTCCGGCCATATGGAAGATAGGGCGCAGACTTATTCTGAAGAAAATCCAAACGGCAGATGGCGTAAGTTCACTGCTGACGAAGTTTATTCTCGTGACCAATTAAAGCTTGATTTCAAGTGGATCGACTTAACCGAAAAAGACGACCGTTCTATTACTGAAATCCTTTCCGAAATGCAAGAGAAAGCATCTTCTATCAGCGAAGCAGTTTCAAAGCTTCAAGAGATGCTTGGAGGAATTGACTTATGATCGATACAAAAGCGTTAAGAGAGAAAATCCTTGACCTTGCTATCCGTGGCAAACTTGTCCCGCAAGACTCAAATGACGAGCCGACTTCAGTTCTTTTAGAGCGCATCCGTGCTCAAAAGCAGCAGATGGTAAAAGAAGGGAAACTGAAAGCAAAGGATATTAAAAATGATACAATTATCTTCAAAGGTGAGGATAATTTGCATTATGAGCAGTTTCAGGATGGAACAGTGAAATGCATTGAAGATGAGATACCGTTTGAAGTGCCAGAAGGGTGGGCGTGGACAAGGCTATGCTCTGTATCTTATGATTTACCATATGGAACCTCTAAAAAGTCAAGTACTAACGGAAAAATAGCCGTATTAAGGATGGGAAATCTGCAAAATGGCGAAATAGATTATAGTGACTTAGTATATTCGTCTGATGAAGAAGATATTAAAAAATATTATTTGATTAGAGGAGATCTTCTATTCAATAGAACAAATAGTATTGAGTTAGTGGGGAAAACATCGGTCTACCGTGGAGACATTCCTGCTATTTATGCAGGATACTTGATTCGGATTCGATCATCGTTAAATTATGAATATCTCAATGCGGTTATGAACAGCAGCTATGCCAGAGAGTATTGTACATCTGTAAGAACTGATGCCGTAAATCAGTCAAATATTAATGCAACAAAATTAGGTCATTTCTTAATTGCTATTCCGAGCAAATCAGAGCAAAAACGGATTGGCGAGAAAATATCAGAGTCTATAAAAGTCATAAATATAATTGAACAAGAAAAATTAGACTTACAAACAATGGCTACTAATGTAAAGTCAAAAATTCTCGATCTTGCAATCCGAGGCAAGCTTGTACCGCAAGACCCGAATGATGAGCCGGCTTCGGTTCTGCTTGAACGCATTCGGTCTGAAAAAGAAGAACTCATCAAGCAAGGCAAAATTAAGCGGGACAAGAAGGAATCCGTCATTTTTAAAGGTGAGGATAACTCTTATTATGAGAAGTTTGGCGAAAAATTACCTGCTGGCTGGGTTGTAACTAACTTTGGAACTTTCTTAGAATATGAACAGCCGACAAAATATATTGTAAGCGATACAAATTATAAATCTTCATACAAAACACCCGTTTTGACTGCCGGAAAATCTTTTATACTCGGTTATACAAATGAAACAGACAATGTATTCGACGATTCACCGGTAATTATTTTTGATGACTTCACAACAGAGAGCAAATTTGTAAATTTCCCATTTAAGGTTAAATCGTCTGCAATGAAAATCTTGCATATCAACACAGATTTAGTTTTTCCTCTATACGCATTTTATCTGATGCAGACGACAGAAATTGATCACGAGAATCATCAAAGATATTGGATCTCCACATACAGTCAGGAAAGGGTTGCTTTACCACCGCTAAACGAACAGAAAAGAATATTAGCAAAGTTAGAGTATTACTTCACTTTATTAGATCAAATACAGTGATTAATGAAGCGAGCTTAATTAAGGCTCGCTTCAATGCTTTTAATAAATGAATTTGCATTCAAAATGACCTGACACAATTTGATTTGTTCTTTTATTGGAGGAATCGGAAGCAAAATTTTATTCATGTTCTCTTGAGTGAGTTTTAACCTTGTTGTTCCATATACATAATTTAGATAATCAACTGAATTTAAACTATGCAATAGATATTCTGATAATATCAACGATTCTAAAATATGAGCATGATTATTAACCCATATTTTCCCTGACACAATATAAGCTTTTTGAGCTGTTTTATCTGAGAATGGAGCCGCATCTTCCCCCAATAATATATATTTTCCATCAAATAGGTAATCATCAATAAAACCTACTTGTCCGGTGGCTCCAAAATACGGATACAATTTATCCTTCTCCTTGTCCGCAATTCGCTTTTTTCTTTCTGTCAAGTTTACCGGTTTTCTATAGTTGTCATAGTTGATAGTAATAGAACTTAATCTCGCCCAACACCAATTACTGGGTATTTTAAATGGTAGGTTATCATCAATACAACATACCGAATTTCCAATCTTCTCATAATAAGAGAACTTCACACCATCTCCGTTATAATATACCTGCGGAAAACCGCAGAATAATTTTACGGAGGTGTCTTATTATGAAGATGCAAAACACATTTGAAGAATACTTGAGAAAGGGAAATCTTTCAGAAAACACCATTACTTCGTATCTGTGGACTGTCGATTTCTATAACGCCCACTACGATGAAGTAAACAAAGAAAACCTTTTGGCTTATAAAGGGTATCTAATGGAATTTTTTAAACCGAAAACAGTTAATCTTCGGATTCAGGGGATTAACAAATATCTTGAATATCTTCACAAAGAGCGATTACAACTCAAAGCAGTCAAAGTCCAACAAAAGAATTTTTTGGAGAATGTTATCAGCAATGCTGATTATAAATTTCTGAAAAAGCAGCTAAAAAAAGACAGAAACATGGAATGGTATTTTGTTGTTTGGTATTTAGCTGCCACTGGTGCCAGAGTAAGCGAACTGATACAGATTAAGATCGAACATGTTGAAATAGGATATTTTGATCTATATACTAAAGGCGGTAAATTACGACGATTATACATACCGAAAAAATTAAGAACAGAAACTCTTGAATGGCTGGAGGAAACACAGCGTTCCTCCGGCTATTTGTTTCTCAACAGATATGGCGAAAGAATCACAACCCGTGGAATATCCCAACAATTAAAGAATTATGCCGATAAATATGGGCTGGATAAAAAAGTAGTCTATCCACATTCTTTCCGGCACAGATATGCTAAGAATTTTCTTGAAAAATATAACGATATCGCTTTGCTTGCCGACTTAATGGGGCACGAAAGTATTGAAACTACCCGTATATATCTGCGTCGTACCGCCAGTGAGCAGCAAGCGTTAGTGGACAAAATTGTAACTTGGTAAAAACACAGCCGCCCTCAATTCGAGGACGGCTGATTTTATGCTATGGAGTTGGTTATTTCATCCAGTTGTGTGAAGATTGTTTCTATCGTTTCTACAATTCTTTTTTGTTCGGCAAGTGGTGGTACTGGGAGACAAATGGTTTTTAAATCAGTTTTGTTAAATTTCAGCATCGCTACGCCTGTAGAAATTGCCTTGAGTTCTTCGTAACCTGTTGGTGATTGCAAAAAATAATACAGATAGTCTCTATATTCATCATTTGTCAATCGCACCATCACCGAGTTAGGCGCTAAAGTCATTTTTGTTTTTAAGTCGGGAACTATGAACACCTTTCCAATAGAACCTATATTGCTTAAAATGAGTTCACCGCCAAACAAATTTGAATTTTCAAGAAACTCATAGCCGTGTTTATCGGTATAAGTAAGATTTTTTGTGAATTTGTTTGAAAAATCTGCCGTTTTAATCATTATAGCGTAATCTGGTTCTTTGAGTGATACAACATTGGCTCTTAAGGAAGCAAAACTTCCACTTGCTACTTGGTCGGTCACCTTTTCGCTGTATTGTCCTAAGTTTGTCCATTGCCAACCTTGAGGTAAATCAAACGGTAAATCTTCACATTCTTCTGATGATTTTCCAACAATTCGATAATAAGAGTTATCCTCACCTTTGAAAATGACGGATTCCTTCTTGTCCCGCTTAATTTTGCCTTGCTTGATGAGTTCTTCTTTTTCAGCCCGAATGCGTTCAAGCAGAACCGAAGCCGGCTCATCATTCGGGTCTTGCGGTACAAGCTTGCCACGAATGGCCAGATCAAGAATTTTGGATTTTGCAATAGTTATTAAAACGTTGAGTTTTGTATCAGAACATTCAATGCTATCGATACTCATAAATGCTGTGTGTATAGCTTCAAGAATTTTTTCTTGCTCTGAAACAGGAGGCAATGGAATTAAGTATTGTTCTATAAATTCTCTACCAATCCTTTTTTGTCCTACTGCGCCTGAAAATGCATTAATCCCATCTGAAATAAAATCGTCTCGCTTAATATACCACAAAACATATTCGGGTAGCACAGTGTTTTCTAAAGTTCGGATAATGTGCAATTCGGTTGTTCCTGCCCCATAGCCATTTGAAAGTTTGCGAAAAACTACAGATTTTTTATTTTCAAAACAAGGTGTTATTTTAGCAATAGCAATATCGTTCTCAGCAAAATGAGTGTATCCCGTTTTTACTTTTTTCCATAACCTAATTTCTGATTTGTGATTATTGGTGTAACCCTCTTGTATTAACGGCATTGGAATAAATGAAACCTCAATGTTGTCTTGTATAGAATTACGAGGATTTATTATGAATCCACTTGAAAATCTACACCACGCCCACCCTTCTGGCACTTCAAACGGTATCTCATCTTCAATGCATTTCACTGTTCCATCCTGAAACTGCTCATAATGCAAATTACAACAAGCAATAACTGGTCTTAGGGCAGCACCCTAACGAGAAATACTGTTTTGCGACTGTGGGAGTACAAACAGTCTGCTCGCTAAGATGATACAGAAAAGCCGGAGAAGGTAGCAATACTTTCTCCGGTTCGTTTTATTTTTATGGGCTTTAGCCTGTTGAACCGGTTTGAGTTTTTCTGGGAAGAAAAATGAAAAGCGGTGAAACAATAAACCGCCTGCTATGCGGGCGGA
>NZ_SLXA01000017.1 GCF_004340975.1 Frisingicoccus caecimuris
TCCGCCCGCATAGCAGGCGGTTTATTGTTTCACCGCTTTTCATTTTTCTTCCCAGAAAAACTCAAACCGGTTCAACAGGCTAAAGCCCATAAAAAAGAAAGACAGGAAATTCATTCCTGTCTTCTGTTCAATCCTGTTTAATGAATTACTGAACTTCAACGATAGATTTCTTATCGTAGTATCCACAAGCTTTGCATACTCTGTGAGGCATCATAAGCTCGCCACAATGACTGCACTTAACTAAAGCTGGAGCACTCATCTTCCAGTTAGCTCTACGGCTGTCTCTTCTTGCTTTGGATGATTTATTCTTTGGACAAATGGACATGGATCACACCTCCTTAAAATTCTTAAAAATATCCTGAATGGCAGCCATTCTGGGGTCTAACGAGGCCCTGTCGCAGCCGCACTCTCCATGGTTTAAATCCTTTCCACATTTCAGACATATACCTTTGCAATCTTCACGGCATAATGTCTTCATCGGAAAACGAATTAAAATTTCATGATCGATCAGAGCGTCCGTATTAATGCTATTTTCTTCCACATAACTGTCATCTGCCGCATCTTCCTGACGTTCCGGGGATAAATCCACCGTTTCATCCAGTTCAACGTGAAACGGCACAACCACTTCCTTCAGGCACCGATCGCATGGTATACCAAGGCTTCCCTGCCATTGACCTTCCAGATGAACTTTGCGATTTCCTGCATTGGATATAGTCAGAATAAGCTTTCCCTTCTCCCGAAACGGAAAACGGTCGCCCTGCAACTCATAAAAATCCATATCTACAGGAACAGTAAAGGTCTCAGTTTTTAATGGTGTAGAAATAAGCTCTGAAATATTAATAAACATAGACATCTCCTAACTCCATACCTCACTAATTATACATAGGAGAGAATATTTTGTCAATAATTATTTTTAAGTAATGTCAAGTGTTTTTACTTGACGAGTGTCGTCAAAAAAGACCGGCAATCTCTTGCCGGTCCCAATCCTGTAATTCTGATTATTTTGCCATCTGAGCCTGTACAGCTGTGATTGCTACAACACCAACGATATCGTCTGCGGAGCAGCCACGGGACAAGTCGTTAACAGGACCTGCAAGACCCTGTGTGATTGGTCCGTAAGCTTCTGCTTTGGCAAGTCTCTGAACAAGTTTGTAACCAATGTTACCTGCATCCAGGTCAGGGAAAATAAGAACATTTGCATGTCCGGCGATTTCATTGCCAGGAGCTTTCTGCTGTCCCACTTCAGGAACGATAGCCGCATCAAGCTGGAACTCACCATCAACCAGAAGTTCCGGATATTCTTTATGAGCAAATTCAACAGCATTCTGAACCTTATCAACATCCGGATGGCTTGCACTACCCATTGTGGAATGGGAAAGCATAGCTGTGATCGGTTTTTTGCCGATCAATGCCTCAAATGTCTTTGCTGAATCATAAGCGATATGTGCAAGTTCTTCGGAATTCGGATTCTGATTCAGACCGGCATCGGAGAAGATGAACACACCGTCAGCACCATATTCGCAGTTTGGCACATCCAGTACGAAGAATGCGGAAACGAGTTTGCTGTCCGGAGCAGTTTTAAGGATCTGCAGAGATGGACGAAGAAGGTTTGCTGTAGGTGTTGTACAGCCGCCGACCATACCGTCTGCATAACCCATTTTAACCATCATAACACCGAAAAATAAAAAGTTGGATGTAAGAATACGTCTTGCATCATTTAATGTCATACCTTTTCTCTTACGAAGTTCATAGAAATGAACGATAAAGTCGTCCAGTCCGGCAAAAGTTTCTGGATTAACGATTTCAACCCCTGTCAAGTCATAACCTGCAGCGGATTTAGCAATATCTTCCGGGTCACCGATCAAAATAACTTTGGCTACGCCTTCTTTTTCAATCTTGCTTGCTGCTTCGATCACACGCATATCGTAAGACTCTGGAAGAACAATTGTCTTGATGTCGTTTTTTGCGCGTGTTTTGATGCCATCAATAAATCCCATGATGAATACCCCTTTCATATTATAATATGTTTATTTTTTCTCTGATCATTATTATTATATACTAGTTAAAAGTTCAAAACAAGTAATTTTATTAGACATTAACATGAATTTTTGTATTTTTTTTGGAGCATATTCTCAATATAGGTGTTATAATAACAATGAATCAATGCCCCTGGAGGAAGATATGAAAGTCGGAGCCATTATTGCCGAATATAATCCGTTTCACAACGGACATAAATATCAGATTGAAACATTTCGCAATGAACAGAACATAGATTATATTATTGTTATCATGAGCGGCGATTTTACCCAACGCGGTGAACCAGCCTGGATGCCAAAGCACCTGCGGGCCAAAGCCGCTCTCATGGGCGGTGCGGACCTGATTCTTGAACTGCCCGTATATTATGCCACCGGAAGCGCTCAGATATTTGCCGAAGGCGCCGTCGCCCATCTGAATGCTTTAAACAGTGTGGATACTCTCTGTTTCGGATGTGAGACAGAAAAAAGTGAAACCAAGCATTTAGAATGGATTGAAACCGCTGCAGACGTTCTTCTGGAAGAGCCAAAATCCTTCAGAGAAAATCTTTTCGTTGCTTTAAAGTCTGGTCTTTCCTACGCGGCCGCCAGGGCCAAAGCCCTGGAAAGTTTCATCGAAACGCCCGAACTTTTGGCGATGCCGAACAATATTCTTGCATTGGAATATATAACGGCACTCAGAAAAACCCATTCCTCCATCCGGCCCATACCTGTCCGCAGAAAAGGCGAAGGATATCACAGCAAAAAAACTGACCGGACCTTTGCCTCCGCTTCTGCTATACGAAAGGCCTTCCCGGACATAACCCCATCGGCTCCATGGTTCAGTCTCCCGGACGGTACACAGGAAATCATAAAAACACATTTTAATAAGGATTTTCCTCTGATGCCAGAGGATTTTTCCGCCATGTTCGCTTCAGCATTTCTTCGTTCTGCTCCGAATTTAAATCAATACGCAGATGTTACCGAAGAAATTTCCAACCGTATGATACATTATTTTAAGCAGTATCGGACTTTAGATGATT
Organism: Frisingicoccus caecimuris; assembly: GCF_004340975.1. Classification (GTDB taxonomy): domain Bacteria; phylum Bacillota; class Clostridia; order Lachnospirales; family Lachnospiraceae; genus Frisingicoccus; species Frisingicoccus caecimuris. The sequence continues at coordinate 3,056 of NZ_SLXA01000017.1, forward strand.
TTCTTTTAGAAACAAAAAACAAATCCTGTACCTATAGCCGGCTGTGCCGATGTGCCGCTCATATCCTCCTGGAGCTGCGCAAAGATACTTTGATTCAGGCTAAAACCGATGGTTTTGCCTATTACGCACGGATTCTTGGATTTAGGGAGAAAGCTTCGCCTCTCCTTGGATATTTGAAGAAAAATACATCGATACCGCTCATAACGAAAATGGCCTCTTATCCAAAACATCTGTCCGACAATGGGTGTCATCTTATGGAAGCCGACATCCGTGCAGCCGATTACTACCGAACGGCTCTCCAGATAAAATTTGGTCAGACTTTAAAAAATGAATTTAATCAGGAAATTATCATATTATAATTTCAGGAGACATAGCCTATAACAAAAACGGTGTTGTTCATGGTCCTCTGTCTCCTGATATTTTTCTTATGTCTTTGTTTTCCCGAAATCACCGGTTCGGGTGTTAAAAATGGTCTCTCTTTGATCGCCGGTCAGGTCCTTCCGGCTCTCTATCCCTTCATTCTTCTGACAACCCTCTTTAAATATCTGGCAGGTCGCCGACCAGCCAATCAGTATTTATCTATTTTGATTGGTTTTCTTTCCGGCTATCCTCTCGGGGCTAAAGTAGCAGCTGAGCATGGTCCGTCCACTGGCTTCCTTTCCGGCCAATCTCTGCTTCTGATCTGCAACAATCCGAGTCCGGCCTATATGATCAGTTTTATAGGACTGCACTGTTTTGGTGCGCCATTCCTGGGTTTCCGTATGTATATCGCTATTATCATCGGAAATCTGATCACCGGTCTGCTTTTCACTTTCATGGACAGGATACTGTACCGAGGCTCTCTTACGTCTGAAAACATCCCGTCATGTTTAAAGGACACTCCGTCAGGAATTACAATACAAAAAAATTTACTGGATCAGGTCATCCGTGACACTTTTTCAATCATTATCAATGTATCCAGTTATATCCTTATTTTTTCCGTAGCCGCCGCCTTTATCCAACGCCTTTCTTTCTTTCCGGGAACAGCTCAGGGGCTTCTCTCCGGACTTCTCGAAATGACGACTGGCATCCAGATAGTTGCCGCCCAGCCCATACCCATGACAATCAAAATATATTTAACGACAGGAATCATTTCTTTTGGAGGTCTTTCTGTAATGGCCCAGACAAACAGCATGATTGCCGGAAGTGGTTTATCCATAAAAAAATACATGACAGAAAAAACCATAGCCTGCGCTATAGCTGTTTCTGTCATGTATATGATAAATCAATAAACACAAAAATCAGTCGATATCATCATAGTCGAAATCGTCGTCATCATCCGCTTCTTCCTCGACCTCTTCGTCATCATAATCCTCATCCGAATAAAGGTCTTCGTCATCGTCATCATCCGATGAAAGATCGGCATTTTCCGGTGTATAGATCGGAGGCTCTTCCGAAATGGTCGGTACATTTAACTGGCTGGCCAGAGCTTCCTGATTCTCTTTAAGCACCTGAAGACTTGAGGAGAGACCATTGATCAGTCCCCGGGAATGTTCCTGAGAAACGCTCAGCGCACCGCTCACGATATTCTCAAGATTATCTACCAGTTCCTTTGTATACTGAAGAGCGTTCATCCGAATCTCCTCAGCGTTGGCGTTCGCTTCATTGATCGTAGCTTCAGCCTGAGCATTAGCAGCATTCAGTACTTCCTCAGCGCGCTCGTAAGCTTTGAGCATAATCTGATGCTCTTCTACAAGCTGATTTGTATAAGCTGTTGTTTCTTCCAGCATACGTTCAGCCTGAGCCTGGGCATCATTGATGATCTTATCTTTATTTGCAATGATTTTCTGATATCTCTTTATTTCATCCGGAGTTTTCAACCTTAATTCCGTTAATAATTCAAATAATTCATCCTTTGGTACGATTATCTTTGTCTGAGAAAAAGGCTGTGGTTTACAGCTCTCTACAAATTCTTCAATTTCATCAATTAACTGCTCGATTCTACTCATCATTATTCTCCTTTTATATTGTATTTTGACTTGACCTTTTCAATAATACATGGCGGAGCAAAACGGTCCAAAGCTCCCCCGTATCTGGCAATTTCTTTTAAGATTGTGGAGCTCAAATATGAATATTCCTCGCTGGTCACCAAAAACATGGTATCCACCTTTGGATTTACAATTCGATTTGTCTGTGCCATCTGGAGTTCGTATTCGAAATCCGTAATTGCGCGAAGTCCACGCACGATAATACGGGCATCCATTGCATCCGCAAAATCAATGGTAAGCCCCTCAAAAGAAGTAACAGATACATTCGGCATATCTTTTGTGACTTCTTTTAACATTTTAACACGTTCTTCTACAGAAAACAATGGAGTTTTTGCACTGTTTTTCAGTACGGCAACAATCAATTCATCCACCATACGGGATGAACGACCGATAACATCCAGATGTCCATAAGTCACCGGATCAAAACTTCCGGTATAAATTGCTCTTTTCATTTTTGTATCCTCGGTTATATTATTTTATTTTCAGGAAAATATGTTTGTTTGTTTTATAATTTTTCTCTCTGACAACGGCATAACCATAGCCCTCTATGTATGAATAGTCAGTTTCCATACTCGCCTCGACCACGATCAACGTATCCTTATGAAGCAGGCGTGAACCGGATAACTGTTTCAGCACCCTCTTTTCATAAAAATGGTCATAGGGCGGGTCCATAAAAATAATATCAAAACATTTCCCCTCATTCTCCATCTGCTGCAGTGCTATAAATACGTCCTTTTGCATAACAACAGCGTCATCGGAGAGTCTTGTGGCATTTAGATTTTCCCGGATACAATTTACAGCATTCCGGTTATTTTCAACAAAAACAGCCATCTCACATCCTCTGCTTAAAGCTTCGATGCCGATGGCCCCACTTCCGCTGAACAAATCTAAAAAGCGAGCACTATATAGCTCCGGTTGAAGTATATTGAACAGTGTCTCTTTAATCCGGTCAGTCGTGGGTCTCGTATCCATCCCGGGAACAGTTTTTAATTGTATACGCCGGGCTTTTCCAGCTATGACTCGCATAAGATAACCATCCTTCGTACTTAACTGTTTATAATTTTAGTATGTTTCTACAATTTGTCAAGGGAATCCCTGGGATTTTTGTAAATTTTTCTTCTTATATTGCACATAGAGTAAAGTGGCCGCAAAATACGACCACTTATCTCCAGGTTTCTCCGCAACATTCACGGCTTCTTCAATTACTGACGGTTTGCCATTTCTTCTTCCTGTCTCCGAATCATCTGACGAACCATTTCGCCACCGACAGAGCCATTTTCACGGGAAGTCAGATCGCCGTTATAGCCCTGCTTTAAAGGAACGCCGATTTCATTGGCCACCTCAAATTTAAATCGGTCAAGTGCATTTTTTGCCTGGGGTACTTCAGGAGTATTAGAACTTCTTCTGCTCATAGCAAATTCCTCCGTTTCAAATTCTTAGTTCATTGGTTTCCTTTGTAGCTACAAGTCTAGTATGTGCTATCCACGTTCAAATACTCTGGAATTTTTTAGAGAATCACATCGTTACCCGCAAGACGCATATAGCGTTCCATGCGCCGTTCCAGGTTTTCCGGAATTTGATTTTCATATTTTTTTGCACAATCACCGGCCACCTGTAAAAGGTCACTGTCCTGATATAAATCTCCAATATGAAAATCCATCAGACCACTCTGACGCAATCCAAACATATCTCCCGGACCACGGAGCTTTAAATCTTCACTGGCAATTTTAAAGCCATCATTGGATTTAACAAGAATCTCTAAACGTTCTTTCGCACTCTCACTTTTTCCGGACTGAACAAATATACAGTACGACTGGTCATCGCCCCGGCCTACGCGGCCGCGAAGCTGATGGAGCTGAGCAAGGCCGAATCGTTCCGCATTTTCCACCATCATGACTGTGGCATTGGGTACATTGATTCCAACTTCAATAACAGTCGTGGAGACGAGGACCTGAATCTCCTGGCGATGGAAACGTTCCATGATTTCATCCTTTTGGGTTCCTGTCATTTTTCCGTGAAGATATGCCACTTTAATCGATGGCGGAAGGATTTTTCGTATTTTTTCTGTATAATCCAGAACATTTTCCAGATCCATAAATTCACTTTCTTCCACCATCGGGCAAATAATATACACCTGATGGCCCTGACGGACCTGATTTTCAATAAAGCGATAAGCGGCTGGCCGATATCCCGGATCCACCACACAATTTTTAATCGGCTTTCGTTTTTCCGGAAGCTCATCGATGACGGATATATCCAAATCTCCGTAAAGAATGATCGCCAGAGTTCTAGGAATCGGCGTGGCGCTCATAACGAGTACATGAGGCAGACTCCCCTTTCCAAAAAGCCATTCCCGCTGACTCACGCCGAAACGATGTTGTTCATCGGTAATGACCATACCCAGATCATGAAAATGAACCTTTTCCTGAATGACCGCATGTGTGCCGATGAGAATATCAATCTCATGGGTTTCCAATGCTTCATAAACCGCCCGCTTTTCTTTTGCCTTCATAGAACCAGTCAAAAGTCCGATTCGGAGACATATCCCTGTTTTTTGATAAAATTTTTCAAAATCATTCACAAAACTTTCATAGTGCTGTCTGGCCAATACCTCTGTCGGCGCCATCAAGCATCCCTGATATCCGGCCTGTACTGCAGTTAAGAGCGTCAATTGGGCAATGACCGTTTTTCCAGACCCCACATCACCCTGAAGCAGACGATTCATCACATGTGGTCCGGAAAAATCTGCTGAAATTTCCTTCCATGCTCTGAGCTGAGCATTTGTCAGACGATACTCCAGGCATCCGATAAACTGTTCTGCCCAAGTCCTGTCTGAGGCCGGATGAATATTTTCTGACCGTTCTCTGGATGCTTTCATCCGACGAATTGCCAGAGCAAACAGAAAAAACTCATCAAAGCCAAGACGGCGGCGTGCCAGAGTCAGCGTTTCCTGATTTTTTGGATAATGAATATTTTGCAGAGCAAAATTATACTCGGCCAGTTGAAATTCCATACGGAGTTTTTCCGGAAGATAATCTTGAAAAAGCGTCTTTTCCTCCAGCACCTGCCGCACCAGCTTCCCAATCAGCTTTTGATGCACACCTTCGGTCAAGGAATAAATAGGCTGTATCGTTGAACATATTTTCTCATAGGCTTCCGGTTCATAGATTTCCGGCTGTTCCATCGTCCACTGTCCATTTTTATTTTTTACAACACCGTAAAAAATATAAGTTTTTCCCGCTATCACCTGTTTTCTTAAATAAGGCATCCGATACCACAGAAGCTGAAGGCGGGTATCGCCATCGACCAGTGTGCCAGCAGTTTTCTCCACATGACCACCGGGAATCCGCACAAGACTCCGATGAAGAACTCCTCTGACAGCCAGATGTTTCCCCGGTATAATGTCGCTGACGTCCACCGGTACATCATAAGTCTGATAGGCTCTCGGATAATATTCCAGTAGATCTTCCACCGTAAAAATACCCAGTTTATTTAAATTGTTTTCCACTTTATCTCCGACACCTTTCAGACGTCGGACAGAATCCGTGATTTTCATACCGCACCTCTAAAACCGTTTCAAAAAAAGGAATGCCGCCTTTCGGAGACATTCCCTGATTATTTTTATTATTCTACAGAAAGTACATAGTAGTAAATCGGCTGTCCGCCATTCTGAAGTTCCACATCCACATCCGGATATTTTTCTTCAATCTGCTCAGCCAACGCCTCCGCATCTTCCTCTGCAACATCTTCCCCATAGTAAATACTGATCAGTTCCGATTCTTCATCCACTAAGGCATCAATCAATTCCGCTGTGGCTGAATCAACACTCTGTGTCACAGAAAGAATACCCGAATCGCCGATTCCCATAATATCGCCTTCGGTAATCGTCTTGTCATCAATGACCGTATCTCTGACAGCATAGGTCACCTGACCGGATTTCACCCGGGCCATCTCCTGAACCATATGCTCCGCATTCGCCTCTGCGCTCTCACCATCAATGTAATTCACAACCGCCGTAATTCCCTGCGGTACGGTCTTTGATGGAATGACGATCAGTTTTTTATCTTCTACTAAAGATCTGGCCTGTTCAGCCGCAAGAATAATATTTTTATTATTTGGCAGAACATAGATCGTATCTGCGTTGACCTTATCAACAGCGTTCATGATATCCTCCGTACTTGGATTCATCGTCTGACCGCCTTCAATAATATAATCCACGCCAAGACCTTTGAAAATCTCATTCATGCCCTCGCCGATGGACACCGCGATAAAACCGACCTCTTTTCTCGGCGCCGCAGCATCAGCCGCTTTCTGCTCTGCTGCCTTACGTTCAGCATCCTTAATCACTTTTTCGTTATGTTCTTCACGCATATTATCAATCTTCATACTGGTCAGAGAACCATAGGATAAACCTTTCTGAATCGCCAGGCCAGGATCATTGGTATGTACGTGAACCTTAACGATGTCCTCGTCATTGACACATACAATACTGTCGCCAATCGAAGAAAGGAATGCTTTAAATTCATTCTCCCTGTCCTGTGTATATGGTTTTTCCAACATAACGATGAATTCGGTACAATAACCAAATTTGATATCCGCCGTATCAATATCACTGTCCGGAACGACAACCTTCGCTGCCGGCTTAAAGTCTGAAGACATATCCACTTCTTTTCCGAGCAGACCATCATAAGCACCTTTGAGTACTTCCATAAGTCCCTGACCGCCTGAATCTACAACACCGGCCTGTTTCAATACCGGCAGCATTTCCGGAGTCTGACTCAGAACATAATCACCGTATTCCAAAACCCGGGCAATGCCTTCCACCAGGTCGTCTGTCTCTTCAAACACTTCCAGCGCCTTTGTGGACATTCCTTTGGCTACTGTCAGGATCGTACCTTCCTTTGGCTTCATAACCGCCTTATAGGCCGTCTCAGCTGCCCGTTCCAGGGCGGAAGCAAGAATCTGTGCATCAATAACTTCTGCTTCTTTGATTTCTTTTGAAAATCCCCGGAAAAGCTGTGAAAGGATAACGCCGGAATTTCCTCTGGCGCCTCTTAATGCTCCCATAGAAATTGCTTTTGCAAGATTTTCCATCGTCGGTGTCTCGATTGCCTGAACTTCTCTGGCAGCCGACATGATCGTCATCGTCATATTTGTTCCAGTATCTCCGTCCGGGACAGGAAATACATTTAATTCATTAATCCATTCTTTTTTTGAATCTAAACGCTGTGCTCCTGACAAGAACATTTTTTTCAGCATGTTCGCATCAATCGTATTCATAACCACTGCTGGTTCCTCCTTAATGTCAATCAATCACTCGAACGCCTTCGACAAAAATATCGATTCGGCCAACTTCCATTCCAGTAAACTGCTCTACTTTGTATTTCACATTGTTCATTAAGTTATCAGCAACGGTTGCAATACTTACGCCGTAAGCAATGATCACATGGAAACGGATATTAATCTGATTATCATCATTGATGGTCACTTCTACACCCTTGGTCAGGCTTTCTCTTTTAAGAAGTCTGGTAAGACCATCTTTCATGCTAATCATTCCCATGCCAACGATACCAAAACATTCGATGGCTGTCAAGCCAGCATATCTGGAAATAACATCTAAATCGATGGCAACAGTGCCACCTTCTTTATTTAAGTGCCCTTTCATAACGAGAACCTCCAATTCTATATTCATATGTTATATTATAACCGCTTTCCATAAAAAAGAAAATATTTATTTTGACATTATTTATAAATCTTTACTTGCAATTGTGGAAAATATCTGTTAGAATTGATTTGTTGTAAACCTGTAGGGTTAATATCATCTTTTAAGGAGGTGGCAGGCGATGGCAAAATGTGCAGTTTGTGAAAAAGCAGCACACTTTGGAATCAAAGTGTCTCATTCACATAGAAGAAGCAATAAAATGTGGAAATCTAACATTAAGAAAGTAAAGGTAAACGACAACGGAACACCAAAGAAGATGTACGTATGTACTTCCTGTTTACGGTCCGGTGCCGTTGAAAGAGCTTAATGAGGTTATGAAAGGCAGCAATCATGCTGCCTTTTTTCTTTATCTGTTTTCAGAAAAATAAAGGATATCCCCTGCCTTACGGCAAAAAGAATATCCCTTTTTCTTTTTACATTTCACAAATTTTAAAAATAAATTCCTCATTTCCAAGTAGAATCCGATCACCGTCCGCCAGCGTTTTCTCCTGACTGCCATTCAAAATAATACCATTGACAAAAGTATGATTTGTTGAACCATTGTCCTGAATCACATAGTCACCATCAAACTGGCTGATAATTGCATGTACACGGCTGACCGCCGGGTTATCATTAATACAAATATCATTTGCCGCAGCTTTACCAATACGTACTTCCGGCTGTTCCAGAACATGAACTGCCTGATTTTTCCGACGCAGGAGCACGCCTCTTGTCCTGCTTACATTCTGACTCCGGGCAAGATCATCATTCACCGCCTCCGGTTCTTCCACCGGTTCTTCCAGACTCTTTTTCTCCGGTTCTTCCATCGGCATTTCCATTGCTGTCTCTTCCGGTTTAATTTCCGTCTCTTCTTTTGAATCAAACTTCAGCGCATTTACACTTTCCGCCGCCGGAATGCTTTCAAGGACAGATTTCAGATCACTTAAGTCATCTTCCGCTGTCATTTCCTGTTCAGTTTCCGGTTCCATTGCTTCTTCCTGAGCTGTCTCAGGTTCTGCCTCTGAGACTGGTTTTCCGTCCAATTCTTCCTGAGTCTGCAAAAATTCATAGAAATCCTGGTAAGAAAATTGTCTGTTCCGACTGATATAACGGATTGTATTTCCAAGCCATGTCATATCATCCTCTTCACTGTAAACAATATTAACAAGCATTTCCTTCAGGAAAAGCCGAAGCGGTCTGGTCGGAAGAACCCCTTTCTTGACCGGTACATACACACAGGATACCTGACCGTTTTCTTCATTAAAAAAAACGCTGTTGATACCGAGAAGAATATGATCCGTATTCATCCCATATCCTTCGGCCTCGATATAAGCCATTGTCAGTGACTTTAAAAAGTTAATGGCTTCATTTTTTTCCACTACGTGGGATAAAAACTGTTTTAAAGTTATTCGTTTTCCATAGCCATAATATAATGTAAATGCTTTGCCATTTTCAAACTCACATTTTAAAAAGGACGGGCTGTCCAAATCCAGATAGATCTTAAAATCTCCTTTGTCAATGTCACTGATCGGTTCAACAACAATATAGGCCTCGTTGCTGTCATTAAAATTTATCTTTGATACACTCATATTTTCACCTTATCTTTTGTCGTATTTTATTTATTTGCAGCAGAAAAAATTATAACTCAAAACCAGAAAAAACAGAATGAGACAGATGCTCAGGAGAGCCGAATCAATAAACATCATAATCGTCATTCCTACAGCTACCCAGAACATTATAAATCCTATAATGCGTTTCATAAGCATCTCCCCATAGTATTGGTCTTTATATTTTATGCATCTGATGCAAAAAAAGTGCTAGTTATCTTCAACGATTGTGTTGACCTGTTCGGCCACTTTGACATCGTCCATCGGATCCCCTTTTGCAAAGCGATTCATAATATCCGGAACCATATCGATCAGCTTCATAAACGGCGACTGATGACTCTCTACTGGTATGATACGCACCACATCACCGCGGATAACAAGAACGGCACACGGATCCATACTGCATCCCAATCCTCCTGCAGATGCATCTTTCTTTTTTGAATCTGAAGCAGTCGAACCCGTTCCCATTCCGAAACTGACATCCACTAATGGAATGATAATTGTGTCATTGACGGTAATCGGTTCACCCACAACCGATTTTGTTGAAAGAATACCGTTCATACCATCGAATAAAGACTGAACGGATGTACTGAATGTATTTACTGCCATAAGGTTTCCTCCTTACTTTTAAAATGCTTTATAAATCTCAATAATTTTCTTAAATCTTTGTTTAACAGTCCTCGAAGTCCCCAGTAAAGGAAAATATACAGGCGAAGAGAACCTCGAATATCAATCTTTCCTTCCAGAACAGCCTGTTCAAAATCCGGCTGTAATGTCAGGCTGTCGCCATACCATGCATAAAGCATACTGGCATATCCGAGAATCTTTCCTGTATCCGAAGGTTTTTCAAAGCCAAAATGAATATTCCCCGAAATCTTTTTCGGAAGTACATGGCGAAACAGTGATGCGATTGCTTTTTTCCCAAAAACAATACTGCCCTGAGTAAAATCTGCGTTCCAGAACCGCTCAGCCAGTTCTTTCTTATGCATAAGCGCATCATATTTCTTACTAATGTGTTCAAAACACTTTTCCAAACGTTCAAACAATCCGGGTTTATTTTTCACCTTTGGAGGCTTCTCCACCCGTTTCGATCGCTTTGACTTTCGTCCTTTCCTTTCCGGCCCCCCGGTCTTTTCATCAAGAGAGACCTTGGCTTCCGGGAGATCTGCTTCATAATGATCTGCCGGAATATCTGCTTCAGGCTTTGCTGTCGGCGGGCTTTCCGGTTCCGGTCTTTCTGATTCCGCCGGCTCGCTTTTCAGAGATTCGGCTTCCTGCAATTCCGGTGACTTAGGAAGTTCTGCTGAAACAGAAGATTCCTCAGTTTCTTCCGGCGCATCATTGGTCTGAGTATCCGCTGTTTCGTCCATACTGAAAATGCGAAACCATAAAACCGAAGCTCTGGCCCGAAGCTTTTTATCCTTAAACTCTCCCCAGACCCTAATCGCCCCAAATAACCAGGAAAGTTTTCCTGATGCTTCGGGGTTTCCATCGTATGCCGCCGAAAACTCATATTTAAAAGGAACAAAAAGGACAATCAGCACCGCGGCTAAAAGCAATGCCAGAATTCCCAGGATGATACATCCAAGTATTTTTAAAATCAACAGAATGATATGTAGCACATCAACACCTCTATACCGTAATACCCAAATACCTCTTTATATCAAAACCGCGGGTATGGACATATACATCTTCAATAATATCTCTGACCACATCAAAGGCTTCAGCTTTATCGGAAGCCAGTCCAACAATATAAATTCCATCCGTATTCATATCCGGTGTTCTTAAAAACTGGCTTGGATAAATATCCAGGAGGTTTTTCGGACAATTTGACAGGGAAATACAATAATATCCTTTTGGTTTTTTCCCGAAAGCAATCTGAAAACGGACCCATTTCGCCTGTTTAATGGATTCCCCCAAATAAAGCTTTTTATACCATTTCATAAAATCACCTGAATTACTTGACATGTTGATGGGTAAATAAATGTTCCTGACAATACTCATAATTGCCATTACAACGAGAACAATAACGAAATTCCAATGTCTCATCATCTTCTTCCGTACGCCCGCAGACGGCACACTTATGATGGGTCGCCGACTTTTTCGCCTGGTTGACAGCTTTTGTATAAGTCATCTTTCGATGAACCTGCTTTGGCGAATAGCCTTTTTTTCGTATAATGGATGAAAAAAACAGAATAAAGTTCAAGAGTGACACAATAATGGCAATCCGTGTTCCCCAATTGCCCACAACCAGACTGTAGGCATACAACGCCATATCAATATAAGCCAGCCATTTCATCTTAATCGGAAGAATGAACATGAGCAGTACTTCCATATCCGGATATTCAAAAGCAAAGGCCAGAAACAGCGATGCATTGATATACGTTGTATCCAGATAATAGACCCGTCCGGTAATAAGATAAATAAAGATTGCCGCCAGTACCGTGCCGATCACTCCGGTAAAATAATAGACATTAAACCTAAAGCTCCCCCAGGTTCTCTCCAGCACACTGCCGATCATATAGTAAAAATACAACGTAATAATAAAGAACAGAAGGTTGTTTGACGGCGACTGGAGCAAAAAGGTAAAAATCCGCCATACCTGACCATGCAGGATCTGACTGGCGTCCAACATAAAATAGGTTTCATAGACCCCTGGTGTTGCAATGCGCAGAACCATCCCCAAAACGTATAATATGATGATATATTGCATCAGATTCGGAATGGCATATTTTCCAAATTTACGTTCCATCTTATCTAATAATGACATATAAAACCCTTTCTGTGAATATGAAAGGGGCTGCCGCATACAAGCTGCCCCTTTCTTTTCCTGTTTTGCAATTAGTTTTATTATAGTAAAAGCCGGGTTTTTTGTCAACCGGCACTTACCGCCCACACTGCCGCCCTTTACCCCTCCGTATCCGGAATATAGACCACATCGTTTTCTGTCAGCATCAGCGGTTTCATTTGGGGATTGGCGTTTCGGAAGGTCTCATAATCCAGGTTAAAATGTTCCAGAAGCCAGTCCAGAGTATCCCCACCCTGGATAATATAAGGTATGTGTTTTACTGGTATACATAGTTTATCACCAATCCTCAGATTATAAACATCCACTGTGGGATTTTTTTCCATTAAATCTTCTAAAGTCACGCCATACAGACGGGATACCTTATATAAAGTGTCCCTTTCTTTAATCTCATGCAACATCCCGTCACATCTTCCGTATTCATTGTCCTGACGCCGCACAAAATAATTCATAAGCCCACCTGTTTTTTATTTATTCTATGCTGTTTTCCAGAAAAAGGTGTATGATATCCTGCCAAAGAGAGTATTGAGTTTTTCGTCCGGTTGTACTATAATACATTCGACAAAGAATATATATTTTATATAGAAACTCTTAGGAGGAATTACATGAATACTACATATAGATTAGGAATTGATATCGGTTCAACAACCGTAAAGATTGCCTGTCTGGATGACAAAAATCAAGTCGTCTTCTCGGATTATGAGCGTCATTTTGCAAACATCCGTGAAACACTTCTGGACTTGATCATCAAAGCTAAAAATGCCCTTGGCAATGTGAATATTCACGGTATGATCACTGGCTCCGGCGGTATGTCCATCGCTAAACCGATGAATATACCTTTTGTTCAGGAAGTTATTTCCGTATCCACTGCCCTCCAGTATTTTGAACCAAAGACCGATGTGGCAATTGAGCTTGGCGGTGAAGATGCGAAAATCATTTATTTTTCTCAGGGAAATATCGAACAGCGTATGAATGGTATCTGTGCCGGCGGTACGGGTTCCTTCATCGACCAGATGGCATCACTTCTTCAGACGGACGCCTCCGGCCTGAACGAGTATGCGAAAGACTACGAGGCGATCTATCCGATCGCGGCCCGCTGCGGCGTTTTTGCCAAATCCGATATTCAGCCATTAATTAATGATGGTGCCACGAAAGCCGATTTATCGGCTTCTATTTTTCAGGCCGTCGTTAACCAGACCATCAGTGGTCTGGCCTGTGGCAAACCAATCCGGGGGCATGTGGCCTTCCTTGGCGGCCCGCTTCACTTTCTTTCCGAATTAAAGAAAGCTTTTATCCGGACACTCCATTTATCTGGAGAATATATTATTGCACCGGAAAATTCTCATCTTTTTGCCGCGATGGGCGCTGCCATGAACGACAGCAATACGGAAAGCCAGACACTGGATGAGATAATTGCCCTGCTCTCTTCGGATATTAAAATCGAGGCTGAGTCCAAACGCATGGAGCCACTCTTTAAAGATCAGGCCGACTATGACGCCTTCACAGAACGTCACAATAAACATGCGGTTAAAAAGGGAAGTCTCCAGGATTATGAGGGCGACTGTTTCCTCGGTATCGACGCCGGTTCCACCACAACAAAAGTGGCCATTGTCGGTGAGGACGGAACACTCCTTTATTCTTTCTACAGCAATAATAACGGAAGTCCGCTGAATACAACGATTCGCGCCATAAAAGAAATCAAAAAGCTGCTTCCCGACAGCGCACGAATTGTCCGCGCCTGCTCCACCGGTTACGGCGAAGCTCTGATGAAAGCTGCCTTTATGCTGGATGAGGGCGAGGTTGAGACCGTGGCCCACTACTATGCCGCCGCCTTCTTTGAACCGGAGGTTGACTGTATTCTGGACATCGGCGGTCAGGACATGAAATGTATTAAAATTAAAAATAATACGGTAGATAACGTACTTTTAAATGAAGCCTGCTCCTCCGGCTGCGGTTCTTTTATCGAAACCTTCGCCAAATCTCTGAATTATGAAATCTCAGATTTTGCTAAAATGGCTTTATTTGCTGAAAATCCAATCGATCTGGGTTCACGATGTACAGTGTTTATGAACTCCAATGTTAAACAGGCGCAGAAGGAAGGCGCAGAAGTGGGTGATATTTCTGCCGGGCTGGCCTACTCCGTTATTAAAAATGCCCTTTTAAAGGTTATTAAACTTACAGACCCGAAGGATCTGGGCGAAAAAATCGTTGTTCAGGGTGGTACCTTCTATAATGATGCCGTTCTTCGGAGTTTTGAACGTATTGCCGGACGGGACGCTGTCCGCCCGGACATTGCCGGTATCATGGGCGCCTTTGGCGCGGCTCTCATTGCCAGAGAACGTTATGATGGAACTGAATCCACCATGCTCTCACTGGATAAAATGGTCGCATTGAAGTACACCACCTCTATGGGACGGTGTAAAGGCTGTACAAACAGTTGTCACCTGACCATTAACCGTTTCAGCGGCGGACGCCAGTTCATTACCGGCAACCGCTGTGAAGTTGGTATCGGAAAAGCTAAAGCCGACAGTAATATTCCGAATTTATTTGACTATAAATACAAACGCATTTTCCAGTATGAACCATTGACCGAGGACAAAGCCAGCCGGGGTAAAGTTGGAATTCCGCGTGTACTGAATATGTACGAAAACTACCCATTCTGGTTTACTTTCTTTACAAAACTGGGATATCAGGTCGTATTAAGTCCGCAATCCTCTGCCAATATTTATACGTTGGGCATTGAATCTATTCCGAGTGAATCCGTATGTTATCCGGCTAAGCTGGTACATGGGCATATCATGTGGCTGATCAAAAATGGTGTGGACTTCATCTTCTATCCGAGCATTCCTTATGAGCGCGACGAGGTAGAAGGCGCCAACAACCACTATAACTGCCCGATCGTTACATCTTATTCGGAAAATATTAAAAACAACGTGGAAGAACTGGTTTCCGAACATATTAACTTCATGAATCCATTCCTCTCCCTGGATAATAAGGATCATATTATCCAGAGAATGACGGAAGAATTCTGTAAAACAACGGACATTCGTCCTCAGGAGATCAAAGATGCCGTCGAAGCTGCCTGGGCCGAACTGTCCAACGCCCGTCAGGATATGAAAGATAAGGGTGAAGAAACGATCAAATATCTGCGTGACAACAACATGAAGGGTATCGTCCTTGCCGGACGTCCGTACCATATCGATAAAGAGATCAATCACGGAATTCCGGAGCTGATCACCTCTTATGGTATCGCCGTACTGACTGAGGACAGTGTTTCCCATCTGGCTGAGATTGAGCGTCCCCTCATTGTCTCTGACCAGTGGATGTACCATTCACGGCTTTACAAGGCGGCCCAGTTTGTTAAGACTCAGGAGAATCTGGAACTGATTCAGCTCAACTCCTTCGGCTGCGGTCTGGATGCGGTAACAACCGATCAGGTAAAGGATATCCTTACCGGTTCGGGGCGCCTCTACACCTGCCTGAAAATTGATGAGGTCAGCAACCTGGGAGCAGCGCGTATCCGTATTCGTTCACTGATCGCAGCGATCCGCATGCGCGAGCAGAAACATATTCATGGAGAGATTCATTCCAGCGCTCATGACCGAATCATCTTTACCGAGGAAATGGCAAAAGATTATACAATCCTCGCACCAAATATGTCACCGATTCATTTTGACATATTGATCGAAGCCCTTCGGTATAATGGATTGAAAGTGGATTTGCTTCCTGACTGTGATAAGGAAGCCATCGATATCGGATTAAAATATGTTAATAATGATGCCTGCTACCCTTCCATCTGCGTTATCGGCCAGATTATGAAAGCACTGCTCTCAGGCAAATATGATTTAAATAAAGTTGCCATCGCCATGACCCAGACCGGCGGCGGCTGCCGCGCAACCAACTATATCGGATTTATCCGTCGTGCGCTTCAAAATGCAGGCATGCACCAGATTCCGGTCGTATCCATCAATGCTGCAGGACTTGAATCCAATCCGGGGTTGAAATTCACCCCGAAGCTGCTGATCGGGGCGATGCAGGCTATCGTTTACGGCGACGTATTTATGCGTGTACTTTACCGGATGCGTCCTTATGAAATTTATCCGGGATCAGCAGACCGTCTCCACAAATACTGGCAGCAGGTTTGTATTGATTCCATCACAGGAAAGAATCGGAACAGCTTTAAAAAGAATATTCAGGGTATTATTCGTGATTTCGACCAACTTCCGATTGATGAAAACCTGAAAAAGCCAAGAGTCGGCATTGTTGGAGAAATTCTTGTCAAATTCTCTCCTTCTGCCAACAACTATCTGGTAGACCTATTGGAAAAAGAAGGTGCTGAAGCCGTTATGCCGGACCTTTTGGACTTCTTCTTGTACAGTGCTTATAATAGTAACTTTAAATACGAAAAACTTGGGAAGAGCAAGAAAGGCGCCGTGATGGGCAATGCAGCTATTAAAGCCCTGGAAGCGGTTCGCAAAACAGCCCGCAAAGAACTTGAAAAGAGCCGTCACTTCCATCCACAGGCAAAAATCGAAGAGCTTGCCAGATATGCTGAACCGATCGTTTCAATCGGCAATCAGACTGGTGAAGGATGGTTTTTGACCGGTGAAATGATCGAACTGATTCATCAGGGCGCCGGCAATATTGTCTGCACGCAGCCATTTGGCTGTCTGCCGAACCACATTGTTGGAAAAGGCGTTATTAAAGAACTTCGAAATACATATCCGGGCTCCAATATCGTAGCCATCGACTACGATCCGGGCGCCAGCGAGGTCAACCAGATCAACCGTATTAAACTTATGCTGGCCACCGCCAATAAAAATCTGGCTGACGGAATCTAAATCCAAAAAAATTCTCCTCACGGAAACCTTGAAACGGTTTCAGCGAGGAGAATTTTTTAATCTTTATGAAGGTATATTTTCTATCTGCCAGTCTATCGGCTCTATTCCATGTTCTTTCAAGAAATTGTTCGTCTGGCTGAAAGGCCGGCTTCCGAAAAATCCCCGGTATGCAGATAACGGGCTCGGATGGGGCGCTTCCAAAATTAAATGTTTCGGGTTATTGAGCATAGTTTTTTTCATCTGGGCCGGACGTCCCCACAAAATAAATACGATCGGCCGTTCCACCTCATTCAATACCCGAATGGCTGCATCAGTAAACTCTTCCCATCCGATTCCCCGATGTGAATTGGCCTGATGAGCCCGTACGGTAAGTACCGTATTCAACAATAATACCCCCTGGTCCGCCCACTTTTTTAAGTAACCGTTGTTCGGTATATAGCAGCCCAGATCCTCATGGAGCTCCGTATAGATATTGACCAGAGACGGAGGAATGTCCACATCCGGTTTCACTGAAAAGCAAAGACCATGGGCCTGACCGTCCCCATGATATGGGTCCTGGCCGAGAATAACGACCTTGACCTTTGACAACGGAGTAAAATTAAAGGCATTAAAAATATCATCCGCCGCTGGAAATATCAGGCGGCTGTTATATTCGGTAAGTATCGTTTTGTAAAGTTTTGCATAATAAGGCTTACGAAATTCCGGTGTTAAGGGTTCAAGCCAGTCATTGCTGATTGCTGCCATGATTATCTTCTCCTTTGTAATTTTTATTTAAAGACGTATAGAAACGCCTCTGTCGCTTAAATAACGCTTTAAATCGCTGATTTCCAGTTCTTTATAATGGAACAGGGAGGCTGCCAAAGCAGCATCGGCTTTTCCATCGGTCAGGGCTTCATAAAAATGTTCTTTTGTTCCCGCACCGCCAGATGCAATGACCGGTATGGAAACGATTTCTGCAATCTGCCGAGTCAGTTCAATATCGTATCCGGCCTTTGTGCCGTCACAGTCCATACTGGTCAGAAGAATTTCTCCTGCGCCCAGTTTATTCACCCGTTCGGCCCACTCCACGGCATCCAGTCCCGTATCGATCCGGCCGCCGTTTTTATATATATTCCAGCCACTGCCATCAGACCGGCGTTTGGCATCAATCGCCACAACGACACACTGGCTGCCGAACTTATCCGCCGCCTCTGAAATCAACTCCGGACGATTGATCGCTGAAGAATTAATTGAAATTTTATCGGCCCCTTCACGGAGTAAAGCTCTGAAATCTTCCACCGTCCGGATACCACCACCGACAGTAAATGGAATAAATACATTCTCTGCCACCCGACGTACCAGATCCACAACTGTATTCCGTGCGTCCGAGGAAGCCGTAATATCCAGAAAAACAACCTCATCCGCTCCGGCCTTGTCGTAGGCCGCTGCAATCTCTACCGGGTCTCCTGCGTCCTTTAAATTGACAAAATTCACGCCTTTGACAACCCTTCCGTTATGTACATCCAGGCATGGTATAATTCGTTTTGTAAACATTGTACGCCTCCTACATTTCCATAAAATTCTTTAATATCTGAAGACCTGTACGACTGCTCTTTTCCGGATGGAATTGACAGGCAAATACATTACCTGATTCCACCGACGCATCCACATCCACACTGTACCAGGTCCGTGCCGCCACATCCTCCGGACGCTTTGCTTTCAAATAGTAGGAATGTACAAAATAGACATAGGGATTTCCCTCAATTCCTTTGAAAAGACGCGCTCCCGGCCGAATATCCAGAGAATTCCATCCCATATGGGGAATCTTAAGGCCCGGCGCCGGAGGAATCTCCAGTATCTCTCCCGGTAAAATTCCAAGGCCATTCACGCCCTTGCTTTCGTCGCTTCGCTCAAATAAAAGTTGTTGACCAAGACATATACCAAGGAAAGGTGTTTTTTTCTCCACCACATCATAAATTGTCTGTATCAAATGATATTCTTTTAAATGACGCATGGCGTCACCGAATGCGCCAACCCCTGGCAAAATCACATGACTTGCTTCCAGAATCTCGTCTCTGTCCCGGGTGATACAAACCTCCTGTCCAAGATATTGACAGGCCTTTTCAACACTTTTTATGTTTCCTGCATCATAATCAATAATTGTAATCATTACTTTAATCTCCTAAAATTTTGCTTGTCTAAACCATTCTAACATAAAACTATAAAATTTTCCATTGCCAAACGCGCAAAAAAGTACTACTATATTAAACAGAACATTTAGATGTGTATTTCTAAGGAGGCAATTTATGAAAACATCATTGTTTGTAGAGTATCAGGGATTACAGGTAAACGAAAGAGATATCGTTACAAAGATTAAAGAAATCTGGCTGAATGATGGTAACAAGATCAAAGATATCAAAGATTTAAAGCTTTATGTAAAACCTGAAGAATTTATGGCTTATTATGTAATTAATGATGATATCTCTGGAAAAATTGAGTTACAGTAAAATACATATACAGCGCAATACCCTGTGAAAATGCTCCACAGGGTATTTTTTATTCGTTCATCTCAATATTTTCAGACAGTTCCGGCACCTCATTGGATGCATCCAGCGTAAACCAGAATTCCACACCATTCTCCCGATTTTGCACGCCGTAAGACTGACCATGCCGTTCCATCGTCGCCTTCACAATGGAAAGGCCCACACCGCTGCCGCCATATTCCCGTGTCCGTGCCTTATCTACTTTATAGAATTTCACCCAAATCTGATCGATATCACTTTCCGGAATCTGCGCTCCCGTATTAAATACGGAAATTTTTGCCTTATTGCCATCTTTTTTAACCTTAACTTCGATTATCCGTTCACCGTCCACATGATTCAGAGCATTAGACATATAATTCGTAAACGCTTCTTCAATCAGATAGACGTCGCCCCATACATAAACCGAATCATCTGCATTAAATTTTAATGCGGCCTCCTTCTGACGGAAAAGAATCTCCGCATTAGACAGAATATTGTCAATCGTCGCAACGATATCAAAATGCTCCATCGTCAATGTTTCTGTTCCAAATTCAATCTGATTCAGATCCAGAAGTTTTTTGACAAGTACATTCATCTTGGCCGCCTCGTCCATAATGACCTCACAGTAAAAGTCCCGGCTCTCGGCGTCGTCATTGATATTCTCCTGCAACCCTTCCGCATAGCCCTGAATGAGAGCGATCGGTGTTTTCAGCTCATGTGAGACATTCGATAAAAATTCCTTTCGCATCTCATCAATCTGAACCTTCTGCTCCAGTTCCCGCTTCAACTGAACATTGGCACCCTTTAATTCACCCAATGTTTTTTCCAACGTTTCAGAAAGGGTGTTGATACTTTCCCCTAAAACACCGATCTCATCCTGGGTTTCCACCGGATATTTCTGGGCAAAATCCAAGTGGGACATTTTCTGGGCAATTTTTGCCAGATCCAGAATCTTTTCGGTAAAATGTTTCGAAATAAACAACATGGCCAGAAAGCTGATACCGCAGACACACATCGTAACATAAATAAAAAACTGGTTGGATATCTGTGCGCTCTCCTCGATACTTTCCACCGATGCCCGGAGCATAATATAATCTCCGTTGTCCATCGTTCCGATCAAATATATATATGAAGAATCCATTCGCTTCACATAAATTTTCTGAAGTGTATAACGGTCACTCTCACTGGAGATTTCCGTCTGCTTTTCCGACTGAATATAATCCCGGTAAATAGCAAAGCTCTCCACATCCTTCTCCGAAGAGGAATTGCTTCCACTGGAAGAAAAAAGAACCTGCATATCATACACAATCTGCTGATTGATCACCCGCTTATTCTGAATACGATAGAGTAAAATGCCAATATTATTACTCTGGCTGATCTGTTCCATCGATAATTCCATATCCAGAAAATCATTCAGGCTGGCAATAGCGTCTGTATTAAACCATTGATAGATATTATTTTCTGCAGTATCCTTCTCTTCTTCTTCGACGGATACTCCAAAGGTATTATACATTTGATTGATCTGATTATACACGCTGATCAATGTTTTCTGTTTGCCTGAAATATAATAGTCTACAAGAAAAAAATTGTTTACGAGCACGGAAATCACCATTGTCACCAATACGGTAGCCATCAGAGTGACGGATAATTTCACCCGCAATGATTTATTCATAAAACGCCTCCGTTACTCCTTTGTAACTTCAAATTTATAACCCATGCCCCAGATGGTCTTGATATATCCGCCCCGTTCGCCTAATTTATTTCTCAGTTTTTTCACGTGGGTATCGATTGTCCGTGCATCTCCAAAATAGTCATAATTCCACACGTTATTCAAAATGCGCTCTCTGGACAGAGCGATTCCCTGATTCTCAATAAAATAGGCCAAAAGTTCAAACTCTTTAAAACTCAATTCAATCGGCTGATTGCCTACAAATACCTCATGGGCATTTTTATTCATCGTAATATCTCCGATCCGGATAATTCCATCGTCAGTATTCACATTGCTCCTGCGTAAGATGGCTTCGACCCGGGCGACAAGAATCTTCGGGCTGAAAGGTTTGGTTACATACTCGTCCACTCCAAGTTCAAATCCAAGTAATTCATCTCTCTCATCCGCCTTTGCCGTCAGCATGATGATTGGCACCCTGGAAGTTTTCCGCACCTCACGGCAGACTTCCCATCCATCCATCTTCGGCATCATGACGTCCAAAATCAACAAATCAATATCTTTATCTTCGTAGAAAATTTCCATGGCTTCCTCACCATTGGCAGCCTCCAATACCTCATATCCTTTTTTGGTCAAAAAGTCCCGGACGAGTTTTCGCATACGGCTTTCATCATCAATCACGAGAATTTTACAATTTTTCATAAAGCATCCCCTTCCGAGCCAAAATTATTCCTCCCGAGGCTCAATTTTCTATTATTATATATCCAAAATATGACCATAGTGTGAAAAAATGTTTTTCTTTGTAAAATTATTTAAAAATCTTTTCTACATTTCATTGATGTGATATAATGTATGGAAATACACGTACGAGGTGAAAAAATTGAAATTACTTAAGGATAGAATTTTGGCAGAAGGCAAAGCCCTCAGCGACTCTGTACTAAAAGTTGACGGATTCTTAAACCATCAGGTAGACCCGGAATTAATGCAGGCAGTTGGTCTGGATTTTTGTGAACATTTCAAGGATTACGGTATCACACGAGTACTCACGATTGAAAGTTCCGGTATAGCTCCTGCCGTTTATACGGCTCAGGCCCTGAATGTACCGATGGTTATCCTGAAAAAACAGACATCGAAGATTTTAAACGGTCAGGTATTTCAGACAAATATCACATCTTTTACAAAAGGAACAAGTTATGAACTGACCCTCTCCCGGGATTATATTCATCGGGATGACAGGGTACTCATTATTGATGATTTTCTTGCCAACGGTGAAGCTGCTACCGGCGCCGCTCGTCTTGTTCAGATGGCCGGAGCCACTGTGGCCGGAATCGGAATCCTTATTGAAAAATCCTTCCAAAATGGACGCTCCCGTCTGGAACAGGCAGGCTTTGACGTTTATTCACAAGCCCGGATTTCCCGTCTTGGTGAAGGTATTATCGAATATTTGGAGTAAGTAAAAAGACTCTATCATCCATCCCTTAAAATCGGATGGATGATAGAGTCTTTTATTTCTATTTTTCTGTCAGTTTATCAATGAATGAACCGAGATACATGTTGTCATAATCTTCAATAGCTCCGGCATCACACAGTGCAGCAATCTCCGGAATCATAGGGAGAGACGCATAGGCTGGAATATTCAATTCTTTGGCTGTTTCTTCACCATGACCTTCACCATAAATGTAAATCTTTTTTCCACAATCCGGACAGATGATATAGCTCATATTCTGAATGAGACCAAGTACTGGAATATTCATCATCTGAGCCATATTGTAGGCTTTCTTTACGATCATACCTACCAGTTCCTGAGGTGAGGTGACCACAACGATGCCGTCTACAGGAAGAGACTGGAATACAGTCAGCGGTACATCACCGGTTCCCGGAGGCATGTCCACAAGCAGGTAGTCCAGTTCGCCCCAGACAACTTCATTCCAGAACTGTTTTACAACACCAGCGATAACCGGTCCACGCCATACGACCGGAGTTTCCTCATCATCCAAAATTAAGTTTACAGACATAACCTTAATTCCGGTTTTTGTCTCAAATGGAATAATACCATCATCGGTACCAAAAGCCTGTCCATGAAGACCAAATACTTTGGGAATCGAAGGTCCTGTAACATCCGCATCCAAAATACCTACTTTATAACCACGTTTCTGCAAAAGAACAGCAAGTTCAGAGGTAACCAGAGATTTGCCCACACCGCCTTTACCGCTGACAATGCCGATCACATGTTGAATATGACTCTTTGCATTGGCCGGAACACTAAAGTCCTCTGCTTTTCTTGAGGAACAACCTTCTACATTACATGAACTGCAACTGGATTCATTACATGATTCGCTCATTTATTTCACTCCTTTAAATTTCGTATCTTTCATTATACTACGCGCCCTCTGAGTAAGTCAAGGAGCCCCCTCTTTTCTTTAAAACCTGCATTGATTTTTTCAAAATCTCCCCGCTGAATCTGGTTTTTCGGAAAGTTTTTCCGCCATTCTTCTACAAGGAAATCCGCAAGATGATCCGTAGCCCGCGTTTGGAACCGGGCAATGGCCGGAATAACAAAAAGAGCTGTGAAAGCGCTGTCTTCCATCATCTTTATCTCTCTTTTGGATTTTTTTGTAATCTCATTGATTTTTTCCATCTCATGCGCCATGATTTTCAAGGCCACTTCCCGTGCATATTCCTCCGGTTTACTACTCATCTCATATAGCAAATTATAGGCGGTCAGACTCTGGGAATAAATATCATAAAAAGTCAGGAATTCGGCCTCATAAGCCTTTTTATTAAATATGGTTTTAATATCTCTGTCATTATCCACGATATGAATCAGACCATAATTGACAATCTTTTCTTTTTCTTCTCTTCCCTGCATAAAATCTCCTTTATGAAACATAAAACCCCTGGAAGACGAACGCTTCCAAGGGTCTATATATCCTTTCAATTTTAACGATGTAATTATTTTGCGTAATCTGTTACCCGGGATTCACGGATAACATTTACTTTAATCTGACCCGGATATTCCAATTCATCTTCAATCTTCTTGGAAATATCTCTTGCCAATAATATCATATCATCATCGTTAACCTGTTCTGGAACTACCATGATGCGAATCTCTCGTCCTGCCTGTATAGCAAAAGATTTATCAACGCCTTTAAATTCATTGGCAATATCTTCTAATTGTTTTAATCTGTTAGTATAAGTTTCTAAGGTTTCTCTGCGAGCTCCTGGTCTTGCGGCAGAAATTGTATCTGCAGCCTGTACAATACATGCAATCAGCGTTTCTGGTTCTACGTCGCCGTGATGAGATTCTACGGCATTAATAACAATCGCAGATTCCTTGTATTTGCGGCACAAATCCACGCCGATGGAAATATGTGAACCTTCCATCTCGTGGTCTACGGATTTACCAATATCATGTAACAATCCAGCTCTTTTAGCCATCCTTACATCAGCGCCCAGCTCACCAGCCAGCAAACCGGATAAATGCGCCACTTCGATAGAATGTTTCAAAGCATTTTGTCCATAGCTTGTACGATATTTCATCTTACCAAGCAAACGCACCAATTCCGGATGGATACCATGTACCCCAACTTCCAGAGTTGCTGCTTCCCCTTCCTCTCGAATCATGGTCTCAACCTCTTTCTGGGCCTTTTCAACCATCTCTTCGATTCGTGCCGGATGAATACGCCCATCCACAATCAATTTCTCCAGAGCGATCCGTGCCACTTCACGACGAATCGGATCAAAGCTGGATAAAATAACTGCTTCCGGTGTGTCATCAATGATCAAATCAATACCGGTCATCGTCTCTAAAGTACGAATATTACGCCCTTCACGTCCGATAATACGGCCTTTCATTTCATCATTCGGCAGCGGCACAACAGAAATCGTCGTCTCCGCTACATGGTCTGCAGCACATTTCTGGATAGCTGTGACCACGTATTCCTTTGCTTTCTTATTCGCTTCTTCCTTTGCCTTGTTTTCAAGGTCTTTAACTAACATTGCGGTTTCATGCTTTACATCATCTTCAACCGTTCTTAAAAGATATTCCTTTGCTTGTTCGGAGGTTAAACCTGAGATTCTTTCGAGTTCCTGTACTCTTTTCTGGTTCAGTTCATTTACTTCTGCCAGCTGCTTGTTCAATCTGTCCTCGCGTGATGCCAGTTGGTTTTCTCTGCGTTCAAGAGAATCTGCCTTACGGTCCACAGCTTCTTCCTTAGAAAGTACACGTTTTTCGTACTTCTGTAATTCGTTTCTGCGTTCCTTGCTTTCTTTTTCAAGCTCATTTTTATTCCTTAAAGCTTCTTCCTTGACTTCAAGAAGGCCTTCACGTTTTTTCGTTTCAGCAGTCTTCATGGCTTCGTCAATAATCTCTCGAGCCTTTTCCTCTGCTGAACCAATCTTGGATTCCACGACTTTTTTTCTATAAGAAATCGCCACATTCCAAACGATAAGAGCAGTAATTAAAACAGCTGCAACAATGGCAATAACTGCAGTAATTAGCGGCACAGGAGCACCTCCTTATTTAGTTTTAATTGTACATAAATACAACACTTAAATTCTATACTTTTTTTATAATGATGTCAAGTGGATTTCATGATTCTACTGACATATTGACTAAATATTCTGTAAAAAATTGTCTTAAATGCCCAAATTCCGATAAGCAGAGAGTATGTCTCCGCCATGAAATCCCCGTCTTCCCAGGTAGCGCATCATCCGCTCTTTTTCCTTTATATCCGGTGACGGGTCCTCGCCCCATCGCTTTTTCAGAATTTCCCGAATTGTCTCCTTATCATCCGGCAGTTTCATCTCATCTTCCAGTTCTGCCAGATGATACATATCAATCCCTTTCAATGCCAGCTCATACTCAAGTTCTCTGCGGCTTTTCCGATGACCTCTGTATTCAATATAATTTTTCGCGAAACGAGCATCATCCACGTAATGATAACCGTCCACATATTCTATCGTCTGTCGAACGATCTCCTCCGGATAACCATCCTGCTTTAAACGCTGAATCAGCTCTTTATGAGTTCTGTCCCGTACTTTTAAAAGGTTCAAGGCCCGAAGCCTGGCCTTTGGCATGAGATATTCTCTGTAAAGCTTTTCAAGGAGTGTATCCGCCATATCCTCGCCTGCTTTTACACCAAAAGAAAGCCAGTCCTTCTCTGAAATAATAAAATGGTCGCCATTTGCTAAAGTTACTTTTATCTTGGACTTTCCCGATTTTTCAGTATACGATATAAACATGCTTTTCCCCTTAATATTTCAAAAACCCTGCTGACTTTTTTCCATTCAGGAAAATCAGCAGGGTTTTTTACTTATTCATTCTCTGTTGAAGGTATCGTTTCAGCTTCCACATTGCCGCCATCCTGAACAGTTTCTTCAACCTGGCTGCCCAGACCATAATGTGCCCGAACCTTTGCAGCAACCTCTTCCATAATCTCCGGATGATCTCTCAGATAGGTTTTTGCATTTTCACGTCCCTGTCCAATCTTTACACCATTATAAGAATACCATGCACCGCTCTTGACGATAATATCCACATTCGCAGCAAGATCCAGAATATCTCCTTCTCTGGAAATCCCCTTACCAAACATAATATCAAACTCAGCCTCTTTAAACGGCGGAGCAATCTTATTTTTAACAACTTTGACACGGGTACGGTTACCGACAACCTCACCATTCATCTTCAGGGATTCGACACGGCGAATATCCATCCGCACAGAAGAATAGAACTTCAGCGCCCGGCCGCCTGTAGTTGTTTCCGGGCTGCCGAACATGACACCCACCTTTTCTCGCAGCTGATTAATGAAGATCACAACACAATTGGACTTACTGATCACAGCAGTTAATTTACGCAATGCCTGAGACATCAGACGAGCCTGCAATCCGACATGGGCATCTCCCATCTCGCCATCAATCTCCGCCTTTGGAACAAGTGCAGCAACCGAGTCAATAACAACAATATCAATGGCACCGGAACGAACCATCGTTTCGGCAATCTCCAGAGCCTGCTCACCATTATCCGGCTGAGAAATATAAAGATTGTCAATATCTACACCGATATTTCGTGCATAAGCCGGGTCAAGAGCATGCTCTGCATCGATAAATCCGGCGATACCGCCGAGCTTTTGTACTTCTGCAACCATATGTAACGTCACTGTTGTCTTTCCTGAAGATTCAGGGCCATAGATTTCAATAATACGCCCCTTTGGAACACCGCCCAGTCCAAGCGCCAAATCCAGACTCAAAGCCCCGGTAGGTACCGTCTCCACATCCATATTGGCAGTGTTGTCTCCCAATTTCATAACCGAGCCTTTACCATACTGTTTCTCTATATGTGCAATAGCCGCATCCAATGCTTTCAGCTTATCTACCTTATCCACTTTGTTTCCCATAGATTCATTTCTCCTTATCTGTGATTTAGCTCCGAACATTCGTTCGTCCATGCATTCATCATACATGATTTTTCTCTTCCTGTCAATGATTATATCGCTATTTTTTGATCGGGTAAATCACATTCTTCTGACAGTTACTCGTCACATTCGACAGAATTTTTCTCCATACTGAATCTCTGTAATGGAATAATTTTGTAAAATTTCCCCTGTTTTAAACCATACAGACCAAACATTCCAAGAAGAAAGAATGCAACAATCCCGATGGAATAACCCATGGAAGACAGCGGATTCATCTGATTCAAAACCAGAGAAGACAGATTGCTGGAAATATGGAACAGAACCGGCGCCCAAAAAGTTCCGGTACGTTTATAGGCAAAAATCATGAGTATCGAGAAGACAAAAGCATATGCGATCTGAATGAGCGTTCCGTGATAGACACCAAACAAAATACTCGTCAGAATGACTCTGGCGGCTTCATTACCGTATTGCCCCAGTCGTTCATAGATAAGACCACGAAACATCAATTCCTCTACGACCGGCATAAAAAAACCGATGACCACGACCTGCATAAACAACGGTTCCGAATAAATTCCCCTGGCCAGCTGAGCATAGTCAATATCATATCGAAACAATTCAAATGCATTGACGGCCAGATTAAAAGCCATTGTCATGCCGACAGCAGATAAAATCACATAAATATAACGTCGAAACGGTCCGCAAATCGGCAAAATACGATACGGCCGTTTCATCCACTCTTTATTTAAAGCCCGATAAAAAATCGGAATAGAAAGTATCGCCGCAATTCCCGACATCAAAACGATATTGTTGCTCAACATTTCAGCAGCATTGATCTGCAGCTCCATTATCTGTTTGTCACTTAGGATTTCGGCTGCATCCACTTTACTGTTCATAAATGTAAAAGCCGCACTAAAAGAAATCACACGCTGAATCACAAGAAAAATCACCATTGGTGATACTATTCCCCAGGCTCTTTTTAAACCATTCATTTTCCACCCTTACCCTCTTTTGTTTTTCATTGTTTTCTGATGATAATGAAAAAAGACACTGAAAATCAGTATCTTTTTTCAAGTCTGCCTGTAAGCCGAGTTATGTTAAAAATGGTCATCTATCTCGACTTCCTGTTGCCAGGAAGCTCCAGCAACCTACCCTGAGACACGACGGGCCGCCGTATCGTCTCATGTGCGGTCTTGCTTCGGATGGGGTTTACATAGCCCCTCCTGTTACCAGAAGGACGGTGGGCTCTTACCCCGCCTTTCCACCCTTGCCGGTCGATACCGGCGGTTTATTTCTGTTGCACTTTCCTTAGAGTCGCCTCCACCGGACGTTATCCGGCATCCTGCCCTGCGAAGCTCGGACTTTCCTCACCTGAAACCTTTCGGTAGATACAGGCGCGACCATTTGGCAGACTTGAAATATTATATTAGCACTCTTTCACACATTTGTAAAGAGGTCTATACATTAAAGTAACTTCCTCCGATGAACTCTCTGAGAATCGAATTTTTCGGGATATTTTCACTTGTAACTCCCACAAAATAATCCAGGAATTTCAAAAGGCGTTTGGCTTCTTCATATTCAGGCTGCTCCGGCCGTATGCGGAATAACAGCGGTTCAGCAAACTGCTTCAATACGGATAATTCATAGATCAACGCTGAATTAAACTGGGCGTCGGCATTCTCCTGATATGGAAAAATATTAAATTCCTCTCCTCGCCGCACCGAGTTCCACATGGCAATCGTGTGGGCAGCCTGTGTTCCTCTATGGGCCGCATCCCTGACAATACGTCGGATCAATCGACCGTCTGTCGTTGCAATGCGATTGTGTTCGTCCAGATTCAACTGGGTCAGAGCACTGATATACACCCGATATTTATCATCCTTCGGAATACTGCTCGTTAATGCATCATTCAAACAATGAATGCCTTCGATGACAAGAACATCTTCCGCCCCTATCTGCATAAAATTATTTTTACCATACTCAGACTTTCCACTTACAAAATTAAAAGTCGGCAGTTCCACCCGATCTCCTGCCAGAAGCCCGGTCATATCCTTATTAAACTGATCAATATTTAAAGCTTCCAGACATTCAAAATTATAATTGCCATCTTCATCTCTTGGTGTCTTTTCCCGGTCAACAAAGTAATTATCTACCGGAATCGGATGAGGCTTTAATCCTTTGGCACGAAGTTGTACACTGAGGCGATGGGAAAAGGTTGTTTTTCCCGAAGAAGAGGGGCCGGCAATAAGAATAATACGTTTGCCGCTATTATAAATATCTTCTGCAATATCCGCAATATTTTTTTCCTGAAGCGCTTCGGAAACAAGCATCAACTCCATAAATTCACCATTGGAAATACAGTCATTTAACTGTCCGGCATTGCATATGCCAAGCCGTTCGCCCCAGAGTGTGGATTCTTTAAGCACATTGAAAATCTTTTCTGACGGCTTAAACTCCTGGATGATCTCCGGAGCTTCCGCCACAGGCATTTGCATGACAAAGCCATCGCGGTATGGAATCAGTTCAAACCGGGTGATATAACCTGTAGACGGAGCCATATATCCGTAATAATAATCCAAAATATCTTCAAGCTGATACATATTTACCCTAGAAGCTCTGCGATATTTCAAAAGAGAAACTTTTCCTGCCATTCCGTTTGATTCAAACATTTCGGCCGCTTCTCTTGTGGACACTGTGCGTTTGATGATCGGAAGATTTTGTTCTGCCAGTATTCTCATGCGCTGACTCAATTTTTTAAGCAGATTCTCTTCCATTGGCATATGGCCCTTAATTTCACAATAATAACCCTTGTGTACTGAAAACTGAACAACCAGCTTTTCGGATTTTCCCATGACATCCCGAACAGCCTTTGTCAGCATCAGTGTTGCCGTCCGGCGATACGACTGTTCGCCGATCTTCTCCCCGGTCGTCACAAACTCCACCAGAGCGTCCCCATCCAGTGATTTATGCAGTTCATTTAATTTTCCGTTCACCCGCGCCATTATAATCCTGTGCGGATATCTGTCCTGAAAATCTCCGGCAACCTTCTCCAGTGAAACTCCCGCAGAATATTCCCGCTGTTCATCCAGAACAGTTACTTGAATGTTGTTTATTTTTCCCATCATATCACCTTCTCTACATTGTTCGAAATGGATAGACAATTTTCGACTTACACACCTTTATTTCCGGGCAATATTTCGTAAAAAAGCCGGCCATATCATCAATAAAAACATGTTCCAGCCCATAATGTCCTGCATCGATCACAGCTATATGTTTTTCCAGGCAGTCCAGACCTTCATGGTGTCCGAAATCACCGCCGATCAGTACCTGGCCCCCCTGGGCCAACGCGAAGTCTTCCATCCCTTTGGCCGAACCCGGACAGACAGAAACCCGTTGAATTTTCTGATTTAAATCACCATAAACACGCACGTCCGGAATATGAAACCAGGCTTTGATTTTTAAAGCACAGGTTTCCAGAGTCATCGGCGTCTCAAAGTCTCCTGTATATCCGATGCCTTCGCTGCCGTCAGCTGCTGTGGCTTCCAATACCTCAGGATTTTTAAGTCCCATCCGGGAAACCACCAGATCTGCCATACGCTTTACATCATAATTGGTGTGCATGGCATAGCAGGCCACGTGGTTTTCTACCATGCGCAGAAGCCGTTCCCCCAGATAATCGCCTTCTTCAATCCGTTTGATTGCTGAAAAGATCACCGGATGGTGGGTCAGCAGCAAATCTGCTCCGGCTTCTACCGCCCCGTCAACCACATCCGTTGTCGCATCCAGAGCGATATAAACTGTCCGGATATCTTTATCCATACGTCCGCACAGAAGTCCCACATTATCCCATGAAAGCGCCGCCTCATTTGGAAAATGTCTCTGAAGAAGCACATATAATTCTTTACCGTTCATATGTATTCACCCACTTATTTACTGTAATAATCCATCCCCCGACCCAGTTCCTCCAGATAGCCCGTGACCTCTCTGTAGCGCTCCGTGCCGGACTGATGGGTTTCATCTAATTGTTTTAAAATTTTATGATAAATTCTCTTTTCTTTTTCTAAATAGTCCAGCAATACAGGGTGTTTCTGTCGGAGAAGAACCTTACCGAACAAATACTCGGTTTCATTCCACCCGGGCTCCTTTCCCGGCACAGCTCTCATAGCCATATAATACTTTTCTTCATCCATGAGCATGATTTCATCCACGATCTTAAAATCGTGTTCGATCAAAAAACGCCGTACCGACGGGATTTCTGACTGGGGCTGGAGCACCCAGGATGAAACGCCTTCCGCATTGCTTCGTCCTTCTGAGAGAATCCGAATCATCAGCGGTCCGCCCATTCCGGCTATGAGGACCGTATCTGCCTCCCCGGGCTGAAGTTTTTCCAGGCCATCAGAGAGACGAAGGTCCATCACATCCTGGAATCCATATCGGTCTCTGTTTTCTCTGGCACGACATAACGGCCCTTGATTGACGTCCATCGCAATGGCCGACGGAATCCGCCCCTGCTGCAATAACCATATTGGTACATAGCCATGATCTGTTCCCACATCGGCCAATCGCGAGCCCTCAGGTACCAGTCCGGCAACCTGAATTAATCTATGAGATATTTTTACCATGATCGTCTCCTAATTCGACAAAAAATCAACTAACTTACTGCTTCTTCCACGGCTGCGGAGCTTACGCAAAGCCTTGGCTTCAATCTGACGAATGCGTTCCCTCGTCACATTAAACTCCTTGCCTACTTCCTCTAATGTCCGCGCCCTTCCGTCATCCAGTCCAAACCGCAGACGAAGTACCTTTGCTTCCCTGTCCGACAGGGTAGCCAATACTTCCTCTAATTGTTCCTGAAGCACAGAAAAAGCCGCCGCTTCCGCAGGTACAGGCACATGATCATCCTGAATAAAATCCCCCAGATGGCTGTCCTCTTCTTCACCGATCGGTGTTTCCAGAGAAACCGGCTCCTGGGCAATCTTCATGATCTCCTGAACACGTTCCACAGGCAGGTTCATCCGCCCGGCAATCTCTTCCGGAGTCGCTTCTCTTCCCAGTTCCTGAAGAAGCTGTCTGGCCGTGCGGCGCAGTTTATTGATCGTCTCTACCATATGCACCGGGATTCGTATGGTCCGGGCCTGATCCGCGATCGCCCGGGTAATCGCCTGACGGATCCACCAGGTCGCATAGGTACTGAATTTATAACCTTTGCGATAATCAAATTTCTCCACCGCTTTCATCAAGCCAAGATTTCCCTCCTGAATCAGATCCAGGAACATCATCCCCCGGCCCACATAGCGTTTGGCAATACTTACAACAAGACGCAGATTTGCCTCGGAAAGGCGCTGCTTCGCCTCTTCATCCCCATCCTCAATCCGTTTTGCCAGCTCCAATTCTTCCTCTGTAGACAACAGCGGCACTTTTCCGATTTCTTTCAGATACATGCGCACCGGGTCCTCCAGGCTGACCCCTTCCGGCACGGAAAGGTCAATCTCCGGTATTTCCTCGTTGCTTTCCTCTTCAAGAAAATCTTCCGGCACATCGCTGTCATCTATTTTCATCAAATCCACATGGGCCTTTTCCATAGCGTCATAAATCTGTTCAATCTGTTCTTCAGTCAGATCAATATCAGAAAAATAATCGAGAACTTCCTGAAAAGCCATACTGTCTTTTCTATTACGGCTGGACGATACCAGCATTTTTAAACGTTCGTTAAATGTCATCTTTTCGCCCATATTCATCCTCCTGGCAATCTGTCTATATTCTTTCCATACTAGAGAGAAATATGCAAATTCTGTAAATCGGATTTCATCCGGATAATTTTCTGCAATTCGCCCAAATCCTGGGTATGTCGGGTCAACTCCTCCAAATGATACTTTTTAATTCGAATAACGGTTTCTGTCAACGCTTTTTCCCTGGCATTTTTATCCTCAATTCCTGCAATATCCGAATTAAAAATGCCTGCGACAAGCTTTTGTTCATCCTTTTCCTGAAAAAGATCAATGATCTGCCCGGGTACGATCTGTCCCGTCGTCTCAATAGCTTCATACACTGCACGGCCTACTGTCCGGTAGACCGGATGTACAAAGTCTTCCCAATCGAGCCATGGTCTGATTTTTTTGAATAAGGTGACATCGTTGACCAGCCAGGTTAATAACAGCTTCTGAGCCGCAAGCAACGCTTCCGGATACTGGCCGTTATCTTTCTCCCGACCGGCCGCCGGGTGTTCTTCCCGCATCGTCTGCCGCTCTGGAAGCGTCAGGCCATAGCGGTTCACAAGCTTCTGCAAATCCGTGAAAGAAATGCCATACTTTCTGGCGATGGCTTCGATATAATTATTCCTCTCCAACTCCTGTTCGAATTCCAGCAGGCGCTGCGCCACCGCATTGAAAAAACGGGTCTTTCCGTCCGGATCCCCAAGATTATAAGACCGCTCTAACACGGACACTTCAAATAAAAAGCTGTTTTCTGCCTGATCGATTCGCTCCTGAAACGCCTCCATGCCGAGATTTTTAATAAATTCGTCCGGATCCTTATAAGGATTCATATGTATGATCCGAATCCGCAGCCCCGCAGAACGCAGAATAGGAATCGCACGAAGTGCTGCTTTTACACCGGCTTCATCACTGTCATAGGCCAGGCGGACTTCCTCTGTATACCGTTTTAAAAGAATACCATGTTGAAGGGTAAAGGCCGTTCCAAGAGACGCCACTGCGTTGGTGAATCCGGCCTGATGCATAGCGATTACATCCATATATCCTTCGCAAATGATCATAAAAGGCTGTCTAGATGTCCGTCCAAAATTCAATCCGTAGAGATTCCGGCTCTTATCAAACAAAAGGGTTTCCGGCGAATTCAGATATTTTGGCGTTCCTTCACCGAGGACCCGTCCCCCGAAACCAATAACTTTATTATTCACATCCATGATCGGGAACATGACCCGGTTCCAGAACTTATCATGGGCACCATGTTTTTCATCAATAGTCACTAATCCCGAATCTTTCAAAATCTGATCGTCATATCCTTTACTTTTTAAAAACTGATACAGATCATTACTGTAGGGATTGGAAAAACCCAGTCCAAAATGGGCGATCGTCTCCTTTGTAAGACGACGCTTTTCAAAATAAGCCCGGGCATTGGCGCCGTTTTTGCTCTTCAACTGATAATAAAAATACTGAGCCGCCTGTTTTTGTATATCCAAAAGCTGCTGCCGTTTGTTCTGAATCCGTTTTTGTTCTTCGGTCACTTCCACCTCCGGAAGCTTTATTCCGGCCCGTTCCGCCAGATATTTCACAGCTTCCACAAAGGTATAATTTTCGTATTCCATCACAAATGTAAATACATTACCTCCGGCGCCGCAGCCAAAACAATAATACATCTGTTTATCTCTGCTCACCGAAAAAGATGGTGATTTTTCATTATGAAACGGGCATAGTCCAAAATAAGAACTGCCCTTTTTTGTCAGTTTTATGTAATTTCCAATCAGGTCCACCACGTCATTACGTGAACGGACTTCTTCTATCACATCGTCGGAATAAAACACTTAAACCACCTTCCACACAAAAGGCACGTACAGATTTTCGTAAACATTAATTGAATACTGGTCTGTCATCCCTGCAATATAATCGCACACTACTGACTCCAACCTTTCGCCCCGCTCTGTGACAAGCCCTACATATTCTGCCGGAAGCTCATGAAAATTTTTCATAAAATGATGGTACAGCACTTCCAACATATTCTGGGCTTTTTTCTCCTGTCCTTTAGCAATAGGATTCGTATATACATTTTCAAACATATAGGTTCGCAGCCCCAACATCGCTTTTTCAACCTCTTCAGCCATGCGGATATCCGGCTGATCCATGCTTTCACCGATAATACTGTGAATCAGGGAATTCAGCCTCTGCTTTGGTGAATGTCCAAGAACATCCGTATATACCTTTGGCAAATCTTCTTCACTGATAATATGCGCCCGAATGGCGTCATCAATATCATGATTAATATATGCGATCTTGTCAGCGAAGCGGACGATCTTTCCTTCCATCGTCATCGGCATCCGTGATGTGGAATGGTTCATCATACCATCTCTGACCTCCTTTGTCAAATTCAGCCCCTGACAATTTTTTTCAAGCAATTCTACCACCCGGACACTCTGGTAATAATGTTTAAAACCTTCCGGATGCAGCCTGTTCAAAATATCTTCTCCCGCATGGCCAAAAGGCGTATGTCCAAGGTCATGTCCAAGGGCAATAGCTTCGGTCAGATCTTCATTCATCCGCAAAGCTCTTGCAATCGTTCGGGCAATCTGAGAAACCTCCAGTGTATGGGTCAGACGTGTCCGGTAATGATCCCCGGCCGGGGCCAGAAAAACCTGAGTTTTATGCTTCATCCTCCGAAAAGATTTGGAATGGAGGATACGGTCCCTGTCCCGTTGGTATAATGGACGCAGATCGCATTGAGGTTCCTCCCGGTCCCGTCCAAGAGAATTCTGGCTTAAAGATGCATAGGGACTTAAATATTCTTTTTCCCATATTTCTTGTTTTTCCCGAATATTCATGAAAATCCCTCCTTATTATATATATTCGTCGTCAAATTGAAAAATCCTTCCCGAAATATAGAAAAATCCTGATAAATATGTTACACTTTGCCTATGTGCAATTTAATGGATATTGAGAAATTTCAGAAAAACTTAATCGAGTGGTATAAAAAAGAAGGCCGCGATCTGCCCTGGCGTCATACGCGGGATCCCTATGCCATCTGGGTCAGCGAAATCATGCTTCAACAAACCCAGGTGGATACGGTAAAAAAATATTACACCCGCTTTCTCAGGACACTGCCGGATATTGCTTCTCTGGCTGAAGCTGATGAAGACCTGGTCTTCAAACTCTGGGAAGGACTTGGTTATTACCGCCGTGTCCGCCATATGCAGGAAGCTGCCCGGCAGATCATGACCGAATACGGCGGTCATTTTCCTGAAACTTATGATACGATCATCCGGTTGAAAGGTATCGGTGCTTATACATCCAGCGCCATTTCAAGCATTGCCTTCGGACAGGAAAAGGGTGTGATCGATGGCAATACGCTGCGCATTCTATCAAGAATTTATGATCGTCAGGATAACATTGCCCTGGAAAAAACAAAAAAAGCGTATCAACTTCTGATGGATGAACTCATTCAGGGTACTGACCCTTCTATGTTTAATCAGGGAATGATGGATCTGGGCGCCGGTATCTGTACACCAAGACATCCGGACTGTGAACACTGCCCGGTCCGCTCTTTTTGCAAAGCCCATGCTGCCGGAACAGAATGCCTGCTTCCGGTCAATATAAAAAATACATCAAAAACAGATTTATATTATATTACGGCCATCTTAAAAAAAGACGGTAAATATTTTCTGATAAAAAACAATGACGGCCTTTTGGAAAATCTTTATGGATTTGTTCAGTATGAAGTGGAGTCACCTGTCAGCTTCGAAGAAATGTTTTATGAAAATTATGGTCTGTCTGTCCGACTTTATGAATACTGCAAAGAAATCAAGCACGTATTCTCTCATCGAATCTGGCATATGAATGTCTATCTTGGAGAGATCATGGACACCCCGGAACCGATGAACGAAAGTCTTTCCGTCTGCCTTTATACAGAATCTGAAATGGCCGAACTGCCTATCTCGACTGCCCACAGAAAGGTCTGTACACAAATTCCTTAATCAGTTTTTCTACTTATTGATCGAGTAGGAGGAATTTCTCTTGATTGAGAAATTCCGACCTCTCACACCACCGTGCGTACCGTTCGGTACACGGCGGTTCAATCAACTTGACAT
>NZ_SLXA01000018.1 GCF_004340975.1 Frisingicoccus caecimuris
TGGTTCAATATGTCCCGCCTTTTTTGGGGAATTTCCCTTGCTGATTTCAGGGAATTCTGACGCTTTTTTTCGGTAATTCTAGTGTATCATAAACACCATATCCAGTCTGTTTGCCATTTCTGTCTGCACCGACGGGAAAAGATGTGCATAACGATATGTGATTTTTTCAGCTTCATGTCCAACACGGTTTCCTATCGCTAATGCTGTAAATCCCATATCAATCAGCAGAGAAACATGCGAATGTCTAAGATCATGGATTCTGATTCTTTTCACACCCATAGCTTTACATCCTCTGTCCATTTCACTGAATAAATAATGTTTACTGACAGGAAAAAGTCGGTCAGAGTCTTTCAAATCGTAATACATTTTCAGACAATCCTGCATCTCTTCACACAGGAACTTCGGCATCTTAATTGTCCTGTTACCTTTCCGTGTTTTCGGAGATGTAATCACATCTTCCCCTTTCAGACGTTGATAGGATTTATTAATCCGTACAGTCTCTGCTTCAAAATCAAAATCTGCCGGAGTCAGTGCTAAAAGTTCGCCTTCCCTGATACCGCACCAGTACAGCATTTCGAATGCATAATAGGACAGCGGTTTGTCCATCATAGCTTCTGCAAACTGAAGATATTCTTCTTTCGTCCAAAACAGCATTTCTTTACTTTCTTCCATTCCCATCGTTCCTGCCTTTTTTGCAGGATTGATATTCAGGTCATAATACCGATTTGCATGATTGAAAATAGAACTCAACTGTGCATGAATTGTCCTCAAATATGTGGGAGAAAGTGTCTTTCCTCCCGGTGTTTTCAAGGTTCTGATTTCATTCTGCCAGTCAATGACATCTTTTGCTTTAATCTCGGAAAGCTTTCTGTTTCCAAGATAGGGAAGAATCTTTGTCTGAATGATATGTTCTTTTGTCAGCCAAGTATTCAGTTTCAGTCGCGGTCGTACATCCTTTTCATATAATTTGCAAAAACTCTCCAATGTCATATCAATATCAGCTTTTTTCTGAAGCTGGAACTGTCGTTCCCACTCCTGTGCTTCTTTTTTCGTTGCGAAACCTCTCTGGCATTTTTGTTTACGCTCGCCACGCCAATCCACATAACGAGCCATTACATACCATGTTCCATTTTTTTCATTTTTGTATACTGGCATCCATTTACCCCCTTTCGTATGATTTTGTTCCGTAAAAATGTTCGTAAAAATATTTTCTATCAATTCTTCCTGCAATCGTCACACATCCTGTTTTCTTTAATTCTGCATTCATCTGTCGAATCAACTTATACGCATATGGAACAGATACATCCAATTCCTCCGCCACTTCTTCTACTCTCATAAACATCTTCTGCATAAATACCCTCCTTTATATGAAATATATTTGTTTTGTTTTTCATTTATACTATACATATTTGTATTGTATCATTATAATAACACCATATACTATACATTGCAATAGGCTTTCAAGTCATTTACTAACTTTTTTTATTTTATTTTGAACTATTTCTATATTTTTTTGTTAAATTTATTGAATCACCAATACTAATATGTTATGATTTTTTATATAAATACGAATATAAATAACTTATTTTGAAAGGATGATAAAATATGGCTATTGGCGAACGTATCCACTTTTTCCGTAATCTCCGTGGCATGACACAGAAATATCTCGGTAAATGTATCGGATTCAGCGAAAATCAGGCTGATGTCCGAATTGCTCAATATGAAACAGGCAAACGAAATCCAAAAGAAGCTTATCTAAATGCCCTTGCAGAAACACTTGATGTTGCTCCGGAAGCATTAAATGTTCCAGATATTGACACCTATGTAGGACTCATGCATACGTTCTTTACTCTGGAAGATGTATACGGACTTAAAATCGGCGAGATTGAAGGTGAACTCTGCCTGAGATTAGACCGCAGCTCCAAATCGTATCTAAGTATGTTTGAACTTTTTTACTCCTGGAATCGTATTGCTGAAAAACTCCGCAGGGAAGAAATCACACAAGATGAATACGATGAATGGCGTTACCACTATCCAAAACTGGAAACAGAACGCTTTCGCAATGAAGTTCTTGCTTTTCGCAAAAATGAATCCAATAATTAAAAATCATAAAAATATGGAGGAATGATTATGTTTTTTACAGATATTAGCTATGTAGTACATCCAGTCGGCAGAATTACGCCAAATGGAATTACTCTCTTAGGCACTGCTTTTTTCATTAACAAACCGGGATTACTTGCAACAGCTGCTCATGTCGTAGATAATAACGATAACGGCCTAGTCATCATTATGAATAAGGTAAATTCTATTCAGGATTATCAAGATACTTCCGATACTCAAGTAAACTGTATTCCTGCCAAAATAAAAGAAATCAATCCCTTATATGATGTCTGCTTATTAGAAATCCCTCAAAAAACACAGTCAACATTCACACTTTCATCAACAGATTCTGTTCATGTTGGTGAAAACATCTCTTTGTTCGGTTATCCACATTGTGATCACGGAAGAATGGTATTAACTCAACAAAATACTTCTGTAGGTGCTAATATATTGATTGATTCTTCTAGAATAAAGGCAAAGAACATTGTATTGAATATACAATCACGTCCTGGACAATCTGGTAGTCCTATAGTTATTCCAGAAAGTCGTTCTATTGCAGCAATGCTAATTGGCTCTTATGCTCCAGCCGGAACTCATGGTGGAATCAGTATAGGTGGGATTGATCCTCAAACTCTACATCAAACAACACATGCAATTTCAGCCACATACATAAAGGAGATGACAGAATGACTACCATAGAAGAAATTTTTACAGAATACCCAGACTCTTGGTTGCTATGCCTTCCCGGATATCAGCAGAAAACAATCAATGAATTATATTGTCAATTAGGAGATTATGAGCAAGTAGCACAGGCTTGGTTAACAGCATCTATGTCTACAAACGTTCCTTTTGGTGCACAGAAAGGACACTCTATATTCTACGAAAAAGTTCTTGATGAGATAGAAGCATTCTTCTCAGGTGATGAACGATATAGTGAAAATAGATTAGCCATATTAAAAGAATCTGGAGCTGCTCAAAACTATATTGTCGGAGCAATTTCTGTTGCTCTTGCACCTATATTGGGCACCTCATCAGCTTTCTTAGCTCCTATTATCGCAATCGTCTTAGTCACCATTGCCAAAATGGGAATTAATGCTTGGTTGGCTGCTCGTAAAGAAAAACGTGCTTTAAAAGACAACCAATAATTTTACACGTAAAAAGGTCTAACCGAATTTTTTAAGTTCAGTTAGACCTTTTCTATTTGGAATTCTCCACATCACCTGCAAACCACTGGTTCACAGGATAATAAATGCAGAAAATCTACTGTTATCAAATTGTTATCAAAATACATCTTGAAAGTCCTGTACCCCGCATAAATACTGGGTTTGTCAAGTGTCTTTCATTATTCAAACTCAATCGTTGCCGGTGGTTTTCCTGTGCAGTCATAGAGCACGCGGTTAACGCCTTTAACTTCGTTGACAATACGATTTGTAACTTTTTCGAGGACTTCCCACGGAATATGTGCGGATTCAGCGGTCATGAAGTCGCTTGTGGTGACGGCCCGGAGGGCAATCGCATAGTCGTAGGTACGTCCGTCGCCCATAACGCCAACAGATCGCATATTGGTAAGTGCAGCAAAGTACTGACCAAGGTCTTTGTCAACGCCTGCTTTGGCGATTTCTTCACGGTAGATATAATCGGCATCCTGAACGATGTGGACTTTTTCTTCGGTAACTTCGCCAATGATACGGATTCCAAGGCCCGGGCCCGGGAATGGCTGACGGCTTACAAGGTATTCCGGAATGCCGAGTTCGCGGCCCGCATTACGGACTTCATCTTTGAAGAGAAGGCGCAGAGGTTCGATGATTTCTTTGAAATCGACATAATCCGGGAGACCGCCCACATTATGGTGGGATTTGATCACTGCGGATTTGCCAAGGCCGGATTCGATGACATCCGGATAAATCGTACCCTGGACAAGGAAATCTACAGCGCCGATTTTTTTGGCTTCTTCTTCAAACACACGGATGAATTCCTCACCGATAATCTTACGTTTCGCTTCCGGCTCGGTTACTCCCGCAAGTTTACTGTAAAAACGCTCCTGAGCATTCACGCGAACAAAATTTAAATCATATGGACCATCTGGTCCGAAAACGGCTGCCACTTCATCACCTTCATTTTTACGAAGCAGACCATGATCTACAAAAACGCAGGTAAGCTGTTTGCCAACGGCTTTGGCAAGCATAACGGCTGCCACAGAGGAGTCTACGCCACCGGACAGAGCACAGAGCACTTTACCGTCGCCGATTTTTTCCCGAAGCTGTTCAATTGTCGATTCAACAAAGGAATCCATCTTCCAGTCTCCACTACATCCGCAGACTTTATAGACAAAATTAGAGAGCATCGTTATACCTTCCTGAGTATGCATAACCTCCGGATGGAACTGGGTTGCGTAGAATTTCTTTTCCGGACATTCCATGGCGGCCACCGGGCAGACCGGAGTGCTGGCCACAACTTTGAAACCGGCCGGTGCTTCTGCAATATAGTCGGTATGGCTCATCCAGCAGATTGTTTTTTCGGAAACACCTTCAAAAATCACAGAGGAGGTGTTGACATCCACTTCGGTTTTACCGTATTCACTGACTGGGGCTGTCTCAACCTTACCGCCCAATATATGAGCCATCAACTGGGAGCCATAGCAAATGCCTAAAATCGGCACGCCCAGTTCAAAAATTTCTTTCTGATATGTCGGCGAATCTTCCCCATAGACGCTGTTTGGCCCGCCGGTAAAAATGATTCCCTTTGGATTTAACTCTTTAATCTGTTCCAGTGTCATGGTATGTGGATGGACCTCACAGTAGACATGGCATTCTCTCACACGTCTTGCAATCAACTGATTATACTGTCCGCCGAAGTCCAATACGATAATCATTTCTCGATTCATGTACCGTCTCCTCCTATGTTATCTATCACAATCTAATATAAAAACAGGTAATTTCTATAATACAACATTTTCATTCTAAATGCTACTCAATTTTATAAACCCGGTGACTTTTTATCCCGTTCCAGATACTTTCGAATATATTTTCCGGTATAGGAAACCGGTGAC
Source organism: Frisingicoccus caecimuris (assembly GCF_004340975.1). Classification (GTDB taxonomy): domain Bacteria; phylum Bacillota; class Clostridia; order Lachnospirales; family Lachnospiraceae; genus Frisingicoccus; species Frisingicoccus caecimuris. The sequence goes on from NZ_SLXA01000018.1 coordinate 5,150, forward strand.
TGGGCTACTTCCTCCGGTGTACCCTGGGCAATCACTGTACCGCCCCTGTCGCCGCCGTCGGGACCGATATCAATAATATAGTCCGCCGTCTTGATCACATCCAGATTGTGTTCAATGACAACGACCGTATTGCCGCCGTCGGTCAGTCGATGCAGAATCTCGATAAGCTTATGGACATCGGCAAAGTGAAGGCCGGTGGTCGGCTCATCCAGAATATAAATCGTCTTTCCTGTACTTCTTCGGCTCAGCTCTGTCGCCAATTTGACACGCTGTGCTTCACCGCCGGACAGGGTCGTCGACGGCTGTCCAAGACGAACATAGGAAAGACCCACATCATTGAGGGTTTCCATTTTTCGGCGAATCGATGGCACGTTTTCAAAAAACTCCAGTGCTTCTTCCACAGTCATATTAAGAACATCATAGATGTTTTTACCTTTGTATTTAACTTCCAGTGTTTCCCGATTATAACGCTTTCCCTGACAGACCTCACAAGGCACATAAACATCCGCCAGAAAATGCATTTCTATCTTAATGATTCCGTCACCGGCACAGGCCTCACACCGGCCGCCCTTAACATTGAAACTGAAACGTCCCTTTTTATAACCTCGTTCTTTGGCGTCCACTGTAGAAGCAAACAAATCGCGGATTATATCAAAGACACCGGTATAGGTGGCCGGATTGGAACGGGGCGTTCGTCCGATCGGTGACTGGTCAATATTAATGACCTTATCCAACTGGTCCGCACCGAGAAGGTCTTTATGCTTACCCGGTCGGGAGGTCCTGGAATGATTCAGATCTCTGGCCAGCCGTTTATATAAAATCTCATTCACAATAGAACTCTTTCCTGAGCCGGAAACCCCCGTCACACAGGTAAAGACGCCTAAAGGAATATCCACGTCAATATTTTTCAAATTATTTTCCTGGGCTCCGAGAATGGTCAGGTGACCCGTTGGCTGTCGGCGTTCCTTTGGAACCGGTATTCGTTTTTTGCCGGAAAGGTAAGCCGCTGTAATAGATTTCCGGCTCCGGATAAATTCTTTTGGTGTGCCTTTTGCCACCACTTCACCGCCATGTTCTCCCGCGCCCGGTCCTATATCCACCACATAATCCGATTCCAGCATAGTATCCTCATCATGTTCCACCACTATCAGACTATTTCCCAAATCCCGAAGTTCTTTCAGCGCCTTCAATAGCTTGTCATTATCCTTCTGGTGAAGACCAATACTTGGCTCGTCCAGAATATATGCCACTCCCACCAGCCCGGATCCGATCTGGGTCGCCAGACGGATTCGCTGCGCTTCGCCGCCGGACAGAGTGCCAGTGGAACGGGCCAGCATAAGGTAATCCAGCCCCACATTAACAAGAAAGCCAAGGCGCGAACGGATTTCCTTCAAAATCTGCTGCCCGATCATCTGCTGATGTTCGCTCAGTGTCAGATGGTTCATGAAATTTAAAAGCTCCACAATGGACATTTCTGTAATTTCTGCAATATTTTTTTCAGAAACCGTAACTGCCAACGACTCCCGCTTCAAACGTTTGCCTCCGCACTCGCCGCAAGGTGTGATCATCATGAAGTTCTCATATGCCTGACGCGTAATCTCAGAACCGGTTTCCCGATATTTACGCTCCATGTTACGAACCAGCCCCTCAAAGGCCACATCGTAGACACCTTCGCCGCGCATTCCCTTATAATGAACCTTTACATATTCCCCATTTGTGCCGTGAATCAGTATATCCTGTATTTTTTTCGGATAATCTTTAAACGGCGTATCCAGAGAAAAATGATAATGGTCTGCCAGAGCAGCCAGAATAGCATTGGTAAAACTTCCCTCTACGTTGGCCGACTGCCAGCCCATGGCCACGATTGCTCCATTATTAATACTCAATGACGTGTCCGGAATCAGCAGTTCCGGTGAAAATTCCATTTTAAATCCAAGACCTTTGCATACCGGGCAGGCTCCAAAAGGATTATTGAAAGAAAAACTTCTTGGCTCAATTTCCTCCAGGCTGACACCACAGTCCGGACATGAAAAACTCTGACTGAAGTTCATCGGTTCACCGCCGATCACATCAACAACCACAAGGCCGTCGGATAATTTTAATGTCGTTTCCAGTGAGTCTGTCAAACGCTTTTCGATACCTGGCTTTACTGCCAGCCGATCCACAACAATTTCTATATTGTGCTTTTTATTTTTATCCAGTTTGATTTCTTCCGATAATTCATAGAGATTTCCATCCACCATCACCCGGACATATCCGCTGCGCTTCGCCTGCTGAAAAATTATCACATGTTCTCCCTTACGTCCGCGAACTACCGGCGCCAAAAGCTGAATCCGGGTCCGTTCAGGCAGTGCCAGAATGGCGTCCACCATCTGGTCCACCGTCTGCTTCTGAATCACTTTTCCGCATTTTGGACAATGGGGTATCCCAATACGGGCATACAGCAAACGCAAATAATCATAAATTTCCGTCACTGTTCCGACCGTAGAACGGGGATTCCGATTCGTTGATTTCTGATCAATAGAAATCGCCGGAGGCAACCCTGAAATACTTTCCACATCCGGTTTTTCCATCTGACCAAGGAACTGGCGGGCATAGGAGGATAAGGATTCCATATACCGGCGTTGTCCCTCTGCGTAAATTGTATCAAAGGCCAGAGAAGATTTTCCTGAACCGCTGAGACCGGTCAAAACGACCAGTTCATTTCTTGGAATATCAATATCAATTCCCTTTAAATTATGCTCTCTGGCACCTCTAATCTTTATATACTCTTTTTTTCCTGCCATAACTACCTCTTTTTGTATATAACCTCTTCCGTTTCCAACAGCCGCCGTGCTTCCCCACCGCTCAGTGCATCTTTCTCTTCGGGACTTAGCAAAATCACCCGGATTCCAAGATTTTCAGCTCGCGCCACGGCATCCGTAATAAGCTTCGATTCCTCCTGAACGATAAACAACACATCCATCGGCGCATCGATAAGTTTATTCAACTGTTCTGCCTGACGGGCTGCATCACCATGAGCATCCTGAATATTCAAATGATACCCGTCAGCTTCCGTAAATGCACTGTAAAAGGATTCTGTCTGGGTAACCTGCCATTCACTGAGATTTGAACTTTGAGCAAAACCCACATTTATTTTATCCATCTGAACCGAAATCTCATCACCATGGACGATTTCTATTGTCTCATCTTCATCAACAAAACCTCGGTGCTCTTCCTCTGTTCCGAAAATATCCTGATGGGACGAAACGGCCTTGCCGCATGCGGCAAGGCTCCATATCATAGTCAATACACTCATCAAATACAAACAACGTTTCATTATTTGCGTATTTCCAGCAGTTTTTTCTTTAAGTCGTCTTCCATCTGACGCAGTTCACCTTCTGCCGCCAGACGTTTCTCTCTTCCCTCTGTCTGAATCTTCATAATTTCATCCAGTGTCGAGATAAGGGATTCGTTCGTCTGTTTCAGAGTTTCAATATCCACAATACCTCTTTCGGAAGCTTTTGCCGTCTCGATCGACGCCATCTTAAGGGTTTCCGCATTCTTTTTTAAAAGCTCATTGGTCATATCCGTCACCTGCTGCTGAGCCTTTGCCGCCTGATTGGAATGTTCCACCCCAAGGGCCAGCACCATCTGACTCTTCCAGAGTGGGATAGTATTGACCACCGTCGACTGTATCTTTTCCACCATCACTGTATCGCTGTTCTGCACAAGACGAATCTGGGGTGCAGTCTGGATGGAGATCATACGGGTTAAATCCAGATCGTGAAGCTTTTTCTCAAAGCGCTGGCACAGGCCTTCCAGATCCTTGGCCGCCTGGGCATCCTCAGCCAGGCCACTGGCCTCTGCCTTCTGAATCAATACCGGAAGTTCTTCATTTCGTACTTGTGCCAGCTTTTTCTTACCAGCCAGAATATACATGGTCAGCTCTTTAAAATAAGTCAGATTCAATTCATACATTTTATCAAGAGTAGCAATATCTTTCAGCAAAACAACCTGATGAGCTTCCAGAGATTTGCATATCTGCATCACATTATCCTCAGCCTTGGCGTATTTTGCCTTCATTGAGACCATTTTATTCGATGTTTTCTTAAACAGACCGCCAAAAAAGCCTTTACTCTCTTCTTCCGCATCAAAGCTTTTCAGTTCTGTGACCACATTGCTGAGCATATCCCCAACCTCGCCCAAATCCTTGGACTTTACATTTTCCAGCGCGGCTTCTGAAAAATCCGCCATCTTCTTCTGAACCCCGGCACCATATTTTAAAATCGCATTCGTGTTATTCAGATCAATTTGCTGACTAAAGCTGTCAACCATGGCCCGTTCTTCCTCACTCAAAACCGAATCATCCATCGGTTCCGGCTCTTTCGCTGCCGTCTCAGCCAACTCGGCCTTTTCTTTCATCTCCGGCACTTCATCAAACACCAGTGTCGGTGCCGTTTGAAACTCTTTAAATGCTTCGCTCATCGTTCTCTCTCCTTACTTTCCAGGCCTCTTATGTATGGCTCATTCTAGGCAGTTGTGTTTTTGGATGTCCGAACCGGCATCTCATCTCCGGTCAATCCTTCTTTGGCCAGCATCGTATTCAGAACAGAAATATCCGTTGAAATGTCCCATGCCGTATCTTTATAGCAACTGTCCAGAAGATTTTCAAACGCCTGGTTGATCGTATCTAAAGTTGCTTCAATTTCTTTTTTAGTTTCAGAAATATTCTGCCCCTGTACGGGCTGATCATCCAATTCCTGATAAACATCCAAAAGCTTCTGTGTCGTCGGAAGATAATAATTCATAAATTGATGAAGCTCCGGTGCCAGGGATGGGTCCTTCTCCACCTGGGTGAAAATTCTGGAAATGATCAATTCTAACCGGGAAATCTTTGCCGAAATCTCCACATCCGGAATCGCATCATTACAGGCACGGATATGTTCAACATATCGTTTCCCTTCGGTGAGCATCATCCGCACTTCCTCAGAATATTTTGGATCTGCCATTTTTGCCGCTTCAGCCCTGGCCCGGGCCTCCCGCTCTTCGAGACTCTTCTGAGCCTGACAATACTGACTGTAAGCCTGATCAGTTATCATAAAACATTTATCCTGCTTATCCAAATGCCCCTGTAAAAACATCTGGTATTTCATCATCTCTTTTAAATCTTTTACCACATATGCCGACGTTTTTCCAAGCTTCCGGGCCAGCTCTTCCACGTCACAAAATTCCCGGTCATCTAAAATCTTCCGGTACTCTCTGAACCGTTTAATCCTTGATGTGATACGATATCCCCGCATTCCAAGTATCATAAAGATAATGAAAAAGAGCAACAGGATAAAAATAGGAATAAACAATGCCGTCAATCCATCCAGGACAAACTGAACAATAAGCAGAACTGCCAGACCGATTCCAAACATGGTGCTCAGAATAAAGCCGATCACCACCATCAGTGTCCCGCCAATCTCTCCCTTCGGATGGGAAGCAAAATACTTCGCCTGTTCTTTATCACGTTGTTTATAAGAAGACTGTCTTTTCACCTCTCCCCGGTGAACCTGAGGCCCGGCAGTCTCGCCTTTATTCTGCGCCTTTGACATGTTTTCCGATGCCTGAGAAACGCCGGAACGCACTGCACTGACCGCATCATTCACCGTCTGACGCACAGTCGCATTTAATTCTTTGAAGTCATTGGAATCAATGGCTGACTGAACAATCTTTTGTATCTGTTCACCAAAATCATAAAAATCACTGTTTTTCATATTATGCCTTTCACTCCATTTATAATAAATAAGAAACCATTTTAAATTATAGCGGATTTTTATACAAAACACAAGCATCGTACAATAAAAACAAAGCCTGCGAACAAATGTTTTTTTATCCGCAGGCTGTACTGTTATCTTTTATAAAGATTCTTTAATTTTTTTATAAATGCCTTCTGCATCCAGACCATATTTGTGAATCAATTCCACAGCCGGACCAGACTCGCCATAGGTATCTTCTACGCCGATCTTAGTGACTTTTGTCGGCGCCTGAGCTGCCAATGTATCGCATACCGCACTTCCGAGACCACCGATAATTGAATGTTCTTCCACCGTAAAAATACGACCGGTTTCCTTGGCTGCTTTGACGACCAATGCCTCGTCTAATGGTTTGATCGTATGAATATTGATCACTCTGGCATCAATCCCATCGGCCGCCAACAATTTCGCCGCTTCCAGAGATTCGGAAACACAAAGTCCGGTGGCGATGATCGTCATATCTTTACCATCTTTTAAGGTAATACCTTTACCAATCTCAAATTTATAATCCGGATGATCGTTGATCACCGGAACAGCTAAACGTCCAAAACGCATGTACACCGGCCCTTCATGCTCATAGGCAGCATAAACAGCGGCTCTTGCTTCCACATCATCCGCAGGGTTGATAACGACCATCCCAGGAATCGTCCGCATCAAAGCAATATCTTCATTGCACTGATGTGTTGCGCCATCTTCACCAACAGAAATACCCGCATGTGTTGCACCAATTTTTACATTCAGCTTTGGATAACCGATCGAATTACGAATCTGTTCGAATGCACGTCCCGCCGCAAACATGGCAAATGTACTTGCAAAAGGAACCTTGCCTGTAGCTGCCAGTCCGGCCGCAATCCCCATCATATTACATTCAGCGATACCACAGTCGATGTGACGTTCCGGATATGCTTTTTTAAATACACCTGTTTTCGTAGCCGCAGCAAGGTCGGCGTCCAGAACAACCAGATTTTCATGTTTTGCGCCAAGCTCAGTCAGCGCATTGCCATAACTTTCTCTTGTTGCAATCTTTTTTACTTCTGACACAGTGCTTCACCTACTTTCTCCAAATCTTCCATAGCAATTTTATACTGTTCATCATTTGGTGCGGTGCCATGCCAGCTTGCCTGATTTTCCATAAAAGATACGCCTTTACCCTTTACAGTTTTTGCGATAATGGCTGTCGGCATCCCTTTGGTCGCCCGTGCTTCTGCAAATGCAGCAGCAATCTGATCAAAGTCATGACCATCGATATTGATCACATGGAAGTTAAATGCCTCGAATTTTTTATCAATTGGATACGGAGAACATACGTCTTCAATATTCCCGTCAATCTGAAGTCCGTTATTATCCACAATAACAACAAGGTTATCCAGCTTCCGCGCACCAGCAAACATAGCTGCTTCCCAAACCTGTCCTTCCTGGATTTCACCGTCGCCGAGAAGTGTATATACGCGGTAAGCGTCGTCGCTTAATTTTGCCGATAAAGCCATGCCTACGGCTGCAGAAACGCCCTGTCCCAGGGAACCGCTGGACATATCAACACCCGGAATATGTTTTTTGTCCGGATGTCCCTGGAGATAAGAACCGACTTTACGGAGTGTGGTCAAATCTTCTACCGGGAAAAACCCTTTGTGAGCCAAAGTGGAATAATAAGCCGGCGCCACATGACCTTTAGATAATACAAAACGATCTCTGTCCGCTTTATCCGCTGCCTTCGGATCCACATTCATCTCTTCAAAATAAAGATATGTGAAAATATCTGCCGCAGATAAAGAGCCTCCCGGATGTCCGGATTTCGCACTGTGTACAGCCGTCACAATACCCTTGCGGATATCATTCGCCATCTTCTGAAGTTCTACTGTATTCATCTTCTAACCTGCCTTTTCTTCATAGGAATAGCGGGATATTCCCGCTATTCTTCTAGTATCGTTAATTTTTAAATCAATTATTCGCCAAATACAGCTTTATAGTCTGCCTGGAACTTTTCAATCCCCTGATCTGTCAGTGGATGTTTGATCATCTGTTCAATAACACTGTACGGAACCGTAGCGATATCAGCACCTGCAAGTGCGCAGTCAATGACATGAATCGGATGACGAACGCTGGCTGCAATAATTTCTGTTTCAATACCGGCAACAGCAAAAATTTCGGAGATTGTGCGGATCAAATCAATGCCTGGTGTAGATATATCATCCAGTCTGCCAAGGAACGGAGATACGTAAGTTGCACCCGCTCTTGCTGCCAGTAATGCCTGGTTTGCTGTAAAAATCAAAGTAACGTTTGTTTTGATGCCTTCGGAAGATAATACCTTACAAGCTTTTAAGCCTTCTGCCGTCATAGGAATCTTTACGACCATGTTTGGATGAATGGCAGCGATTGCACGTCCTTCTGCGATCATTCCTTCTGCATCTGTTGTTGTTGCTTTAACTTCACCGCTGATTGGTCCGTCGACAATAGACGCAATTTCAGCAATGACTTCTTCAAAGACACGGCCTTCCTTCGCAATTAAAGATGGGTTTGTTGTTACACCACAAATAACACCCATGTCGTTTGCTTTCTTAATATCATCGACTTTCGCTGTGTCAATAAAAAATTTCATTGATCTTTCCCTCCTGGTTTTTATTATAAATTTTTTAAGCTCATATTACATCATAAATAATACCATAAATAGACTTGCTTGTCTATCAGGTTCCCTTTTGAAAATTTCTATTATTGTTCTCCTAAAGGCCGGGTATAATACCGGAGCCATTCTCTTTCTTCGGCATTCAGATAGGGACTGATTTTCTCATAGACCGTCTGATGATAAGTGTTCAACTGATCGATATCCTCCGGATTCAGCCACCGGATATCGATACCATCCAGATCGATCGGCACCCAGGTCAGCATTTCAAACCGCATAAACTGGCCATAACTGTTTTTTTCATCCCTGACACAAATAAGTTCATTTTCCGTACGGATTCCATGACTTCCTTCAATATAAACGCCCGGCTCGTCCGTCGTTACCATACCCGCCTCAAGAATAGAAAAATCCTTCTGCTCCGGCACCCGTTTCCACCGAAAACCATTTGGTCCCTCATGGACGCTCAGCAGATAACCGACCCCATGACCCGTGCCGCATTGATAATCAATCCCCAGATTCCAAAGCGGCCCCCGGGCCAGAATGTCCAGATTATATCCGGAACAACCATAGAGGAATTTGGCATTTGCCAGATTGAGCATGGACTTGGCTACCAGGGTAAAATGTTTCTTTTCTTCCTCGGAAATCGTTCCCAGAATAAAGGTACGGGTAATATCTGTCGTTCCCTCGTAATATTGACCACCTGAATCCACCAGGAGCATTCCTGACGGTTCCAGAACCGCATCGGTCTCCGGTGTGGCACTGTAGTGCATCATCGCCGCATTGGCTTTATAAGCAGAAATCGTATCAAAACTCAGATCCAGGTAAGTATCAATATCTGAACGAAGTTTTTGAAGATAGTCGGAAGCGCTGATTTCCGATATGTAAATCTTTCCTACATTCTTTTTCAGCCAGTACATAAATTTAGTGACAGCTACACCATCTTTAATATGGACACGACGCAGGTTATCAAGCTCAATTTCATTTTTTACTGATTTTGGGATCATTTCATTGATATCCGAAGGAAGAACCCGAACATCCTCCGGCACGCACTGACTCAGAGCATAATTTACCTTTACCGGGTCATATATCAGGCTGCCGCCGGAAAGTGTTTTCAATTCATCATAAACATCCATGTAAGGCTTTAACACAACGCCATCCTCAGCCAGCGCTGTGGTTATTTCTTTTGAAAATGCATTACTGTCCCCATAGAGATTGACTTTCTCTTTATCAATTCTCGCAAAGGCTAAAAAGACCGGCGTATGCCGTACATCATTTCCCCGAAGATTCAGCAGCCAGGCAATATCCTCCAGAGAAGCAAGAAGGATTGTATCACCACCCTTCTCTTTCAGATATTGCCGAAGTTCTTCCAGCTTCTTCTGACGACTCTTCCCGGTATATTTTTCCTCCAAAATGTATACCGGTTCAGACGAACGGGAGGGCCGTTCTCTCCAGAGGCTTCCCGCCAGATCATGGTCCCACAAAATCCGTCCCTGCTTTGAAGCCAGCATATCCGCATAATCCTGTCCCCGGGCCAGATCGACAACCTGCCCGTCAAACGCCAACGTTCCGCCCGCCGGCAGATTTTCTCTCAAATATTCAACCAAAGTCGGTTCGTCGACACTTCCCATACGAAATAATTGCACCTGACTCCCCGCCAACTGATTTTCTGCCTGGATAAAATACCTGCCGTCGGTCCAGAGTCCCGCCATACCCATACCAATCAAGAGGGTTCCGGCAGAACCGGTAAAACCTGCATAATAATTTCTCACTTTATAATAATCACTGACATATTCGGAGGCATGGTCATCCGCCGTCGGTATCAGATAAAAATCGATATGTTCGGCCCGCATTGCTTCCCTCAGTGTTTCAATCCGTTCATCAAATACTGTCACCGTTTTTCCTCTTTTCCACATAATTCCTGACCCGAAAACTGGCACGCAAATGCGTGCCAGTTCCTGAATTTACTTGAACATTTTTAAACTTCTTCTTTTTCAGCTTCTTTGGCTGTCTCTTCAGCTTCTGTAACAGCTTCTTCCGCCTCCGCAACAGCCTCTTCCACTTCTGCCGCCGCCTCTTCGGCTTCTGCAACAGCTTCCTCCACTTCTGCCGCGGCTTCTTCCGCCTCCGAAATGGCTTCTTCTGCTGCTACTTCTTCCACATCTTCTTCAAAAATATCATCTACATCAAAATCGTCATCTACAACTTCATTTTTGGTTTTTACTTCTTCAATCTGTGCTTCCACTTCCTGAATCGCTTCCAAACCTAAATCAACTTTTTGGCACAACTGGACAACCGGACCAGAAAATTCCGCACCCGCTTTTTTCTCTTCGTAAACCATCTTGCCGATTTCAATATAGGTTGCCTTTAACTCACTGTTCAGAGAGTTCTTTTTCATCCGCAATTTCTGAATGCCTACAAACTGCTCTGATTTTTCATAAACAGTTTTCGTAACATCACTAAGACCTTGTTTTAAATCATCAATAAATGCCATCCTTGTACCTCCTTTGTTTTCTTCTATTCTACCTCAGAACACGTAAAGTTTCAAAGGTATTTTTCAAATTCATTGCGCCATATCCCCACCCCTTGTTTGGATAGGTTTCGCCGCTCTTCTGAATCGCTCCCTGGATGAGCAGTCGTCGAATATCATTGCCATCCATATTGATAATGATCACATGAAGCAGTCCCCATTCTAAAAGCAGCGCCGCCGCACCAGCCGCATGAGCAGCCGAGACACTTGAGCCTGTCATCTGCCCGTACCTGCCTCCCGGAAGCGGTCCAAACACATCCACTCCCGGAGCTGCAATATCCGGTTTAATAAACCCGGAAGCCGTGTAGCCCCGGCTGGAATGAATGTAAAGGCTGTTATTATAATGATTATAATTGGCCGCCACTATCAGAGAATTGGTCGTCGCCACGGAGGATACTGTAATGTCCGGATCCGGACTGAGAAAATAAGTATCTTCCTCGATAAACTTTTCCATCGGCAGCCATATGTCAAAACGTCCATTGGATATCCGATCCCCATATACCCTCAGAGACCATATCCCCGGTGTTGGATTTCGAAACTGCAGTACCATAAGAAACTGACCGCTCGTGAGGCCCACCGATTTATCCGCCAAATAGATTTCCGTATCTTCAAACAGGAGCCGCACCCTCTGCGATACACCGAGCCGGGACTGACTTCTGGCAATTCGCTCGCCTTCCGGTGAAACAATTTCCACTGAGAAAACATCGGCAAGAGACCCCCAGATTTCCATCTGAAACCCCCGTTCATTTTCACCGACCCGAAGCTCCACATTCTGACTGTCATCTTTGCCCGGAATAAAACCGGAAAAATGATGGGCCCTTCCTAATTCATTTCCCGCAGCAACAGTGATGCAGATGCCGGTCAGATTGTTGATCCAATTTAAATACTGACTCAGACTTGATGTTCCTTCGTGACTGTCCAGACTATTGCCTATTCCCAGGCAGATGACCAGGGGCATCCGATATTTGGCTGCCTGCTTCAGGGAAAATTGAACTGCCATAAAAATATCTGTTTCCTGGAAGGCAACCGATCCTTCCTTCAAAACATAATACTCTCTCAGATAATCCTTAGCCGGTTTTAATTTAACCGCGATAATCGAAGCTTCCGGTGCCGCACCAACAAAACTGTTCGCCGTATCCTCACTGCCGGCAATGATTCCGGCCATAAACGTCCCATGCCCCTCTTCATCCCGGGTAGGGATCAGTTCCATAGGTTCTTCTGAAAACAACGCCCGATCAATATCATCACTGGTGTACAGCGTTCCGTAAGGGAAGTTCTCCGGTACGTTATCCGACTGAATCGTCTGGTCCCAAATAGACAACATCCGTGTGGAACCGTTCGAAAAACGAAAGGCCGGATGGGTATAATCAATTCCTGTATCAATAATACTGACCAACACGCCACTGCCTCTGTATCCGGAAGCCGGGCTGTAATGCACCGGCAATATACCGCTCTCTTCCATACTTGTCGTATCCATCAGTCCCATGACAGTCGGAATCATATTGTATCCATACTCATCCGGATTCAATTGTCCATCCTCAGGAAGTGGTTTATGAATGACCACATAACTGCTGTTGATCACCTCATAGCAGGATGGATTGTAAGTATTCACCATGACATCGATATTTCCGCCGTACTCAACAATAAAATCCGCATATTCCTGAGACAGAATGATATCCCGGCAGCGCAGCTGCTCCTCAGTCAAAGCCAATCAAATCACTCCCGAATTCATATCAGTCTATTCTATGCCTGCCGCCGGCGTTTTATTCGGCAGACTGAAAACTCCCCGCATCTCGATCAACGGGCCGCCCGTATGCTCTACATATGGTTTCGTGATCGTTACCCGACCGATATTGTCATCCTTCGGTATCTGATACATAATGTCCAGCATGAGCTCTTCGATAATGGAACGCAGTGCCCGTGCTCCGGTCTTTTTCTCAATCGCCCGTTTGGCTATAGACTCAAGCGCCCCATCATCAAACTGTAAATCCACCTCGTCCAGAGCCAATAATTTCTGATACTGTTTGATAATGGCATTTTTCGGCTCCTTCAAAATCTTTACCAAGGCCTCCTCGTCCAGTCCTTTCAATGTAAAAATCACCGGCAGACGTCCGATAAATTCCGGAATCATGCCAAATTCTCGAAGATCATCAATGGTCACCTGGCTTATTATATCCGGATCCTGGTCGTAGGCATCATTCAAAGCCGCTCCAAAACCAATACCGCTCGTCTTATTTAACCGGGCTTTAATAATCCCTTCCAGGTCCGGAAATGCTCCGCCACAAATAAATAAAATATTTCGGGTATTTACCGTAGTCAGCGGGACCATGGCATTTTTACTGCTGGCTCCCACAGGCACCTCGACGTCGCTGCCTTCCAGCAGCTTTAAAAGTCCCTGCTGTACCGACTCTCCACTCACATCCCGGCTCGTCGTATTTTTCTTTTTAGCGATCTTATCAATCTCATCAATAAAAATAATGCCCCTCTCTGCTTTTTCCACATCATTACCCGCAGCCGCCAGAAGCTTAGAAACAACACTTTCGATGTCATCGCCGATGTAACCGGCCTCTGTCAGCGATGTGGCATCCGCGATAGCCAACGGTACATCAAGCAATTTTGCCAGAGTTCGTACCAGATAAGTTTTCCCACAGCCTGTCGGCCCGATCATCAGCATATTGGACTTTTCAATTTCAATCTCATCCATCATATTGGTCGCTACCCGTTTATAATGGTTATACACCGCAACGGACATGACCTTCTTCGCATAATCCTGACCGATCACATAATCATCCAGCCGGGCTTTGATCTGGTGCGGCGGCAGAATCTGCTTCAGATCAATGGCCGCCTCCTTTTTCTCCTGCGGTTTTTTCTTTTTTAACCGCTGACTTTTTGGAATGCCATCCTGCAGATTTCCCGGAAACATGTCCTGCAGATTCATGTTCCGCATCAAATCATCATAATTGATATTTGAATTGCTCATCATTGTAAAGCTCCGCTGCATACAATCCGGACAGATGCAAATACCTTCCATCGGCAAATGAATCAGTTTTCCTGCCTTACTCTCCGACCTGCGGCAAAGATAACAAATATCTTCATAATCATCTTTATGCTCATTTTCATTTGTGACATCTTTTGTATCTTTCACTTCTTCTTCATAATCTTTCATACAGTTCCTCCCTACTTGTAACATACCAAGCTGTTCATAGCACAGAAGGGAAAGCGCATGCCAGCCCGGCAATCCGCTTTCCCTGATAGACTTCTTTTATATTTTCTTCAAATTATTCTTCCATATCCGCCTTTGAACCCAGAATGGTGGATAACTCACTCTCTGTAAAGGAGCTGCGTCCAGTCTGGCGCTGAATGGTCAATGTCACCTGATCTCCCGGCATGCAGGCTTCCAGTTTTTCCTGTAATTCTTCCATGGTGGAAATCGCCTCACCGTTAAATCCGGTGATGATATCGCCTTGAACAAGTCCGGCCCGCTCCGCGGCAGAACCTCTGGCGACCATGCTGACATAAATACCTGCCGGATATCCGTATTTCGCTGCTTCATCCTCATTCAGGGTGCCGCCGGAAATACCCAAATATGCCGTGTTTTCATCCGTTTTTGTGACAATCGTTCCATCGATAATACCCTGTGCGGTTTCCAGTGCGGAATTGATCGGAATAGCAAATCCCATACCTTCGACATCCGTATTGGAATATTTAACCGTATTCACACCAATGACTTCGCCTTTTGTATTCAAAAGAGCGCCGCCGCTGTTTCCCGGATTGATAGCTGCATCCGTCTGTATAAGTGTCATCGTACCGTCTGTCATCTCAACTTCCCTGTCCACAGCACTGATGGAACCCGTTGTTACAGATTGGCCATATCCAAGAGCATTTCCGATAGCAATGGCACCATTGCCAATCTTAAGAGCACCTGAATCACCCATGACTGCCGCAGCTATATTCGACTTGGTATCTTCGCTTAATGAATTATAGTCCACCGTAATGACCGCAATATCCGCTGTCTCATCATATCCTTTAATCTGGGCTTCCGCCGTGCTTCCATCGTTAAAAGTCACATTTATACTGGTGGAGTCCTGGATAACATGATAATTTGTCATAATATAAAGAGTTCCGTCGGCTTCACTCATGATAATTCCCGAGCCGGCGCCGCTGCCTTCCTGAGAATAGGTCTGACCAAAAAAGTTACTGGTCGTCACAACCTGTGTATTGACCGCAACGATCGACGGCATACACTGTTCAACGATATCGGACACATCCGTTGCACTGATGGTTTTTACATCCGTCGAAGATGTCTTTACAATATTCACATTCATGCCGCTGTTCGCTGCTTCACCCTTACCGTTCGTCACACCCATCAAGCCGCCGATGCCCCAGAATACACCACCGGCTACCAGTCCAAAGGCCAGTCCCAGACATACGGCTTTCACCAGTTTCACTCCAAAATTTCCTTTTTTCTTTTCAGATTTATTCGGTTCCGGTGTATCATAAGGAGAGTATGTTCTTCGTACTCCATCCGATGTCTGCTGATAATAGTTATAATCATTTGCTGACTGTTCCGGGCGTTTCTGATCATCCTCATGGTAATTATAAAAATCACTCATAGTGTTTCCTCCGTTCTGTTTCATTTGATGATGTCATTGTAACAAGCATTTGTGAATGGATTGTGATTCAATTGTGATTCAATTGTGAATTATTTCCGGAAGATGATCAGCTTGCTGAAAATATAATTTAAAACAACGACAACAACCTGGGTAATAAACTTCGCCACACTGTCCGGGATGCCGATCACATCCACGCTGATAAACATGATCGCCATATCCATCACTCCGGAAAGCAGCCGACAGCCAACAAAAGTCGTCAGTTCCCGCAAAACGGCTGAAACTCCTCTGACCTTACTTTCAAATACCCAGGTTCGATTTGTCACATAGGCAAAAGCCACTGCCGCCGCCCATGAAATCGCATTGGCGACAAGATAATTCAGGCCCAACACATTGGTGCAGACAAAATAGACGACAATATTGACCACCGTCGTCAAACCTCCGAAAAATAAATATGCGATGATTTCCTTATATTTTAATAATAATTCCTTCATCTAATGACCTCTTTCGTTTCTTTTTATTTTTTTAAATTTGCATAATGAAAGATTTTCCATTCATCACAGTTTATCGTCATTCCAACGAAAACACGTTGATTTTCTTGTTTGCTTATGGAACCGCCATAAACTGTATCCAAATTGCAAAATCTATCTCTTTATGCAATTTATTAAAATTAAGATATAACCCTTTTTAAGGTACTTGCATTTCATTATAAAAGATTTTTTAAGTATTGGCAATATGCATAAATTTCTGGAATTCAATCAAAATTTCGACGATTCCATAAGAAAATCAGCGTGTTTGCGTTGGAACGTCGAAAATACTACATAGAAATTGAACTGCCCTTATTCGTTTTCGTCACCACAATTTTCTGTTCAATTTGTTCTTTTAATTCACTGACATGGGAAATGATACCTACGAGTCGGTCATTCCCAGCCAGTTCATTTAAAATTCGTATGGCCTGATTCCGGGCATTTTCATCCAGGCTTCCGAAACCCTCGTCGATAAAGAGGGTGTCCACATGGATTTTCCCGGCCTCCTGCTGGATTACATCCGCCATGCCGAGCGCCAGGGCCAGGGCGGCCATAAAGGATTCGCCGCCGGAAAGGGTTTTTACATCGCGGACGCTGTCATTGACCAGACTGTACACATCCAGGTCCAGTCCGGCTTCTCCCTGTCGTCCCAGGTTTTCCAGTTCGCGGCACTCCAAAAGGAATTGATGACCGCTCATCCCGGCCAGCCGACGGTTGGCCGCATCCACCATCTGCTCAAAATAACGCCGCTGCATGTAAGTCTGAAAGTCAATCCGTACCATCCCGGCCATCTGGCCGTTAGCAATCCGGCTCAGATGGCGTACCCGGGCGAAGTTTTCCTGCTCCCCACCATAATCCGCCAATAGTCGTTCCAGCCGCTCATATATTTTTACATTGGTCTGGCGTACCGCATAGATATCTTTTTCTTCTCCGGCCAGTGCTTCCCTTTTTGCTTCAAGTACGCAATACTCTGTTTCCGGAGGCCATCCGGAAGTCTCTAAAAGAGCGCTATACTTCGCTTTTGCCTGGGCCAATTCCAACTCAGTCTGCTTAAGCATCTGCTGTCGTTCCCCGAACTGGCCCTGTTTTAAATGTTGTTTCTCTGTCCATGTTTCCAGGTCCGCTTCGGCTTTATCCAAAGCTTTTTTTAATTGTTCCATCTCTCTTTTCAGATTGGAAAGTCGCTGTTCCGCCTCTGTTTTGGAAGTAAAGCTCATTTTTGACTTCATTGCTGCCAGACTGTCGGTCCGGCTCTTTTTTTCGGAGGACAATGCCGCCTGCTGCTGTACAAGTTTTATATAATCCATGTGCAATGCATCTTGCTCTTTTTCCAATTTTTTTAATTTTTCGCCGTTTGCTTCAAAACGCTCACACCCATCCTGCGCCTGCTGCCACTGCCCTTTCGCCGCCTCTATAGCGCTTCGGCAGGCTCGTCCCATATCATGTACGGTCGTCCAGAAACCTTTCCCTTCAAACAGTTCGGCAGAGTCTGGTATCAGCGCCCCGGCATCATGGAGAATACCGCTTTTTAATTCCGCCCCCGCTTCTGCCAGTTTCTGACACTTCAGCCGCGATTTTTCCACCGCTTTCTCCGCCATTTCTCTATCTGCTTTTGCCCCGTCCACACGACTGCGATCAACGATTTCCTCGATATTTTCATTCAGACATGGCGCCGGATGATGCACAGCCCCACAGACCGGACATGGTTCACCTTCCACAAGCTTCTGCGCCATCAGTCCCGCCTGAGATGCAATAAACTGTTCATATAGGCTGTCATAACGCCGGGACATTTCCTGATAATCAGATAAACTTTTTACTGCCTTTTGTTTTGCCGCTTCATCCTCTGAAAGAAACTTTTCCCAAAGCGGCTTCTTATTCCAAAGCTGCTTTAACACCGACATTTTCTCGCCACATTCCTCCAGCTTCTGAGACGCCTGAGCCAAACGGACGCCGCTGTTTTTTAATCCCTCCTGCTCCTGTTCCAATAGTTCCCGGAGTTGTTTCGTTTCTGTTTCTTTTTTGGCTGTGCGCTCCGCCGCAACGGTACAGCTTTCCAACGTTTTTCCAAGCCGCACTAAAGCCCGTTCTTCCTGCGACAGCTTGTCATATTCGGGCATCTCCCGGTTTAAAATCAGCCACTGTTCCTGCTTTTTCGGCCACTCCCTTTCATATTGGGAACGTACCTCTTTCAGAATTGCTCCGGCTGCTCTGACATTCTCACTTAGCTGAGGCAGCTCATCTTCTAACGCTTTCATTTCTTCTGATACACGGTTGCTGCGCCTTTCTTTTTCCTGAATTTCCTGTGCCGCCGCCAAAAGCCGGTCTGCTTCTTTCAGAGATATCTGAAGCGCCTTTTCTCTCTGTTCGGCCTCTTCGTTCATCTCTTCTAACAGTTTCATTAAAACACGATTATCGATATCCGAAAAACTGCCCTTTTCTTTCCATTTCTCCGTATATGGACTTTCCGGAAGGCACTGGACATTTTCAATCTCATGCTGACAAACTTTCCGCACATCTTCTAACTGACCATACAGCTTTTTTTCCTGCTCTGACAGATTGTTTTGAATCTGCCAGTAAATCTTTGTCGGAAATATCCGGGAAAAAACTTCTTTTCTTTCCCTTGAACTTGCCAGCAGAAGTTTCATAAAATCTCCCTGAGAGATCATGGATACCTGACTGAACTGATTTATATCCATACCTATGATTTCCACAATCTTCTGATCTGTTTCTTTCATTTTTCCCGGAAAGGCCTTACCGTCAGGCATGATCAGCTCCACCTTCGCACTTTCCTTTGTCAGCGCATATTCTCCGGCTTTATTTTTTCTCCGGCTTCGTCGGAGCCAGGCCGGATTTCTCCGAATCGTATAGACCTTTCCCCTTTCACTGAACGTAAATGCCACATAGGTTTCGTCCGTATCCGAAGCATACTGGCTGCGCATCATGTCCCCCTCCCGGCGTCGTCCACTGGTCTGTCCATATAGAGCATACGTAATACCGTCAAAAATCGTCGTTTTCCCGGCGCCCGTATCACCCGTGATGAGGAAAAGCCCCTGTCTCATTTTCTCAAAATCCACCCTCTCGGTTCCTCCATAAGAGCCGAAGGCGGAAAGTATTAGTTCTAATGGTTTCATTCTTTATCCTCCGCCAATTGGTTCAAGGTTTTCTCAATTAAAACTTCTTCTGCCCCTGTCAACGGCATTTTTGCAACATCCTCATAAAAGGCCCGAAAGGCATCGAAAGGCGTCAGATTCTTCTGCGTTTCCGAGACAAGCTCCAGTCGTTTTCTTGTTCGTGTGTTGTCCACCCGGATCTCCAGAAGATAATCGTAAACTTCCCGAAGCATCTCCTTCATCCGGTAAGGTTCATTTTCATCAGTTAATGTCACGCTGATAAAATCATGTCGTTTCGCGTCTGTGGCCCGCTCCAGAATTTCTTTCAATGTCCCCCGCTCTGTCCGCACATCCTGCCGGGGGCTCAGTGGAATCTGCCGGATTTCAGGCCTCTGGCCCTTTTCCCCCAAAGTAACCATCGTTATCGACTTATGATGCCGTTCCTCGCTGACCGAATATTTCAGAGGTGAACCGGCATAGCGAATCCATTCTTCTTTAATCTTCTGGGGACCATGCAAATGCCCCAATGCCACATAATCGAAATCCTTTAAAACCGAAATATCTATCCGGTCCAATCCTCCGACGGATAAAATCACCTGCTCCGAATCACAGGTGGCCGTCTCCCATCCTGAACTCTGATAAAATTGATGAGAGACAAGGATGTTTCTCTGGGATATGTCGATGCTTTCCCGCTCGAGTATCGCCCGGACAGCCGTCTCATAGTCCGAAATATCCCTGTCCGAAAATAAAGGCCGCACATAACCCGGCTTTGTAAAAGGCAAAAGATAAATATTGACCAGACCATAGTCGTCTGCCAGCACCACTTTTTTCAGATATTCGTCTGCCTTCTGAGGCGGCATGACCGATATATAAATCTGATGCTTTTCCATAAAACTGCTGGCATAATTCAGCCGTTCCGGTGAATCGTGATTTCCGGCGATGATACAGATTGGAATAGCCGGCTCCAGTGATGACACCCGGTTTAAAAAATCGTCGAATACGGTATAAGCTTCTCCCGACGGCATAGATTTATCAAAGACATCTCCGGCGATCAGCAGCGCATCCGGATGGTATTCTTCCATTCGATTGATGATCTGATTCAATATTTCTTCCTGGTTCGCTTTTAAATTATAATAATTCAGTTGTTTTCCGATATGTAAATCGGCAATATGGAATATTTTCAATTTGGACCTCCAAAACTCATACTTGTTTTATTTTACCACAAATATTATTATTTTTTTGATAATATAAATATAAAAAAGTCTGTTCAATAACGACCAATCCATCATTACTGAACAGACTTTTAAAAATCAGATATCATTATTTTTCTAAGAATCTAGAATTTCAGTCAGCATTTTATTCACAGTTCCCGGGTCGGCCTTTCCCTTCATCGCCTTCATCGTCTGGCCCACGAGAAAACCGATGGCTTTTTTCTTTCCGGCCTTATAGTCGGCCACAGACTGGGGATTCGCAGCCACAATGCTCTCAATAATGGCTTTAAGTGCTCCATCGTCAGCCTCAATCTTCAAGCCATTTTCTTCCACATAGACTTCCGGATCCGCATTTTCAGCAAAGACCTTTTCAAAAACTTCCTTTGCCGTGGTCCGGTTAATGGCGCCCTTCTCGATCAAGTCGATGAGTTTTGCCAGATTTTCCGGTGCAAAGGTCAGATCGGACGGCTCTAGATCATGTTCTTTTAAGAGACGCATCGTTTCCACCATCAGCCAGTTGGATACTTCCTTCGGCTTCTTGCCGAGGGCTACTGTAGCCTCAAAAATATCAGCTAGTTTTTTATGGGAAGTAAGGATTTCCGCATCATACTGCGGAATGTCATATTCGGTCTTATACCGTTCCAGCTTCTCTGTCCGAAGCTCCGGCTGGCGACTGCGGATTTCCTCAATCCACTCGTCACTGATAATGATCGGAACAAGGTCCGGTTCCGGGAAATAACGGTAATCCTGGGCATCTTCTTTAGAACGCATCGCATAGGAAGTTTCTTTATTATCGTCCCAACGACGGGTTTCCTGTATGACCGCCTTGCCCGATTCCAGCAGATCGATCTGTCGTTCCCGCTCACCCTCAATGGCTCTCGCAATAGCCTTGAAAGAGTTCAGGTTCTTCATCTCGGTTCGTGTACCGAAGGTTTCAGCACCCACTTCCCGGATGGATAAGTTGACATCGGCCCGCATAGAACCTTCCTGAAGCTTACAATCCGAAGCGCCTAAATACTGGATGATCATACGAAGTTTTTCCAGATAAGCAATGACTTCATCCGCCGAACGCATATCCGGCTCAGATACGATTTCGATCAAAGGTACACCGGAGCGGTTGAAATCAACCAGAGAGGCGTCTTCCCACTCGTCGTGAATGAGTTTTCCCGCGTCCTCCTCCATATGGATTTCATGGATACCGACAACCTTTTTCTCTCCGTCCTTTGTCTCAATTTCCACACCGCCGTTTCGGCAAATTGGCAGATACAACTGGGAAATCTGATAGTTCTGGGGATTATCCGGGTAAAAATAATTCTTCCGGTCAAATTTGCAATACTGGGTGATGGAACAGTTGGTTGCCAGACCTACGGCAATGGCATATTCCACGACCTGCTTATTTAATACCGGCAGAGAGCCCGGCATTCCGGTACATACGGGACAGGTGTGGGTATTCGGTGCACCGCCGAATTCGGTACTGCAGGAACAGAAAATTTTTGTCTTTGTCGCAAGTTCTACATGGACTTCCAGTCCAATGACGGTTTCATACTGTTTTTCCATTATTCTGCTCCTTTCCCGGCCATGACCGGTCTTTGATAGGTTCTTGTCTGTTCAAAGGCAAAAGCCGCCCGAATGATATTTTTTTCTTTAAAACAATCTCCGATCATCTGCACGCCAATCGGCAGGCCTTTGCTGTCGATACCGCAGGGCATCGACAGTCCCGGAAGTCCGGCCAGGTTGACCGATATAGTATAGATATCTCCCAGGTACATTTTAATCGGGTCGCTGAGGGAATCGCCAAGCTTTGGTGCGGTGGTCGGCGCCGCCGGTCCCAGAATAACGTCATACTTTTCAAAAGCCTTATCAAAAGTCTGTTTGATCAAAGCTTTTGTACGCAGCGCTTTCAGATAGTAAGCATCGTAGTAACCCGAACTGAGAACAAAAGACCCGAGCATGATCCGCCGTTTGACTTCCGGGCCGAAGCCTTCAGAACGACTCTTTTTATACATGTTGTGGAGTCCTTCATACGCTTCCGTACGATACCCATACTTCACGCCGTCAAATCGGGCCAGGTTGGAACTGGCCTCTGCCGAAGCGATCACATAGTAAGCCGGAATGGCATATTCTACCAGGCTTAAATCAAATTCTTCCACAATGGCTCCTTTTTCTTCAAGGGCCTTTGCGGCGCCAAGAACAGCAGTCTTCACTTCTTCATCCAGTCCTTCGCCAAAATAATCTCTTGGAATTCCGATGCGAAGCCCCTTCACATCATCTACCAGAGCCGACGTAAAGTCATACTCTTCCCGCTGAACAGAGGTACTGTCCTTCGGATCATAAGAAGCAATCGCTTCCAGGATTGTCGCACAGTCCGTCACATCCTTTGCCACAGGTCCAATCTGGTCCAGCGAAGAGCCATAAGCAATAAGCCCATAGCGGGAGACAGTCCCATAGGTTGGTTTAATTCCCACAACCCCGCAGAAAGAGCTGGGCTGACGGATGGAACCGCCCGTGTCGGAGCCAAGGGCATAAGGTACTTCCTCAGCCGCCACGGCTGTACAGGAACCGCCGGAGGAGCCACCCGGTACATGATCCGTGTTCCACGGATTTTTCGTCGGTCCGAAAGCCGAGGTCTCCGTCGTGCTTCCCATGGCAAACTCATCCATGTTTGTTTTTCCGATAATGACTGCTCCCGCCTTTTCCAGATTCAGCACGGCTTCGGAGGTATAGGTCGGCACAAAATTATAGAGAATTTTCGAACTGCAGGTTGTCAGCAGGCCCTCCGTACACATATTATCTTTAATCGCCACAGGCACACCGGCCAGCGGCCCCGTAAGTTCTCCGGAATCAATCTTTGCCTGGACTTCTTCGGCTTTTTTCAAAGCCCCTTCCCTGTCCATGGTAACAAAGCTGTGAATCTGCCCTTCCACGGCATCTATTTGAGCGAGAGCGGCCTCCACGCATTCCTTCACAGTTATTTCTTTATTTTTAATCTTTTTTCCCAGTTCCACTGCGGTCAACTGCAT
The DNA here is from genome assembly GCF_004340975.1 of Frisingicoccus caecimuris. Classification (GTDB taxonomy): domain Bacteria; phylum Bacillota; class Clostridia; order Lachnospirales; family Lachnospiraceae; genus Frisingicoccus; species Frisingicoccus caecimuris. The sequence continues at coordinate 28,552 of NZ_SLXA01000018.1, forward strand.
TAAATCCATGGTCCACCCCCTACTCTACCGTCTTTGGCACAACAAAACTTCCGTCTTTTTCCTTTGGCGCATTGGCCAGGATTTTTTCACGGACATTCCCATTGGCAACAACATCTTCCCGAAACACATTATGTACCGGAAACACATGGGACATCGGCTCCACTCCGGAAGTGTCCAGTTCATTTAATTTATCAATATAATCCAGCATACTTCCCATATCTTTCTTCGCCTGCTCCTTTTCTTCCTCAGACAATTCAAGTTTTGCCAGTATGCCGACATATTCAATTGTTTCATCCGAAATCACATTTGCCATAAAAACTGTCCTCCTTCTATAAACAGGATTCCCGGAATTAAAAATTCCGGGAAAACATTTTCTATTGCTCCTTTTCATCCGTCTTTGGCTGTTCCGCCGGACGTTCTTTCTTTTTTCTTCCCCGTCTGTGGGCAACTTTCACAATGATCACTATGACTACAACGATAACTGCCAGATATGGAATACCACTGAGCAGCCCGATCACAAAACCGCTCAAGCCTCGTCCAAGGCCATAGAGACTGCTCATAAATCCGCTCTGAATCTGTTCCCAGGCCGAATCACCCTGACTCGCTGATACAACATCCACCTCAAGGACACTAATATTTACCGTGCTGTAATCAATCTGATTATCATAACTGTTCATCCGACTCTGGTAAGACTCCAATTCGTAACGCACATCAGAAATTTTGGATTCGATAGCCAAAATATCCTCGATGGACGAAGCTTCCGAAAGCAATTCATTCAGCCGCTCAAGCTCAGCCTCCAGCGTTGAAATCCGCCCGGCCACATCGACATATTCCAGCGTAATATCCCGGATATCCTGTGAGATGTTGGTAATGTTTCCATTATCCCCCACCTTTGATATAAAGGTCTCCAGCTTCGCTTCCGGAATCCGCACCGTATACCAGGCTGTCCGCTGACTGTTCTCAGACAGATAACTGCTGCCTCCGACGCTGGAATACTCAATATATCCTTCAAAGCTTTCCACTTCTTTTTCAAGGTCCGATATAAAGGTATCAAAAGCCTTTGTTTCCACATCCAGATTCACGTTTTTAATCAACTTTCGTCCACTCTCTGCGGCTGCCGCATCTTCTGACAATACATTACTGCCATCAAGCTCCTCTGTGGTTCCTGCCGCTTCCATCTCTGCCGAATCAACACTTATATCAGAACCGGCATCATAACCATAGTCAGCTGCCGCATAATTGTTTGACTTCGCTCCGGCTAACGGTTGTTCCGTCATGCTTTCCTTGCCTGACGTATTGCCGCATGCTGTCAGAAACAGCGTAAATATCATCCATACTGCTAAAATGAAATGTTTCCCCCGGTTGTTTTTGTCCATAATCCCTCCTGTTTATCCAAATAGCTCCAATACCATCTGAGCAGTTTCCACAATGCTTGTGCCGTTGCTCATGCTGGTTTTCTGGAGATAACGATGCGCCTCTTCCTCCGTATACTTTTTCGCCTCCATCAATAGACTTTTAGCACTGTCAATAAGGATGCGTTCTTCCCCTGAACGGTTCTTAGGCATCTCGCGGCGTTTTTTACGCCTGCGCATCATCGTTGTTTCCAAAAGCTCAATATTATTTATGAAAGCCTGCGTTTTCATTGGCAATGCAATTTTCAGAACATCGACATATTCCATCTGTTCCAATGCTGCCCTGGATCCCATGACCACCATTTCATAATATTCGGGCAGATACTTATACAGATTAAAATAATCCATATCATTTAAACGGCAGCCGCAGATAACAATGCCGTCTGAATCAATCATCTGATCAATGACATTCAGTACAGCGGCTCCGCTTGTACAAACCCCGACTACATTATACCCAAATCGCGTCAACAAATTTCGTATATTTGCCGCATCTGTTTGTTTCTTAAAGGCTACGATGATGCTGACCATTATATCACCTCGGTTTTACTGTATGTCGGTATCGCCCGTTAAATCCGGTATAAATATTCTTCGATTTCCCATTCAGTTACCTGAACACGATAGTTTTCCCATTCTTTATATTTGGCTTCAATATATTTTTCGCTGACATGTTCACCCAGAACATTACGGACGAAAGCATCTTTTTCCAGTTCCCTGGTCGCCTCGCACAAATCCTGCGGAAGACTTTCTATATGAAGCGCCTCTTTTTCGTTACAATCCATTTCAAAAATATTCCGGTCAACCCTTGCCGGAGGAACAAGTTTCTTCTTAATTCCCTCCAGACCGGCGGCCAGACAAACGGCCAGAACAAGATATGGGTTACACGCCGGGTCCGGGCAGCGCAGCTCTACGCGGGTGCCTTTTCCACGGGCAGCCGGCACACGAACCAACGGACTGCGGTTCATCACAGACCAGGCAATATAAATCGGCGCCTCGTATCCGGCCACCAGACGTTTATAGGAATTGACCAATGGATTCGTCAATGCGGTCATTCCCTTGGCATGAGCCAAAATACCGGCGATAAAATGATAAGCATCTTCGCTCATTTCCAGATCGCCTTCCGGATCATAAAAAATATTATGCCCGTTTTTCTGTAAAGACATGTTAATATGCATACCTGAACCGGAAACACCGGACTTAGGCTTCGGCATAAAGGAAGCATGCAGGCCATGGCGCTTTGCAATGGATTTGATCACCAGTTTTAATGTCATAATATCATCTGCTGTCTGAAGAGCGCCATTATGTGCAAAATCAATCTCATGCTGAGCAGATGCCACCTCATGGTGGGAGGCTTCAATTTCAAATCCCATATCCTCCAGATTGAGTACCATATCCCGGCGGGCATTTTCTCCCAGATCCACTGGCCCCAGATCAAAATAGCTGCCCTTTTCATGGGTAATGGTTGTCGGCATCCCATTATCATCGGTATGAAAAAGGAAAAACTCGCATTCCGGTCCGACTTCAAAACTATACCCCATATCCTCGGCCTGTTTGATCACCCTCTTTAAAATATATCGCGGATCCCCCTCAAAAGGTTCGCCGTTTGGACGGTAAACGTCACAGATGAGCCGGGCCACCTTGCCCTGCTGCGGTCTCCATGGAAAAATCTGAAACGTATCCAGGTCCGGATAAAGGTACATATCCGATTCTTCAATCCGTACAAAGCCTTCAATCGCTGAGCCATCAAACATGCATTCATTTTTCAGCGCCCGCTCTATCTGACTGGCTGTGATCGCCACATTTTTTAGTGTTCCGAAAATATCGGTAAATTGCAGACGGATAAATTCAACATCATTATCCTGAATCATATTGATGATATCCTGTTTCGTATATCTTGACACGCGTTTTCACTCCTTTTTAAAAAAAGGCGCACTTAAACAGGTAAGCACGCCTTTGTCTTATGGGCTAATCATATCAGCAAATCCCATATCTTGTCAATAGCAAACTAAATCTCCGCGATATCCACAACGGACAAATTGTTCAGGCTGGCATTTTCCAGACTGGTCACAAGAGCCCGTGCCGTATCCAGCGATGTAAGGCAGGTCACACCGGTTTCAATGGCATTTCTCCGAATCAGGAAACCATCCCTTGATTTGTCACGACCATGGGTCGGCGTATCGATGATCAGATCCACTTCTCCGGCCAAAATCAAATCCAGTACATTCGGAGAACCATCATGGATTTTATTGATTCGGGTGGCTTTCATACCGTTGGCATTCAGCACAGCAGCCGTACTCCGGGTCGCATAAATTTCGTATCCCAGGTCATAAAACCGTTTGGCGATTGGAATTAATTCTTCTTTATCCGAATCCTTTACCGTACAGATCATCTTTTTTGTCCGAGGCAGACTGATGCCTGCACCCAGGAAAGATTTGTACAACGCTTCATGGAAATCTTTGGCAATACCCAGAACTTCACCGGTGGATTTCATTTCCGGTCCAAGGCTGATTTCCGCACCACGCAGTTTCTCAAAGGAGAATACCGGCTGTTTGATGGCAATGTAGTCGGATTTTTTCTGAAGTCCCGGTTCAAAGCCCAGTTCTTTAATGGATTTTCCGACAATAACTTTGGAGGCAATGTCCACAATCGGAATACCTGTCACTTTGCTGATGTAAGGAACCGTACGGCTGGAACGCGGATTTACCTCAATAACATACACTTCATTATCATGCACGATAAACTGGATATTCAAAAGGCCTTTCACATGAAGGGCTCTGGCCAGCCGTCCGGTGTAATCTTCCAGTTTTTTGACGATTTCCTCCGACAGACTCTGAGCCGGATAAACGGAAATGCTGTCCCCAGAATGCACGCCGGCCCGCTCGATATGTTCCATAATACCAGGAATCAGAATATCCGTACCGTCGCACACGCCGTCGACTTCCACTTCTTTGCCGACCAGATATTTATCGACCAGAATCGGATGCTCCTGAACATCCCGGTTAATAATCGTCATAAATTCGACGATATCGCCATCGTTGACCGCAATCTGCATCCCCTGACCGCCGAGAACGTAGGACGGGCGCACAAGCACCGGATACCCCAGTTGATTGGCTGCCTGTAATGCCTCTTCCGTCGTAAATACGGTTGTTCCGGCCGGACGCGGAATTTTGCACTGTTCAAGTATCTCATCAAAACGTTCTCTGTCTTCTGCAGCATCCACGTCGTCTGAACTTGTTCCAAGAATCGGGACCCCCATCTTCATGATAGCCTCAGTCAGTTTAATAGCTGTCTGTCCGCCGAACTGAACCACAGCGCCGTCCGGGTTTTCCAGGCGGACAATATTTTCCACATCCTCCGGTGTCAGCGGTTCAAAGTAAAGTTTATCTGCAATATCAAAGTCCGTGCTTACAGTTTCCGGATTGTTATTAATAATAATCGTCTCGTAACCCGCATCAGCCAATGCCCATACACTGTGTACAGAGCAATAGTCAAACTCAATACCCTGACCGATTCGGATTGGACCGGAGCCGAGAACAATCACTTTCTTACGCATGCTGTCCCCCGGTTCCACCTCATTCTGACTACCGAAGCAGGAATAATAATACGGTGTCTCCGATTCAAATTCAGCGGCACAGGTATCTACCATTTTAAATGCAGCGATAATATTATTGCGGTAACGCATTGCCTTAATTTCGGCCTCACTCTTTCCGGTAAACTGGGCAATGGCCTTGTCGGGGAATTCCATTCGCTTTGCTTCTTTTAAAAGTTCCACTGTCAGTTCTTCGGTTTTCAGGCGATTTTCCATATCCACCAAAACTTTGATTTTATCCAGGAACCACATGTCGATTTTATTAATGGCATGAATTCTTTCCATATCGTATCCGCGGCGGAATGCCTCGGCAATATAGAACAAACGATGGTCATCGATGAGATAAAGAGCCTTTTCCAGTTCTTCATCGGAAAGTTCACCAAATCCGCCGTAGTTCAGACTATAAATATTCTGTTCCAGGGAACGAAGGGCTTTCATCAGCGCGCCCTCAAAGTTCTGGCAGATGCTCATAACCTCGCCGGTGGCCTTCATCTGGGTTGTCAGTGTTCGTTTTGCGCTGATAAATTTATCAAAGGGCCATTTCGGAATTTTAACCACACAGTAATCCAGCGCCGGTTCAAAGCTGGCATAGGTCTTTCCTGTAACCGCATTTTTAATCTCATCCAAGGCATATCCGAGGGCGATCTTGGCCGCAACTTTAGCAATGGGATAGCCTGTGGCCTTAGAGGCCAGAGCGGAAGAACGGCTTACACGGGGATTTACCTCGATAACACAGTATTCAAAACTGTTTGGATTTAAAGCATACTGAACATTACAGCCGCCAGTGATGCCAAGCTCGGTAATAATGTTTAAGGCAGATGTACGGAGCATCTGGTATTCTTTATCTGCCAGTGTCTGTGACGGAGCCACAACAATACTGTCCCCCGTATGAACACCGACCGGGTCAATATTTTCCATATTACATACGGTGATACAGTTGCCGTAGCTGTCGCGCATCACTTCATATTCAATTTCTTTCCATCCGCCGATATAACGTTCAACCAATACCTGTCCGACACGGCTCAGGCGCAGACCGTTGCTGGCGATTTCTTTTAATTCCTCCAGCGTATGGGCAATACCGCCGCCGCTGCCGCCCAACGTATAAGCCGGACGGATCACGACCGGATAGCCGATCTTATCTGCAAAATCAATGCATCCCTTTAATGTCGTACAGACCTCACTGGCTGCACACGGCTCTCCGATCTTCTCCATCGTCTCCTTAAATTCCAAACGGTCCTCCGCTTTTTTGATGGTCTCAGAGGTTGTACCAATCATCTGAACCTTCTTTTCATCCAGGAATCCGGACTCATAAAGTTCCATGGCAATATTCAAGGCCGCCTGTCCGCCCAGGGTCGGGAGCAGGCTGTCCGGCTCTTCTTTTTCAATAATTTTCTTGAGCACATCTATATTTAAAGGCTCAATATACACTTTATCTGCGATATGTTTATCGGTCATGATGGTGGCCGGGTTGGAGTTGACAAGAACAACTTCAATTCCTTCTTCTTTCAGGGAACGGCATGCCTGTGTGCCGGCATAATCGAACTCTGCTGCCTGTCCGATGATAATCGGGCCGGAACCAATGACTAACACTTTTTTGATATTGTTTTTCTTAGGCATCTTTCGCAACCTCCATCATATGAATAAACTTGTCAAAGAGGAACCCCGTATCCTGCGGGCCGCCGCAGGCTTCCGGATGAAATTGAACCGTAAAAACATTCCTTCCCAGATAATGAAGCCCTTCCATCGTCGCATCGTTGGCATTTCTAAAGCTTACTTCCGCAACGCCGTCAGGAACAGATTTAGAAGAAACCACATAGCCATGATTCTGTGTGGAAATGTAAACCCGGCCGGTCGCCAAATCCTTGACCGGATGATTCGCCCCCCGGTGCCCCCATTTCATTTTACGGGTATCGGCTCCATTCGCCAGCGCCAGCAACTGATGACCAAGGCAGATACCAAACATCGGAATGTCTGCGTCGAACATCTTCTTCACCTCAGCCACGATCGGCATACAATCCTTCGGGTCTCCGGGGCCGTTAGAAAGCATGATTCCATCCGGATGGGCCGCCATGATTTCTTCCGCCGATGTATAGGCCGGATAAATGGTCACTTCACAGCCACGTTTGGCCAACTCTCTTGCAATATTTCTCTTTGCTCCAAAATCCATGAGAGCAACTTTATATTTTCCATCAGAAAAATGTTCTTTCTCAGCACAGGTGACTTTTTTAACAACATCCTCGGCTTTAAATGCACGAATCTTCGGAAGTATTTCATCTAAATCGAAATTCTCATTCGTCGTGATCATACCATTCATGGTCCCCTGACTTCTCAGAATCTTTGTCAGCGCCCGGGTATCGATTCCCTGAATACCAGGAATATCATGGTCTTTCAAAAATTCTGACAGACCACATTCATTTCTGAAATTGCTCGGCGCTGTTGCCAGCTCTCTAACAATAAATCCATCCGGCCAGGGTCTGTCATCTTCCATATCGTCAAAACATATTCCATAATTTCCAATTATTGGATATGTCATGACGACGGCTTCCCCGGCATAGGATGGATCTGTAAGAATTTCTAAATATCCTGTCATTGACGTATTAAAAACAATTTCACTAATTACTTCCCGCTGCGAACCAATGCTTACTCCTTTAAAGACCGTGCCATCGGCTAGTATTAAAAACGCCTTCATTCAATCACCTGTCCCTTTCTTACCCCTTGCTCTCTTTCGTCCAGCTCGAATATCGCAAGGAATAATTATTCATATATATGTCACAATTTGAATAATTATAAGTGTTTTGCCCTATTTTTCCAAAAAAAAAGAGTGATTCGTGAATTTTATTCCGAATTTCTTTTTCTTTAATATCTGACAAAAAACCCTAAATTGCTAAAAGTATACCACATCGTTTTTAGAAAAACAACCTTTTCCTTCATTTTTTTTAGCATATAAACCATTTTGGTAAAATCGGAATAAATTTTATTTATCAATTCCGTGGGATTTGCATATATTATACAAAACAAATTCAGGGAACAAACTATGCCAGAAACAAATTTGATTGATAAGGGACAACTGCGCGTTTCCGCCGTCTCCACCGAAGGCAATGTCCCGATTGAAGATGCTACCATCGAAATTTCCTCCACCGGTGAACCGGACCAGATTCTGGAACAGATCACTACGGATAACAGCGGCAACAGCGATACCATCGAACTGGATGCTCCACCGGTGGAATACAGTCTTGAACCGGGCGATACTCAGCCCTATTCAGAATATAATCTGAAGATCACTGCACCAGGCTTTGAGGAAATCGAAATTTCCGGTATACAGATTTTATCCGGCCAGCTTGGTCTGTCCAATGTCCGTATGACGCCTGTAGTCACCCAGACACCAGCCTATAATCCGTTGGTCATCGGTGCCCACACGCTATGGAAACTCTATCCACCGAAAATTGCCGAAGCAGAAATTAAGGACATAAATGAAACTGGTGAAATCGTCCTCAGCCGAGTCGTTGTTCCGGAGACAATCATCGTTCACGATGGGCCGCCAAACGACACCAGCGCCGCCAACTATTTCGTGCCTTTCCGTGACTACATCAAGAATGTGGCTTCCAGCGAAATTTACGCAACCTGGCCCGAATCTTCCATCATTGCCAATGTCCTCGCCATTCTCTCTTTCACCTTGAATCGGGTCTACACAGAGTGGTACAGAAACAAGGGCTTCGACTTTACCATTACTTCTTCTACGGCTTACGACCATTTTTTTGTCTACGGCCGAAATGTCTATGAGAGCATCTCCCGGGTCGTGGATACAATTTTCTCCAATTTTTTATCCCGCCCGAATGTCCGTCAACCGATTCTGACGCAATACTGCGACGGCAAACGGGTAAGCTGTCCGAACTGGATGTCCCAGTGGGGCTCCAAATCTCTGGGGGATCAGGGATATACACCCCTTGAAATTATCCGTTACTATTACGGAAATGATATGTACATTAACACCGCCGAACAAATCAGCGGTATCCCGTCATCCTGGCCCGGTGCCGATCTGACCGTCGGCTCCACGGGCTCCAAGGTCCGTCAGATGCAGGAACAATTAAACCGAATCGCCCAGGCCTATCCGGCCCTTCCAACAATTACTGCCGATGGTATTTTTGGTGAAAAAACGCGCCAGGCCGTTGCCGATTTCCAGAGAATCTTCGGCCTGCCGGTCACCGGCATCGTCGATTATCCGACCTGGTTCAAGATCAGCGATATCTATGTCGGCGTCAGCCGCATTGCCGAACTTCAGTAAAAACCATGGAGCCGACACATTAACGATTAAATCTGTCATGGATGTGTCGGCTCCCATATATAAGCTATTCATTCACCTGATGTTTCGCAAAAATCTTTCTGGAAAATACACTGCTTAAAACTGTCAGCACAAATGCCACGGGAACTGCCCATATGGAATAGAGCCATCCGCTGCCCATTTGTTCTACGGACATAAGAGAAACGAACTGGGCGTGATATATCGGAAGCAACGCAATAAGCCGGAACAGCGGACTTGTCTCGGATATGGGCAGCATTACCGGAAATAAATAGGCTGCTGCCGAAAAAGCCAGCGCTGCCATTTGGTTTTTAGACAAAGCAGAAAAAAATAAAGTCATTGCGGCAACACTGACAGCGCCGGTAAAAACCAACAGACATTGGTATTTAAGCAGCGTACCGCAGGTTATATTGAAAGGTATATACCCTTCTGTAAAAACTACAGGTGCAAAAAGGATACTGCAATCCATTCCTTCCTTTCCATATAAAACAAAAGCCATCAAAGTATTAATGCCGAGAACCCCTAGAGTTACTATGATGGCCGCCGCAAATCCTGCAATTACCTTTGCTGTGGCACATCTTGTTTTTCCATATTTGCTTGATAAAATAATATGGACAACACCACCGTACTCCCCCGAAAAAACCGGAGCAATCATTAGAATGATAACTAATGAAAGAAAAACAAAAATTCTGACCATATCCTGACTTACCCCAAGCCATCCGTCAACATAACCAATATTCATTTCCGCCTCACCGAACACATCGGAAACCGTCTGTCCATTCCAATTGCCGTGAATATCTGAAAACCGGGCACACACGGCAGACTGCATGGCATTCTGATAAAGATATTTTGCGTTTATATCCGATTCCGTATGAAAATCCGCCAACATCTGCCCTACTTTTTCATCCGTTAAAGGTCCGCCATACTTTTCAGCAATGGATTTATCGATTTCCACAGCCTCCCTTCCGCTCCCTTCCCGGCTGGCACCATCAAAGGCATACTTATTCTGATAAGTTGAAAACATGAACAATACCGATACCAAAAACAGGGCAATGAGAAAAAACTGCGTCAGACGCCTTAAAAATATTTTTCTCAATTCAAACTGAATCAATCTTCTCATTATTCATTTCCTCCTTTGAAATAATAAAGATATAAATCTTCCAGATTCGGTTCAACCTGCAGAGCGCCGTTTAAAGGCGGCTCTTTGGAAATAACACGAAGGATCGTTTGATTATTATCAACATTCCGAAGGTTGCTTACATTCAACCGTGCTGTGTACTGCTCTGCCTTTTCGGCAGGAACAACACATTTCCATACCTTTCCTCGAATTTCAGAGGTGATTTCCCGGGGTCTTCCGTAATGAAGTATACTTCCGGATTTCATCATTATAATTTTCTCAGCGATAAATTCCACATCGGATACAATATGTGTCGATAAAATAACGATGCGTTCTTTCGAAAAAGCACTGATTAGATTTCGAAATCTCACCCGTTCTTTAGGGTCCAGTCCGGCCGTCGGTTCATCCAAAACCAGAATATACGGGTCATTTAACATCGCCTGAGCAATACCCAGTCGCTGTTTCATTCCGCCGGAAAATGTGCGGATTTTTTGCCGGCCATTTTTTGTAAGGCCCACCGTCTCAAGCAGTTCTTTTGATTTTTCCTTCGCCTTCTTTTCATCTAAGTCCTTTAATGCGGCAATATATAAAAGATAGTCCATTGCGCTGAAATCCGGATAATAGGGAAACTGCTGCGGCAAATAACCCAGATATTTCCTGTAATTTTCTCCCAGGACTTCCATTTCGCGGTCATTCAGGGTTATCTTTCCTGATGTGGGCGCCTGAATTCCGCAGATCAGACGCATCAACGTCGTTTTCCCTGCGCCGTTGGCCCCAAGCAGGCCATAGACGCCCTTTGTTAAAGACAGATTCAAACGATTCACCGCAACCTTTTTGCCATATTGTTTTGTCAAATTTCTAATCTCCAATTTCATAAAAAAGGGGCCGTCGCATTAATGATTGAATAAATCATAGATGCGGCGGCCTCTTTGTGCTCATTTTAAGGAAAATCCCTTGAATAATAAGACGTTATTT
>NZ_SLXA01000019.1 GCF_004340975.1 Frisingicoccus caecimuris
ATAAGATGTTCCTCCCTAAAAAACCTTAGATTTTTTAGAGTAATTATCTCACAAAAACTAGCAAGTGGCATGGTACCGGCTATTTACCATTTACTCGTTAGCCATCTTTTTTTCTTTTTTATAAAAAAGTTTAGGCGGGGTCGGCTCATCCGAGCCGTTCCCCGCCCTGTTTAGGACTGTCTATTTCCCGACAGCCCCTTTCTAATATGGATTTATTTCGTCATACAAAATCAACTCTAAATCATTCTGTAACCCTAAAGCCACTGGATTACAAGAATAATGGCTCTAATGCAACTGTTATCAATTTGTTATCAAAAGACCTCTTAAAGCGCCGCAACCCGCATAAATACTGGATTCTTTCAACATTTCAACTTATTCGAACTCGTCTTTTACAATCGTACAATTGCGATTAAAGTGTATTATAAGTGCGTTTTTTATTTGTTTTATGATAATTCATACGCATAATCCGGTCCGTCCATAATATTTTTGTAGCCAAAATGTAGCCGCAATTTTTTGTTCACCTCATAGAAAACAATTCACTGCCGTCGGATTTTTATGACTCATAGCAAATTTTTTCTGGCGGCTTACAAGTAAACTATGGAGGTACTCTATGAAAGAAAGATTTATTGAAAACAACATTGAATACATTCTTAGCGAAGATGGTATGTATTACCCCAATTTGCAACTACCAGAGGATAATGACATCCGTCCTATAGGATTATACGGTGCTCTCCGCAAAACATACTTACGGGAACACCATCCCGTTTTGTATATGAACTTGCTTCTATCCGATACTTTGACAAAACACCTCGCAGATACAAATGAATCCGCCCATGAGCGCATGGATTTAATTGTAAAACAAATGGCAAAACAGCAAGGAGTCAATGAACAGCTAAAATCTTATGATTGGCTCAAATGGTTACAGGTCATGAATAATATCCAAGCCTCAGCAAGGGAAATCATACTCTCTGAAATAGTATACGCATAACTACCATCTTTGACGGTCGGCGCTGGCACTCCATCAGCGCCGATCTACAATTATTCATCCAACATCAGTTTTCCCGCTTTTGCTTTCGCTTTTAATCGGGCAAGTTATTCTTTTTCAACCTGTTGAATGCTTTTTTCTGGTGTTGGTAAATCTTCCGGCATTGTACAACCTATTTTCTCAATAATGCCTCTCACTTCTTTCCCAACCAATGAATAGCTGTTGCCACCTCTGCACCAGTAATCTCAACTTTCCGCAATTTTTCTTCTATCTGCGATATTCTGAACAAATTAGTAATAAGCCCCGTACTACCCATATAGTCACGAATTTCCCCTATTTCTAATTTCTAAACCCAAAAGATCATTCATCATATATTATCGGTAACAACAATATCCATACTATTTTGACTTAATCAAACGAGTAAAAAATTTCTGCAGGATATAATAATTCTATAGCATATAAATCTCATCTTCTGAAAACCAACAGTTTGATAAGGCCGTATCTTTAACTGATTTCACATTCTCCGTATAGGCAACAACAGCCAAACTCTTTTGTGCTCTTGTGCAAGCAACGTAAAAGAGACGCGCCGTTCTCGTGATGCTGGTATCCTTACCCTCACGCTTATTTTTTACGTCAATATCGCTTTGAGCTTTTGCGCCAAACAACTTCTCGTAACTAAATAAAAAACCTCTGGCCTGTGCATCGTCCATAATAACCATAACTCTAGGGAACTCTAACCCCTTAACACCCTGATGTGTAGCAAAACGAGTATTGTCAGTAACATATGATGAATATTTTTCTAATTCATAAAATGGTACAGATAATGCATTTCTTAGAGCAGTTACCTTTTCGTTTTCACCTTGGGAGAATCCTGTTAACAATTCATCAACGCGACTTCCAACCTTAAATAATCCTGTATCTCGGATGGATTTTAAAACCTCCAAACAAGATGGAATCTTTTCGTCGGCCCAGAGACGCATTAAAGCCTCTACTGCGGCCTCAGCTTTTTCAAGCATTTTAGTTTGATCACTTAGTTCGGATGCAAAAGCTTCTTTGTTTAACAAAGGAGAATTCTTTCTAACAATTTTGGCGACCTCAAAGTCATTTCCGCTCTGATATGCTGTCACTAACGGAGACACAATCTTTGACAAAATCGACAATTCCGTAATAGATCCATCACGCAGCGATGTATCGAATTTTCCTGAATTGTTTAGTGGCATATATAAATCAGAAAACCCGAACCGGCTTGCCGCCATATGATGTTCAAGAATTAGGCTTTTATACTGCGTATCGTCATTCCAGCCGATATCTCCAGTATCTCGTGCCATAAGCTCTGCAACCTTCTTCTCGACATCCTCTTTATCATCCGAAGTTGAAGCAATAAAAAATCGCACAATTCCTTTTTCTGCATCACTTCTTGCCTGTTGTTTTTGACCATCTACAGTACTCCTTATTGAGTTAGCTAAGGCAACAATACGATTAGCGCTTCGATGATTCATTACTTTCACTGGTTTTACCCACTCATCAGGAATACAATTAGCAAGATTATCTTTGCCATCGTTATAAATTCTTTGCATGGTATCGCCGAACATTCCCACAATAAATCTTTCTTTGTATTTTTCGCATACGATAAGTAAGGCGTCAACCAGTTCCTTTTTCGTATCTTGACTTTCATCAATAAGCAGTATTGGGTATTTTGCTGCTAAAATATCCTGCATAGTTGGTTCTGTCGCAATAAACTCTGTACTCATTTTGACGACTTCGCTATGACTAAGGGAGTCATATCCGACATTATCTCCATTTGGATTATAAGAAAACTTTTTTACTGTCTTAATTTTTGCAAGTCGTTCTGCTTTCTTCTTAATCTCCTCGGCTCTTTTTTCGCCTGCTTTACCGCCACGCCCCTTAAGCTGTTTTTGCTTAAGATCTTCAATTTCCTTTTGGACAGATCGTGTGACCCACTCCTTTATATCTGCCTGATAACTCTTTATTAAATCCCACAAAAAGCTATGTATCGTAGATACGGAAAAGATTGGTTTATACTGTAGTCTCTTGGATATTTCGTCGCAGGCCGCATTTGTGTAAGTAATTACGGCGATCTGTTTACCATTCATTAAAAGACTTTCGCCTCGTTCTTTATCCAAGAAAGTAAGCGTGTTTATGAGACTTCTAGTCTTTCCTGAACCTGCTCCTGCAAATACGAAGAAACATTTAGGGGCGTCTATAGAGAAGCAGTCTTGTATCTCTTGATCTACATGATCGTCAATATGGTTATCTATGGAACATTCTTCCAAGGGCATTATTTTTGCCATCGTCTCATTCCTCCGGATCTAAATATGATTGTAGCCACTCCAACCCTTCATCAATATAGTCAGGAACTATAAGTTCGTCTGGATCTATGGCATAAATCAAATCTAATGCAAATTCGGCCTTTTGATCAGATTTACCACTACGCAGTATTTCATATACTCCTTTATGGAAATCTTCAAAAGAGCTTGCTGAATTAATCGCATCGCTCACGCTCTTTACTAAACTGCCAGTATCATCTGTCGATATTCCTTTAAAAAGTTGATAATTCGTATATACGAGGCAGTCTTCGAATGTGCTTGCAATAGCCTCTTTAACAGTACCATCATAGTCAATAGCAACCGGAGTTTGGTATGCAACCCGGATAGAGTATTTGTATGGCGTTTCCTTAATTATTTCCTTCTTTGCAGAAGGAATCGCCAAGAGCTTGTCCAAATCTTTTTCCTTAACGAGCCATTTTGCAATTGTATAGTTGCTGCTAATAAGACCTTTTCCACGTTCTGGGCAAGCCGCTTTATGATGTCCTTCTTTTTCCGCTGAATCCATGTCTGCAATAACGAGCGTAGGTATACATAGCTTTTCAATCAATGGATTGAGGCGATGCGAGTGACGACCATTTATGCTGAGTATCGATATATATCTTTGATACAGCTTGGGATATTTGTTTCGTATGAAATGTGGCAATAGCATATTCTCCGCCGAACCCTCGACCAGAATCACGGCATCAGCAAAGAACAAATCGCAATGTGTTGCTTGCAAGTAGCGCGTAACAAATTTATCGGTTTCATCTTCCTTCCCGAATACATCGGAAAGATTTATTACCTTTGATGTTGCAATTGTGCTTTCCGAACCTTCCGATAGCCGTTTGAAATAGCGCAAATCTGCAAAATCGGTTTCTCGGGCGACATGGCTTGAATGAGTGCTAATTACTAGCTGTGTAGCAAAATTCTCATTCTCTTTAATAAATTTATGATTTGTTAAAACATCATATGCTTTACGAATAAATACTTGCTGTACCTGTACGTGGAGATGAGCTTCCGGTTCTTCAACCAAAACTAAATGCAACGGCTCTATCGCTCGGTCAGAATCTTTCTTTGCCTGTTTAGCTTTTCCTTCGCGCATCCAGTCGTCCCTGAATCTCATTAGGTCAAAGACCATGGAGATAAGATTCTGATAACCGAGACCGTTGTATTTCTCCGGTAATTTTAGACTGTCATCGCTTTTGCTAAGGGCATATTGTACAGCAGCATCATGCTTTAGAGTCTCGCCCGTAGACATTTTTGTGACAATGGTGAGTTTGGGATCTGCTATTCCGGGGTACCCCAATCCTTCTAACTCATGAATTGCCGGTGCAAATTTTATTGCAAGATTTCTGTCAAATGCTTTCCTCGCTTCCTCGGTAGCCTGCAAAATATCTAAATCCTCTGGGGAAGGGGATTTCTCTGGATCGAGGTGCTTGTCATAATAGCTACGCATTTGTTCAGATAACTGTTTTTTAGTCCTCTCGGTTCCATCTGCATTGTCTGGGTCCGCAAACCCTCGCTGTGCATCGATCATGTCCACTTTAATAATCCCTTTTAGTGGATTATCAGTAAAGCATTCCATTTCGAAAGGCGTTGTCTGCGGCTCTTCTGCTTCTGCTTTTGCCGGATCTAAAATAAATGTCTTAATCGAAAAATATATATTAAGATTCTTCTCTAGGAATTCGCACAGGTTTTTCGGATATAATCTTATTTCAACTTTTTCTTTCGCTTTTTCAGTTTTACGTGCTGCAAAATATGCCTCTCTATACTCTGAAAATAGCTTAGATATATCTTTCGGCAGAAAGGCCAACCTAACGCCTAATTTACCTCCGCGCCATTTCAATGTTGGAATAATGCCAGCCACATAGTGTATTTCGTTTCGCGAAACATTAAGCCATATATCCATTTTAGGAACAAACAATTCCCATTCTGTCAAGTCAACAGGTTCTTCGCATCCTTCTTGTATCCATCTATCTCCAATCTGATTGATATTTGAATGTTTTGATATGGTTATATCATTAAAAGTAAAACTCCTATCTGCAAGGAATTTGCCAAGAGCATCCATAGCGGATGTTTTTCCACTATTATTTGCACCAACGAAAAGCGTGATCTTTTTACTGAAATCTATATGGCACTGTAAAAGTTTTCGAAAGTTTTGGATATTTATCGCCAGTATTCTCATACTCTACCTCCGCATTTCACCAACAATTATTTTTGTTAATTATAACATAAAAGTGACAGGACACAATATGAAAAAAGGGGCACTCTTATTAAGCCTTATACTGTCTTCTGAAATTGCAATGATATTCTACAAGAGAGTTTGTTTTTTCTAAAATCGTATACACATAACAATTTTTTATGACCAGCGTTGGCTCTCCGCCAGTGCCAGCCTGCAATTATTCATCCAACATTAGTTTTCCCGCTTTTGCTTTCGCCTTTAATCGGGCAAGTTGTTCTTTTTCAACCTGTTGAATGCTTTTTTCTGGTGTCGGTAAATCTTCCGGCATTGTACCACCTATTTTCTCGATAGCGCCTCGCACTTCTTTTCCAACCTTATAATGAGTAGCTGTCGCTGCCTTTGCACCAGTAATCTCATCTTTCCGTAGTTTTTCTTCCGTCTGTGATATTCTGAACAAATTAGCAATAAGCTCCGTACTTCCCATATAATCAAGAATTTTTTGTCCTACTTCCAACCCTTTTCTCTTGTGTATATCATCAACGTCTAATCCACCATATAATCCCATATACCCGGCATTTTGGAAAATCGCAAATTCTTCATTTGTAATGACTCCTGCGTCATGCGCTGTTTCTGCAAGAAGTTGATTCCACTGTTTAATATCTCCACGCACTACCAACCGTCTTCTGTCTTCGTCCAACTCATTAAAATGATCTGCCACTTCCTGCCGATACGTTTGAATAGCAAAATAGGTTTGTCCTAAAGCTATCACTTCTTTTCGTGGATCTCCGTTCTGTACAATCAAATAGCAAGCATACCGAGTAAGCTCATAATCCTTAACCGGCTTACTCGTTGCACCAGCACTTACGATTTTCCTGACCTCAGGAAAATCGTCCGCAATAACGTGACCACTGTTTTCACAAGCAATCATGGCACGCTTAATCACCTTATGAAAATTTTCCCATTTATTGTACTCCAAGGCTGGTGCCAACTCTCTAGCTGACCAAAATTCACTACCATCATTTCGAATATGCTTTATATCTTCAAATCTTTTGTATTCTTTAGCTTTTAGTTTACTCATTATAAAGTCCCACCTTTACATTTTTCTAACTTCAATATTTCATCTTTTATTTTACAACCACTTCCAATATATTTCTACTAATTTCTCTCAAAGCCAAGCGACTACCCTAAACATAAACAAAAGCACCGGGAACCGATGCTTTTGTAATAATTGCTTTATCATATATTGTTTTCCATAACCGTTTGTTATTCCGCCACCTCAAGAAGTTTCTTGCTAACTCGTGTCTGAACAACCAAATAATATGCCGTCTCTGCTGTATTCATTTCTCCATCATCCCACGCTTCAAAATCTTCTACTACATCAGCATATTTGCTCATGTAGCTTGCATAATCAGCCAATAACCCTACATCGGTTCCATCGGATTCAGCATATTTCTTCATGAACTCACAATACTCATTCATGAATTCTTCATAGCTGTCCATCGCCTGCTTAAACTCTGGTCGCATACCATCTATCAACTCTGCACTGTCACTTGAATTTTCCTCAAGTTCTGTCTCTTGCTCAGCTACTGAAGGATGTTCACTTTCCTGCTCTGTTTCAGATTCATTCGTTTCAGTTTCATCAGGTTTTCTAATCTGAATAACCATTACATTATTTCCCTGATAAGATAGTGAAAGCTTATTCCCATTCCCGTCTTTAGCATTGTAAAACTTATCCCCTCTTTCATAATCAACAGAAAAGCCATGATCTGAACATTCATCCGCATAAGCGTTAAAATCATCTATAGATGTTTCTCCAACATAAATATAGCAACCATTTTCTGTATCTGTAGAAACCTTGCCAACTGTAGATTTCGGTAATGGAAGCAAGCCTGCAATTTCACTCTTAGGCCAGTTTAATATTCCCATTTCTATCGGAGCGTCAAGATCTATATACATAGTTTCCCCAATGTAACTTAAATCCAATCCATAACCTTCTTCATCAAAAGCAGTATAGTTATCTCCTGTTTTTTCACTCTCAACTGCATATCCCATAGATTGACATTCTTCTATGTACGCATTGTAATCCCCTTTGGATGTTTTTTCTACATGTAGGATCAAATGTTCACCATCATTACTGATAATCGTTCCTACGTTTGATTTTGGTTTTGGAAGCTGCTCACAAAGTTCCACTTCATTCCAATCAAATTTCTCTTTCCTATTTCTGCTGATAGAACCGATCCCGCCTAATATCAGTATTATAATAAACAAGACAAACCACCATCTCTTAAAAAACGGCTTTTTGTTCTTAGCACCACATGACGGACAAATCTTTGCATTCTTTGCTATTGGTGTATTACAATTTCTGCATAATACCATTTTGGGTTTCTTTGACATCTTTTTTATCCTCCCTGATTTCCTTTAATTTTTATTCTAGTTTCCTAAAATACGTTTCTTTTCTGCATCAAATTCTTCCTGCGTCAATATTCCATCATCCAATAGGCCTTTTAG
This sequence comes from Frisingicoccus caecimuris, assembly GCF_004340975.1. Taxonomy (GTDB): domain Bacteria; phylum Bacillota; class Clostridia; order Lachnospirales; family Lachnospiraceae; genus Frisingicoccus; species Frisingicoccus caecimuris. Next base: position 8,003 of record NZ_SLXA01000019.1, read on the forward strand.
TTCTCTTAATTGCTCTACCTTACTTTTTGACTGAACATTTGAGCTTGATATATTTTGCACATTTTGAGCTATTGTATTGCCAAATGCTAATCCAGCACCCAAACCAGCCAGCCCACCTTCCTGATTTGCTGCATCTCGCATGGCTCTTGCGGTTTGGTGATTATTATCACGCTTGGGAGCCACCGTTCTCACACTTGAGAGCCACTTTGTTTTCAATATAATTCTCACGCTTGAGAGCCACCCTAAAACACTATATATTGTATTGTTATAAATGGCATGACTAACCATTGCAGTCATGCCATTGCTATCATAGACATATGATGTTATCTTAACGAATCAATTACAGCTTTTGCCTTTTTAGAATCGTACAGCTTTCTTAAATTGTTATCTGTTGTTGGTATCGTATAAGAGTTATGGATGATTCTATCCATAATGGAATCTGCTTGTGTTCCACCTCCCAGTCTCTCATGCCAGTCTTCCACATCGTACTGCCCCACAAAAATCGTTGGACTATTGCCACATCTCTGTTCTATGAGTTCATATATAAACTTCGATTCCCTCTCGTTAATTTTGTAGTTTAACCATTCATCAATGATCAAAACCTTATAGTTCCCAAGTCTTTTTCTATATCGGACCTGCTCCCTGAGATTATCTTTGTGATTTTGAAAATGCCCCAGCATATCAGGCATTCTGATATAACAGGTCCGTAAAGTTTGTTTACATGCCTCCACTCCAAGTACACATGACAGATACGTCTTTCCAGCACCTGTCGCTCCTGTAATAATCAGATTGGTGGCAGCACTTACAAATCCCATGGAAGCCAGATTGACAATCGTATCTTTGTTTATTCCTCTTGCTTCACAATCAAGAGTTTCAAGATTTGCATTCGGATACTTTAACTCTGCATTTTTTGTAAGTCTTGCAATCAAACGATTCTGTCTTTCTGTTATAAGTTCCGTAAGGAGATGCTCCAGTCTGTCATTGTAATTCAAGTTTACCAATGATACATCCTTTTCCTGATTTTCTATGACAGATACCAGATCTCCCAGTTCCAATACTGCTAATTGTTTCTTGATTTCTATATTCATTACTTTGTACCACCCTTCCTGTAATAATCCGCACCTCGTACGATTCCATGGTTATGCTCTTTTTCGTTCACAGATTTCATTTTATTCTTCTTGTTTTTAGATATATCCTTTATATAAGCAATCAGTGTATTGTATGTAATCATATGGAAGTCCTTTAAAGCCCTCCTGCAAGCTTCCTCCAGTGCTTTTTCTCCATAGATACTTGCGATATCAAGAACTGATCTGACATCCATAAGAGCCTGTTCTTTTATTTTTGCATTCTCATAAATTCTGCATACCACAGTAGTTGTATTTGCTCCTATCTCTTTCGCTTTTGCAGTAGTTGATTCTACAGTTTCAGGAGTGTATAGCGGATACGGAAGGTGCGATGCATCTGTTCTCTTACCGTTTTTAAGTCCTGATGGAAGGCGCTTATGTTCTGCGATCAGTTTATGTGACGAATAAATATAAACCATTACATTGTTGTATCTTACATCAACGTATTGATTCAGATAGTCACTGGGAACAGAATATTGCCCTTTGCCAAACCATATATGAGAGTTCGGACCAACCTTATGCTTATAGGACCACTCACATATCTCAAAGGGGATTAGGGGCAAAGCCCTTAGCATTGGTTTCTCCCCGGTTTCAAAAAGAACCTTTCTGCTGCCATCTCTCTTTTGAAATTCCTTGGAATTAAGCTTAGTAAGAGCATCCCTTATGCCGCGATTCAGAGCTTCCAGGGAATAGAATGTTTCATGTCTTAACATGCCAATAATTTTTCTTGCAATCTTACCTACGGATCCCTCCACGCTTGGTTTTTGCTTGGGTCTCCTAACTTCAGCCGGCATGATTGCGACTTGATAATGTTCGGCAAAAGATAAATACGCATCATTTAAGATGATCTCTCCATGTTTTGGATGAGTGATAACTCCGGTTTTCAGGTTATCACATACGATTTTCACAGGAGAACTTTCAAAGAATTCAAGCATATGTACATTACAATACAACCAGTCGGACTGGTTCATAGAAGCTGCGGCTTCAACGTATGTATACTGACTATAGGGAAATGTTGCAACAAAAAGGTATGCAGTACACTCTGTATTCTTATCCGGATCAATATAACTCATCGTTGGACCTGACCAGTCAACTTCAAGCGTAACACCTGGTTTATGTTCTATGTGGCTGGTATATTTTTTACTGACTGTATACCTTTTATAACCTCTGGCAAATGTAGGATAGGAGCAGGCCTTTACCCCTTCTTTCTTACATTTCTCACAGTATTCTTCCCACAGGAGAGCCTCCGTAACGCCAACTTTACTAAGTTCCCTGTGAACATATGCATAATCAACCGGAGCATAACTGCTTTTGGGCTTGAACTTATCAGGATAAAAGAAACGATATAATTCATCGTCAGTCATCATCAGAAGTTCTTCCCATTCTCCGTTGTAACCATCAGAAGCTTGTCTGATCCGTGCAACGGAATTCCGGGAAACACCAAGAACATTGGAAATTTCCCGGTCACTTAAATTCTTTTGAAGCAGTTCTATGATCTGCCTCACTCTTGTTTTCTTAAACATAAAGAAAACCTCCTTAAAATGTATTTGAAAGATAAAATCCTTCATGAAACACAGTTTAAAGGAGGCTAATATATTATATCAATATCTGCTATCGTAACTACTATATATAGTGGTGGCTCCCAAGCGTGATAATAATCAATGAAAACGAAAAGCGCCAAATACGCAAAGATGCGCCGGGGCGAGTACCAAAGCGTCATTTGTCCTTATGGCTACCGCAAGAGTGCAGACGGGCGCATGGAGCCGGACGAGGACGTTGCAGGGATTGTCCGGCAGATATTTGAATGGGCGGCTGACGGCAATACAGCCGCAGAGATCACGAGGAAACTGTATGCCCTGAAGATTCCTACGCCCGGAGAATACCGGAGGGATAAAGGCAAGGATCACTACAATGTCTCCCGGACGCACGGCGTTTGGAGCAGTTCTACGGTTCTGCGTATGCTGGAGGACCAGCGGTATATCGGCACCTATGTGATCGGCAAGCGCAAGGTACAGGAGATTGGCAGCCGCCGCATGAAGCTAAAGGATGAAAGCGAGTGGTTCAAAATTCCAGACCACCACCCGGCAATCGTAAGCAAGGAACTGTTTGAGAAAGCCAATGCTTCAATCAGGCGTTTCTCCCTTCCCAATAAAAAGCGGCGTGACTACCTTCTCCGTGGAAAAGTATTCTGCGGCTGCTGCGACCATGCCATGTCGCTCAGGAATGATGCCTGGTTTTATTGCCGCCACTCCGAAGTGGCAGAAAATCTTCCTTGTCATGGGGTGCGGGTAAAAATGGCTGATCTGGAGCAGGTGGTCTTTGAAACAATCCAGGTGCAGATGTGTCCGGCGCTGGGAATTGACAGCGGCAAAGACAAGCTGGATTTGCAGACGGTTCAGCAGGCCGAGCATGAAGATAAGCTGCGCTCTATCCAGGACAGCAAACGGCGACTCTATGAACAGTATGCACTTGGAGAGATTGACCTGGAAACCTACCGGGAGCGGAAAGCGGTATATGACGCAGAACTGGTTCAGGCAAAGAATGTCCATGCCGCTATTACCGCACAGACCAAACAGATACAAAGCGATTATGAGGCAAGGTTGAAACAGCGTGAAATCGTTCAGGAAGTAGGCAATGCCGACACTCTGACGCAAGCCCTGATTGACCGGCTTATCAGTAAGGTCTATATCTTTCCGGGAGACCGGATTGAGATTGAATATGTGACGCAGGATGTCTTTGGTGTTAAAGAAACGGAGGAATCAGACTATGAAGGCAGCTTTTTATTATAGGCAGGACAGCAAAAGTTTTGGCTGCCTTTTACCTGATGAAAAAGAAAAATTGAAGGCTTTTCTTGATACTGAACAGAAACACAAGCCGGAGGAAAAGCAAAGAAATAATCGCCGGTTAAACTTTGAAAAAAGATAAAATTTTTTTGTCTTGGGCTTGACATACGGGTGACGGAGATCATGTACCCGGATTCTTTTTACCCCGCTTTCCTTACAGCCACGGTCCATCTCGTGGGAGAGATAATATTTCGTTACCGGGAAAATCCGGTCATCCGGCTGCAGGCTGTAATACTGTTTGAAAAAGTCCTGCATCTCATCACATAAAAACTGGGGCATCTTTACAATCCGGTTGCTGTTCTTGGTCTTTGGGGTAGAGATCACATCCTCCCCCTCCAGGCGTTGATAAGACTTATTGATCCGCAAGGTTTTCTTCTCAAAATTGAAGTCCGAAGGAGAAAGGGCGAGAAGTTCGCCTTCACGGACTCCGCACCAGTAGAGCAGTTCAAATGCATAATAGGAAAGCGGTTTGTCCATCATTGACTCGGAAAATTTTAAATACTCTTCTTTCGTCCAGAATTCCATTTCCTTACTTTCCTCTGCACCCATTGTTCCTGCTTTCTGCGCCGGATTGGCTGCCAGATCATAGAATTTCATTGCATGGTTGAAAATCGCACTTAATTGTCCGTGAATAGTTTTCAAATACGTTGGGGCAATCGGTTTCCCCGACTTATTTTTCAATTTCCGCATGGCATTCTGCCAATCAATCACATCCTTGGCGGTAATCTCAGATACTTTCCTCTGACCCAGATAAGGGATGATTTTACTACGGATAATATTTTCCTTTGTCAGCCAGGTACTTCTCTTCATACCTGGCTTTACATCCTCCTCATATAATTTGCAGAAGCTTTCCATCGTCATATTGACACTTGCTCTTTTCTGGAGTTGGAACTGATTCTCCCATTCCATTGCCTCCCGCTTCGTTTTAAAGCCACGCTTGCATTTCTGCTTGCGCTCTCCTGTCCAGTCCTGATACCTTGTCATAACGTACCATGTATTATTGCTTTCATTCTTGTAAACTGCCATTCTTAGCCCCTCCCATCATATGATTTTGTTCCATAGAACTGCTGGTAAAAATACTTGCGGTCAACACGACCGGGGATGGTCTGGCATCCCATCGCTTCCAGCTCCCTGTTCAGCCTTTTAATCAGCTTGTACGCATAGGATTCGGAAACTTCCAATGCCTCCATCACTTCATCCACTCTCATAAACATTTTTTCCATTGATAAATCCTCCTTTGTTTTTACTATACATTTCTGTATTAGCTATATGTTGCTATACTTTTATGCTATACTTTTTCTATCAACAACAGATAGGAGCGATAGTTATGGCGATTGGTGAAAGAATCCATCATTTCAGACTTCTGCATGGGTTCACGCAGAAGTATCTTGGACAGCGGCTTGGCTTCAGCGATATGCAGGCAGATGTCCGTATTGCACAGTACGAAAAAGGGGCACGCAGCCCGAAAGAAAAATATCTCAATGCACTGGCTGATATTTTCGAGGTATCTCCCCATGCACTGGCTGTCCCGGATATTGACAGCTATGTAAGACTCATGCACACGCTGTTTGCACTGGAAGACCTCTACGGTCTGCATATCGGAGAGATTGACGGGGAACTTTGCCTGCGGCTTGATAAAACCAAGGGTACCACCTACCTTTCTATGTTTGATATGTTCCATGACTGGCAGGAACAGTCTGCAAAACTGGAATCCGGCGAGATCACAAAAGAAGAATACGACCACTGGCGGTATAACTATCCCAATGTAAAAAAATAAAAAACCAGCAAAAAAGGCCTTACCAAACTGATTTCACTCAATTCGGTAAGACCTTTTTATGTTGGTCAAAAATAATATTTACCTGATAACCTCCGGCTCACGCAAGAATAAATGCATGGTTGCCAGTGTTATCATTTTGTTATCAAATAGAACCTTGATGTCTCTCAAACGCCCTGTTTATGCGGGTTCGCAGATTTTTTTCATTATTCGAATTCCTCAGCGGATAACTTGAACTGGCTGTTTTTCTCTGCTTTTTAAAGGATTTATTATCCATATTTTTCAAAAAATGCTCTCGTATTTGTACCAGTCCAAATTTTTAGAGCCAAAATAGAGCCAGCCAGAACCGCCATTTTCTTCTTATCTGCCCTATCTATATATTACTGACGCAATGTCAACATCTCATATAGTAGAATATGCTTCAAATTTTTTTATTTGATAATCTCTAATACCTAATTTCTCAACAAAATCTTTTGCATTATTTTCATCCTTTTCAGAATGATACGTAATATTCCAAACACAATCTTCCGAAACAGATTCTTGTATCTTTTGAAAATACGAAAAATCAATGTAAGTTAAAGAATGTCCTAAAATAAATATTTTTTTCACATCATTTATCGTATCAAAAAAACCCTTATTCCTTGCTATAATTTCATCCGTATCTTTATAAGTATCAACAAAATACCTTCCAATTTGATTCCTTTTCTCTGATTCTTCCCGGCTCATATTCATTTGATACTCAATCCATTCATCCATTTCCTGATATGTCAACAATAGAGGTTGTTTCCCTGCATAGGCAAACACATTATGATGTCCAATAATAAGCCTTTCACTGCTTAATGCCTTTCCATGAATATATAGAATATTATCGTTTAATATATCATATACTTTTTCCAATGTATCTGTATAATTGAAGTTAATAAAAACATTCTCATTGTTAATTATTTTACGAGAAACAACAGGTTTTGTTTTTATGATAATACTTTTTACCCACTCTAACAAATACTCTGATATCTGAGTAGAAAATTCCAATTCATCTGAAATAGCTCGATCATAGTTGTAATAATTATCATCATAATTCAGATATGCCGCTTCACTCATTTCTTTTATTTCTCCATCATCAAATGAACCTAGGGCATTTTCAAAGTCATTCCACAAATCATCCTCAAAAATATATTTTGTTAATTGCTCGTAAAGTTCTCTATTATTATTCCAAATGTAATCTCTAAAATCGGAATATTTTGTCTGCAAACCATGTGCCAAATCAAATCCATTCCCAAGTATTATCAAATTCCTCATATAAAGACTCTCGTTTATTATGTACCTTTCTTCCTTATCTGCCCTATCTACATGGCGCTAGCGCCATGTAATTATTACACCAATAAGGAAAGCTATCTGCGCTCCCTCAACTTCTCCAATATCGCCATAACGTCCGGCTGCGTTGGCGAGAATTTGATGCCACGCTTCAACATACCTATGACTTTTCTCGCTTTCCGCTCAATTTCTCTGGCGGTATGTTCACTCGTCAACATCAGATGATTTCCAGCGATTGTATATTCCCGTTCTATGTATTCTTCTGTTATCGGAAACATATCTTGTATCAGAAATGCACTCTCCCGGCTGTCGTCCAATTTGACGATATGGAGAATGTCACAAGGTTTCCCGGCTTTTTCTTTTTTCTCCATAATCCGTCTGTATTTGTCAATGCGGCTGGACAATGGTATCATCCAGTATATCCCGGTACTTGTATCTTCAAAACAGTAATAATGCGGTCTATTTCCTGCCTTATTCCCTTTGAGATACGGGTCTGGCATATCTTCAAAAAATTTATCCTTGATAATATAAAAGCCTGTTTTCTTCATTTGCCTGTCCTCAATACGGAAAAGTCCCTCGCCTTGCGGCGAAGGACTATACTTTCAACCCAACCATTTATATACCGCATATCGGTCAGCGGTAAACTTTCAACCCGACCATTTATATACCACATATCGGTCAATGGTAGACTTTCTTTGTACCTACATTCTATCAAGTGCAAAGAGGAAAGTCAATAGGGCTTTCCTCTAAAATTGTATGCAAAATATTTCAAATTATGCCCTACTCGCTGATTCTTGAATATTTCCATCGATAAGTATATATTTTACTTTTTTCCTATCCTCTGTTTTCAATGAATTATAGTAATCTTGAAAAGAATCTAAGCGTTTCCTATGCCCATTATCAATAACTAGATATATCGCTTTTTCTGTATTTTCTTGTGCCATATAAAGTGGCAACTGCTTTTTTAATCCATGCATAAGTTGTGGATTAGATGTAAGCTTAATCTCTACCAGTATTTTCTGAGCCGCACCTATTGACAATTTAAAATCAACAGGACCATGTCCATTATGCACTTCCCTTGATAAATCGATGTTATTAGCCGAACAATAGGCATCTGCAATTCCATAAAACAAAAGTTGTGCAGCTGTTTCATGTTTGGGTTTATTTTCATCATATAATAAGCGCCATAACCCATTATCTTCTATCAATTTTTTGAATTTCTGACAGATTCTTTCCACAACCGTTCCCATTTCCTCTATACTATGCGGTTGAGTTAACTCAAGTGGATAGTCATTTACCTTATCTTTTGAAATTCGATACCATATTATTTCTCCAGCAGGATCATTATCAAAATCATATTCTGTTGCCACAATTTTCTTGTAACTGGAAATCATCTCATTTCTATAATCAATTTTTACTTTCAGAAGATGATCTATTTCTTCTTTGGTTAATTTTTTTCTTTCTCCCAAATCAAAATACTGATTGATTTCATTTCTTACCCTTTCATTTTCAGAACAAGCAAAGTCAATATCGTCAAAGCACTCTGTTATTGGTAACGGGGAAAGTATTTGTTTTGGCAATAGTAGTATGCTTGTTTGGTTATAGGGATTTTCACACAATCCATTTTCATCTTGCGGCACACTTAATTCATTGTTTATTCTGATATTATATTCCACAATCTGTTTTCTTAAAATATAAGTCAATAAATCACTTACTCTGTCACATCCTACTTTTTCCTGAAAAACATTTAGCAATTCAAAAATGACCGGATCAACTTCTCCTGATTTTTGCAATTCTTTAATAGTTTCCAAAATATTTTTTCGCAGTTCTTTACCAATAGCATTTCCACTAGTTCCTTGATTGGAATACCCTAAACATGTCCCTTTAATTTCTTTAAAGGTAAGTAATCTATCAGCTTTTTTCCAATACATATCTCCTAATGATTTGGAATGCTTTAACAAGACAATGATATTAGAAAAATATTCTTCCGTAAGTTCAGAAGCCTTTGTAAATTCTGGCAGTGTACAAATTCTTAATAATGCAGGATCAATAAAGTAGTTTGAATCCACATCTAAAATAATATCTAATGCTCCTGTATTTTCAAATACTTCCTTATCTACTTTAAATTCATCAGTAAATGATTTCGGCATTTAATAATCCCCCAACGCATAAGGGCAGGCTTTACCTGCCCCTATGCTTCTCTTTCCTTTTCTGCTGTTTCAGTTCAAACTGTCTCTGTTTCTCTGCTTCCCGCTGTTCCCGGCTCACAGTCTTGCGTTCAGTTTTGAACTGCTCCTGCTGTAATTTCAAAGCCTGTTGCGACTTCGTGCCTATCCCGGTATTCTGTACCTGTTTTCGCACTTCTCTCTGTACTCGTTTCGGATTGCGACCAGCTTCTTTTACGTCAGTTGCCACAGCCGGACCAAATTTCAGTCGATAGTAATTTTTCAGAACAAAATCGTATATCTCATAATCTTTCGGCTCCGCCCCAAACGTAACCTTACATACAGATAGCTTTCCCTCCGATATGCGTTCAAACACGCCTATCCAGAATGGTTCCTCAAAAAATACTGTCAATCTGCCCGATACTTTGTCCATGACAATTCCTCCTTAAAAATTGTACTGAACAAAGAATGGACGACCCAAGGAGGGAGGGCTACTTACACCAAAGCGGTGCGGTCGGACTACCTACCGGCTCTATAAGAGATATTATCCCTTACGTTGTGTTTTTATCTCTGCACTCTGATTTTAGCATATTATCAGCAATTTTTCCACAAGAAATAAGGGACACAGCCGCCGCCATACCCCAAATTCCTATCGTTCCAATGCCCTCTCAATTTTCTGCTTCTGCCCTTTCAAATCGTTCTGCTTTTCATACAAGCTATCTCGTTCTTTACAGAGTGATTTCATGCGTTCCAACTGCGTCCGCACTCCCTCCCGGCAATGCGGCTCTATCCGCTTATATTCTCCGGTCAGACTGCGTATCTCATTATTATTTGATTTTATCTGTTCCGACACACATATCCAGTCAATCAGATTGCGTACTTCCATATCCGTATCATACAAATCCGTTTCCGAAAGAATTTTCGCACACAGCCGAACCATGACTTTTTTCTCCATATCTGCCACTGTATCAATCCCCCTATCTGCTCATTTCAAATGCACGTTTTGGACGCTTTTTTGCCTGTTCCGCCCGTTCCAGAGCCTTAGACCGCTCAACTATCGACTGCACCTGTTCTCTGCCAAAATAACGCTCTAAACGCCCCAAATCCGCCGCTTTCTCCTGCAATCGGTCAATAGTGTCTCTCTGCTCCATGACCTTATCTGTCAAGCGGCTGATCTGCTGTTCCTGCCGGGTAACTTTATCTTTCAGTTTCTTCCCCTGTTCCGCAAGCTGGACGCATTTAATCGTCAATGCTTTTATCGTCTCTTTCAATTTCTCCACAAGTGGAGAGGCTTTTTTATCCTTATAAGCCTTTGCAGACATCAACGCCGCTGGTTCCGGCAACTGCCACTTCTCGTCCTCGTCATAGGCGTGTATATTCCGTTCCATAACCGCCTTTGACTGAACCATTTTCTCAATCTCCTGTTGCAATTTCTTCTGTTGCTTCTCCAATTTCTCATTATCAGACAGCAGCTTTTCCTTGTCCTCTGCCAGCGTTGCCGCCTGCTCCTTCAGCAAATTACTTGTTTCCGAAAGTTCCGATACTTCCTGCCGGATTGTTTCGCCCTCCTGTCGTATCTGCTCTGTTTCCTGCTCTGCTTTCCTCTGCTGAATCTGAATATCTGATAATCGTTCTTTTCTGTCAGAAATAGATTGCTCCAGTTCCGCAACTTCCTTTGCCCGTTCCTTTTTTTCAAAATCCAGAACGGATAAATGCTTCTCATGCGTGCCTTTCTTCTCCCATTCAATCCCATGTTCCAGCATGACAGCGGCGAGTTGTTCTTTCTCATAAGCCACCCACTGATTTAATTCCGTTTCCCGTCTTGTGCCGCCTTTAAATCCAAGAGCCGCTAACGCCTGTTTCAAAGATACTCTTGTATCAAGCCCCCGTTTGCTTCCTGTCGTATACGGTACAAAATCTATATGAAGATGTGGGGAAGCTTCGTCCATGTGGAGGTAGGCGCTGAATACCCTTAACGTAGGATTTCTCTGCTGGAAGTCCTGCATATATTTATCTAGCACCTTTGCCGCAAGCTGTCCGTTCTCTGTCTTTGCCCCCATGTTGTCCTTATCCCCAATTTGCAAAATAATTTCATGGAATGGCTTCTCCTGCTTGCCGGAACGGATTTTCTCATAATAATCATCAACCCGGCGATCATTTCTGGTCTGCTTCTCATTGTATCGGACGAGTGCTTCATCAAACAATTCGTGATATACGTCCTTAACATTTTCATTGCAATATTCCACGTTTAGACAGCTTCGCTCTGGGTCAGTATTCTTTGCATGGAATTTTCTGCTGTTATGGTTGACAGAGCCTTTTCCTGTCATAAAGCTGATCGTTCGCTTCACTCAAAATCCTTTCTCCCTGTCCGGGTAATCAGCCCCGGATACGGCGCATAGGCTTTGTTACTTTCGCCGAAAGTAACGCAAAAGCACTTTTGACAGGCTCCGCTCTATCAAAAGCTGCCTTTGCGCTCTGCCGAGAGCTTTTCCGTCCTACGGACGGGGAGGCTGTTCCCGCCGCTTTGCTTCCGCCGCCATAGCTTTTCGGATAGCCGAAAGTACGTTTCCCACCGTACATTCCTCCCATCCGCACAGCCATACCAACGTCCGCATTTCTGCCGCAGTCAGTTCCACATCTCCGAATATTTCATTGAGTGCGGCAATCCTCCGGGCTTCGTTCTCGTAAAAATATTTGTTCACGTTTCTTGTTCCCCATTCCGGCTGTCGTATCATATCCGCCCTCCTTTTCAAGACCGCAACAACGCAAGGTCTATATCTTTTGCAACCTTGCAGACACCAAGTCCGCAAATTCTATATACTCTGCATTGTTGCGCTGTTGCCTTATTCCGATTTGATTTTATCCAATTCCCAATACCACGAATTGTTTATCCGCTTTGCTTTGATACCCAATTCCTTTTTTGCATTTTCAAGCGTCCGTCTGGATATGCCCTGTTCCTCCGCCAGATTGAAAATCTCATTGCTCTGCATGGCATTGTTTGTTTCCGCTATCTCTCGGAGCAGACGCTTCGCCTGTTCCAGCTTATTCGCTTTCGGAGCGATACCGCCCAGCACTTCATCAGCGGTAATCTCATAATCTCCGAGCCAGCGAAAACCGTCCTCTGATAATTCAAAGGCTTTCGGGTGTCCAAACGCCGCCAGATTGTTTTTTATCTGGACTACCGCCCTTATATTTGCTTCGCCCTCCACTCTGCCGACCAGCATGACGCTTCTTGCCACCGCAAAGAAATCGATGGAACCCATGCCCCGGTATGCCGCTTTATTTCCAGCCGCTTTATTCATGTGCCCTACAAGTACAATGGCACATTGATATTTCTCCGCCAGAGCCGCCAGCTTCTTTGTCATATCCCTTGCTTCGTTTGCCCGGTTCATATCCATACCGCCGCCGAGATACGCCTGTATTGGATCTAAAATCAGCAGCTTTGCCTTTGTCCTTATGACTGCTTCTTCCAGACGCTCATCTATCATGGAAAGTGATTTTATACTCTCATCAATAACGGAAATATTTTCGCAGTTCGCTCCTGCCGCTTCCAGCCGGGGCTTCACCGTATCAGCAAGCCCGTCCTCCGCACTCTGATAAATCACCGCCAACGGCTCCGTCAGTTTCATTTCACTATCTATGCCTTCGCCTTTTGACAGCTTCGCCGCTATATTCAGTACAAGCGTTGTCTTGCCGTCTCCCGGATCACCCTGCACAATCGTCAGTTTCCCATAAGGGATAAATGGATACCACAACCATGCCACCTCCTGCGACTGTATCTCCGACATTTTAATCATCTGTAATTCTGTTCTGGTTCCCTCCATAAAGTCCTCCATTTCTAAAAAATTCCGTTGTCACTGGAAGAAACCTCTGCTATACTTGAATTGTGATTGTTGATAACAGGGGTTTTCCAGTTATCACAGCCCTAACAGTTGCCGCTGTCGGGGCTTTTTTCTTCGCCTTGCCACAGATACTTTGCACCGTCCAGCATCCAGAGAATTGCTTTCAGCATATCCAGACAGTCATTCCTCATGTCCTGCAATCCCTCCGCAGATAATGTGGCTTCTGCCTGTTCAAACTGTTCTGTCACTTCCCGGATATTGGTCTGCATGATTTTCAATTCCTCCACCAACTGATAAATCAGCTCTTTCCTGCCGACCACGCACACCCGGTTATAAATGCAGGAGCGGACAAAATAATCCTTTTTTGACATTCCGCTTGCTAAAATCTTTGCTTCGATTTCTTCCCTCTCTCTGGGCGAAATTCGGAAGCTGATTGTCGGATATTTGTGTGTGCCGCTCATTCTTCGTCCTCCCTGTTATTCTCCATTTCCAGCCTGTCCGCAAGCTCTCCCTGTTTATTTGGGTATAGATGTGAATAGGTGTTCAATGTGGTTTCGATTTTTTCATGCCCCAAACGCTCCGCAATCGCAAGCGGTGTAAAGCCCATTTCCACGAGCAGAGAAGCGTGCGAGTGACGAATATCGTGCAGACGTATTCTTTTTACCCCGGAAGCCTTGATACCTCTGATAATTTCATGCTCCATATAGGACTTCGTAAAACGGAACATTCTTTCATCTGCCATAATTCCGTATAAATGGGAGATATACTCTCGTAATTCTTCTGCAAGAAACGGCGGTATCGTCACAGTCCGTTTGCTCTTAGGCGTTTTCGGCGGCGTGATAATGTCTCTACCATTCAAACGCTGATAAGATTTGTTGATTGAGATTGTTCGCTTCTCCAAATCAATATCCTTATAAGTCAACGCCAGCAACTCTGCTTTTGTCAATATAAGACTAAAAAAAATATGTTTTTCTTGCAAAAAGCACCGCCAGTTTTCCCTGGCGATGCTCCTGCAAATAATTACTCATCTTTTTTCTCATTCACATCTATGACTTTACTCTTATCTCCCACAAAGAAAATATCATCCATTTTCCAGATGATCTCTATTCTTCCGCCGCCATAGACATACACTTTATCAATAATCTTGTACAGCACGTTTTTATCAAAAGACTGTAATGCTGCAATATCATTCAGCTCTGCCTGTTTCGCTCCTGCTTCCTCAATCTTTTTCCGGGCTTCTTCAATTTCATTTTCAATCTCCGGAATACACTGATCAATTTCAGCAATGCGTTTTGTTGTTATCTCCAGCTCTGAGATATACTGGTCTTTCGTAAGACTTCCCATTCTGTAATCAGAATATAATTTCATCTTTCTGGATGACAGACGCTTCTTTTCGCTCGCCAGAGTAGAGAGTTTTTCTTCCTGAATAGATGTTTCCAGCCACACTTTTTTCTTCTTTTCCAGATTTTCTGATATAAACCGAACCATGTTTCTGGCACAGGCTAAAACCGTTTCCTCCAATTCCACTTTGTCCATCTTGCTGTTGGAACACTCTGGAAGTCCGGTCATGTGTGCTTGTGGACAGCGATACGATTTACCAGATCCTGTTAAGTCCAACCGTCTACCACATGATGGACACATCAAAATTGCATGACTTTTTTTCTTTGGTTTGTATGGACGTTTTTCTTTTGAAAATGCCATCTCATTCGCCTTTGCAAATAATTCCTCTGACACGATTGGTTCATGTGTTCCTTCTACAATAATCCAATCCTCTCTGTCATTTTTGGCAAGTTTGGTACTTCCAGTTACTGCAACTCTTTTTTTACTCCACACAGTTTTTCCCAGATAGACCTCATTTTTTAACATGTCTGAAATGGTTGTCTGCGACCATAGCTTTTTTTCTTTCTCTATGGCGCAAGTAATCTTGATACCTTTCTTCTTCATATACTCCCTGCAAGTCATTACGTTATGCTCATTAAGGTATCGTGCTATATGGGGCTTTTTCACTCCATCTGCAGCCATCGTAAACACAAGCCGTACAATCTCTGCTGCTTCTGGATCAACAATCAGATGATGTTTATCTTCTGGATCTTTGATATATCCGTATTTAGGGCGGGATGGCATATATTCACCATTCATTGCATGTGTAGCCATTGCTGAACGCACTTTTTTCGATAGATCCTTGCTGTACATTGCATTCAACATATTTTTTAACGCAATACTCATTCCTCCGGTCACGCCAGAACAATTATCACTGTCAAATCCGTCGTTGACAGAAATAATCCTTACTCCCAATAGCGGCAGAACTTTCTCCAGATAATTTCCTACTTCCAGATGATCTCTCCCGAATCTGGAAAAATCTTTAATCACAATAACGCTGATTCTTCCTGCTCTGGCATCTTCCATCATCCTCTGGAATCCAGGTCTGTTAAAATTCGTTCCGCTGTACCCGTCATCCACATATTCGATAACCGGTACATCCATGAACTCCTGCTGTTTGGCAATAAATTCTGAAATCAGTTTTCTCTGTGAGGTAACGCTGATACTTTCCGCTTTTAATTTCCCGTCTACATTATTATCCTCCGAAGAAAGGCGGATATATTCAGCGATACATTGTTTTATCTGCATATTTCAGCCTTCCTTTCTTTTGCATACCGTCTCAGTTCTTCCAGCATATCATCATAAACCAGATGAACCGTAATAGCACCCCCTGACGAAATTTCAATTTTCTCAACAAATGCATCAATCATATCCTTCGTCAATGTTCTTGTGTTACGGTACTTATCAATGATTTTTTCCCATTCTTCTTCAGTATGGAAATTCTTTTCATAACCAACCTTGTGTTTCAGGAGATTATCCAGATTATTCTGAATCTCTTTTTCTGTTTCTGTGTCCTGGGCTGCAAAAACTTCATATTGCTCTGCATCAATCAGCTTGCACACATAATCCTCAAATAACTGTTCCCGGTGCTTTGCAAGCTTCTCCAGCTCTCTTCTGCACTTTCTGATCTCTCTGTTAAAAACATCATATTTTTGGATGCTTTCCTGTCTCTGGTTCAGCCTGCGTACCATGTCCACATTTTCTGTATAAACATTAATGTGCGTTCGGATGACACGCAATACATAATCATTTACATCTGTATCTTTCACAGAATGGGAAAAGCACTTTTTATTCAAGGTATAATTTCCACACTCAAAAAACTTATTGCCATCAACTCTGCCTCTAAGATACATGGTTTTTCCGCAATCGGCACAAACTATTTTTTCTTTAAAGAAGTTAAAACTACTGACCGAACCAGCTCCTTTATTTTTCGGTTTTCTCTTTTTCTCTTTCTTTTTGAGCATCATTTCCTGGACTGTCTTAAAATCTTCCCGGCTAACCAGTGCTTCGTGTGTATTTTCCACGATTATCCACTCTTCTTTCGGATTAGCCTTCTGCTTTTTTGCAGCCCATGTGTCATTCGTAAACTGATTATGCACACTGTCGCCCACATAATATTGATTTTCCAAAATCTTTGAAACAGTTCCGCCACTCCATTTCCATTCTGTGGCTTCCGCCATTTCTATTCCTGCTTTTTTCCTCTTATATGCTTTAGGGCAAAGATATCCTTCCCTATTCAAAGTGCGGGCTATCTCTGCATAAGTTTCCCCATCCATGAACATTCTGAAAATTCTTTTTACAACAGGAGCCACTTCCGGATCGGGAATAAGATGTCTGGGACTCTTTGGATCTTTTTCATATCCATAAGCCATGACCCCTGACGGAAATTCTCCATTTGCCCAGTTGATGCGATATGAACTACGTACTTTCTTTGCCAGATCTCTGGAATAAAACTCATTATAGATATTTGACATTCCAACAAGCAAACTCACATCATCTCGTTTGGAATCATAATGGTCATTCACAGATATAAAGCGTACATTGAAAAATGGAAATACACGCTCAATATAGCTTCCTGCTTCCACATAATTTCTACCCAGTCTGGAAAGATCCTTTACGATCACGCAGTCAATCAGTCCGTTCTTGATGTCCTGCATCATCTCGTCAAATCCCTCACGTTCAAAGTTCGTACCGGTTTTGGATATATCGAAGTATTCTTTTTCAACCACTATATCATTCTGGTCTTCCACAAAACTATGGAGAAGAGCCATCTGTGTTTCGATAGTGTTTCGCTCTCTGTTTTTGTCACTCTCAAAAGAAAGTCTCGCATAAAGAGCTGCATGGGATACATTCATAACAGTAACTTCCTCTGCCTGTGCAGCAAGAAGTTCACTTCCCACATTTACAAAATTGATCTTTCTTGATTTTCTTGCCATTTATACGACCTCCTTCCTTTCAAGTTCTACCCTTCCATTGTCATCAACTGTCACTGTACAGCCAACTGCCGCCATCTGTCGCAAAAGCGACTGATAGCAGTCATTGAAGTTGAACACAACCTCAATATGTTTTTTGTCATAGATTTTTATCTGGTCTATCAGTTCCACTGCAACCGTCCGGTTCAGTTCCTGTATGTTCTGATGTTCGGTAAAATAATCCAGCCACTGATATTTATCACTTTTGGACTCCAGAATTTCGGTTATCTGGTGTTCAATGTTCCTGACTGCTTCTTCCGCTTTTTTCCTTTTTTCCGTGTATCCTTCATGTAATTCCGTATAATCCTCTTTAGAAATGATCCCTTCCCGGAAATCCTCATACAGATAATCCCTCAGCTGCCTGCAGCGTTCCACTTCTTGCACTTTTGCTTCTTTCCGTTTTTCCAGTTCTTTAATATCCAGTTCCTGAAACGGGACAACATTGATATAATCGAGAATTCTCTTCATATCAAGGATGTTCTCAATATGGATTTTAAGAATCTCCAGTACTGTTTCTTCCAGCTTTTCCATTGGGATTCTGTGAGTACCGCACTCCTTCGTGGCAGCGTTTCTTGAACAGATATAATAGGAATACACTTTCCCACCTGCAGGGACATCCCGCTTGATCATCAAAGCCCCACAGTCTCCGCAGACTGCCAGACCGGATAAAGGATAAACCTTATCCCCATTAGGGGAAGTTCTTGTATCCAGCCCCAGAAGCCGCTGTACCAAAGTGAATTCCCGTTCAGTGACGATTGGTTCGTGATTGTGTTCAATTCGGATCCAGTCCTTTTCCGGCTTGTCCATCAATTTTTTAACTTTATGATTCGGCGTTGTATGCCTGCCCTGGATCAGTGTTCCAATATAGACTTCATTTTCCAGAACCCGCTTCACAGACATAGCACTCCATTCTGCCTGTTCGTGCCTCTTGAAATTATCCTGAATATTAATTCCAAGGCTGTGTTTATATTCCATCGGAGACAACACACCCTGATCATTCAGATAGTTGGCAATCGCAGTCTGGCTCATGCCGGATAATTTCAGCCGGAAGATCTCTTTCACAATATCCGCCGCATAAGTATCTACAACCAGTTTGTTTTTGTCCGCATCATCCTTTTTATATCCATATGGGGTAAAAGCTCCGATGTACTCACCATTCTTACGTTTTACTTCCAGATGGCTTCGGATTTTGATAGAAATATCCCGACAGTAGGCATCATTAATCAGATTCTTAAAAGGGATCACGATCTCATCCGCCTGGCTTTTGCCCTCCAGACTGTCATAATTGTCATTGATGGCAATAAAACGCACACCAAGAGCCGGAAATATTCTTTCGATATACTTTCCGGCATCAATGTACTCCCTTCCAAAACGGGAAAGATCCTTTACAACGACACAATCCACAACTCCCCTCCTGATGTCTTCCAGCATCATCTGGAAAGCAGGGCGTTCAAAATTAGAACCGCTGTAACCATCGTCCACCCGTTCTGAAACAACCACAATATCTTTTTTGTCTTTAAGGAAATTTTTGATCAGATCTTTCTGATTGGAAATGCTATTGCTCTCCCTCTTATTGGCAGACACAATATCGCCGTCTTCTTTCGATAAACGAACATAGATGGCGGCATGGTAGATTTTCTTGATATTACGATTTTGGTTCATCGTCATCCTCCTTGATTTTACCTTTTTATCAACAATGGTAAAACCCAGGGGCTGAGCCGATGTTGGTCCGATATGAATGAGGAGTCCTGAATTCCTCGGATCCATATTAACATAACTTTTCAGATTTTACCACCATTATTTACACCGAAAGCAAAAGATCCTCAAAGGCATCCTCAAAAGATACCCCATTATTGGCAAACCGTATTTTTACTTTTACATTCCCCACACGTACCATGTAGGGGTTTCCTACCTGCTTCAGATACTGGGCGATCCGTTTCTCTTTTGTCTGGCTACGGTCAATCCTAACCTTCCGGATATCCTTCAATTCATTCACATCCACATCGTCAAAATCTGTCTCCAGATACTTTCTATATTCTTCTGCTGTCATAATCCCCCTCCTCATAAACTCCTGTCTGAATCTCCACCGCTCTCGTAATCCTCCGCATTGCATCAGAGCTGACATGACCACATTTTTGGATGATACTCTGAACATCAATACTTGTGATCTGTTCCGCCAGTACCAGCCCATGCCGTCTCAAGCCAACCATTTCATAACGATTAATAAACACATGGGTCGGAAGATAACGTTTTTTGTACACTCTTGAAGTAAACGGCACTACCGTTACCACCGGACTGTATGTATTCGCTTTATTATTGCTGACAACCACTACCGGACGGATTCCACTCTGAAGGGAAGTACCCGGAACCTGTCCCAAATTAACCATAAGGATATCGCCTCTTTCAATTTTCATTTATTCGTTCCTCCCATCCTGAAATTTAATCGTAAAGCATCCATTATTAGCTCCACAGGAATACGGCAGAGACATTCAAAATGAATGCTCTGCCGCATAACCTCTATAGCCAATTTTCGATTATAAAACAGTGCTCGCTCGATTCTATTTATCCTCGATACCCCGAATCGTTTATCCTGCTTACGCAGGCAGGGAATAATAACCTATCTGACTGCATTCGCCAGATCACAACCCATATGCTCACGCACACAGGCTCCGACAGTTCATAGGTTTGCCGGTTACAGACTTTTCACGGTCCGCAAGTGTATCGCACCCTATACAGATCATCGCATCATCAACCTGCCAGTTGATTTTCGGTCAGTGCTTATTCGCTCGTCCGATATTCATCAGAGTCATGGCGGCAGTTTCCTTGTGCTTCCTGCATAAGATGTCACGTCAGTTATTACTGGATATTCAGTTTCCAATGTACTTTTGAGGAGTCCCTAAAACTCTCTCTAATTACTAAATTCAACTGACTTGCCCGGATGCAAAAAAAATCTGCTGATTTTTCAAAAAATATTATCCTGATACATTCTCCGCATCTTGTTTAAAATTGTTTTCAGCTTGTACGCCAGAACCTGCCGGGACACTCCCATAATCCCTGCCAGCTGTACCTGCGTTTTATTTTCAAAATAAATACTGTAGATAATCATCCGTTCTTCTGCATCCAGCTGATTAATCACCTTATGGATATCCCGTCTCTCCACACTGCTGATCACGCTATCTTCCACATCGCAGCTATAGTCCGGGAAATCCTCGATAGAGAATTCATAATTCTGGCCATTGGTCTCGCTGTAAGGAATCTCCCGCAGTTTCCTTTCAACAACCTCACCCTTCTCATTTTTAATTGCGACCTTCCTTGGCTGGCTGCTTCGGTAAAAATTATTCATGGCATAAGCCACTTCCTTTGTGATTTCAATCATCTTTCCATCTACATTTGCGTAGTATTTCCCATCGTATTTATATGGATGTTCAATATACATATCCGTCCTCCTGAATTTGAAATTTGTTTGCCAGTTTCAAATTCAGAAGGCGGTCCTCTGATCTGGTTCATGCCTGCTCCACCAACTACTGCCAGGTAAAACCTGCAGGTATTGGCTGAAAAATTCAGGCACGAAAAAAAGCCCCAGTAGTCTTTTTTAACTACTGAGGCTTCCGTCTCTCAAATATAATTCAGTTTTCTATGCCTTCTTTCATCAGCATAACCATTGTATCAGAGCAAAGTTCAGAAAGTGTCCGTTTACAGGGCTTAAAAGTTCATTATTCTCATTGGATTGTACACATTTTCAAGGGAAATGTTCACTTCCTCTTTTCCCCCTAACAGTTCATCCATTTTTTATCTGAAAATCTAAGGATTTTCCATCAGCTCTCCATCCACATACATCTGGAACTTTTCCGGATCATGGACAATATCATAGTCCCGTCCCCATTCAACAGGCTTATATTCCACCACCATTACCGGCTCCTGCCCTTCTATCTCATCTTCCCAGAGATATACTCTAAGATTCAGGCTGGTGGCATACCCATAATCTGTAGAAAATCTAACAGATTGAAAAGAATTATCCTTGCATTTCTTGACAAGGAGTTTTGCAAAATCCTCTTTATCTTCAATCTGTTTTCTGTTTGCAACAACAGTAAGTGTTTCATCCTGATTCATTTTCATACTGCTAATGACATCCGGCTCTCCCTCTTTACGTTTCTGCGCACAAGCCGAAACAAAGGCTGCTGCCAATAACAGACATAATAGCGTATGCTTTTTCCTCTTCACTTTGATGATCACCTCCGGTCTGCTGCTAAAGTACTTACTGCATAGTTAATTACTTCCTCCGGTGTTGGTCGGTCCCCTTTTATTTTGACCTTACGCCATTCCGCCTGTACCCTTGGATCCGGGTTATCATATCCGGCATCAATTGCTCTCTGGATTTCCGCATATACCTCTTCCGGAGTGGTATGGAATTTTTCAGCAACCTTCTTAAAAATAGTTTTTCTGTACATTTTATATCTCCTCTTTTTGAATTAGTATTAGTTCTTCAGAACTACTATAGCACAGATAAAAACCAAACAGAATCCCCATTCGTTTGACAAATTGTGACAAAAACCGCAAAAAAAGAAGGGCTTCCGCCCCTCCTCATAAAAACTATTCTGTTAATGCCCTGACCGCTTTGATGATTTTCTTCTGCTCTTCTTTTGGAAGTTTCCCGATCATTTCTGATAATTCATTCGTCACACCAGTTACAGAATGTGCCACAACATCTATCAGAAGTGAATCTGCAGAAACTTCCAGAGCGTTGGCTATCGCAACAAACGTATCCAGCTTGGCAGCTTTCAATCCCCGCTCAATCACACTTACATGTGTCGGACTCAGTTCCACCATGGCAGCCAAATCTTCCTGTGTCAGACCTTTTGCTTCCCTTGCCATCTTAATTCTCTGTCCCACAGCTTTCAGATCCATCGCAGCACCTCCTTTAGAACTATTTTTCGGTCTAAAGTTAGTATAACTACCGACTGTTGCGATATACAGAAGCTGCAAAACAAGTTATCGTTCTATAGAACTAATACATGATTTATTCCATAAAAAAATCCATTGATAGCCGCAAGAAAGTGTCCTATTTCCTAACAATCTTCTGTACAATATCGGTTGATCAAGTGCATCCAGCTTGTATATTTATTTTTCTGGCATACTTTCTGACAAACAGGATTCTGCGTCAATGTAGAAAACATTTTCTCATAATCAAATTCCCACGCATAGCCTTTTAAATGCTTTTCGACTGCTTTCTTATCTGACTGTTTCAGTTTCCATACCAAACGCTGGATTTCTCCTTCCTGAAGGTTTCCAATATTTCTGCATATGTACCGAAAGAATTTCAAGGTTGCATATTCATCATGCCATTTCTGTTTTTTGTTCTGAACCTTCCTCTCTGCCTGCTGCTCCCGGATAATATCGTCGGCAATCTTTACCATTGATTTTTCGTATCTCATCCCACTCACCTACTCTTCTTCCACACCCAAGGAGGGTTTGAATCTTTTGTTTTTTGCCTGCGGCACTACGATCTCGTAAAAGTAGAAGCCAAGATACCGCAATGCCTGTTTCTTCATTTTATAAAACGAAGTCCTTCCAATGCCAAGTTCCTGCTGGACTTCCACATCTGTTTTATTGTAATGGCTGCAAAAACAGGAATGGATAATCTCACTGAGCGTTACTCCATCCGGAGCATAATATTTTACCAACGTAATACCCCGGTAAACCATATCCGACAACCCATATATGACCATCAAATTATTCATCTCGTGTTTCAGTTTTGTCACATTCAGCTGTTTCCCGTAAACATCAAGATAACTCAACGCATATGCCATATCCTCATTGATCTTCTCCTGGCATTCCATTTCCAGCTCTTCCAGTACCATCTTATTTTCCAAAATTAGTTTCTGGTAATTCACCATCAATGCCTTTATGTCTTCATAATGCCTGTCCATGGTTACTTCCAGATAATCCTGTGCATGGGTTGCCATCTGGAACGTAATCTCTTTCATTGATTTAATTGCATAATCTCTGTCTGTCATAAATCTATATTTCTCCTTATCAACAATCACACTAACTGGTAGGTCTTGCAGACCAGTTCGCCTTCCCCATGATTTTGATGGAAAGCAATCTAAATTACTCTTTGCAGGATCCATATCCTAAATGGTATTTGTGGGGAATACCAGCTGATCAGAATACGGATCCTTATGTAAAACCAACGGGATATAAAGGGAAAGTGACTATCTCCGCCGGTTAATATTCTTCTTTTTAATTATGAAATCTTCCTTTCCATGAACCATTTATCTACTTCAAAAAACAAATGGCTTTCCTTTCCCTGTACCATACAGGTGTACATCGTACCAACACCGCCTGCTTTTCTGCTGGCACATCGTTCAATCTTAAGCACTTTATCAATCTTGTATTTTCTGCCGTCTTCCCAAACAAATAAGATTGGAATCAGGCAGCCTTCCTTACTGAACTCTGCTACCACATCAACATATACCTTATTCATACCGCCACCTCCATCACAGGATTTCGATTGCTCTTGGAGATGCCGGAACTCTCCGGATATATCCACTTTTCTCTAACTGCCTGATCCTGGAAAATACTGTTGATGTTGAAGCAACTCCCAGTAATGCCCCCAGTTCCCTGACTGTTGGCGGAAATCCATGCTCCTCGGTAAATCTTACAATGCACTGATAGCTTTCTTCCTGTTTTCTGGTTAATGTCTGTTTCAAATCTATCCCTCCCATTATCCATGAAAATAACTGTGAGGATGGACCGTATGTGTACCGGCGTCCAAGTGGGATAAGACTTTATCCTGGTACATTGCTGCCCGCTGTATGCTGAAATATCCAAACCGTCGTCTGATCTCATCCACAGCCCGGTCCAGCCTTTCTAATTTTTCCCGTTTCTCCTGATTATCAAATAGATTAAGCTGAACCGGAATATCTTCCATTACCAGATCAGACCCCCTCACGCCAAGGCTCCGTATCGGATGCTCCCATCTGTAATGTTTTTTAAATAATTCAAATGCTGCTTTTACAATTTCATCCGTAATATTCGTCGGCTGGCTGATACGCTTCTGCCTTGTGATGCTGTTCAGCCCGTTATCCCGGATTGATATTTCCACCACATTACATTTGAAACCATGTTTCCGCAATCTGGCAGATACACTTTCCGATAATGCCATCAGAATGATCCAAACATCCAGATCTGTTTCCAGGTCTCTCGGTGTCGTTGTACTGTTTCCAATGGACTTGACCGGAGCTTCATATCCTTCCATACAAACCGGATCAGAATCATATCCATTCGCAAATGCCCATAACACCAGACCGATTTTTCCAAAATGGCTGTCCAGCAGTTTTTCATCTGTCTGTGCCAGCTGGCCAATGGTATGGATCCCTAGCTTCTGCAATTTCTTGTTTGTCTGCCTGCCAACATACAGTAAATCTGACACTGGAAGCCCCCAGACGATTTCTTTGTAATTTCCTCGATGAAACTGTGTGATGGCATCCGGCTTTTTATAATCAGAGCCAAGTTTTGCGAATATCTTGTTCCAGGAAATACCAATACTCACGGTAATGCCAAGTTCGTACTTAATCCGGTCACTGATTTCCTGGGCAATCTTCATTCCATCACCTTTGATACTGCTGCTTTCCGTCACATCCAGCCATCCTTCATCTATTCCATACGGCTCAATTTTGTCCGTATACTCTGAATAAATTTCTCTCGCCATACTGGAAAACCTCAAATACAGATCCATCCTTGGCGGCACAAAAATGATTTCCGGACAAACCTGTTTTGCCTGCCAGAGCGCCATCCCGGTTTTTACACCACATTTCTTCGCAATATAATTTGCCGTCAACACAATACCATGTCTTGCTTCCGGATCGCCGCCTACAGCAAGTGGCTTTCCCGCTAGTTCCGGATGATGCAGCATTTCTACGCTGGCATAAAAACAATTCATATCACTATGTAAAATTGTCCTGTCACCCATCCTGTTCTCACCTCCGTCCGGCTTTCTTATCATTCCTTGCATGGTTAGTATAAGCCGACACTATGGAGATAGTCAACTGACATTTTGGTTGTATAATCTACATATTGGAGATTTTTCTTGATTTTCTTGTACATGTGCTGTATAATGCACCTATAAGAATCTAACGGAATTTCATAGAAATGAGGCGAATATATGCGTTCTATTGGCAGGATTATTGCAGAAAACAGAAAAAAGAAAGGGCTTTCGCAGCCAGAACTTGCGGAATTACTTTCACTGCAGGGCATTGACGTTACAGCGAAGGCAATCTCCAAATGGGAGACGGATGCACGAGAACCAGGACTGCATGTTTTTCTGACTCTCTGTAAATTGTTGGATATTGAAGATATTTATGATGCTTATTTCGGGAAAAATCCATACAGTGTAATGGACGGTCTGAATCAGGAAGGTAAAGAAAAGATAAAAGACTACGCAAAAATACTAAAAGCCTCCGGCTTGTTTGAACCGGTAGTTGCAAACATTATTCCTTTCCGTAAAAAAGAAATTTTTATGGATATCTTCGGAGATGCAGTTTCTGCAGGTACCGGTAATTTCCTAACAGATGCGCCAAAAGAATCTTATGAAGTTGGCGATCTTGCCCCGGACAATGCAGACTTCGGAGTCCGGATATCTGGTGACAGTATGGAACCGGAATACCACAACGGGGAAATTGCATGGATCCAGCAAAAAGACAGCATCTGCAATGGAGAGATTGGCATCTTCTATCTCAATGGAGATGCCTACATCAAAAAACTCCATGACGAACCGGATGGATTATTCCTGATCTCCCTGAATAAAAGATATAAACCTATCGCAATTCAGGAATCGGACTCTTTTAAAATATTCGGCAGAGTTGTCGGCAAGTGTGATGCTTCCGACATCCCCGGTTTTCAATAATCGTAATGCAGTCCGTGCCATTCAAACCGGCTGTTGAAACAATAATAAAGTTAAAGGAAGTGATTGGATGTAAACGGTAAAACGCAAGTACCTTTTTATTGATTTCCAATCATGCCATAATTACACTCAACAAAAACTATAGGGTCAAAAAAGTTTAGGACTCAACTTTTTTGACTGACTATAACCAGGAGGTACGATTATGGCTACACAAACCAGTTTGGTTGCCCAACAGGTCCGCCTCAGGCAGTGGTCTGAACAGATCAGAGAATGTCAAAACCGTCCGGAAGGCATGGACGTCCAAACATGGTGCACTCAAAACAACATCACAAAAGCGAATTATTATTACCGGCTGCGCAGGGTACGTGAAGCATGTCTGGGACAGTTCCAGCA
>NZ_SLXA01000020.1 GCF_004340975.1 Frisingicoccus caecimuris
CAAGAGTTTGCTTACAGCTTCCTTCAGATTCCACCTCACGATGGACACCCTTGCTGTTCGGCTATACACTTCCTCGTTGCCTAGGCGTGTTCGGGACTTGCACCCGTTAGAGCGCGCCCATGGCGCGCAAACAAACAGACCGAAAGCATATCACACAGCTTTCGGTCTTTCATATACCCATTCGGGCATGTATGGGTCATGCCCATCTGGACATACATTATTTCTATTTCTGCAACTTAGCAGATTTCCGCACCTGACGGCATTTCTTTTTCAGGAATCATCAGAGACAGACTGCCTTCTGCATCTTCCGCGCAGAGAAGCATACCTTCGGACATCACACCGGCCAGCTTTGCAGGTTTCAGGTTTGTCACAACCATGACCTTCTTGCCCACCATCTCTTCCGGTGTGTAATGGGCTTTAATTCCGGATACGATCTGGCGCACCTGACTGCCGATCTTCACCTGAGAACAAAGCAATTTTTTGGATTTTTTTACAGCTTCACAGGCAATAATCTCGCCGACCTGGAACTGAAGCTTGGCAAAATCGTCATAAGTAATTTCCGGTTTGGCTTCAATATCGATACCTGCCTCCATCGCAACCGCCTTTGCAGCCTCGGCTTCTTTAGCAGCCTTATCTGCTTCCAGTTTTGCCATGAATTCCTTCATATCAATACGTGCAAAGAGAATCTCCGGTTTTTCAACAACCTTGATTCCCTGTTCCATCCGGCCAAAAGTATCCAGTTCGAGGAAATCTCTCTGCTGTGTGCCAATCTGATCCAGAATCTTTCGGGATGTGGTCGGCAGAAAAGCTTCCAGACATACTGCGCCAATTCGGATACCCTCGAATAAGTTGTAAAGTACTGTAGCCAGACGGTCTTTTTTCGCTTCGTCCTTTGCCAGATTCCATGGCTCCGTCTCGTCAATATATTTATTACAGCGACGGAACAATGCAAATATTTCTGTAATGGCATCGGCCACACGCAATTTATCCATTTTCGCTGCCGCTTTTACAGGGGTTTCTAAAGCAACCCGTTTCAAATCCTCATCCACAGGTTCATTGACACCCGGATTGGTTACCACACCGCCAAAATATTTATTTGTCATGGAAATGGTACGATTTACCAGGTTTCCAAGAATATTTGCCAGGTCTGAGTTCATACGCTCAACCATCAGCTCCCATGTAATGGAACCGTCATTATCAAACGGCATCTCGTGCAGAACGAAATAACGCACCGCATCCACACCAAAATAATCTACCAGATCATCGGCATAAATCACATTACCTTTGGATTTACTCATCTTTCCTTCGCCGACAAGCAGCCAAGGATGTCCAAATACCTGCTTCGGCAGAGGAATATCCAGTGCCATCAGCATGATCGGCCAATAGATCGTATGGAAACGAATGATATCTTTACCGATCAGATGCAGGTCTGCCGGCCAGTATTTCTCCACCATCGGATCACTGTTGCCGTCCAGATCAAAGCCAAGTCCGGTAAGATAGTTGCTGAGTGCATCGATCCATACATAAATCACATGTTTAGGATCAAAGGTGACCGGGATTCCCCATGTAAAAGAGGTTCTGGATACACACAAATCCTGAAGCCCCGGCAGCAGGAAATTATTCATTATCTCATTCTTACGGGATTCCGGCTGAATAAATTCCGGATGGGTATTGATATGTTCGATCAGCCGGTCCGCATATTTACTCATTTTGAAGAAATATGCCTCTTCCTTCGCATCGATCACTTCCCGTCCGCAGTCCGGACATTTGCCATCCACAAGCTGACTTTCCGTAAAGAAGGATTCACACGGTGTGCAATACTTTCCTTCATAATATCCTTTGTAAATATCCCCCTGATCATAAAGCTTTTTAAAAATCTTCTGGACCTGCGCTTCATGGTCGGCATCTGTTGTCCGGATAAAACGATCATAGGATGTATCCATCAAATCCCAGATCCGTTTAATCTCACCGGCCACACCATCCACATACTCCTTCGGGGTTACGCCGGCCTCTGCCGCTTTGATCTCCACCTTCTGACCATGTTCATCCGTCCCCGTCTGAAAACGTACATCATACCCCTGAGCCCGTTTAAACCGTGCAATGCTATCGGCAAGAACAATCTCATACGTATTGCCGATATGCGGTTTCCCGGACGTATAGGCAATCGCTGTTGTTATATAATAAGGTTTCTTTGCCATGTTTTTTCCTCCCATCAGAATTATATATTCATCATAAGCTAATTTCTTATTATAATATATCCCTGTTTTAAACACAAGGAAATTTAATGGAAAATCACCTACATATCCCAGACTTTTTCTGTTATACTAAAAATATCAAACTAAAGGGGGATTCAAATAATATGAAATTTATCAGGACATTTAAAACACTAATGATTTCTGTATGTTCAGCGGCATTGCTGTTGACCGGATGCAGTTCTGCCCAAAACACAACGGCGACCACGACCAACAATGGAACATCTGCTGAGGAAGCCTTTGATGAACTGACACGTGATATTTTTACAGATTATGTCGGCAGCGATTCGCTGACTCTGAATTATACATTGAAAGATCCGTCGGCCTACGGCATCGAGCTGGAGGAAGCAACCTGGGGTGACGTTCCTCTGACGGAGGAAGATTTTGCCGAAGAAAAAGCTCAGACCCAGGCCTGGCTTGACCGTCTGAATAAAATCTCCGGTCTAACCGGTGAACGGGCCGTTACTTATGACGTGGTTAAATATTATCTCGAAGCAGATCTGGAATCTTATGATTATATTTATCAAACGTCAAATCTGGCGCCCTTGCTCGGCTTCCAGAGCCAGCTTCCGACAACCATGGCGGAATATCATTTCGACGATGTGGACGACGTTAAAGATTATCTGACCCTTTTAAATTCACTGGGCAATTATATCGAATCTATCCTTGCCTTCGAAAACCAAAAAGCCGATGCCGGATACGGCATGTGCAAGTCCGCATTGGAAGCCGCCATTGAAGACTGTCAGTCTTTCATTGAATCCCCGGAAACTAACCTTCTTATTGAAGTTTTTCCGGAAAAGCTGGAAGGTCTGAATCTATCTGATGATGAAAAGAACGCCTATATCAAAAAAAATCAGGAGGCCGTCATCAACTCGGTCATCCCCGCCTACCAGTCCATTATTGACGGTTTGACCGCTCAGATCGATACGGCGCCGGAAAAAGGAAATATATCGTCCTATGAAAACGGTCAGGACTATTACAAATATTTATTAAAATCCTCCGTCGGCACAGACAAGACCCCGGAGGAACTCATCGAACTGACCGAGGGGAAACTGAATTCTGCAATATTTTTCCTCGCTCTCACGATGAATGCCAACCCGGATATTTTTGACGAGGTAGATAATGCCGAATATTCGCTGACAGACCCGACGGAAATCATTGAGCACTTTAAATCCACATTTACGGCCGAACAGATGCCGGAAGCCCCTGAGGTCGACTATACCCTGAAAAATGTTCATGAATCTCTGTCTGAACGTTTAAGTCCGGCCATGTATTTCATTCCCCGGATCGACGATATTGCAAATAACCAGATTTATTTAAATCTCCGGGACAGTGTGGGCAACGAATTGATGCCGACGATGGCTCACGAAGGCTATCCGGGCCATATGTATCAGATCACTTACTATTATAATACGAACCCGGATCCTATCCGCACCGTCTATGAATGCTCCGGTTATGTAGAAGGATGGGCTTCCTATGTGGAATCTCTGTCCTACGATTACTGTGGATTCGAGGAAGATGTGGCGGATTTCTACCGCACTTTCAATGCGGAAATGGCCCTCAATCTCTACTGTCGCGCGGACCTCGGTATTCACTATGAAGGCTGGGATGTGGCGCAGACCGGCGAATTTATCCGTCAGTATCTGACCTTCGACGACGCGACCATCCAGGAACTTTACGACAACATTCTCTATAACCCGACAAATTATATGATCTACGGCATCGGTATGGATGAAATTCTTGAAATGCGTGATACCATGGAAGATCATCTGGATAAGGATTTTGATATTAAAGATTTCCACAAGCAGCTTTTAGACCTGGGTCCGGCGCCATTTCCTATCTTACGGAAATACATGCCGGATGCAGATATCGTCCCTGAATCTGCTGAAGAAAAGGCAGCCTGAACCGCCCAATCCTTGACATTCAGCCAATTGTTGTTTATAGTTGTAATTAACTGAAGGAATTTAAACCGCTAAAGGAGGATCTGTTAATGTCAACAAAAGCATATTACAATATTGACGAAATCGGCGCAGGAAAGCCGGGTTTTTCCAAAACCCGCTCCATTATCGAAGCCGCTTTCTACGGAAATAATGTTGTTAAAGTAAATACTTTAAAAGAAGCCTATGAACTGGCTAAAAACTCTCCGGGAACGATCGTTACCGATATGCCGGTATACCGAGGTGAAGAATTTGGCCTTGAAAAAGATGCCAAAGTTCTTCTTTTCAATGATGGCGCTATCACCGGCCGCTACGCTGTTGCCCGCCGAATCGCGGGAGAACCTGGCGTAAATTGCGAGGAGCTGGACAAAGTCGCTATGGATGCTGTTTATGAATCCCGTTGGAAAACCATGTATCATGCAGAAGTTTATGCCGGCCTTGATTCTGAATTTATGGTTAAGTGTCACCTGCTCATTCCGGAAGGCGAAGAAAATATTCTCTATTCCTGGATGCTGAACTTCCAGTACATGTCGGATGAATATGTAAAAATGTATAAAAACTCCAAACCTGTTGGTGACGGCAAGGAAGCAGATATCTATATCTTTTCCGACCCACAGTGGAACGGCTCCGACCGGCCGGGCGTTGATTTAAGCTGTCTCAGTGACCCTGCCAAAAAGACTTTGTGCTACTTCAATACAGAGACCAACTGTGCCTGCATTCTCGGTATGAGATACTTTGGTGAACATAAGAAGGGGACTCTGACGATGGTTTGGGCTATTGCCAACCGTAACGGTTATGCGTCCTGCCATGGTGGTCAGAAAGAATACACATTAGCTGACGGTTCCAAATTCGTCGCTTCTGTTTACGGTTTATCCGGTTCCGGAAAATCCACACTGACCCACGCAAAACACGGTGGTAAATATGAGATCAAAGTACTTCATGATGATGCCTTTATCATCAATACGGATACCTGTGCATCCATCGCCATTGAACCAACCTATTTTGATAAAACTGCCGATTACCCAACCGGTTGCGATGACAACAAATACCTCCTTACTTCCATGAATAACTCGGCGACCATGGATTCTGAAGGAAAGATTCAGCTCGTTACAGAAGATATCCGTAACGGAAACGGCCGTGCGATCAAATCCAAGCTCTGGTCTCCAAACCGGGTAGACCGCATTGACTCTCCGGTAAACGCCATCTTCTGGATCATGAAAGATCCAACCATTCCGCCGGTTGTTAAGTTAAAGGGAGCTTCCTTAGCCTCTGTCATGGGTGCAACTCTGGCAACCAAACGTTCTTCCGCAGAGCGTCTGGCTCCCGGCGTAGATCCAAACAAACTGGTTGTCGTACCATATGCCAACCCGTTCCGGACCTATCCACTGGCTAACGATTATGAGAAATTTAAAAAGCTGGTGGAAGAAAAGAATGTCGATTGTTACATCATCAATACCGGCGATTTCATGGGCAAAAAAGTACAGCCAAAGGATACCCTCGGCATCCTTGAAGCCATCGTTGAGAAAAAAGCAGAATTTAAACCATGGGGACCATTTTCCGATATCGAAATCATGGATTGGGAAGGTTTTATTCCGGATATGAGCGATGCTGCATATCTGACCCAATTAAAGGCCCGTATGATGGACCGTGTCAATGAAATCGAAGAATTTTCTGTATTAAAAGATGGTTATGACAAACTTCCGGATGACGCTCTGGCTGCTATCAAGAAAGTTGTTGACGAATTAAACTAACATAGAAATTGAGCCGCGGGACAAATTTTCAATCGTCCTGCGGCTCTTTCTATTTTTTCTTCTTCATAAATTTTTTCAGTTTTTTGCGCGTCCCTTTACTGATATCGTGTTCCAGTAAGTGAGCCTCTTCCCTGGCATCGGCCGGCTCGAGCTCCAGCATCTCCGTCAAAAACTTATAGACCACTTTATAGGTGTCATAGACATTCTTACCCGCCTCAAGTCCCGCTTTGGTCAGATGTATCGTTCCATAATGTTCATGTTCGATATATCCCTGTTCTTTCAGCGTATTCATCGCCCGATTAACACTCGGCTTGGATATTCCAAGGAACTGGGCAACATCCGTCACACGGACCTCATCCTTTTTCTGTGTCAGTACATAAATTTCCCTTAAATAGTCCTCCATCGAACTGGACAACCCATTCTTTATTTTCATTTCTTTCCTCCCGGCCTGCTACACTGTCTTAAAATAATCTCTTAAATTCCGCATCGCCTGTGTCAAAACCTGACACTGTTCTTCGTCCAGTCCCTGCCGCATGGCCCGGACCATCTCCATATGAAACTGCGCATGCCGCTTATAGGCCCGCCGCCCTTTCTCATCCAGAGAAATAAGAACAACTCTCCGGTCCTTTTCGCTGCGCGTACGAACAACATACCCCTTTTTAACCAGATTATTCATGGCGATCGTCAATGTCCCCACCGTTACGCCGACAAGACGGGCAATCGATGACATATTTTTCGCTTCACCATCACCTATGGCCTCAATAATATGCATATCATTCATGGAAATATCCTTAAATTCATCCTGAATCAAAGATTCCTCTTCAATCTTCAACGTATGATTGAAGAGATGTACTAATACTTCATTCAACTGGCTATATGAATCCATAAACCCCTCTATTCTTCAAATAACGGTGTCGAGAAATATCGTTCTGCCGTATCCGGCAGCACCGTCACAACCGTTTTTCCCTTGCCAAGCTTTTTAGCCAGTTTTAAAGCGGCCGCAACATTTGTTCCGCTGGAAATGCCGCACATCAGCCCTTCCAGCCGCGCCAGATCTTTTGCTGTCTGAATCGCTTCCTCATCTGTAACCACATAAATGTCATCATAAATCTGTTTATTCAAAATTGGAGGAATGACGCCGTCTCCAATCCCCATCTGCAGATGTGTTCCCACCGTTCCGCCCGCAAGTATGGCTGCATTTTCCGGCTCCACAGCCCAAATCTCGATTTCCGGATTCTGGGCTTTCAGCACCTCCCCGATGCCAGTGATGGTTCCGCCGGTTCCGATGCCTGAGCAAAAACCGTGAATCGGTCCGCCGACCTGTTCCAGGATCTCCAGCCCCGTATGATGGCGATGCACCATGGGATTGGCCGGGTTTTCAAATTGCTGAGGCACAAACACCTTTGGATTCTCCCTTGCCATCTCCAGAGCCAGCCGCAGACATTCATCGATACAATCCCCAATATTCCCGGCATCATGCACCAGCCGCACTTCGGCACCATAATGCTGTACCAGTTTCCGCCGCTCCTCACTCACCGAATCGGGCATAAAGATTACCGTCTCATATCCCTGAACAGCACCGATCAAAGCCAGGCCGATTCCCTGATTACCGCTCGTCGGCTCCACAATAATCGTATCCTCATGAATGCGTCCCTGCTTTTTCGCTTCCTCGATCATATTAAAGGCTGTGCGCGTTTTGATGGAACCACCCACATTTAGCCCCTCATATTTTACCAAAACCTCCGCATTTTCCGGTGAATTCATACGATTCAAACGAATCATCGGCGTATGGCCCATAGCCTCTAAAACATTGTTATATATCATTTATTTATTTCTCCCCCTGCTATCTATAATATGAGTCATCTGTGTCATATGCTGACAAAATGTCTCCGCCGTATATCGCACAAAGGTTTCCAGCCCTGCCAGATTGAAGACTTTCATCTCCTTCTCATCCCCCGGTCTGCCTTTATGACAAATACACTCAAGCTCTTTCAGCACCCGTTCAAGCTGGGATGCATTCACTTCATCCATATTCACATTTTCAAGATATCTATATTCCGGCGGCTGTATATGATATTTGTCGACAAGCCAATGGTTACTCCGCGTATAATCCCCGTAATAATATTCTGAGGAAAAAAACTTTTCAAACGGAATAAAACGGCCGCTTTCTTTCAACTCCACCCGATGAATAAACGCCTTTCTTGGTTCCGGACGGCCTTTTTCATCCTCAAAAGTCAAAATAGTCGGCCAATATTCGTTCACATATCGTTCATCCAGATATAAGTGGGCATAATAGCCCAGAATCACTGGCTCGTTCAGCCGATCCCCATATTTCTCCAGAAAACGAGACAGTTTTGGAGCCCGTGCAATATTTTCCCAGCCCTCCGGCGCCCAAAAATGGGATATGGCTTTATCCTTCCCCAACCGGGTATCCGGAAGGAGATTACCAAGCAAAAATTCCTGTTTCCAATCAGAATCCGGCTGCTTTTTCATATGTTCCATGATCATGGCCGCCTCTGTAAGATGAATAATAAATCCCGGCATATTTCTCCCCTCCCGATTCTTTTTAATTATGATACCACATTTTACAAAATTTTTATATACGTAGAATCATATTTTACATAAGCAAATAATTCACCATATTTTATCCGCATCCAATTGGATGGTGCAATGGAGATTACTGAAATTTCATCCCCCCAGCCCAATTGCCCGACCACAGCGCCGTCAAGCCCCGGATAGGCTCGCATGTTCACTCCACTGCCAAAGATTTTCGCTCTTTTATAAGAGGACAATCTCTGCCAGCCGGAAAGATATTCATTCGCCACAAAACCTTTTCGACCATTATACACACAATTAGACCAGCCCCAACCGTCATCCCATAACCAGGTAATTTCCGTATTATAATAGAGCTGCAGAATTACCGGTGCTCCCACATAGGCATCTTCCCGAAAATTGACCCCATTTCCCACAATCTTCATCGCTTCGCCTTCCGGTTTCGGCTCCGGCCGTTCTTCCGGTTCTGAAGGATTACCGGAAGTCAGGGCCGGATAATCATAATAGGCATAATTTCCGTCAAAAGGCTGCGTCCATCCTTCCAGATATTTCCCATTCGTAAATTGCCATAATCCATACGCCCCTGTATAAGAATTCTCGGCAGCCCATTGAGCTACCCATTTGTCAAACCGGTCCAGTCTTCGGTCATTCAAGTATCCATTCAACCACGATAAACTGGCATAAAGTCCGGCATAGTACCCGGCAGATTCGATTCCCATTAAAAACCGTTCGCATATAGATACCAACATCTCCTTTGAAGGAAAACCATGACTCGCTTTATAGCCATCGCCATCTTCCATATCCAGCCAGACCCCATAGGTCGGATTTGCCTTACGCACCAGTCTTAAACAATGTTGTATTTCGCTCTCTGTATCTTCCATATTTAATGCATAAGAATAGAAATAAACACCATAGGGAATTCCGAGGGCTTCACATTCCCTGACGTTCCTTTCATATTTTGAATCATCCTGACTGGTCACATTATTGCCATAGCCACAGCGGATGAGTACAAAATCAATCTGATCTTTAATCATTGTGAAATTAATGTCACCATTAAAAGAACTTACATCGATTCCAAATTTTGGCATGATCAATGTCACCTTCATTTTATTTGATAATAGTATATGCTATTTCAAAAATTTGGCTAAACGTTTATATTGGTCGGACCAATTTGTGCAATTATTAAAAAATACTCGTTAAACAAATAACTTTTGTAGACAACTTGCACAAAGCATCATATAATAGAGCAGTCAAACTTTGAGTTTTGAATGCTATTATTATGAAGGATTTTTTGAGGAGAACATTTATGA
Organism: Frisingicoccus caecimuris; assembly: GCF_004340975.1. Classification (GTDB taxonomy): domain Bacteria; phylum Bacillota; class Clostridia; order Lachnospirales; family Lachnospiraceae; genus Frisingicoccus; species Frisingicoccus caecimuris. The sequence goes on from NZ_SLXA01000020.1 coordinate 9,804, forward strand.
AGACAGTAAACTTTCTTTACGGAAAAACAACACTTGATTTGGAAGTTCCTGACGATACTCCTGTATTGACTTCCAACATTGATGAATTGCACAGCAACAAAAGCGGGTATGATATCGTCGCGGAAGCCATGGAAAACCCTATTGACAGCCCACGCCTTTTTGAACTTGCAAAAGGCAAACCGGACTGTACAATTATTATCAGTGACCACACACGCCCTGTACCAAGTCAGGACATTTTACCTCATATGATTCGCGAATTGAGAATGGGAAATCCGGATATCAAGATTACATTTCTTGTCGCTACCGGTTTCCATCGTCAGACAACCATTGACGAATTAAGAAACAAACTTGGTGATGCACTCTACGAAGAATTCAAGGACAGCATCGTTGTTCATGATGCCCACAATCCGGAGAGCAATGCCAAAGTCGGCACATTGCCATCCGGCCCGGATTGTATTATTGATAAGCTTGCATTGGAAGCATCCCTCCTTGTTGCCGAAGGTTTTATCGAAGCTCACTTCTTCGCCGGCTTTTCCGGCGGACGTAAAAGTGTTCTTCCGGGCGTCTGTGATGCCGTGACCGTTATGGGCAACCACTGTTCCAAATTCATTGACAGCCCATATGCCCGTACCGGTATTCTTGATCATAACCCGATTCACGAGGATATGATCGCGGCAGCCGAAATGGCTAATCTGGCATTTATCTGTAATGTTGTTATTGATGAGGATAAGAAAACTGTTGCCGCTTTTGCCGGCAATTTCAATACTGCTCACCGCAAAGGCGCCGATTTCCTTGCAAACTACTGTGTCGTAAGACCAGCACCGGCCGATATCGTTATCACCACGAACGGCGGTTATCCGCTTGATCAGAACGCTTACCAGTGTTCAAAGGGCATGAGCGCCGGAGAAGCAACAGCAAAACCGGATGCGGTCATCATCATGCTGGCGACATGTTCGGATGGTCACGGCGGCGAACAATACTACCGTTCCATTGCAGATGCTGAATCTGCTCAGTCTTTCTATGATCAGTGTATGGCAACAGCCCAGGAAGATACATTGCCTGACCAGTGGTGTGCCCAGATTTACTGCCGTATTCTCTGTAAACACAAAGTGCTTTTTGTGGCAGAGCCAGAACAGGAAAAAATGATCACAGATATGAAAGCTGAATATTTTCCAACGCTCGAAGCTGCTTACGCCCGCGCACGAGAACTGAAAGGTACGGACGCAAGTTTGACCTGCATCCCTAACGGTATCTCCGTTATTGTAAGAGACTGATATCTCTCAAAATATTATCTATAGAAAAGCCGAAGCTCCAGGAGAAATCCTGGAGCCCTCTTTATATCCAATGTTTCACTATTCCCTGTCTTCCAAAGGTTTATAGTCTTTTTCTTCCATTATGCTCAAATAGGCCGGACGAATAATCTTATCCACATTGACTAATTCTTCAATGCGATGAGCACTCCAGCCAACAATCCGTGCCATGGCAAAAATCGGTGTATATAATTCCAATGGAATGTCCAGCATATTATATACAAATCCGCTGTAAAAATCCACATTGGCGCTGACGCCTTTATAAATCTTTCGTTTTTCAGCAATGACTTCCGGTGCCAGACGTTCCACAGCCGAATAAATGCCGAATTCTTCATCTCTGCCCTTCGCCTTCGCCAGACGTTCCACGAAACTCTTAAAGATCCGCGCTCTTGGGTCAGAAAGGGAATATACCGCATGCCCCATACCGTAGATCAGTCCCTTTTTATCAAAAGCCTGTTTATCCAAAAGTTTACCGAGGTATTCCTTAATGGCCTCTTCATCGTGCAGATCGGATACATTCTCCCGCAAATCCCGCATCATTTCCACAACTTTAATATTTGCGCCGCCATGCTTCGGGCCTTTCAGCGAAGACAGCGCCGCAGCTACTACCGAGTAAGTATCTGAACCCGCCGAAGACACAACACGAGTCGTAAAGGTTGAATTATTGCCGCCGCCATGCTCCATATGCAACACGAGGGCAATATCAAGAACCTTCGCTTCCAGTTCTGTATACACTTTATCCGGACGAAGCATGAGAAGAATATTTTCCGCAGTTGAAAGATTCTCATCCGGACGATGTATATAAAAACTGTCTCCACATTCATAATGATTATATGCATGATATCCATATACGGACAACATCGGAAGAATAGCAATCAGCTGCAGACATTGGCGAAGCACATTGCTGATCGACGGGTCTGCCATATTATCATCATAAGATGCCAGCGTCAGCACACTTTTTGTAATGGAATTCATAATATCCTTACTTGGCGCCTTCATAATAACATCCCGCGTAAAGTTTGTCGGCAGCGTCCGGCTGGCATTGAGAACTCTTTTAAACTCTTCCAGCTCTGCCATATTCGGTAATCGCCCAAATAAAAGCAAATAAGTGACTTCTTCATATCCGAACCGCTCTCCATGAAAACCTTTAACCAGGTCTATGATACTATATCCCCGATACCATAACTTACCATCGCAGGGTATCTTCTCTCCATTCACCTCCTTAAATGCCTGAATCTTTGAAATATGAGTCAGTCCAGACAACACACCATTTCCATTTTTATCCCTAAGTCCCCGCTTTACACCAAACTCATCAAAAAGTTCTGCCGAAATCAAATCGGTCTGCTCGCATATCTTTCCGTATATATCTGTATAATCCACTAGATTCATTTTTTCTTTCTGCTCCATAAGATATACACCTCCATTTTACTATTAGGATAAATTGTAACATTCTTTAAAAATACATGTCAATTATTTAACGTGAAAATTTATAGTTCTTTAGAAAACTTTCACGAAGTGTTCACATTTTCTCTAAAATTCGTCAAAAAACAAGGGCGGCCTTTCCTTCAAGCCCCCTTACTGCAATCAAACTTCCCGCTGACGTCTATCTGCTTCTTGTCTTGTCCGTTACTGGACACTGCAGCATCCATTACATGTACTGCAATCTCCACAGCCGCCGCCCATAACGATATTGTCCGTCAGATAGTCCACCTGGATCGCATAAACGTCCAAAGGCAGATGATGGTCCTGACCATCACTGTCTGTCACCAGCAATTCATTTTCAAAAAATTGAATACGAATCGGAATCAATACATTTGCTCCCGTATCTCGTGGATCCGGACGCCATTCGGCGCCGATGCGAAGCACACTGCCAGCTTCCGCCCCATTCTTCACCCGACAGATCAACCCGGTTCCCACCGTACGAAGTGCCTTTACACGTCCATCCGGATCAAACTCCAGGGTGGGAAGATGCTCTTCATCTTTTAGCGGCGTATTATCGTAGGCAATGTACAGTCCGGTTTCATGACTGAAAAACACCTGCTGCTCCGGCTCCGCCGATTTCACCGTACCATTCTCATAAAATTCTACCCGACCGGCCATAAAGGTTCCGACGGAAGTTTCTATTTCCTGAATATTATTCATAAAATTCCCACCTCTCCAAGTCTGCATCACAAGTCTTTCAGACAGTATAACATTAATTTTCTATTAATTCAAACCGGAGCCTCACCGGATTATGATCGCTCCAGGCAAAATCCGTATCGATATTCTCTGCCGTTGCCCTCACATTATCTGTCACAAGGAACCCATCGACCACGGTTGTATAATTCACACCCTTTGTATAGGGAATATCAGCTCCCCGGCAGGTCGGGACTTCCAGTTCATTATCTGCCCGCACGATTCTCACACCGTCAACCAGATCATCTTCCGTCAACACAGCAACCCAGGCCGGGAATTTCTGTTCCGAAGGAAATCCTTCTGCCACCGCCTCACCCATGGCATGGTTAAAATCTCCGCCCACAATGACGTAATTACCTTTGGCATATTCTTCGGCTATGACCGAATTCAGCAGTTCCAACTGCCGGGCACGAATGGTGCCGCCCTCGTCATAGGCCGACATATGGCTGTTGATCAATATCAGCTCATGTCCCCCCTCCACCGGAAGGCGCATCTGAGCAAAGCAGCGGTCCAAATCCGTAAACTTGGTGATAAAACTGTTATCCACCGGATAACTGCGGCGTTCTGCCCCTGAAATTTGATAACGGCTGAAACTCAACAATCCGGCCTGCACCGCTCCATGCGGGTCATTGAACGGATAAAAAAGATAGGCTGAATGAAAATTATTGGCAAAAATGCTGGCATAATCCGTCATCGCCGTTTTTATATAATCTTCCTGATTCACATGATAGCTCCTGTCTGCGTCTACATCCACTTCCTGGAGCAGATAAAAATCTGCCGCCAAGTCTTCAATGACATCCAGCGCCCCTTCCGTATGCGTCTCAACTGACGCCAGATTCAATGCCTTTCCATATTTCCCCGCTGTTTTAGTTCCGTCCTTCATTTCTCCGGTGTCCATAAAAAAGCTGTAATCCGGTCCGTAGGTGCCGAAACCGATATTATAGGTAACTGCTGTATATGTATCCCCGATCTTGAGCGCATTTTCCCTATTGTTTTCCACTTCCAACGCCGCATGATCCTCAATCCGGTAATAATTTGCCTGAAGATAAATCACATATCCTGCAACAATGAGCGCCAATGCTAAAATCAGGATGATCACTGCCCGGATAACAAGCGCCGCTCCGCCCTTGTTTCCTCTCTTTTCTGCTTTTTCCATTATAATATGCCCCCTTTCTACTTATTTTAAACAGGAATTTTACATTCGTCAATCAAATGTATTCTTTATATTGACACTTCATTTAACTATAAGCTATAATTTAAATTTAGTGATTATGAAACAGATATGATTTGGAGGTAGTCCCTTGGCAAACTTAAAAGAAGAAATTAGTAAACGAAGAACCTTTGCCATCATCTCCCATCCGGATGCGGGCAAAACCACTTTGACAGAGAAATTCCTTCTCTATGGCGGCGCAATTAACCTGGCCGGTTCGGTCAAAGGAAAGAAAACGGCAAAACATGCGGTTTCCGATTGGATGGAAATTGAAAAACAGAGAGGTATTTCCGTCACCTCGTCTGTACTGCAGTTTGAATATGACGGATACTGCATTAATATTCTGGATACTCCGGGACATCAGGATTTCTCCGAGGATACTTACCGTACACTGATGGCGGCTGACTCCGCTGTCATGGTCATTGACGCCTCCAAGGGTGTTGAGGCTCAGACAAAGAAATTATTTAAAGTATGTCTGCTCAGGGATATCCCGATTTTCACTTTTATTAATAAAATGGACCGGGACGCCAATGACCCTTTTGAATTGATGGATGAAATTGAATCTGTCCTCGGCATCGCTACCTGTCCAATGAACTGGCCGATCGGTTCCGGTAAGGAATTCCGTGGTGTCTATGACCGCCGTGCCAAACATGTAACTACTTTTACCGCCTTTGCTAACGGGCAGAAAGAAGTAGATTCCGAAAATCTCGATGTAGATTCTCCGGAACTTCTCGGCATGGTCGGCGATGAGCTGTTCCAGACCCTTCAGGACGATATTGAACTTCTGGACGGCGCAAGCGCCGAATTTGATATTGAAAAAGTCAGCCACGGCAAACAGACACCGGTATTTTTTGGTTCCGCCCTGACCAACTTCGGAATCGAAATCTTTTTGAATTACTTTCTTGAAATGACAAGCCATCCTCTGCCACGTAAATCCGATATTGGTGAAATCAGTCCTTTTGACAAAGATTTTTCCGCATTCGTCTTTAAAATTCAGGCCAATATGAATAAAGCCCATCGTGACCGTATTGCTTTTATGCGCATCTGTTCCGGTAAATTTGAAGCCGGTATGGATGTTTACCACATTCAGGGTAAAAAGAAATTAAAACTATCCCAGCCGCAGCAATTGATGGCCCAGGAACGAAAGATTCTGGATGAAGCCTATGCAGGAGATATTATCGGCGTTTTTGACCCAGGTATTTTCTCTATTGGGGATACCATTTCCGTTCCGGGCAAAACCTTTGCTTATGAAGGCATCCCAACCTTCGCGCCGGAACATTTTGCAAAAGTACGCCAGGTTGATACGATGAAACGTAAACAATTTATTAAAGGCGTTACCCAGATTGCCCAGGAAGGTGCCATTCAGATTTTCCAGGAATACAATACGGGTATGGAAGAAATTATCGTCGGCGTTGTCGGTGTTCTCCAGTTTGATGTATTAAAGTTCCGTCTTGAAAACGAATACGGCGTTGAAATCCGTATGGATACCATGCCGCATGAATATATTCGTTGGGTAACAAGTCCTGATACAGATGTTGCACGTATCAACGGAACCTCCGACATGAAACGAGTCAAAGACCTGAAAGGTAATCCACTTCTTCTCTTTATCCATGAATGGGCAGTCAACACCGTGTTAGACAAAAATAAAGGGCTCGAGCTGTCCGAATTCGGCCGCTGGTAAACGGAGATCACACACATGATAAAAAAAGATATTTTAATTGCCGTTGTTGACGGGCAGGGCGGCGGCATCGGCCGTCAGTACATTGAAAGCCTGACAAAACAGCTTCCGAAAGATCTGCCGGTCATTATCAGAGCCCTTGGAACCAATTCGGCAGCCACCTCAAACATGATGCGGGCCGGAGCTACTGATGGAGCTACCGGAGAAAATGCCATTGTAAAAAATGCCGGCAGGGCAGATATCATTGTTGGGGTTGTTGCCATTGTCGTACCAGACTCCATTCTCGGTGAATTATCCCCGAAAATGGCCAACGCCGTCGGGCAGAGCGATGCCCTGCGTATCCTCATTCCATTCGACAGCTGCAATACCCGGATTGCCATGCTTTCTAACGGACCCCTGCAGCAATTCATTGACAAGGCTGTCCAAATGACCATACAACGTATTAAAGAATTGAGCTAGAAAAAGAGCTTAGTCAGAACATTGAGCATTCTGACTAAGCTCTGATTTTTAATCATTTCACAATTTTCATATAAGGATAAACACTTTCCACCATGGCGTCCGGATACTGGGCGTCCAGAAATTCCCCCACAACACTCTTCGGCGGGATTGATGCCTGACGCTGTACGTAGCGTGTGATCGCCATAGACGATATCAATGCAGTAAGTACCATGATCACCATCAGCGCCCAGGTCAGGATTGTTCCCGAGATCAAAGGAATCTTTTCAATCCATCGGCTGACTACCGGATAAACCAGATAAATAAGTATCAGAGCGGCAATTCCCCAAAAACCGCAGAATAACAAGTTAATCCGTCCATTCAAGTTAAAAGGAATTCGGCTGTAATCCCAAAAGGTAGTCCCGAACAGGAATTCAGCAAGCACCGAACAGGTATACTCAAACACGCCCCCAAAAAAGAAACCGCCGAGAAAGACGAAAAACCCGCTTCTTTTCACGGAATACAACAATCCTATGCCCAGAGCACCGCCGGCACCCCAGACGATACTGAAAGGTATATATAGAAAACTGCTGCGGCTCATTACCTGCCCCGTTGTCCCCCACATATAAATCGTTTCAACAATATCCCCGGCCACACCGCTGATGAAAAACATCCAGATAAGCTTTTCCAGGCAGAGGCCTTTTGCAAAAACGCGCCCGTCTACCCGTCCGAACCCTTTTTCTTCCGAAGGTTCCTGACTCTTTAATTCCGGGAAGGACGTATACATACGGCGCTGCACCGCCATAAATATCTGCCTTCCCATATGTCTGCGCACCTGATTTGCCTGGTTCACCACATTTTCTGCCATACCGCCCTTTAAATTCAAATGCATAGAAGCCGCCAGAGTCACACCCAAATCTAAAATGAATACTGTTCCCGCGACCCACAGCGCCAGGCCAACTGCCCGCTTCGGCAAAATGAGAAGCAGAATAGAAATCGCAGGCTGCACAAGCCACAATGCCACTGCTGCCAGCATTCCCCAGACAATGGAATATCTGAGACAAATGTATCCATCCAAATTATAAGGCATATCCCGGTAATCCCAGAAACGTCGTCCCGTGATTTTTCTAAGAAGAGCTCCTGTCACATACTCAATCACAGTCACAATTCCTATGGCTCCGATCACCTGCCAAAAGGGCTGCAGGCTGTAATCTGAAAGTACGTTAAATATGACAAACATACTGATTCCATAAACAGGACACATAGGCCCATTCAAAAAACCCCGATTGATAAAACGGCCATATTTAAAAGCTGCAAATATTTCTTCTGTCACCCACCCTAAAAAGGAATAGATAAAAAAGAAGGCAACATGTAAGTAAAGTTCGTGATGCATAAGCCCTTTTCTCTCCCTCTTTGAAGTCTTATCTGATCGTATATTACTTTTAGTCTAATTTATTCCCTATAGAATATCCAATAGTTTTTTCCGGCATGGACACACCAAAATTATCGGCGATAGTTGCCCCGATGACCGCAAAGGTGTCCAGCTCACCGATACATCCGCCGCCGTTAAATGCCGGCGAATAAAGGAGCAGCGGCACTTTCTCCCGGGTATGGTCCGTTCCTTTATACGTCGGGTCATTGCCGTGGTCCGCCGTAATCATAAGCAGATCTTCTGATCCCAGTTTTTCTAAAAGTTCTCCAAGTTTTACGTCAAACCGTTCCAGCTCTTCTTTGTAACCTTGAGGATTTCTTCGGTGTCCCCAAAGTGCATCAAAATCCACCAGATTGACAAAACAGAGTCCTTTAAAATCTTCTCCGGCAATATCAATCGTCTGCTCCATACCATGGACTGAGGATTTTGAACGTTCCGCCCGGGTAATGCCTTCACCAACAAAAATATCGTTAATCTTTCCTACAGCAATAACATCCAGTCCGGCGTCTTTCAGGACATTCAGAGCTGTTGCTCCAAAGGGTTTTAAGGCATAATCATGACGGTTGCTGGTACGCTTAAACTCGCCCCGCTTCTTTCCCACATAAGGTCTGGCAATGACCCTGCCGACCTTCCATTCTTCCCGCATCGTCAGTTCTCTGGCGATCTCACAGCAGCGATACAACTCCTTTAAGTCAAAAGTTTCCTCATTCCCGCAAATCTGGAGCACTGAATCGGCAGACGTATAAACAATCATATGCCCTGTGGCAATTTCCTCTTCGCCCAGTTCATCCAGGATAACCGTCCCGCTGACGCTCTTATTGCCTATAACCTTATGCCCCGTGCGCCGTTCCAACTCAGCGATCAAATCCTCCGGGAATCCATTTTCCGAAAAAGTCTTAAACGGCGTTGTCACTTTTAAGCCCATCATTTCCCAATGTCCCGTCATCGTATCTTTGCTGGCACTGGCTTCCCTCAGGACCGCATAATAACCCACAGGTTCTGCAATCGGTTTAACCTGTTTCAATTGTTTTAGATTTGCCATGCCAAGCTTTCGAAGATTCGGAATATCAAAGGTATCGGCACATTCGGATATATGTCCAAGCGTATCGGCGCCGACATCACCGTAATCCGCCGCATCCGGCATCTCGCCGATGCCAAGAGAATCAATAACAATTAAAAATATCCGTCGAAAGGTTTTCATCCCCGCTCCACCTCCAATGTCTCCGGCGAAAAAGCCTTCGGAAGTAATTCGCCCAGAGTATATACCTTATAATCCTCCGGACTTTTGGCCATAACGACCTGAAACGCTTCCGGATCACAAAACTCTGCCATCACCTGCCGGCAGACACCGCAGGGTGCACAATAATCCTGAATTTTTCCATACTTTCCACCAACAATAGCGATCGCCTTAAAATTCCGAAATCCCTCACTCACTGCTTTAAAGATTGCCGTCCGTTCCGCACAATTTGACGGACCATAGGCTGAATTCTCTATATTGCATCCGGTAAAAATCCGACCATCCATGCACAAAAGCGCAGCGCCAACCTTAAACTGCGAATAAGGCGCATATGCATAATCCATCTGAGCAATGGCCTTTCGTATGAGTTCTTCCCACATGCTACATCTCCCCTTTGACAAGCTTTACAATCCGGCTGGTACCGAGTCTGGAAGCTCCCAGTTCGATAAATTTCTCCCCATCTTCCATCGAAGCAATGCCGCCTGCCGCCTTGATCTTAACGCCGGGTCCGATATGTTCGGCGAAAAGCTTGACATTCTCAAAAGTGGCTCCGCCGCCGCCGAATCCGGTGGAGGTCTTAATGTAATCTGCCCCTGAATCGGTGACGACATGACAAAGATGGATTTTTTCTTCCTTCGTCAAAAAGCAGGTTTCGATAATTACTTTTAAAATATGGCCGCCGCATACGGACTTTATCTCCCGGATTTCCTGAAGAACCCGGTCATATTTCCCCTCTTTAACGGCACCGAGGTTGATCACCATGTCAATCTCATCCGCCCCATCGTCCAGAGCCTGCTGTGTCTCAAAAATCTTTACTTCCGAAGTTGAATAACCATTCGGAAAGCCGATGACCGTACAGATTTTCATCCGTTCCCCTACATAACTCTTTGCCATTTTAACAAAACTCGGCGGTATGCACACCGAAGCTGTTCTATAGGTGATGGCATCATCACACAATGCTTTAATTTCATCCCAGGTCGCTGTCTGCGCCAATAATGTATGATCTACCCTGGACAAAATTTCTTCCTTCATCAATCTGTGTTCCTGACTCACTCGATCATCCCTTTCCTTTTTTACGGTTTCTCACCGCCTCTGTCAGCAAATATTCTATCTGTCCATTAATTGAGCGGAAGTCATCGCCGGCCCACTGGGAGATATCCTCCCAAAGCCCCTGAGGCAGACGAAGCAGCACCTGCTTTTTTGCATTTTCTCTGGCCTTCATGGCCTTCTCCCGCGCTTTGATTTCTTTCTCAAGGGAATCCAGTTTTTCCATACGCGCACGAAGCTTTTCTTCCTTTTCATCTAAACGCTCATCCAAATGATTCATCGCCATGGCTCCGCCTCCTTCCCTCTACTCTATAGTTTACCTTTCAGGCATACTCTATGTCAAATACTTCGGTTAATATATACTGCCGCTGTTGACAATAGGCTGTGTATCTTTTCCGGAACAGAGAACGACAAGCAGATTGCTCACCATCGCTGCTTTCCGTTCCTCATCCAAAAGAACGATCTCTTCATCTCCAAGTTTATCGATGGCCATTTTCACCATACCCACTGCGCCGTCAACAATCTTCTGACGTGCCGCGATAATAGCTGTCGCCTGCTGACGCTGAAGCATCGCCGCCGCAATTTCCTCCGAATAGGCTAAATTGGTAATCTTCACATCTTCAATGATAATACCTGCCACATTCACCCGTTCCTGCAAAGCTTCTTCCATCCGATCGGCAATTTCCTGGACACTGCCCCGCAATGTCTTTTCACTCTCATCATTGTCCTCATCCACCACATCATATGGATAAAGACGGGCAATATTGCGCACCGTAGAGTCGGTTTGAATGGAAATAAATTCCGCATAATCCTCCACATTGAAAACGGCCTTTGTCGGGTTCGATACTCGCCAGATAACATTGGTGCCGATAACGATCGGGTTGCCCATACCGTCATTAACCTTCTGCTTTTCATTTTTCAATGTATTGCTTTTTAAGGATACCCGTTTTCTGGTCGGAACAGATATGACTTCCATATCATCTGACTTTGATTTTGCTGCTTTTATGGCCGCACTCCTTGCTTTATCGTAGACCGGGCTATTGGACTCACAAAAAGGATTGACAAAATAAAAACCGGATTCCCGAATAGTTCCATAGTAAGCGCCAAACAGAGTCAGCACCAGCGCCTCATTCGGACGCACCGTCTTTAATCCTCCAAATGCAATACATACGGCAACCATACCGATACAAGCCGCCACGATCATGATCACTGCTGCCACAACATGTTTATCTACTGCCTGTCGGATGCCAAAAGCAAACAAAAATCCAAACGCCACCAGTATAATCAGATTAATAACAAGCATCACAACGCCATTGGCAGGATGAAGAATTTTTTCTTCAATATTTTTGTTTTCTGTCTTCATAAATTATCCTCCTTTGATAATGATATCATAATGATATCATTATCATATCTTCATTCCGGAGGAATGTCAAGAACAAAAATAGCATTGCCAAAGCAATGCCATTTTGATCAAATCACCTGCGTCCCTTAATCCGCATTAAATTTTCCAAGAAATTCTTTCATTCGCTGATTCTGTGAGTTAAATACGGTTTCCGGTGAACCTTCCTCAACAATGACCCCTTTATCCATAAAAATGACATAGTCCGACACATTCCGTGCAAAATTCATCTCATGGGTAACAATGACCATCGTCATTTTTTCTGCCGCCAGGTTTTTAATTATTTTTAAAATTTCTCCCGTCAACTCCGGGTCCAGGGCTGAAGTCGGTTCGTCAAAGAACAATATCTTTGGGTTCATCGCCAAAGCCCGCGCAATAGACACACGCTGCTGCTGGCCCCCGGATAACTGGTGCGGGTAGGCATTGGCTTTATCCGAAAGCCCCATCTTGCGGAGCAGTTCTTTAGCCTCTTCAAACACTTCTTTCTTATTTCGATGCTGCACCTTCAACGGTGCGTCTGTAATATTTTTAATGACCGAATAGTGGGGAAATAAATTAAAGTTCTGGAAAACCAGGCCATAATAACTATGGATTCGCTTTAAATCTGATGTTTTTGCATAAATGGCTCTGCCGCCCTCACTCTTTGCCGCCGCTTCACCCATATAAATGATATCTCCGTCATCAACCTTCTCAAGCATCGTAGCGCAACGGAGCAACGTGGATTTTCCTGAGCCTGACGGCCCGATGATACTCAATACCTGCCCTTCATTTACCGTCAGAGAGATATCCTTTAAAACTTCAAGTCCATCGAAGCTCTTTTTTATATGATTCATTTCCAGTAAATTCATCCTCATCCTCCTAACGATAATAACTCAATTTCTTTTCCACATGGTCAAAGAACATAGCTACCAAAAGATTAAAAATATAATAAAATACGGCAGCAACTACAAATGGCATCATCGAAGACTGGGATGCCACCAACTGTTTCGTCAGTGTGAAAATCTCTGCCACAGCCAGGGTAAAGGCCAGAGATGTATCTTTAACAAGGGTAATCGTTTCATTTGCTACCGCCGGAATGATCCGTTTAATGACCTGAGGCATCACAATATGAATAAAGGTCTGACTTCTGCTGTAACCAAGCAGTTTTGCCGCCTCATACTGGCCCTCTGGAATAGCGGAAATACCGCCACGGTAAATCTCTGCAAAATAGGCCGCATAGTTTAAGGCAAATCCAATCAATACCGCATTCAAACGATAGGAACGTGTGATTGGAATTCCAAAAATAAAATAAGGGCCAAAATAAACTACCAGCAGCTGGAGCATTAACGGTGTTCCACGCATAATGGATATGTATATCTTCGCGAGAATGGATAGAATTTTAAATTTTGACATACGGACAAGGGCCAGACCAAGACCAAGGATCAATGAGGACACCAGTGTCACAAAGAAAATTTCAATGGTCACACCCATACCGCTGGATAATTGTTTTATAATATCTGTAATTGCCATGAATTGACCTCCCTGAAGGTTCATACTGTTCTTAAAAACATCCTGCATCATGTTCACAGTAAAAGGGAGCGATATTGCTCGCTCCCCTGATGTCCGTATACTTTATTTGCCAATACAGATGTTGTCTTTATTTATGCCATATTTATCAGCAATCTTATCAACAGTACCGTCAGCTTCCATCTCAAGCAGTGTGGCCCATACCTGATCCCGAAGTCCCTCGTTGCCGAGTTTGAAACCGATACCATACTGTTCTGTGGAAATTACATCATCCAGGATCGTAATATTATCATTTTTGCTCTGTTTCGCTCTTGCTACGCCTTCATCCATGGCAACAGCATCTGCAGAACCTGCTTCAAGTTCCATCAATGCGGATTCATATTCCTGTACTTCGATCAGCTCAGCGAAGGAATCTGCCAACGCTTTAATCTCAGCGTTTTCTTCATCCTTTAATGCCGCCAGTGCGGAAGAATCCGCCTGAACCAATACAATCTTTCCGGCCAGATCTGCCGCAGAAGCGATCTCTCCATCTTTTTTTACGGCAAATACCTGTGTATTATCTACATATGGTTCGGTCCATGTATATTTATCTTCACGACCATCCATCGTAAATCCGTTCCAGATACAATCAATTGCTCCGGAATTTAATTCTGCATCCTTGGCATCCCAGTCAATCGGAGTTTTCACAAGCTCCCATCCGTTACGATCACAGACTTCCTGTGCCAGATCCAGGTCAAAACCAACATATTCGCCGTTTTCCTGATATCCATATGGCGGGAAGCTGGCATCAAAACCGACAGTAAACGTGGTCCGCTCACCATCCGCTGCAGTGGTCTCTCCGTCTGCCTTACTCTCCGCACCTGTTTCTGCTTTTGTTTCTGTTTTTGTTTCTGCTGCTTTATTACCGCATCCCGTTACCAGACATCCTGCTGCCAACGCTGCGGCTACCATAAATACCACATTTTTTTTCATTATCTTTTCCTCCCAAATTCCCTTGATAATCCATTCTGTTATTCATGTAATGCTTTATCATAGTAGCACAAAAACGTATTTATGTCAATACGGAAAACACGCCTACAGCGCCTTTGGCCACATATTATGACACAAAAAAGATGCTGCCCTTCGGCAACATCTTCTCAGTATTTACTTATGCTAATCTTCCAGATATTCCCTATAGTCGGATTCGCTGGCAAATAACATATATTTACCTTCGACTAATCCCATATATCCCTCTGTCACTGCATATCCCTTCATGTTATCAACCACCTTTTCATTAAGATGGCTTCATTGTAAAGGATTCAGTGTCCCATAAAACGGACTTAGAGACGAATTGTCACAAAAATATCGTAAATTGCCTTGATGGCTGCTTCAAAATCCTTGTTCTGAACACCAATGATGATATTCAACTCGCTGGAACCCTGATCAATCATCTTAACATTGACATTCGCATGGGCCAATGCGGAGAAGATTCTTCCGGCAGTACCACGGGTCGCCTTCATACCCCGTCCGACAACAGCGACCAGGGCCAAATCACCCTCCATTTCTATGGAATCCGGATGAACCGCACGATGCAAATTTGCAAGAACGGCCTGTTCCTTCTGCTGGAACTCATCCTGATGCACAAAAACGGTCAGAGTATCAATGCCGGACGGCATATGTTCAAAGGAAACGCCTTCCTTTTCAAATGCCTCAAGAACCCGGCGTCCAAAGCCGACCTGAGCATTCATCATATCTTTTTCAATCGTGATCGACACAAAGCCTTTCTTTCCGGCAATACCGGTAATGGTATATTCCGGTTTCACACAGGTACTTTCAACGATAAAGGTTCCCTCGTCCTCCGGCGCATTCGTATTTCGGATATTAATCGGAATGCCCTCCGTACGCACCGGGAAAATCGCATCTTCATGAAGAACGCTGGCTCCCATATAAGAAAGCTCCCGCAATTCTTTATAAGTTACTGTATGAATCGGTTTTGGATTCTCAATGATCCTCGGGTCAGCCACAAGGACACCGGAAACATCGGTCCAATTTTCATACACATCCGCCAAT
The DNA here is from genome assembly GCF_004340975.1 of Frisingicoccus caecimuris. Taxonomy (GTDB): domain Bacteria; phylum Bacillota; class Clostridia; order Lachnospirales; family Lachnospiraceae; genus Frisingicoccus; species Frisingicoccus caecimuris. Next base: position 25,282 of record NZ_SLXA01000020.1, read on the forward strand.
ACAGCTTTGGCAACAACCGAACCGGTAACATCAGAACCACCACGTGAAAATGTCTGAACCTTTCCGTCAGCACCGCATCCATAAAATCCCGGAATAACCGCTCTTTCAACTTTATTCAGCTTCCTGCCCAATGTATTGTAAGTCTTCTCCTGATCCAACTGTCCGTCCTCACGGAAGAAGATATATTTTACCGGATCTATAAATTCATAATCCAGATATTTTGCCATCACAAGACCATTTAAGTATTCTCCTCTGGAGGCTGCATAATCGATACCTTCTTTATTCTTAAAAGCCGTTTCAATGGTCTTAAATTCATCATCCAATGACATGTCCAGAGATAAGCCCTGGATAATCTCGTTATACCGCGCCTTAATCTGTTCAAGAAGTCCTCTGAAATCCGTCTCGGTCATGGCCGTCTCATAGCAATGATAAAGCATGTCTGTCACTTTGACATCCTTCGCGAAACGTTTACCCGGCGCGGAAGGAATCACATATTTTCTATCCGGGTCGCTTTTAATAATATTCCCTACCTTTTTAAACTGTTCAGCGCTGGCCAGGGAACTGCCGCCGAACTTTACAACCTTCTTCATCTGATAGCCTCCAAATAATATTCTCCTGCTTTTTAAAATTATATAACAGAATCCCCATTTGTCAACGTTTTCTTACAAAACTTATGGTAGCCACCACCCACAAAATAATATATAATATCTGTATGCCCGACATCCGGACAAGCGGATGGGACAAAAGCCTGAAGGAGGTTGCTCATCATGAAAAAACGTATGCTCTTTATTGTAAATCCATGCTCTGGCACCGTAAAAATCAAGGATAGCCTTTTAGATATCTGCCAGATTTTCTGCGAGGCCGGTTATGACCTGACTTTAAATGTCACAAAATATATTTCTGATGCCATCAAAGAAGCTTTAAGCCAAGCTAGCCATTATGATCTGGTTGTCTGCAGCGGCGGCGACGGAACATTTAATGGAATGGTGTCCACACTTGTTTCTCTTGAAGAACATCCGTCTATCGGTTATATTCCATCGGGAAGTACGAATGATTTCGCCCGCAGTATCGGACTGAATGGAAGCTCCATAGATATTGCCCGTCAGATCATGACTGGTTCTCCGCGCAAACTTGATATTGGCGCTTTTAACCAGCTCTATTTTTCCTATGTGGCGTCCTTCGGCGCCTTCACGGAAGCTTCTTATAATACACCACAATCCCTGAAAAACCGTCTTGGCCACCTGGCTTATATTCTGGAAGGCGTAAAAGATCTTTCGACCATTGAACCATGCCGCATGAAGATCGTTCATGGTGATGAAGTCATGGAAGGGAATTATATCTGGGGTGCCGTCTGTAACTCCACATCCATCGGCGGCATGATCCGTCTGAATAAAGAACTTGTCGATTTCAATGACGGCCTTTTTGAGGTCATGCTTATCAAAATGCCAAAAACCTTGATCGATCTGACAAAGATTGTTGTTTCCATTAACACCCAATCCTATGACCCGGATGTGATCACCTTTTTCCAAGCCAGCGCATTGGACGTTTACCCTGAAACTGAGATTCCGTGGACACTGGACGGCGAATACGCTCCTGGAAGCAAGGAAATTCATATTGAAAACATACACGACTCTCTTCAAATTATTATTTAATATTTTCACATTTTTTCTCAGTTTTCATACATTAATAGTAAAATGAGCGATTCTACGAAAGGCGCTTTTATGAATTACCGACAAAATATGGCTCCGTGCTGCCAGCCAATGAACCGGTCCATGCCGGCTCCGGCAGCACCGGCCTGTGAAAATATCAGCACCTATCCCATTGCCATGGCCTATGTGCCAATGCAGACCTTTCAGACAACATTTGACTTAAACCGGAGTCTGGAAGTCGGCACCATTTTTCCTGAGCTTCTCAAACCGTTCTGTGGAAAGAGGTGTGTGCGATGAGAAATTTATGTCAACTTTCCCAATCTCAATTATTTGATTATATTAATAAAGTCAGTTTCGCTGTGAATGATATTATTCTGTTTCTTGATTCCCATCCAAAGAATCAGGAAGCACTGGCCTATTTTCACGAACACAGCGAGCTCCGAAACGCAGCCTTGAAAGAATATGCCCGCCGTTTCGGCCCTTTAACCATTGACACTGCCAACGACGCTGCCAGCAATTCCTGGGAGTGGATTCATCAGAAATGGCCTTGGGAAGGAGGTAGCTGTTCATGTGGAACTATGAGAAACGATTGCAGTATCCGATAAATATCACACAGCCAAATGCTCAGATTGCCCAGGTGATCATGAGCCAATACGGAGGCCCTGACGGCGAGATGGGCGCCTCTATGCGTTATCTCTCCCAGCGGTTCGCCATGCCGAACCGCCAGGCCATGGGTATGTTGACCGATATCGGTACAGAAGAACTGGCCCATCTGGAAATGGTGGCCACTATCGTCACCCAGCTTACCCGGAATTTATCTATGGACGAAATCAAAAAATATGGTTTTGATAAATACTATATCGACCACACCGTTGGCATCTGGCCGCAGGCGGCTGGCGGCGTTCCGTTCAATGCCTGTGAATTCCAGTCGAAAGGCGATCCGATTACCGATCTATTTGAAGATATGGCCGCAGAGCAAAAAGCCCGTACGACCTATGATAACATTCTTCGTCTTGTAAAAGACCCGGAAGTGGCTGACCCGATCCGTTTCCTCCGCGCCCGCGAAATTGTCCATTTCCAGCGTTTTGGTGAAACTCTGAGGATTCTTCAGGAACAGTTGGATTCCCAAAACTTCTATGCCTTCAACCCTTCCTTCGACGCACCGACCACATGCCCGCCATGTGCTAAATAAAAACAGCGCCGCTGCTTCACAACCTGCTGATGGGTTGTGAAACGGCGGCTTTCCTCAGTAATTTAAACTTCTTTTAAGCGCTCCTCTGTTTCCATTGGAATGACAAAATTCTTTTCAAAAAGATTCGACGTATAGGTATGTGTCCCATTAAAAAGATATTTTTCAAACTTCTCAATCCCAAAAAGTTTTTCTTCCTGTTCCGCCAAATTAAAAATATACGAGTAATTGGCAATTCTTCCAGTAGATGTTTGGATTTTGTCCGTCTTATTTGAGTTATATACCAAAATATAATTTATGTTATCTCTTATAAAACCAATATCCGGAATGATACCTAACTCTATAAGCATAATTAAACTATCATACAACTTTCTGAAAATTTGTTCTTTCTTTACAGTTCCATTTTTAAACTCTATGAAATACCACTTTCCCTGCGAACTGATGTAGAGTGCATCATTAGAACTTGGCACTCCATTCCAACCTCTTCCTCGTGCATAATCCTTTGGTATTTTATCAAAATGAATGACCTTTATTTCACTTTCACACATGAACGTCCGGTTCGTATCGTCCAAAGACGCCCTTTTCAGCGTACAGATATGATTTTGGAATATTTGGGGCAGTGCATTAATTACCTCTTCCGTCATGGACATCTCCCTTTCAATCATTATTCAGTTCATATCTCAATGTATCTAATGCCTGAATCGGCGAAGCCATCTTTTTATATATCAAATCGATATTTTCAGTGACCAAATCCATTTGAACTGCATCATTAACATTCGACGACAAATAATAATTTACTTTATCATCAATTCCATGTTTACATGAAAACAAATGGATTGCATCCAAAAAATATGGACTGTGAGTAGTCACGATTACAGACAGATCAAAATGTTTCTGCAATAATACAATCAGCTCAGCATATGCAATCTGCCATTGGGGATGTAAATGTATTTCCGGTTCGTCTAATATAACGACATCTTTTTCCTTCAAACATCCTTTTTCTATCAGCATTTTTAATATGACAAATGCTTTTAATCCTGCGGAAAGATTATGAAAGACTATTGGTTCGTTAAAACTGCTATTCTTTAGATAAAACTCCTCATCCTTGCCAAAAATAATCTCTCCGTCAACAATACTCTGCAAAGTTTCATATATATCGCTTAATTTCTCTTTGGTGCGAACCGACTCAATAACACCGTCAATAACATCGTCTCCGTCTTCCTCAATCAACAAATTCTTTAAAAATTCGTTCATTGGATTCAGATCATTATAACCGGATAACTCATCAATAACAAACGGATTATCAATATAAATTGCTTTATGAATAATATTCAGCTCATTTGTAAAATGCTTACATTCATTATTACTGAAAAACAGCTTTTCCGATCTTTCTTTGATCTGAAGCTTCAAAACTGCTTCGTCACTTTGATGATTGGATGCAGAATTCATCTGTGCATGAAATACCCGATTAAAATACCTGGATATCACTTCCCGAATAATCGTTTCCTCCGGCAAAAGCAATATTTCACTTATATTACGAACCATTTCATCAACCATGTCCGGCCATTCATCCAGCTTTTCCAGTTTCAACGAATTCCGGCCCAGGCTACGTTCAACTATCTCCCGGATTTTGTCGTCAGAAATCGTCACATTCTCATCCATCACTTTTTTTAGCTGTAAACGAATCCTTCTGGATAAATTTACCACACTATTTGTCAGCACCGATCTGGAAATATCTAAAGAACTTATGTACTTTCGAAGAATTAATCGATTTGTCTTATCAACTTCACTCATACGCTCCCCTGAAATTTTCTCTTCAATATCATTCAGCGCATTAAAAAAAGAAAAGAGTATTTTTCCCACTGTACTTTTTCCTGTATTATTTTCACCAGCAATCACTGTAATGCCATCAATAATAATATCCGCATTTTTAATTTTTGCAAAATTTTCTATACCAAGTTTCATTTATGATTCCTTTCTGCGCCTCGAAAACAATATGGATATTCCCAACTTATAGATAGTATTGTATCCCATTTTCTTTACAAATACAACGAGAAAATCGCTTCTTCCTTTACCTCAGCTTTCTCTGCCCCCTCTGTCTTGGCAGCCGGTCCGTCAGATTGCCTTCCGAATCGAAAGCCAGAGTCTCTGGTCCTGAAAGGATTTCCACGTTCTCCGGCAGATGTCCGGCCAAAGCCTCAGAAACCCACATAAATTCGACAAACTGACTGTTAAATATCCGAATAATTCTGGGATAGAGTATATCCGCTTGGATACAGGTTTTCAGGCAGAATTGTATGGCTTCCCTATCATTTGTCATGACACATGGAATTCTGGACCCATTGAGATTTTTACATGTCAGAGCATTTATGTACATCTTATTTACATCAAGCTGTTTAAAAATCCGGTTAGTAATCACACTGGCCATTCCTGTTCCCATGCCATTGCCACGGGTTTCCGGTGATAAATCCAATAGACATATCCGCTCTGCCCGAAGTCCTCCCGTGGCAAAAGGTGTCGCAAATGACCCCGTCACGTTAGGGTCCATGCCGTCACCACTGAAATTTTTTCCAATTTCATCCACGATGAGCACATCACAGGCAGGCAGTAAAATTCGCGGCATGCTCTGCTCAGCCTCTTTTAACAGTTTCGGCTCCATGGATTCAATATCCTCCCGGCGCATCACCTTAATCTTCTTTGTCTCATCAAAGGCATTTTCAACAATGCCCACTCCACACAAAATATTGGCATATTTAAGAATAGCGGTCCCGAAGGTCTGGACATTATAGGCCATCCTCTGGAAACCTTCAGCATGGCATACGGAGGCTCCATACTGCTTCCCCAGGCCAATTGCCATCATTTTCATCAGGCCGCTCTGATAAGGTCCCCGGAATGCTGTATGGGGCTTGATGCGTCCCACAACAATAATCCCATCGGCCTCCGCTGCCGCCTTGTCGATAAACACGTTCCGCCCATCAACTGTCCTTCCGATTTTCTTTACTTCCATAGAAGACGCAATCGGACAGCCTATAGATTCTTCCGTAATTCCATAACCGGCCAAAAGTTCTTTCTGGCCTTCCGCACTGGCCCCGCCATGACTTCCCATTGCCGGCACAATAAACGGCTTTGCACCACTATCCCTTAAAAATCCAACAATTGTTTTTAATATTAATCCGATATTGGCAATACCCCGGCTGCCTGCTGTCACAGCGATCCGTTCCCCCCGAAAAAATGAATACTGTCCAAGTTCCTGGCGCAATACAGATACAATTGTTTCACTATCCATATGGGTTTTATCAAATTTTTGTCTCACCTTATAAAACGTAAACGCTCAATAGCGAGTACCTCCCAAAATTAAGAGCCGCCTCACGGCAGCCCTGGTTATCAGTTTTTTCGAATCCCGTCCGGTAGATTTGGT
>NZ_SLXA01000021.1 GCF_004340975.1 Frisingicoccus caecimuris
TGGTTCAATATGTCCCGCCTTTTTTGGGGAATTTCCCTTGCTGATTTCAGGGAATTCTGACGCTTTTTTTCGGTAATTCTAGTGTATCATAAACAAAGTCACCCCAAGAGGCAGTCCTGCGCTGGTAAAACCAATAAATAGCGGAATCGAGGAACAGGAGCAAAACGGCGTTACGGTTCCAAGCAGTGCAGCAATGAGATTTGCTCCGATGCCGTGGAAACGCCCAAGAATCCGCTTACTTCGTTCCGGCGGAAAATAGCTCTGAACATACGAAATCATAAAAATCAAAAAACAGAGCAAAACTGTAATCTTAATCACATCATAGAGAAAAAACTGAACACTGCCGCCCCATAGAGATTCTACATCAAGGCCAACAGCCGAAAGACCATTCCCAATCACCCCATTCAACCATTTCATCCCCAGCACCTGGTCCTGGATAAACAGCCAAAAAAAATGTAAAACTTCCATAAAAGAAACTCCTTTTAGATAGACAAATTTAAAAATTTCTAAATATCGCTTCAAAGAAAAGCCATCTCTCCCGATGGCCATTTTTTATTTATCACAACAGCCCTGACTCTGCCCACTGGAAGCATCCAGAGATACCAGTTGTTCCAACAGCATTTTCGCCCGTTCTGCACCTTCCTGATTAATGGAATAATGCACCCATTTTCCTTCTTTGCGCCCCTGTACGATATCGGCATCACATAGCAGCTTCATATGGTGGGAAAGTGTGGGCTGTGTAATATGCAGATCATCCAGTAACTTGCACGCACATTTCTCCCCTGTCCGGAGCTGCGCCAAAATTTTCAGACGGTTTTCATCACAAAACGCCTTAAATATCCTTACTGTATCACTATATGCAGATGCCATAGCTTTCACCTCACATTCACTTTTTTCAATCTATCTATATTATATGCAAATATTTAAAAATGTCAATATCCTCTTTCGCAACATATCGAATCATTAATTTTCACATCTTTCCGGATAATCCTTATCCTTCCAATACCACCATTTCAATTTCTCCGGTTCATGCTGCTCATGTTCTGCAAAATATACTGCACAGCGAAATACATACAGAACACACCTGTCATCCTGAAATCCCTTTTTCATACAATCCAAACGATACAATTCTTCCGGGTCTTTTCCCCTTAAGTCTGAAATGCAGTGGATTCCGATATTCTTCAGATGCTGTTCCATATTTGCTCCCACACCCGGTATCTTCTTCAAATCACTGATTTTATTCTTCTCATTCTGCATCATCCCAAATCCTCCTTCCGGAAAAGGCATGAGCGATTTGATATTGTCAATATCCCCAGATTGCTCATGCCCTTTCTACTTTTCATCATATCATAATAAATACGACAACTATCTGTCATGTTTCAATCGCTTTTCGCATCAGCCCGACTCAAAAGGTTCTCTCTTTTGCCAAAAAGTACCCGAAAAGCCCGGAAAATCACTGTTTCTTAACGAGAAGAGCCACTGTTTCAACATGAACACTGTGAGCGAACATATCTGTACATCGCACTTTTTGTACTTTATACCCATTTTTTTCGAGGAACTTCAAATCCCTGGCCAATGTGGCCGGATCACAGCTCACATAAACAATGCGGTCTGGCGCCATCTGTACCATACACTGGAGAAGTTTTTCATCACAGCCCTTTCTTGGAGGGTCCACCACGATAACATCCGCATGGGCGCGGGCTCCCGGATGTTCTGCGGCATACCGGTCATAATATTCCGGCAGCACCTCTTCCGCTTTTCCAACAAAAAACTCTGCATTCTCAATGTGATTCAGGCGGGCATTTTCTCTGGCATCCTCAATAGCCTGAGGCACAATCTCCACGCCACAGACCTTTTTGGCATGCTGTGCCAAAAACAGGGAAATGGTTCCGATTCCGCAATATAAATCCCAAACGGTTTCTTCCCCTGTCAATCCGGCATATTCCAACGCTGTCCCGTACAATTTCTGCGTTTGCACCGGATTTACCTGAAAAAATGAAAGGGGAGAAATCTGATAGATAACATCCCCAATTTTATCGGTTATGTAGGGTTTGCCCCACAGGCATTTCACCGTATCGCCCAGAATTACATTGGTTTTTTCCTGATTAATATTCAGACAAATGCTGCTCATGCCCGATATATTTTTAAGCACATCAATGAGAGCATCCGCTGCCGGAATCCGTTTGCCGTTAATCACCAGACAGACCATAATTTCTCCAGTATATTTGCCAATTCGTGTAAATATGTGGCGTACCAGCCCCGTATGCGTTGTCTCATTGTATGGAGAAACATTATGAGCTTTCATCCACTGACGTACACAGGCCATTAACTCCCGGTTCATCGGATGCTGGATAAAGCATTCATCCATAGGAACGATGGAATGGGTTCTCCCGGCATAAAATCCGGAGATGATATCCCCTTCTTTACTCTGTCCCACAGGAAACTGAGCCTTATTCCGATAATACCATGGTTCTTCCATCCCTATGATAGGCTCCATGATATAATCTTTAACCTGGCCAACCCGTTCTAAAAGCTCCCGGACCTTATTCTCTTTATAAGAAAGCTGTTTTTTATAAGCCAACGGCTGAATCTGACAGCCGCCGCAGGCTCTGGCCTGAGGGCATCGCGCTTCGACCCGGTAAGGTGATGGGGTCAAAATCTCCATCAGCCGGCCATAACCGTAGGATTTTTTTACTTTTATAGTTTTGGCCTGAATCCTGTCACCAATCAGAGCATCCTTGACAAATAATGTAAAACCATCAAGCTTGCCGATTCCTTCACCGCTGCTTCCCAGATCAGTGATTGAAAGTGTTACAAGATCATTTTTCTTTAAACTTTCTTTCATCTAAAAAAACCGCCTTTGTTTAAATCTCTTTTATTTCGAGGTTTTCCGCAAATTCGACTCGAAGAGCCGATTATAACCCATCCATTCCATATTATCTGCTGCTGCCGCAAAAATCTCCGTCATAGTTTCCATTTTTGCATCTGTATTATCCGCCAGATTTAATGCCAGTGCCTCGACCAGCGCCGGCTTTTTCGGTGAACCATATTCCAGTTCCCCGTGATGAGCCAGAATACAATGCTTCAATTCATTGGAAAGGACCTTTGGAAAATCAGGAATATCCCGGATCCGGTCATGAATCATTTCCGTTCCCACCACAATGTGACCAAGGAGCTGTCCCTCATCCGTATAATCATTCGCCGGGAAAAGGGAAAGTTCCGTCGTCTTTCCGATATCATGACACATGGCCGCAGTCAGCAACAGATCCCGGTTCAAAATCGGGTAACGCTTACAATAAAAATCGCATAACTTTGTCACACTCAGCGTATGTTCCAGCAGACCGCCGACAAAACCATGATGTACACTTTTCGCTGCCGAATGTTCCTTGAAGCTTTTAATAAAAGCGGCATCTTTCACGAAAAAGCTCTCTAAAAGAGCTTTAAGATAAGGATTCTGTATCGTCCCAATATATCCCGTCAATTCCTTCATCATGTCGTCAATGGCAAACCGGCTTGTCGGCAGATAATCCCGAATATCATATTCCTGTTCCTGCGTCCGGCGGACCCGGCGCACATTTACCTGTAACGCCCCCTGAAAACTGGTCACCATTCCATCAATTTTTATAAAATCCATGGACTCAAAATGCTCAATCCCATTATTCAAATCCCATACTTTAGCATCTACCGTCCCGGTTTTATCCTGAAGAAGCAGAGAGTAATAACTTTTCCCGGCCTTTGTTTTTAAATTCTGTTTGTTTTTGCATAAATAAATGCCGGAGATATTGTCTCCCTCCCGAAGTTCATAAATAAATCTCATAAATCTATCCTCATTTCTAATCCTCATTGTGTAAATAGTATAGCACATCTCATAGTTTCCGGGTACATTAAATGACGCAAGAAAAAAGGAATACCCCGAAAGATATTCCTTAAATCACAAAATACGTTACATTTTATCTTTTACTTTTTCAATAACCTCTTCCGCTACATCTTTCACATCGGAAACAACTTCCTTTGTCATCCCGATTGTCCGGTGGATCACACCCTCCGCTTTTACTTTTTGATTTCCGGTAAGATTCCCGGCCATCATTTTGGTTTTGCCTTTAACCCTGTCTGTAAATCCTCTGTCTGCCATAATCACACCTCCTTTGCTATTAATATAACCAATATAAAAATAAAAAATCCATTTTCATTTTTCCTGTTATAGGGTACAATATTAGATACAATCATATGAGGTGTCAAACTATGAATGAAAAAGCATTACGAATTTTAGAATACAATAAAATTATAGAAAAACTGACGGATTTTGCCACATCCCCGATGGGCAAAGAAATGTGTAAAAACTTACTTCCATCAACGGATTTAGGAGAAATCTGCCAGGGACAGATGGAAACAAGCGATGCACTCTCGCGAATTTATGCCAAAGGAAGTCTTTCCTTTTCCGGACTGAGAAACATCCGTGACTCTTTACTCCGACTGAAAGTTGGATCCAGCCTGTCGGTCACCGAATTCATGCATATTGCTTCCCTGCTGGAGACAGCCCTTCGCGCCAAATCTTACGGACGCCGGGAAACCGATGATATGTCCACCGATTCACTGGATGGATTATTTAATACTATCGAACCATTATCGCCGGTATGCCGTGAAATCCGCCGTTGTATCCTATCTGAAGAAGAGATTGCCGATGATGCCAGCCCAGGCTTAAAACATGTGCGCCGTTCCATCAAACTGACCAATGAACGGATTCACAGTCAGCTGAACACCATGGTCAATTCGTCTTCCGTCAGTTCCATGCTCCAGGATAATCTGATCACCATGCGCGGCGGAAGGTATTGTCTCCCGGTAAAGGCCGAATACCGCAGCCAGATTCAGGGAATGATCCATGATCAGTCTTCTTCCGGTTCGACCTTATTTATCGAACCGATGGTAGTTGTCAAATTAAATAACGATCTTCGTGAACTGGCGGCCAAAGAAAAAGAAGAAATTGAAAAAATCCTTGGTGAACTGAGCAACCAATGTGCTGAATATCAGGAAAAATTATCAACAAATATTACCGTAATGACCCACCTGGATTTTGTCTTTGCCAAAGCCAATCTTTCCAGAAGCTACAGCGGAACAGAACCTTTATTTAATGAAAAAGGCTATATAAATATCAAAAAAGGCCGGCATCCTCTTCTGGATAAAAAGAAAGTCGTTCCCATTGATATTTCCATCGGAAAAGATTACCGGCTTCTTCTTGTGACCGGGCCAAACACAGGCGGTAAAACCGTATCATTAAAAACGGTTGGCCTTTTAACACTGATGGGTCAGGCCGGTCTGCACATTCCGGCTTTTGATCATTCCGAACTGTCTGTTTACGAAGATGTATTTGCCGATATCGGCGATGAGCAGAGTATTGAACAAAGTCTGAGTACCTTTTCATCCCATATGACAAATATTGTTTCCATTATTGATAAATCCAATTACCGTTCCCTCGTTCTTCTGGATGAGCTGTGCGCCGGAACGGACCCAACGGAAGGAGCCGCCCTGGCTATGGCGATTTTGAAGAATTTCCTGCGCCGGGACGTGACCACCATGGCAACCACCCACTACAGCGAACTGAAAGTTTTTGCCCTCTCTACTGAAGGCGCCTGCAATGCCAGCTGCGAATTTAATGTAGAAACTTTAAGCCCTACGTATCGGCTTCTCATTGGCATTCCCGGTAAAAGTAATGCCTTTGCGATTTCGAGCAAGCTTGGTCTGCCGGATTATATGATTGATGAAGCAAAAAAATTCATTGATGTCAACGACCAGAGTTTTGAAGATTTAATTGCTGATCTTGAAACAAGCCGTTCAACTATTGAAAAAGAACGGCTGGAAATTGAACAATACAAATCTCAAGTCGCCGGATTAAAACAAAAGCTGGAAACAAAACAGGATAACCTTTCCAAACAGAAAGAGCGCATCCTCCGTGAAGCCAACGAACAGGCCCGTAAAATTCTTCAAGATGCAAAGGATTATGCGGATCAGACCATCCGGGACATGAATAAACTGGCCGCAGGAAAAACCGGCAACATGAAGGAACTTGAAAAGAAACGTTCCGCTGTCCGGGATAAACTGTCTAAGACCGACGATCGTTTGGCTATAAAAAAAGACCAGGCAAAGAAAAACCGGCCGGAAGATTTCCATCCGGGCGATAGTGTTCGCGTTCTCAGCATGAACATTAAAGGAACTATTACAGGAAAACCAAACAGCAAAGGACAGATCGCCGTACAGATGGGTATTTTAAAATCCATGGTCAGCCTGACAGACCTGGAATTACTGGACGAAGAAGTCATCAAGGCTCCGACCTTAAAGAAAACCGGCGCCGGAAAAATTAAAATGTCCAAGTCCGCTTCCATCAGCACCAGTTTAAACATTATCGGAAAGACCGTGGATGAAGCCATGCCGGAACTGGACAAATATCTGGATGACGCCTACCTGGCTCATTTAAATCAGGTCACCATCATTCACGGCCGGGGAACCGGAAAACTCCGGACCGCCGTTCATAACAAACTCAAAAAATGCCGCTACGTCAAATCCTACCGCCTCGGCGCCTTTGGCGAAGGCGAAACCGGCGTTACTATTGTAGATTTTAAATAACGAAAAAGAGTGTTTATCTGGCCGTTTAACAACCGTCAAAACACTCTTTTTCATCTTTTTACAGCTACTTATCGGAATCATAGTCTATCTTAAAATTCATAATAATCGCCCGAACAAGCATACTTTCAATCCGTGATTTCATATCCCAGTCTACCTCATAGTGCAGGTTTCCCATATCGTCATAAACCTTACGCGTACATAATTTACATATATAGGAATTATGACATTCAAGGACCTTCTCTAATGCTTCCGCGTCTCCGCGGACGGCCGCCTCCACAACAGCATAAGGTAAACGATTATCTGTGAATTTTTTCGTCATCTCTACTCCTCCAGGGCTTTACGCATTAATTTCAAGGCCTGCTCTTTTCTGCGAATTACAGTCCTCAAGGAACAATCACATATCTCTGAGATTTCTTTATTTGTAAATCCCAAAAAATAGTACAGAAGCAAAATGTCCTGATAGATTTTGTCCAACTGTTTAATGGCCTCACCGATATTATCATCTCGAATTTCTACCAGATAACCATTGACACTAAAATGATGTGATACACCAAAATATTTCTTTTCAGTTATTAAATAATCCAGTGCATTTTCACACAGCAAAGAAAGAGACATTTCTTTCTCATTACGCCGGCCAATCTCCTCATAACATCTCCGTGCACTTATCCTTAATACTTTTACACAAAATGCTGCAAATCGATAAGATACCGTCTCTTCGAATTCATTCATCTATTCTCCCCCCTGCTCATTACCTTCATGTCCATTTATATTGTTCCATCAAAGCTGTAAATTTAAAATCCCTGGTAAATCCAAAGACAAACTGTAAAGCAGACCATAACCCACACCTGACAACCCGGTCATCAGACTATAATCATATTGCTCATGCAACACGGTCATCGTGTCTTTTTTCAAGAATATTTCCTGCAAAACCTGAATACTCTTTAACGCATTCTTCTGCAATGAATCCTTCCATAAATCTATGCCAGCCAAATTTCCAATCAGGACGTTGCCCAGATTTCCATGACATAATCCGACTTCTTCTCTGCAGAGTACATTCGGATGATCTGACATTAACCTCTGAATTTCCCGCTCCACGGCAACCTTTTTTGCCCCTCTGAAATATCTCAGTGAAAGTTTCCAGCCAAACAGTATTCCGGCCGTCCCATGACACCACTTAAAATCAGACATATAGGATTCTTTATTATTTCTTAAATCCCGCCATCCGCCTTTTTCCGGACAATATAATGTTTTCTCGTAAAGGAACGCCTGAAAAGCTGCATCCAGATAGGTGCTTTTTCCGGTATATTCGGCCAGCCTCGACAAGGCATACATAATACCCGCGCAGCCATGCGCAAATCCACCAAGCAGTGCACCATTACTTATACTCTTCCAGCCCATTCCCGTTTCCGTCCGAACGGCATTTTCCAACAACATTTCTGCGGCAATCTCAGCCATGTCCAGATATGCTTTTTCCTGCTGAATATCATACATATTCAGAAAGGCCATAATAGCGCCGGCGTTTCCACCGACAATATCAAACTGATTGTCTGATTTCAGGTTCTGTACCACTATCCGGCAGTGCTTTGCTGCATATTCTAAAAATACTAAATCCTTTGTAATCCGATATAAAAGCTGATATCCATAAACAATAGAACTTTCTCCAAAAAAAATCCCCGTCGGCAAATCTTTTTCATTGCTGTTGGCTATCTTGTCTGTATACTCAAACAGTTCTTTTATCATCGGCTCATATACTTTTGAAATTTGATGATCTGGATTCAATTTTAGAATCGCCGCTGAAAAAACAGCCATCCCTATGATTCCCTCATAAAGATATCTGTCTGACATTTCCATATAATAGGTATAACGTTTATCCACATTAACGGACATGATTCTTGTATTTATCCACCGAATCTTTCCTGATGTTTCAATCCGATGCTCATATATCACATCCGCAATCTTTGAACATAAATGCTCTATTGAAATATCTGTATTTTGCGGTATCCGGTCTCTTAAAAACGCTGCCCTCGAATAACTCAACGCTGTTTCGATCAGATGTTTTTGTACCCGCAAATCTTCCAGTGTCCGATTTTGAATTTGATGCTCAATAAATTCCGTTCCCGTCCGATGATAGAAGGTTTTTAACGGTTTTCGCCGGGAATTAAGAATTGTCCCTGAAGCCATATGAAACTGAAAATAGGGAATATCCCCATTCAGCATATCTTCGATTTCCTGCTCCACAATCCAGGACTTATCCTTAAACTCTGGAATCATCAATGCATTTTGAAGAAAATCCCGACGTGCTCCTTCCTGCTGCATAAACTGAGGGTGGTAGGATAAGTCAAGAATCATATGATATTCCTGAGTATTACGGAAAAGCTGACGATAGAGAGACTGCTGCATCATTTCCGCCAATTGGCTGACCTGAGCTTTATGCTCATAAATATATCGATATCCGGCCTCAAAACCTTTATAAATATCATCCAGATATTTTCCCGGATCAACAACCTGCCCGGCTAACCGTACACGATTATTTTTCTCCTGGGTCTCGCCGTATTTATAAGCAATACGCATGGTTGATCTGCCAGGATTGGAAATGACCGGAATCTGCAGATTCATCATCTGCTTACCGCCGCCGCAAAGCCCGCTGAAATCCGCATTGAAGTTCTTATTTCGGGCGCCATAAAAGGGCAATATCCCTATCGGCAGTACCGACATTCCGATAAACGTGTTTGTCTCCTTTTCCTCCGCCGGCGCCTGTTCCGGAGGTAGCTGAATCAATGTTTCATAATCGATGATTACCGGATATTCGCCGCAGGCTACCATATTTTCATAATGCATATCCCCGCTATGACACAGGTGACAAATACACAAAATCATCCCAAGCCGGGTAAAATAATTTTTCACCTGCTGCTCAGACCGGCATTCCCTG
This sequence comes from Frisingicoccus caecimuris, assembly GCF_004340975.1. GTDB lineage: Bacteria > Bacillota > Clostridia > Lachnospirales > Lachnospiraceae > Frisingicoccus > Frisingicoccus caecimuris. The sequence goes on from NZ_SLXA01000021.1 coordinate 9,548, forward strand.
TAGGTCGCCTCTTTCTCCCAAACATACGTGTCCCGCTCCAACGCAGGATTTATGTAGGCCGATACCCCACAGGAATTGCCAATCCGAACATACAGCGCGTTGAAAAAATGAATACCTGTATTCACCCTGGATTTATGGTAAATAACCTGGCCATTATCCAGTTCTACACGATACACGACTCGATTTTCACAATGTGTGTCCGAACCGCTTCCCGATATCCGAACGACTTCTTCAAAAGGTTTGTCCGCGAAAAATTCAGCATTTAAATCCATTCTGTCCAAGGCCAAATGTTGAAGAACTTCTATTACATTTCGAATATAGAATTTCGAACTCTTAAATATGGCATCCCGCCAAATCGGATATTTTGGAAACAGTTTCTGTACATACTCCGGCTGCATCAGATGATGACAAACGTAATCCGCATACTCCTTTTCTTCCGAATCTCCTGTCAGTTCCCCGGCTTCCCGCCGAACGTTCATGTCGTAGATCAGAACCCGTTTAGAAATTTTAATTAAAATCTGCTCCAAAACACTCAAATCCAAGACTTCCCGCACCGGCCGTCCCGGTATCTTCCTAGCTGCTATTTCATGTTGGATTTCTTTTTGAACTGCACTGACGATACAGTCAAAAAAGGGATTGAAAATATTTCCGGGATTCTCACTAAACCCATTATTCTGTTTTAAGCTTTGATAAACAATATTTTCGAATTCTTCTTTACTCATTGTCATCTTTTAGTTTTAATTTTGACTAGCAACAAATTACTGTAGTCAAGTCTGCACATGTATTTGTTACCATGCTTAAAATCAAAGGCGTAGTCGCCTGCATTTTCTGGATTTCATCCATTTCCTTTCGGATATCACCGGCCAGATTCATGCTGTTTTCGTTTTTTCTGTTTTCCATTTGACTTTCCTCCTTTGCTACTTTATTTTACCTCTTGATTATATCCCTATTTTCTACTTTTTCCCATCCTGTCCTTAAATTGTCGAATTTTGTCCCTCAATCTTTAATCTACAGGTAAACTAATGTACAATTCAAAATTATCTTTTTGAATACTATACTCCTTATGTCCATCATACTTCTGGATCACATTATCAATACATTTTATACCAAGACCATGCAATTCCTTATTATTTTTACTTGTTTTAAAAAATTCTCTTTTTTCTGTTTCACGCTCCTGTATAGCATTTTTAATGAAAATCAATAACATTTGATTTTGCCTTTTAATTCTTAAATATATCAAACGCCTCTCTTCTTCAACTTTCTCACAAGCCTCGATCGCATTGTCCAGTAGGTTTGCTAATAATACACACATATCGTTGTCCTTTATATCAATTTGAGAAATAAAATCTATTTCATATGTAAAATTAATTTGTTTCTCTACAGCTTCAGCAATCTTATAATTTACAATAATGTCAATAATTTTACATCCTGATTCCACTCTCTGATTAATACTTAATGTTCCATGAATATACGTCCCGATATACTCCAACGCTTCCTTGCTTTTCTCCTCTTGTAGTAATTGATTCATTACTAGCATGTGATTTTTGAAATCATGATACATCATTCTATTTTCATCATATGCCTTTCTTAACGATTGATAATTTGCTTCTAACATACTATTTCTCATATAAAGAAGTCTCTTTTTTTCTTTCTCTTTAATTAATAGAAAATAAAACATAAAAACACCACATACAATAAATAAACACACCAAATAAAAGGTCCAGAATTGAAGTAATCGTTCACTATAATCAAACCGATATACCTGAAAAAAGCAAATAATCCCAATAAAACTGTAAACATAAATTATCCGCCTGTATAACGTATTCTCATATAAATAATCAAGCAAAAGCCCTTTTTTAAGTATTTTATACACCAGATAATATGTTACAGAGAGAATAATCATAAATATACTTCTCGCAACACCAGCGTTAATTAAATCCCAATGGGCAAATCTACTCATTCTATCTATTTCAAATACTACCGTAACAATTAATAAATCTATTAGCCTCATTCCGTGAACATATATGGCGACTAGTGCAGATAGTTTCTTTGCTTTCCATTTTGTATATATTCTAACAAACAAATTCATAAACAGTATTAAAATATATGTAATGGCATTAGAATATACTACAAATTTATAATTAAATCCACAAAACCACACCACCGGCACGCTCGCTACAATAATAATGATATTCTCAACCCACTCCTTTTTATTAGTCTCGACCTCATACTTCTCCAAAAATAACTTTATTCCCCAGAAAATCAATGAAAAATAGTTTAAATACTCCGTGGTCCAAAATAATAAATGTTTATACATGGCTTCTCCAGTATGCATTAATCTGCTTTTTCACTCTTTCCAACTGGGGCTTGCTGACAGAAATGATCTCCCCGTTGGACATGTAAATTTCCTTATTCTTCAACTTCATCACATGCTCAATGTTGACAATAAAACTCCGGTCCACATAAATAAATTCTTTTTCTGGTAATTCTTCATAAACTTCCGATAAGGTCTTGCGAATGGTGCTTTCACCATTACGGGTCTGAAATACAACATTTTTTCCGCTTTTATACAGATAATAAATATCTTTTACCGGAACTTTTTCTAATTTTGTACTCACTGTAATTCGATAAGATGGTTCCATTCTGGATTGAATCTCCTTTTGAATATTTTTTAATGTCACATCCAACTTCTTTTCCCATTCATCCTTCAATATGTACTGATACGCTTTCGCACTATAGCCTTCAATCGCATATTGTGGATAGGCTGTAAGAAATACAATATAACAATAGGGCGACTTTTCTCTAAGTATCCGCCCTAAATCAATTCCCGACATGTCTGGAAGGTCAATATCTAATAAATAGATGTCATAATATTTCCCGTCATCCACTTCATACAATAATGCTTTACCGCTGCTATAACAATCTACGCTTACAGCCAGATGTACTTTTTCATAAAAAGAATAGATTTTCTTTTTAATACTTTCATAAAAAATCTGTTCATCATCTAATACCGCAATCTTTAACATTATACATCGCCCTCTCAACCTTATCTTTTGTTACATATTCTTTATTTGCATTTTTCTTTAGGGTCAGTTTAACATTCCACAAATTCAGCGTAAAGCCTATAACTTGTGGATTATTTTTACACAAATTTGTGTAAACAAAAAAAATGCTTCACCTTTATATACAGTGAAACATCCTGAAAATGCCTTGTTGTCATCACATTTTAATTTTTTTCCAAACTCTCCTTTTGATTTACTTATATATGGCTTCTCCAATATGCATTAATCTCAATTTTTACCCTTTCCAACTGAGGTTTGCTGACGGGTACCTTTTCACCATTTGACATATATATTTCCTTATTCTTCAGTTTCATTACATGCTGAACATTAACAATGAAACTCCGGTCTACATATATAAATTCCTCTTTCGGCAGTTCTTCATAAACTTCAGACAAAGTCTTACGAATAGAAGTCCTGCCGCTCCATGTCTGAAATATAACATTTTTTCCATCCTTATACAAATAGTAAATGGCTCTTACGGGAATCTTCTCCAATTTAGGTCCTACTATAATTCGATAGGATGGCTCCGTCCGGGCATTAACCTCTTTTTGAATATGACACAGTGCTGTTTCAAGCTTCTGTTCCCACTGATCCTTTAAGATATACTCATAAGCTCTGGCACTGTAGCCTTCAATGGCATACTGAGGATAGGCTGTAAGAAAGATAATATAACAAAAAGGCGATCTTTCTCGGAGCACCCTCCCCAAATCAATTCCTGACATATCCGGGAGATCAATATCCAGTAAATAAATATCATAATATTTCCCATCGTCCACCTCATACATCAGTTCCCTGCCGCTGCTATAACAATCCACATTAACCGCAAGATGCATTTTTTCATAAATTGAATATAGCCGCCGGCTTACTCTTTCATAAAAAATCGCTTCATTATCCAATACCGCTATTTTTAACATGGCACACCCCCATACATTCATTACTGTTTTATAAAATATCTCTTTGCTTTCCTCTCACCATTCTCACTTAACATTTCATCCTGAACCATTTCCCTTAAAATCCTTTTTGTTGTAGACTCGGCCAACCCCAGGATTTCTCTTGCTTCTTTATTAGAAACACTTCCTTCCGCCTTTATATATTGTATAATCGCCTGTTGCCGCTCAATCCTTTTATCGGCTTTTTTATCGGCTTTTTTATCGGCTTTTTTATCGGCTTTTTTATAAAGATTAACTCTGAATGTGTCTCCGATCTCAAAAAAATCAGGATTTGGTAGTGCATATTCTTCTGCTCTTTTCAAAATACGCCGTATTCCGGTTCCCCACTCTTCAACCAATTCCATACGGCTGAATATCTCGGCAACTGCCCGATTTCTAATTTTTTACCTTCCGTTCATAGCCTCTTCAAGTGTCAATCCGCCGAACAACATCCCCGGAGAAGTCACCTCAACACGATTATCATATATAGCCACCTGTACGCAGGAATTATCCATATAATTTCGATGGCATATAGCATTAATTATCATTTCTCGAATAGCTGCCACAGGAAGTTCATATGCATCTTTCCTTACCAAGCCCTCTATCTCCGCACTTAAATTAATATGTCTGAGTACAAATTGATACGCTGCCTCTATCTGCTCATATAATGGACCACTGTATTCTTTTTTATCAATAAAAATATCTCTGTCATTTCCTTTAAATAAAGCACACTGAATCTTGGAAAATCGAAAATAATCGCTCGTCAGTAAAACAAACGCATTTGTTGCTAATATTTCTTCCCCAGACTGTTTTAATACTTTCCAATTCAATAATTGTTCTTTTGTAACTTCCTGAACTGTTTTTCTTTCTTCTTCATTAGGCAGAGCACTTTTCATATATTCTGTTATATCACGGCATAGTTTTCGGACAGCCTCCTCGGTAACTTCATAACCAACACACACTAATTCATCCCAGGATACATTTGTTCCTTCCATTTCCAATTCTTTGATTTTCACCGTATCCGCTGGTCTGGAAGTCCCAGCTACTCTAACATACGTCCCTTTCTCTTTTCCTGCATTTTTTATATAATAAGGTCGATTTGCTCCCGGATATATTTCCACAATTACCACACATTTCCCACGAATTGTCTGAAATGTGATATCGGGTATAATTTGTGGCTCACAACTATCCGAAATCGCATTTGCTATCTTATCCATAATTTGAAATACAGATTTTTCATCAACCCCAACAATCTTTTTTTCCTTATCATCAATTCCTATAATTATTTTTCCTCCGCTGGTATTCGCAAATGCAACTACAGATTTCAGATATTTATCACTTTTTTCAGGAAGTGCCATTTTATATTCAATATTTTTAGACTCGCCTTTTAAAATATCTTCTATTATCAAGTGTCTTCCTCCCTTCTCCATTTCATAGTATAACATTTTCGCTGATTAAATCCCAGAATAAAATGACCACTTGTAATATTTTATTACAAAAAAAGAATGATATCTGCATTTTCACGTAAACATCATTCTTTTTCATAAATTCCTTTATTTTGTTCCGGTAGAACCGAAGCCGCCTTCGCCCCGCTCCGTCTCATCCAACTCATCTGTGAGAAGATATTCTGCCGTTAAAAATGGTGTGATCACCATCTGGGCAATACGCTCGCCATGCTCCACTGTCACTGCCACACGGGAATGATTGTGGAGCGGCACCATGATCTCCCCACGGTAATCCGCATCAATGACACCCACTTTATTGGCCGGCGCCAGTCCTTTTTTCGTTGCCAGACCACTGCGGGCGTAAATCAGTCCGGCATAGCCTTCCGGAATCGCCATAGCCAATCCGGTCTTCACAAGCACCGTCTCACCCGGAAAAATTTCTACCGGTGCATCCATGCAGGCATACAGATCTGAACCGGCACTATATTTACTCCCGTAGGTCGGAAGAATCGCTTTATCATTTAATTTTTTAACCTTCACTTGCTGTTTCATAGCTTTTCTCCTATTCGTAACCTTCCACGATGACAACACGACCCTCTTTCAGTGAAGCCGGAACATCGATGGTCCGCTGGTTGGCTGAACCCTTAAACCGCTTGGTCAGATCTTTCTCTTCCTCAATGAACTCGCCGTCAACAAGAACATCGATATACGAGAGCATTTCTTTCGTTTCCGGCCAATCCTCCACCATCCGGCCAACAATGTCTCTGTCAAAAAGGTAGCCAGAAAAACACCAGATGGTCTTCTTTGGATATATCTCCCGAACCTTGCGGAGCAGCGGCAAAAGTCCCTGCTGGTTGGTCCGTTCAAAAGGTTCCCCACCGAGAAGCGTCAGCCCCCAGATATAATCTGGTTCCAAATATTCGATGATCTTATCAATGGTTTCCTCTGTAAAAGGTTCTCCATAATTAAAGTCCCAGGCAACCTCATTAAAACAGTTTTTACACCGATGGGTACATCCACTCACAAAAAGAGAAATCCGCACCCCAGGTCCATTCGATATGTCATATTGTTTTATATCCGCATAATACATACACTACCGCCTTCTGATCCGACGTTTTACAACGCCATTAAACTTTAAATATGAAGAACACGGGCAGCGATTTCTTTTGTCTTACCCACATTCCAGAAATTTTCGCCCAGATATCCGCAGGTACGCCGTGTCACATTCATCTTGTCATGGTCTTTGTTGCCACACTGAGGGCATTCCCATTCCAGATCATCATTAATGATAATTTCTCCATCATAACCACATACATGGCAATAGTCGGATTTCGTATTAAACTCGGCATACTGGATATTGTCATAAATGAATTTTACCAACTCTTCCAGAGCTTCCAGATTATGACGCATGTTTGGAATTTCTACATAGGATATAGCGCCGCCGGCAGAAATCTTCTGGAACTGGCTTTCAAATTTAAATTTGCTGAAAGCGTCAATTTTTTCGCGAACATCCACATGATAGGAATTTGTATAATATCCCTTATCTGTAACATCCTCGATCACGCCGAAACGGTCCATATCAATCCGTGCAAAACGGTAACACAGGGACTCGGCCGGTGTTCCGTAAAGACTGAAATGAATGCCGGTCTCTTTTCTCCAGCGGTCTGTCGCCGAACGGAGGTGATTCATTACCTTTAAGGCAAATTCTTCACCTTCCGGTGTCGTATGACTGACACCCTTCATCAGCTTTGTCACTTCATAGAGGCCAATATAACCCAGAGAAAGTGTGGAATATCCGCCATGTAGTAATTTATCAATCTTTTCACCCTTCTCAAGACGGGCAATAGCGCCATACTGCCAGTGGATCGGGCTGACATCGGAAGTTGTTCCTTCAAGGGCTTTATGACGGCACATCAGCGCTTCATAACATAATTCCAGACGTTCATCAAAAATCTTCCAGAATTTCTCCTCATCACCCCGGGCTACGATACCCATCTGCGGCAGATTCAGGCTGACAACACCCTGATTGAAACGGCCTTCGAATTTATAATTGCCATTCTCATCCTTCCAAGGTGTCAGGAAGCTTCTGCATCCCATCGGGCTGAATACATTACCTTCATAATTCTCACGCATTTTCTTAGCGGAAATATAATCCGGGTATAAACGTTTTGCAGAACAGCGAACCGCAAGCTTTGTAATATAGTCGTATTTTCCACCCTTCAGGCAGTTATGCTCATCCAGCACATAAACCAGCTTCGGAAAAGCCGGTGTCACATAAACACCCACTTCATTCTTGATTCCTTCCAGACGCTGACGCAGGATTTCTTCAACGATCATGGCATTTTCTTCAATATATTCGTCATTCGGATCCAGGTTCAGGAACACCGTAACAAACGGAGACTGGCCATTCGTTGTCATTAATGTATTGATCTGATACTGAATCGTCTGAACACCGGATCGAAGTTCATCATTTAAACGGGTGTGCACCAAACCTTCGATCGTTTCCGCATCCAGTTTATCCCCATACTGAGCCACAATCTGATCTTTATATTTATTATAACTCTTCCGCAGATATTTTCCGAGGTGGCGGATATCAACGGACTGGCCGCCATACTGGCTGCTGGCTACGGCCGAAATGATCTGGGTCATAACCGTACAGGCTACCTGGAAGCTCTTTGGACTTTCAATCAACTTACCGTTCATCACCGTTCCATTGTCCAGCATATCCTGGATATTGATCAGGCAGCAATTGAAAATTGGCTGTACAAAGTAGTCCGCATCATGGAAATGAATCACACCTTCTTCATGAGCTTTGGCAATTTTTTCCGGCAGGAGCAGACGACGGGTCAGGTCCTTGGACACCTCGCCGGCGATCAGATCCCGCTGTGTGGAAGCCACCGTCGCATTTTTATTGGAATTCTCCTCCATAACATCTTTGTTGCTATTTTTGATCAGACTTAAAATAGAATCGTCTGTTGTATTCGCTTTTCGTACTAATTCTCTCTGATAACGATAAATAATATACGTCTTAGCCAGGTCGTATTTCCCTTCAGACATTAATTTCTGTTCGATGATATCCTGAATATCTTCCACTAACATACGTTTACGGTGACGTGTCTCTATATATTCAACGATGCTCTCAATCACATCTTCCGTAATCTTTTCCTCTGGCGGTACTTCCGCATTCGCTTTGGAAATGGCAACGATAATCTTACTTCTGTCATAATTCACTTCACGGCCATCCCGCTTAATAACGATCATATAGAATCCTCCTCATTTTTTTCTTTTGGTCATTGTCCTAGGCCATTATATCACCGTATGAAAAAAAAAGCTACTATAAAATACAAAATATAGAAAAATAATTACGCCCAGCACAATATATTGTACTGAGCGTTCCATATTTATCCAAGTATGCTTTTTGCGATATCTACCGACTGTTTTGCGTCTTTCGCATAGAAATCCGCACCGATCTGTCTCGCGTAATCTTCGGTCAGAACAGCACCGCCGACCCATATCTTACAGTCACATCCGGCCTCGTGAATGGCCCGGATGGTCTCCTCCATACTTACCACCGTCGTCGTCATCAATGCACTTAAGCCCACCAGCTTTGCGCCAGTCTGCTGAACAGCTTCCACAACCTTTTCGATTGGAACATCCTTGCCCAGGTCAATCATCTCATAACCGTAGTTTTCCATGACCACCTTAACAATATTCTTTCCAATATCATGAATATCACCCTTTACCGTAGCAATGATGACCTTCCCTTTTGAAACAGTTCCCTCATCCTTCTGACCGGACATATATTCTTTAAGAACATCAAAGGCTTCCTGGGCTGTCGTCGCCGACTGGATGAGCTGCGGAAGAAAAAGTTTTCCGCTTTCAAAATCCGCTCCGACTTTATCCAGAGCCGGAATCAAAATGTCATTGACAATGTCCATGGCCGACCGGGTTTTTAAAAGTTCCCGAGTCGCATCCGCCGCATATTCCCGAATGCCGTTTAACACCGCATATTCAAGACTTTTTGTGTCCGATGGTTTGACGGACGGCACCGCCGACTGAGCATTTTTCTCCGCCTCCACGATCTTACTGTACTTGTCCACGTAAAACCTGGAACCTTCATCCCGGTTATATAAGATATTAAAACTGTCTATCGCCGCCATCATGGCCGACACATTCGGATTGATGATCGGCAGATCCAGACCGTGAGCCATAGCCAACGTCAAAAACGCCACATTTACAAACTCCCGTTTTGGTAATCCGAAAGAAATATTTGAAACACCGAGAACGGTTTTCACACCAAGCCGCTCTTTCACAAGCTGCATGGCCTTCAATGTTTCCACGACTTCCTTCTGCTGAGCCGAAGCTGTCAGCGTCAGACAATCAATATAGACATCCTCCTTCGGTATGCCATAACTCTCCGCCTTTCGGACAATTCGCTCCGCCACTGCATAACGTTCTTCGGCCAGAAGCGGGATGCCCTTTTCATCCAATGTAAGGCCAACCACGGCCGCCCCGTATTTTTTGACCAGAGGAAAAATCTTTTCCATGACAGCCGTCTCGCCATTAACCGAATTGACGATTGGTTTTCCGTTATAAATCCGAAGACCGCTTTCGATAACCCCGGCATGGGAAGAATCTATCTGTAAGGGTACATCCACCACTCCCTGAAGTTCTTTGATCACTTCCACCATCAATCCGGCTTCATCAATCTTCGGCAGACCCACATTCACATCCAGAATATGGGCTCCGGCTTCCACCTGGGAAATCCCCTGGGTCAATATATAACCAATATTATGATTTAATAAAGCTTCTTTAAACAGTTTTTTACCCGTTGGATTGATTCGCTCACCGATCACCCGGACACCGTCGATTTCAACAACCTGGGTACTGCTGCAGACCGCCGCCCGGCGGACAAAGGCCGGCCGATCTGCCCTTTTTCCTTCCGCCGTTCTCCGGGAAAGCATCTTTTTCATTTCACGAATATATTCTGGTGTTGTCCCACAGCATCCGCCAATGATCTGGACCCCCAGGTCCATAAACTTGTCCATCTGCTCCGCAAATTGCCCGGCGCTGATATCATAGCCGCCGGAATTTAAATTCGGAAGTCCGGCATTTGCCTTGATGATCACAGGTAATGGGGTCCACTCCACCAATTTCTGAGCCAGGGGATAAATATCATCCGGTCCGAGTGAACAGTTAATACCGACAGCATCGACACCAAGCCCCGTCAGGGTCAGCGCTGCCGCCTCCACTGTCACACCAGTAAAAGTTCTTCCGTTTTTTTCAAAGGTCATTGTGGAAAAAACAGGCAGGGATGTATTTTCCTTTGCTGCAAGAACCGCCGCCTTCATTTCCAAAAGGTCCGTACTTGTCTCTATGACGATCAAATCCGCCCCCGCCTTTGCGCCGACCGTCATCATTTCCTTAAACATGTCATAGGCATCTTCAAATTTCAGACTGCCGTTGGGCTCCATCAACTCTCCAATGGGTCCTACATCCAAAGCCACGGCCACATCCCGCTCGGAAGCCGCTGCCGCTTTTTTCGCATTGACCACGCCCGCGGTTACCAGTTCTTCCACCGAGTAATCACTGTGACCCAATTTATAACGGTTGGCGCTGAAGGTATTGGCATAAATAATATCCGCTCCCGCATCGATATACTGACGGTGAATATCAATGACCGCCTCCCCATGGGTCACATTTAATGCCTCCGGAACCTTTCCCATAGGAACTCCGGCCGCCTGAAGCATCGTTCCCATACCACCGTCCAGCATAATGATCTGATTTTTAAAATCTAACATCTGGTTCCTCTCTTTCTAAACGCACACCGTTCACGATTATTACAAAAGTTGCACTTATTTTTCCGCACGTCCCGCTTTGTATCGCTGATTCCCAATATGGCCGTCACAGATTTGCTCGGCACCATCAGACAACTCTCCGTGAGGGACACGCCGATTTTCCGATGCGTATCCAGCACATGCACCAATTCTCGCTGTGTCTCCAGCGGCAGATCGCCATATCCCGGACTAAAACGCCAGGTCAGATGACACCCCTCCGCAGATACTTCCTGTTCCATTTCTTTTTCAGCCAAATCCGCGATCTGCTCCACTGCCTGAATACCACAGCTGTCCATGATCACACCCACGTCCGGCTCTGTGACCATATAACGGCGGATTCGTTTATCCAGTTCGATTCCGGCCGTTGCTCCAAGCAAAAATATTTCATTACAGTTTTTTAAATGTTCCTGAATATCATTGCCGAAAAGCACCAACGCTGTTCCCGGAATCCGAATACCGTCAGCGCCTTTTTCGACTGGAAATCTTCTATATATATACTTCGACTGGAGAATCTTCAATGTCTCCGCTTCACAGCGATTCAAGAGTTGTTCTATCCGCTCTGTAACCCCCGAATCTTTATATCCAAGATAACGAAGAATCTCCTCCCTGTTTAAACGTCGGATCATACCTGTCTGTTACAGCTTGCAAGAATATTGGAAATGCTATTCGTAATCCTTGTCGCTGTCTCCACATTATTCATTGTATACAGATGAATCCCCCGCACATCATTGTTGATCAGGTCAATGATCTGCTCTGTCGCAAAGGCAATTCCGGCATCTTTTAAAGCAATCGGGTCCTGGGCATATTTATTTAACAGCTTCGAAAATTTCACCGGGAAACTGGCACCGCACATAGATACGGTACGCTCAATCTGGGCTTTATTGATGACCGGCATAATTCCCGCTTCAATCGGCACGTGAATTCCTACCTTTTCTACTTTATCCATAAATTCATAAAAATGATTATTATCAAAAAAGAGCTGAGACACCAGATGAGTGACGCCCGCATCCACCTTTTTCTTTAAATTTTCAATATCCTGATCCATATTAGCCGAATCACAATGGCCTTCCGGATAACAGGCTCCGGAAATATTAAAGCTATCATCATAGTTCTTGATGAATGCGGCCAGATCACTGGCATGTTCAAAATCGATGACATCATTTCCCGGTGTAATATCTCCCCGGAGTGCAAGAATATTTTGAACACCCTCCGCTTTCAGACGATCCAGAAATTCCATAATATCTTGTTTCGTTGAACCGACACAGGTCAGATGGCTGACCGGCTCAATCTGGTATTCGCTCCTGATCAAAGAAGCGATTTCACAGGTCTTATTTTTCTGAGCTTCAGATCCGCCGGCGCCATAAGTCACACTGATAAAATCCGGTCTTAATCCGCGAAGTCCATAAAGCGTATTATAAATGGTGTCAATCGACGTGGTCTTTTTCGGTGGGAATACTTCCAGAGAGTACACCACCTTTTTACTTTCAAATAATCGCTGTATATTCATGAAAATTCCTCCGATTCTTATAATCCATTTCATTATAGCCCCCGATATTTCTTTTTTCAATAATTTAATTCTTATAACTGGTTATCAGCATTTTTCTTGAATTATTAAAAAAACCATAGTAAGATAAAAAGGTAAATAACCTTCTGGAGGTGGTTAAAATGAAATTTACAAAAATGCACGGATGTGGCAATGACTATGTTTATGTAAACTGTTTTGAAGAAACGGTTAAAAATCCTTCTGAAACAGCAAAACAAGTCAGCGACCGCCATTTTGGTATTGGTTCCGATGGTCTCATTCTCATTTGTCCATCAGACAAAGCAGATTTCCGCATGGCTATGTATAATATGGATGGTTCTGAGGGAAAGATGTGTGGAAATGGAGTTCGCTGCATCGCAAAATATGTCTACGATCATCATTTAACAGATAAAACTCGGATTTCACTTGAAACCCTCGGCGGAATTAAGTATCTGGACTTAAATATTAAAGACGGAAAAGTGGATACCGTAACCGTCAATATGGGAGCGCCAATCCTGACTCCATCAAAAATTCCCGTCAGTATTTCAAAAGACCGGGTCATCAATGAACCTGTGGAAATCGATGGAAATGTATGGCACCTAACCTGCGTATCCATGGGTAATCCCCATGCTGTCGTTTTTGTTGATGATACAGCCAGCCTGAAACTGGAACATATCGGACCGCTTTTTGAAAAGCATCCCCTCTTTCCGGAGCAGGTCAACACAGAATTTGTTCATGTCATTGACCGACGCACCGTCGATATGCGTGTCTGGGAACGGGGTTCCGGTGAAACACTGGCCTGCGGTACCGGCGCCTGCGCCACCGTCATGGCCTGCATCCTGAATGACAAAACGGACAAGGAAGTGCTCGTTCATCTGCTTGGCGGTGATCTGCTGATCCGATATGATGCTGAAAACAATACGGTCTTTATGACCGGACCGGCCACTGAGGTTTTCTCCGGTGAGATTGAACTGTAATCTATTTTTGAAAGGACATTTATATGAAATTATCCCAATTACTTGAACGTATGGACTACACCTGTGTCCAGGGTTCTGTAGATATTCCTATATCCCATTTACTTTATGATTCCCGAAATGCCTGCCCGGACGGTGTCTTTGTCTGCATCAGCGGTGCGGTGATGGACGGTCATAAGTTTATTTCCGACGTTGTGATGAAAGGTGTCACTGCTGTCATTGTGGAAAAGGAAGTAAAAGCCCCGGCTCATGTGACGGTCATTCGCGTGGAAAATACCCGGAGTGCTCTGGCCTATATGTCAGCCGCTTACTTCGGATACCCGGCCGAACAATTAAAAACCATTGGTATTACCGGCACTAAAGGGAAAACGACCACAACTTACATGGTACGTTCCATTCTCGAAAATTCCGGATTTAAGACCGGCCTCATCGGCACGATTGAAACCATTATCGGTAAAAAAGTCATCAAGGCCAATAATACAACGCCGGAATCCTATCTTGTTCAGCAATATTTCCGCGACATGGTGAATGCAGGCTGCGAATGTGTTGTTATGGAAGTCTCCTCTCAGGGCCTCATGCTTCACCGGGTAGATGGTTTTACCTTTGACTATGGTATTTTTACCAACCTTGGCCCGGATCATATCGGCCCAAATGAGCATAAAGATCTGGACGACTATATCCACTGTAAATCTCTGTTATTTAAACAGTGCCGCCACGGCATCGTCAACATGGACGACAACTATGTGGAACGGATTACCGACGGCCATACCTGCGATCTGGAAACCTTCGGTATGTCAGAAAATGCCGACTTCCGCGCTTCCGATATGAAATTACTTCAGAAACCGGGACTCCTCGGCGTAACTTATCGCCTGTCCGGCCGTATGGATATGGATGTGGAAATTGATATTCCAGGACGTTTCAGCGTGTATAACTCCCTGACGGCTATTGCCATTTGTCATCATTTTAATGTTCCTAAAGAAAACATTATAAAAGCGCTGACCAATGTTCATGTTAAGGGCCGTCTGGAAACCGTACCGATTTCCCCAAGATTCACTCTGATGATCGACTATGCCCACAATGCGATGGCTCTTGAAAGCCTGCTGCAATCCCTGAAGGAATACCATCCAAAACGACTGGTCACTCTGTTTGGCTGCGGCGGCAACCGGGACCCGCACCGCCGTTACGAAATGGGCGAAGTCTCCTCGAATCTGTCCGATCTGACCGTTGTCACCTCGGATAACCCAAGATTTGAAGAACCGATGGCCATTATTAACGATATTTTGATTGGTGTTCACAAGGGCCCGGGGAAATATGTAACTATTCCGGACCGTAAAGAGGCCATTAAATATTGTATTGATAATGCCGAAGACGGCGACGTTATTATTCTCGCCGGAAAAGGCCACGAAGATTACCAGGAAATCAAAGGTATCAAATACCCGATGGATGAACGGGATTTGATTGCTGATATTCTGGCCGGAAGATAGAAATTTTTGAAAAGCGAAAACGGTTGGATGACATAACATCACCTAACCGTTTTCCACTTAAATTAAAAGATGGCCGAATTTTTAGAAACCTTCCTGACGCCGCAGGAGTCTCAATTCGCGACGTTTCACCGCCGTTTCCCATTCCATCCGTTCACCGTCGTTTTCAAGGATCAATCCCGGCACCTTCATCGGTTTATCATCCTTGCCCATACATACCATCACAAAATATGCCCGGTTGATCGGGTAACGCTTGCCTTCCGAATCTTCTCTGTATGTATCAATACGTACTTCCATAGAAGTTGTTCCCACATGGGTAACCTTTCCGATTAAAACAACGATATCATTTAAATAAACACCGGATTTAAAATAGGTATTATCAATTGCTACAGTTGTGGCATCCCGCCCGCAATGCCGTCTCGCCGTAGCACCGGCAACCTCATCTATCCATGACAAAAGCCGGCCTCCAAATAAGCGGCCGAATCCATTAATATCCGGCGGCATAACGATACGATGCTGTACTGTCTTCGAGTCTGATACTTTTTTTGCTTCCATATAACCTCAGTCCTTTCTATATTGAGTCTAACATTAGGTTAATGTTCTTATCATTCTAATATACGCAGTATAAAAATACAAGTTAAGTATTTCATAAATTTTTGTAATCTGTAGATAAATATTTATAAACATTGTATAATAACTTTATATTGTATTGGGAGGCTCTACTTATGGAAAAGGAAATTGCAAAAAACAAAACTGTAGAAGAAAAGATGGCGTTGGCCGATGAAATCAGCCGTGGATATTTTCGTCAGGGATTAAATTGTACCGAATGCGTTCTGAGAACCTTTATGGATATGTACGATGTTGAGCTGCCGGAAGACATTCTCTGTATGGCTACCGGTTTTGGCGGCGGCATCGGTCATACAAAAAATATATGTGGCGCCATCACCGGAGCTGTCATGGCTCTTGGAACTGTTAAAGGACGCCGCAATCCCTTTGGTCCAAAAGAAGAAATGGGAGCACGAATCCAACACCTTCAGGGCGATATTTACCCTGTATTCGGAAAAATGGTCAATGAAATTGAAGACAAATATGGTACTTTAATCTGCCGTGAAATGTCTCAGCCATTTGGTGATTTTGATTCAAAACCACGCAAAAAGAACTGTATGGAAATCATCGCCTACTGCGCTCAACTTGCTGTAAAATACGCTGAAAGTTAAAAATAAGAGTACCATTTTCCTGATTATAAAAATGCGGAAATGGTACTCTTTTTAATTTTAATCTGCTACAATCACACCATTTTCACAGTCAAGATTTACAAATACACCATTCTTTAAAATATCCGTTGCATTCTTTACATTGATCAGCACCGGAATATCCAGGCTTAATCCAACCGTCACCGCATGTGCATCCAGACTGGATTTTTCAATAACAATACCTGAAGCCGTTCTCAGCTGTTTCAGCATATAATTATTGGTATCTTTCGTAACGACGATATCTCCCGGCTGATAATTCTGAATCAATTCTTTGTCTGAGTGACATACGCATAAACGCCCGTGAACTTTTTGCTTGTTAATGCCTTCGCCATTGGCCAAAATGTGTCCGACTACCTGAACTTTTAACATATTTGTCGTGCCGGAAACACCCAGTGGAACGCCTGCCGTGATAACCGTCACATCCCCCTGCTTTACATATCCTTTTTTCTGGGCTTCCTCAACAGCCGTCTCAAATAAATCATCCGTTGTCCCCTTTTCTTCGATAATCAGCGGCTGGACTCCCCAGGACAGATTTAACTGGCGCCATACACTTGGCGACATGGTACAGGCAATAATCGGACAAGTTGGACGGAATTTTGAAATCATCCGGGCTGTTCTTCCCGATTTACTTACTGTAATAATTGCCGCCGCATTCAAATCCATACCCGTCGTACATGTGGCATGGGATATGGCATTCGTCACATCTGTGATTGCTTCCGTTCCCAGTTCGGAAAATCTGCGTCGATAATTAATATCAATTTCTGTCCGCTCTGCAATTTTAACCATCGTCTGCACCGCTTCCACCGGATAAGCTCCGGCCGCCGTTTCTCCGGAAAGCATGATCGCGCTGGTGCCATCATAAATCGCATTTGCAACGTCTGTTGCTTCGGCACGAGTTGGCCGCGGATTTTTCATCATCGAATCCAACATCTGGGTTGCCGTAATAACCTGCTTACCGGCCTGATATACTTTACGGATAATCTTTTTCTGAAGGACTGGAACCTCTTCCATCGGAATCTCCACACCCATATCGCCGCGGGCAACCATAATACCATCAGAAACACGAATAATTTCCTTAATATTCTGTACGCCCTGCATATTTTCAATCTTTGCAATAATATTAATGGTATTGCAATTCTTTTCTTCCAGAATCTTACGGATTTCCAGAATATCTTCCGCGGTTCTTGTAAAAGATGCGGCAATAAAATCAAATCCATTTTCAATACCAAAACAAATATCGTCATAATCTCTCTGACTGATAAATGGCATAGAAAGTACCGTATCCGGTACATTCACACCCTTCTGGTTCGAAATCACGCCGGCATTAACGACTGTACAATGGATTTCCGTATCCTCTACATCATCAATATAAAGCTCGATCAGACCATCGTCCAGCAAAATCCGGCCGCCGACTTTTACATCCTTCGGTAAATCCACATAGGTAATAGAAGCAATTTCAGAATTTCCAACGACTTCCCGGGTTGTCAAAGTAAATTTACTGCCTCTCTTTAATTCAGCTTTTCCATTTTCAAAGGTTTTCAGTCGAATTTCCGGGCCCTTTGTATCGAGCAATGCCGCCACAGGAAGGTTCAGCTCTTCTCTGAGCCGCTTTACCCGATTTAGTTTTTCCAGTTGTTCCTCATGGGTTCCATGGGAAAAATTAAAACGTGCAACATCCATTCCTTCAATCATTAATTTCCTTAACACATCTTCACTTTCAGATGCCGGTCCGAGTGTACAAATAATTTTTGTCTTTCTCATAATCTACTCCTCTGTTTTCTTGCTATCTATTGATATATCTTCATGTCGGGTCCGTTCCTGAACATCCAGACATATTAAACGATAAATTGTAGCTGTTAAAGGAACCCCTATCAACATTCCTGGAATTCCCCCAAGACCACCACCGATGGTCACTGCGGCCAATACCCATATTCCTGGCAGGCCGATAGATGCCCCAACAACCTTTGGATAAATTAAATTTCCTTCAAGCTGCTGAAGAATGATAATAAATATGATAAATCCTACAGCCTGGATCGGCGACACAGTAAAAATCATAAATGCCCCTACAAAAGCTCCAATATAGGCACCTACCATCGGTATTAATGCTGTGGCTCCGATAAAGGTTCCTACCATTGGCGCATAGGGAAAACGCAAAATCAACATTCCCACAGTACATAAAATACCCAAAATCACAGCTTCCACACATTGACCTGTAATAAAACTTGTAAAACTTTCATTTGCCGTATAAATGACATGATTCATACGTTTCACATAAGACTTTTTCATATATACACTTTGGAAAATTTTTGCCTGTGATTGAAGCTTCTCTTTGTTCAATAAAATATATACGGCAAAAATAGTTGCTATGGTTACATTTACAAGAGAACTCATAATCTGAAAAACAAATGTAAATGCCGAGTTCAACATTGAACTGAAACCGCTTGTCACATAGGTAAAGATCTTATTAAACATTTCCTGCCAATTAATTTCCATGCCCCCAATCTTTTCCGCTAAAGATGGAAACATATCACCATTGACTACGATCCAATGCTGAACCTTTTCAAAATAGACCGGTATTTCATTGGCTATTACAGAAAAAGCTTCTACCAATTCAGGAAGTACAATCCGTATGATAAGAAAGATAGCTCCAAAAACAAGAAATATAGACAAGAAAACGCACACACCTCTGCGCACTCGTATCACTGCCATATTATTTGTCGTCGGAAACCAATGTTTTTCCAATGCCCTCATAATAATATTTAAAACATAGGCAAACAGGCAACCCAAAATCAAAGGAAATGCAGCAGTCCAAATATGACTTACCAAGATAAATATCTTATCAAAACGGATAACCATCAAAAGCAGAATGGCAATACATAATCCATACTTAATAAAGGTCTTAAAATTCTTATTAATATAAATCACCCCTTGCTGTCATTTTCTCATTCTAACATATTCTTATGAAATGAAAAAGTCCAATCACAAAAAATGTGATTGGACTTTTTCATTTGAATGAGGCATCGGGGATTCGAACCCCGGACAACTTGATTAAAAGTCAAGTGCTCTACCGACTGAGCTAATACCCCATATCAGAATCTTCCGATAAATGCCCAGAACCGGAATCGAACCAGTGACACGAGGATTTTCAGTCCTCTGCTCTACCGACTGAGCTATCTGGGCGAATAAATTTGAAAACGCCTATATAATTAAAGGTGATGAAAAAGCATTAAGAATTTATTCTTATATGCTTTTGAATCAGCTTTTTCGTTTATTTGCACTAGCAGATAAACGGTCATCGAAAGAATCGTAGATTCTTGAGATGGATTATATTTCGTTCTAAAAGAATTGCGGGGGCAGGATTTGAACCTACGACCTTCGGGTTATGAGCCCGACGAGCTACCGAACTGCTCCACCCCGCGATATTAAATTAAAACTGAAAGTTCCATACATCTCGGATACTTTCAGTAAATGGATGGAGAAGGATTCGAACCTTCGAAGTCGTCGACAACAGATTTACAGTCTGCCCCCTTTGGCCACTCGGGAATCCATCCATAATAGCCGATGATCGGACTCGAACCGATAACCTGCTGATTACAAATCAGCTGCTCTGCCAATTGAGCCACATCGGCGAAAATGGGGCCTACAGGGCTCGAACCTGTGACCCTCTGCTTGTAAGGCAGATGCTCTCCCAGCTGAGCTAAGACCCCATATACTAATTTAACATTAGTACAACTGTATAATGTTAAACGACCCAGAAGGGACTCGAACCCTCGACCTCCGCCGTGACAGGGCGGCGCTCTAACCAACTGAGCCACTAGGCCATAAAGACACATGTGCCTTCAAAACTACATACTGAAAATGTCTTCCATCGTCTCTTTCTCTCTCCTGACCCGCCTTCTGGTCATGCCCTCGACCGATTAGTGAC
>NZ_SLXA01000022.1 GCF_004340975.1 Frisingicoccus caecimuris
TGATTTTTGCGAATATATTCAAGAAGCCCTTTGCAGCCTTCGCAGACATCCTGATAGGTCACATCAAAATTCCCCGTATACCAGGGATCCGCCACATCCTCCGGACGGCCCGCAAATTCAAGCAGCTTGTGAACCTTCTGCTCCGGATCACTGCCGAAAATCCGCAGCATGTTCCGTATATTCCAACTGTCCATGCCAATCAGATAATCGTAATAAGCATAATCCTTTTTTGTCACCTGTACCGCATGTTTCCCACGGCAACTGATACCTAACGGTTCCAAAATCCTTCGGGTTCCCGGATGGACCGGATTTCCGATTTCCTCCCGGCTCGTCGCCGCCGATGCGATCTCAAAAGAAGAACTTAAACCGGCCTTTTCCACCATATCTTTAAAAACAAACTCCGCCATCGGCGATCTGCAAATATTGCCGTGGCAGATGAATAATACTTTTATCATATATTTAAACTCCTTTGATTATAGGTTTTTCCTTGATTTTTCGACGTTTTTACAACATTTCATTTTCTTTGTTACTGGAATATCTCAGTATAATTTGGCATAAGTTTTCGCCCAAAAGTTGTAAAATTAGTTGTAAAACTATGTGTCATATACAACTTTACAACTCGCTATCACATACCTGTTTCATTTCTTTTTGAATATCCTCAAAATCCAAATGCGTATAAGTATTCAGTGTTACTCCAATATCGGAATGTCCCATTATTTTCTGCAGTGTTTTTGGATTCATTCCCGATTTCGCCATGTTGGAACAAAAGGTATGCCTGCATATATGAGGTGTAATCTTTGGTAGTTCTTCCTTGTAAATCTTGTTGTACTTTTCGCATATATGCTGGAAATACTTTTCCCAATGAAGAGCAACCATTGGCATATCATTTTTATCAAGATACAGGAATCCCTTATAAGAAACTCTGTTCTTATCATAAATAACAGGTTCTTTCTTAGGTTTCTTTCTGTTAGTAATGATAAAGCGAAAACATTCTTGAACTTCCTCAGTCATAGGAACCATTCTTGTGCCACTGTCAGTTTTTGTGGCTTCTATGATGTATTCCATATCCCTCTTTCGTTGTAACTGATGATTAATATTGATTTTTCCATTTTCCAAATCAATATCAGACACGGTCAAGCCTACAAACTCCGATATACGAAGTCCTGTATGAAAAAGGATATAAATTCCTTCATAGTAACGGTTAAAGTGCTTATCCGCTTTGATAAACTCCAAGAATGCTCTTTGTTGTTTTCTTGTAATAGCTTCTCTGGTTACACTGTCATTGACAACCACTGTCGCAAGCTGAAATTCAAATGGATTCTTGCGAATCAAATCATCATCAACTGCCATCTGAAACGCAGGTCTTACCACACCTCTTACAGTATGTATGGTACTGTAACCTCTTCCGTCTGCTTGCAACTTTATCAGCCAACCTTTTGCGTCTGATAATTTTACTTTGTCAATTCGTTTGTTTCCAAATGCTTCTTTCTTGATAATGTTGATTACAAAGTTGTAATTGGCTTCTGTATTGTGCCTTACACCCGTTTTCTGTGAAATGTACTTTTTCACAAGTTCCAAAACTGTCATTCCACCGCCAAGAGAAACAATATCATCTTCCAAATCCTTATGTATCTGCTTTTCCTTATCTCGGAGTGAAACATCGTTTTTTGCACCTTGCGGAACTGTATCGGTCTTGACTAGCTTCCAGCTATACACATATTTTACATTTCCTGCATTATCAATATACTTATACATATAACGCCCATCTTTTCGTTGGCTCTCTCCATTGCGTAAAATACGATTTCTATTATCACGTCTTTTCGCACTCATCAAATCGCTCCTTTCGTATCTTGAAAGAGCCCCGATATGACAAAATGAGTATATCATAATCGGGGCATAATCGCCACATCAGATTTCCTCCAACTCGTCTATGATTTTCTCGAATTGCTTTCGTTTAATCTGAATCCGATTCCCGTTTGTAATCAACCAACTGGCGTTTCTATGTTCATCAGCCAGTCTACGGAGTTTCTTTTCTCCGATACGAAAATACACTGACGCTTCTTCAATCGTTAATGTGTATTTTTCCCATACAGGAATATCCACATTTTTCATATGTAAAGCACCACCTCCCCTTTCTTTGATTTTTAGAAAAGAGATAGAATTGCACTCATAAATCCTCACTTTATTTCTAACTCAAAATTTAAAATGGCTTTTATTATGGCAGTTCGTACCCTGCCTTTTAAATCCATATCAACCACAATCCGCATATTTCCATATTCATCATAACAAGGACGTAAACACGCCTTTGATATGTATGCATTATAATGATTTAAAATCTTTTCCATCGCTATCTCATCACCGTCTACTGCTGAACAGATAATTGAAAATCGTGGACATTTTTGTATACGTTCCATTTTGCTAATCCTCCGTATATTTTTCTCTGATAATATTTAAAGCTCTCATTCTGCTTCGATAAACAGAACATCTTGAAATACCAATAATCTCACCGATTTCTATATCTGACATTTCGAGGAAATAGGACATTAGAACAATGTTTCTCTGCCTTTCGCTCAATGCCTTGATTGCTTCACACAAATGCTCATCAAAAACACGGACTTCCGTTCCGTATACAGGAAACACTGTATATCCCATGGAATATTCATCTATGGTAGCTACAGGGTTTAAATCTGCTTCTGTCACATCACAAAACGGAACTTCATGCTTTGCACGTCTTCCGAGTTCTCTGTAATAATTCTTAACCGTCCTATCTATGACTTTACGGATAAGACAATCAAACTGTAATCTTATTGCTTTTTTAAATGAAGAAGGGGACATAATCTCACCTCCTTCCTGTGAAAATTGTTAAAGCGTGAAGATTCTTACCTCTTTTCGCTCTAACACTCACCACAGAGATGAGATTTGTTACCCTGTCTGTAAAATTGTTTAAAGAAATTTTGAGACAGCAAAAAAGCACAGGAACAACTAATAAATGCTGATCCTGTGCTTTTTTGATAGTTCCTGTTATATGATGTAAAAAACCACATTCAAGGGTGTAAAATGTTATTGAATAAATATATATTTTTTTGACAATAACGGATTTATTAAGAATTGTGTTTTACAATGCTTTATCAAAGCGGCCACCTCCAAGAGCCGCCAAAATAAAACCTGTATTATTCATAGAATTAGGAAAAGAAAAACGACAGCCTTTCAACCGTCGTCCAAATTTATCGTATTCAAAAAAGATACTGTCGGCAACGGTTTTTTTGTTTATTGCCAACAGCAATAGAGTTGAGTTGTATTGATTTTACAGATTATCACATATCCAACTTTTTATCACCTCATCATCTCCATTTCCCATAAATGAATGTTCACTATATTTTGATATAGTCAATGATACAGAATTGGACTTTGCAAAATTTTCTATGATCTGTAAAGATTGCAAATTGTCTTTACATCCATAAAGTATATAGGTTGGATTATTCCATCTTGTTACGGGATTTTTCTTTACATACTGGTAATAATCCCAAGACAGAGTATCAATCGGTGTTGGAATTTCTTTTTTGGTATAAAGCATTTCTTCCGTGATATGAAACCACAGGAACATATTTTTGATGAGATATTCCATATTTACGATCGGAGACAGGAAAAAGCACTTTTCAAAAGTAATATCTTTATATGCCTGCAAACTGAAATATGCACCCAAACTACATGCAAACAAAGATACCGATTTCCAATTAGCAAACGTATAGGCACTTATTTGATGAAGGTCAGAAATGCCATTCCAAATATCACACCTATAATTTTCATCTTTTCTTTCTCCATGTTCCGGTAAGTCAAAACTGATTGTCTGATAGCCTTTATTTTCTGCTATCTGAGCAAAAGTTTCAGCAGACTCCTTATCAGACATTTTTCCGTGAACATAAATGTATACCTTGTCAGATTTCGCTCCCCAGATAATGACCGGAATCTTCCCGATATAAAATTTTGTTGTTTTCATCTTTCATTCATCACCGATTACATCGTATCACCAGAAAATGGCATTCTCAATATACTGTCATTTACAGAAGTGTTTTTTACCTATAAAAATTTTCACCGTGACTTCCTTTTAGATACACGAAAACACAAAAGAGAGGCCGCAAAACTACGACCTCTCGGAAATTATTTCTCATATATGATTTTTCTGATTGAATGAACAGAAAGATAATAGATATCAGCTAATTCATCAACGCTTTTCCCTTGCTGATAATCTTTTCTTATTTTTCTGTTTCTCTGCTCAATCTCATATCTACAACCGCTTAATTCGCCCCATTTCTTTTTGCTGTCTTTTCTTGAGGGAACATAAATATATCCGCCTTGTATATAACTTTGCAATTCTTCAACTAAAGCAATGGGGAGCACCGAATCTGCTTTGATATATTTCATGCAGGCTCACTCCTTTAACTTTTCATCGTCAAATAGCAAAGCCAGCATATAACGCCTTACTACTCCATGCAAATGGCGTTAGTATTTACTGACTTTGCATGGAGTGAAACATCGTTTTTTCTTTTTTTATTCATACACATCGTATCACCATCCCAACTACATTTACATTGATCATTTTAACTGTTCAATATTTCCACTTTGTATAGCACCAATATTTCTTGCGATTCTTTTCTCAGACCAGTTCCACCATTGAATCTCCAAGAGTGCAGAAATGGTTTCTTCTGAAAATCGTTTCTTTATTGGTTTTGCCGGAACACCGCCAACAATCGTATATGGCGGAACATCTTTTGTGACAACTGCACGAGTTCCAACGATTGCTCCGTCTCCAATCGTGACACCAGCTAAAACAACAGCTTCATAACCAATCCAAACGTCATTTCCAATGATAATATCGCCTTTATTATCCCACGCCTTCGTTACGTCTTTTTTCTCTAATTCCCATTCCTCAAAAAATAATGGAAATGGATAAGTGGATAATGAAGATAGTGTGTGATTGGCACTGTTAAAAAGAAATTTTGATCCACAGGCAATGGAACAGAATTTTCCAATCTGCAATTTATCATCGTTTATCGGATAGTGATATAATACATTGTTTTTCTCAAATAACGTCGGGTCATTTACAAAATCATTGTACATTGTAAAATCTCCAACCGTTATATTGGGATTCGTGATTACATGTTTCAAATAAATTGTTTCTTTATCGCCTGTACGGGGATAAATCTGTTTCACTGGAATAGTCATTTAAAATCCTCCTGTTAATGTGAATAATGTCTATTTAACTATTCCAGATAATGCAATGCAGAGTTTCACCGAAACCACCTCTCTTTTAGTTTAAGGACAATTATATACGCTGTTCGATTGGAAAACAATAACCATGTGACATTTCTTCAAAATATCACACACCTCATTAAGTAGTTCAAAGCCTTGTATAATCAGTGTTTCGAGACTTTTTGATACTGTTTCCTATTGTATTTGTACCCCACTGTTAGATAACTGGGGTTACAAGTTGGATTGGCGTACGCCAATCCAACACAGGCTAGTCCGATCCAGCGACTTACGCTCCGCACGCCGCAGGGCGGACTACCTGTTTATCGACATCTTTCACCGTTCATAAAAGCTTACTTTTCTATTTTAGCTTTGACTCAAAAAATGTTGTTAATTCTTCAATTTCTTTATTATTTGCATCAAAAAGGTAATCTACAATTATTGACACTAAATCATCATCACTCTTTCTTATTTGGTGTAATTCATGTTTCAATTCATTATATAACATCTTACCGTTATTGATTTTTTCAATATCAGTGTAAATACCATTCTTAACCTTTATATCATATTCTTTTATTATTATATCAAGTGATTTCCCTTGAAAAAGATAATCATTTAATTCCCTAAACAAAACCGCATCTACATTTTGAATTAATTTATCCAGCAAATATTTTTCAAGACTTTTAATAGGTAAATAATTGGGGGCATTTGAAAAACCCATTCGCTCTTTTTTCAAAAATCCTGATACGCTTTCTCTAATATCTCTATCCAATACAATAAGGATTTTTGTAGTACTCAAGGCTAAATTTGAACGTATGGTATCATAAGCAAAACGTAACACCTCTGTCCATCCTCCAACAGCAATAACTAATACTCTTTTATTCGAAAGCAATCGTTTTTGTCGTAATATTCTCTCTACGATAGCTCTAGCCAATTCATCTTCAACCATAATTATATAATCATGACCATAATTTGACGATTCAAGATTTCTTGTCGCATATACTGGATAGCACGGATTAATAACTTCAATACTTCCATCAACATGACGTTGCAAATAATAAATATTCTCAGCCGGAATACTTCTAATCAATTCTATAGAATGAGTAGAAAAAAGGACAACAGTATTATTTTTTTCTGCAATCTCTCTTAAAAAGAAAACTAATCTTCTAAGTGCTGAAGAATGTAATGCTAATTCAATTTCATCTAAAAACATAAATGCAGGTGTTTCTCCATACACATCCTTCTTTAATCGTTTTTCAAGAGAATTGAGGATAGTCAATAATAAATTTTCACCTGTAGACATATTCAATTGACTTATTAAAGCACCTTTATTTTCATAATAGTAAGGAAGTCTTTGTAATCCCATATTTTTTGCAACATCATATCTCAACACATATAAATTTTGATAATACTCTTCATCGTCATGAAGAATATTACCAAGACTTTTTTCACAAAATCAGAAGCCTCCTCGAGCTGATTTTTATCAATTAATGCCAACTTTCCCAATAACGAATAATCTATATCTTTAAATCGGTTACCAAAAACTATACTGCCTTCATAAAAACCCGTTATTCCAAGAAAACTTCTTTTGGATGGTGCTTTCCACTTTCCATTTACTTCCTTAACACTTCGATTTTTTCCATCAAAAGAAAAATTTATATATGCTCCTTCTCTAGGATTACCAAAATAGTCATAAAAAGAAGGCACATAAAAAGATGCCGCTGCACAGGATATCACTGTACTCTTCCCTGATCCATTCTCACCAGTTAATGCATATAATCCTTTTTCAGTAGGTATTTCAAATTCAAAATCATCTATATTTTTTACATTATGAATCTTAACATTTATTCCCATTTCTAATCTTCTCCCCTTGAAATTGTATTCTTTTATATAGAATTTATAATCAATGTGCTTTATATTTTCATATACTATTAATTATATTATCACATCGGAACATCTTTCAAAAGTTGTAAACGTGCTGCAAAATTCATTTGCTCCATCTAAGACCTCACCTAAACTAAAGAAATTTCATCCAATCAGCATGTCCTGCCGTGGCAGATAAATAATACTTTTATCATATATTTAAACTCCTTTGGTTATAGGTTTTTCCTTGATTTTTCGGCGTTTTTACAACTCATCTACTGAAAGAAGTCCCCTTTTTTACTGTCCGCATTTAGGGATTTCTTCCCTTCTGCTTGTGTCCATTTTATAGGGTATAGTTTAAGCTTGATAAATTAGGGCCATCCCTATAGCTCCAGGTGCTATAATCCCCTGATTAAGCAATAAATGAAACTGCTCATAAATATTTTGCATGTCGCTATAGCTGAAATTTCTCGTACTATACGCATTCAACAATATTATAAATAAGTTCAGACCGGCTCATTTGTATACAAACACCTTTCTTCCTCTTGTCTTCTTTTATTCTCTTGTCCAGCGCCCAGAACTTGTCCGATGGAGCGGCATCACTGCTTAACAGTTCTATATATTCTTTATTCAGCCTATCCATATAATTTTCCTGCCAGCCTGCAATCTTATCTCCGAAAAGCGTCCAGTCCATTTTTGTAAATCTTTGTTCCTGCACAATAGAACCCTCCCGGTAAAATAACATGATTCTCTGCTTTCCGTATCCCCGGCCTGCATATTCAGGACCAAGTGTGATACAGGTATCCTGATAAATATGCGGCCGGATTTTCTCAACTCCTGCAAATCCAATTGCCTCACCGCTTTTTTATCATAAACCAGATATGTATCATGTGTTTTCTGATAATTTATTGTTTTCTGCATCCGGACTTTTGCATCCTCTACGCTCGTTGTTATACGTCAGGCCATAAACTTTGCGGTCTCCGATTCTGACCAGACGTTTCGGTACATCTCCTTCCAGTCTTCAAACTCTGCTTTTTTAAGCAGCAGATCATTTGTCTCCATAGATAACAAAAGCCATCCTCCCTTTCATTTCCATATATTAAATCTGGCAGCCCCATTGCTTTTCATATTTTCAAAGCCTCTACAGCCAAATCGCCCAATCTCCATAATGAAACGTACCGCTGCCATGATGAAGTTTTCCGCTCTTCTTTAAGTTTTTGAATGCATCTGACATCCTTTCTAAAATTTCCGGCTGGATGTCAAGGGAATGGTGCGCGGGAAATACTCTTTTCACAGGAAGCTCTGCAACCTTTTCAAGTGAGTCAAGATAGGCCTCCGGATCAGTGGAAGGATAATAGGCCAATAGTGTATCTTTATAGACCAGATCCCCCGTAAAAAGATATCCTCTTTCTCTCTCCCAAAAACACATGTGTCCTGGTGAATGTCCGGGAGTATGTAAAACCTCAATGGTTCGTCCTCCTATATCAATCTCATCTTTATCCTTCAAAACTCTTGTTGGCATTCCCTGAAAAATGGTATAGGTATCAATATCATAATTTTCAGGCAGCTCACAGCGATCAACCACCATGTTTTTAACGGTTTCTATTGACAATGGGAATTTTCCCGTAAGCCATTCTAATTCTTCTCCATGCGCATAAAAATCAGGAAAATATTTATGTCCCCCAATATGATCCCAATGAATATGGGTTGCAGCCGCAGTGACAGGTTTATCTGTCAGTTTTATAACCTCGTCGAAAATATTGCATATTCCTAAACCCGTATCGATCAGCAGGCTGCGCTCACTGCCGTTCAGCAGATAACAGTGCGTTTCCTCCCAGTGGCGGTATTCACTGATAATGTAAGTATCACCGTCTATTTTGTCTATGGTAAACCAGCCGCTCATTCTTTGTACCCCACAATCACGGCCTTCGCCCAATTCAGCAGCAGTGTTGACATTTCCTCAAACCTCACACTGCCCCCGTTTTTTAATCCGCGTTCCGTCTCAAGAACAGCCGACGGCGGATTGATTGCCTTTCGCAGCTCGACCTTCGATTTGATATATTTTTCTGTCTCATAAAAGTAAACCGCCTGTATCACAAAGACCGCCTGTTTAAAAAGCGAGCACAGAATATCATTGCTTTTCTCATGGACGAAGTTATGCACACAAGCATGATAGATGTTACACGCGCCTATTCGTATTGCCCGTTTGACATCTTGTTTGTCTATCCTTTCAAGAAGCAGATCAAGAGAGCCTTTTATAGGCGTAGTGTCATAATAAAATTGAAACAGATCGGAAGTCTCCCAATTCAAAAGCTCCTCTTTTCCCGAAACAAAGCCGCAGACAAGCTCTCTGTGCGGCATTGTATCAAGCATGTCACGGTAAACTTTCAGATCGTTTATCCGCAATTCATCCAGTATCACGACTATATCGATATCGCTGGTATCGGTCGCCTCGCCACGACCGTAGCTGCCCTGCAGTCCAATAAACCACACACGGTCGGCAAAGGTCTGTTCCACTCTTTTCTCAAATGTATTCACCCAAGCTTTTATATCAATCATAAATCAATTTAATCCTTTCTTCTGGTATCCACTACTTATACTAACTACCTATTCGGTATAACTGCAATAGCTTCAGGGGCACACTTATTCACTTCATGTCCACCCTATTAAAATCATATCGATGTTCTTTATACACGCGCTGTCCCCAGCTATACTCAATCACTTCCCCCAAACACTCAATGCCCGGATATTTTTTCAGCTTATTTAAGAATCCGTCAAAGTCCTCTTCCTCAAAGCACAATTCCATATTATTAGGTTTTGTCAACACACTTTGGTAAATGATTTTCACCAATCCATCTAAAGTTCTGCGATTTTCTCTCTTTCAGCTTTTCCAAAGATAATCATAAACCCAATGCAGTTTTGTCTCGCATATAACGCACAAAGTGTTTTACCACCTCTGCAATACTTATATTCATACGTCCATGCTTTGCCGCCTTTATTCCAAATACAGTCCATATCGTATTTTTCATCTATCATGATACATATTTTCTGCCACACGTCATATAATGATGACCCGACTAACGCCGCCAACTCTTCTGTGCTCGGTATTTTATCAAGCATAATAAAAAACCTCCCTTGAAATTCTATTCGTTCAACCGACCACTACTTTTCCCATGACTTCCCCTTAATTCAGAAAGATATTCTCTTGAAATTATTTTTTCTTACGGAGCTTTAATTCGATATTCTTTTGCTTTTTTCAGATCAGCTTTTCGGTTTCGGTGAGTAATAAATGAGTCAAAATCATCTATATGCTTATACTTCTCACAAGGGTACTCACTATACTGAAAACAATATTCCACCCCATCATGCTCTAAACTACACTTTGCAATTTTACAGGATTGATTTCCCTCTCCACCACCGCAGCCGGGACAATATTTATTCAAGTGCATAGGACACAAGCCGCAATTCAAACCACAAAGGGAAAATAACTGATTTTCTCTATGAAACCCTTTCATACGCTGTACCTCCAATTCATTCCGGGGAAGTCCAACTCACACAAATGTTTTTCTCAATTCTTCCATATCGTTTTCAATAAGTGGACGCATACTTTCCTTATATTTGTCCAGATTCAATGTCCTTAGTTTTTCTTCTATTCTTCCGCATAAATCAGGTTTATAAAGAATTGCGGTATGAAGCGCAGATAAGCATTGCCTTACTGCGGTAGGCTTGTCATCATCTAATATTGTAAGCAGTTCATCTATATGATGTTCCAGTTTATTTTTTGAATCCCACTGTGCTTGTGCGCAGCACATACGGAAACCTCTTACACGCACAAATGAACTTCTATGAGAAAGCAGTTCCAGGTATTTCTCAAAATAGCTATACAACTCATCTGATTTCGCAGACGCAGCTTCAAGTTCCAACAGAAATCTATAAGCAGCAGTGTTATTCTTATCTTGTAATTTTTCAATAATATCCATGATACTTCTCTCCGTTAAATCCAAATCTGTCATTGTTCTTCATTCTATCATATAATAAAAAATTTCCCTACCTATTTCGCATACCGCACTTCTATTTCATAATCTCCCCCGCCATACTCCACCTGCATTCTACTTCTGTAATTGCTTATGAATTTTAATAAATTCATAAGCAAAGGCTACAGCCTCACAAGTTAATTTCTCACACAAATGCGGAGGATCATTCGGTGTAAAACCATTCGGACGTAAATCATAGCATCTTAACGATTTGAATTTTTGATTGAATGCCTCTGCATAATCATAACATAAAGAAATAATTGTTTCTTCATTTTTGCCAAGCTGACTAAAATAAATACCCAGAAACATCAGTCCCCCTTCAACCAGTCCACACTGTGCCCGAAATCCACCTGCGCCGTGCAATCCAATCGCAGAACTCAACGTTTGAGAATCAAGTCTTACATCAAATAATTCTCCCAAGCATATCAATATTGCTCTTGCACAATTTACATCCTCTTTCCAATATAATTCATGTACTCTTTCTTGTATAAAATCCATATCCATACTCCTTCAAAATTTTTGACACTCAACACCAGTCATTAAGTACCTTAACTTCATTTCTACCTAAATGCCTGAATTTTTTGTTTCAGTAAATTGCCCATTTATTTCTTGCGATTATTTTTCCACGCTTTGTAAATGGCATTACCTACCGGAAGCAAAATGCAGATGAAAACAAACCATTGTGGAAAATGCATCATATCTCCCCCCTTCTATATCAAATTAAACACTGCTGCAATGATACATATAACAGTGATACACAGTGCAGCCAAAATTCTCAACAGTGAAAAACTATACAGCTTATCCGGTTGTTCAATGTCATAGCGTATTGTAACCGAGCTCCCGATTTCTGCCGTCATAGGAACCTGCACACGATTTTTGGAAGTAACGTTTCTTCCGTCTACCTTATAGCTGACTTTCGCCCATTTTGAATTGCGCGCTTTCTCTGTCTCTGGATTTGGTGATGTAATAGAGATAATCGTTCCTACCGTCTGAGCCGTCCTATTACGTTTTATCAAAAAACAGATACCGTTAAAAATGGCGAACGCAAGGGAAACCACTGCAATAAGATAAAGAAAAATAATATCGCCAGTCAATTTATTTCGCCTCCAGTCTTATTCCAAATCTGTTCCCTTATAAAATTCCACAGATACGCCGGCCGATGCAATCAGTATCATAAGACCGATCAGGATAATTCCGCCATATAAAAGCGCAGGAGGCAATGCGTTGAGAAAATCCAGATTTACACCGTCCTCCATTTTAAGCAGTTGTGGAAAAACAAAGGGAGAGGTCATAATGATAGCCACAAAGGCAAATTTTGTTTTTTCATATCCCAGTTTGTACTGTACAGGAAGATAAACACCAAGAAAGATCGCAAGCACAAGAAACATGAGTATCGGCATCTCAAAATGAAAATCTCCCAGTTCCGCAAAGATACAAGTTTCTATCCAGAAAATCACACAGCAAACAGCATAAATCACCAGACAAAAGACGTATTTGGACAAAACAAACAACTTGCGGGGATATGGCATAGCGCATAGCAGGGTGGATGCTTTCGGGTATTGGTATTCTTTCAGGGAAACATACTGCAAAAGCATAAAAATTGCAAAAATAGCAGACAAGACAAAGCTCATAGGCCCGGCGTATTCAGAAACACGCCATACCATAAAAGGCGGTATGATAACACAAACCACAAACATGAGCAAAACATACTTTTTCACGATTAGGAAATCCTTTTTAACCAAATGGAATAACATCTTTTTTCCCTCCTTCGATGCTGCCCAGCATAATGTCCTCAATCGTAGGACGTTCTATCATTATGTCTGGAATACATTTTTGTACTTCTGTAATTTGTTTCGTAATTCCAGTGAAACCAAATGTTGTTTCAGAAATGCTGACAAAAAGTTTGCGGGTATCTGTATTAAGACTCCGTATATCCCCCTTCACAATGCGGTAACTATCCAGCAGAGAATCTTTTTCCTCCTGAAACACGATGCGCCCATTGTCAATCATGATAAGCATATCTGCAATCTTATCCAAATCAGATGTAATATGGGTAGAAAAGAATACACCTTTACCGCCATTGCCCATATAGTCAGTTAGGATCTTTAAAAGCTGGCTGCGAATCATGGGATCGAGGCCGCTGGTCGGTTCGTCCATTATCAGCAGTTCTGCTTTGTGTGAAAGGGCTAATGCCAAAGCATATTTCATTTTCATGCCTTTGGAAAGGGTGTTAATTTTTTGCTTTGGATTTAGAGAAAATTGCTCCAAATAGTTTTTGAAATCCTGTTCACACCACGATGTATAAGCCGGAGCAATCACATTTTTCATTTCATTCAGGCTCAATTCATCATAAAAACACCCATCATCTAAAACAATACCGATACGGTCCTTGATTTGCTGTTCATCCTTTTCCATATCCATACCAAAAAACTGAATGTGGCCGGATTCCCGGCTTGTAAGTCCTAATATTGTTCGTAATGTTGTTGTCTTTCCCGCGCCATTAATGCCAATAAATCCCGTAATGCACCCTTCTGGAAGGGAAAAAGTGACATCTCTTAAAGAAAAATCACCATACGATTTATTCAAACCTGAAACATTCAAAATCGAATCCATTTCAATCCTCCTCATATAAAATGTCCATCATGGCATTTAGTTCCTCTTTGCTAATGTTAAGCGATTTTGCAGTCTGTATCATATCCTGCATTTTCTGTTCCACAAGGCGGCGTTTGGAATCCCGCAGCAAATCGATATTGCTCGTTGACACAAAGGTACCTTTGCCCACTTGACTTGTGACAAATCCTTCTTGCTCCAGTTCGTCATAAACCCGCCGTATCGTCAACACGCTAACCTTCAGGTCGTTGGCAAAAGCGCGAATAGATGGAAGCGAATCGCCCTCAACCAATTCTTCTTTCAGAATCGCATCTTTGATCTGGTCTTTGATTTGCTGGTAAAGTGGACTGCCGGAAATGTTTGATATCAGTATCTTCACAAAATTTTATCCCTCCCCCTTAATGTGATGTTATTATATACACGCCATACACTATAAGCACAAGATTGTCAATAGAATTCTATGTATCCAAGCAGCTTAGTATATACGATAAAATCCCCCGAAACAGTTCTTTTTACTGTTTCAGGGGATCACCTTATCCCGCAAACTTATATCCTCTTCCGATAACCCGTCCGGGTCATATCCGGGTTCTTTCATTCAGCCGTTCAATAATACTGGTCTTTGTGATCTGCTTATAGAGAACAGCGGGAATAGCAACCGTCAGCGCAATTAAAAATGGATACACGATCAACACAGGCCACACAACAAAGCGGTAGGTAAAGAACCATATCCCGTTTGTAATACCCCGAACAACAATCATGGAGAACAAGGTGCCAAAAACAACGGATGCCAGCATTGTGCCGATTGCATAATAGAAACCCTCATATGACAGCATGCGCCTTAATTGATTGCCTGTCATGCCGATACTTTGCAGCATAGCAAATTCTTTTCGTCGGGTAATCATGCTCGTCAATACAGAATTTACAAAGTTTGCAATCCCAATAAAGCCAATTATAATGCTCAAAGCCCCTCCAATCGTGACAATCAAAGAAGTAAGGTTATCGAAAGAATCGATATAGGTTTCTTTGGAATCAAAATCCATGTTCGGCTCAATATTCTCAACATAGCTGTTTAAAAACTCGCCCATTTCCGTTTCTGCACCATCGTTTACATTGAATGGGAAACTGACCAGGTGGGGATTATCGCACAACGGAAGATAGTTCTCCGTTGGCATATAAAACCTGGCAGCTCCGGTACTGCGCGTAGTATCCGTGTTTTCATTTATGCGGACTTTTGCCATAATCATGAAATCATATTCGCCATCTTCAGAACCGGAAAGCCCATCCATTATGATATGATGGAACCGTATGCTATCGCCTGCATTGACAGCCGGGTTGTCGATGATATTGCCATTATCATCGCATTCAACACCAAGCAGAACATACTTTCCGGTTTTAAGAGCTTCCCAATCAATGCTCCCCTCTACAACTTCCATATTGTTCAGCAGGAAATCATCAGCGCCGTACAGATCAACAAGAGGATTCCCATCCTCGTCTGTGTTATATCCTCCAAAGGCCTCACTTTCAACAGAAAATGATTCTTCAAGCATCCGGGAAGTATACAGTCTGCCGCCATCTTCAAAACTGCTGCTTTGTCTGACAGCTTCTACAAAAGACTCTGAAAGATCATTTTCGCTCGTTTCAAAGCGGAATTGAAAATAGTCTGCGGCAGAGATCACGAAATCTGTATTTACAAATTTGGCAATATACTTATCAATATCAAAACCGCTGGATAATGTAAATACCGTATTGAACAGCACAAGACTTACTGTCATGGATATCATCACAAGCACGGTACGTTTCCGGTTTCGGCCCAGATTTGCCAGCGCCATACGATGGATTTTTGCCCCATGTGCAGACTTCCTATCCACCACTTTTTTCATACGGAATGCCGGCATATCGTTTCCCGTATATCGGATTGCCTCGATTGGCGATACTGTTCCGGCAACTTTGGCTGGTTTTCTCACACTAACAAATACCGTGAAAAGAGCAAATGCAGCAGAACCTATAAAAATAACAGGATTTATCGTTACCTTAATTCCGGCGTTGACAGTGTAGATCGTACCATTCATTAAGAATGGCACTAACGCACGTCCTACAAGAAAGCCGATCAGCAGGCCAATCGGAATACTGATCAAAGACAATGTGAATGCCTGGCGGTTAATCAGTTTCTTAATCTGTCTTTTGGTAGTCCCCAGCGTCTTGAGCTGTCCATAGGATTGAATATCCTGAATTACAGAAATTTGAAAAATGTTGTAGATGATCAAATACCCCGTGACGATAATCAGCAGGATACCAACACCTCCGAAAATAAACATGGACGGATTTTTCAAAATACTGCTGCCTTGATAAGCAGGGCTGACACGTGCGATGATATAATTGTCGTCTTTGGGGCTTCCGCCCATCAAATCACAGGTATATCCTGTTTCAGAAAGAAGCCGATTCAGCTTTGCGTCAATGTCACCGCTGCCCTTGAACATGATATACGCCGATACGATACCGGAGTAGTCATTATCTACCGGATAGGTATAGACCAGAAGATCTGCATGACGGTCAATAAAAGCTTTCGATACAATGAACCGCCCGATATTGCTCAAACTGTCTGTTTCCCAAAAGCCGCATAAAACAAAGTCTTCCGTATATTCATTGCCCTTCATATCGTAGGTCAGGGTAATGGGTGTACCAATCTGAGCCGGCACCCCCAGTGCATCCAGAGTTCTTGTATCTGCAATAATTTCATTTTCAGCTACAGGCCTATGACCTGTTGTCGGTTCATAGCGCGCAAACTCCAGTGCCGTATCATCCATGTACCACAGGTCAGAACGCCACTTTTCCAGTCCCGGATTTTTCAGCCGATAGGAGACAGCTTTCGTATAAGCAATACGATCAATCATGGCATTTCCCTGAATATCGTTATAGACATCATCGCTGATATAATTTAGAACAGCCTGCCCATCTCCTCCGGCTTTCCTGATATTTTGATCCTGAACCGTATCCAGAAGCCCGGAACCCAGGGTAAAGATCGTTGTAAACAGTGTAGTAGTCAGAATAATTGCAATCATTGCAATCACATTTCTGCTCTTGCTTGCTTTGAAATAGCAGTTTGACAGCCTCCTGATGATAGTGCGGTTATTATTGCCAAATAGAATATCATTCATGATCTGCGCCCCCTTACTCTGAAATCCTGCCATCCTCAATACGGATAATGCGGTCTGCAAGCTGGGCGACTTCATTGTTATGCGTGATCATGATAAGAGTCTGATGAAATTTGCTGCTCGTTACCTTCAAAAGACCTAAAACATCACTGCTCGTCCGGCTGTCCAGGTTGCCGGTCGGCTCATCAGCCAGAACAATGGCAGGTTTGGAAACAAGAGCGCGGGCAATCGCAACACGCTGCTGCTGACCGCCGGACAAATGCCCCGGCATATTTGTGAGTTTGTCACCCAGCACCAACATCCGAACAACTTCATCCATAAAGGCTTTGTCTACGGTATCACCATCTAATTCAACAGGAAGGACAATGTTTTCATAGACGTTCAGGACAGGGACAAGATTGTAATTCTGAAAGATAAAACCGATATTACGGCGGCGGAAAATGGTTAGCTGCTCGTCATCCAACTCAGCCAATTCTTTTCCTTTGACCTTGACGCTGCCAGAAGTTGGCACATCCAAGCCGCCCATCATATTGAGCAGCGTTGATTTACCACTGCCGGAAGTTCCCACAATGGCTACAAATTCCCCTTCCTTAATGGAGAGGGAAACACCATCCAGCGCCTTTGTGATATTCGGCTCGGTTCCATAATACTTTCTGAGATCAGTCGTTTCTAAGATATTCATGGGAATACCATCCTTTCGTTTTAATAGGTCTATTGTAACGACCAATTCTCACAGAAATGTCACCAGATGCTTGATTTTATCTGCT
>NZ_SLXA01000023.1 GCF_004340975.1 Frisingicoccus caecimuris
GAAAATTATTGAGAGCTTTGATGATATCCGGACATGAATTTCTAAAAAGCCAATCAAACGGCGGAAAAAAATGTGCGTATCGTAATTATTTATTGTTGAAAGAGTATTTTGGAGAAAATAATCTTTTTGTATGTACTTTTGATACACAACCGGAAGAAAAACAAAATGTACGCACTTTTTTTTCACATAAAAATAAAATGTCTCAAGTTATAAGTGCTTTGCGAGGAAGTATTATATGTGATACAAATGTTATACGTGATGTGATTTTCTACATTGAGAGTTTGGATATTGATATTATTTTTTGTGAACGCTCTATTATGGGAAATTTAATAAAAAAAGTAGTGGCTTCTTATCGTAAGAAAGGAAAATGTATTAAAGTAATTTTGTTTCAACAAAATGTTGAAAGAAATTATGTCTGGAATAAAGTAAAGCATGAAAGTTTATTTTATCTCATTCCATATTTTGCCTTTAAGAGAAATGAAAAAAGCATAATGGACTATGCCGATAAAATTATAACTTTAACATCCCGAGATCACAAACTGTTACAACAGGTTTATAACCGTGGGGCAGATTATATATTACCGATGACTTTTGATGATTTAGCTGCTCATCTGCCTACAGACTTTAAACAAGAGAAACCAGCCAACAGCAGAAATTTACTCTTTGTTGGTTCGTTATTTCAGCCAAATTATGAGGGGATATTATGGTTTGTTAATAATGTTATGCCTTTATTAACAAACTTAAATTTATGGATAGTCGGAAAAGATTGGGAACATGTTAAAGAAAAAATTGAAAAACAGAACATACAAGTTATTGGAACAGTAGATAGTCTGACTCCATATTATATGGACGCTGACGCCATGGTATTACCCATTTTTTATGGAGACGGTATGAAAATAAAGACTGCCGAAGCTATTATGTATGGTAAAACCGTATTCGCAACAGATGAAGCATTGGAAGGCTATGAAGTCGAAGATATAAAAAATATTTATCGCTGCAATACAAAAGAAGAATTCGTGAAAAGTATTGAATATTATTTTAATACTGGCACAACACCAAAAATCAACCCAGAAATCCGCTCTTTATTCCAATCCAAATACGAGACCAATGCTGTGAAAAAAGATTTTTTTAAATTTTTAAAGGAGATTTAAATAAAAATATAATGAAAACTTTTGCATTAGTTAGTATAACATTTTTGCTCATTTTTTTATGGATGAGCACATTTAATGATAATAAGAAATTACTAAAACAGATTGTTTTTGGATTAAGTATGTATACTGTCCAATACTATATTATTTCTATTATATTTCTGTTATTTGATAAATTTCGTATTAATAATGTTGTCATTACGTGTTTTGTGGTTAACGTTTTATTTTTCATATTTCGAAGAAAAAAAATAAAATATGCATTAGAGAGTATCGATTGGAATGTTAAAACAGATATATATCAAATTATTTTTATCGTAGTTGCTATAGTTTTATCCTTTAACAAATCTCAAGATATACGTACAATTTCTGATATGGGGATTTATTTTGAACGTTCCGTTGTATTGACAGGAAATAACACATCGAGCATACAAGAATTGAAGGAATACGGAAAAATTTCGGATTCTGTAGACAACGGGTTATGCAAACTTCAAGATGAATTAATAGGCTTGTATCAATTTGATGATAATGCTGACAACACC
Organism: Frisingicoccus caecimuris; assembly: GCF_004340975.1. GTDB lineage: Bacteria > Bacillota > Clostridia > Lachnospirales > Lachnospiraceae > Frisingicoccus > Frisingicoccus caecimuris. The sequence continues at coordinate 1,688 of NZ_SLXA01000023.1, forward strand.
AGTTTTTCTTATGAATATCATTCTCTGCCAACATGGGTAACATTTATGGCGCTTTTCGGCAGGATTTTTGGTTTATTCAATGCACCGCATGTATTAACCTGGTTTTATGTGCTGGCAAGTATATGTTTATACTATTTAATAGAGAATATTAGTAAAAATAAATTAAATAAGTTTTTTTCTATTGCATTATTTTCTTTTTCTCCTATAATTATATATTTGTCAAAAACCACTCTGACCGAAATGAGTTTTTTGATGTTGCTATTTATCGGATTGCTTTTTTTATCTGAGAAAAATATATTTGCATCTATATGTGGGGGTATAGCGATAGGTTTACTGGGATTTGTTCATATTTCCATGTGTATGTATATCCCTATTTTTTTTGTTTCCCTATTTTTATTATCTTTTTTCTTTAAGCGGAAAGATTATGCTATTGCTAATATTGTTCAATGCTTAATGTATATGCTTTCATTGCCATACGTGTATAAAGTATCAAGCATCTATACATCACAGCAATTATCCAGATTTGGTTCATATTTTTCTACGATCCAGATTATATGTGGTTTAATGTTATTGAATTTAATGTTTATTGGAATTCAATTTGCAGGAATGGCACTGGTAAATTGTCAAGAATTGTATCGCCAAATCAAGCAGTGGCTTACGATCATTTTAGACCGAGGTTCATTAGTAGGATTAATTATTATTTTATTGGGAACTGTTTATGAAGCATACTGTCTTGGATTTACGGACAAATATTCTCATGGAGACGGGTCCTGGTGGCTGCGGAGTGTCTATGCTGGTAAAGGATTTGGCAGTTTAATCCATATTAATTTTGTAAGCATTGTAATGGCAACAAGCTTTATTTGTATTCCGATAATCATTATCTGGCAATTTCATAAAACAGAAAAAAGCATTCTTGAAAAAATAGTATATCTGGTAGTTCTCTATTCATGGGCAATATATACTTTTTTACAGGTAGATACTCCAAGCAACTACTATGCGTCCAGATACTATGCCATCATATTGGTACCTGCTGTTATTTTGCTTATGTCACTTATTATTAAAAAAGAAAAATATACTTTAGGCATTATAGCAATTGCCATAATTATTAATATTCCTTTTAATATTCATCATTTACAGGTAGTTGCATTTGACGGCCAACATAATCTGTACAAAGAAGTTACTGAACATATTGCAGAGGGAAGTACTGTTCTTTTGCCAGAAGGAACATCTCAACTTAACAGTATCTTAACCAATAATCTACGTCTGATGAATAGCAATGAAGTATATAATTTGGAAAATATTAATGAAGTAATGACATTTTATGATAAAAAACAAAACTATTATATAATTTCAGAGATTCCATTAGAACTCAATGGATGGGAACTCATTTTTGAAAAGAACTTCTCGCTATATGGAAATATCAGTACCGGAGGAATTCCATATCCGGTGAAAATGAATTCTTACAATATGGTTAGTTGTTATATTTATACTCAATAGAGGGATAAAGATGTTAAAAGAAGTAAAGAAATTTTCATATGCATTATTTTCTAACGGAATGGCCTTTGTGGCATCTGCAGTCATAACTTTAATTGCACCAAGATTTATGTCTGTGGAATCTTATGGTTATTTTCAATTATATATTTTCTATTTGACATATATTGGTCTGACATGTTTGGGATGGATTGATGGAATTGTCCTTAGATATGGCGGAGAATATTATGATAATCTCAATAAAAAATGTTTTAGCAGGCAATTTCAGCTGTTTTTTCTATCACAGATTATTATAGGCTTGGGATTTTCTTTGCTTGCCTATTTATTTATTCAAGATGTAAACAAAGAAATCGTATGTATCTTATTTGGAATTGCTATTTTTTTATCTATACCCTGCCAATTTTTCAGATATCTATTACAGGCAGTAAATAGAATCGAAGATTATTCTAAAAATTTGCTATTGGAAAAATTAGTATATGCCTCGTTGGTCATTATAGCGCTCATTTTGGGTATTGATAATTATGCTATTTTAATTTGCTGTGATTTAATTGGGAAATTGCTATCTTTATTGGTTATTGTCTATAAATGCCGTGATATCATATTCCATACTATGGAACCACTAAATAACGGAATAAGAGAAGCAAAGGAGAATATTATTGCTGGTTCAAAATTGCTGATTGCAAATAATGCTGGGTATTTCATTAATGGAATTGTCAGATATGCTATTGAAGCGCATTGGGATTTGATTGCTTTTGTAAAAGTGTCTTTAACGTTAAATATCTCTAATCTTCTGCTGACATTTGTTAGAGTCATTGGCATTGTCGTCTTTCCGGTATTAAAACGTATGGATAATGAAAAATTACCAGAAATGTATACAACGATTCGTTCGCTGCTGATGCCTGCTCTGTTTGGAATTTTATGTTTTTATTATCCTTTCAGGACTATTCTGGGAGCCTGGCTGCCTAAATATGAAGATAGTTTAATTTACATGGCGCTATTATTTCCAATATGTGTGTATGAAAGTAAAATGTCTTTACTGATTGAAACTTACATGAAAGCATTACGCAAAGAAAAATGGATGTTGTATATCAACTGTCTTACGATGTTCCTAAGCGGTTTTATGACCTATTTGACAGTTTATGTATTTGACAATCTTAATTACGCCGTATTAACATTAGTATTTTTGCTGGCATTTCGGTGCATTGTATCTGAATTGCTGATTCAAAAGCCGCTTGGTTTAAAATTCAAGAAAGATATTGTAACCGAAGCACTTTTAACTATCTTTTTTATGCTTTTCAACTGGTTCATTGGCGGATGGCCTGGCTTCATTTTGTACCTTGCTGCATATTCGGTATACCTAATATACAATTACAAAGAAATGTACTCTGTCTACAAAAATATAAAAAACTGGTACAGAAGAGCTGATTCACCAAAATAGCATAGAAGCCGGGCCCAAGGGTCTGCTGTCAAATTAATTTTAAAAGTGAAAGGATATAGTTATATGAGTGTATTATCAATTAAGGCTGCAACGAAAAATATAAAAGAACGTGATTCAGGGATAGAATCTTTAAAATTCCTTGCAGCTTTTCTCATCATAATTAGCCATGTCGTACAGACCTTAGGAACAAAAAATACATATGTCGCTTATTCAAATTATATGTTACCGCTTGCGGAATCAACAACAAGTGTTGAAAATTTCACACTGGCATGTTTAAGGTATTTTGGGGTTTTTGGAAATATGATCTTTTTTATTTGTACGGCATATTTCCTTCTTGAAAGTACTAAAATAAACCTCAAAAAATGGTTTTCTTTGTTAGCGGAGGTATGGAGCATATCGGTCATTATCCTGATAATTGTTTTATTTGCTAGAGGGGGCGCTAATCTTTCTAAAGATTTAATATTAAAAAGTTTTTTACCCATTACATTTGAAAACAATTGGTATATTACATGCTATTTGATGTTCTATCCTATACATGTTTTTTTAAACCGATTGATTTGGTCAATGAATCAAAAATTATTATTAAAATGTTGTTGCTCTTTGCTTGTTTTGTACAGCTTTTTTGATTTCCTTTTAAGAAAGTCATTTTATTCATCAGATTTAGTTTATTGGGTTGTTATCTATTTTGTTATCGCGTATCTGAAATATTACCTTAAAGATTTCAGAAATAACCGAAAAGCTAATGTAGTTCTTTTAAGCACAGGCATCATTTATCATCTTGGAATATTGTTATTAACAAATTATTTAGGCTTTAAAATTCCTGCTTTAAATGGAAGTGAATATTCTCGTGCGGTAACACCGCAAATCCGGCAGGCAGGGAACCGCCTGTCCGGGCTTGCGGAAACCGCTTATGCGAGTTTACTCGCGTAGTTCTTTATCCAAACCATATACCTCACGCATTGATCTATCATGTTCAGCATCAATGCTTGTGATATTTATTCGATAGCTGTCGTGGGCAATACGGTCAATGATTGCATCTGCCAGAGGACTGTCACCACCGCCGAGCTGCTCATACCATTCCTCGAATGCATACTGGGAACAGAAAATCGTTGAAGATTTCTTACGTCTCCTATGAAGTAGTTCGAAGATGTCCCTTTGTTCTGAATTCGTTGGTTTCAATAGAAGCCACTCATCCAGGATCAGAACAACTGGATTGGCATACTTCGCCATGACTTTTTTGTAGTTACCATCTGTCCGTGCTGTCTCTAGATCAATAAGCAGATCAGGGAGTCGGACATACTTGGTATTGAAATACTGCTTACAAGCCTCCATGCCAAAGGCACAGGCCATGTATGTTTTACCACAGCCTGTAGCGCCGGTGATAAAAAGATTTCGGTGTTCAGATATATATTCGCAAGTTGCAAGTCGGTTAATGAGATCCTTGTTAAGCTTGCGCCCGGAAGTGTAATTGATATCTATGATATTTGCTTCCGGCTGGTCGAATCCAGCATTATGGATTAGCCGTTTCAGACGGTTGTTTTTCCGATTGCTGTATTCAATGTCTACCAGCATACCAAAGCGATCCTCAAATGGTACTTCTCTAAATTTAGGATCAGCCAGCTGGTTGCGGAATGCATCTGCCATAGTGGTAAGGCGCATTTCAATTAATTTATCAATTGTACTCTGATTGGTCATATGTGTTTACCTCCGATAGTAATCGGCACCTCTTGTGATGCCGTGTGCTTTATGTGTGGTCGTGGATTCAGTAGTTTCTGATTCTGGCTTTACAGAACCGGTTACAAGGATGTTTTTAATACTCTTGTAACTGGGCGAAGATGTATAGGACAATGCCTTTTTACAGGCTGTTTCAAGCAATGCATCTGAGTATTTCTCGGCAAGCTTCAGAAGCCCCATACAACTTCGGTAGGTCTGTTGTTCCACATGTTTGGAGGTCAGTATTGCATTGACCACAGTGTACGTATTTATGCCAATCCGCTCAGCCCATTTGCGGAACCGGTCGCCGTTCCATCCCAGATATTTCTGGTGGTCTTCCGGCATATGTTCCGTGACCGTGCTGTACTGCCCAGGGCGTCCTTTCAGACGACGGTGGGAAGCAATGCGGTTATGGTTGTAGAAAATTTCAATAGTGGTATCTGTTATCTTTACATCCACTTTCTTTTTGATGTATTCATAAGGAACTGAGTATAGCATTCCATCCACAGATATGTGATAATTGAACTGGACGGTGGCTGTCTTCCAGTCGCTCAGTTCAAAACGGGTAGAAGGTAATGGTGCCAGCAATGGTTTTTCTTCCTCAAGAAATAAGCTTCGCCGACTACCCTCTTTCTTTTGAAAGAGCCTTTGGTTGAACAGTTCAAGCTTGTCTCTGATTGCACGATTTAATTCGGCAAGGGAGAAGAACTGTTCATCCCGAAGTGCTGCTGTAATCCAGGTAGAGATATTTCCTACCGTTCCTTCAGCATTCGGCTTATCCTTGGGAGCCCTGACACGTGCCGGAATAATAGCAGTTCCATAATGCTCAGCCAGTTCCTGATAGGTCTCATTGATCTGCTGGTCTTTCCATCCGCCATTATGAACAACTGCAGTTTTGCAGTTATCCGGTACGAGGATTCTGGCGACACCACCAAAATATTCGTACATATGGACATGTGCATTGATCCATGATCTCTGTTTCATATCCAGAAATGCTTCCACGTATGCGTACTGGCTGTAAGTCATTACACCGACAAATATGTATGCTTTGATGATTTCGTCGGTATCAGGATCAATGACTGTTGCTGGTTCACCTGCCCAGTCAACTTCAACCTGCTCACCGGGTTTACGGTTGATATGCATGGTAGCACGATGTTTCTGCTCATCCTGTTGGATGTGGTAGCAGAATTGTGAATACATGAGTGGTTCATCGCCATTGGCACGGCAATCCTCCATGTATTCCGTCCAAAGGAGTTTTTTACTGACTCCATTACGGAGCAACTCCTTACGAATGTAAGCGTAGTCAGGCATCCTCTTATTGGATGTGACTTGATTTACAGAAGGGAAAAACTTTTCTGCAAGTACAGCATCAGTATCGCTTTCATCAAGCGGCCAGGAAATATCTAATTCCTTAGCCCGCCTTAAAACGCGATTGACCGTCTTCTTGGAGACATTGCAGCTGTAGGCAATGTTCTGCTGACTGAGTCCCAGACTACTAAGTCTGAGGATCTCTCGATACTTGGTCATAGTCATGACCTCCTTTGAATGTATTTACACCTCGGTGCATGATTACATTCTAAAGGATTTATGATATAGGTTTCCACCACCGGAATGGTGGTTTCCTTAAAAACGGATTTGCGGTTTCCTATCCCCGGACAGCAGGGACACGGAGACCGGATTATTCATGGAAGGTTGTGGTACTGGTTTTCCAATTGTAATCCTTTTATATTGATGATTGCCATTGCTGTATTTAACCTTTGTAAAAGTCTGCACTTTAGAAGCAAAATTATCAATTATCTTGCTGGATGCTCACTGTTGATTTATATCATCCATGAAAATATAATTTTAAGGACACATTACCGACCGGAAATTTTGCGCTATATCTATGAGCATTTTGGTTATAGTAATATAATACTTTGGGTATTAGCAATAAGCATTGTAATATTTACTTTTTCTTTAATTTGCTCTTTAATATATCGGTTGCTGCTGCAAAAGCTTATCTATAAGGAAAGCGCTATCTTTTTCGGGTGGATAAAGAAAGGCTGGAAACGATTTGAGAACTATGCCATAAAATTTTAATCATGCTCCTGAAAAGGGTATCAAAAGCCGTCGAATTCTTTGCCTGCTTTTGATACCCTTTTAAATTGATTTTTCTTACTGAATCCTTGACAGAATTATTTTTTATGTATGAACTCATTAACACATTACCGAAGCTCTCTGGGGTACCAAAGTATCTCCCGGAACTATCAGCAACTTAAATAAAAAAGCCTATGAGCACATTGAATCCTGGCGTACGCGCCCGCTGTCCAGTAACTATCCCTATGTGTATGTAGACGGCATTTATTTAAAACGTAGCTGGGGCGGTGAAATTCAAAATGTTTCGATTCTTGTCGCCATTGGCGTGAGCCAGGACGGCTGCCGAGAGATCATTGGCGTTTCAGAAGGCATGAAAGAAGATAAGGAAAGCTGGCGTTCATTTTTCGTCTGGCTCAAAGAGCGCGGCCTCACAGGTGTTCGTCTCATCATTTATACACGATGAACGAATTTCTTTTGTTTAGCTATAATAAAAGGTCCTTCTATGAATTAGATTTTATCATAGGAGAACCTTTGGTGATATATTCAAAGAAAAAGTTTCACACTGCCTTCTCGGAATTCCGCTCCAACATTTGTTTTAGAACCGTATTATTTAACAGTTACTTTTTGGGTACTGATACCTTTTTGATTTAATAGTTCATTTAACTGTTTACCCTTGACATAGATCTTCCAGGAAGATGTTGTATTACAGTCCGTAATTTCATAGTATTCTTCCAAATATAAGGTCAATGTATCCAGACTTGTTTCTGAAACAATAAACATATTCTCTATAGTGTATCTATTTTGGTCTCTTTGCGTTACAACATAAAAGTCTGGAAACTGAAATTGATAGGCACATCGTATCAATTCATCCTCCAGATAAATCACTTTATACTCTGCCGGCAAACCATCTATCTGTTCAAACAGACTGCTCAATGGATGCGTACTTTCCATATAATATTTATCTTCTGGAATTAAAACATTGGTTATGCCTCTGAATCCTATACATAAAAAAATAATTATATATATTCCACAAATGGTATTATATTTTAATTTGTTTCTAAAAATAATCAGCATTGAAAAAATGGCCAATGAAATAACGCCGATAGTAATCAGTGGTGCAGAATAATTCTCAACCGTTACAAACCCCCGTCCCATTTCTGTTAAATCTGCAAAACCATTAATTGTTACCAAATTATGTGTCCAAGTGGAAACATTATTTAATCTTTCAGCAATATCATAACAAAAAAACAGAGTTACTAAGCCGAAGAGGATAATCGAAATTTTTCGTTTATATTTATTTAACTTATTTAACAAGACATATATGCCTAAAAAACTCAACATCATCGCTGAAGGCTCAATATATCTTCCGTAGAGCAATTTATCACTTCTTCTTAAGTTAACTTCTGCATAGTAATACATGATATCTTTTAAGAAAAATAATGCGCCTAAAATAAAAGCTCCTATAAAAAACAATTCAATAAATGTAATCACAATAAAATACTGTTTATTTTCCACCTTGCGTTTTTTTAGTATGCTGAACATAGTAAATATAATTTCTATCAATCCTAAGATTACCAATCCAAAACTAGAAACAGAAATATTATATATCCATCCACAAAAAATCCTTATGATAGTTTTCAAACCATTTATAGAAAAAATGATTCCTATCATTTCTTTATTGAAAACGCTGCCTATAGACGAATTCTGACTAAATTCTCCAATTGGAAAAATATTTTCCCGAATCCATCCATTAATTTTTAAATCTAAATAACAAAAACCTAAAATAACTAATAGAAAAAAGATAAACTCTTTTAAATATTTTTTTTCGCTGATAATAATATATCCAATAACAATTATGGTTGTTAATAGGATAACAATTCCTCGACTGTGCGCCATATACGCATAAGCTGAAAATAGCGAAGATAAAAATATGTTTTTTCTGAATGCTTTTTCATTACCTGTTTGAATATTGTCATATATATTCATTATTAAATAAAGCAATATCCATGGTAGTATGATTAACAGCACTTCGGCCCACGTGTGTTTAATATTAAGCACAAAAAAAGGTAATATGCCAATCACACCACTTATTGCTAATGATATTTTCATATCCATATGAAAATATTTTCGACATATTTTTAAGGAAAAATATGGTACACTTAGCGATAAAATTCCGTTAACAATTAATAATGTTTTATAAAGTATTGATGGATTATGTATCACAAAGAATATAGGTAAATATATTAAAGCTAATCCATATTTGTAATAATAACCGTCTGCTTGTAAATAATTCTTCCAATCATACCCCTGCATAAAGAAATCAAGACTTAAAGTATTAACCCCATCAATAAAGTATGGCGTATTTAAAAAAAAGCAGGGAACTGTATAAATAAGTAAAAGAATACCGAGAAAAGCTATTATTACTTTTTTTTTCTTAATACTATCAATTACCATTTTTTTGATTAATTTTCCTTTCTCAAGAACTTAAAAACAACAATAGAATCCTATCCCATCTTAAAAAGTTTTTAAATTTTAGTATTTAAATGAGAGGATTTTTTATAATTTATATCTGCAACAGTTAATGCGAGAAAATCACCAATTGTGTTTATGAGTCTATATATTACAATAGCAAACATTATAATATTCATGTCAAAATATGGGCCAAGCAAAATACTCAATATAAATTCCCGAACACCAACACCTCCTGGCGCACCTGGTAATAAAAAACCAAACAACCAAGATAATTGATATGCACCAATAATCAGGCAGATTTGAGATATTCCATCAAAAGATATATTCATCATTTTAGATAAAATTAAAATATATATTGTTCCTGTATATATGGCGAAAAAAACATACCATAAAATACATCCTGCAAACTTTTTAAAGTTTTTTTTGGAAAATATATTTTCATAACAATGCCATATCTTTTGTATATGTTTTCTAAATATGAGTAGTAATAAAATTAATATTACAAAAACAACCATTCCATATTCAATCCATTTTTGTTCAATAGTCCACTCATATTTCTGAAAAATTGTTTCCCGGCCTAAAAAGAAACCAATTAGCGCAATAACTCCAACTCCTAATATATTAGCTACGATATCCAGCACCGTAGAAAAGGCTATATCGGTATGTCTAAAATTATAATCAATGGCAATTTCATTGCGGCCAACATATTGAAACACATTTCCTGGTATATACTTCATGATGTTTGACTTACAAAAAGTCTTTTGAACGTAACAGTAGGGCAGCTTTTTTCGTGTTATTATCTCAATAATCCTCCACCATGAAAATGGAATCATCAGGAGATGGACTGCGTATACTACTGTTAAGATAATTAACCAGGTAATATTTTGAATTGTCAGCAGTTTATCGTATTCAATATCCATTACAACAAGACGCCGTGTTATAAATATAATAGATATAATAGTTAATACATTACCTATATATTTCAAATATTTTTTGGTCATTGTCCATCAACCTTTTCTTGCATACTGAATTGTCTTTATCCCTGCCTTCACTAATGATGGAAAATGCATTAATTCGTTACTATATGCTTGATTTGCCAGAGGACATGCGCAATTCTTCTCTTTGATATATTTTCTCACCTGCTTGGCTTCTGGCGAATACCATAACTTCTGGAAATCGTAATTAAACTCCCTTAAATTTCCCATTTCTTTATCATAACCTAAAACGCAGCATGGCCATACGCCGCCGTCATAATTTATATGCACATTCGAAACACCTGCATAGCATGGAATGACCTGCGTGTGGGTTTCCAAGATTTTACCGGCGAGATCGTAATAAACAACACGCATAGCCTCCGTAGTTTTGGCCAGGGATTTCTTTTTCCCAATGTTCTCCTCGACTTTTCGCGAAAAATCTTTGATTAATTTTTGATAAACATCAGCCGGAGGTGTGATCGGGTCGTCTAAGTTAAAGAACTCTGTACGACATTCAGCAACTTCATTTCTATAACTTTCCACACCTAACGAATGGACAAAATCTTCAATTTCGTCTAAATGATTAATATTAAAATTTGAAATGACAGTTCCCAACTCCAAATGGAAATTATCATATTTTTCTTCTAATTTTTTGAGCCCTTCAATTGTTTCCAGCAATTTATCAAAATTCCCCTTTACTCCACGGATTTCATCGTGAAGTTCACCGACACCATCAATGGATGGTTTAACCGTAAACGGCACTGTTGGATCATATCGTCGAATGATTTTAATAATTTTTTCAGTATTGGCAATAATTGTTTTGGACATAATAGCGTTTGTTGGCGTATGAATAACTCTCGGCTTCAAATATTTACAAGCTAACGTTACTATTTGCGGTAAATCCTTACGCATGAATGGCTCCCCACCACTCATATTAAAGAAGTATACCGGCTTCATTGTTTTAAATATTTTTTCGATTTCATCTAATTTTAAATCCTTTTCAGGTCTACTTGGATCGTTGCAAAACATTTGTCCTATCTGGCAGGTTTTGCATCGTGATTGGCAGGCGGCCGTAACCGAATAAGTTACAGTCATCGGTTGAAATTTTTGACGATCAAACCACCGATTTAAACGATAATCAAATAAATATGGTGCCAATTTTGTGAATAAATCGCTTTTTTTCATTTTCCTATATCCTTCCTTGTGATTTGTACCAACGTATTGTTTTTTCTATGCCCTCTTCAAATGAATATGATGGTTCATACTCTAATTCCGATTTTGCTTTATTGATATCGAAAGTTCTGTCAACAATTGTTGATTTAATATTCGCATATGTCACAATTGGTTCTTTGCCCAAAATCGGAAAAAGAGTTTCTATAACTTTTGCTCCGAATAATGCCAGAAAGCTTGGAACAAAAAAATAAGGTGATTTTGTCCCAATGGCATTAACAATATCCTTTCGAAGTTCATCCATAGGGATGGACTGTTCCGATGCAATAATATAGGATTCTCCGGGGTGCCCATTTCCCAATGCTAAAATTGTTGCCGAAACCACATCTTTCACATAAACCAGAGGAGTGAGATTTTTTCCCAATCCCACTTTTGGAAAAACTCCTTTCTTCATTAAACGGCAAAATTTGTGAAATTCTCCATAACCACCCGGTCCATAGATCATACACGGACGTACAATTAACCCGGGAAATTGATGCTCTTTAAATGCTTTTATTACTATTTGTTCACTTCTATACTTACTCCTCTGATAAGGCGTTTTAGGATTTGGAAGTGACTGCTCATCTAAAACCGGGGATAACGCTGGTCCCATTGCCGCTGTACTGCTGAAATGAATAAATTTTTTCAATTGTTTACTGGATAAGAACTCTTTAATAAGATTTTTGGTCCCAATTTCATTTATATCGACAAATTGCTTGAAAGATTCTTCAGTTACTGCCGATACATGCCCCATTGCAGCCAAATGTATAACATAATCAATATTTTCTGAGATTCCTTTAAGCGTTTCAGGCTTTGTTACATCTCCCTGGATAAGATTTATCTCGCCGTATTTCTTTTTAAGTACTTTTCCTTTTTCCATATTTCTTACAAGACAAATTACTTTAAAATTACGCTTAAGCAATTCAGGTACTAAATGCCCGCCTACAAATCCCGTTGCACCTGTTACTAAAACATTCATTAGCTTCAATTCTCCTTTGATATCAATGTTTCAACCACTTCA
>NZ_SLXA01000024.1 GCF_004340975.1 Frisingicoccus caecimuris
TGAGTCCTAAACTTTTTTGACCCTATAGTTTTTGTTGAGTGTAATTATGGCATGATTGGAAATCAATAAAAAGGTACTTGCGTTTTACCGTTTACCTTTTGATTATTTGATTTATCCATATTATCCTGCCTATATGGGCTAATGTTATCATTTTGTTATCGGCATTGATAACACTCACTCATTAACTGTGGATAATAGCAATATGTTCCGACTCAAATTATAAGCGACTTTGCTTAGAAAATCAACACCATATAGCTAAAATACAATATCTTTCCTTTTATCATTTTATTTTAAGTCGCTATTTTTAACGATAAAAAACTATTGTAAATTTCTGAGTAGAATCTAGCTTATAGTCTGTATTAAATTCAATGCACGAAACAGGAGCGTTATCATAATACCAGTAATAACTTTTCCCATCTTGTTCATCAAAATTTCGTTTTAATCGTCCACACATCCATTCAAGTTGTTCACTTGCACTAAAAGTTCCACCCCATTTTCTATATACCTCTTTCAATCCGTTTTCATCCAATTGAATAGTCATTAGTGGATCTGAAGCTTCATATGTATTATCCACCAAATCATATACTTCTATATTTTCTGAAACCATTTCTTCATAATTAGGAATCCATTCTGCTCCATTTTCAGTTACTTGACAATATTCTTTTATAAAATCAATATCCTGCCCCATAAAACTTACAATTTCAGCTTCAGCCCAAGCATATGCATATTCCGTATCGATAATATTTTTACTTCTGTTTCTTTTTTCATTAAGACTAGATTGAATTTCTAATTTAATTTTTCCAGAAGCATTCTCATATCGTTCTTCTGAATCCTTATAAGTCAAAATCTTTGAAAACTCCCCCATCGCCAATTCCCATTTTTCATCCTCATAATACTTAACTCCTTGAATGTATATTTGAGAATTATTTTTTTCTGTAATAACATAGTAACATCCAATTGAAACGATTAAAATGGTAATTACTATACTCGCCGTAATTCCTATCATTTTAGTGACTTTTTTGTTCTTGGTTTTCTTCTCTTCAATAATTTTTTTCTGATATTCCTTTTCCTTTTCTAATCGTATATGTTCATCATTTAAGAATATCTCATAATTAGATTTGATACAAGTTTTCGAATATCTCTGTGCTGATTTTTTACTCATTTTACAATAAGCACAAATTTCTTTCGTATTTACATATCCACACACACATTGCCAGTAATCTTCACTATCTTTCATATAATATTTTGCCTTCGAATTTTCTTTTTGGGCAAAAGAAAGTAATTCTTTACTAATTTCGTCCTGACAAGTTTTAACCTTATTCGGCAATTTGCATTGTATTATTTCCCCATTATCATAACAAACTTGAGAAACAAAAAATACAAAGTTTCTAGCACTTCTTAGCTCAGGAATTAAAGAACAGGTTTTTTCTTCTAACCCCAAAGGTAAAATCATCAAATCCTGAAGGAGAATTTCAAAAGATTCTTTTTCTCTAACTTTTACTAAATCTCCAAAGTCAGTATACGCTTTTCCTATAATTTTTATAGCTCGTATCGGTTTATTTTCCAAATTTCTCACCTTAAATCTCATAAGCAACTCGTCATCTTTAGACAATAATGCATAAGATTCTATATTCGCAATTGCATTTATATCTACTTCATTTGGTATGTCTTGCAAAATTTCTCTGATGCTTATTGTTTTTGAGATAGATTCCGGACTTGATTCAGAAGCAGTCACTTTGTTTTTATCATCCAAAAATAATGAATGAAGGAAAGCAATAAAAAACAGACAGACTCCATAAATATACCAGGTTGCAAAATCTCTCCCTTTATTCTTAGCTATATTAGCAGGAATTAATGCCAATAAACCATCAATAATCAATCCTATTAAAAAATACATAATTCTTCCCCACTTTCTGTAATCCACTTAAAATTTATTTTTTATCCTTTAGTATGTATTCATTTAAACCAATAAATGTTTCATTAATTTTCAAAAATTCTTCTGTTGTTTTCCATCTCTCTGCTAGACTGTAATTTATTTAAACCTTTATCATCTTAATCACCAAATAAATTCAGACAATAATGATATGCTGACAAACATTCTTTTCAGTTTCATTTATGAAATATTTTACTTTCTATTTTTAATGTTCGCTCTATTTACTCACTTACCATTGAGTCTATTTTTTGCAATAACTCATCAAATATTGCAATATTATTTACAAACTGTTTAAACTCACTGTTCTCAATCAAGAAACAGTATACTTCATTTAATATATTAATCAAATCCGATTCAACATTACCCTCCAAAATATCTCCTTTAAAATTTTCTGTATGTGATGAACACAACTCTATAAACGTATAGTACCTACCAGCCGCTTGCATAAGATCATATAATCGTCCTTTGCTGCTATAAATCGAAAAATTCGTCTTAATTCCTTCAAGGAACTCATATCTATGTTTTTTAAACTGTTTCCACCCTTTTCTAAATTTGTATTCTATAAATCTCTTGTAACCGATTCGCCGAGCATGAAACTCTGTCCAAAAGAAAAATGAGTTATAATATTGCGATTCAAAAAGTGCATTATAATCACTGATTTGCAAAAAATCTGCATAATCGTAATAATCATGTGCATGAGTCAGCTCATGTAATATAGTTCCATGTACTTCGTCAGGATCTTTTTGAGGCAACACCTTCTTAGATAAAACTACTAGTGTTGTTTTATCTACTGATGGCGCAAAAATCACTGTTCCGTTTAAATTATTGAGTGCAGTACCAGTCTTCATTACCGCTTCTTTCTGTACATCACACATATCATATTCAAATACCTTTGTATAAACATCGTCAACCATAGCAATGTCTATAATTCGTTTTTCATCATAATCTCGTATACAAGTATAAAAGTATTGTACTTCTTCCTGTAATATATTACTTAAAACAGTATTTAAATCCATATCTGTATCTCCCTCATATTATTTTAATGATAAAAATATATTCTAATTTATGCTTCTCTTTCAAAAATGATTTGATAACATAATGGACTATGAACTCCCGATTTTTCATTAATCGGTGTCACTACTTGTTTAAATCGTCAACCTTGTTCTGTTTCTGAAATAATTACTTCTTTACATTCTTCAAACGTAATGTCTGCTAACCCTGCTCGTTTCTTTACTTCAACAAATTCGTATTCATACTTTTTATAGTCATGTACTTCCCAACTCCATATATGTCTCTTTATTTACAATTATACATTAATTTCCATCATAGTAAAGCAAAAAGCAAGCCATTTTAGACTTGCTTTCTACCATACTCATTTCTTATTGATAAATTAGTTCTTTATCCACAATCTTCCTTGCACACGCTTGTATATTGTTCATTCTCGCTACCCATTCCATCTGATTTTCTGCCTTTAACTGTTCTGTAATTCCCTGCGCCCGTTTCATCTGCTCTACAATCCTTTCAAAGCGTTCCTGTGCCTGTTCTTCTATATCAGCCAAATAATCATTCAGCCTGCCGCTTGTAAGCAAATTCAAATATACACCCCTGCGATATTCTTTCAGATAGCGTAAGTGTCTTTGTCCCCATACGCCGATAAACCTCTGTTCTTCCTCCGGCAAGGTAAGACAGGGGATAAGATAATCCCCATGTCTGATATAAGTGCCGCCTATTTCTTCAAATATCGTTTTCTTCATAATCGTTTCCACCTTTCTTATCGTTCTCTATCCATTGATTTTTTCTTGACTGACCGTTTCGGCTGCTGTCTTCCTTCCTGCTGATAGCGGTGTAGCTTTTCCAGTACGCTTGCTTTTTTCGGTTGTTCTAACGTATTTTCTTTCTTCTGCCCCGTCTGATTTTTCCATGCTCGCAGCTCTTCATTGTATTCCATAATTAGTGCTTCTGCCTTGTTATAGACCTTCTGAAAGGCTTGCACATTTGGATAGCCTTCGCGTTTTACAATCTGCTCCATACTCCTATGCAGACGTTTTTCCAAATCCTCTAACGCTTCAATTTTCCCTTCCAGAGATTTTCGCTCTTTGCCTTTAAAGAACCCTCGCAGCTCTGACAGTTGTTTTTTCAAAGAAGAAATATCCTGCTGTGTGCGTTTTATCTCTCTTGACTGTCTCTGCAATTCATACATGAGCTTCTGCATATCTTTCCACTCCTGCAAATCAATCTTTGGCATAGGTCTTGGCGGCAGTTTAAATTTAAAAATCACTTCCTGTAAAAAGTCTTTTGCCCCTCGGATAATCTGACGGAACATATCCGGCAGCCAACCATGTGTCCTGATAGATTGTAACGTTTCATCTATGATTTTTTCCTGCTTGATCTTCAAAATATCTTCTTCCGGAACACCTTCAACTAATGCCACATCAACTGTCCGATTCCATTCCTGCCTTGCCGCATTGTCTGCCTTTATCTCCTCTGCTTTCAGATTGTTCTTTCCGATTTTCTTTGTTGCCAGATATACTCCACCCTGTTGGAATACAGAAAGTTTTTCTGATTCTTCTTTTACATATCGGTTAATTGTATCGGTAAACAGTTCTTTCACTTCTTTAGTAAATGATTTGTTCTTAAACCATTCCTCTTTTTTTGTGAAGATATGACTTTCATAGACTTCCCCTTTGAGGATAATGCTGCATCCCGCCTGAAGATCGCCCTGCTCGTCTAAAACATCTTTCTTTGTACGTCTATGCTTTCCCTGCTCATCATAAAACATATTTCGGGTGGCAATCTTCACTTCGGGCTGTTCCAACATTTTCCGTTCACTGAACACCAGATGTATATGATAATTCGTCTTTGTCTTGTTGTGATGAAGAGCTGCGCTGCATTCCACACCATATCTTTTATGAAAAGTTTCCGTAAAAAACCTTACCATATCATCTGCCCTGTACTGAACAAAACTTTCGGGAAGTGCAATGATAAATTCACGCCCCTCGATACATTTCCCTGCTGAACCACTCGCCTTAAAGTCTAACTGATTTTCTCTTGCAAGACGTTTCCAAAACTCCGGTGTTGCCCCTTTTGTCTGATAGGTCGCATAGAGATATTCCTGTCGTTTCGGATTGGAGATATAATCAATCCTTCCTGCCACGTCGGACAGCTTACTTTGTCTGATAAATGAATGTCTGCCTATAAGCATCCTCCTTCCTCGGCTCTCGCCGGCTTTGCTGTGAGTAGGTGCATAGGCACCTGTTTACGAACTTATCCGCCTGTCGGCGGCTTGCCCCCTGCAAGGGCGAAATACGCAGAGCATAAACGAAGTTTGTGCGATGGGTATATTTCGCTCTCAAACGCCGAGGGCTTGTTTTTGTTTAACACAATCCGATTACTTCTCGGACTCACATTTAGATTTATGGGCGTATCCGCCCTTTTTATCTGCCCGTATCCGGGCTGTTTTTTCTATGACTGACAGCAGATGATCTACGGTACTTTCTTCCCATCCGGCAAGCCATATCAGAGTTTTTTCCTCCGCTTTTGTCAGCTCCACGTCTGCCAGTACCTTGTTCATTTTTTGTATCTGCCTGCCCTCCATCTCATAAAAGAAATCATTCATGTTTCTGCTTTCTCTTTCCGGCTGCTTTAACATCTGCAACACTCCCTTCCTGCCTTGTCTGTTATTTACAGGGGTGTGGCACACCCCTGTCCTTATCATCAAGGAAGAATTACCAGCGGAAACTCTCCGACACTCCTCGCCTGTCCAGATATTCTTTTCTTGCCTGTTCTCGTTCTTCCTCTGTCGGTGCAGTTTTTGATTTTCCAAAAAGATCACGCATGACCATCTTGTCCAACTTTTTCTCCAACTCCTTCTTAATTTCTTTTTCGCAACTCTCATCTTCCATCAAGTGGAAGCGGAGCAACTGCATAAATAATTCCTGTGATATTTGCACATTTCTCATCGTATCCCATCCTCTCCGTGACGGTATGTGACAGTTGTGACGGTTATTTCGATACCGCCCCCGCTGTCAAAAATACCGTCACAACCGTCACCAACTGTCACGCTGTTTCCGTATCGTCTTTCCAAAACCGTATTTTTCTTCCATCGTGGGTACGGTTGCTCTTATAATAAATGCCATGCTCCGCATACAATCGCCCTGAAAGAACATTCAGTTTTCGTGTGATGACATGGGGCTGAATTTCTACCTTTATCAGCAAAACCAGTTCCGTTGCCGAGCCTTCCCAAAAGGATTTATCCTTCATAACAAGTTCAGCAATCTCATCCAGTAAAGGTTCCGGCGGTTCCTTCCACAATTCTGTTTCTGCCCTTTGCAGCTCCCACAACAAGGTTTCTGTGTTGCGGATAAGGTATAGCTTTTGGTCTTGCTGATCCCTGCCCGATACTTCCAAAGTTGCGGCATTGCCTGTCCGTTTTTCTTTCTGAAGGAGAAACGCCCCATCCGCCGCACCGAGCAGTCCACTTGTTCCCGAAATCATATCAAACTTATCATCCGCCGTCTGTTTCCTTGTGTGGTGTACAAGCAGGATACAAAGACCGTGGGTGTCCGCAAAGCTTTTCAGCCTTGCCATAATCTGATAATCGTTTGCATAGCTGTAATTATCTCCGCCGACTTCCCGCACCTTTTGGAGCGTATCAATGATAATCAACCTTGTGTCTGCGTGTTCCGCTACAAACCTTGCAAGCTGTTCATCCAGCCCTTTCCCTAGCTGACTGGCAGAAACAGAGAAGAAAAGATTATCTGTTTTTTGTCAAGTACTTTTCCCTGAAAAAAGCGTCGAAATTCCCTGTTTTCGTCAAGGGATTTTCCCTACTATTGGCGGGCATTGATTA
>NZ_SLXA01000025.1 GCF_004340975.1 Frisingicoccus caecimuris
AACCCATTCTGCCTTTCCCTTAGGATCCGACGGACGGTTTAAAAACGTCGTATACATGCGCTCGACAAACTCATCATTTGACAGGTTTTGGTTCAAGAATTCATCACTAAAAATGAAACCTTCCGCTGCCTGAGCCCCTGTTATCGCTCCTGTATCCAGTTGTTGCAGCCAGGCTCTCCATCCGGCTATATCCGCATCCCTTTTCAGCAGCGTTTCATATAATCGCCATGCAAATCCCTTAACAATGACCTTACACTGTGCTTCCTTACTTACTCCAGGCGGCAAATACACTCCAGAATTTTTAATACTTACGTAGACGTTCGCTTCTCCTTCATGGAGCCCCTGAACAGACACTGTATTCAGATATCTATCTGCATGTATGATCTGCCAGTCCTGCGTGCCTCCATCCCAAGTGCATGAAACATCAAAATCTTCCTGCCCAGAAGTGACAGAAGCTGTTATATTTTTTATATCACCGATATCTACAAAGATTTGCTTAGCATCCAGCAAAAACTTTCCCGGCTCCCACTGAGCATAAACGTCCGTATCTCCTTTGATAACTGTTTTTGATGTAACTTTTTTCCCTCCCTGCTTCTGGGTATACCAGCCTTTGAACACATAGCCCGGTCTCTCTACATATCGTTCCTCAAAATATCTCGTTGCCCATTGCGCATATAAAGTAATATTTTTATTTCCAGAATATGTAGCCTCTTCTAAACTTGTATAGTCTTCCACTTTATAAAATGTGCCACTGCCATCTTTCTTTGTATTCCATCCCAGAAATTGGAACGAACTCTGATAATCAATAGTATTTGCCCCCTCTCCATTTCCATGGCAAGTCACTGTATAGTCCCACTCAGGATGATAGAAAAAATAATTAAACTCTATCCTATGTTTATCTCCCACACGTTCACGCACCGGATATGTTGTATAGGCCTCTCCAGCATCATTAGTTATTGGCAACGTGCCACCGTTTGCATCATAGGTCACATAATAAGTTGCTATCTTCGGAATTGACTCCCGTTCTGCTTCCTTTTTACACACCTGGCAGTATTTAACCCTCGTTCCGTCTGTATCTTCCGTGGCCGACCATAGAATCTCCCAATCCCCTGGCACATGTCCTTTTGCATCAATATTTTCCATTGAATCCGATTTAATCGAATCACATACCTTACAATGGATACTCTTACTTCCTTTCTCGGTACATGTCGGCAACTTATCCACCGTGTACTCCGTATTCCAGTCATGTTCTCCGATATCGATACTCAAAACAACCGAGTCGCCACTCACGTCTCCGGTCAATACAATATTATATTTCCCTACACTATCAAAATGAAGCATACATTCATTGGTATAAGCCTCCAAAACGCCAAACATCCCGCTGCTCGATGTTTTCCGATAAGACTGGGTTTTAATTGTACCGTATTCACTTCCGCTTGATAAGGTATAATACTGACCTATTCCAGCTGAAAATCTGAGTACAATATCCTGCCCCATGCAGCCACTATAATTTGCTTGATCAACTGTCGTATCATATACTTTATAGACTTTTTTTGTCGAACTGTCACGTACTTCGATAATCGTACTTCCCTCAGCTCTCGGCATTAAAGTATATTTTACTGTATATACTCTTGAACCATCCCCAAGAATGGTGGTACTTACCGCTGATTTGTTGCATAAAACATGATCTGTATTTTGTGCAGCAAATTCAACCGTATAATAAGTGTTCACATCCGTACTGCTATACTCAAGCACAACATCATTTCCGGATTCCAACCGTAAACTTTCAACTGAGCACTTATAAACAGTGAAGGATAAAGCATCAAGATTTTTTTCAAGTATTACTTTGTTTCCTGCTTTATCTGTTGCTTCTATCGTCTGCGCTGTCCATCTGCCTTCCAGTGTACTTTCTTCACAAAGAAAGCTTCCCTGGTAAAGGTTTCCTTCAGATGCCTCAAGAACAAGCTTATACGACTTTCCGTTTGGCATTAAATACTGGGCAACAACCTTGTCCACTCCACTTAAATCATCTGTCGCTTTTAGTGAAACATGATATGAATCACCTGCAGTCAATGCTGTCCCCTCACCAGAGATTGATGTCTCATCAATTTCTGGTGAATTCATGTCTTTCTCTGTTCCTTCGACGGTAAAATTCCCAGAATCTAAATCTTCCGCACTTTCTCCATCTGGAACCATCGAAGAGTTATGCAGATTAAGTACATTACCGTAATTATCCTCTACGACAATCTTCTTTACCTTCCACTGACCAGGTTCCATATAGGTTCCGACTTCCATGACTGCTTTATAAACACCGGACAGTTCATCATATAAACAATCTAACTCATATTCCGTCCCAGAAACCGGTTTTTCGTAGACAATCCTCGCTGAAGATATGCCATGCGCATCCGTCGCAGAAAATGTTATCTCCACCATCTCATTTGCACCAATTTTATTCTTTGATACTTTCAGCGAATCTTCCGTATACGTTGGAGCTTCCTCATCCCGAAACACCTCAAAATCTCCGGCCTTTAAATTTGCAACTGAAGAGAAAGGCCATTCTTGAGTTAACGAATTATATAATATCTTTACATTTTCCAAATTATCTGAGACATATATATAATTTATTTTCCATGTTCCCACTTCAGTGTCATCTGTTACATTTACTGTCGCTTCATAATTGTCCGTAAGATTGTTGTACTGTAATTTTATCCTTTCTTGCTGTTTGGTAGGAGTGAAGTAAAGAATATCAACAGCATCTACACCGCTTTCATCATCTGTCACTTTCAAACTTATTTGAACTTTATCACCTACTCCCACCTCTTGCTTATCCACCTTCAGGCTATCTGTATCAATTTCAGGTGTAGTTACATCCACCTGAGTACCTGATACTACAAAATTACCGGCACTCAAATCCGCTTTATCATTCATATTCGGCTCTACATTCGAATTGTAAAGAAAAACAGAATTAGATTCACTAACACCCATTATTATATAATATACCTTCCAAGTGCCCGACTCGAAACTATCCGTTATCTCCAACTCTGTCTCAAATTCATCTGTATTTTCATTGTATTTTAATCTAATACGTTTATTCTTCCCAGTAATGGGCATCTTATATGCTATATATGCTGAATCTACTATATTCCAATCGCCGGTCACCTTAACTCCGATATGAATCTGATCTCCTACCGTCACCTCACTTTTGTCAATATGAAAGCTGTCACCATTAATTTCAACCCCATCCATAGTTTCCGCAAGGTGAAGTGTACCTTTCTCACCCTCTTCCCCAATGATTTCATTTGCCATCTCTGTTTCTAGAGTTTCTATAGTTTTAGCATCATTCTCATTTGTTTCCCAAACACTTTCCTCAGTGTTTGCCGCCTCTTCTGTCACTTCCTCAGTTTCAACAGAGACTCTTTCCTTAGTTTCATTTTCTATAGGAATACCGTCCTCTGTATCCGCTTCAACGTTGCTCTCCGTCTGACTTTCTGTTTCCCCATCTTCCATAGCATATACATTCAATCCACCCAGGCTTGAAATAGACAATATTCCAGCCAACATTAAAGCTATAATTCTTCGTTTCATAATATTTTCCTCCCCCGAAAATACAATAAAATTTCACTTGATTTAATTATAATCCTTTTCAACAATCTACACAACAGAAATCTAGGCAGTTCACCTCTCATTACTACTCTCTCTATCGCATAACTTTTATCGATATCTGAAACCTCCTGACTTCTGACAAAACCGTCAAATACAGATTTTATACTAAATCGACACATTTTCGCTTTTGTTCAAGTTGAGGATGCACATACCGGTTTAATGTCATATTGACTGACGAATGCCCCAGAATACAACTCACCGTCTTATAATCGCCGCCTCGTTCTATGCAACGAGTTGCAAATGTATGACGCAAATCATGAAACCGCATATAATCTAATTTGTTTCTACACAGGAAATCCATAAAATGCTGCCTATACAGACGCGGCTCGATATATTTTGCTGTTCCACTGAGAATATAGTATTCTCCACTACTTACACTACTTTCTAAAAAACTTTCTAACGCCTTCGCAATGGGAATTTCCCGTATAGCGCTTTTAGATTTTGGCGCTCCTATAATAATTTTGGTAACTCCTCTATTCCCTTCTTTAAGATAAATTCTCTGTAATGTTTTTGAGACATAAATAATCTTCTTCTCCAAATCAATGTCCTTCCACTGCAATGCACAAATTTCACCTATTCTCATCCCCGTATATAAACTTAATGCATATCCCATAGCTTCAAAATCATGCTCACGATTAATAGCTGATAGCATTTTTCTATACATATCATCATCCATTATTCTTATTTGCGCAGCATTGCAGTTCAACGGATATTTCAATGCATTTTTCCCATAAATCCATCCGTCATTTCGTCCGTAATCTCTCAAACACATCTTTAAAATTGCTATAATATCTTTTACTGTTTTGTCTGATAATCCTCCCCTTTTGTCACGTCGTCCTCTATCACGCATTTCTATTATCATGTTCTGAACAATCTCTTTTGTAATATCGCATACTTTGTACTCACCTAACCTCATTATTAAATGATTATCAAGAACAACCACATAATTCGCGTATGTGGACTCTTTAACATATTTTCGTTTTTCTTCCACCCATACAGCCGCCCATTCTTTGAATAACATTTGCTTCATATCTTTTCTGTCTCCTTTTCGTTCAATTTAAAAAATCTAAACCGCTCTTTTCTCAGCATGCTTTGACTCTATCATATTTCAATCCTTAAGTTACTTCCTTAAGGAAAGTTACAAAAGTGGAGAAGGAAGCGTATGAAAAAGTTAAAAAGAATTGTCATGATTGGTCCGGTATATC
>NZ_SLXA01000026.1 GCF_004340975.1 Frisingicoccus caecimuris
TTATCCTTACGATATTTTTATCCTCACCTTTTTATGGAGCATTAAGTTTAGCCAGTTTTTCAATAGAAATATAAGGATAAAAATTTATATGCAATAATGAAGTCACAATAAAACCGGAAGGATGTGATTTCATGAATTACAATGAAACTTCAGAAAAAGTAATGATGCTGCTGAAAGAAAAGGAGGTGTGTTCCAGCAGTCAGAAGTCGCATAGAGATTGCTATGAGTCCCTTGGTCTTTTTATAAAGCAAAGAGATGGAAGTTATTCAGATGCGATCCGTGAAAGCTGGCTTGCAGAGATCAAGAATGAATTACCACGGCAAAGGTGTGCTGTATGGGTACAGTATGTATATCAGTTAGAGGAAATGGACTTTACCGGAACTATTTCTGACCGCAGGCTTTATCTGAGCCGGTCAAACTATGACAAGCTGCCTGCACTATGGCGAAAGGACCTTGATGTATATCTTGCTGATTGTAGCAGCCGCTATACAGCCCGGACATTGAAACTTACCCGGATTTACTGTTCAGAGGGATTACTTTTTCTGGATGATATGGGGGTGCATGCCATTGCTGATATCACTTATGATGCAGTCATAAAGCTGATAGGAGCAAAAATGTACTGTTCTGATGATACAAAGGCCATGATATTGAACAATACTGCGCGTATGATCAGATTTTATGGAGAAAAAGGTCTTTGCCCTATGAACTACAGCCTTGTCTTGAAATGCCAGATATATCCTCATATCGGGTCAGTATCTGAGTTCTCATCTGAGAATCGGAGAGCTCTGGATAAGATAACTGACGTAACCTTATCGGCAGATGAATTCCATAAAACGATCACACCTTTTATTAAGATTTTGGAATCTCATGGATATGTTGGTACGACCCTAAACCTTGCCAGACATGCCTTGACTGCACTGTACCTGTTCCTGGATATGCATTTCTTCGGATTTCATCAGGATATCATGTGGATCTGGTTTGCAGAAATCAATAGAACGCTGGGGCATTCATGGCGCCATTGGCGGCGAGTCCTGAAATTTTATGAAGATTATACCCTGATAGGTGATATACATCCAGATGGTAAGTACAAATATGATCCAATCATGTTTGATGAACTGCCATCATGGTGCAGAGAGGCTATATCAGGGCTGCTCGATCAGAAAAAGCGAGAATTTCGGGATGCTGGAACAATAAAAAGTTACCGTTGTTCCTGCACTCGTTTCTGCAGATTTCTGGTTGACCATGGCTATGAAAATTTCAACCAGCTTTCACCCACAATCATAAAAGAGTTTTCGCGCTATGATGAGCATACAACTTTTCAGGGACGGTCTGGCTGCTTTGTGGTCGTAAGGGCGTTTTTACGCTATCTTGCTGAAAAGGGATATGTAGATAATCACAGTCTGGATGTATGTCTGATGTCAGGAACTGCTCCGCAGGATAAGATCATTGATGTGCTGTCTGATGAGCAGTTACAGAGAATCAATACTTTTCGGGCGGAACACAATGAACCTATAGAACTTCGCGACATTGCAATCGTTTTGCTTGGAGTTAGGATGGGGCTGAGGGCATATGATATCCTGGCACTCAGATTTCAGGATATTGACTGGAAGAACCGTCAGATATCCATTGTCATGAAGAAAACAAAAACGCAGATCACTCTTCCGTTACCTGTTGAAGTTGGCAATGCTGTATATTCATATATAACATCCGGCAGACCAAAGACCGGTACTGAATATATTTTTATCAGATCAAAAGCTCCATACGGAAAACTTACTGGTAAGGTATGCACAAAAGCTCTCTACCGTATCCTGCCTGAGAGAAAAGATGTAAAAGGCGGTGGTTTTCATGTGACCCGCAGAACCTTCGCAACAAATCTTTTGCGGAACAATGCAGGGATTGATGATGTCATGGACGCTCTTGGACACCGTGATCCGACAAGTGTTATGAAGTATCTGCTTCTGGATGACGAAAGAAGCAGAAAATGTGGATTATCCCTGGACCGTGCCGGGATCCTCATGGAAGGAGGTTTGGCATGAATATCAGTGGTTATCAATTCCAAAGCTGTTTTGCACCGTACATTGAAATGTTTTTACAGGAAAAACGGGCTGCTGGTTTTATATATGAAAGCGAAGAATGGAAACTGAAACACTTTGATGTTTTCTGTATAGAGGAATCCGTTAAGGAGCCACATCTGAGCAGAGATCTTGTAAAGAAATGGGGAACTTTACGTGATGGCGAAGCTCTCGTCACGTGCTCCGCCAGAACATCCGTAATACGACAATTCGCATTGTTTCTGGTTTCATTGGGGTTAGAAGCTTACATCCCATCTAACTTTTATAAAGCTGAGAAAACAGTAGTACATATCCTGTCAGATGCTGAAATAAAAGCATTCTTCGAAGCGGTTGATAGTTACGCTCCAGCAGTCAGCATAATAGGTTTCTATCGGCTGGCTACCGAGTATAAGGTACTTTTTCGGCTCATTTATTGTTGTGGCCTGCGCATTTCAGAAGCAAGAAAACTACACTGGATGGATATGGATCTTAGACAGGGAACAATCCGCATACTGCATTCCAAAGGACATAAGGACCGACTGATATATATGCCTGAGGACCTTACAGAACTGTTACGGACATATGAAAAAGTCCTGTACGATAAATATCATTGCCTGTCGGACTGGGTTTTCCCTGCAAGAGAAACTGAAAGGTGCCTGAGTAACTGTACAATTGATAAAAAGTTCCGGGAATTCTGGGCTTTGACACCGTATGCGAAATACTGTGACAAAGCTCCGACAGTACACTGCCTCAGACATACTTTTGTGGTAAAACGGATGAATCTGTGGATGGAAGAAGGTATTCCGTTAAAAGAAATGCTTCCATTCCTCAGCAGGTATTTAGGCCATCAAAGCCCGGATGAAACTTTCTATTACTACCATCAGGTTGCCGAAGCGTTCCGAATAATCCGGGCCAAAGATAGGACTGGAAAACTTGTAATCCCGGAGGTAAACACGTATGAGTAGAATAAAGTCACAGAAGAAGCTGTTCTTTTCAAAGACCCTTGAATTCCTTGAACATTACCTGCCGGAGCAGGCATTAAAAAGCAGAAATACGGTGGAGACTTACCGGGATGCGCTGACAGTTTTTAGACGATATGTAACAGACACTCTGCATCTGTCTATACGCTCCTTCGGATTCGAGGATTGTACACATGACCTGTTGTTGTCCTATATAGAGTTCCTGAACAAAAATGGAAATGCCGAAACCACCTGCAATAACAGGCTGGCAGCAATCAGGGCATACCTGTGGTATGTTGCGGATGGTGATATTTCTTTACAGTCAGTAGCGCTGACGGCTTCACATGTTCCCTTTCTCAAAGTACCAAAACTGACAAGGGAAGTGATATCTGAGGAGGATCTTAAAGCATTGCTTTCAGCCCCTCTGAATACAAAGATTGGCCAAAGGGATCAGATGATCCTTATCTTACTTTATGATTCGGCCATCCGGGTCTCTGAATTGTTATCGCTTGATGTCTCCTCAGTAAATCTGGATGCTGAGATACCATACCTTAGAATATACGGAAAAGGTGATAAGGAACGAATCGTTGCTATCACAGACACAACTGCCGACCACATGAGGAATTACCTTAAGGCTTATCATCCAACGAAGGATCCTGACTCGCCACTGATATTTACAGTCATAAAAGGCAGGAAAGATAGGATGTCTGTAGGAAATGTAGAACGTATCATAAAAAAATATGCATCCAAGATACGTCCTGAACATCCTAACCTGCCAGAACACTGCTATCCGCACATGGTTCGCCGGACCCGTGCAACAAATCTGTATCAGGATGGAACGGAACTGGAGCTTATCTCCAGGATACTAGGACATTCCTCAACGGAGACTACCCGCATTTACGCAGTTCCTTCAGTGGAAATGATGCGCAAAGCAATGGAATCCGGCAAAATGTCAACAGATGAAAAACCGCTGTGGCCTGATGATGAGGCAGAAATGGCACGAATCTGTGGTTTAAGATGAAAACGTTATCCTCATCTTTTTGAAGCGCAGGCAAAGAAAAATGGCTGTTGCCAGAAAAGATGAGGATAAAAATATCGTAAGGATAATCCTGTT
>NZ_SLXA01000027.1:0-1349 GCF_004340975.1 Frisingicoccus caecimuris
TGCCTTCAAAACTACATACTGAAAATGTCTTCCATCGTCTCTTTCTCTCTCCTGACCCGCCTTCTGGTCATGCCCTCGACCGATTAGTGACAGTCAGCTCCATACATTGCTGCACTTCCACCTCTGCCCTATCTACCTCGTCGTCTTCAAGGGGTCTTACTAACTTTCGTTATGGGAGAACTCATCTTGAGGGGGGCTTCACGCTTAGATGCCTTCAGCGTTTATCCCTTCCAAACTTGGCTACTCTGCCATGCACTTGGTAATACAACAGATCCACCAGAGGTTCGTCCATCCCGGTCCTCTCGTACTAAGGACAGCTCCTCTCAATTCTCCTACGCCCACGCCGGATAGGGACCGAACTGTCTCACGACGTTCTGAACCCAGCTCGCGTACCGCTTTAATGGGCGAACAGCCCAACCCTTGGGACCTACTTCAGCCCCAGGATGCGATGAGCCGACATCGAGGTGCCAAACCACTCCGTCGATGTGAACTCTTGGGAGTGATAAGCCTGTTATCCCCAGGGTAGCTTTTATCCGTTGAGCGATGGCAATCCCACTTTCATACCACCGGATCACTAAGTCCTACTTTCGTACC
Organism: Frisingicoccus caecimuris; assembly: GCF_004340975.1. Taxonomy (GTDB): domain Bacteria; phylum Bacillota; class Clostridia; order Lachnospirales; family Lachnospiraceae; genus Frisingicoccus; species Frisingicoccus caecimuris. The sequence goes on from NZ_SLXA01000027.1 coordinate 595, forward strand.
TGTTCCACCCGTCGGTGTCACAGTCAAGCTCCCTTATGCCTTTGCACTCTCCGAATGGTTTCCGACCATTCTGAGGGAACCTTTGAGCGCCTCCGATACCCTTTCGGAGGCGACCGCCCCAGTCAAACTCCCCGCCTGACATTGTCCACTGCCCGGGTCACGGGCACATGTTAGAAACCCAATACTGCAAGGGTGGTATCCCAACAGCGACTCCATGAGGACTGACGTCCTCATTTCCTTGTCTCCCACCTATCCTGTACATGCAATACCGGATCCCAGTATCAAGCTGGAGTAAAGCTCCATGGGGTCTTTCCGTCCTGGCGCAGGTAACCAGCATCTTCACTGGTATTTCAATTTCACCGGGTGTGTTGTCGAGACAGTGCTCAAATCATTACGCCTTTCGTGCGGGTCGGAACTTACCCGACAAGGAATTTCGCTACCTTAGGACCGTTATAGTTACGGCCGCCGTTTACTGGGGCTTAAGTTCAAAGCTTCGCCTTGCGGCTAACCTCTCCCCTTAACCTTCCAGCACCGGGCAGGCGTCAGCCCATATACCTCACCTTTCGGTTTCGCATAGACCTGTGTTTTTGCTAAACAGTTGCTTGAGCCATTTCTCTGCGGCCTCTCTCGAGGCACCCCTTCTCCCGAAGTTACGGGGTTATTTTGCCGAGTTCCTTAACAACACTTCTCCCGTCGGCCTTAGGATCCTCTCCTCATCCACCTGTGTCGGTTTACGGTACGGGTACATATGGAAC
>NZ_SLXA01000027.1:1446-2551 GCF_004340975.1 Frisingicoccus caecimuris
TTCCATTCCCGGCTCACGCTCTCTTTCTGCGTCCCCACAGTTCTGTCCATATGCAGTACAGGAATCTCCACCTGTTGTCCATCGACTACGACTCTCGTCCTCGCCTTAGGCCCCGACTTACCCAGAGCAGATCAGCTTTACTCTGGAAACCTTGGATATTCGGCCACAAGGATTCTCACCTTGTTCTCGCTACTCATTCCGGCATTCTCTCTTCTCAGCAGTCCACTGCTCCTTCCGGTACAGCTTCTTCCCGCTGACAATGCTCCTCTACCAACCTTGCGGTTCCGCAGCTTCGGTATCATGTTTCAGCCCCGGACATTTTCGGCGCAGGACCTCTCGACTAGTGAGCTATTACGCACTCTTTGAATGGATGGCTGCTTCTGAGCCAACATCCTAGTTGTCTTCGAAATCCCACATCCTTTTCCACTTAACATGTATTTTGGGACCTTAGCTGGCGGTCTGGGCTCTTTCCCTTTCGACTACCCAACTTATCTCGTGCAGTCTGACTCCCAGTCATCACGTCCACGGCATTCGGAGTTTGATAAGCTTCGGTAGGCTTTGACGCCCCCTAGGCTATTCAGTGCTCTACCTCCGTGTCGCTAAACTGAGGCTAGCCCTAAAGCTATTTCGAGGAGAACCAGCTATCTCCGGGTTCGATTGGAATTTCTCCCCTATCCACACCTCATCCCCACCCTTTTCAACGGATGTGGGTTCGGTCCTCCATTGCCTTTTACGGCAACTTCAACCTGGACATGGATAGATCACCCGGTTTCGGGTCTACTCCATCTGACTCTGGCCCTATTAAGACTCGGTTTCCCTTCGGCTCCGGACCTTTAGTCCTTAACCTCGCCAGATGATGTAACTCGCCGGACCGTTCTACAAAAAGTACGCGGTCCATCTCTTAAGGATGTCCCACAGCTTGTAAACACAGGGTTTCAGGTTCTCTTTCACTCCCCTCCCGGGGTTCTTTTCACCTTTCCTTCACAGTACTATACGCTATCGGTCACTGAGTAGTATTTAGCCTTGGGAGGTGGTCCTCCCGACTTCCCACAAGGTTCCACGTGTCTCGTGGTACTCTGGATTCTGCCTGCTGCCTACGGATTTC
>NZ_SLXA01000028.1 GCF_004340975.1 Frisingicoccus caecimuris
TCTGTTTTTTGTCAAGTACTTTTCCCTGAAAAAAGCGTCGAAATTCCCTGTTTTCGTCAAGGGATTTTCCCTACTATTGGCGGGCATTGATTATGCATCCCGGCGCATGAGGGCGTGTTCCATACGATAACTTTTACCCTCAAAGATCAGCAGATGTCCATGATGGACGAGCCGATCGATCATGGCTGCCGCCATCTGATCATCCGTGAAGATACCACCCCATTTAGAAAACTCCAGGTTTGTAGTCAATATTAGACTTTTACTTTCATAGCTGTCAGATATGACTCGGAACAGGAGCTGCGATCCATCCTTGTCCACAGGAACATATCCCCATTCATCCAGAATGAGCAGGTCAAGACTGCGCAGATCCCTGAGAAGCCGTTCCAAGGTCCCGTTTTTACGGGCTTCTGCCAGCTTCAAAACAAGCTCCGTGACGGTATAAAATTTTGTCTTGTAGCCAAGATTACATGCTTTCACACCCGCCGCTATCGCCATATGCGTCTTCCCAATGCCAACCGGCCCATAAAGCACCAGATTTTTCTTTTCAGGAACAAATTCCAGTGCTTCAAGCTCCTCCCTGCAGAATGCAGGGGGAAACTTCACACTTCGATAGCTGTAATCCTCGAAAGTCTTATAGATTGGAAAACCGGCGCGTTTAATCAAACGCTTACGGCGGTTCTCATCCCGCAAGGTAAGTTCCTCATTCATAAGTTCCAGAACGAATTCCAGCTGTTTCTGTGTCCCTTTTTCAAGGCAGATCTCTGATATTCTGGACGAGAGGAACAACTGTCTGCTTGCCACAAGTATCTGAGCACAGATCTCTTCTTTCATCTTTGGTGTCATCACGATGCAGTGCCTCCTTCCTTTAGGAAAGCCTCATCATATACTGCCAGTGAGGGGCCGGTCTCCGGTGGGGTATAGATACCATAACCGGTAATCCGGGCAGCCAGTACGGAAGCATCACAGATGTTTATGTTTCCTCTTGCACAGGTCATTTCCATGGCACTGGTGGCCGCACGGAATCCATACTGATTGGTCAGCTCATTCATGATCCGCAGGCAGTCTTTCAGCTTCTCTTTTGGCTGGGCATCCATATAGGCACGAAGGGCATCCGGTGTCTCACGGCGTAGGCCGCTGTTTCCCCACGCACCGGAGTTTTTCATGAGAACAGCCAGAGTTGTGCTGTAATCACTGATGTCCGTACGTCCTTCTCCGAAAGCACGCCGGTGGGTAGTGATGACCTGTCCTTCTTCTGTGAGGATATCAATTGTATGGGCATGTATCCCAACCAGTACTTTTTGGTGGGCATTTTCCGGCATAGTGGAGTAAAAATGTTTTCCATCCATACAGACTTTCCCGTACCCATCTGCTTTCTGCCATTCATACCGGCAGACGTTAAACCTTTTTGGAGGCAGCATCAGGAGCGCCTTTCGATCTTCTTCAAACAGTTCCCCAATGGGCACTTGTTTCTTATAATGAAGTTCAGCGGCTTTCTTTTCATGACGGGAAAGCAGTTTCTGATTATATTTTTCAATCTCCGTGAAATGAGGTACCGGTACGAACAGGTTTGACCGGTTATAATCCACCTTACGTTCCACGTTCCCTTTCTCCCAGCCAGAGTAAGGATTACAGAAACGCACCCGGAAGTGATAGTGGGCACGGAACCGCGAGAAGAGCTCCGATTCATGAATGGCATCACCGATCCTCCGGCCGACACCAGTCGCATTGTCGAAGATCAGTAATGGCGGTACACCGCCTATAAATTCAAAGATATCCTGAAGCCCTTGGCAGACACACTCAGCTGTCTCCCCGCCGAATACCTGACTGTAGCCATCATTGCTGAATGGGAATGATACAGTAAGGTATTTCTTGCGGCACAGCTTTCCGGCTTCGTAGAAGTCTGCTTCTCCAAAATCCACCTGTGCAGGGCCAGGATCCCAGATCAGTTCCAGGTTAGCCTTTTCCGTCTGTATAGAGCGGCACTTTTTCATGTAGCGCTGGACGATGCTGTAGCTTCCGGTATAACCGTGTTCTTCTATCAAGCGTTCATAAACTCGCTGGGCTGTGTGGTGCTGCTTGCGCCAGTGCTTTTTATCTTCCTCCAGCCATTCATGTATGATTGGCTTAAAAGGATCCAGCTTTGAAGGCTTCTCCTGGACAATCGGTGGCTCAGGAGAAAAATCATCCTGTGATAGATATTTCCGTATTGTTTTAGGATCAGCACCAGTTTTTTCAGAAATTTCACTGATACGGTATCCACAATTGCTCAAATCTTTGATATGATTGATTTGGGACATAGTGAGCATCTTCCTTTCCTCCTTTATCTATGGTCGTGCTTAGATAAAGGATAATGGTAATGTAGAGGTGGTTCAATATGTCCCGCCTTTTTTGGGGAATTTCCCTTGCTGATTTCAGGGAATTCTGACGCTTTTTTTCGGTAATTCTAGTGTATCATAAACA
>NZ_SLXA01000029.1 GCF_004340975.1 Frisingicoccus caecimuris
GGCTACACCGACTTAAGGCGTGGAATTGATGGTCTGGCATCCACTATTAAATATCAATTCGAGCTGGATCCCTTTCAGAAAAACATCCTGTTTCTCTTCTGTGGTAAACGTACCGACCGAATCAAAGGGCTGGTTTGGGAAGGAGATGGGTTCCTGCTTCTTTACAAACGATTAAATGTTGGCGGATTCAGTTGGCCTCGTACGAAGGAAGAGGCCATGGAAGTTACTCCCAAACAATACCGTATGCTGATGCAGGGATTAGAAATCGTTGCCAGGCGTCCGATCGAGGAACTGACAGATCCTCCAAAAACAATGTGATTGTGCAATACGTAGAAAATAAAATTTCTATTTTTTACACTTAAAAACGATACAAAATATATTTTTATTAGTTATCCACAAAAGCGTTTTCTGCTTAAGTAATTCTTTTCACGAAAGAAGAATCCTTTGCAGAGTCTGTGGATAACAGTCATGAGTATCTCATAGATCCTAAGATATTCATGATTGTTATCCACCGTCAAAACGACGAATAACAATACGTGGTGAATTCGCCCAAACTCGTATTTTCTGCTATAATGACTTCAGAAATAAAAGGAGTTTGAACAATGGCATTTAAATTCACCGAAGAACAACTGAATACATTGGATAAGTCTTTTATCGTAGAGTTATTCCTCCAGCTTCAGGAACAGAACGATAAGCTTTCTGGTGAGATACAAGATCTAAACAGAAAAATGGAACTCCTTATTGAACAGGCCACTCTTTCCAATAAGAACAGATTCGGCAGATCTTCTGAGAAGATGGATGATGCCAGTCAGATCTGTTTTATGGAAATAGATGGAACCATCGTTTTCTTCAATGAAGCCGAGGCGGTATCTGATCTGGATGCCGAAGAGCCTGAAACTTTGGAATCAAAACCAGCTCGCAAACCAAAATCTGTTGGTAAGAAGGATGCCGATCTGTCAGGTCTTCCGGTGAACATCATTACACACTACATGACCGAGGAAGAATTAGTGGCTGAGTTTGGAGAAAACGGTTGGAAGCAGCTTCCAGATGCTATCTCCAAACGTTACCGTTTCATTCCTGCAAAGATTGAAATAGACGAGCATCATGTTGGTGTGTATGCAAGCAAGAAAGATGGACGAATTATAAAAGCAGACCATCCACAGGCATTGCTTCACGGAAGTCTGGTATCTCCAACACTTGCTGCAGCGATTATGAATGGCAAGTATGTCAATGCTGTTCCTCTCTATCGCCTGGAACAGGAGTTTTCCCGTTATGGTCTTAGCATCACACGTCAAAACATGGCCAATTGGATGATTAGACTGGGCGAAAGCTATCTGGCAATCCTGTACGATTATCTCCATCAAAAGCTGTATGATTATCATGTGATTCAGGCAGATGAAACTCCTGTTTTGGTACATCGAGATGGTCGTCCTGCCGGATCCAAGAGCTACATGTGGGTGTATCGCTCCGGGCATCTGTACAAAGACAAACAGATCGTCCTGTACGATTACCATAAAACTCGCAACAGCTCCCATCCAAGGGAATTCCTCAAGAACTATTCCGGCATCTGTGTGACGGATGGATATCAGGTCTACCACAAAGTGGAAAAAGAACGCGAGGATCTGCGAATCGCAGGCTGCTGGGTTCATGCCAGAAGAAAGTTTGATGAGGCGATGAACGTTGTTCCAAAAGAACAGCGTAAGAAGTCCAACGCCTATCTGGTAATGAAACAGATACAGGCAATCTATCGCGAAGAAGGAAAACTACAAGAACTCCCACCTGATGAGAGACTTATGCAGCGACAACTGGTTATAAAACCATTGGTTGATGCCTTATTTGTGTACCTCAAAAAAATGGAACCAACCGTCCCCTCCAGCGGACAGCTTCGAAAGGCATACACATATATCTTGAATCAGGAGAAATACCTCCGGGTATTTCTGGAAGATGGCGAAGTTCCAATCGACAACAACGCATCAGAACGTGCCATCCGAGGTTTCTGCATTGGCAAAAAGAACTGGCAGATGATTGACACCATCAACGGTGCCCATTCATCTGCGATCATTTACAGCATTGCGGAAACAGCAAAGGCAAACAACCTAAAACCGTATGATTACTTCGTATATCTCTTAGAAGAGATACCGAAACATATGGAAGATACCAACCGGTCCTTTCTGGATGATCTGTTACCGTGGTCACCAAATCTACCGGACGGGATTCGAAAAAACTGATAACCAGGGCTGCCGTGAGGCGGCTCTTAATTTTGGGAGGTACTCGCTATTGAGCGTTTAC
>NZ_SLXA01000030.1 GCF_004340975.1 Frisingicoccus caecimuris
AGAATTTTTAATACTTACGTAGACGTTCGCTTCTCCTTCATGGAGCCCCTGAACAGACACTGTATTCAGATATCTATCTGCATGTATGATCTGCCGGTCCTGCGTGCCTCCATCCCAAGTGCATGAAACATCAAAATCTTCCTGCCCAGAAGTGACAGATGCTGTTATAGTTTTTATGTCACCGATATCTACAAAGATTTGCTTAGCATCCAGCAAAAACTTTCCCGGTTCCCACTGAGCATAAACGTCCGTATCTCCTTTGATAACTGTTTTTGATGTAACTTTTTTTCCGCCTTGCTTCTGGGTATACCAGCCTTTGAACACATAGCCCGGTCTCTCCACATATCGATCTGAAAAATACTCCGTTGACCATTGCGCATACAGAGTGATATCTTTATTCTCGGAATATACATCTCCTGCTTTATAAGTTTTTCCGCTACCATCTTTCCTTGTATTCCACCCTAAAAATTTAAAATAATTCTGGAATTCAAAAGTTTTTGCACCTTGGCCATTGCCATGATATGTAACCTTATAAAACCTTTTAGGCCTATAGTAAGAATCAAGATCAATTGTATGTTTATCGCCCACACGCTCACACACCCGATATGTTGTATAAGCCTCTCCCCCACCGTTACTTATTGGCAATTCGCCGCCGTTTGCATCATAGGTTACATAATACGTTACTGTCTCATCATCCGATACTGCCTTCACCTCACAAGTGAAACAATCATCAGTGTAGGAAATATCCAGGTCTTTTCCGTCCCAATCTGTTTTTGATAATTCATACGCTACAAGATTGTAAATAACATTTTTATAGTTATCCGGCATACTACTATTCACATTCAAAACAAACTTTGTTTCTCCATTTTCCAAATTCTGCTTAATAGTATCCACAAACGAATCTGACCATTGCTTAACCTGCCCTGTCTTGATGAAGTAATTATTTTCCAATGTTGTCGATTCATAGCCCGGTACTGCCAACTGGTGATCCGTATGCACAAGACCGATAATTTCATCGGTCACGCCGAAATACATATGTTCATAAATCGTTCCCTTCATCTGTTCTCCGCCATCATCCCAGGTTGTATCAATTTGATACCATTCACCATCCATTTTTACTGCCGTCCAGACGTGTCCATTACCTGTAATACGGCCGGTCTCAATACCGACTTCGTTAAGAAGCAATACATATGCCCTATGATAAGATTCACAGGTACCTTTCCCTCTGGCAAGAATTCCTTCTGCAGAACAATAGCTGTATGAATAATCATAATCCCCTTTATCTAAAATCCAATCATGCAGCCATAAAGCTTTTTCGAAATCTGTTGCACATTCATTCCTACATTGAGCCGCTACTGTCTTAACGATCTGCATGACAGACGGATAACTCGCATCCTGTATGTTAAGCGTATATTCATACAACCCGGTTGTTTTCGTTTCAAACGTAGTCATATCCATAACACTGAAACGGATATAATATGTACCGGATGCATAAAAAGTAAAGCCAAATTCATTATTTTTCCGATAGGAACCATTATTCCCATAACTTACATCATAAACACTTACCAATTGGCCATCTTCTACTGTCATAAGACCGGCGGGCCTGTATTTATAATTGCCAGAACCTCCGGAAGCATTCACTGTAAAAATAATCTCCTGTCCGCAAGAAATGCCTTCTGTATAATCTACAGAAATACTAAGCGCTTCTGTTTCCTCCACAGTCATAACTACATCGTCTGCATGATTTGCTTTTTCAGAAAATATTTCTGTCTCAGGAAGAGTTTCTGAAGGTTCTATGTCTTCTCCGAAAAATTCTTCTGTTAAGCTGTCTTCCGTCTCTACAGTCTCATCTTCTGTCAATGTGCCTGAATTTTCACTGCTTTCGGACGTCTCTATATCCATGGCTGCTATTGGCAGTTCTTCTTCAGCCAAAACTGAAATCGATGATAGCGCAAAACATAAACTGACAACCAGACAAATTGAACCTTTTAAAAATTTTATTTTTTTCATACCATGATATCCTATCCTCCCCTTTTTGTTTCATCTAATGGCACTCTGGACAAACTTCATATCCAATACTCCGTGCGTCCTGAAGCAACAATACATTCGTCTGATTATCCCGAATCTTACTGCAATTTGCTGTATGGTATTTCGCATCTGTTCTTGTCACATATACGGCTTCACCCACCGTCTGTTGTAATCCAAACGAACCCAGGATTTCACTGAATTCATCTGACTTTGA
>NZ_SLXA01000031.1 GCF_004340975.1 Frisingicoccus caecimuris
GGGGCCGTCGCATTAATGATTGAATAAATCATAGATGCGGCGGCCTCTTTGTGCTCATTTTAAGGAAAATCCCTTGAATAATAAGACGTTATTTGATTTTCGTGCATACTTTAACAGACCTTCTTTTAGGAAGAAAGTCTATCCGAGTTTTTTTGTTTTGAACTGTCTAAAATTACGCTGTTTTCTTCAGTGAAAACAAATGCTGTCCGGTTCTTTCGGACTGGATTTTATGGTGAAGCTTATTGATGTTATAACCAATTGCCAGGATAATGCTCTGAGCAGTAACGTTTTCTTTTCCGCGATATAAATAACGTCTGAAATCCATATCTTCTTTTATGACTGCAAAGGATCCTTCTGCCTGAATGCTCCGGTTCATCCGCAGCTGCGTTCCATAATCGCTGGTGATTCTCTCCAGGGTTTCCAGTCGTTTCTGTTTCATTACTTTTGAAACATACAACACTTTTTGACGTTCTTCCATTGGTGTCTTGCAGTTGTTGCCCCTGATACATTCTGTTTTGAACGGACAGTCTTTACAATGATTGCATTGATACACGGTAACTGTTCTTTTGTAGCCGCTTGCAGTTTTTTCTTTCTTCTCATACCGGGCAGTCAGTATCTGCCCATTTCTACAGCAATATGTGTCATTATCAGCGTTGTAATCCATGTTTTCCATGCGGCTGATGTCTTGCCTGTACTTTCTGGTCTTTGAAATTTCATAATTCTGTGGTTTGATAAATGCAAGCTGTTCGTTTTCTTCTATAAACAAGTAGTTTTCTTCACTTTCATATCCGGCATCAGCTACGATCTCTTTATATTTGAATGCCAGATATTCTTCCATTTCTTTTAAAAACGGAATCAGCGTTCTTGTATCAGTAGGCCTTTCACTGATGGCAAGCCAGGTAATATATGCAGAATCAACACCATGCTGCAGATTATAAGCCGGTTTTAACTGACCATTCATCATGGCATCTTCTTTCATCCTCATGAACGTTGCATCAGGATCCGTCTTCGAATAACTGTTGCGTTCACCGCAGACATGAATCTTTTTTGTATATTCTTTCAGTTTTTCTATGTAAGTTTCCAGTGTCTCTATAGATTTTTGCAGAGGAGTCTTTCTTTTTCCGATACCATGCACAAACGCAATCTGTTCTTCGTTTTTTATCTTATAAAGCTGCTTCCGCATTCTCTTTAAGGTATGCAGAGAGATTTCGTTTCGATAAACGATTTTAAGACCATAGAGTGTTTCACATTCACTTACCAGTTCTGAAATTTTATCAAACAGTTTTGCCATGCTTTTGGTAACTGCTTTTTTCCAAACAAAAGTGTATTTGTTAGCAACAGATTCAATCTTCGTTCCATCAATAAAGATACTTTTTCCGGATATTTCTCCTAATTCATAAAGAATGCCCGTTACTTCGGCCATTGTCTCTTTTGAACACTGCGACAAATGTAAAGAGATGAATCGTGCAATCGTTGCGTGATCAGGAGCCGGTTTTCCTTCTAAAAGATACATAAAGTTGACATCTCTGCGGCATGCCGTTTCAATGTCTCTGCTTGAATAAATGCGGTTCATGCTGGCGTAAATGATAATCTTAAACAGCTGCTTTGGTGACGCCTGATTTTTCTTTACCTTACCATAAGTCTTATAAAGTTCTCTGAGTTCCATTCCCTCCACAAAAGCACTCAGTAGGCGTACCGGATCATCTGCCGGGATTAAAATTTCCAAATCCAGCGGAAGTTTGATTTGATAGTACAGAGAAGATGTTGTATAATCTTTCTGTAATAATTGGTTTAGTCGCATAAGTCAATTTTACACCAAGAGCCGGACTTTTCGAAGCCCGGCTCTTGCTTTTGGTAAAAAAAGTGCTGCCGCACTAATTTTTATTTAGTGCGACAGCTCC
>NZ_SLXA01000032.1 GCF_004340975.1 Frisingicoccus caecimuris
ATCGAGTAGGAGGAATTTCTCTTGATTGAGAAATTCCGACCTCTCACACCACCGTGCGTACCGTTCGGTACACGGCGGTTCAATCAACTTGACATGTAACACACCTTGCGGTGTAGTAATCTAACATTGAGACTAATCCAAATGACGTTAGTCTCTTATTGCTTATGGCTTGATGTATGTCTGAGCTCCGGCATACTCTTGCGTATCCTTTAGCATAAGCTGTACGCTTTGCCGCCCATTTGGGTACTCCAAGCTTAATAAGATTCTTTGCTCTATTCTGTGGGGTTTTCCAATGTTTCCAGATGCACATGCGAAACCTGTATCTAATGTTTCCGTCAAGTTGCTTACACAGTTCTTTCATACTACCTATTTTAAAATAGTTTATCCATCCTCTGATAAGCTGATTAATTTTCTCTACCTTGTAGCCGTTGCCAACGCCCCAGCTACGGCGAGTGAGTTCTTTCATTCTCTTCTTGAACTTCATAACTGACTTTGCATGTGGTTTTGCCTTGTACTGTTGTGCACTTCTATCAAAGTAGAATCCGAATCCAAGATATTTAAGTCCTTGTGGTCTATCCACTTTGCTTTTGGTCACATTGACCTTGAGTCCTAGTTTCTCTTCAATAAATCGAGAGATACTTCTCATTACTCGATTAGCAGACATTTCGCTTCCTACCATGATGATACTGTCATCAGCGTATCTTACAAAGTTAAGCCCTCTCTTTTCCATTTCCTTATCAAGTTCATTGAGCATGATGTTCGCTAACAGTGGAGAAAGATTTCCTCCCTGTGGTGTTCCCACAACTGATTCCTCGTACTCATCATCTATCATTATTCCGCTTACCAGATACTTTCTTACAATAGAGATAACGTCCCCATCTTTAATTGTTTTGCCAATTAAAGTCATCAGCTTATCATGATTTACTGTATCAAAGAACTTTTCCAAATCAATATCTACAATCCATTCGTTTCCGTCATTCATCATGTCGAGTGCTGTTAGGATTGCTTGCTGCGCACATCTATTTGGTCTGAATCCATAACTATGGTCATGGAACTGTTCCTCATAGATTGGTGTTAATACCTGTGCAATGGCTTGCTGTATAAATCTGTCTGTTACTGTTGGTACTCCCAGGTTTCTGACACCGCCATCTGGTTTTGGTATCTCCACTCTTCATACTGGTTGAGGCTTATACTTTCTTGTCCTCAACTGTTCCTTGATGATTTCGCCGTTCTTTACAAGATGTTCCTTGAGTTCTGTGTATTTCATTCCGTCCACTCCCTCTGCACCTTTATTTCGTACGACTTGCAGATATGCCCTATTAAGGTTTTCGTTAGATAATATCTGCTCCATTAGACTACTTGTGTCCATGCGTTCTTTCCTTTCCGTCTCGCTTGATTTGACCACCTTTCCCCGATTGGTTACGGCAGATGTTGCCATTTCTGCAATACGAGACCTACTCAAACTTATTGATTGTTCGCCCCTTCGCTCCATTTCCATTACAGAAACTTCCTCACTACTATGGGCTCTGCTGACTTCTCACGGTTCGTTGTTACTAGGCTAATGGAACCTCCGTGAGACCTCCGACGCTTAAGGCGCGCGCTCTTTCCTCTCATCTATCCGCCACATTTACTCGTACTTCCAGCAACTTTTGGACTTCATCTTCTTTTGCAGACTTATCCGTATTTCCGAGCCTTCTATGTGATTTCTGTCCGTCGGACCAAGAGTTTGCTTACAGCTTCCTTCAGATTCCACCTCACGATGGACACCCTTGCTGTTCGGCTATACACTTCCTCGTTGCCTAGGCGTGTTCGGG
>NZ_SLXA01000033.1 GCF_004340975.1 Frisingicoccus caecimuris
ATCGCAAGCCCGTACCGTTCGAATTCTTTTTCGAGACGGTAAAGGGGAACGGCATTTACATACTTGCCATTCATGATGGCAGCACCAAGGGATGGGGAGACAAGGCTTCCGTGGAGCAGATTCCGCGGATGAGGGGCTTTTACCATATGTTCATCCGTTTTGCTGGAATAAACACCGATATGATGTTCTTCTACCTCAACTTTAGCCGGGATAAACTTATAACATCTGGAAATGGCATCAGGAAGCTGCTTCCATCCATTTTCACCGAACTCAGCTGCCAGCTCGTCGGCGCTCATGTAATGGTCAATACGGCGGATTGGAAGACCGGATAAATCAACAGCCTTTTTCCCAGCCTGTTTTTTCTTTTTCGGTGCTTTCAGTTCCAAGTCATCCGGTTCCGGTGCATCCAGATCGCAGATAGCTTCCGCCTCGTTAAAAAATACGATCCTCCCATCTACTTCCATAAAACGGATCTGTTCCGGATCAGACATCTTTTCACTGGATCTGCCAAATCTGTTTTTATTGGAAAGGACTATCTGTTCCATCATCAGCTGCATCTTGTCATTTAATGACTGTGTCTGCTCCGTCAGTTTTTCCACCTGATTCTGCAGTCCCAGGAACAGCTGAACCAATAATTCCTTATCCAGTTTATTCAGTTGTTCTTCTGTGTACTTAAATGCCATAACCGGAACTCCTGTCTTAATACTGGTTCTGATTATAACAGATTTTTCGTATTATCGCTAATTCAGGTCAGATGCCGGTTCGGCATAATGACGGTGGATAAACACCGAAATCCAGTGGATTTACACCTTTTTACCGGTTTTTATATTTTTTTATTTTCAGCATTCTGCACAAACTACATGATGCTGGGTGTTTCTTTCAGTTCTGCGATCGGATGCCGGGCAACAATCTCCAGCCCCTGCATCAGCATCCGGTACTGGTCACCTGTGATTGCCATTGCTTCATCTGCAGAACGTGGCCATCGGAATGCACCATTATCAAGCCTTTTATACATGAGGAGAAATCCGTCCCCTTCCCATAAGAGTGCCTTGATCCGGTCACTTCTTCTTCCGCAGAAAAGAAACAGGGTGTTTTTATCATATGGATCAAGATGAAACTGAAAACGTATGATCGTTGCCAGGCCATCAATCCCACGGCGGAGATCGGTGAACCCCATCGCCAGGTAGACTTTCTTAAATCCAGAAGTATCAGCGTCATTCAACATGGCTGAAAGCCTCTATAAGGTGATGGAGTATTTCAGGAGGGGCAGTGGGAAATATTTCCGCAGAAAGCCCCCTGATATTTTTGATCCTGATCACAGGTGATATCCCTACAGGGGTGTCAGGAACCGGGACACTAGCCGGTGTTACTGTTTTATTATCCGGGGCAGGAAGCTCCACAAATGTGGGAGCTGTATGCTGGAACTGTCCCAGACATGCTTCACGTACCCTGCGCAGCCGGTAATAATAATTCGCTTTTGTGATGTTGTTTTGAGTGCACCATGTTTGGAC
>NZ_SLXA01000035.1 GCF_004340975.1 Frisingicoccus caecimuris
CAAGGTAGCCGTATCGGAAGGTGCGGCTGGATCACCTCCTTTCTAAGGAAGACGGAGTAGGGATTGTTTTATTGTTTAGTTGTCAGTGATGACAACAGGAAGTTTCTGGTGTCGATGCGCCTGTGGGGCACACCCGTTCCCATTCCGAACACGATGGTTAAGACACAGACGGCCGATGGTACTTTGCTGGAGACGGCACGGGAGAGTAGGTGGATGCCAGATTCATGGGCTTATAGCTCAGCCGGTTAGAGCGCACGCCTGATAAGCGTGAGGTCGGTGGTTCGAGTCCACTTAAGCCCATTCTGGGGGTATAGCTCAGTTGGGAGAGCGCCTGCCTTGCAAGCAGGAGGTCACGAGTTCGAATCTCGTTATCTCCACGAAGATTTCCTGAACGCGCAGACGAAGCGATGGGACGAAAGAATATATTCTTTGCGGACCGGAAGCGAGGAGGCATGTGAAGGATTCCGTGACTGAGAAAGCTGAAAGCTTTCGAAGGCTCAGGAAGACTTGCGCGAGGGGAATCTGAGTCAATAAAAGACTGAAATGAGAGCGGAAGTTACGCCGCCACTAAGTTCGAAAGAACCTCACTAAGTGGACGGGTAACGACGTTCACACTAGATTCGCTTGTCTTACAAGCTTATCAAGTGTTCACAGTCATGTACCTTGAAAACTACATATTGAAAATGATAAGACATCAAACCGTAAGATTTAAATTTTACAAACACATTTTTTTTCTTATAAAAATGACCGGCCCATCGTTGTAACGCTATACAGCGGTGTGGTCATGCTACAAAGAGCGCAGGGCGGATGCCTTGGCACTGAGAGCCGATGAAAGACGTGATAAGCTGCGATAAGCGCTGGGGAGGAGCAAATATCCTTTGATCCAGCGATGTCTGAATGGGGGAACCCGGCGGAGCAGACCTCCGTCATCATGCACTGAATCCATAGGTGCATGAAGGGAACCCGGGGAACTGAAACATCTAAGTACCCGGAGGAAGAGAAAGAAAGATCGATTCCCGGAGTAGCGGCGAGCGAAATGGGAAGAGCCTAAACCAGCATGCGTGCATGCTGGGGTTACGGACTGCATAAAGTGAGCTGATAGGATAGGCGAATGGTTTTGGGAAAGCCAGCCGCAGAGGGTGAAAGCCCCGTAGCCGAAATCCGTAGGCAGCAGGCAGAATCCAGAGTACCACGAGACACGTGGAACCTTGTGGGAAGTCGGGAGGACCACCTCCCAAGGCTAAATACTAC